>CAXBOS010000009.1:0-146601 GCA_963977415.1 uncultured Schleiferiaceae bacterium | reverse complement strand
CCGAGCTTACTTTTTGTGAAGGTTTTAAGGATGAGGAATTGGAGCCTAGATTTTTATAACCATCCCTATTTTCTTTTTCATGGAATGGCTGAGCTCACTTCGTTCGGTTCCCTCTTTTTTGATCAACCGAGGAGAGAAACGACGAGCTCACGAACTCCTCTGAAAGAGGACACCTGTTCGTATCCTAAAAAGGAGTCTGAAATATCTTGAGAATGCTTACTCTCTCGCGAGATATCCATTGAAAATCAATGCATTAAAAAAGATGTCATGGGTAGTTCGATAATATCATTACATCTCCTCGAACCCTTATGGTTATCGTGAACCTCTCACCCGTGCCTCACAAAAGTAAAAAGACTGCCTTAGCCAACAGAGGAGCCTGAATACAATTTTCAAATATCAAAAAGGATTCAATATCCCTATTTAAATAAAGCCACTTGGGCTCGAATAAAGATGCTCCCGCTAGCCATCATTCTTCAGGAGCTGGTTTTATAATTTCAAAATAGCTGTAAATCTCTTCGGTTTTGCCAGCTACTGCAACGTGATGATCGTTTAAAGGAATGATCTTTAGAATCTCGAAATCATTCTCACTAAGGTGCTTCCGCCTAATAAATTCACCAACCCATTCTACGGAGACCAGATCTTCTACGGTACATTTTTCTTGCCCAAATGATATTAAGGTTTTGTTTTGTTTAACCTCATCTAAATCAGCAGATTGAACCCCATTTAGTTGACCGTTGACACAATTGACTCTGCCACAAAAGACTATCACTTGCCCATTCATATTCTGCACACCTAATAGACAGACAATTGAAATTAATGCTTTCTTCCACATAATAAATTAATTGAATTTCTTCTTTCTTAAATGGTTAATACTAAATCACCATTATCACTTTGCTTTGGGCTAGAGTTTGTCCCTGCTCCAAAATCCTAACAACTAAGTTAAAAGCAAACTTGCCCATAAAGGTAATCTTCCCATCCCTGCGCTAAAAACACAATCTCCTTTTAGTCAATAAAATGCTGAAGAGCCATAATAGGAATCGTTGCTTCAAACCCATCTAGCGCAAAGCAGAATAAGCAAAGTGCAGACTGTAAAACGATTAGCACTAACCCCCTTCCCATCCTCCTTAATTCTACTAGCTTTGCCTTTCCAAATAAAAAGACCATCATGGCAGCAGATATAAAAGCGCTTCAAAGCATCGTAGACGATTGGATTCAAAATCACGGGGTACGTTATTTTAACGAACTTACCAATATGGCCCAGCTTACAGAAGAAGTAGGCGAAGTGGCCCGTATCATCGCTCGTCGTTACGGCGAACAAAGCGAAAAGGAAAGTGATAAAGCCAAAGACCTGGGGGAAGAATTAGCAGATGTGCTTTTTGTGGTGCTTTGCCTCGCCAACCAAACCGGTACCGACCTGCAAGCCGCCTTTGATAAAAAGATGGAGATCAAAACCAAAAGAGACCACGATCGCCATCAAAACAATAACAAGCTGCATTAATACAGCCGATTTTCATTAACTATCTTTGCCGAAATTTTCGCCCTAGGCTATGATCTACATCGAAAGAAAAGAGCGCTTTAGTGCCGCGCATCAATTATACAATCCCAATTGGACTGTTGAGCAAAACGATGCCGTTTTTGGCAAATGCGCCAATAAAAATTTCCACGGCCATAACTTCACTTTAGTAGTTACCGTGAAGGGAGAAATCAACCCCGACACCGGCTTTGTGATGAACTTGGTAGATCTTAAAAAGATTATCCAAAACTTGGTAATTAGCAAACTCGATCACGCCAACCTCAACCACGACGTGGATTTCATGCGTGGCAAATTTACCAGCACCGAAGTTTTAGCAGAAGAAATATGGAAAATCTTGGCGCCGGCCATCGCCGAGCATAAGTGCCAGCTGCATCGCATTCGCCTGGAAGAAACCATTAATAACGCCGTAGAATATTTCGGCTAATACTAATTGCGGCTAAATTAGCCCTAAGAACCAACACATCATTTCTATGAAAGCATACGTATTTCCCGGACAAGGTGCCCAGTTTACTGGCATGGGTAAAGATTTATACGAAAACTATCCCCTAGCCAAAGAACTTTTCGAAGAAGCCAATTCCATATTGGGCTTCCGCATTACCGACATCATGTTTGAAGGCAGTGCCGAAGATTTAAAGGAAACTAAGGTTACCCAACCGGCCGTATTTCTGCACTCGGTGATTTTAGCAAAAACCTTGGGGAATTTCCAACCCGATATGGTGGCGGGGCATTCTTTAGGCGAACTTTCGGCCTTAGTAGCTAATGGTACTCTCGCTTTCGCAGATGGGTTGAAATTAGTGAGTGAGCGTGCCCTAGCGATGCAAGATGCTTGTGAAGCAGAACCCTCTACCATGGCCGCCGTTTTAGGCTTAGCCGACGAAGAAGTAGAACGCATTTGCGCCGAAACCGAAGGGGTGGTAGTTGCAGCTAATTATAATTGCCCCGGACAATTAGTTATCTCAGGCGCTTTAGAAGCGGTAAAACTGGCTTGTGAAAACATGAAAGCGGCTGGAGCAAAAAGAGCTTTAATTTTACCAGTGGGTGGTGCCTTCCACTCGCCTTTAATGAAACCCGCAGAAGAGCGCCTCGCCCAAGCGATTGCGAATACTGAGTTTAAAAACCCAATTTGCCCAGTTTACCAAAACGTAAGCACCACGGCTATTTCCGATCCAGAGGAAATTAAATCCAACCTCATCCAGCAATTAACTTCTCCGGTAAAATGGACGCAAAGCGTGCAAAACATGATTACCGATGGCGTGACCGAATTTATTGAAGTAGGTCCTGGAAAGGTTTTACAAGGTTTGGTTAAAAAGATCGATCGTGAAGCTTCCGCAAGAAGCGCAGAAGCGGGCGAATAAAATAATTAGAACCATTACTCTTAGCTAGGGTTAAGAGCCTATCAAATTAGCATTATGCAAAGCACCTGGCGCAGTCCATCCAATATCGCACTGGTTAAATACTGGGGTAAATACGCAAATCAAATTCCGGCGAATCCTAGCCTAAGCTTTACGCTTAGTGCCTCTTACACCCAAACTACGGTAAGTGTGATGGGCGAAAGCGGCCATGACGATATTGATTTTGACCTTTATTTAGACGGCGAATTAAAGCCCGACTTTAAAGGCAAAGTGCAGCAATTCCTCGAGCGCATTAAAGGTGAGCTCGGGCCCTTGCGAGGGAAGAAACTAAAAATTGAAACCCACAATAGTTTCCCCCACAGTAGCGGCATTGCCAGCAGTGCCAGTGGCATGAGTGCTTTAGCTTTATGCCTGCTAGACCTCCGCAGCGAATTAGGGAAAATAAAAGAATTAGACTTCCATCGCAAAGCTAGTGAGTGGGCCCGCCTAGGTTCTGGTTCTGCTAGTCGTTCCCTTTATGGTCCACTAGGGCAATGGGGCGAATTTTCAGGCATCCCTGAAAGTAGCGATGAATACGGCATTCCCTACCAAGGTGAAGTGGCAGCGGTCTTCCAAGATTTCTGCGATTGTATACTATTAGTGGAAAAGGGACAAAAACAAGTTAGTAGTACAGCGGGGCATGGTTTAATGAATAACCATCCCTTTGCAAAAGAACGATTCAAGCAAGCCCATCGCAATTTAGAGGAGCTTTTAAGCATATTAAAAAGCGGTGATTTGAGTGCTTTTGGCACTTTGGTAGAAAGCGAAGCCTTAACGCTCCACGCCATGATGATGAGCTCTAATCCCTATTTCATATTAATGAAGCCCAACACTTTGCAGATAATCGAAGCGATTTGGGCCTTCCGTAAAGAAACTAATATACCCGCCTACTTTACCCTAGACGCGGGTGCCAACGTGCATCTTCTCTTTCCTAAAGCTTTCGAACAAAAGGTACTAGACTTCGTTAAACGAATTATTACCCCTTATTTAAAAAACGGGGAGTATATTTGCGACCGCGTCGGCAATGGTCCGGAAAAGATTTCACTATGAAAAGTAATCCGTTTTACTACGCTAAGATTCTACTCTTCGGAGAGTACGGCATCATAAACGATTCCAAGGGTCTTTCTGTTCCTTACAATTATTATCAAGGTGCCTTTAAACAGGCCGAGAGCTTAAGTGGCTTTGCAGAGAAATCCAATGCCAGCCTCGCTAAATATTACCAGCATTTAGAAAATCTTCAGGAAAGTGGCGAAATTATAGCTCCTTTAAATTTATCCGCCTTTAAGGCCGATATCGCTGATGGTTTTTATTTCGACAGTTCCATTCCCGAAGGTTATGGCGTAGGAAGCAGCGGCGCTTTATGTGCTGCTATTTACGATCGTTATGCTCTTAACCGCATTGATCCTGAAGCGGATATTAGCAAGGAGAACATCCAAAAGCTAAAAAAGATTTTAGGACAAATGGAATCTTATTTCCACGGCAAAAGCTCTGGGCTTGATCCGCTAATTTGCTATTTACAGCTTCCTGTGCTTATTCACTCGAAAGATGAATTAGGCACCGTTAGCATCCCAAATAGAGCCGATGGTAAGGGCGCTATTTTTCTAGTAAACAGTGGTGCTCCGGGTGAAACCCAACCCATGGTAAACATCTTTATGGAAAAGATGAAGCAGGAAGGCTTCCGCACCGTTATGAAAGAACAGTTTACCAAATACAACGACGCTTGTATTGCGGCTTTCTTAAAAGGTGACACCAAGCCACTTTTCAATAATTTAAAGAAATTGAGTCATTTAGTTTTCGAAAACTTTACCCCCATGATTCCTCACAGCGTGAAGGACTTATGGCAGCAAGGTTTTGAAACCAATGCCTATTACCTCAAACTTTGCGGTAGCGGCGGAGGTGGCTTTGTATTAGGCTTTACCGCCGATTACGAAAAAGCCCAAGAGCTTTTAAAAGACTATGAAACGGAGCTTATTTACCGTCTCTAAGTTTTGGCACTGCGGCGGCGTGATAAGATCCAAATCTACAAGCTATCAGCCCTACTTTCCCTAGTTCGCTGGTACAACATTTTTTTCTTAGCCTTAGCGCAATACCTAACGGTCATATTTGTACTCAACCAACCGCAACATTGGCGAGGCTATCTTTTAGACCCCAAAGTGCATTTCATCGTATTTGCCTCCCTTTTTTCGGTCGCGGCCGGATACATTATTAATAATTTTTACGATTTAGAAAAAGACCTCATCAATAGGCCCAAAAAAACCTTTTATGAGAAAATCTTAAAGCAAAGTACCGCGCTGCGACTGTATTTTGTTTTCACTTTCACTAGCCTTATCTTAGCTTATAGCGCCAGCTTAAACGTATTTCTCTTCTTCGGGGCCTATAACTTTAGCCTCTGGTTTTACTCGCATAAACTCAAAAAAATTACCTTCATTGGCAATATGATGGCGGCCCTTTTAAGCATTACCCCATTTTTTGCCATCTTCCTTTACTTCCGTCTCGAAGACCTTTTAATTCTTACCTACGTAAGCTTCTTACTCTTGGTTATCTTCATTCGTGAAATTGTAAAAGACCTTGAGGCCCTTAAAGGAGATGTGATTGTTGGCTACCCTACTCTGCCTGTAACCTTAGGATTAAAGCGCACCAAGTGGCTCATTGCTTTTTTTACCTTTTCGGGATTGATTCCCGCTTCTCTTATTTTTTACAAAGTAGGCTTTAGCGGAATTGGCTACTTCCTTATTTTTGGTTTAGCCGGTCTCTTTTTTAGCGCCGGTCTTTTGGCTTTCGCCGAGAAGCGTGAACACTTTCATTACCTCAATTACCTTTACCGATTATTAATTATTGGTGGAATTCTCAGCTTGGTTCTGCTCGCTTAAAGAGTACGCATTACCATAATTTCAAAAAGTTCCAAAAGGAGCTAGAATTATAGCCGCCTATCCTTTAGCTCAGCCGAAATCATTCTTACCTTTGGGCTAAATCACAAATTTTACTATGTCCTCTCAAAAAGACTATATCCAAAAAAATAAGGAGCGCTTCGTAGAAGAACTCTTCACGCTATTACGTATTCCTAGTATTTCTGCCGACAGCGCCTACAAAGGCGATGTAATGAAAGCGGCGGAAGTAGTAGCGGAAAGTTTAAAATCTGCTGGAGCAGAAAAGGTAGAAATCTGCCCTACACCTGGTTACCCGATTGTTTATGCCGAAAAAATTGTAGACCCAAGTTTACCAACCGTTCTTATTTATGGTCACTACGATGTGCAACCACCCGATCCATTAGAGCTTTGGACTACTAAGCCTTTTGAGCCTGTTATTCGCAAAACAGATAAACACCCCGACGGCGCAATTTTCGCCCGTGGTGCCTGCGATGATAAAGGACAGATGTTTATGCATGTAAAAGCCCTCGAGGTTATGAATGCTACCAACACCCTTGCCTGTAACGTGAAATTTATGATTGAGGGCGAAGAAGAGGTGGGCTCTGAAAACCTCGCTTGGTTTGTAGATCGCAATGTGGAGAAGCTTAGCGCAGATGTGATTTTAATTTCCGACACCGGTATGCTAGCAAACGATGTACCTAGTATTACCACGGGCTTACGCGGCTTAAGCTATGTAGAAGTAAAAGTTACCGGTCCTAATCGCGATTTACACTCAGGCCTTTACGGCGGAGCAGTAGCGAACCCCATTAACGTTTTAAATAAAATGATTGCTAGTCTACAAGACGATAACAATCATATTACTATTCCACATTTTTACGAAGATGTGCAAGAATTGAGTGAAGAAGAAAGAGAGGCCATGTCTAAGGCGCCTTTCAGTTTAGAGAATTACAAACAAGCCCTCGATTTAAGCGACGTTTACGGAGAATTAGGTTACAGTACTCCCGAAAGAGCTTCGATACGCCCTACTCTTGATGTAAATGGCATTTGGGGCGGTTACATGGGCGAAGGCGCTAAAACAGTAATCCCATCATGGGCGAAAGCCAAAATCTCTATGCGCTTAGTACCGCATCAAGATCCAGACAAAATCACTAAGCTCTTCCAAGAGCATTTTGAGAAAATTGCACCTTCCGCCGTTAAAGTGGAAGTAAGCCCTCACCATGGTGGCTTACCTTATGTTTCACCCACCGACGATCCAGGCTACCGTGCGGCTAGCAGAGCTATGGAAGAAAGCTTTGGCAAAACCCCCGTACCGGTGCGCAGTGGTGGCAGTATTCCGATTGTTGCACTATTTGAGCAAAAATTAGGATTGAAATCCATCTTAATGGGCTTCGGCTTGGATAGTGATGCCATTCATTCTCCTAATGAGCACTACGGCTTGTTTAACTATTACAAAGGCATTGAAACTATTCCATTGTTCTTTAAACATTTTCGGGAGAATAAGTAATAAGCTTCGCTTTAGAACGAAAATTCTAATTAATAAAGCATCTAGCGAAAGCGGGACAATTTAAATAAACCAAAAATTACAAAGCGGCCTAAACAGCCGCTTTGTTTGTTTTAAACCTTACTGAGTTAAGCTTAGAATTTATTGTAAGGAACTCGCCAGGACTGTACCTCTAGTACTAAATACAATGCTTTTATTGAAAATCTGAGGCTATAGTATTAGGCCGATCTCAGGCTAATAACAGATGGAGTCCAGTGAGGAAACCGCCCTTATTCGCAAAATACAGTTAACTCACTTTCGCCTTTCTATTGCTGCGATACATGGCAATTAAAGCCACAAAGAATAAAGCTAAGGCCATATAATTGCCGCCAAAGTAAATGGCTAAGGCAATTAGTGCCGATAAAGCAAAAGCCGCCGCTGCGGTGATAAACCAGCCACCAATAACATTAACTACTCCCGCTACGCGATAGGGCGCACTACCTTTGCCCCAAGCCCGATCGGCCAAACTAGCGCCCATGGCTACCATAAAGGATACATAGGTGGTTGAAAGCGGTAATTTTAGAGAGGAAGCAAAGGCAATAAGAATGGAAGCTATCACTAAATTAACCGTGGCTCTCACCAGATCAAAAGCCTTCTTATCTTTCTCCTTAACTTCTTTGTAATGAAAACGCTTGTCAATTTTCCGCAAAGCGTGATTGGGAACAATTGTCGTAAAAACTTTATTTAAAACATTAGCCGATTTAATTACGCCATTGGAAATGAAATTGGGCTTGAAGCGCTCATCCACCGCATCTTGGCTTCCTAACTTAACCGAAGTATCGGTTACTTTCTGTGCTTTCGCAGAAAACCATAAAGTAATAACCATTACTAAACCCGCCGAAAACAGCAATATTTTTGGAGTTTGTACCGCTTCTGCCAATGCACTCATACTAAAGGCATCGGCTGCCAAGCCCGACTCTTGCCACATACCATAGGACTGGTAACCCGTAATGGGAACGCCGATAAAGTTTACTAAATCGTTTCCGGCGAAAGCCATAGCAAGAGAGAAAGTACCTGCTAAAACCACTACTTTAAGGGGATTAACATCAAAGAATTTTTGCAGTACAAATAAGATCGCAGTACTTAAGACCAAAGAATAAAGGACTATGCTACCCGAAGATTGTTTGAAAAAATTATTGATACTATCACCAAAATCAGCTCCTTTTATCCCTTTAATCAAAAGGAAATAAATAATTACCGTCATACACAGCCCCCCGAAAATGGCCCCGTATTTTTTTATACCCTGTTTGGTTTTAAAGGTGAAAAGCAATCGCGAAAGCCACTGTGATGCAGCACCGACCGAAAAGGCCACCGCAATGGATAGAAATATACCGCCAATTATTTGAATGGCTTTGGAGGTATTAATTAAGTCGAGGAGTTCCAATTCAGGATGCTGACCCGATTTCAGCATTAAAAAACCCACCATAACACTGGCGCCTAAAAGTTCGAAAACAATAGAAACCGTTGTGCTGGTTGGTAAACCGAGGGTATTAAAAGTATCTAAAAGAATAAGGTCGGTAATCATTACCGCCATAAAAATGACCATTACATCGGCGAAGGAAAAAAAGCTGGGATTAAATATTCCCTTGCGGGCTACTTCCATCATACCAGAGGAAAAAGCCGCTCCTACGAAAACTCCTGCCGCCGCAATGATAATTATGGTTTTGCGATTGGCAACTTTCGAACCTATTGCTGAGGTAAGAAAGTTAACCGCATCGTTGCTAACACCAACGATCAAATCACCCACGGCAAGTATAAGTAGCGCAATTACTAATAAGAGATAACTATCCATGTGCGGGTTGACCTTTGTTTACCTTTGCAATGCAAATGTTAAATTCTAATGTTATCTCCATGTTAAGCATCGTGAAGCCTAGGCGATTATTTCTAATTATAATCGCTTTGGCAATGCTGCTTTTCAGCAGATGCGAAAATAAAAGCAAAATGTCGATCCACAAGAATAATCTCAAATATTCCTTAAGTCCTTATTTACAACAACATGCTAATAACCCTGTGCATTGGCAAGCCTGGAGTGAAGAGGTTTTAAGCGAGGCTCAAGAGCTTGATAAACTTATGATTGTAAGTATTGGCTACAGCAGCTGCCATTGGTGCCACGTAATGGAGCACGAAAGTTTTGAAGATCAAGAGGCTGCCGCGCTAATGAACGAGTACTACGTTTCCATTAAAGTAGATCGTGAAGAGCGTCCTGATATTGATGAAATTTATATGAGGGCGCTACAGCTAATGACCAATAGTGGCGGCTGGCCCCTTAATGTAGTTTGCCTACCTAATGGTAAACCTATTTGGGGTGGCACCTATGTACCCAAAAACAAATGGATGGAAGTTTTAGGGGAGCTGAATAAAATGTATCATACAAATCGTGAGCAGGTTTTAGAATACGCCAATAAACTAACTCAAGGCATTGAACAGAGTCAGCTCATTGCCCTCAATACTAAACTAAGCCCTTTTACCGAAAGCGAGGCCGACAGTGTTTTTGAAAACTGGCGCAACACGCTCGACTGGCAAGAAGGTGGTGCGAATCGTGCCCCAAAATTTCCTATGCCGGTTAACCTCGACTTTATGCTACACTACGGTGTGATTAGCGGCAATAAAGAGGCCTTAAGCTATCTAGAGCTTACGCTTGATAAGATGTATCAAGGGGGGATTTATGATCAGATAGGAGGCGGATTTGCTCGCTATAGCACCGATAGCTTTTGGAAAGTGCCGCACTTCGAAAAGATGTTGTACGATAATGCCCAGCTCATTTCGCTTTACGCGAAAGCGTATCGCCACTTTAAAAAACCGGCCTACCAAGAGGTGGTAGAAGAATCCATTACCTGGCTAGAAAGAGAATTGAAAGCCGAGAATGGTCCCTGCTATTCGGCTTTAGATGCGGACAGCGAAGGCGAAGAAGGAAAGTTTTATGTTTGGCAACTAGGCCAACTAGAAGAATTAATCCCGCCTTCGGATTGGCTGCTTTTCTATGACTATTACCAGCTCGAAAAGGAAGCCTATTGGGAAAATGGGAATTATATTTTATTGCGAAAAGAGAGTGACCCGCGCTTCTGCGAAAAGCATAAACTAGGCGACGAAGAGTTTAAAGCAAAAAAGGCCCATTGGCAGGAAATACTTTTAAGCGCTCGTGCAGAAAGAGTTAGACCAGGCTTAGACGACAAGGCCTTAACATCCTGGAACGCTTTAATGATAGAAGCCTATATTGAATCTTACCGTGCCTTTAATCAGGATGAGCATCTAGCGAAAGCGAAAGAATTAGGCCACTGGATTTTAGAGCAACAAAGCCAAGATGAGCAACGCTTATGGCATGCCTGGCACAGCGAAAATAGTCACGTTGAAGGCTTAATTGAAGACTATGCCTTTGCCAGCCGAGCCTTTATTTTTCTTTATCAAGAAACCCAAGAGGATGCTTATCTAGCGCAAGCGGAAAAATGGCTTAACTATGCCCAAAAGGAGTTTGAAGATACCAAAAGTGGGCTTTTTTATACCCGCCCGAAAAGTGGTGAACAGCTGATAGCACACAGTTTAGAAACGGCTGATAATGTTATTGCCTCCGCCAATTCAACCATGGCACATAACTTTTTTATGCTCGGGAAAATTAAGCAGAACTCGGCTTATAGCGAACAAGCGCAAATCATGCTCAATCATTTGAAAGGTCGTGCTATGGAGTACGGAGAAAGCTATGCGAACTGGGCCAAGCTCTTAGTTTTTCAAAGCTATCCCTATTATGAAATAGTGGTTTCTGGGCCTAAAGCCAAAGAGAAATACCAAGCAATTAACCGTGAATTTCAGCCACAAAGCTTAGTTCTTTGGGCCGATAAAGATAATGATGCCCCCCTTTTTAAGCAGCGCTTTGTGGCCGATAAAACTCTCATTTACATTTGCACCGATGGAGCTTGTAAACTTCCGCTAAGCGAGGTTTCAGAGGCGCTTGCGCAAATTCATACTAGGAAATAAGTCTTGCCTGCGAATTAAAACATCACCTTTTCGTCGGATATGCAGGCTCAATTCGGCTTCTTTTTTAAAGAGTTGCAGCACTTCGCAATAGGTATCCGCTGCAGCGGGATAAATGGCTAAACCGTTAATGCTTTCTATGGTATCGCCTAGGGCTATATCTTGGCCATCTGCAAAAGCGAGGCTATTTAGCTGCCCCACAATAATGGCCTCACCACTAAGAAAGGGAGAAGTGGGATGACTTTTATCTTCCCAAAAATTGATAGTATCATGCGGTAGAAAATGAATTTCTTGTTTTTGCCAATCCATAAAAATGCGAAAGTGACGCAAAAAGCTCATCCCTAAAAGACGTGCATCTTTATTCGCTTCAAACTCTATAGGCGCTAAATAGGGGAAGGAGTCTAGGTATAAAGTAAGAGCTTGGCTTTCGAGCGTATCAACGTTGGAACCAAATAGGCCTGCACTTAAATAACCATAGGCTTTAAACATCACGCTATCGGCGCAATAGTCGTTATTGGCATCTTTCCCAAAACTCAGTAAATCGCTTGAGCCCGTATCGAAAGTGATATTCGGGTAAATCGTATTCGCCACCTGCAACTCGATTACAGGGGTGTAAGTTCTTTTAATTTTAAAAGGTTTTGTGTGTAATTTGTTATTTCCCTGGGGCCAATGCTGCTTGGTTGAAGTCATGCGTAAAAAACCCGTAGAAGCATCCATCTCCCAATAAGCATGGCGCATTAAATTGGCCCCAATAATGCCGTCAATATTTAAACAGGCTAAAATTGGGCTATACCGTAAATCTGCTTCCACGGCAGTTAAATCGGTAAAAAGCACGCAGGCGAGATTAAGGGAATCCACCTGTACATAATTTTGCATTTGCGACTGATTTTGAGAATCATACACCAAGTTCTGGCTGATCACTTTAAATTGAAATTCTTCTTGCAACTCTTTGGAAATAACCATCGGCGCACCAGTATCAAAAAGAAATCGATATTCCTTTCCTACAATTTCTACCTTCACAAAAATTAAATTACTACTTTGAGTGGTGGGAATGAGGATATCAAAATTAGACTCCGTTGAGCCGGCACTTTTATGCATTTGGCCCTGTTTAAAAAGCGAACGATTAGTGCTACAACTCCCTAATAAAAATGCTAAACAAAGAATAATTAGTGTGCTTAACCTGTTCATGAAATTAAATGCTTCAATTTGCAAACTAAGATAGCACAGTGCCAGTAGAATTAAGTTTGATTATGCCTTTTTTTAATGCAGGCCGCTTTATTGCGGAGGCCTTAATGTCTATACAGGCACAAACGCATAGCAACTGGGAACTCATTGCCATAGATGACTTTTCAGAGGATGACTCTCTAACAATCCTGCAAAAATTTGCCGCTGGAGATGCGCGCATTAAGATCATTCAGAATTTAGAAAAAGGAATAATCCCGGCTCTTAATTTAGCTTTTGAGTACTGTGAGGGCCAATATATTAGTCGCTGCGACGCCGACGACATTTATCCAAATGAGCGATTTGAAATGATGGTAGGTCGAATTAAATCGCGTGCGCCCAAAACAGTGATAACCGGTATGGTCAGCTACTTTTCCGACAAAAATGTTTCGCGACAATTTCGTAAACATGAGGCCTGGCTTAATGAAATAAATATTTGTGGCGCCACCTGGTCTAATGTTTACCGCAACTGCGTTATTGCTTCCCCTAATTGGCTGTGCTCCAAGGCGGATATGCAAGAAATTGGCGCTTTTAAAAATTTAGAATACCCAGAAAATTACGACTTGGTTTTTCAGTGGTACAAGCACGGTTTCGATGTAGAATGTATAGGCGAGATTAGTCTTTATTGGCGAGAACATCCTTTACGCACCTCGCACCTTTCGGAAGATTATCAGCAAAAAGCATTTTTCAGCCTCAAACTTAAGCGCTTCCTCGAGATTGAAAAATTTAGCAAGCTCTATCTATGGGGAAATGGTAAAAAAGCGAAACTCTGTGCTTCCATATTAATTGAATCGGGCCTAAATTTTTCGTGGATGGATTTAGAAAGTCAGCATTCGGAAGAAAAGGATAGCATTCCGCGCGAAGACTTTCGTTTTACCAATTTAAGTAATGGTGCCAAGTTGCTGATTGGCATTTATCCTAATCCTGCCCAAAGGCGTAATATCGAAGACTTTTTAATGGGCCAGAACAAAATAGAAGGCAAAGATTATTGGTATTTATAAATGCAAGAGCCCGCCGGTTCTACACCTTCAAATTTTCTTTCCCCAACGAACTCTCGGCTTTTGGAAGGATAAATGAAAAAGTACTACCCCTACCCTCTTTACTCTTCACGCTTAATTTACCCTTATTTTTCTCAATAAAATCTTTACAAAGCATTAAGCCCAAGCCTGAGCCTTCTTCATTAGAAGTTCCTCGCCTACTGCGCAGATCCAAGCTAAAAAGTTTTTTTAACTCTTCGGCAGACATGCCAATACCTTGATCGCTAATTGCGATTTCTAAACCTTTTTCACCGGACTTAGCGCTAATACTTATTGTTGTGGCTTCATTGCTAAATTTAACCGCATTACTGATCAGGTTTCGTAGTACGATTTTAATCATCTCCCGATCTGCCCTAGCTATTAATTTCGGATCAAGATCTAACACTATTTTTAAAGACTTCTTTTCGAGTAAGGCCTTAATAGACGTGAGAACCTCATGCAGGAGATCACTTAAGTTAAAACTCTCTTTCTTAATGGTTTCCCCTTTTTGTTGAGAAGAAGCCCATGAGAGTAGGTTTTCCATTAAGCCTACACTTTGATCCACACTGCGGGAAAGATCTTGCATTAAAGATTCCTTTTCCTCATCGCTTAAAAGGTTCGCATTAACCAGACTAAGCACCTCCTGTAAATTGTGCAATGGGCCTCTTAAATCATGTGCTATAATGGAAAATAGGCGATCCTTCAGATTATTTAACTTCTGCAGTTCCACTCTTTGTTCCTTCAGCTTTCTATCGCCAATAACCCGCTCAGTTACATTCTTAAAAAGGATAGATTGCCCTATAACCTTTGACCCCTGATTAACGTCTACCCTACTTAATTCGTAGTGATGATCTTTATATTTAATCACGTTCGTAGCACGCGATTTTTGACTAGATATATTTTCGCCAAATATTTCGTCCAAGCTATTGGCCAACAAGTCTTCTTCCCGCTTAAGACTCAACTTTAAAAAGCTTTCATTAAAATCACTAATCCTTCCCTGGTCGTCGATTAATACAAAACCATCTCCCATTTGGTTAATAACCTTTGCCCGGGCTATAGGCATCAAATCAAATAAGCCAATACGTAATAAGCCCATAGCAATAATAAAAGCCGTTAGCAAGAATGCAAAGGGCGTTAAATCGATGTGTCCATAGGGTCTAATTTCTAAAAAGACATAAGCCACATTTACCAAAAGCGGAATAAGAGTACTGATAATAATAATTACATTCTGCTTCCTAAATATCGACTTCGAGCTTCCTAAGTAAAAAAACAAAGCGATATAGCCCCAAATGACCATCGCATAAAAAATCAGCGTATGTAATCTATACCAAGGGCCAGGTTCAATTTCTAATAATGGAAAAGGTGCAGCTATTGTATTTAACTGCGTGCTTGCATAAAAGAGATGATGCGAATTATTGGTAAATACGGCAATGTAGGTAGAAACTGAATACAGGATAAAGACCCCTAAACTATAAGGATTAACCCAATATTCGCGACCAATAAAGTTAAAGCAAAATACCAACCAAAGGGTTGGAAGAGCACATATGCCAAAATATTCTATTTTAATCCAGAAAAGCATTTGCTCCAAGCTTTGCGAAGCTAACTCGAAACCATAAGCAACCGCCCAAATAGCCGCAGCAAGCAGAAGAAGTGAATACCAATTAAAGAGGCTTTTATTTTTATGGAGTCCGATCCAAACTGCAAGCGCAAAGGCAGGAATACTGCTAAATATTAGAGCTAGCGAATAGATATTAAAAATGTAAGACCCTTCCATAGCTTCCAAATTATCGTTTACAGCAGCTTTTTCGGCTTACCTGCCTGAAAGTTTTTAACATATAATGGCTCAAAATAAGCTAAATCTTCAAAGTCTTTTCGAGCATATTTCGCCATCGCTATTTCGCCCAAAGCGAGAGCAGAGGGATAGTATAATTGGGGAAAAAAATAGTTTTCACTTTGAAAAACTTGGGCAAATTTACTAGCCCCATCGCCAAAAAAATAACGAGGCTTAGCATCCCTGTAAATATCCTCATTAATAATTTGTGCTTCAACTTTTGACAACTCCTCTAAATCGCAGTTGTAGGACGCAGTATAAACCTCCATACGTCGTGCGTCTATCATAGGATGAAGTACCGCATCCTTTGGTATCTTTTCCTGCTTTAGCAGCTGATGCGCTAGAATTTCTAAGCTATTTGCACTTAATAAAGGGCGGTTTAAAGCAAAGGCCAATCCCTTAGCGGAAGATAAGCCAATACGCAAACCAGTGTAAGAACCCGGACCAGCACCTATAGCAATGGCATCAAGATCTTTAGCTGCAAAGTTTTGACTTTTCAAAACCTCGTCTATAAAAACATGTAGCTTCTCCGAATGTATAAACTGCTCTCCAATTTCCTCTTTCAGTACCAAACAAGTCTCCTCCTTAAAAAGGGCTACTGAACAATTTTTGGTGGAGCTTTCTATTGCTAAAATATAGGCCACTTAATCTTCTTCCGAGTCTTTAGATTCTTCTCCCTTAGCTTTAGGCTTAATTAGTTTACCGTTAGACAACTGCTTGGAAACAGCGCTGTATGGTCCAATCACTATTTCCTCACCTTCCGCTAAGCCTTCTGTGATAACAATATTTTCATCATTCTGAATACCTGTTTTCACAACACGTAATTCGGCCTTCCCTTCCTTGCTAACAAAAACAATTTCAAACAATTCATCCTTATCCTCTAGCTTTTTGGTACTATAACCATTTTCACTCGATGCAGTATCTGCGCGCGTCGTTACGGCTTGAATAGGCACTGATAAAACACCCGCTTGGCGGTCGGTTAGAATCTCTAAGCTGGCAGTCATACCAGGACGGAAAGGAGTTTCTTCCCCTTCTTTAAGCAAGTCTTTATAGGATGAGGGTAAAATACGGACCTTCACTTCAAAGTTTGTAACCTGATCGATGGTCGTTCCTTGCAAGCGCGCTGAATTTGCGATTTCACTAACAATACCTTTAAATTCTTTATCCAGATAGGCGTCTACTTCTACCAGAGCGGTGTCGCCAACTTCCACGCGAATAATATCATTTTCATTTACTTCTACTAAAACCTCCATCATTTGCAGGTTGGCGATGCGTAAAATTTCGGTTCCCGTCATTTGGGCAGTTCCTACCACTCGTTCCCCTACTTCTGAATTTAACATGCTAATAGTTCCATCCATAGGAGCGTAAATGGTGGTGCGCTCTAAATTGTCTTTGGCCTCTTGCAAGGTCGCCTGAGCACTTACCAATTGATATTGGGCGCTCTCAACACTTAGTTTAGCCACTTCATTCTGACGCTTTGCGGCATCAAACTCGGCATCGCTAATTACCGCTTGATCGTGCAGTTGTTTATTACGCTTGAAGTTATTAGCCGCTTCTATGGCTTGTGCCTTCGCACTGGCTAAGCTAGCTTTGGCGGTATTTACACTGGCCCCAGAACGGTTTAAAGCCGCTAGAAATAAATCGGGGTTGATCTTCACAAGTAGGTCACCCTTTTTCACGGCCATTCCCTCTTTAATGGGGAGTTCAATAATCTCACCCGAAACTTCCGCACTAATATTTACTTCCACCTCGGGTTGAATTTTACCACTGGCAATAACCGTTTCCGTAATAGATGTCTTCTCAACCTTTCCTATTTCTACTTCCAAACCAGGTGCACTACCCACCCAACCTTGCTTTTTAGCCAGTACTAAAACAGCTACTAAAACAACTACTAAGGCGAGAATTATTTTCAGACTTTTACTCATAAGGCTACTTGATTGGTAAGGTAAAACTCCAATACTTTTATTTTAAATATATAATCGTATTTGGCTTGGGAAAATTGACTTTTTGCAGAAGCGAGGTTATTCTTCGCACTTTCAAAATCTAACTGATTTATGGCGCCCACTTCAAAACGTTGTTGGGCATAGTTAAAAGCTTCCTGGCTAGCATTAACCGAAGTCTCCGCTGCTTTATATTGCTCAAAAGAAGCCTTTGCATCAGCATGCGCTTGATAAATAGTTTGCTTCAGGTTATTTTTAGTTTGCTCTAAATTTAAGCGAGCAATATCTGCATTGATCTTCGCATTCTGAACCGAATTACGTACCGACATTCTATTGAAGATGGGAACTGTGAAGTTAATACCAACCACCTCATTTAAGTTGTCGCTTACCTGTGAACTAAAAGGTTGAATGCCATCAATGGTTGGTATACTTTGCGCATTTAGACTAGTTACCAACTCACCGGTAGATTGCACCTGACCGATAGGTATAAAAACATCCGTAGCGCCGGTAATATTAGGTATCTGATCGGAGTAGTTTGTTCCCACTTGAGCAACCAAGGAAAGTGTTGGCAGATAAGAAGCTTGAGCGATAGAAACATTCTGCTGACTTACTCGCTCTTTTATTTCCGCACTCTTAATATTGGGTTGATTCTCTTGAGCCGTATTATAAATACCAACGGGTGATGCACTAATTAAAGTAGCTTCAGGAAGCGGAATTTCTGGGAAGCTGATATCGAAATCATTAGGATCCTCAATCAATAAAAGGTTTGCCAATTGCAAACGACTAAGCTTCACATTATTTTGACTAGCGATTAAGTTTTGTTGATCGCGCGCTAACTGAGCCTTCAATTGCAATAAATCTCCTTTCGGTAATGAACCAGCATCCACCATTTTTTCGCAACGTCGCACCTGTAAATCGCTGATGCGCATCTGCTCGAGCGCCACTAACTCAATTTCCTTATTAAGTAAGATCTGCAAGTAAATAGAGGCAACATTAAGGCTGATATCATTTTTGGCCGCTTCATAATCGAGGCGAGCCGCTAGCAGGCTATTATTATCGCGTGCAATCGTTTTATACTTGCGCCCCCCCTCATAAACACTCCAATTGGTGCTTAGATTAAAGTTAGCAGTTTGACGCGTTTGGCGACTAATTTGGTTGGTTACCGGGTCAATGTTAAGACCGAAATTCCAGAAGTAATTGCTTCCAAAATTTAGATTGGGAGCATAGCTCCACTGGGAAACATCAAGATTGTTATGAGCCAAATCTGCATTCAACTTGGCTTGCTGAATGGTAATGTTATGCTCTAAAGCCTGATTTATACATTCTTGTAAAGTCCACTGCTCAGTGATGACATTTTGAGAGGACGCCTCAGTACCAAGTGTTAAAAAAACAAGCAATAGATAAGGCAGAAATACTTTCATAAGGATAGAAATAGCAAGTACAAGTAGCCTCGCAAAGATATACTTTATCCCTTGATTTAGTCTGCTTTAGTCTCAGTTTGCTGCTTACGGTGACGATATATTGCATAACCAACCACCGCCATAATTAAATAAGGGAAGGCCATTAGGTAAATGATTCCTCCATTTAAGCCCGTGGCAACTGTACTGCCTGCCTCTGTACTGGATGAGGCTACTGCTTTACACATAGCGCATTGCGCTTGCGCAGATAGGCTTGTGATAAACATTAGGGCTAGAAAACTGAAAATTCGCAAAGCTTTAAACATAAGGTCTAATAATAAGGTCTCATAAAAATATAAACCAAGACTCCCGTTACCGCCACGTAGAGCCAAATAGGAAAAGTATAATATACTATTTTCTTGTGTTTAGAATACTCTTGCGTCCAACCACGGTAGATGGCAAACATTGCTAAAGGTAAGACAGGAACACTTAAAAGTATATGTGAAATTAAGATAAAGAAGTACAAGCTCCTTATAAAGCCTTCTCCTCCGAAAGGGATGGGATCTGCATTAACTTTACTGATAACATAAGACACTAAAAAAACTGCAGAAAGACCAAAGGCACCTAACATAACCGCACGATGTGCTTCTACCTTCTTTTGCATAATAAAGAACAAGCCTAAGAGCAACAGCGCGGCGGTTGTGCCATTTAAAACGGCATGAAAAGCAGGCAGTGTTCCTCTATCGATACCCAAATCGGCCGAAAACACTTCTGGAAAAAGAATAAGTAAGGCCACCGCCACCGGCACTAATATAGAAAGGGCAATAATGATGGGTATCATTATGCGATCGCTACTCTTCTTTTCTTGCTTCAAATTTTTAATTTTCCCCATCTCTGCAAAGGCTATTTTTTTGACTCGCGGTACTCGGTTACGGATTTATGCTTTTCATACTCCGCAATAAGCACTTTAACATCGTCTTTCAGTTTATTCACTTCATCCGGACTTGTGCCATTATAAACCGCTTTTAAGTTCCCTTGTTCATCGATTCTACTGCGAATTCTTCCTTCCCAATCCACAATTACCATATACTCCGAATGTAAAAAGCCACCTGCCGCGGTAGAGTCTTCCATTGCGTTGACAAAAAAGTCGCGGGCCGTTTTATAAAGTGCTTCTTTTTCGCCGGTTAGAAAAAACCAGCGACCATTAACGGCTCCAATTTTCTCTTCATATTCTTTGAGCACTGCAGGAGTATCGTATTCTGGATCTACTGTAAAGGATAAAAAGTAGATATCCTCATATCCTAGAAAGCGATCTTGTACTTGTTTCAAATTATAGTTCATGGCCGGACAAATCGTAGGACAAGAACTAAAAAAGAAATTGGCCACATATACCTTCCCGCGCATTTCGTCGGAACTTAGGGTAGTATCCTCCTGATTAGTAAATTCAAAATCGGGTATCACATAGGGAATGGTATCATTTACCAATTGCCCATCTTTTTCTACCTGCACAATTTCCTTCGGCCCAACATAATCGAGGGTTTTAAAGAAATTTCCTTCGGCTCCGTAGACAAAGATTAAGTAAAACAAAGAAGGCAGTATTAGTAAAACTACTAAAACTGCCTTCTTAGATGGTGTGTTTTTATTCATCTATTGATTCATCAATACGCCCATATATCCGCCCTCTGTTAACAGGACAAAGGTTAGATAAGGAATTAATATTACGATAGGTAAAGTAATGGTCCAAATAAAGTTCTTGCGCTCGTGTCCTAAATGCATAAACTCTGCTACGATGTAGTAAGCTTTTGCAAGAGTTAAAACGATGAAGATAACGTTCAATAAAGAAGTACCTAAAAATTGGCTTAATAATATTTCTGGCTTAATAATACCGAGTACTACCTCTACAGTAGTAACGGCTAAGAGAATCCAAAATACTTTCCAAATCCAAGCGGTACCTTCTGGTCCGTCGTGGTGTTCGCTGGGGTTATTGCTATGATCTGACATCTGAGAAATGTTTTATTGTAAAAATTAAACCAAATAGAAGAAGGTAAATACGAATACCCATACTAAATCTACAAAGTGCCAGTAAAGACCAACCTTTTCTACCATTTCGTAGTGACCTCTTTGCTTGTAAGTACCCATCAATACATTTATGAAAATGATGATGTTTAGTACTACACCCGAGAATACGTGAGTTCCATGGAATCCAGTTACAAAGAAGAAGAAGTCGGCAAATAAGACATTACCATATTCGTTTTCGCGTAAACTCGCTCCTTGAATAAGCTTTGCTGTTTGAAAGGCCTTTACGGCTTCCTCACGCGTCATGGTTGTTTCCGCTTTTCCAGGGTAACGTAGAGTCACATCAGTATTAAGACCGAAAGCACTTACTACATCACCCGTTGAAAACTCGGTATGATCACCGTGTGGTTTTTCTACGCCTGTAACTAATTCGTAAACACTCAGAATTTTCCCTTCCGAACCAGTTTTGGTTAAGTAAACGATGGTATTATCTTCTAATTGAATAGCACCCTTATCACCATTAATAAAGTGGTACCATTCCCAAGCTTGTGAACCTAAGAACATAAAACCACCAACAATAGTAAGCCCCATCCACAGTACCACGCCATTGTGATTGTTTTTATGGCCTGCATTTACCGCTAGCACCATCGTAACGGAACTAAGGATAAGAATGAAAGTCATTAAAGCCACAAAAAGCAGGGGATGCTCTCCGTGTAACATGGGAAAGTGAGTAAATACGTTTTCCGCAATGGGCCATGTTTCTTCATACTTGAAGCGGTAAAGCCCCATAGCCGTTAAAAAGCCCGAAAAGGTTAAAGCATCTGATAATAGGAAAAACCACATCATCATTTTACCATAACTAGCGCCAAATGGTTGACGTCCTCCACCCCATAGTGCAGAGGTATTTTGTTCTAAAGCAGCACCGTTAGCCATGCATCAAAATTTTTGCAAGTTTAGCGAATAATTAACAAAAAGACATATAAATAAATCCACAGAATATCCAAGAAGTGCCAATAAGTGGCACTTACCGTTAGTCCCTGAGAATCTTCCTTGGTGTAAGCACCAATATTTGCGCGGTAAATAGTGTATGCCAACACTATTAAACCTGAAAATAAATGTAACCAATGTAAAATGGTAAGAACATAAACCCAGCTAGCAGAATTACTGCTGCCAGCGCCGGTAAAATACAAACCTCTACTTACTAAATCGCCCCAGCCTAAAAACTGAAAAGCGGTAAAGGCCAAGCCTAAAAGTAGGCTAATTACCAAATAGTTAACCATCATTTTTTGTAGACCAGCCTTAGCCGATCGCTTGGCTAATATCATGGTGATACTGCTCAAAACAATGGCAAAACTTGCGTACAAAAAACTATCGGGTAATGGAAATTCTAGCCAGCGATTATCTGCCATTAAGGCCGATCTGCTAACCACATAACCACTAGTTAAACCTGCGAAGGTCATTACAATGCTGGTTAGTCCAATCCACAGTAATGGCTTCTGTACTTTCTTCTTATCCTCCTTCGTTAATGTTCCCACGTCATATAAATTTTTCAATCACATACAATAATTGCAGAACAGGCAGGTAGATGATGCTGTATAACATCAATTTGCGCGCATCTGCAATAGCGTGTGATCGGTATAGCTTAAAAGCAAAAAACAAAAATACAAAGCCCATTATACCAATTACCAAAGCCCAAGGCCAAGTAAAAAACAAAGTGCCTCCCATACCAAAAGCAGGTAAAAGGCTTACCGGTATTAAAAAACTAGTATACAAAACAATTTGAATAGCACTTTTCTGATCACGATTTCCCGAAGGTAATAATACATAATCAGCTTTTTTATAATCATCATCCGCTATCCATGCTATGGCCCAAAAATGCGAAAATTGCCATAAAAACTGAATAGCGAAAAGCAAGCCTGGTTCAATATCAAAATCATTGGTAGCGGCTACCCAGCCTAAAAGAGCCGGAATTGCACCTGGAAAAGCGCCAACAAATACCGCCACAGGACCATGAGCCTTTAGCGGAGTATATACTAAAACATAAACAAATAGCGCAAAGGCGCCAAAACCCAAAGTTAGTGGGTTAATAAGGTACAGTAACCACAAACCTGCTAAGGCCATTATCGTACAGGCAAACATGGCTTCAAAAACAGTTAAACGGCCCGTTGGTAAGGGACGATTTTTTGTGCGATCCATGAGTGTATCACGCTCACGCTCTATCACCTGATTAAAGCCATTGGCTGCTCCCACGACGAGATAGCCGCCTAGACAAACCAAAGAAATAATGTACCATGAAATTTCAGTTGCACCTAAGAGGTAACCAGCAAGGGCCGAATAGACCACGCTCATATTCAGTCGAGCTTTCGTAAGCTCTAAAACTGCCTTCGCTTTTTGCTGCAATGTTATACTTTGAATATTTACCTCACCACCTGTGTTCAACCGAAAAGATTTTGGTGAGCAAAAATACGTTAACGTAGCTTGCCCACCAAAATAGAGTGATTCTAACTTAGCTCTTTCCCTTTACTATAAACCAAGGGTTTAATAAGTCTTCTTTGTTGTATTCCAAGGGATTATCGCTATTGGCTTGGTAAATTTCAAAACCAGCTCCTTTAGCAATACCGTGACCAGCAGCGGTATCCCATTCCATGGTTGGCGCAAAACGAGGATAGACATCCGCGCTGCCTTCGGCTACCATGCAAATTTTTAAGCTACTTCCTTTACTGATAATTTCAGAGTCGGGGTACTGACGACGAATGTCATCAAAAAAGGCCGCCGTTTCATCGCTCATGTGCGATCTGCTCCCCACCATAGTATAAGGTCGCTCTTGGCTTTCGGGAAGCGCCGTACCCATATCTATCCAGTCGCTAAGGTTATCCGTTTCTTTTACGTGCGCTGCTTGCTCTACACGGTAGGCACCTAAACCTTCGGCCCCGAAATAAAGGGTTTCATCAACAGGAACGTAAATTACTCCCAGAATGGGAACACCCCTCTCCACTAGTGCGATATTCACGGTAAACTCACCGTTTTGCTTAATGAATTCTTTGGTTCCATCTAAAGGATCTACAATCCACATAGTAGACCATTTATTACGCTCATCGTAAGCTAAAGAACGGCCCTCTTCACTAAGAATAGGAATACCGGTTTCTTTGAGCATTTTTACAATCATATGGTGTGCACGCTTATCGGCTAGGGTTAAAGGTGATTTATCATCCTTTAATTCCACCTCAAAAGCACTTTCGTAAACATCTAAAATTTCTTTACCTGCCTCGATGGAAGCTAGTATTGCATCGTAGGCTAAAAGTTTGATTTCTGTATGATCCATGGTAATAATTTTAAAAAAAAAGCCACGCTAAAAGCGTGGCTGTAAAGTTACGAACTAAAGCTTATTGAAGCTTAGCATTTATCGGCAAAGTGAAGCTCATTCTTACGGGCTTTCCTCTTTGTTTTGCTGGAATTAGTTTTGGAAGTTTTTTAACTACTCGCACTGCTTCATCGTCAAGAAGTGGATCAACACCCCTTACGATTTCTACATTGGTAATAGAACCATTCTTTTCAATTACGAAGTTCACATACACTCGACCTTGGATACCCATTTCCTTCGCCATTTCTGGGAATTCAAAGTTTTTAGATACGAATACAAGAACTTTTTGCTGAAAGCAAGCCTTACGCTCATCGTTGTCCTTCGCGTCCTCACATCCTGGAAAAATGGGAACGGACTCTACAACAGCGAAACTTAGAACTTCATCAGACACCTCTTCTTCCATTTCAATCACCTCTACTTCTTCCATCATATCGGTTTCGGTAGTTTGCATTTCAAGCTCATCTTCAAGCTCTACGTCGTCTTCTACTACTTCAATAACCTCTGGTGGGGGCGGGGGCGGTGGGGGTGGCGGGGCCACTTCCCTTTGCGTGATGGGAATAATTTCATCATCCATTTGCACTTCTAACTCTCCCAAATTGGCAATAGACTCATCGTAAGTCTTATACTCAATTAGAAAAATAGAGAGAAGCAAGGCTAGTACGATCCCAAATTGGAGGAATACTCCGCGGGATTTTTCTAAATCTGCTTCGGGCGATTTTTTAGGTTCCATACTGATTTTTTCTAGTGGGTAAATATAAATAAATTAAATGCGCTTGCGCAAAGGCAATTGCCATAAAAATTATTGCAATTTAAAATTGACGGGGACTATCACACGGACTTTAACAGGTTTACCCATTTGAGAAGCGGGACTAAAGGTCGGCATTGATTTTAAAACGCGGATAGCCTCTTGTTTTAAATCTTCATCTTGACCACGAATAACGCTTACTTCCTCTACTCTTCCCGTTTCGGAAATCAAGAATTTTAAATACAGCTTCTCTTCTACTCCTAAATTACGTGGACGTGCGGGGTATACGGTTTCCTCGGCAAGGTAACGACTAATCCACTTATTGAAACAGTCCATTTGTTCGGACTTATCCGACAGTTCTTCACACTCCATTGGCCTCGCCATGTTTTGCACCAAAACGGCGTCTATAGTTTCTATGGGAAGAGGATCGGTAGGTTCCGAAGTAATGTCCGTAAGACCGCTGATATCAATAGAAGGACGATCAGTAATTTTAAAAGTATTATCTACTTCCTTAAAGCGATCGGTGGGCTTTATCGGTTCCTCTGGCTCGGGTTCTTCTTTTTTAGGCTCTGGCTTCTCGAGTTTTTCGGGAAAGGTAAGCGGTATATCAATTCCGGCTACATAAGTAATCTTCTCCTCCTTGGGGATTGTAGGCAATTGATATTCCATCTTCATTTCAAAAAGATAAAGTAAAGAGGACATGGAAAATACTAAGCCTATCAAAAAGAAGATTGGGCGGTAGTTTTCGAGATTTGCTTTTGCTGACTTTTTCTCTTGCATAACGGTGATTTTGGGTTTCTACTTAGCCTTGCGGCCTAAAGTAAAAGACCACAAAAGCACACTAATTGCAGCACCAGTATTGTTGGCCCAGAAGTCGAACCAATCGCCGTGGCGCCGAGAAACAAACTCATGCTGGAGGATTTCTATGATGCCTCCAAAAAGCAAACAGAATAAAAAAACGAGAATTGCTGCTTTAATGCTTAAGCTCCTTCTGAAATTATAACGGACTAGGCCCAAGATTATTAGACTAGCAGAGAAAAAATAAATAGTACCATGAATCCACTTATCATTTAGGCTGGCCAAAGACTTTGGCACCTGCGAACCTGGCATGAGCGTAAAATAGGCAATCAAAAAACCCCAGACAATTGCTGGGGCATAATATGTTAGCTTTTTGGTTTTTAGCTTAGAGATCACCCTACTAAATCTTGGTAGGCCTCTGCGCTAAGCAAATCTTCTAACTCGGCAGCATCGCTCAGTTTAATTTTCACCATCCAGCCTTTACCGTAAGGATCACTGTTTACTATTTCTGGGTTCGACTCGATTTCTTCGTTGAACTCCAAAACTTCACCAGATACTGGCATAAACAAGTCAGAAACAGTTTTTACTGCTTCCACTGAGCCAAAAGTCTCTTCACGATCAAGGCTTTCTCCTTCCGTTTCAATCTCTACAAATACAATGTCACCTAATTCTCCTTGGGCAAAATCGGTAATGCCTACCACTACGGTGTCATCACTTTCAACGCGTACCCACTCGTGGTCTTTAGTATACTTTAGATCGGCTGGTATATTCATAATATCATTATTTGCGGCAAATGTAAATAGTTTTCTTTGTTATTGACCCAGATTTAACCTTACACTTATTCCAAATTGATTGGTCGTTAATGGGAAAGCGTTAGAGGTCTTGAAACGCGACATGTTTAAATCGTAGAAAACCTTGGTTTGAACCCTTTGGCTAATACGATAATCGGCCGATACCTTAACCGTAGTTATTCTTTGGCCAGAAGTCGCTTGGTCAGATTCCTCAATGATACGACGGATTAAAATAATATTGTCGCGAATACCCACATCGGCTCTTAACTCTAAGTTAGATACCGGGTTGGTGCGACGAGAACCCACTCTTACAAATTTCAATTTCACATCCTTGATGATATAGCCCGCACCAATTACCCATTCACTTCCACGGTTCTCGGTAATCTGATTATTGGTTAAACTTAAAATCATGCTACGATCGCTCTTATACTCTACCCGTAGCGTCATGTTATTTTTCAGCTTCGTGTTAATACCAATTAAAGGTGAAAATTGCTCCGAGAGACTAACCGCATTAATTTGGTTAAGCGGCAACAAGTCTCCGTTATTATCTAAAGGAACATCATTGGGGTTGTCTTGAATCTCCTTCTGACGTAACAAATTGGTGGTCATGCTTGATACCGTATAGGTAGAACGATAGGCATGACTTAAGGTAAAGCTATTGAAGTAATTTTTAAAGAACTTCATTTTAGTTAAACCATCGTAAGTAATTTGCCAGTTGGGCAAAGGTGTTTTTCGAGTTGCTCCAAGTTCAATAGTGTTTACATCTTGCCCAGAGTAAGCCGCAATGAAGGCTGGAATCATTACATCTTGCGAGCTAACGCTATAATAGCGGTAACCAAAATTGGAAGAATCGCCAGAGCCTACCAAATCGGGAGAATAACCTGTAATTGAATCAGTGGATGCCAAATTATTCGCCAAACGTTGCGAAATAATTAATCGATTCTCTCTAAACTGATCGTAAGTAGCAGAGCTATATTCGGGCGCAGAAATCGTTTCGAAAGCGGTGCCTAACATAAACCATGAACTAGAAAAGGTTTGAGTATTAAAAGTGTTCTGACTAACAAAGCCCCCCGCTATTGTATCTAAGCGGAAGAACTCTGCTAAATTTCCAGTCGCATTATTTTGAGCGCTTATAACAATACGCAAGGCATTTAAAGGCTCAGCGGTAAGGCGCATATTAATGGTGCGAGCGCTCGTTTGACGGTACTGATTATTTAAATTCTCATTACGAACTAACCAATCGTTTGCCACCGCTGCCGAACGAATATCTGTTTGTCCACCCACGCTAAACCATAAGCCTGGCGCATAATTTCCGCCTGCATTATCCAAACCAAACAACTGCGGGCTATTGGCAAAACCTGGCAAAAATTGCCCGTTACTTTGACTGTAGCTGAAGGAGCCCGATTTCACCATCATCAGAACCTTGGCACTTTCCATTAATATCTTATCTAAAGTACTTTGCTCCTTATCTTCCTCCTCTTCCTCTGGTTTGTTTGTGGCATTCGGATTATTTCTACCGGGACGAGGAACTCCACGCGGTCTTCTTCGCTCCTCTCCTTGTGAGCCCTGCTGTGCCTTTTTTAAATAAGGTACTTTGGCATATAAAGCCGTGAAATTTAAGGTACTATTCAGTTGTAATTGCCTATTATTTTGAATGGTATTACCAAAATTCAGATTAAAATTGGAAGCTGTGCCACCTGTGCTTCTTGCGGCAGCAGTAGTAGTTTGAGAAGGGGCTTGCCAATCGTAATCACCATTATAAGTAGCACTTACCGTGGCAAAATCTATCAACGGAATTTTACTTAAAGGCAACTGCCAGTTTAAGGTCACCCTTTGGTGATAGTTCAAGGCTCTTCCTAACTGCTCCAAGTTTTGCATAATAACCGTCCGGTTCGAGTCGGTATTTGGTGCTCCTGGCAGCTCATCAATCCGGGCATTGGTGCGCGCATTATAGTCGAAACGCAAAGACTCGGTAAGATCAAAAAGTAAGGTATATTGGCGATTAAGATTAAAGTTTTTGTTATAGGTCGCATCTAAATTACCTAGTAATTCTGGTGGGATATCATTTAAAATCGCATCAGTATTCCGCATTTGCATTGCCGTATAACTCCTATCTGCACTAGCAATAGCGGTAAAGCTTTTGGGGTACGGATAAAAATTGAAATCACGTACTAAAGCCAAATAATCGCTCTGTAACCACGAAACTTTACTAAAAGGCTTCACCAATTTAGGACGTGTTCGATAGGTATAATTCAGACTGGCATTATGCTGACGATTTAAATCGAAGCGCGTGTTGATGTTTCGCCTAAAGGTTTCGCTAAAAGAATAGCTAGCGGCGAAGTTTTCGATATCGTATATCTGTGGATTTTTCTGTCCTTTCGAGCCCTTGCGTTCTTTGCGAACATTGGTAAAGTTAATCGAACGGCGACGGGTATAATCTTGGGTGGCCTGACGAAGCGAATCTGCGCGAGCGGGACTCTCCACATTTTCGATGGCCTGGTCAAATTCAATATCGGGATCAAGGGGATTAAAACGAGGGTTAATCCAAGTTTCGCTCGTTCCGTAAAACATTGGAATACGGATACCATAATCTTTATTAAAGAATTTACCCAACTCTACATTCGACTGTAGGTCGTATGAGTACATCTGCTCTTGGCTAAACTCTGAAACTGTTTGATCAAGGGAACCGAAACCGATAGAGCTTGTTCTACCTGTGACCGAAACATTGGCAAAATCAGCCAGCTTTGCCGCCACTCTTGCATTGGCAGCCCAACCTCCATCTTGATCGAAATCCGTTAATCGTAATTCGTTAATCCACACTTCAGCACTTTTTGGAAAGCCATCATCGGGATCATTAGCAAGGCGTTTTTTAGGGTTGCGGACCCCAATTAATATGGTGCGCACATTACCCAAATTCGGCGCACCCACTATGGTTATTCTTCCGCCTGCCTTCTGCGCTGAATAAGGCTCATTTAAGGGGTCTCCGGTGTTTTGATAGGCCGCATTTCGCTCCAGCTTTACTTCTTTCAATGCATTTAAAGGGAAGTCTAATTCGTTGGAACTTGGCCAAATTAAATCGGGGCTTGTAGCAGATGTCCCCCAAGGGGTAACCGTAAGCGGAATTTCGTATTCGTAATAGTTAAGGTCGTAATCGCTACCTAAGCGTATAAATAATCGTAGATCGCCATTGTTTAAATCATCAAATTCGCCGGCAGACTCTAAGTGCGAAAATAATCGCAAACGCTTGTACAGACGCATATCGAAATTGATATTCCTAAAAACAGCGCGAGCATCGCCGTCCTCTAAGTTTAGGATGCGCAGGGATAAAGCTTGTTCGTTTTGCTGGTTCGCAGATGTGGTACCAAATAGCACCTGACGGTCTATGCCAGGAGGTAAAACATAGGGAACTGGTTGCCGTGAACCATTTTGTTCGATATTCACAGCATTCACTTCGAAAATAGTATTGTCTTGATCATCTTGCGACAAGCGATCACGCGTGCCATCTAAAGAAAATTGATAGCGACGCCACTCTCCTCTTACTAGCTCCATCCGCGCAAAGCGAACTACGATATCGTCGGGAAACTGGGTTAAGAAAGCACGAATAAAACGGATGGAACGAAAGTCATTGATGGGACCAACTTTACTATCAGGATTAAAAACTGGAATTTTGAACTGTATCCATTGGGCCCGATAGCTTCTCCCGTTTGGCTGCTCAGGAGAGTTGGTTGTATAAATATCGGTGATGTAATTTTCACCTACTTGATTAAGATCTTGTGGGCGAATACTAATGCGATACTGGAAATAAGTTTCGGTTTTACTCAAGGTTTGATCGCGGTTGATATCCTCAATGTCGGGTAAGTTGGTCGCGAAAGCAGAAACTCCGCCAACTGGTGTAGGATTACTATTACCTTGTGGGTTATTAAACATTTTATAGCGCTCTAAGATGTTAGCACTTGCCTGATCTAAACTTGAACCGCGATAGTATTGGAAGTTATCAGCCGCTGGGTCGGCATTGGCCTGAATTTCAGCCGTGGTACCCGCTCCTAAATTATTCACAATACGCTGAATGTAATTGGGATAAGCTGAATCATAGGACCAAATGCGTTCTTGCTGATCATTTAAGAGGTCATAACCCACATCCTGTAAATCGCGTGCCGCCGGATCCGCGTCAAAGGCTACTACTGGCGGGCGAACATTGCTCGCGTAACCCCAATTCGTTGAGTCAAGCTTAGAAAGATCACCATCTACAGGGATGCTATTTTCAATCGCTTGTACTCCATCCTTTAATATATCTTCTGAAATACTTCCTAAGTTAAAATATAGATCTCCTCCTTCGGGAACATCATCCACTCCAACAAAGGGGTTTAGCATCCAAAACTGGATGAATTCTATATTTTGCTCTTCAAAGTTAGTAACGGTAATGTCGCGCATTATGCCTCCCCAACGTGAACTAGGATCGTTTAACTCACCCTCTTGATTAAGACCCGCTGAATAAATTGTTGGTTCTACATCGTAGTTATAAGGACCTCTTTCTTTTGGATAAAAAGCTAAATCAAGGGTAGCCACATTACGCGGTTGCGAAGGGTCTAATTCCAAGTTAGGAAAAACCTCATTTACCAATACTTCCCTAACGGGGTTGGTCGATTGTAAATCCTTATTATTCCTAATATTGTCTGGGGTTCTGGCTTCGTCGTTGTGAAAAAGCGGATCGATAGAATACCAAGCTAGTCGGGCACGATTGAAGCCATAAGCCAAAGAGTTTTCCGAAGCTTCCGGAAATAAATTCAACTGACCCGCAGGGGTACTGGCCAAGCGCCAAGCATTAGGATTACGAATATCAATCGTGGTTTGGCTGCTTTCAAAATCATCTAAGAAGGTAGTTTGCTCGCCATTAATTTCAATACCTCTGGGAGTCCCGGGAATAATGCGTGCCACTTCACCACTGACTAAAAAGTTGGAAGGCTCCTTGGTGTCAATAAAAGGTATGGCATCTACCATACGGGTTAAAAAAGGCGACTCTTGACTATACGATCCATTCATACCAATAATGGTATTGGAAATCGGTTCATCGCCAATGTTCACCTTCTGCGTAAGCGGCCTTTCGTTCAGGTTTACCAAGGTGGCGCCCAAGTTGAAGTTTTCGTTAAAGCGATACTCGGCATTTACCCCCATAAAGGTTTTAGTCTGGAAATTGAAAAGCGCGTTGTTTTCAAAATCCACTTTAATGGGTACACCTGAATTAAGGATGCCTTCATTTAAGATACTTACGCGGCCAAGATTATAATCAACCGAATAGTCTTGCCCTTCAATAAGCCGAGTTCCTCCCGCAGTTACCGAAACGGATCCCGGCGGAATATTAAAGGCATTTAACTGAATTTCACTGCTAGAAGAAGACTTAAATTGTCCTTTAATCAGGTACTTATTAAGGCGCGTCTCATTTTGGGCCACAAATCGGGTGGAGTCGTATAATTGTTGGAATACATATCGATCCTTTGCCTCTTCCGAATCTAATTTATTCGCTAAGTTGCTACCAAAAGGCTCCAACACCGGGAAGAAAATTCTACCGTTTTGCGGGTAAATAGTTTGATTGGGAATGAAATCGAAAAATCCATCTGGAAAGGGATCATTATTCTGGTTAAGTCGATCCAAATCCATTACTCGCAGTAAAAGCTCACTGCGCAAATTGCTCTCGGGCAGAAAGGGTACTGGAGCCCCTGTTTCGTCGTTTTGGTACATAACCTGCAAACGAAAATCATCTGCTCCCACTTGAAAAGCACTTAAGGAATAAACGTTCTTCATCATTAAGTCCCAAGAAGGCAAACGTACATCGAGGAAGAAACTCTTCAGCATTTTCACCACCAAGTTATTGGGAGGAGTTACCCCATCGGTACTAAATTCACCTACCTGAAAGGTTCTTCCTCCAGCAGTGTATTGAAATGATACCGCTAAAACTTCATCCTGATTTAAAGCAGTATTTAAAGAGATATAACCTAATTGCGGATGAAAGGTGAATTCATTAGGATTTAATTTTCTAGCATTAGCTAGTTCAACATATTCGGTCGCTTCATTAAATCCCGCAGCATTTAAAACTTGATTAACCTGAGAGATGTCTCTTAAGCCGGGAAACTGAGCTTGTAAGCTTTGTGGATCAAGAGTGTTTACCAAGTTATCAGGGAAGATGTTGTTCGTGGCTGCTCCTCCAAAAATATCAGGACCGGGAATTTGTCCGTTACGATAAGCCGAATTACGATTTTCCCCTAAGTCCATAAAGGCAACAATATTCCTTGTATCCTGGGTATTCTGACGGTTATTGGTTACCCAAACTTCCACCTTTGTAATTTGAACGGGCGAAGTAATTAAAGGTGCATTTAGCTGAAACTCCTCGTAATTATCTCTAAAGTAATGCGATAAGAAATAATGGCGGTTCGCTTCATACTGATCCCCCCATATTTCAAATTCGGTGGTAGTGGCTCCCCCTTGAATATTAATCGACGAGGATTGACTGCGTTGTTCGGAGAAAACCCCGGTTACATTTAACTTCCCAAATCGGAATTGTCCTTTTATCCCGAATAAGCTTTGTGCTCCAGTAATTAAAGATGAATTAAGGGGTAAGTTTACATTACCCAGTTCCAGCTTTTTGATTATGTCGTCTTCATCACCGGTAAACTCGAGTTTCACTTGATTTTCAAAAGCGAAGGTCGCTTCCGTGTCGTAATTAACATTCACCTTCATTTTTTCACCAATACTGCCCGTTACATTCATTTGAATGCGCTGATCAAAATTAAAGGTGAAAACATTTCGGTTACGCTCTGGAATAATAGGATTATCTATCTGTTGAAAGCGTCCACCAAAAGTTAGTTCAGCAAAACCTTGGGGACGAATATCGATGGTATTGCTGCCAAATACTCGATTAAACAACTCATTATTAACCTGTATTTGCGGGATTAAAGATGACTCAGGATCTCGCCCTTCTGCCTTAGCGGCGGCATCACTTTGGGTTTTCTGATCCCAATACTCTAAGGCCTGTTTACGGGCTACATAATTTCGGTATTCATCGGGGGTCATTACTATGGGCGACTTTGTGGCAAAACGACCATAGCGTTGATAAACAAAATAATTACCCGAATTGGCATCAAATACTACATCCTCTTTGTAATTGCTAGGGTTTGAACCGTAAACGCCACCACTTTGACCCGGTTTAAAGGGGTATTTCAAGGAATCGGGTTCATTGGTATCTGCTGGAGCAAGATATTTTCCTATCACGGAACTGCGCGCTGTTGTACGCACCCTTCTCCCTGTAAAGGCAAACCACATTACAGAGCTTAAAGCGAGAAGCAGAAGGAGATATGATTTCTTTAGACTCAAAGTTTCTTTAGGGCGGCTTTAATTAGTTCCTCGATGGTGAAATCTGGTGATTGTTTGAGAATTGTATTTAAAACTCTTTCACTTTGGCGAGCATTATAGCCTAAAACCTCCAAAGCTGCTATGGCTTCGGACTTTACACCGAAAGCTTGAGGTAGGCTAAGCTCATCATCATGAAGCTTAATTAGTTTATCCTTTAAGTCTATTATTATTCTTTGCGCCGTCTTCAGGCCTATCCCTTTTACTGATTGTAACATGGTTACATCTTCTCTACTAACACCGGCAATTACTTCCGCCGGACTAAGGCTGCTCAAAATTGTTCGTGCCGTGTTACCCCCAACGCCAGAAACTGAAATTAATTGTTGAAAGATGCTGCATTCTTTTTTAGAATAAAAACCGTAAAGCGTTTGGGAGTCTTCCTTGTAGATCGGATGTAAAAAGAGCTGTAATTCTTTTAGTCCGCTAATAGCCGAGTAAGTATTTAAGCCGATGTTAATTTCGTAGCCAAGCCCATTGCACTCGACGATAGCCGTGGTGGGATTGACCTCTACTAAAAATCCTTTTATATAATGTAGCATAGCTCTCTCAAATAGACTTCAATTATGCTGCAGCCTAGCTTTAAAAAACGGCAAAATTACTGATTTCATACACGACCAAACAAAAAAGCCACCATAATAGGTGGCTCTTTTCAATATTTAGGCTTAGAAACTTAATTAACTACTAATTTCTTCGAGGTAACTAACTTATTGTCAGCTTTTAAAACACAGAAGTAAACTCCCGGACTCAAATTACTAATATTAAGATTAAAAGTGCTTTCGCTGGCTTGCAAAGATTTGGAATAAACCCTTGAGCCTACTAAATTGATTATTTCAAAGCTAGAATTCTGTGCGCTCTGGCCAGAGTAATTAACTTGTAGGCGATCCGTTGCTGGATTTGGGTAAACCGATAATTCTGGCATCGCCGAAATCTCTTTAACAGAAATGCCACTGCCTTCTACTTTGTACTTAACTGTATAAGTAGCTGAATCCAATGGATTATCAGAGTCAAAAAATACATAAGTAATGTCTCCTTCTCTACTAATATCATCTTGATCGGGATAAACATGGGTACTAGCACTTGCCGTATCCCCTGGTCCCAATAAAACTGAAAATGAGGGCGGCGACACGGAAATAGATTGGATAAAACAGATTCCCCAGCAAATTGCATTGTTATCTGTTAGAAGGTTGTAATTACCATCAATTCTTTTAAATCGCACCAAAACACTATCCGAAGAAATATTCTTCACCGTACCATAACCATAGATATCGTTATCCGAAAGAGCATCTCCAGTTACCAAACTATCGTAGGTTTCCACTATTAAACTCTGACCAAATGCAGGACTAATCGCTACAATTGCTAGAATTAGAGCTATAAATTTTCTTTTCAACATGAGGCTATATTAATACTAAGGTTAAAAATAGAAAATCAGGAAGAGGCAAAAATGCTTCTTCCTGACTTTTTAAAGTATGTTAATCCTACTTAATGATAAGCTTCTCTTGAGAAACTTCACCATTAATTTCAACTTGTACGATATACGCACCAGCTTCTAGGTTAGCAACAGAAGTAGTTAAGCTTTTAGCACCTTTAAGAACTTCGTCTTGAGCGATTACTAAAACTTCTCTTCCAGTTACATCAATGATAGTAGCGCTTACAGTTGCAGAAGCCGCTAAATCAAAATCTAAAGTGAAATTATCACTTGCAGGGTTAGGATAGAAATCGAAAGCTTGACTTAAAGCTTCTTCCTCTAAACCAACATAAGTGTTGTTTTGGAATTGGATGTTATCGATATAAAGGTTGTTACCAAAATCTGATAAGCCCGTAAACTGAACTAATAATTCGCCTGTTCCGTTATAAGCTGACAAATCAATTGATTCAGTAACCCAATCACTAGAGGTTGGATACCAGTTACCTTGCTGAGCCGGACCAGTTGCTAAAGCAGCACCTGATTTAGAGAATACAGTAGACCAAGTAGCACCGCAATCATCAGAAACTTTCACTTCCAACTGATCTGCAGAACTTTGATACTGCGAGTGAGCATAATCAAATACAATACGGTTATCATAAGTTCCAGTAAGATCTAATTTTTCGTAAAGTAAGCTAGACTCGATTCCTGCAGCAATGCTGTAGAAGTTCCAACGTAAACTTTTCGCTGAATTACCGTAACCACCAAGATTAAAATTGATTGAAGAGTTTACCCCTTGATCAACTACGAAAAATCTTGCTCCATCAGGGTTAATAGTCAAACTATTGCTGAACGCTCTACCACCTAATGCGTAAGACTCGAAATCTTCATAATGCGAAGTTGCAAAAGGAGTGTTGGGAACCTGAATTAAAACGCCACTAGCTGCAATGTTATTGGCGCTAGATAAGTCATATAAATTCGGGTTATTAGCTGTAGAAACTTCGTAAGCAATTACATTTTCGCCTGCTGCTAAAGTAGCACCTGGGAAGGTAATTGTAGTCGAAGCACCAGCGCCTAAAGAAGCGCTTACGTTTTGAGAAACTGGAGTACCACCATTTAAACTGTAAGAAACATCAAAGTTACTTACCGCAACACTACCATTGTTTGTTACTGTAATTTCTGGAGTGACATTAGGATCGCAATAGCTTGCAGCACCTGAAGCACCAGCCGCAGCCGCTAAATCAGCTACAATTGAACCAGCTGGAGCAGTATAAGTAATAGGACCCATTGCACCAGAAATAACTTCCACTTGACCTTCAGCTACAAAAGCAGCAATTTCCAAATCTCCAACAGAAACGGGAATACCATTAATAGCAGCTGGAATTGGGAAAGTATACTGACGAGTAACTGTTGTACCAGAAGTGGTAGTAGTGATAACTTCACCCCACTGACCAGTTAGCATATCGCGTAACATGTGTTGGTGATTGTATTGTCCGTCAGGTAACATTTGACTTGGGTTTGAACTACCACCAGTTTGAGGACCAGCGATATTGTTTTGCAATAAAGCAACGTTTAAATTCACGCCACTTGCAGGTGCATTACTACCGGTGAAATACAATTCGACGTCAACAGTAAGTGTATTGGTACTTAAATCAATTCACCTTCTAAGGCAACATTCACATAAGATGACTCAGCAAGAATAGTTCCTGCAGCAGCAGTCCAATCTCCACGACCCATTGCCGTTCCAGTACCTGACTGGCTGTAAGCTGAGAAAAAACGACGGTTAATGGTACCTGCTGGATAACCAGTAACACCTGCTTGATTGTTAATTGCAGTACCAAAAGTGGTTCTGAAATCAGGGTCACTTCCACCTGGAGCAGCAAATGAACCTGCGTGGATGTTAATTAATACAACATCACCAGGGTTTGCAGCTCTTAAATTTGTTGCTCTTAAGTGCCCATCAGGACAGAAAGTACAGTAAATACCAGTAAATTCTTCAAGAACTACGTTCTTATTCTCTGCAGTAGTACTCACGGGTAACTGAGCAAATAAGCTGCTGCTTGCTAAGACACCTAGCCCTAAGGTTAGCAAACTTTTCTTCATAATTTTTAATCTAATTGTTCTTCGAGTATAAGTATATAAAATGCTCTATAATCAAAATTTTTTTCCTCCTATTTAAGGTGATGTGAAATTAGAACTAAATAAAGGTTAACGACAGAGCTCGAAAAAAGTCCGACTTCTTTAGGCAGAAGGCGGTTCGTAAAGGCTTCTCGAGTTTCAAAGCGCCCGAAAAAAAATCCGATTTCCAAGAAAGAAGGCGATCCAATAAGCTCGAGAAGTTTCAATTCCACCAAAAGGATGCATCACTTTAAGCTTTTAAAGAGCAATGATGAGTGGCAAGTGCGCAGAAAATACTTAATTTGCTTTTGAAACAAATTATTCCTAGTTAAAATGAACACCAAGCTTTTAAAAACTCTGTTGCTACTTCTAAGTCTTTCTTTTTCTGCTATTGCACAAGATAAAATCCCCAATATTCAGCTTAAAGACCTAAGTGGCAATATGATTGATGCCAATCTTCTCGAAAATGACGGAAAGCCAATGATCATAAGCTTCTGGGCCACCTGGTGTAAGCCATGCGTTTTAGAACTTAATGCGATAAATGATCAATATGTTGATTGGCAGGAAGAATCAGGAGTTAAACTTATCGCGGTATCGGTAGATGACTCAAGAAACTCAGCAAGAGTAAAGCCTTTTATCACCAGCCAAGGTTGGGACTATGAAGTTTACTTAGATGAAAATCAGGAACTAAAAAGAGCCTTAAACGTAAATAATATTCCGCATACCTTTTTAGTAGATGGTAGTGGGGAAATTGTTTGGCAGCATAATGGTTATATGACAGGCGATGAAGATCACCTTTATGAGCTAATTGAGAAATTAAATCGCGGTGAAGAAATCAGCGAATAAATTTAGCCCCTCTCAAGTAAGCTCTATGAAAAAACTACTATTCCTCGCTTTTACTTTTGTAAGTGTATTCTCCTTTGCTCAGGAAGCAGAGAAAGATTACGGACAAATTCACGGGAATTTTCAAACTAATGCGCAGTATTACTTACGCGATACCATCATTGACCCTAACGGCACGGCCTTTCCTGATGAAAGACTATTAGCTGCGGGTTTTCTAAATCTCACCTACTCTAAAGGTGATTTCATGGCGGGCTTGCGCTATGAAAATTACCAAAATAATCTTATCGGTTTACCCGAAGGATTTAAAGGAGAAGGTATTCCCTATCGCTTCATACGATATAAACATGAAGGCTTAGACTTAACCGTTGGTAATTATTATGAGCAGTTTGGTAGCGGTTTAATTTTCCGCACCTATGAAGAACGTGGCCTAGGGCTAGATAATGCGATGGATGGTTTACGCTTAATCTATGAGATTAGACCAGGCATAAAAGCGAAAGCCTTAGTTGGAAGGCAAAGAATTTACTTTGAAACAAGTGATGGTATTGTACGAGGTGGTGATTTAGAGTTTAATCTTAACGAATTCAACGGCAACAGTAGTCGCACCAATCTTATTGTTGGGGCTGGTGCCGTTAGCCGTTTTGAAGAATCAACCGACCCTATTTACAACTTGCCGGAAAACGTTGCTGCTGCCTCTTTGCGTGCGAATTTCATCAGCGGAAACTTTAATATTTTTGGTGAATACGCCTATAAATCACAAGACCCAAATAGTAGTAACCGCTTTATATTTAAGCCTGGTCACGCCATCTATGCCAATGGCTCTTACTCTAAAGGAAATTTAGGAATTATCTTCGGATACAAATACTACGATAACTTTCTGTTTCGCTCAGAAAGAGTGGCCAACTTTACCGAACTGCTAATTAATTACCAACCCCCACTAGCCGAGTTACACACTTACGCGCTGCCCGCATTATATAGCTACAATGTTCAAGCTAATGGCGAAACCGGAATGCAGGCCGAAATAGCTTATAAATTTGACAAAGGAACTTTAGTTGGCGGCAAGTAGGGAACTTTAGTAAACCTGAACTTTAGTAATAGCTATGCGCTAGATAAAAGCTTTATTACTCGTCCCGGTTTTGATTCTGTACCTACAATTTCTGGAACTGATGGCTATGAGGACTGGGCTGGATTTGGAGACATCCAATACTCGCAAGATTTTAACGTAGAGGTGAAAACTAAAATTAATAAGAGTCTAAAAGGAACCTTTAGCTACTATAATTTCATTTATAACCGTAGCGCACTGCTTGATGGTGTAGTGGATGATTTGGTTTCGGACCCCAACACATTGGAAATAGTTTACGTTAATGCTATGGTAGCAGAAATACTTTGGAAAATTAAGCCCAAGCATTCTTTGCGTTCGGAAGCTCAACTTATGCTTACCGATCAGGATCGAGGCAGTTGGGCCCTACTTTTACTAGAGTATAGTATTGCGCCGCAGTGGTTCTTCGCCGTTCAAGATGCCTATAATTATGGCCATCCTGATCCCGATTTAAGAGTACACTATCCCTTGGTATCAATGGGTTATACACGCGGTACTACCAAGTTTCAGTTTAACTACGGACGTCAACAAGAAGGAGTATTTTGCGTAGGTGGTATTTGCCGCGTTGTTCCAGCTTCGAATGGCTTCTCTATGATGATAACGACAAACTTTTAATTATGAAAAAGATATTTCTTAGTCTCGCTGTTCTCGCCTTATTCTTAGGAGCCTGCGACAAAATTGAAGAAGGAGATTACTTAATTCAACGCGAAGGTGGTGGCGGTGGCCCCATTGGCGGTGGTCAAGATTCGCTTCATGTAATCTTACTCGAAGAGTTTACCGGGGTAAAGTGCAATAACTGTCCGGCTGCCAATGCGAAAGCGAAAGAGTTACAAAGCATTTATGGCAAAGACCGTCTGATCCTATTAGGCATTCACGCGGGCAACTTGGCCCAAGTAGACGACAAACACCCGAAAGCCTTTAATACCCCAGAAGGGACCGAGCTATTCAATTTCTTTAATCTCTTTGGTGTACCCGTGGGTTTTGTAAACCGCATCGACTATTTAAACTCAGACATTATTAAAAGCGAAGGCGACTGGGGTTCAACTATTTCCCAAGAAATTTTAAGAGATCCGGTAGCTACAATCAGTCTTAAAGAAGAAAGCTTTAATGCTGCCAACTCTACTTTAAATGTTAGTGGATCGGTAGCTACGCTTTTAACTTTCAGTGCTACTAACGTGAAGATTTGCCTTTATCTTGCTGAGAACAATATCGTTTCCCCGCAAACTATGCCAGACAAATCTGTAGATACAGCTTATGTTCACAATCACGTATTCCGCGGCTCTTTTACTGGTACTTATGGCACCACTATCGACCTAAGTAGCGGTTCAAACACTTTTAATGAAAGCATTGTACTTCCTGTAGATGCAGTGAAAGAAAACTGTGAGGTTATTGCCTTTATTTACGATGGAGACAGTTACGAAATCCTTCAAGCTACCTCCATAGAAATCTAAATCGAAGTTCAATCTAAAACAATACTAAGCCACCTCTTGCCTCAGCATTAGGTGGTTTTTATTTCCATAGATGCGCTGGTACGATTGCCTTATTAAAAACTGAGTTCGATGTGAAATTAGGCCTCAGATCTCCTATAAATAGTGGGTTTTAGGCACAAGCGGTGAAGTAATAGAGGGCAATTGTAAACGGCTAAGGCGCCAAAAAACGCTTTTTAAAAGTGGCTTACAAGTTTTTTCCTGTAAATGCAAAATCCTCTACATCTAGCTCATTTACCGAAGCCCGCTGCAGCTGCACCATCCATATAGTCTTTTCCTTTTATTGAAAATCTGAGGCGAAAACTTTCGGTCAAACTCAGGTTTTAAGAAAATCTAGATTCCGTTTTAAGCCCAAAAACTTAGTGCGCTTCACAGCCGACTTCTTAAATACTTTTCGAAATACTTCTTCAGTAATTTCATTCCAGTCCTCAGGCTTCATATCTAAGAGTTCCTCGTGGGGATTTAAACGCTCCTCCTGATGCGCTTTGGAAAACCTGTTCCATGGGCATACATCCTGACAGATATCGCAACCAAAGGCCCAATTTTCCATCTGACCTTTAAACTCCGTCGGGATTTCATTCTTTAACTCAATTGTTAAATAGCTAATGCATTTAGAAGCATCCAAAAGGTTAGCATCCACTAATGCGTCGGTAGGACAAGCATCAATACAACGTGTGCAGGTGCCACAGTGATCAAATTTAGTAAGCGGATTAGGTGCCAGCTCTAAGTCCAGAATTAGCTCGGCGATAAAGAAAAAAGATCCCGACTTTTTGTTCAGTAGCAAAGTGTTCTTACCCAGCCAACCCAAACCGGCCTCTTTGGCCCACACCCTATCCATTACGGGAGCGGAATCTACAAAAGCACGACCATCCACTTCTCCGATATTTTCCCGAATAAAACTCAGCAAGGAATGTAATTTGTCTTTTAAAATGTAGTGATAATCCTCCCCATAGGCATACTTAGCAATCTTGGGCGCCTCAGGCGAAGATTGCTCTTGAGCAGGGAAATAATTAAAAAGTAAGCTTATCACCGTTTTTGCCCCAGGAACCAATTTTCTCGGGTCCAATCTCTTATCGAAATGATTGGCCATCCAGGCCATTTCTCCTTGATAATTACGCGATAACCATTCCTCCAATCGCGGTGCCTCCTCTTCCAAAAAACGCGCCTTGGAAAATCCACAGGCCATAAAGCCTAAGCGCATTGCTTCCGCAGAGATGGCTTCCTTATAGTCCTCCTTAGATATCAAAGAGACCGTTTTGAATACGAGGATCGCGCTTATTTAAATGGGCGTATGCTAGATCTGTAACAATCCGTCCTCGCTGTGTGCGCGCCATGAAACCTTGCTGAATTAAATAGGGTTCATATACTTCTTCTATGGTCCCTGCCTGTTCTCCTACCGCGGTTGCAATGGTATTTAAGCCCACTGGGCCTCCTTTAAACTTATCGATAAGACAAATTAAGATTTTATGGTCCATTTCATCTAAACCATAAGTATCTACATGCAGTGCCTCCAAACCAAAGTTGGCAATTTCCAGGGTGATGGTTCCCTTACCTTTTATCTGAGCAAAATCGCGCATTCTTCGTAAGAGAGCGTTGGCAATACGCGGTGTTCCTCTGCTTCTGCGTGCAATTTCTACCGCCGCATTCGCTTCAATGGGAACATCTAATATATGGGCAGAACGCTCCACGATATTCGATAAAAGCTCCACTGTATAATACTGCAATCTACTGTTAATACCAAAACGCGCTCTAAGCGGAGAAGTTAACAATCCTGAGCGAGTAGTCGCGCCAATTAAAGTAAAACGATTGAGGTTAATTTGTACGCTTCTGGCCGCAGGACCACTATCAATCATAATGTCGATACGGTAATCTTCCATGGCCGAATAGAGGTATTCCTCCACCACGGGACTTAAGCGGTGAATCTCATCAATAAATAAAACATCGCCTTCTTCTAAATTAGTTAACAAGCCCGCCAATTCGCCAGGCTTATCGATTACCGGCCCAGAACTTAACTTTAAACCAGCATGTAACTCATTAGCAATAATATTGGCCAGGGTAGTTTTCCCCAATCCTGGAGGTCCATGCAATAAAACATGATCTAGGGCCTCGCCTCGCTGGTTTGCTGCCGCCACGAATATCCGTAGATTTTCTAGTATTTTATCTTGTCCCGCAAAGTCATCAAAGGATAATGGCCTAAGTTTTTGGTCTAGATCCTGCTCCTTAGAATAAGACTCCTCTTCTTCATCTAAATATTGGGCCATGCATGCATTTTGAGCAAAGGTAAGAGAAATTGAAAACGGAAAATTAGCAATCGTCCGATAAAATAATACCATCAAAAAAAGCCCCTTAGCGTTAACTAAGGGGCTTCAACTATTATTAAAATCTAATGGCCATTGGCAATTTCTTCTTCCGACATAGGAACTGTCTGAGGAACAAAATCTTCAGCAGCACCTGGCTTACTGTAATCATAAGGCCAACGGTGTACTTCTGGAATCTCTCCCGGCCAGTTTCCATGGATATGTTCTACTGGAGTAGTCCATTCTAAAGAGTTCGCTCTCCAAGGGTTTTGCTCGGATTTCTTTCCGCGGAATGCGCTGTAAAAGAAGTTAAACAAGAATACCAATTGAGCAATTCCACCAATGATGGCGAAATAACTTACTAATACGTTAATATCAGCTAAATCGTCAAACATTGGGAAAGCCGTATTAGTGTAATAACGACGAGGTAAACCTGCCATTCCTAAAAAGTGCATTGGGAAGAACACACCGTACGCAGCAATAAACGTAATCCAAAAGTGAACGTATCCTAAAGATTTGTTCATTCTGCGGCCATACATCTTGGGGAACCAATGATATACACCTGCGAACAAACCAAAAATAGCCGATAGTCCCATTACAATATGGAAGTGGGCTACCACGAAATATGTATCGTGAACATTAATATCAAGAGCACTATCTCCTAAAATCAAACCTGTTAAACCACCCGTAATAAAGGTAGAAACTAGACCAATCGAAAATAGCATTGCTGGCGTCATCTGTAAATTACCTTTCCACAATGTAGTAATGTAGTTAAAGGCCTTTACGGCAGATGGTATAGCAATTAAAAGAGTAGTAAAAGTAAACACGGATCCTAGAAATGGATTCATACCGGTTACAAACATATGGTGACCCCATACGATGAACGATAAGAAAGCAATCGCTAAAATAGACCCTACCATTGCGCGGTAACCAAAAATTGGTTTTCGAGCATTGGTCGAAATTACTTCTGAACTAATACCCAATGCAGGTAAAAGAATAATATATACTTCTGGATGACCTAAGAACCAAAACAAATGTTGGAACAAAATAGGACTACCACCCTGATTACTTAATACCTCACCCGCTACCATTATATCGGATAGGTAGAAACTTGTTCCGAAACTTCTATCAAAAATAAGTAGTAAAGCCGCTGAGAAAAGAACTGGGAAAGAAAGTACACCTAAGATCGCTGTTACGAAGAAGGCCCAAATTGTTAATGGAAGTCGTGTCATACTCATTCCTTTAGTTCTTAGGTTGAGAACAGTAACAATATAGTTTAGAGCTCCTAATAAGGAAGAAACAATAAACAATGACATACTAACTAACCATAGAGTCATACCCATTCCAGAACCTGGTACGGCCTGCGGAAGTGCACTTAAAGGCGGATAAATTGTCCAACCAGCCGATGCGGGACCGCTTTCTACGAAAAGTGAAGCGACCATAATAGCACTAGAAACAAAAAAGAACCAATAGGAAAGCATGTTGATAAAGCCCGACGCCATATCACGTGCTCCAATTTGTAGGGGAATTAATAAGTTGGAGAAAGTACCACTTAAGCCTGCAGTTAATACAAAGAATACCATGATGGTACCATGTATAGTAACTAAAGCCAAATAGATATTAGGGTCCATGATTCCATCGGTACCCCATTTGCCTAATAACATCTCTAATATGGGCCATTCTTTATCTGGCCAAGCCAGTTGAAGACGGAACAATAAAGACATAGCCACTCCAATAATTCCCATAATCATACCGGTTACGAGGAATTGCTTGGCGATCATTTTGTGATCGGTCGTGAATACGTATTTAGTGATGAAAGTTTCTTTGTGATGTGCGTGTGCTTCCATTTTTTCTTTCGATTTCTATCCTTTAACTAATCAAATAAATTATAACATTTCAGCAAAAGTCTGCTGTTCCTCCAACCATTTGTTGAAATCCTCTTCAGATTCAACAACCACCTTCATTTGCATATTGTAGTGAGCCGCCCCACAAATTTTATTACATAATAATACATAATCAAATTCCCAAGGATCCTCACCTTTCGCACTGCGAATAGAATTTACGCGCGCAACCTTTTCAATAACATCGTTGTCCATACGCATTTCAGCGGTCGTCATAGACGGAGTGAACTGAAATTGCGTTTCGGTGCCAGGCACACAGTTCATTTGTACTCTAAAGTGAGGCAAATAGGCTGAGTGAATAACATCTTGTGATCTAAACTTCAAAAGCACTGGACGTCCTTTCGGGAGTCTTAATTCACTTGTGATAATATCATCACTAGAATTATTATCAGATGGGTCTACACCCAATACATTAGCACCCTCAATTAACCTAACATTTGCAAAACCTAGTGTATTATCACCACCAGCATAACGAGCTGTCCAACCAAATTGTTTAGCGTAAAGCTCTACTACGATAGGCTCTTCTGTTTTTTCTGGAAACATGATATCCGTCCAAGTAGTAAGTCCATAAAGGATCAAACCTGCTAAAATCACGGCAGGAATACCAGTCCAAAAAAGCTCTAATTTATTATTATGCTCCATGTAAGTGGCCTTACGAGTCTTTCTACCACGGAACATATAGGCAAAACCGAATAATAAAGGCTGAGTAACTAAGAAGGCTAAAATAATAACCCCCATAGATATATCCCACAGGCTGTCAATTTCTTTACCGTGTTCAGATGCTGAAACAGGTAGCGTTAGCTCCATGTATTCACTCACCATCCAAGCAAAAGCCCCAAAGAAGAAGATTAAGAACAAAAGCATTAACCAACCTTGCGCGTTGTTGTCCTTGTCGTTAACCTTTATGTCATTATCAGTACCCTTAATCTTTGATGATATTTCGAAGATTCTTATCGCCTGTGTAAAGGCAATTACAGCAAGAAGGGCTACAACAATAATCAATAATGTATCCATTTATAGCTAGCTATTTAAAATTAAATATGGAAATGTTTACTCTCCACAAACATGGGGTGGTTCTTAATCATCAGCGGTGCTTTTTTAATAGTGTTAAACACTACTAAAATAAATAAGCCCACAAATCCTAATAATGTTCCAATGTTAATTAAGGTAACGCTTCCACTTGCACCCACAGAACCTGGCATTATCATGATAAAGATGTCTAACCAGTGTCCGAATAAGATTATAATACCGGCCGTAAAAATGAAGCCACGATTACGTTTTGAATCTCTACTCATTAAAATAGTAACCGGGAATACAAAGTTCAATGCTACCATGGTGAAGAATAAAGCCTTATACTCATCAAAGCGCATCATATAATAAGTTACCTCTTCTGGAATATTTGAATACCAAATCAACATATACTGGGAGAACCATAGGTAAGTCCAGAAAATAGAAAAGGCAAACATAAATTTAGCAATGTCATGGATGTGACTCTTATTAACTTCTGGTAAGTATCCTTTGCCTTTAAGGTAAAGAACAACCATCATTAAGGCTGTTAGCGACGATACGAAGATGGTTGCGAAAACATACCATCCAAATAAAGTACTGAACCAGTGAGTGTCAATACTCATAATCCAATCCCATGCACTCATGGAAGAAGTAACCGCGAAGAATACTAAAAATCCGGCACCCACATTACGCATTTTAGCCCAGTTCTGGTTGTAATCTACACCAGACTGTTCCATCTTTAAACTCATTTTTCTTAACAAAAATGCCGCGCCTATCCAACCTGCTAAATAAATGATTGATCTAATAGTGAAGAATGGTCCGTTTAAATAGCCTTCTTTCCCCGCGATAATAGAGTCATAATTTTCACTACCTGGCGTCATAATACCCTCAGCCATCCAGTGATAAACATGGTTACCTCCTAAATGGAACCAACCGGTAACGATAATGACAAATATTACTAGTCCTGGCACCCAGATAAAACTTGTAATACCTTCTAAAACACGCAAAAGAACCACGGTCCAACCTACTTGTGCAGCATACTGCAGTGCCATAAAGAATAAAGCTCCTAATCCAATCGCCAAGGCGAAAAAACTATTCACCAAAAGGTTTGCCCAAGGTTTATTTTGTTCTTGATGATGCGCATGTTCTGCATCGTGCTCCGCATCTGGTGATGTGTAGAAATGATTATTCTTCGGAATTGCTCTTGAAGCTCCTTTGTGATAACTGAAATCATCAGTTTTCGGCATGGCATCATGACCGTGGACATGGCTTGCCGCAGGACTGTGATGAGCTTCAGTAGTTGTGTGTTCTCCTTCCCCGTGACTCGCTTCGTCATGGTGGTCACTTCCTCCTGCGAAGAAGCTAAACCCTACGGAAATAGCACCGATAAGAATCAGTACGTAAGAAATTGTTTTTAAGCGGCTTGAAAATTCAAACATCTTATAATAGTTAAAAGATTGTTTTAATGCTTTATCTAGTCAGTTTACTCTACGCTACCCTCGGCAGTCGTTTCTTCTTTAGGTGTCATGTCGCTTTTCAACTTCATAACATAAAGAGCCAATTTCCATCTTTCTTCCGGAGTAACTTGAGAGGCATGTGAGCCCATCACTCCTTTGCCGTAGGTTATTACGTGGAAGATTGTCCCGAAATTAATATCTCTATCACCATAAGATGGTACGCCTAAGAATTTTTCGTTCTTTACCAAAATACCTTGTCCCATACCCTTATCACCGTGGCAATGTGTACAGAATATATTATAAAGCTCTTTGGCTTCTGCCATAGTCTTCTCATCCGCCATAATACCGTCAGGCATTGTCATTTCTGCTTTGGCTAAAGCGTATCCATCCGCGTCTGGACTATATTCTTGATAACTCATAAAGCCTCTCGAAACAGTTCCCTCCACTGGCTTCAGCGAAGAAATGCTGTCCCCAAACCTATCATAACCGTCGTAAGCTTCTATAGCAGGACCATCGTACATATCTGGCATGTATTGGTAGCCTCTATGATTTTCTTCTTGCTTACAAGAGCTGATTAACAGCCCTGCACTTAGCAGTAAAGCTATATTTTTCACTAATTGTCTCTTAAGCATGTTGCGCGTTGTTTACACTTACCTCAATAGCACCAGTTTGCTTTAATAAGCTCATTAATTCTTCGGTATCACCATTGGAAACAACTTCCATAAGGAATTTGTCATCCGTAGTTCTAGGATCTGGGTTTTGAGCCTTACATCCAGGATAAATTTTATTTCTAAAGAAGAAAGTCCACACCATTAAGTGAGCCGCAAAGAATACGGTTAATTCGAACATAATCGGTACGAAAGCGGGCATATTCTCTCCCCATGTGAAACTCGGCTTACCCCCGATATTCATAGGCCAATCGATTATCAACATACCATAAGTCATACTAATGGCAGTGGTTAATCCTAAAAGCCCGTACAAAAAGGCAGCAATCGCGATACGTGTTTCTTTTAAGCCCATGGCCTTATCTAGGCCATGCACTGGAAAAGGAGAATATACTTCTTGTATCTCTATGCCCTTTTCGCGCACTTGTTTTACACCTGCCAATAATACGTCATCATCGTCGTATAAGGCATTTACTATAATTTGGTTAGTGGTCGCCATGATCTTCTTGCTCTTGAAGTTTCTTATAATTATCTCCAGATGATTTCAAAATTGTTTTCAATTCTGCTTGAGCAATTACCGGGAAGGTGCGTGCATAAAGCAGGAATAATACAAAGAAGAAACCGATAGTACCGATGAAGATGCCAATATCTACGAAAGTAGGCGAGAACATACTCCAGCTAGAGGGTAAATAATCGCGGTGTAAAGAGGTAACAATAATTACGAAACGCTCGAACCACATTCCAATGTTAACCACGATAGAGATGAAGAAGGTGAACATTATACTTGTTCTGAGCTTCTTAAACCACATAAACTGAGGCGAAAACACATTACAAGTCATCATACTCCAGTAAGCCCACCAATAAGGTCCTGTGGCTCTATTTAAAAAAGCGTATTGTTCGTATTCCACTCCTGAATACCAAGCGATAAATAATTCAGTAATGTAAGCCACACCTACGATAGATCCTGTAAGCATGATTACAATATTCATCATTTCAATGTGCTCTATAGTAATGTATTGCTCCATTGAGAATACCTTCCTAACGATAATCAAAAGAGTTTGTACCATGGCAAAACCAGAGAAAATCGCACCCGCCACAAAATAAGGTGGGAAGATTGTGGTATGCCAGCCTGGTATTACAGACGTAGCAAAGTCCATCGATACAATGGTGTGCACCGAAAGCACGAGAGGAGTTGCCAAACCTGCTAGCACCAAAGAAACCTCCTCGAAGCGTTGCCAATGTTTTGCTTTTCCACCCCAACCAAAACTTAAGATTTTGTAAATATGCTTTTGCACGGGTTTAACAGCACGATCACGAATCATCGCGAAATCAGGTATTAAACCTACATACCAGAAAACAACCGACACAGAGAAGTAAGTTGAAATAGCGAATACATCCCAAAGTAAAGGCGAATTAAAGTTTACCCACAAAGAACCGAATTGGTTAGGAATAGGTAATACGAAATAAGCCATCCAGATACGTCCCATGTGAATACCTGGGAAAAGTGCAGCTTGGATTACTGAGAAAATAGTCATCGCTTCCGCAGAACGGTTAATCGACATTCTCCATTTCTGACGGAATAATAAGAGTACCGCTGAGATAAGAGTACCGGCATGACCGATTCCTACCCACCATACAAAGTTGGTAATATCCCAAGCCCAACCTACAGTTTTGTTCAAACCCCAGGTACCAATTCCCACTCCGATGGTGTATAGGATACATCCTACTCCCCATAAAAATGCGACTAAGGCAAGGCTAAACACAATCCACCAGGATCTTGGTGCGGATGACTCAACCGGACGAACAACATCTAATGTTATGTCGTGGTACGATTTGTCGCCCTCAATTAAAGGTTTACGTATTGGCGCTTCGTAATGCATGAATTTCCTTTAAATTTAAGCAGTTGTATTCTTTACTTTAACTTGGTAAAATACCGATGGCTGTGTTCCAACTTCTCCAAGAAGGTGATACATCCTTTGGTCTTTTTTCAATTTAAACACTTCACTTTGGTTGTCATTCACATCACCAAAAACAATAGCGTTTGTATCGCAAGCACTCTGACAGGCAGTTTTAATTGCACCATCTTTAAGAGCTTTACCATCTTTCTTAGCCTCTAATTTACCAAGCTGAATGCGTTGGATACACATAGAGCATTTTTCCATTACACCACGTGAACGAACGGTAACGTCTGGGTTTAATACCATACGACCTAAATCTTCATTCATAGCGTAATTGTCGCCAAAGTTCTTGGTATTGTTGTGATACTCGAACCAGTTAAAGCGACGTACTTTATAGGGACAGTTGTTTGCACAGTAACGTGTACCAATGCAACGGTTATAAGTCATGTGGTTTAAACCTTCTGCCGAGTGGGTTGTCGCTGCCACGGGACAAACAGTCTCACATGGAGCATGATTACAATGCTGACACATTACTGGTTGGAAGAATACCTCAGGACTCTGACTTGGTACTTCCATATCAGCGTACATATCTGTAGCACCTTTACCAAATAAACCTAAACCTTCGTAGCCGTTTTCAGCCGCATTTTCAGTAGTAATATCTGAGCTATAGTAGCGATCAATACGCAACCAGTGCATATCACGGCTCTTACGCATTTCCTCTTTACCAACTACCGGTACGTTATTTTCGGAGTGACAAGCTATAACACAGGCACCACATCCGTTACACAGGTTAAGATCAATAGACATATTCCACATATGTCCTGTTTGATGATCAAAATCATCCCATAAGTTAGCGTCTTCGCTCGTTAAAGGACCCTTGTGTGTTTCGAAACGCGGTGGCTCATTCCAGCCATCGTGTGCAGCCGTTTTACCAGGGCTCGCTAAGAAGGTATCTAAAGTAACTTCTTTAACAATATCGCGACCCATCATAGTGTGCGCCAACTGAATACAAGCAAATTCATGCTTAGATTCTGCGATCGCTTCTACTTTCACTTCAGCATGGTGAGTTCCTGCCATTAGTGGGTAGGCATTCACCCCCACCTTATCAGCTACAGCACCAGCTCCTACTCTACCAAAGCCTACCGCTAAACCAACGGTTCCAATAGTTTGACCGGGCTGAATAAACACCGGAACATTTTCTAAAACAACACCATTAACCGTTACATTGGCTAGGTTCCCGTTTAAAGCACCATTAGATTCATTCCAATGACGCAAACCAAGTTCTACCGCATCTGCAGCAGCAACAGTTAAATAGTTATCCCAACTAACACGGCTAATAGGATCTGGAAATTCCAATAACCACGGGTTATTAGCAATAGTACCAACACCCATGCCTGTTAACTGATTAAAGTTTATTTCTAAGCCTTTAATAGCTTTGGCCTCTTTGGTTACTCTAGAACCAATACCGTCTAAGTTAATCTCTAAGCTAGTGGTCAAATCCTCTAACATTGCGTCCATCAGAGGCATGCTAGAGTTTGCTTTGTAAACACCATCGTGTAATACTGTCGACCACTGAGAACCGTTAAGGATATTATTAGCCCAGTTCTCTTTAATATAATTATGATAGTCGGTACTTAGTCCAGACCACTTTAATAAGTTTTCCTCAAATGAGCGGGTATCAAACAAAGGCTTAATTGTTGGCTGCTGAAGGCTATAATGCCCATCAGCTGGCATAAAATCGCCCCAAGACTCTAGATAGTTGTTTTCGGCAGCAACTAAATTGGAAATTTGTGCCGTTTCATCGTACTTCGTTGTTACAGCCACGCTAGTTGGAACCTTTTTAAAGGCCTCCACTATATTAGCCATACCAGCAGCCACGTAAGCTGGGTTTAAGTTGTTAGTGATTAACACTCCCACTTTGCTAGCATTCATATCGGCGATTAAAGCTTTGAAAGCTTTGTCATCACCCTGACGTAAATAAGTTCTTGTTTTGTGAGAAACAGTTACTTCTTTATTACCTAACAAGTTATTGATAGCAATACATAGTAACTCTTGATCTTTATTATTGCCTCCACAAACTACTAAACCTGCATTACCAGCATTTAATAATTCTTTAGCAATCGCCTTGGCCTCATTTTGCATAGATGATTTAACACCCGATACAACACTTGCTCCTTTGGCACTAGCTAACTCATTGTAAAGAGCAACTAAGAATTCACCGTGCTCTGAAGTTTTAAGTTTGTAACGCTTATCTGCATTAGAACCCGTAAGGCTCATGCCTGCTTCAACTTGGAAGTGACGCGACATGTCTTTACCCGGAACACGAGTTTTCGCGTAGTCGGCACTAACACTTTGACCTATCCAGTCTCCCAAGAAGTCGGCTCCTACGCCAACTATTACTTTCGCGTTTTGGAAATGATACATTGGTAAAGCTCGCTTTCCTGTAGCTTCTTGCCAAGCATCTAATTTTTCAGAATAGCTAAAAGGATCTTGACTTACATGCTTAAAGTTGGTGTACTTCGCACCAAAAGCGTTAATCAATTTCTTTTGGCTAGGGCTCAACACTGTAGAAGTTAAGACAACCACTTGCTTTCCTTCCGCCTCAGCTTTAGCTAAGCCTGCCATTATTTCCTTATCCAAGCTCGACCAGTTAGACTCTTGTCCGTTAACGGCCGGTCTTTGTAAGCGAGTTGCATCGTACAAATTAAGTACTGATCCGTGAACACGGGTATTAGCACTACCATTTATACCTGCTTCATTGTTATTTTCTACCTTAATTGGACGACCTTCTCTTGTTTTGATTAACAAAGAAGCAAAATCATGACCATCGTAATAACTTGAAGCATAGTAATTAGCTATACCCGGAATAATTTCCTCTGGCGCTACCACATAAGGGAGTGATTCGTATACAGGACTCTCACAAGCAGCTAAAGTTGCTGCGGCCGTTGAGAAGCCCATATATTTTAGAAAATCACGTCTTGAAGTATGAGTACTATCTAGGTTTTCTTTGTTACCTAAAAACTCCTCATTTGAAATTTGATCAGGAAATTCTTGCTCACTCAAAGTTTTCACCATTTCTGGGTTCTCGAGTTCGGAAATTCCTCTCCAGTATTTTTTGTTTTCAGCCATTCTACTTTGGAGATTTAGCTTTTAATAGTGACATTTTCCACATTCCAATCCACCGATCATCTCGACGGTAATTTCTGCATTGGGACCATACTTTTCTTTAAGCTTGGCATGCATATCATTATAGTAGTCGTTAGACTTAACGTCTACTTTAGTTTCTCGGTGACAGTTGATACACCAACCCATGGTAAGGGGCGAGTACTGATACACTTCTTCCATTTCCTGAATAGGACCATGGCAAGTTTGGCACTCTACGTTACCAGCCGTTACGTGTTGTGCATGGTTAAAATAGGCTAAGTCAGGCAACTTATGAATACGAACCCATTTGATGGGCTTCTGCTCATAATCCTCGATATAAGTTCCACTTTCTGGATCAAAGCCAATAGCAGCGTAAATCTTAGCAATTTCCTCTGTACCATACTTCGGACCTTCTTGAATATACATATGGCAATTCATACAAACATTGGCTGAAGGAATATTGGAGTGCTTACTTTTTCTGGCGCCTGAATGACAATAGTTACAATCAATCTGATTGGTACCCGCATGCAATTCATGAGAGAATTTAATAGGCTGACTAGGCTGATAGTTAGTATCCACGTTCACCACCATTAAACCTAAATAAAGCTGCTGCAAGAATACTACCGCCACTAGTAGTGTTAATACCGTTACAACACGTGGGTTCTTAAGAGCAGTGCGAGTGAAAATATTGGCATCTTGCGTAAGCGTTGTTACTCCTTCGCCTTGTACTTGCTTTAAAGTGTTTTTAACACGTGTAAGCAATAGTACCAAGAAGATTAAAATACCGCCAAGGATATAAAGCAATACCGTATTATCATTTTCGGCTACCACGGGAACTGAACCATTGGGATCTACAACCACCTCTTTAGGCTTCGAGCCTTCAATGGTATAAGCTAAGATATCGTTGATATCATCATCCGATAAACCAGGGAAAGCCGGCATTATAGAACCATTATACTCTTCGTAAATAGCGATAGCATCAGCATCACCAGACTCACGAAGCGCCTGATTATCTTTAATCCAAGCGTATAACCATTCTTTTGAGCGACGGGTTGTCACATCCCCTAGTGCGGGACCAACTACCTTTTTGTCGAGCTTGTGACAGGCAGCACACTGCCCGTTGAACAAGGATTTTCCATTAGCGACATCCCCAGTAAATTCTTGCGCCTGCAGTGTACTTGCTGAAAGTACCGCAATAAATAGCATCAAGACGGAATGCGAAAACAGCCTGAGAGTACGTTGTTTATTCATAGATGAACCTAATATCCTAGATTTCTAAGTTTGGATGGCAAATTTAAGCTATAAAGCCTTTCTCGAAAGGGTCAATGCAGACTCCTTCTAATTTAAATCAGGTCTAAATAACTTTGCCTGCCATTTATTTCAGGTCACAAATAAACTACTTTTGCGTTAAATTTTACCTAAAAACCATGCTTAAAAATTCATTTCTCTTTGTTTTTTTCTTGCTCTTTGGCTTTCAATTAGATGCACAAACTATTTCAACAAACTCTGGGTCTGCTCGAGTGGAAATGAGTCCTGCTGTGCAAAACACGCTCTTCTTGATGCAACGTAAAGGGGAAAAATTCAAAGAGTTGAAAGGTTTTCGGGTGCAAATTTTCAATGGAAATAAAAGTGATTGCCTAAAACAAAGAGGGCAATTTTTAAAAATTTATCACGATGTGCCCGCCTATTTGCTATACGAGGTACCGGAATACCGCACTCAAATCGGTGATTTCAGAACGCGTTTGGAAGCCGAAGCCTTTCTACGTAAAATTATAAACGAGTTTCCTGGCAGTTTTGTGGTGGAGACAAACATTAAGTATCCGAAGCTAAATACGGAAGATTAGAATACGCGTTTACTACATAGCTCCTAAAACTTCTTTTTTCGCCAATATTATATTCCAGTATATGCCAAAGTCCCTCATTGACAGTCCTCTTCATGCTAAGGGTAAAAAGGAGCACCATTAGCAGACTGCCATTGAAAGATCAGTAAATTATACAAGAGGATTTCGTTTATGCTACAACTCTGATAACCTGCACCATCGGCTACTCTTTCGAAAACAATCCGGACTGGGTAGGTTATAAGCTAAAATTCCATAGCTTCATTTCACTTCTACAGAAGAACCACAAGTTAGCAAACATAAAAAAAGCCGACTTTTTCAAGTCGGCTTTTAAATTTATGAGCTATTTAATTAGAGCGTTTTCTTAACTTCTACTTGTTGGTAGCCTTCGATAATATCGCCTACTCTAATATCATTGTAGTTCTTGATATTCAATCCACATTCGTAGCCTTTCTTCACTTCTTTCACGTCGTCTTTGAAACGTTTCAAGGAAGCCAACTCGCCAGTATAAACTACTACTCCATCACGAATAATACGAACATCGGTGTTACGTGTAATCGTTCCATCTAGTACATAACAACCAGCAATGGTTCCTACCTTAGATATTTTGAAGGTCTCACGGATTTCAACATTACAAACGATCTCCTCTTTAAAGTCTGGTGAAAGCATACCTTCCATCGCATCTTTAATTTCGTTAATCGCATCATAGATAATAGAGTAAAGTCTAACGTCTACATGTTCTTTCTCTGCTAGTCTTCTAGCGCTTGAAGATGGGCGTACTTGGAATCCAACAATAATGGCATTCGATGCTGCTGCAAGAAGGATATCTCCCTCCGAAATCTGACCTACTGCCTTGTGGATAATATTTACTTGAATCTCCTCAGTAGAAAGTTTCTGTAAACTATCGGCTAATGCTTCAATAGAACCATCCACATCACCTTTAACAATAACATTCAATTCTTGGAAATCTCCAACCGCTAAACGACGGCCAATTTCTTCGAGTGTAAGGTTTTTCTGAGAACGCGCACTTTGCTCACGTTGCAACTGAGTACGTTTCGCTGCAATTTGCTTCGCTTCACGCTCATCCTCCATAACGGTAAAATTATCACCCGCTTGTGGGGCACCATCTAAACCAAGAATAGTTACCGGACGAGCAGGACCAGCTGCTTCAACACGGTGACCCCTTTCATCTAACATGGCTTTAACCTTACCACTATACTGTCCAGCTAAAACATAATCACCAATTTTCAAGGTACCATTTTGCACCAAGATGGTAGTAACATATCCACGACCTTTATCTAAGGCTGCTTCAATTACCGCACCGCTTGCACGACGATTAGGGTTTGCTCTTAAGTTAAGCATTTCTGCTTCCAGCAATACTTTTTCTAAAATTTCATTCACCCCTAGACCAGACTTAGCAGAAATATCTTGCGATTGTACTTTCCCACCCCAGTCTTCTACTAGAAGGTTCATTTGCGCCAATTGCTCTTTAATCTTTTCAGGATTGGCAACGTCACGGTCTACCTTGTTAATCGCAAATACGATTGGAACACCTGCTGCCTGCGCATGGCTAATTGCTTCTTTGGTTTGAGGCATTACTGCGTCATCCGCTGCCACTACGATAATGGCAACATCCGTAACCTTGGCACCTCTAGCACGCATCGCTGTAAAGGCTTCGTGACCAGGAGTATCGAGGAAAGTAATATGTTGACCACTTTCAATTTCTACAGAATAAGCCCCAATATGCTGAGTAATACCACCCGATTCACCGGCTATAACATTGGCCTTACGGATATAATCCAATAAAGATGTTTTACCATGATCAACGTGACCCATTACCGTTACAATTGGTGCACGCGGTAGTAAATCTTCTTCTAAATCTGCTTCTTCTGCTATTGCATCTGTTACTTCAGAATCTACGAACTCTACTTGGAATCCGAATTCGTCGGCTACAATAGTTAAGGTTTCTGCGTCCAGACGCTGATTTAAGGTTACCATCATACCAAGTGACATACACGATGAGATAATTTGAGTTGCCCCAACATCCATCATATTTGCTAATTCACTTACGGTTACAAATTCCGTTACCTTAATGATTTTATCTTCCTCTTGCTGTATGGCCTCGTTTAAGGCATCTTGCTCTCTTCTTTCCTGACGTTTCTCACGACGAAGTTTAGCTCCTTTATTCTTACGTCCACCACTAGTTAATTTTTCTAGGGTCTCTTTAATTTGCTTTTGAACTTCCTCTTCAGTTAGCTCGCGCTTCGGTTCTGGTTTCGCTCCGCGACTTGGCCTTCCTTTGTTGGGACCTGATGGTATAGCCCCAGCACCGGCTTGACCAGGACGAGTATTGGTATTAGTTTCACCAGGGCTTGGAATTCTCTTCCGTTTGCGTTTTTTATTTAGATCCGCTTTATTGTCAACACTAGAAGCTACTTTCTTCTTTGGTTTCTTTTCAAACTTACTAAGGTCTACCTTTTCACCCGTAAACTTAGGTCCACTAAGTTTAGCATACTTGGTAGTAATATCATTATTCTCTTTAGGAGCTTCCTCCTCAGAGGATTCTGCTTCGCTAGGCTTTGCTGCTTCGGCTTCAATGGCTTTAGCGGGCTCTTCCTTAGGAGTGGCTTTAGTGAAGCGCACCACAGGTTTTTCTGCCGCTGGCTTAGCAGAAGCTTTTTTAAGCTCTTCCTTTTTCTCTTCAACTGCAGGAATTTCCTCCGGCTGCTTTTCCGCTGCTTTTGGTTCCTCCTTAACAATAGGCTCCTTTTTAATAGTAGGTTCTACTACTGAAATTTCTTCTTTCTTTTCTGCAATTGGCTCCGCTTTCGGCTCTTCAGCCTTAACTTCTTTTTCAACCTCTTTAGGGGCTGCTACTTCTACTGCTTTGGGCTCCTCTTTGGGAGGCGCTTCAACAGGAACAGGAGTTTCCGCAATTATTTCTGGGGTCTCTTCTTTAGGCTCCGGAGCTTTAGGCTTCGGTGGTTCCTCTTTGCTTGCAGGTTTAGCTTTCGACTCTAAATCTATTTTGCCAACCATTTTAGGTCCTGCCAAAATAGGTTTAGAAGCCTCTTCCGCTGCGCGTTCTTCTTCACGCTCACGCAACATTGCTTCTTTTTCCTCTTGCTTCTTCCGAACTACTTCATCAGAAGCTTCTTTTTTAGCTTTGTCTGGCGCAAACTTTTCCATAACCTTCTGAATGTAATCTCCAGAAACTTTGGTATTTGGGCGTAACTTTTCCTCCACACCTAGTTGCTGAAGAAAATCAGAAACTGTGCTTACTCCAATATTACACTCTTTTGCCAGTTGACTAAGTCGTAGCGACTTTTCAGCCATGTAATTAATTTAAAATTATTCCTCAAACTCAGCACGCAGCACCCTGCGCACATCTTCTATGGTCTCTTGCTCTAGATCGGTTCTAGTAGCTAATTCCTCCACAGATAAATCTAACACACTTTTCGCGGTATCACAACCGATGGTACGCAGAGCCTCAATAACCCAAGCTTCGATTTCATCCGAAAACTCGGTTAGCTCTACATCTTCATTCTCATCAACATCGCGATACACGTCTATTTCATAGCCAGTTAAAAGACCAGCTAATTTTATATTTAAGCCTCTTTTACCAATAGCTTTAGAAACCTCTTCTGGTTTTAAAAACACATCTGCTCTAGCGGCCTCAGTATCCAATGTAATGCTGCTAATTTTCGCAGGACTTAAGGCCCTTTGAATTAAAAGCTGATCATTACTCGTATAATTGATAACATCAATATTCTCGTTTCCTAATTCACGCACTATACCATGAATTCGGCTTCCTTTCATTCCAACACAAGCCCCTACTGGATCAATGCGATCATCGTAAGACTCTACTGCTACTTTAGCTTTTTCACCTGGCTCACGAACTACTTTTTTCACGGTAATTAAACCATCAAAAACTTCAGGAATTTCCTGTTCAAAAAGCTTTTCCAAGAACTTCTCGCTAGTGCGAGATAGGATAATAACCGGCTTGGTTCCTCTTAAATCCACATCTTTCACAACCGCACGAATAGTATCTCCTTTGCGGAAGAAGTCGCGGGGAATTTGCTGATCTTTTGGTAAGATCAATTCGTTTTGGTCATCATCATAAATGATAACTGCTCTTGGTCTAACATGATGTACTTCTCCGGTAAGGATTTCACCTTCCATGTCTTTGTACTTCTTGTAGATGATACTGTTGTCGTGCTCTTGTATTTTCTGCACTAAGTTCTGACGGAAAGCCAAAACGAAGCGACGTCCTTGATCGATTAGCTTCAACTCTTCTGACACTTCCTCACCAACTTCGAAGTCAGGCTCGATTTTCAATGCTTCACTTAGAGCTATTTCGGTATTGTCGTCTTCCAACTCATCGTCTTCAACAATTACACGGTTTCTCCAAATTTCCACATCCCCTTTATCCGGGTTTACGATGATATCAAAGTTATCATCGCTGCCATATTTTTTCTTAAGCTGATTACGCAGAGCATCCTCCAGAATCGCCATAAGCGTAACTCTGTCAATGTTTTTCTCGTCTTTAAAGTCGGCAAAACTCTCTATAATAGCCTGATTTTCCATAGCTGCCTATTCCTTAATTGAATCTCACCTGAACCTTAGCTTCTTTCACGTCCGCTAAAGCTATGTGAGCCTCATTTTTTACTGTTACTTTTCCTTTCCCAACTTCTTTGGGCACACGTTCTTCCCACTGCAAAGTTAAAATCTCCTCCTCAAAAGAAAGCAATTCACCCACAAATTCCTCATCATTAGTTGTTTTAACCTTTAAGTCGCGACCAATATTTTGGATATACTGTTCTTTAACCAATAAAGGGCTACCAACTCCTGGGGAACTTACACTTAATTCGAAATCTTCAACTTCACGGTCCAAATTATGCTCTATCATGCGACTAACTGCGGTTATACCTTTTAGGGTTATACCTTCCAAAGTATCAACGCTAACGTTTATAACATTAGATGAACTAATCGAAAAATCAATTAAAAATGCCGACTCTTGCTCAAGAGCCCGATCCAACAATTCTCTAACTTTCGCCTTATCCATAGTTATCGCCTAATAAAAGAGGGGACAATAGCCCCCTCAATTTGCGGCAAAGATATAATTTATAAATGGAATTTTTAAGGCGCTAAGACATTAATAATCTTGCGAGTTCCACAAGGCCATGCGACGCTTTAGCGGGAAAATGATAAATATGCTTAGAGCCTCTGAAACTGGGTTCATTAGGATCAATTAAAAGAATATCGGTTTGTGCGCTAACATAATTTAACAAACTAGCAGCTGGATATACTGCTAAGGAAGTACCCACAACTATCAACAAATCACATTGCGAGACGATGGAAAGCGCTTCTTCGAAGGCCGGAACCATCTCTCCGAACCAAACTATATTAGGTCGTAATTGGAAACCGTTGGGACAAGTATCTCCTAAAGACAGTTCTGATCCATCAATATCGTAAACTTCCTGACCTGGCCCAGTGCTGCGAGAAGTTCGCAATTGACCATGCAAGTGCAAGACATTGGTTTGCCCCGCTCTTTCGTGCAGATCATCCACATTTTGAGTTATTTCTTGCAAATTAGGGAAACCCTTTTCCATATTTGCCAAGGCCTCGTGTCCTTTATTGGGTTTCACCTGCAATAATTGACGACGACGTTGGTTGTAAAAGTCCAACACCAAAGCCCGATTACGGTCCCAAGCTTCAATACTTGCTACATCTTCCACTTTATGATTCTCCCAAAGACCATTTTGATCACGAAAAGTACTGATGCCACTTTCCGCACTCATACCCGCTCCGGTGAATACAACTATCGAACTTTCATGGTTTAGAGTAGACCTGCTAATCAATTCACCGATGCTATTTAACCTTTTGTTCATAATTGTATGTGCTGCACGTCTTAAATTTTAAACCTTTAATCTAAATTTGGGAATTCTACTTATATTAAAAAATACATTTGTTGTGTTCAAAAAGAATTTTACGAGACCATGAGTGATATAGCAAAAATATTAATTGTTGATGACGAACCGTTAATTCGTGACGCATTAGCCTTTAAACTAACCAAAGATGGTTACGATGTTGATACGGCTGAAGATGGCGAGAAAGCTATTCAGAAGATTGAAAGCGAGGAGTATCAAATAATTATTAGTGACATTATGATGCCTTTTATTAGCGGCTTCGAGCTTGTTAAGATATTAAAGGAGAGAGGAACTGATGCCCCCGTTTTAATGTTAACATCACTAAACTCTGAAACGGCTGTTTTAAAAGCTTTTGACCTTGGCGCAGATGACTTTATGACCAAGCCCTTTAGTCCAAATGAGTTATCCGTTAGAATTAAAAAGCTGTTGAAAAACGCTAAAAAATAAATCATCGTGCGCAGATTTTTCACTGAAACTTATTACTTCCTAGTAGCCCTTGAGCCGCGATACAAAATCGTACTCTTTCTGGTAATCAGCCTTTTGATACTGGCGGCTGTGATGGTTATTATTGTTTTGCGTGAAAGATCTAGAAAAAATAGTGTTGAAAATCGTGAAAGACGTATCAGCCGAAGTGTGGAGCCTATTATTCAAGAAATTGTTTTTAGTGAATATGACGGTGGAGAATTTAAAGATGCTATCAAAAAAATCAATCGTATTGTAGATTCTGCCCTCTACCGCAAGTCGAATATGGCGATTCTTAACGAGCTCATTCTATATTATCATCGAAATCTGGGTGGCGAAGCCTTCAACCGTTTGGAGATGCTTTACCGTGAGATTGGTCTTAAACAAATAGCTTTAGACAACCTACGTACGGGAGAATGGCACATCAAGGCTAAGGCCATTAATGATCTGAGCACCATGCGCATGGGCGAATCATTATTCGACATTTTACAATACACTGATTACGAAAATCAAAATGTACGCTACGAAGCTCAGTATGCTGCCGTAAAACTCGGCGGAAAAAAAGCCATGGGCTTTCTTGATGACTTAGATACTCCGATGAGTGAATGGCAGCAGATCAGATTACTAGATCAAAGTTTAAAGTTTGAATATGAGCTAATTGATCGTGTAGGGAAATGGTTAAGATCTGAAAATAACTCAGTGGTTGTTTTTGGTTTAATGATTATGCGTCACCTCAATCAGTATCACGAAAAAGGAGAACTTCGGAAACTACTTTATCATAAAGATGAAAAGGTACAAGAGAAAGCCATTGAAACAGCACGTGAATTGGCTTATGCTGAATGCCTAGAGAATCTTTACGAAGTGTACGAACTGACCAAGAAAATTAGAATTAAAAAACAAATCTTACGCGCTATGGGCGACTTAGGAGGCTCCAAAGAAGTTGGCTTCCTGAGAGAAACCATTGCCCGCGAAAAAGAGTACGACTTAGTTTTTGAAGCCGCACAGTCTTTAAAGCGAATGGGACGCAGAGACGTATTAATAAGTTACAAAGAACAAGAGCTTTCCGAAAAAGGAGAAAGCATTGTGAAGCATATTTTAGATGATAGAATTTGATAATCAGAATTCATTAATAGACGTATTAATCTATATCTTCTTTTTCGTTACTTACGGTTACACCGTTTTTGTAATGGTTTCCTATCTCGTCCTTGGTATTTTGTCTGTGGTGCAAGCTCGTAAATACCTACGTCGTAACTCCTACACCGATTACCTAAATATTTTACAAAGCCCAGAAGCACCTACTGTTTCCATCTTGGCGCCAGCCTACAATGAGGAAGCAAGTATTATCGAAAACGTTCGCTCTCTCCTATCAATTCGCTACCCCAATTTTGAGGTGATTGTTGTTAATGATGGTAGTCGTGATCGAAGCCTTATTAAATTGATAGAAGAGTATCAATTAGAACCGGTAGACTTTGCGGTGAATTATGCTTTAGCTACAAAAAATGTTAAGGCTGTTTACAAATCGAAAAACCCAACCTACAATAATCTGGTGGTGGTTGATAAGGAGAACGGCGGTAAATCCGACGCTCTAAATGCAGCTATTAACGTATCTACCGGCGAGTATACCCTAAACATTGACGTTGACTGTATTTTAGAAGAAGACTGTCTTCTAAAACTAATGAAGCCTTTTCTTGAGGAAACAGAGAAAAACATGATTGCCACCGGTGGTGTGGTAAGGATTGCCAATAACTGTAAAATTGAAAAAGGTCGTATTACCGAAATCAATGTACCCAACAAACTTCTATCGCAATTTCAAACCCTAGAGTATCTGCGGTCTTTTCTATTAGGTCGGGTAGCCTGGGGATCTTTAGATGGCCTACTACTAATTAGTGGCGCATTGGGAGTATTCCAAAAAGAGCTGGTTATTGCTTGTGGCGGATACGATGACGATACTATTGGGGAAGACATGGAGCTTACCGTAAGGATGCGCCGTTATGCCCGCGAAAAGGATATAGATTATGTTGTAGGTTTTGTACCTGACCCCTTGTGCTGGACCGAAGTTCCTGAATCTTGGGCGGTTTTGCGCCGCCAAAGAAACCGTTGGACACGCGGAGCACTTGAAACTTTACTTGCCCATAAACGTCTTTTCCTAAACCCTTACTACGGGAAAATAGGAATGATTAGCTACCCTTACTGGTTATTATTCGAATGGTTAGCGCCACTTATTGAGGCCTTTGGTATTTTACTTTTGGTTTTATTCAGCCTTTTAGGCGTTATAAACATTAGCTTCCTTTATCTCTTTATCGCCTTAATTTACGGTTATACGGTTTCCTTTACCATTGCAACCCTTTATATAGAAGAGATTACTTTTTTCCAGTACAAGAAACGCCGTCAGCTTTTGCGTTTAGTACTAGCCGGACTTTTAGAACCCCTTATTTTCCACCCCTTCTTGGTTTATTGTTCCGTAACTGGAAACTGGGATTATTTCTTTGAAGGCAAGAAAGCATGGGGTAGCATGAAACGTGTTGGCTTTAAAAAGCCTAGTAGCGGTAATAAAGGCCGCAAGATTACTGCATCGAAACCGAGCCCTAGTCCAAAAAACCCAGTTCGATCTAGTCCTGCGGGAGCCTAGTTAGATCTTACATACAGCATTTCAAAAGGCCCTTAAGTTTTAGTTAACTAACTCTTAAGGGTTTTTTATTGCTTAGATAAACTTCCGATACTTTTAAATTGAATTCAACCAATAACAAGTAGCCTAAGGCTTAATCTTAGCTTGAACCCTATTCTTCAGATAAACCCATTTCTAGTTGGTTTTCTAGGCCTCTGGCATATATCTAAATAGTAGGCTAATTCTCCTCACATTCTCCTAAACTGAAGCCCACAAAAAAAGCCACCAAAAAGACAATAATCTTTCAGGTGGCCCTTTATTAATTTCAGGAAAGAACTCCTTATACTTTTAACAGCCAAGCATCGGGAAATACACCGAGGATATTTATCAAAGCTCTATCGGCCTCTTTCATAGTTGGGTAAGAACCTTTAGACACCCGATACGTTCCCTTTTCTGGGAAGTAAATAAGCTGTAAACCCTTTGATTTCTTGCGCTTTAAAAAGCTCTCCGCTTGTTTCTTATCCGTAAAACTAGCCACAATAATGTGGTATGCCTTCTGATTTTCACCTGCTACTAATTCAGGTAATACTGGCTCTGTTGTCGTATTTGGTAGATCAATTGTTTCGGTCACCTCATCAACTTTAGTGGCTAAATCAGTCTCCTCCGTTTCCACTACTTTCTCCTGCTTGTATGAGGATGGCAATCTACCGCCCACTCTATAGCGATTAGGATTAGAAATTATTAGCACCTCGCTTGACTGCTCAGCATCTTGGTCTGACCAATTATCTGAGACTTCCGTTTCAGTCTCATTTTCCTCTTCAAAATTATTAGGTGCCGCTGCTTCGGAAGACCCAATCAATCGAGCACCACGCCTAAATCTTTCATCAATGGCAACTTCTTCATTTGATTCTATGGGCTCGACCTCCGGTTCTTGCACTTCAGTTCTCACTTCAACCACATCTCTCTTCAGAGCTGCGAGCGAATCTTCCCGAGCCTGTAGACGGGCCGCTCTGACCATTTTCATTGAGTCTCTGAAAGCCTCGCGTTTAGCTAAATCCTCTTTGGTAAGTGGAATTCTAAAGGGCATTCTACCACCTCTTCGCAAACTTGGGATTACCCCTGCATTTTCCATGCGATAACGCGGATCAAATTGTCCATCTCCGCGAATAGAGTCGAGACGACGTTGGTTGATTGAGTCACGCTTTTCTTGCGTTTCTTGTTCGAAACGTGCCTGCGCTTCTAATTCGGTAATTTCGCCTTGACTCAAGTAAACTGTATCCCCGTATTCTCCAATATAATAGCCGGTTCTTGCCGCTTCTTCCCTTTCTGCTTGAAGCACCGAATCGCGATAAGCTCTTTCTTTATACTGTGTTCCTAAAACTTCTTCTGGATCATATACCCTTCCGCTGGCAATTAAATCGATATCTGGCAAAGGCATATTATTGCGACGATAATAAGGCGTATAATTTGGGTAATTGGACGGCATCGGACGTGGACCAGAAATCGAATCTTTAATTGCAATGTAATCCTCAAAAATTCCTGAAATCAGTGGCTCATAATATTCCCAAAAGAACTTCTTACGATCCAACTCATCGCGGTTATTATAGAAAAACTTGCGTAAAAATTGTACTCCTTTAAAATAACTTAAACCAAAAGGCGTAGGGCTATCCGCCCAATCCCCGCAAAAATACCAACGCAGATTTTCCTTGTGATCGGCTAAGATGGCTGGAAACTCATTGGGTAAAAGCTGTGAACCTAAGATCGAGTCGCCGCGTGAATTGGTATGAATCTTATAGGTAGCGTAAATGTTATTAGTATCCTTAGCAAAGTTTATGTCAAACCAATAAGGGTAACGAATAAACTCTGGCAACCCGTAGCGTTTTACTAAAGTATCGCCAGTATTTAAAATGGGAATTTCGTAATCAAGATCTAAACCCGATTGCAAGACCAAAATTCTTTCTGTTTCATGTACGAGAACCAAGCCCGGAATATCAGGATAAGCGAAAGGCTTTTTGTAATAACGACGATGTAGACGCTTCATCCAGCCCGGAATATCTGGGTTTAACAGCGTATCTAAAGAGTGATAATAACGACCTGTCCAGCCTGTGAAATCAGATTCCAAAACACGCTGCATCTTGTAGCGCAAGTTCAGTGATGTTGGTGATGCAATATTATTGAACTCGGTAATTACGAGCTTGCGGTTACGGAACATCTTTTCAAAAAGCAAATAGCTTTGCTGCGAAAGACCACCATAAACCAAACGAGATCTTTCGTTGATATCCCTTCCGTATACCCACTCATTGGTATAGATACCATAGGCATCTGTATAATAGAGATACTCGAGATCTCGCGCCAAACTATCAATCTCTTTTTGGTTGAAAACGGTTAAATCTTTAACCACATATTCAGGACGATTAACGGGGAAAAAACCATAGTAATCTTCAGTAATCTCATACTGTGAACCGTCCGGCTTTACATACTTATTATTCGTGGTAATCCAGTTAAAGGAACGGTGTTCCACGCCTGAGCGATCTAGAACCGTTTTATCTAAGATTAATCCTGGCAACTCAATTTTGGGATAAAAAAACCAAACGAGAAAACTCCAAAATGGAATTAAGATAATAAGAAAGAATAGGATTTTTCTACCTAGATACTTCAATTTGCAAATCTATTTAACTAGCAATTAGCTACTAACAAAATAACCTGACGAAATTAAGCAAAGAAACTACGTCGCTTCGCACAATTTACCATTTTTACTAACAGCCTTTCGAGGACAAATATCGGTTTAAAGATAAGACCAATGAGCGACTTAACAGCTTTTTAGGAAAATATAAATAGCAAAATAGCTACTTTCGCACGGAAGAGCGATAAAACCAATTTAATGTCATCAAAACAAGACCGATTTACGAAGAGAAGATTGCGATCTGCCTACCTTTCGGTAGTGATTAGTATTGCTTTAGTTCTGTTTGTCTTAGGGGTTTTTGGCGTACTGTTGATTAATACCCAAACCATAAGTCGCTCCATCAAAGAAAATTTTGCCATTAGCATTCTTTTGCAGGATGACGCCTCAACGGCTGAAGTGAATCAATTTTTCACTTCCCTTAAATTAGCTCCTTATGCCAAGTCAGCGCAAATTATCTCCAAAGAAGATGCAGCCGAAGAACTGAAATCTATTTTAGATGAAGATTTTGTGGACTTTCTCGGTTACAACCCCTTACACGATGGCATTGAGCTTAAGCTGAAAGCTGAATTCTTAAGCAGCGAAAAGCTTGCGGAATTAGAAAGCGATTTTTCTAAAAAAGCTTTCGTACAAGAAATTGTTTACGACAAAATTCTAGTCACAAAAATGAATGATAACCTTCGCATTCTTAGCATCGGTCTTATTAGTGGCGCTTTTCTACTTACTTTAATTTCTATCGCGCTTATCAATTCTAGCATAAGGTTAGCCATCTACTCTAAGCGGTTTATCATTAAAACCATGCAACTGGTGGGCGCCACTACTGCTTTTATTCGCAAACCTTTTCTCTTACGCAGTTTGGGGCAGGGAGTTTTAGGATCTAGCATTGCTTTATTACTACTATTCAGCCTTATTACTTGGTTATCATCCTACATTCCTGGCTTCGCAGAATTTCAAAACAACTATTTTCTATTAATTCTTGGTCTTAGTATTCTAATTTTAGGACTACTAATCTCGCTAACTTGTACTTTCTTTGCGCTGAAGAAGTACTTAAGGCTAAAAACTGACCAACTATACTTTTAACTATGCAAAAGCAAAGCTTTGTTTTCGAAAAGAAAAATTACCTACTCATGGCGGTAGGAATTGTATTTATGATTATCGGTTACCTATTGATGCAAGGCGGTGGCAGCGAAGATCCTACTGTTTTTAATGAAGAAATTTTCAATGCTCGTCGTATTACCTGGGCACCCTTAATGCTCATCATTGGTTTAGTAATTGAAGTTTATGCCATCATGGCCTCAAATAGTTCTAATGGGTAATTTAGAATCTTTAATTCTTGGTGTTATTCAAGGTCTCACCGAGTTTTTACCAGTTAGTAGTAGCGGTCATTTAGAATTAGCAAAAGCACTTTTTGGCGATGAGTCTCTACCTGAAGAAAGTCTCCTTTTCACCGTAGTAGTTCACTTTGCAACGGCCTTAGCTACCATTGTGGTTTTCCGTAAAGAAGTAGCCACTATTTTCTCTGGCTTATTTCAATTTAAGAATAACCAAGAATTTCGGTTTTCTTTAAACATTATAATCTCCATGATTCCTGCGGCTTTAGTCGGTCTCTTTTTAGAAGAAGAGATTGAGTCTTTATTCGGAGGTAAAGTATTATTAGTTGGACTAATGCTTTTAGTAACAGGCGTTCTTCTATTATTTGCAAACAACACCCAAGCGGGCGATAAAAACGTAAGCAAAGGAAAAGCCTTTATAATTGGCGTATCCCAAGCCATTGCCATTTTACCCGGTATAAGCCGCAGTGGTGCTACCATTTCTACCTCACTTTTATTGGGAATTTCCCGTGAAAGAGCGGCTCGATTCTCTTTTCTAATGGTCGTTCCCCTAATTTTAGGTAAAATGGCTAAAGATGTATTAGATGGCGGTATCGTTGTTTCAGAAGGAATTCCTCTTAATATTTTCATTGGCTTTATTGCGGCCTTTGCAACGGGTGTATGGGCTTGCAACTGGATGATCGACATCGTAAAAAGAGCGAACCTCAACTACTTTGCACTTTACTGTTTTATCGTAGGAATTATCGCCATTATCGCTAGTCTTATTGCCTTTTGATTTTCAGTAGAGAAGAAATTGAGGAAGGACAGCTACTGCTTATCGATAAGCCTTTAGAGTGGACTTCCTTTGATGTAGTGAATAAAATCCGCTACAGCATAAAAAGAGCCTACGGTTTTAAAAAAATCAAGGTGGGTCACGCTGGCACGCTAGATCCGCTCGCTACGGGCCTTCTTCTTATAGCAGTTGGCCGGAAAACCAAGACCATTAACGAATTGATGGGCCTTCCTAAAACCTACACTGGCACCTTTAAACTGGGAGAAACTACTCCCAGCTTTGATGCGGAAACTGAGGTGAATGAAACCTTTCCTTGGAATCACATTAATGAGGAGCTTATCAGCAAAGCCAAAGAAAGCTTTTTAGGAGAGCAAGATCAGATACCTCCTATTTTTTCGGCCATTAAAAAAGATGGTAAAAAGGCCTATGAAAGTGCTCGCGAAGGAACCGTAATAGAAATGCAGCCCCGCAAAATTACCATCATGGATTTTCAGGTCTGGTCTAAAAGTCCCCAAGAATTAGACTTCAGCGTAAGCTGTAGCAAAGGCACTTATATTCGTTCTTTAGCCCACGACTTTGGCCAAGCCTTAAATAGTGGCGCCTATCTTACTGCTTTACGCAGAACCGCTATCGGCGACTTTAAAATTGAAGACGCTCTTAGTCTTGACACTTTTCTTGCTAGCTTAGAGGTCCAATAAAGGATTTGTTTATGCCGCAAGAATCATCGGTATTTCAACAGCTTCGCGAAGCCCCTATCTGGGACCAACAGCTACAGCTGAAGCGTGGCGATTACCTCCAACATGCTGGCGTTTCCAATACCAATGTCTACCTAATCTTGGAAGGCTGTTTACGAATTTACATTCTTGAAAATGATGAGGAACAGAATATTCGCTTTGCTTACCAGAACAATCTTATAACCGCTTTAGACTCTTTCACTAGCGGCGAAGCCAGTCAGTTTTACATACAGAGCTTACGAAAATCGCAGGTTCTGGTCTGTTCTAAAAAGACCTTTGCAGAATTCTTTGGTCAGTCGCCTGAACGTCAAACGCTTTGGATTAATAGCTTGCATCAACTAATCAACGAACAAATAGAGCGGGAGGTAGATTTACTGCAAAGTAGCCCCGCCAAGCGACTCGCCCGTGTACTGCAACGCAGCCCGCAACTTTTCCAAGAAGTGCCGCAAAAGTATATCGCAAACTACCTGCGTATGAGTGCCGAGACCCTTTCGCGCTTGCTAAATCTTGATTGAAATCAAGATTTGAAAAATACGCTTAGCTGATCTTTGCGGTCTAAATGAAACACTATGCGAACAAGCATTTCACAACAGGACCTGATAAAAGAATTAAAAGCCTATACCGTTGACCATCTGCTTAGAGCGGAAAAAATGCAAGAACTAGACTTTAGTTTATTGAGCCGCAGACCAGATGAATACTCTTGGTCGGCCAATGATTGTGCCCAGCACTTGAATATGTATTTCGATTTTTACTTACCAGAAATCAAGAAGAGACTTAAGAATGCTGCTTCAAAAAGCCCTGGCAAAAACTTCCGCGCGGGTCTGCTCGGCGATTACTTTGCGAAAAGCATGCTTCCGCAAGAAGAGCTTAATACCATGAAAACTTTAAAAAAGACCAATCCCCTAAATTTTAGGGTGAATGAAAATGCATTGACTGAACTTATCAAAAATCTAAAAGAAATGCAGGTTCTCCTTGGTAGCCTCTCTGCCTTTGATTTGGCTCGAATTAAAACAAGCATCAGTATCTCCTCACTTATTAAACTTAAGCTAGGAGATACTTTAAGAGTGGTGATTTATCATAATGAACGCCATCTGCGCCAAGCAGAAAAAGCTTTAAGAGGCTAATCTAAATAGCGACTATTCCACAATTCCGAGTTGAAATTCTTCAATCTACTAAAGCCATAGAGTGCCGTTAAGCCACTAAAAGCTAAGAACAGATAAAAGAAGAAAATAACACGTAACGCAAAAGAGTGGCTATCATAAGGCCCCATAATTACCGAATCTGGCACTAAAGCAACAATAAAAGCCGCTAAAGCTGCTACGGTAAATAACAAGGTTTGAAAGCTGCGGAAAGGATAAACCATTAAGGCGCGAAGGGGATGTAAATCGTTGCCCCATTTATGCACTAGATAAAAACGATCGTTTCCCAAAGGCAGCATTAACAAAGGGTCTTTGTCTTTATTCTGCAGATTAAACATCGGGGCTGGTGCAATCATCTTAAAAGCCCGCAACTCGGTATTATGATCACGCTGCAAAGCCTTAATCTTGCTTATCGCCTCGTAAGGCACTTCCCCTTTAAAATATTTGGTATCCAAAAACCGCAAGCGATATTGGGTACAAAGATTTTTAATTTGTTGGGTAGTGAAAATTTTAGCTGGATCTAGGTCTTTTATTTTAAGTTGGTTACTAAGATCGCTTCCTCCTTTAAAAATAGCCTTTAAAATTTCATCATCCTTCTTATCATCGTCCGCTAAAAGTGCCTTAAAGGCCTCCAATATGGTATCAGGATTTTTAGCTTCCTCTCTTTGCTTTTCACGAATTAAAGCTTTCTCTAAATCTACTCCGTTCATATTCATTTGCTTACATTAGATCCTACGGTGAAATAAAAGTATCAAAAAAGCTTCAATATCAAAATTTCACCTACAAACTTTTAACGCAATTTATCGAGCAAGGTTCAAATCCTTGAATTGTATATTTGCGCAAAGGCCCGAACATGAACATTGAAGAATTAAGGAATCTGTGCTTATCGCTGAAAGCAACGGATGAATCATTTCCTTTTGATGACAAAACTTTGGTTTTCAAGGTTATGAATAAGATGTTTATTCTTTGCAGTTTAGAATCCAACCCTTTGCGCTTTAACTTCAAAGCTGTTCCTGAAGATGGCATCGCCTACCGTGAGCGCTATCCAGCGGTTATACCCGGTTATCACAGCGATAAAAAACATTGGAATACCGTTTCTTTAGATGGGTCCGTTCCCACAGAAATTTTAGAAAAATTTATTCTCGACTCATACCATTTGGTGATATCGGGCTTACCCAAATACAAACAGAAAGAACTTCGCGAAGATGATACGCAGTATAGTTAAGTATTTCCTGCAAGGGCTTTTGGTGGTAGCACCTATTGCGATTACACTTTATGTGTTAATCCAGATCTTTTTAGCGCTAGATAATTTAGTACCGCTCAAATACCCAGGCTTAGGCATCATTGCCGTCTTGGCTGCCATTACGATCATCGGCTTTGTAGCCAATTACCTCATTTCCGACCGACTAAAAATGTGGTTTAACCGCCAAATACGCAAAGCACCGCTTATCAATTTGATTTACACGGCGGTTAAAGATGTACTTAATGCCTTAGTGGGCGATAAACGCAGCTTTAATAAACCTGTGCTGGTGCAGCTCAGCTCCGATTCTGCCTTAAGGCGAGTAGGCTTTATCACCGATGAAGAATTTGCTAAACTTGCAGGCTTGGGCGAAGAATATATCACTGTTTACTGTCCGCATTCTTATAATATTTCTGGTAATGTATATTTGGTCCCTAAGAGTCAAGTTACCGAACTGGATCTTCCTTCCTCCGATGTTATGAAATACATCGTTTCGGCGGGAGTCACTCAAATCAATAAAAATTCATGAGAAAAACGCTACTTCTACTTTTAACTTTTTTTAGCACCATTGGCCTTGCGGCAGATGGCGATACCACCCGCGTTTTAGCGCATCAAAATACTGATCTTACTTGGTATAAATCCTACAAAGACTGGGCGGTCTTTCCCGCTAGTTCTAGCAATTGGCACGAAATCACGCTGCGTTATACCATGGGATGCGCCAGCGGAGGCTGCAGCGATTGGGATTACACCACCCTAGTAAACTTATTTGTACCCACTGGTGCTTTGGATAGCAATGTCGCTAGCATCGACACCGTCAGCAACAATCCATTAACCATAGATACCACTTGGAATGTTTTTCCCGTAAAGGAAAGAGTAGAATTGGCCAAAGTAATCACCCCCTATGGTGGTGCCCTTTCTAACGATTGGACCCGCACTTTCTATTTTGACGTAAGCGATTACTACCCTCTTCTGCACGATTCGGTAGAAATGGAAGTTTTTTACCAAGGCTGGAGCAGCGGCTTTAGTGCTACTTTGGAGTTTATAATGATTGAAGGCAAACCGGTGCGCGATGTTTACCAAGTAGAGAATCTTTACCGCGGCGGGTTTAATTACCTCAGCCCGACCCAATTTGAAACCAATCACATGCCAGCACGCACTTTAAATTTAAATTCGAATGCTACGCAGTTTAATCTTAAAATGGCGCCTTCAGGTCATGGTTTTATTAATGCCCTAAACTGCGCCGAATTTTGCGATAAAGATTACCTCGTTTATGTAGATGGTCAACTGGTAACTCAGCAAGCCATGTGGCGTGATGACTGCGGATTAAACGGTCTTTGGCCCCAAGCCGGTACTTGGCTTTATGACCGAGCCAATTGGTGTCCAGGCGATCGGGTAAACATCTACGATCACGACCTTAGTGCCTTTATGGCGAATGCCTCTTCCATTGATATAGATATCGAAGCTTATAATTATACGGTTCCCAGTGGCGAAACCCCTGCCAATTACAATATGTCGGCGCAACTATTTCATTTGGGCGATTTCAATCAAAACCTCGATTTAGTTTTAGATGATATCATTTACCCCAGTACCAACGACGAATATGCCCGTTTCAACCCCATCTGCAACAGCGCCAAAATTCGCCTGAAAAACAAAGGTGCAACTACTATTACTAGCGCCGAAATTAGCTACGGCTTAAAAGGAAACCCAAGCTGGCAAAGCCATAGCTGGACGGGAAACCTAGAACCTCTTGCTACTATTGAAATTGAATTGCCCATGATGCAATTAAGCGATTGGCAATCTACTACCACCCCTTTAACCTTTATGGCCCAAATTGAGCGAGTAAATGGTCAGGCGGGTGATGAAATAAACTTCAATAATCGCAAAAGCGCGCAAGTTGCCCTTACGGAAGAATTCCCCAGCAATATTCGCTTCGAGCTTCGCACCAATAATGCTGCGGCTCAAACTTTCTGGAAGTTAGAAGACGCTAGTGGTACCCTTATCGCATCAGGTGACAACCTTAGCAACTCTACTACTTACCGCGACACTTTTAACCTCAGCCCAGGTTGCTATATGTTACTTATTGGCGATCGCAATAAAGATGGACTTTCCTTTTTTGGGAACAATGATGGTTCCGGTAGAATTATCCTGCGCAATATTGGTGGCGACTTTTTCAACAAGACGCTTAACCCAAATTTTGGCACAGAAATTCGCCAGTATTTCACTGTGGGCTATGGCATTGGTATAGATGAGCAATTAGCCACGCAAAAGTTAAACTGGGAAGTTTATCCCAACCCCAGTAAAGGTGAGTTCACGCTGTTTTTACCGCAAGAAGAAAAAGAAGAGATAGCAATTAGCTTATTCGCATTAGATGGATCAAAGGTATTTGAAGCCGCCGAAAAGCTTTCCGCCGAAAGAGAAATTAAACTCGCACTACAGCATCTAAGTCCGGGGGTTTACCTTCTAAAAGCTCAAGGCAAGAAGGGTATTTATCAGGAGAGGATTATGATTGAGAAGTAGCTTTAATAAGACCGCAGTAGATTCTCACGAAATTATAGCTTGTCAAAGCACCTCTAACAATATAGCTCATCAGTCCCCCTTCTTTTCCCTAAGTAGGGGGATTTTTTATGCTTATAAAAACCAAAATTGAGGAATTCCCTTTCGAAAAAAATAGCCATCAATACCGCGATCTTAAGCCAAGCATACCCACCCCATTCTCCCATCTTAACGCAAAAATGGAAGGATGAAGATCTAGAGAATTGAATTAGTTGCAAAAAGACTTAGAGTATCCATTATTACACTTTCACAGCTTTCACGAAGCCTTGAAGCTCTATGAGGACATAAGCGCCCTATACTATCTCATTTGCGCGAATCAGGTGCCATCGAACAAGATGCTGATGTGGTACAATTCCTCTACCGACCGGAATACTACCGAATCGACTATTGGGACGATTATCAAGGAGCCCCAACAGATGACGAAGCTGAATATATCGTGGCCAAGAACCGCAACGGAGGTTTAATACGCAATCGCATGGGATTCGAAGGGCGGTACACTAACTTCCATGATCTCGATGAGGCTAAGCTTAATCAACTCCCCTCGCATTATATCATCCAGATAAGCGCATTCGAAGAAGAAGACGATGAGTTTGACCCTAATGCCTAATGATTAATACTTAGAGAGAGTTTTACTTGTTAAAACTTGAGAAATAAAAGACTTGTTTCACATATCAATAATTAGCACTAATAAAACGCCAAAAAATTACGAATCAGCATTTTACAAAGCTTAATTCTAAATAAAAATTTACGGATAATTAAAAAATTTATTAAATTTGGTTTTCGCTAATTTAAAATTAAACCAAATGAAAAAAATTTACCTAAACCTACTAGTAATATTATTTCTATTCGCTAATTATTCAAATGCTCAAGAGCTATTCCACATAGATAAAGGCCAATTTGTTGAACAAGTTTATGGTGGTTCTTTGCTGGAAGAGGGAAAAGATATGATTGATTATAATAATAATCTTCTTATGGCTGGCTGGATCGAACAGCAATATGAAGAAGAAACAACTTCGATTGATGCTTCTTTATGGTTAATCTCAAACATTGGAGAACAATTACTTCACAAATCATATGGTCAAGTTGAATTTGCAGAGATAGCTGAAGCTGCAACAACATATAATGACTATATATATTTAGCAATTCGAGAAACCCAAAATTCATCTATGAATAAAAACGTTTCTTTAAACGATTAATTATTCTAGCTCTAGATAGCGATGGAGTAATTGTATGGACCTTTAAGACTGGTATTGAAGAAGGTGGTATTGCTCCTAAAGATATCATAATTGATTCTGATGGAAACCTTTCTGTTTTAGCTAACAGTATAACAAGTTCTGACCTTGAGGGATCATTAATTATTAAGGTCTCATTAGGAGGTACTTTATTAATGCAATCCGATGTTTTTTATGGCTCATCTGAACAAGGAGCTACTTCTTATGAACTTGTCGAATATGAAAATGGGGTTTATTACACAATCTGCAATGACTTAGGCTATAAACACCCCATCTCTGTTCGGTTCGATATGTATAACAGTAATAATGTTAGCACAACCGATCATTCTACCTTGGAGGACATTTATCTTTTTGGATTCGCTTACACCTCTACTAATAAAATTTTTGCGGCTGGTTTTTCTGTAACCAATAAGGATACTGATGCAGTTGTTATTCAAATCGATTCGGCGTTAGGAATTGCGGGTTTAAAAAGACATGGCTTAAAGGGTACCGAAAAACTCAATGATATTGGCGAAACTACCGATGGGTTTATTGCTGGTGGTGTTGCCAATAATCAAGGTGAAGGTGGTTGGGATAATTATATCCTTCATTTTAATTCAACGGCATCTATCGTTACACTTACTGAAACAATGGGCAGTGAAGAGAATGAAACCTCAAACCATATGCGAATTAACAAATCAGACCCAAAAGCATATTTCCCAGGCATGACACTTGGGTTTGAAGAAAGGTTTGGAAACGCCAGTATCATGGGTACTCTTGCTTATCCTCAAGGACCTATTGGACCAAACTGTGATTTCCCAAGGATAGCGTATGTCGATGACCTCATTGTTAGATCTTCAGGAATTGTTACAGGACCTTCTACGGAGTTGAATAATTATCCAGGGATAATAACAAAAGCCCATCAATATAATATAGACTACCTTATATTATATGGAGTTGATATACTATTCCATCAATGGGCAGGCATGGGGCGTCCTGGCTACTCCGCCACTGATATTCAAAACTATTCTGGACCAGGAAATGTTTCTGTATTACAATGTTTGAATAAACTAGACGCTCTGTTAAAACTTGCGAACTCTGATCCAAATGGAATTGTATTTGGGATGGCTGTTGGTGGCTATGATCCATTTGTGGATAATACTATCGCTGGTATCAATGAAGTTTTTAAAGCCACTAATACTTTCAACGCCCACACTTCAGGAAAAATTAGCATGGTTGTTTTAGAATGGGAGATATGGGCTCAAGACGATATTGACAAAGAGTTTATTCTTGAGGATCTTACCGCAGAAAATGCATTCAGAAATTCGGCTCGTGTAAGTACTTTATTCCCATCAATTAAAAACCATGGACAAGCAAGTAATTTTTATGTTGAGGTTAAAAACTCTTCAATAGATCCTTCGTACAAGGAAGAGTTGGCTTCGGCCTATTACCATAAACTGGCTAAATTGAGAATTCAGCATTTGAAGAAACTTAAAAACGAAAGAAACAAAGATGCTAATATTAAAGCTGTTTTTGACTACATCACAACTTTATCATCATTTGATCAATTAGTCACAACTTACTATTCAAACTATGATGAAACCATAAGCTCCTCAAGTGCCGGAACAAGTACTACGAAGGCTCAATGGATTGATGATTTTGCAGAAGACATTCTTAAAGGAAGTGAGGCAGATGTTAATGGAGTGCTGCTTGCTAATTACTTTGACCCAGGATCTAATCCAGTAATTAATTTCGGCCTTGGTAGCCCTGGATATAAAACTGAAGACTTTGAAGCATTTGCAACAGTTCCAGGTGAAACTTTTAATTACATTCCACTTTTTAGCGGTGAAATGAATGGGGGATGTAAAAGAGGTGTTGATGGCTTTATGGGTAATTGGCTTGGTGGCTCAAACAACCTTCCTAATGCGGAAAGTCAATTTACAGATCAATATTGGAGTTCATATGGTGCTTTGTGGGGGACCTCAAGATCTCAATGCCCAACTTGTTATGATGATACCGAAGTACTAGGATTTGCATGGTATGTATTAAATTGCATTGATGATAATCAAAAGAATAATCAAACTAATTTCACCAATTTTGGTCTTTCTAATTGTAATGGAACTGGTTCTTATATGATAGGTTCAAAAGAAGAATCTATTGATACTTTTAGTATAAATGTTTTCCCAAACCCAACAAGTGAAGGGATAAATCTTGAAATTAAACCGAATTCTAAAACGATAGAAATTGGTGAGGTATTATTATTCGATTTAAATGGCAAATTGTTAATGAAGGAAAATATAAATTCCAACTCATACTTTCTTGATTTATCGAGCTTACCTTCGGGAACGTATATTATTAGAAACTCCAATATGTCAATGAAAATTATTATAATTTGAGGGCGTTGGTAACCGTACTAATTTTCCTTACCAACCTTGGGCTATTTGCTCAAGGCTGGGTTAAGGAGATGCCCGCTATCCCTAAGCAATTCACATCACTTAATGGGGTATCTATATCCGGTAATGGAGGCAATTCAGATACCATTATAAATGTAACTTCTCTAGAATATGGCGCTTCTAAAATTAAGGAGATGTATGTTATTTCTCATAGTAAAGAAGGTGTGCTCTTAGACTATTTCCAGATTCCTACCTTAGAGACTAAGGATTGGAATTATGGTTCAAATTATTTCTTCGGATCAGAAAGACTGTTGATTCATACTTTTAGAAATTCGAATAAGACGTTGACCATGGAAGGAATCGATGTAGCAAATAGAACCGTCCTTTGGTCAATAGTTGGACATGACCTTAAGGATGTAATATCATCTTATGATTTTACCTACGATGACATTTTCTGTGAAACCCCTAACGGAGACTTTGAGTTTATGGATAAATGGAGCGGTAATTCCGTGAAAGCTTATTCTCGAGATTCTTTGTATACATTAATAAACTCTTACAGTCAGAAGGATTCAATCTATGATATCCGCAGAGTTGCGGGAACAGACTCAGTACAATATTATAGCTTCTTCAATAAGACATCTTCCGGGAACCCTATTTTAAATTTCGCTGAATACAGTCTGAGCTGCAATTGTGTTACCGAGGATAAAGAATATAACCATCAATGGGGATGGAACACTAGATATGGTTTTAGGGAGCCAGTTTTCATTTTTATTAATGAGAATTATCAGGCACCCGACACAACATTTTCAGCACAAATAAAAATTTTCAACTTCAGCCAAGACACCTTATTTTCCACAAACGCAAATGGCCCTGCTTTTAAAAATTCCGATGGTAGTTGGCAAAGTCCCAGTTTGAATGCTGACATGTCAATGGATGGCAATTTTATGGTGGAATATATGTCGGGTCGAACGGAGGATTTATTCGGCATACTAACTTTCCAAACTGGTAGGCACCTAAAGTTTTATGATCCAAATGAAAATCTGATTCAGGAGTCCCAGGTTTTCTCAAGCACCACCCTTCGCACAATGAGCCGTCCATTGAGACTTTACGGGCAATCTTCCTTTATTATTTATCCTGACTCGAGCGTAATACTTGGTCTTGGCTATAGTTATGAAGTGTACTTCAGTGGCGCAATACTTGCAAAAATAAACCCTGACGGATTTAGTCCACTTTCGGTAAACTCATTTAAGGACTTCGAAGATTTTTCCATTTTCCCAAATCCATTTAGCTCAAACTTTGATATTCAGGTTGATGACAATTTTAACCCTGCTGAAATTATGATTTACAATATCCAAGGGAAGGAAGTGTTAAAGCTTCCTTGGGGTTCTGGGTATCGAGCAACTATTTATGCAAGCACATTAGCCCCAGGCATATACGCAATTGAAGTGCGATCTAATAGTGGTGTAGCATTAAGATCAACGGTCATTAAGAAATAAGTGACATGTTGAAGGATTCTAATTTTTCTATGCCCCGGTTAACACTGGGGCTTTGTGAGAGTTACTTATTGCAATAGGTCTCTCAGCAACTCAATTATTCTCAACGCTAGCTTACCGCCGAAAATCGACAAAGATTTTCTTGAAACCTCATTCCTGTCCGAATGGGTTTTTTTTCTACTCCTGTGTGCATTGGGCTTTCGCCCTTCATTAAACATGTCTTCAGAAAAAAGTTTGAACCAAGCCTGTGTTTATTAAATCCGACAAGTCTAACATTCTGAAATACAAAGAAAATTAGAAGAAATTGATTTTGAAAGCCATATGGGTCTTGCTAATTAAATTTCTTTTGCCAATGACAATGCACTTTTGCGGACTTTTTTTTATCAACAAACTTCCTCATTGCAGCAATTTTTCTGTAAAGCACACCACTGTCGTTGAATTGTAGATTATATAGTAATATATTTTATTTCCTTTGGAGTCCATTTGATTAAATGCTACAATCGTCTTAATCATAGCCAGTGTAAAAGCTGGCTCAACATTGCGGGAAGGAGCAGTCGGTAGCTCGTTGGGCTCATAACCCAAACAAAGGTCGTAGGTTCGAGTCCCGTTACCGCTACAAAACCCAAAGAAAGGCGAGTGCTTTGGATTAACTCAAAGTACTGGCCGCAGAAGCAGTAAGGAGGAGTTGCGAAAGCTTCTCCTCTTTTTTAATTCTAGCAATATGACTAAACTCTCCGACAAGCAAGCCCGATTCTGCGAAGAATAGATAGTCGACTTCAATGCGACGAAAGCCGCTATTCGCTCTGGCTATTCTAAGAATTCAGCTATGCAGATCGGAGATCAGAATCTTAGGAAGCCGAGTATCGTTGCCCGACTAAATGAGCTAAAGAGCAAAGCTTCCAAGCAGCTGGAAATTACGCATCAAGATGTATTGAACCAATTAAAGACTTGGGCGCAATCCGACATCACCGAAACCATGTGCTTGACAGCGGATGAGATCAAACGGCTGCCTATTGGAATAAGGCAACTAATCACCAAGTATAAACGAACGGTAACGCAAACCAAAGCTGGAGATACAATAGAAAACGTTAAGCTGCAATTTGTTTCTAGGGAAACGGCCATTGATATGATCAACAAGCATATTGGGTTTTACGAAAAAGACAACAACCAGCGTATGCCTGAAATCGATGTCTCCAAGCTTGGCAGTGATGTAATTAAATCTCTTCTAGATGCAAGCTCAGGAACTTCTTGGTGCCCCCCTATTGGTTTAGGAAAAAGAATTATTCAGGAGAAAATACTATGCCTTCCTTAAGCTCGACAAGGCAAGAGGCAAATAAAGCAAGAGCAGGCACTATTCACACTTATGAAGAATATTACAGAGGAGTCTCTTTACAGTGTTGCTGCAGAAGGAGTAAAAAAGCTGTTTGGGCGATGCTTGGCTATTGAAAAATAAAGGAATTCCCTTTACCGATCCCAGGGATTAATTTTCTTGGGGCTTTATTTTATTGCTGTGGTCTTTCTTCTTTACCCAAACTATTAAGCAAGGAATTCACAAAGCTTAGCACGAAACTAAATACCAAGGCCCACCAGAAGCCATCGACCGCAAAACCAGAAATTAAATTATCGGCCATCAGAATTACCACCGCATTTATCACAAACAGGAAAAGTCCTAAAGTGAAAATTGTGGCCGGAATGGTAAAGAGAATTAAGAGCGGTTTAATGGTGACATTCAGCAGGGCCAAAACAATGGCCACTAAAATTGCGGTACCGAAACCATCGAGGTGAACGGCATTACCCATTATCCAAGCGGTGATAAAAACACTCAGCGTATTTACGACTAACTTAATAAGTAGATTATTCATGGATTCTTAACTTGCGTCCTCAAAACTAACAATAACATGAGAATTAAATCCCTCTCGGCCGGCCTTTTGGCTTTGGCCCTTTTTTCTTGTCAAAATACCAACACTCCTAAAACTGAAGATGAAAGCCCTATGCTTGTAGAAATGAAGACTGGCGCAGATCCCCATAGTTATGCCCAAGAAAACGCGGTGGTTAAAAGCCTAGCTTGGGACGCAGAAGTAAATTTCGAGCAAAAGCAAATTAGTGCTACCGCTACCTGGGATATTGAAACCAAAACTGGTGCAGAAGCGATTTACTTCGATATTTTCGACCTAGACATTGAAATGGTTTTAGTAGACGGAGCCGAAACGGACTTCAGTCTCAGCCCGGTTGACGAGCATTTAGGTCAGGGATTGCGAATTCCCATCAGCGATCAAGCGAAACAAGTAAGCATTACCTACAAAACTGGCGATAATGCCCGCGCCCTGCAATGGCTCGATGCCGAACAAACCGCTGGTAAGCAAAAACCCTTTTTATTCACACAAAGTCAGGCCATTTTAGCCCGCAGCTGGGTACCAACCCAAGATAGTCCTGGCATCCGTTTTACCTATACCGCCAAGGTAAAGGTTCCCCAAGATATGTTAGCCCTTATGAGTGCTTCCAATCCGCAAGAACGCAACGAAACCGGCACTTACGAGTTCTCCATGCCCCAAGCTATTCCTTCCTACCTTCTTGCCTTAGCGGTAGGCGATGTATATTTCGAAAGTATTAGCGATCGCACGGGTGTTTACGCCGAAGCTTCTTTATTAGACACTTCTGCCTACGAGTTTGCCGATCTTGAAAAAATGGTACAAGCGGCCGAAGCGCTTTATGGCCCCTATGCTTGGGGACGCTACGATTTAATTGTATTGCCTCCTTCTTTCCCTTTCGGGGGAATGGAAAACCCACGCTTAACTTTTGCTACCCCTACCATTTTAGCGGGCGACCGCAGTTTAGTTAGTCTGGTTGCGCATGAATTAGCGCATAGCTGGAGTGGTAATTTAGTTACCAATGCCACTTGGGATGATTTCTGGTTAAACGAAGGTTTCACCGTTTATTTCGAGCACCGTATTATGGAAGCGGTTTACGGAAAGGAATATTCCGAAATGTTGGCTAGCCTTACCCGCGCTGGACTAGAAGAGGACGCCGCGGAAATGCTAAAAGATATTCCTAACGATACCAAATTGAAACTAGACCTTACCGGTCGTAACCCTGATGATGGCGTTACCAGTATTCCTTACGATAAAGGTTATTTCTTTCTGCGTTTAATGGAAGAAACCGTGGGCCGCGAGCGCTTCGACGAGTTCTTGAAAAATTATTTCCAGACCAATAAATTCTCGGTAATGACCACCGAAGAGTTTATCGATTATTTAAGAGCCAATCTTTTAAGTGACGAAGAGTTTAAGAGCATCGGTGTGAAAAGCTGGATTTACGAAATCGGTTTACCCGATAATTTACCAACGGTAAGCAGCAATCGTTTTGCGGTAGTAAGTGAAGCCTTAGATGCCTATTTAAACAAAGGCACTTTGCCCGCCGCCAGCTCAAGCGATAATTGGACTACCCACGAATGGTTACACTTTATCAATAGCCTGCCCGAAACAATTACAAAGGAGCAATTAGCTGAACTAGATGCTGCATACGGGTTTACCGCTAGTGGTAACAGCGAGATTTCTGCTGCTTGGTTCCAGCCTACTATTGCCGCTGGCTATGAGGCTGTTTATCCAAAAGTGGAAAGCTTCCTAATTTCGGTAGGGAGAAGAAAATTCCTTACTCCAACCTATAAAGCAATGCTAGATGCTGGTCAAGCCGAGATGGCCAATAACATTTACGCGAAAGCCAGACCGAATTACCATGCGGTAAGTAGAGAAACCTTAGATGCTCTTTTAGAGGTAGATAAAAAGACTACGAAAAGCTAACCAAACAGAGGCTTAAGACTCTATAAAATAGCCACGGGATAAATCTTGTGGCTATTTTTTTTTATAGTGGAATCCTAAATCCGATCACGCCATTAATTTGCGCAAAGAAAAAAGATTGCTCGGCCGAGTCCATCGTGCTGGCGGTAGTGCGAATATTGGCCATATTGATATAACCACTTTTAAACTCGCTCTGAATAAAGAAATAGCGGTAGAAATTAAAGTTAAAGGCTAAAACCGCCGATATACCATAACCCGAAGTATGGAATTCATCGTAACGCTCTTTACCTAAAAGAACCGTATTGGTTTTGGGAACTAAGGCCCCAATACCTAAACCCTCTAAAACGCTAAACTGAAATTTTTTATAGTCCAAAATTTGATCGGATCGGCGCAGTTCTAGATTAAGATAATTGAGTCCATCGGTATGTTCAAACTGTAAAAAGTCTTTAGTTAGCTCAATTGCTTCACCGTTATACTGCCCTGCAAACGGGCCGTAGGCCTCGCCAATAAAACCGTTAATGCGCACAAACTGATTTTGCTGCATCACATATTTCATGTGATCCGCCCCAAAAGATATCTCCCAATTATCGCTTAAATAATAGCCGATGCGAAAATTATACTGCGGAATGGTCATCCGACCTATATTCAAATAGGTGTCTCCTTCAAAGGGAAATTGCTTGTCGCGTGCCTTAACTTCCTGTAAAGTAAAATCGTAATCTTCGCCTTTAAAGCGAATATCCGAATTTGTAAAAGCGTCCCAATTCCAACCCCAATAAAAATAAAGGCTACCCTTTTTAGAGGGGCTTTCTTGAGCAAGACTAAAATTATTGATACCAAAAGTGAGAAGGACTAAAAGGAAAAAACGTTTTAATTTCATTTTTTAGGACATAAAATACACCCGCTTCACACGTTGCGAAATACCAGTTAAAACTTCGTAGGGAATCGTATTCATATCTCTTGCAAAATCATAAATACTTCTTTCGTCGCCAAAAATAAGAACCTCCTCACCTTCCTCTATCGGATCTTCAAAAATATTTACCATTACCATATCCATGCACACAGAACCTACTGTTGGGTATAGCTTGCCCTTAATCATCACCTTGCCAACTCCCAAGCTAAGGGAACGACTAAAGCCATCGGCATAGCCAATAGAAATAACAGCAATTCTACTTTCCGCATCTGCTTTAAAGCGCCTACCATAACCTACCGAATCCCCAGCTTTTAGATTTTTAATTTGTGAAACCCGCGCCTTCAATTCGCTAATCGGTAAAAGGTGTTTGCGCTCTTCTTCTGCATTGGAAACGCCATACAAACCAATTCCCAAACGCACCATATCAAAATATGCTTCGGGAAAACGTTCTATGCCACTGCTATTGGCAATGTGCCTTAAAAAGGGATAGGATAATCCAGCGGCAATCCTATCGCTCATGCGGGTAAAGGCGGCTATTTGCAAGCGGGTAAAGTCACTTTCTGCCGGGTCGTCCGCTGCCGCTAGATGCGAAAACACAGAAGCCACGGCTATAGTAGAATGTTTTTGTAAAACTTGAATAAGCTCGTCTAAATCGGCTTCTTCAAAGCCCAAACGATGCATACCTGTTTCTAACTTGAGATGAATTAAAACCTTTTGCTCGGCGGGAGAAGCCTCCAGTAAATCGACTAGCTCACCTAAACGTGCTAAGCTGTATATTTCGGGTTCTAATTTATTCTTAATCATGGATTTAAGCGCCGAAGATTCGGTATTTAAAACCATAATGGGAAGTTCAATGCCTGCCTTGCGCAATTCTAAGCCCTCATCTGCGTAAGCAACCGCTAAATAATCTACCCCATGAAAGGCCAGTACCCTCGCAACTTCCACCGCGCCGCTGCCATAGGCAAAGGCTTTTACCATTACCATTAATTTGGCCTCAGGTTTTAATTTAGAGCGGTAATAATTAAGGTTATGAACCACGCGATTAAGATGCACTTCTAAAACCGTTTCGTGGCGATGTAAGACTAATCTTTCGGCAATTTTTTCAAAGGCAAAAGAGCGCGCTCCTTTTAAAAGCACCGCCTTTTCTTTAAAACTGTGCAAATGCATATTTATTAAAAAGGCATCGGTAGTGGGATAGTAGGCACAAATTTGCGGCCTCTTAAATTCTAGCGATTCCAAGGCCTCGCCAATTAATATGAGCGCCTCTAATTGAAAGCGTTCAATAATTTCACTCAAGGCTTTATATAAGTCATCTGGCGCCAGACCAATTTGCTGAACATCGCTTAATATTAAAACCCGACCTCGCTCACCTGCATGCGCGTCTAAAAAATGCAAAGCCAAGCGCAGTGATTCTAAATCGCTATTGTAGGCATCGTTAATCAGCAAGCCATTCTGAATGCCCTCCTTCATTTCAAGGCGCATTTCTACCGGGGTGAGTTTGGATAATCCTGCATTAATTTGCTGCTGATTCAAGCCCAATAAAAAAGCACAAACGATACTATGTGCTGCGTTTTGCAGACTAGCCTCATCTCCGAAAGGGAGAGAAAGTGTATAATTTTTTCCTTGCCAAACTAATTCCAATTGGGTGGAATTGGGCTGTGCATTAATTATTTTAAACTGAAAATCGGCTTTGGTTTTCTGCCAAGACCAAGCATGTAATTGCAAGGCCTTTTTCGCCGCGAAACTTTCAATCTTATGGGCCAAAAGCGAATCATCCGCTTGATAAATAAGATGTTCCGATTTTTGAAAAAGCTTCAATTTCTCGTCGATTTTCGCTTCTACATTACTAAAGTTTTCCGCGTGAGCACTACCGATATTGGTAAAAATCCCCCATTTGGGCGCGAGCATCTGCGCCAAGTTTTGCATTTCATCGGGTTGACTAATCCCCGCTTCGAAAATCCCCAATTCATCATTGTCTTTTAAATTCCATAAGGAAATCGGAACGCCAATTTGGGAATTATAACTCTTGGGGTTTTTAGTCAGTTTAAAATGCGGCTGCAGCACCTGACCGAGCCACTCCTTTACCACTGTTTTTCCATTACTACCCGTTATGGCAATAATTTCAGCGCGCGAATACAGACGAATTTGTTGCGCTAAATTTTGCAAAGCTTGCAAAGTATTAGGCACCTTATAAAAACTAATTTCGGGATAATTCTTAACCGGAGTTTTTTCTACCACGAAGGCTTTTACACCCTTGGCAATAAGCTCTTCTACGTATTCATGTCCGTTGTGGTGCTTGCCGCTGATAGCAAAAAACAAGGCGCCACTGCCTGCCGAATATTGGCGGCTATCGTATAAAATGCGCGTCACCAATTGAGCAGGAGGCCCAATCAACTCGGCTTGTAAATAACCCTCTAAAAGTGACGATCTATTTTCCAATTTACTTTTTATTCACCTTCATGGCTTCATTAAAGGCGGCCCTACTCAGGGGTTCATACTGATCTTTCGCTCCTAAAAACACCTGTTTATCGCCACTTACAATACGATGCGAATGATTGGCCAAGTTGCCCGTTTTCACACATACCGCGTGCACTTTAGTAACGTATTCGGCGGTGGCCATAAGGTAAGGCATGGGGCCAAATGGCTTGCCTTTGAAGTCCATATCTAGTCCAGCAACTATTACCCGCGCGCCTCGATTGGCCAATTCATTGCAAACTTCTACTATGCCTTCGTCAAAAAATTGCGCTTCGTCGATGCCAATTACATCGATGCCGTCGCCATAAATTAAGATATTAGAACTGCTTTCTACTGCAGTAGAACGAAAGGCATTATTATCGTGGCTAACTACCTCTTCCTCACTATATCGCGTATCAATAATCGGCTTAAAAATCTCCACCGTTTGCTGGGCAAATTGGGCTCTTTTTAAGCGACGAATAAGCTCTTCGGTTTTACCCGAAAACATGCTTCCGCAGATTACTTCAATCCACCCGCTATGTTTTTGATGATTTACTGTATTTTCGAGGAACATTTTTTATGGCTATTATCGCCACAAAACTAAGCATAAAAGAAGCGGTTAAATGAAAGATAGCGTTCGCAAAGAATTAAAGGAACTTTGTTACTATATAATTGAGAATAATAATTCCTTAGCCAGACCCGAGCAACTTACTCGGGTACAAATGCTTTATGAGCGACTTTTGGTTTTAAACTATTTGGAAGAATTAGAAGAAGAAGGTAAAACTATTCCTGGACCGGCATTGAAAACCGCGCCAGCATTAGCACCGAAGCCCGAACCGAAAGTGACTAGTAGAACCGAAAGTATTTCTAAAGTACCTAACGCTACAGAGAACTCATCTAGCGAAAGCGTAAAAAAACCTAGCCCTAGCGCAGTAGAAACTCCCAAACCGGCAGCAGAAGAAATTAAACCCGCGCCCCAAAAGGTGGCAGCCGAAAAAGAGATTAAAGTAGAAACTACTTCTAGTCAGAGTACCATAAATTCGGAAGCGGGGCAAAGTCATAGCATAAACGACAAGCTAGCCAAGGGCGCCATAACCGTGGGCTTAAATGATCGAATTGCTTTTGTAAAACATTTGTTTAACGACAGTCAAGCGGATTTTAATCGTGTGCTATCCCAGCTTAATACCCTCGACACTTATCTCGAATCGATGTATTTTATTGAGAACTTGGTGAAACCCGATTACGACTGGGAAAACAAAAAACCATACGAAGATCGTCTCATAAGCTTGGTAAAGAAACGCTTCGGCGAAGATTGGTAAGGGAAAGCAAAGGCTTTTTTCACTACTTTTGCGCCCCTAATTTAAACTTCAAAGCCCGTAAGCTATGAAAATGAAACTTTCTCACTTTGGCTATAAATTGCCGCAAGAGCTAATAGCCAAGCACCCTACTACCCATCGCGACGAAAGCCGCTTAATGGTAATCAACCGCAAGGAAGGCACCATTGAACACCGCATGTTTTCGGATGTAATGGATTATTTCAACGAAGGAGATTCCCTTGTACTTAACAACACTAAAGTTTTTCCCGCCAGAATGTATGGCAACAAGGAAAAAACTGGCGCTCGCATCGAAGTTTTCTTACTACGTGAGTTAAATTCCGAAAGTCGCCTGTGGGATGTTTTAGTAGATCCCGCTCGTAAAATTAGAATTGGTAATAAGCTTTATTTTGGCGAAGACGACAGTCTTGTGGCCGAGGTAATTGACAATACTACTTCACGCGGACGTACCCTACGTTTTCTTTTTGATGGTTCTTATGAAGAGTTCCGTGCTAAATTGAAAGAACTCGGACAAACGCCTTTACCCAAGTATATCGATCGCGAGCCCGAAGCAGAAGACGAAGAGCGTTACCAAAGTATTTTTGCCAAGCATGAAGGTGCTGTTGCTGCTCCTGTGGCCAGCTTACACTTCAGCAAGCAATTAATGAAACGCTTGGAAATTAAAGGCGTAAACTTTGCCGAATTAACCTTACACGTGGGCTTGGGAACTTTCCGTCCCGTGGAAGTAGAAGATTTGAGCAAACATAAAATGGATTCGGAGCAGTATATGATTTACGATCATACTGCCGAAGTGGTTAACAAAACCATTAATAACCGCAAAAAAGTTTGTGCCGTAGGTACAACTTCTATGCGCGCCATGGAAAGCTCAGTAAGCACTGATGGGCATTTGAAGCCTTTCAACGGTTGGACCAATAAATTCATCTTCCCTCCTTTTGAATTTCAAATTGCCGACATGATGGTAACCAATTTCCATCCGCCACAAAGCACTTTAATGATGATGACCGCCGCTTTTGCAGGTTATGATTTATTGATGAAAGCTTACAAAGAAGCCGTAAAAGAAAAATACCGCTTTTTAAGTTATGGCGACGCCATGATTATTATTTAGGAAGACTATTTCTACATTATAAAGGCCGAGCAAAATTTTGTTCGGCCTTTTTTTATGCTCCACTGCGAGGACTAAGAAAAACCGCCCCAATTAGTATAAACCCTACTCCCGTCACCAGAGGAGGACGCATAATTTTCTCGGGTAAAAAACCTAGGTATATCATGTAGACGCCTAGGATGATTAAGATTAATGCCACAACTTTTTTAATCATAATGTTATTGTGCTGATGAGAAGGGTTTAAGATAGCGAAATCTCAGCGATAAACAACGGGCTATGGAGCAAACGAATATCATTTTAATGCTCCTTAGATGACCAAAACCTGCATCAAGTACTCGTTTTAAGCCACTATTTACTTTAAATTCTAAGCCCTGAAAATCAAACCTTAGGAGTTCCTCTATTGGTCAAAAGAAGAAGAATTTCGCCCTGGGATATTACTCTGGAAAGGCTAATCGGCTTGGCGGAATTTGGGGTAGTTGAAAGAGACTAAGCATTTGGTTATGAATTAATAAGATCCTGAAACGAGTTCAGGATGACCGTATTCCTAGTAGATTTTAAGATCGCAATAACCCACCCCGACCGTCAATCCGAGTAAAGAGTTTTAGGTTTTAAAACCAAGAAGATTTAATGACAGCCATCCCGAAAAAGCATACGAAGTCTAATTTTCAATCTATCGAAATCTTTGTTAGTAGGTTTTCTGGCCTCAATTACGAAGAGTTAAAAACAAAACAAAAAGTTTAGCGAGTTGGGAAGCGACGTAAGGAGCTCGCCCACCGAGCTTACTTTTTGTGAAGGTTTTAAGGATGAGGAATTGGAGCCTTGATTTTTTTGGTTCTTTTTTGATCAAGCAAAAAACGAACGAAATAATATATTGATAATCATAATTTTGACGAGGAATAGAATTAAGAAAACGGATTGAAAATTTAATCTGTTATGGGTAATTTATTTCGGAATCTTCTCCCTTTGAAAAACGATTACAACCTAATTTCCCTGCGAAGAAAAAAACCTCCATCATTACTGTTATCCAATCTCAATACTCACAGCGAAGCGGTCTCACTACTCTAAAGAGGTAGTTTTTACTCAATAATCCTATTTTTTAAATCCATTCGCTCGTGTAAAATTCTTAGGATTTCAATTCTCTGACTGGATATTTGCTGGTAAAATAGTATGTGCTTTCCAGATTTTAATCCTAATAAGTCTTTGCTTATCGCGAAATATTGTTTTCCGACATCTGGATTATCACCAATTCCCTTGCAAGCCATTTTAAGCATTTCATAATATCGATCGGCTTGGCTTTCAGACCATTCTACCCGAGTATAATGCCAAATTTCATTTAAGTCATCAATAGCTTTTTGCCGCAGGATAACCTTAGCCATTCTTCCTTTTTTCAGATTTTAGATTTTTCAGGTTTTCATCAAAATCAAAATCCTCTACTAAAGAAGTGTTGAGTCCTTCCTGCACTGCATTTCTCAAGGCAATTAACTTAGTTTCTTCATCTTCCAACATTCTGAGTCCTGCTCTTATCACTTCGCTAACGTTCTTGTACCGACCAGCAGAAACTTGGGATTGTACAAATTGGTCAAAATAATTTCCAAGTGATACAGACGTGTTTTTCATTAGTATGTTTTAATCAAAATTACCAATAATTGGTAAAAGCTCCAAATCAGCTCGTTTGTCAAACTATAGCCAACTCATCGAATCAAAGTCAAAGTACCACTCTCTTTCCCCTCCACTGCGCCAGCCATAGATTGCCCGCGATAATTTAACTTATACACATAAACACCTGGCGTAAGTTCACCATTATAGTAACCGTCCCAACTAGGCGTACCCGAGCTTTGGTCATACACCAAAGTTCCCCAGCGATTGAAGATTAACAACTCAAATTCCAGTTCTTCGCAAGGACTAACAATAATAAATTCATCATTTAAACCATCGCCATTGGGAGTAAAAGCATTGGGAATAAATAACTCACAAGAACAAGGGCGCTTTTCAATAGTAAAACTTTCGGTGATGCTATCGCAATAAGAGCCATAAGTTACCGTATAAGTCCCAGAATCGCTGACACTAATCGCCGAACTATCTGCACCTGTGCTCCAGCGATAAAAGTAGTTTTCATTGTAAGGAAGCGATACCAAGAGGTTCGAATCCTGCTCGCAAAGACTAGTATCGCGTAAGCTCTCCTGAGGATCAGGAATATAATCTACCCAAATACTATCACTCATTTGCCCGCAAGCATTGGTGAGTTCTACTTGATACCACCCCGCGCTATCTACTATAATCTGTCCGGTAGTATCGCCCGTATTCCAGTGGTATTGTACACTAAAATCTTGAGAGACATCAAGCAGCAATTCTTCTCCTTCACATAAAATAGTGTCCTCGGGTAATCTAAAATCTATTACTGGTAGAACTTCAACGCTATCGGAGAGCGTATGCAATACTTCTCCCCGCCACCACAGTTCCACTCGCACAAAATAAGTACCCGCTTGTGGATAAGCTACCACCGGATCGAGATCTTGGGAAGTGTTTGACGCACCTAATGCTGGTTCGCCAAAGTTCCATATTACGCTATCTACTCCGCGACCAAAATCTAATCTAAATTGCACACTATCTTGGCAGGCATAAAGCACTTCAAAAGTACCGTGTTGGCGTTGACGACTGGTAAAATCGGGAAACATAGCATAGGCCTGCCAAGGCTGGGTACTTAAAAAATTCACTTGACAGGAAATTTGAGTGGTGTCTAAAGAGATAGGGTTGATTATACGGCCTATTTTGTTGCAGACCGCTCTTGGAGAAGTACGGTCAAAATCATCACTACTTAAAAAGTATAAATTACCGTCGGGACCAAATTGCATATCGTTAATATATAAGTTTGGGGGAACTCCTAGGTCAACTGCTGTGGCGTTCCATTCTACTTGGCTAGTCGCTAGTAAATCAAATCTGATTAATCTATGAATAAAACCAGGTGTTTCATCTGACAAAATCATTGCCACAAATAAATATCTTTGACTAAGATCTATCCGAAAAACTCTTGGGCTCCTGTAGGTGATGATGGAATCCTTTGGAGAATAAAAAAGCATGGAGTCTTTCGGCACCACTGTTGAAGAATTACTTCCTCTTAAAAATATTGGCTCATATCTTACAATATGCCTAAACAGACCCGCATTAGAAGGGTAGGCGTAAATAGATTTTGTTAAGTCTGAGTATGCCCTGCATTGGTATAATGTGTAGAGCAAATCCGTTGTTAAATTAACAGAGCCTTCAACAAACCCAGAGGGAGTGATCGTTAAAACCTTCTTCTCTGCGGCTTCAAATGTACCAGGGATATTTAATCTTGATTTATTGAGACTTGAAAATAAAACATATTTTGTAGAGTCAGGATGATGATCAACGACGCTATAGATATTTCGGAAATCTACAGAATTATTTATTCTCGGAAAACTATCGATAAGATTGATTGACCAAGTGCCATTAATATTAACGAGCCTTCTAAGAAAAATCTTTAGGTTGCTTGTCCCACCATAAATTGGATTAGTGAAAGGCACAGGCAACACTCCAGAAGTATAAGTATGGTACAAGGTGTCATTGAAGAGATAAAAGTTAGACTGCTTTGAACCTACCATGTTTCCCCAATGTGTTGAGAGCACTTCGGGTGCTCGATGGTAATTGGGCACCGAATAAATTACAGCATCATTGGCATCCATATACTTTCCATTTAAAAAGTATAGTACTACCCGCCCCGAATCATCCTCAAAAACCGAGCATTGATTCATATCAGATTGAAATTGTGGTGTACTGCTTCTTTGCCAAGGTACCGATCTTAATTGTGGAGGATTTTGATTAAAGTCCAAGCCTAAGCCTTGCCCAAAAGGCCAAAAGTGGGCTTGCCCAGAAAGCAAGCCTGAGCAGAGGAGCGTAAAACTTAAAAGCAGAGTCTTCAATCGCATCGGTAGATTTTCTCTTTTATTCAGCTAAGGTGGTCGGTTGGAAAAACTCAGATTGTAATGCCTGTAGCGAAGCCATCCAATCAGATTTTCCAGCCGTTAAATTATTCATTATAATTTGAATAACAAGGGATTGGTTATTTATTGGGCATTTTACGGGTAAGGAGTTTTTATTAAGTTGAGTTCGATATAAAATTGTTTTCTTTTTTGGAGGGTAACCTATATAAAAAACGATCAGTAATCTCAATAACCAATATTAATAGCGCAGCGGTCTCAATACTATTAAACCAAGAATCCGCAGCTGCCGCAGCTTGGGTTCTGCCTTGCTATTCGATACTACCGAGAAATCGCAGCTGCCGCAGCTCTTTTAAATCCATGCAATTGCTATCGAATTTCAACCGAATTTCCCTGCGAAGAAAAAAACCTCCATCATTACCGTGAACCAATCTCAAAACCCAAATCGCTATACTCACTACTATCTCCTTACCTTTGCCGCGTGGAAAACAAAAGAGACATACGCGCCTTAACGCGCGAGGATATAGAAAGCTATTTTACTGAAATTGGGGAAGCTCCTTTTAGAGCCAAACAAGTATATGAATGGCTTTGGAAAAAAGGGGCTAAGGATTTCGAGAGTATGACCAATCTCTCCCTCCCATTACGTGAAAAGCTGCAAGCCAATTTTGTGATCAATCACATTCGGGTAGATGAAATGCAACGCAGTAAGGACGGCACCATTAAAAACGCCGTGCGCCTCTACGATGGCAAGGTGGTGGAGTCGGTTTTAATTCCCACCGACAATCGCATTACTGCCTGTATTAGCTCGCAAGTGGGCTGCAGCCTCGACTGTAATTTTTGTGCTACTGCGAATTTAAAACGCATGCGCAATCTCAATCCCGACGAAATTTACGACCAGGTGGTGGCCATCAAAAATGAAGCGGAAAACTTCTATGGCCGTCCGCTTACCAATATCGTTTTTATGGGCATGGGCGAGCCTTTAATGAACTACAAAAATGTTTTAGAAGCCATCGAAAAGATTACCTCTCCCGACGGATTAGGTATGTCGCCCAAACGTATTACTGTTTCTACAGTTGGTCTGGCCAAGATGATTCGCAAATTGGCCGACGAAGAACCGCGTTTTAAATTAGCGCTTTCCTTACACTCCGCCCGCGATGAAGTGCGTGATAAAATTATGTCCATCAACCTTAAAAACCCGGTTGAAGAACTAAGACAAGCCCTTGAATATTGGTATTCGAAAACTAAAAGTAGAGTCACCCTAGAATATGTGGTTTGGCGCGGAATTAATGATCAAAAGATTGATATTGACGCTTTAGTACGCTTCTGCAGAAGCGTACCTTGCAAGGTTAACTTAATAGAATACAACCCGATAGACGACGGCATTTTTCAGCAAGCCGATGAAGAAGCGGTTCTTGCTTATGTAAAAGCCTTGGAAGCGGCCGGTATAGTAGCTACCATTCGTAAATCGCGAGGAAAAGATATTGATGCCGCCTGCGGACAATTGGCGAACAAAAACGAATTGGAAATCTTTAACTAAGCATAATAATCGTCAAAATTTTTGATGCTTATATTTTACGCCAATTCTTGTACTTAGTTTACCTTTGAAGCGCATGCAGAACCTTAAAGCGATACAGGCACCCATCAACTCAGAAATGAAGGCTTTCGAGCCCAAGTTTCGCGACTTCATGGCGAGCAAGGTGGCCCTCCTCGATCGCATTACTTATTATATTGTAAAAAGAAAGGGCAAGCAATTGCGCCCTATGTTGGTGTTTTTAAGCGCTAAACTGCATGGCACTATCGACGAAAGTAGTTACCGTGGCGCGGCTTTAGTAGAACTAATGCATACCGCCACTTTGGTACACGACGATGTGGTAGACGACTCCAATATGCGTCGTGGCTTCTTCTCTTTAAATGCCCTTTGGAAAAATAAAATCGCTGTTTTAGTGGGTGACTACTTGCTCTCACGCGTTCTTTTACTTTCCGTAGAGCACAAAGAACATCAGCTCCTCGAGTTAATTAGTACCGCTGTACGCGAGATGAGTGAAGGGGAACTTTTACAAATTGAAAAGGCACGCCGTCTCGATATCGACGAAGAAGTTTATTTCGATATCATTAAGAAAAAAACTGCCAGCCTTATTGCCTCTTGCTGTGCTGTTGGCGCCGCCTCGGTGAAAGCCAGCACCGAAAGCATTGAAAATATGCGCCTCTTTGGGGAGTATTTAGGAATTGCCTTTCAAATTAAAGACGATCTCTTTGACTTTCAAAAAAGTGGTAAAGCGGGTAAACCTACTGGTATTGACATTAAGGAGCAAAAAATGACCCTACCTCTTATATACGCGCTACGCAATGCCGAAAAACGCGATAAGAAGTTTATGATTAAAGTGGTGAAGCGCTATAACCACGATCGTAAAAAGGTAGAAGAAGTAATGTCTATGGTGCGCCACTCGGGCGGTATCGAATATGCGGAGCAACAAATGCTCGACTATCAAGCGAAAGCGTTGAATATTTTGGATCATTATCCCGCAGGCGAAGTGAAAACTTCCTTAGTAGCTTTAACTGAATACGTTATAAGCCGAAGTAAATAATTACTTTTGCCAGCTATTAAACCCACATTCTAAATTTTACATGGATAACATTCAAGAAATCAGCGGCACACTGCTGGACATGGCCATTAAATATGGCACATCATTAATTTTAGCCTTACTCGTCCTTTTTATTGGATTGGCTGTAATTAAGCGCATCACCAAGGTAACGCGCAAACAAATGGTAAAAAGAGATATGGATGCCAGTCTGGTTCCATTCTTAAGCTCTATTATCAATAGTTTCTTAAAAGTTTTACTGGTAATTTCAGTTGCCACCATGCTTGGTTTCGAAATGACCTCTTTTGTAGCGGTATTAGGTGCTGCTGGTTTAGCGGTAGGTTTAGCCTTGCAAGGAAGTTTATCGAACTTCGCAGGAGGAGTTTTAATCTTAATTTTAAAACCTTTTAGAGTAGGTGACTTTATTGAAGGCGGCGGTGCAGCAGGAACGGTAAGAGAAATTCAAATTTTCTACACCTACCTAACTACTCCTCAAGGTCAAGAAATTATGGTACCGAACGGAAGCTTATCAAATAACAATATCGTTAACTACAACTTCAACCCTACGCGTAGAATTGACATGACCTTTGGTATTGGTTATGGCGATGATATTGATAAGGCCAAAGAAATTCTTCACCAGCTTTGCGCTGAAGAAAAACGCTTCCTAGCCGATCAAGGCATTACCATTTTCGTAGAAGCCCTAGCCGATAGCAGCGTAAACATTCGCGTAAGAGGCTGGAGTGCTACCGGTGATTACTGGGGTATTTTAGGTGATTTCAACGAAAAAGTTAAGAAAGCCTTCGATGCAGCGGGTGTTGGTATCCCCTTCCCGCAAATGGATCTTCACTTGGTGGAAGACAAAACCAAATAAATTTAAAACTTTCGAAAGCGGCCTTAAAAGGCCGCTTTTTTTTGTTCAAACTCTTTAGGTAAAAGGAATTAATCTAAATTCACCTCATTAATACCAAACGAAAATGGAACAAATTAACACCTACCTCGACCAAGTAATCGCGCTTATTGTACAATACGGCGGACGCGTTGCCTTAGCCATCATAGTTCTAATAGTCGGCCTAGCCCTCATTAAAAGGATTAGTCGTTCTATTGATCGCACCATGGTAAAGCGCAATTTAGATCCTTCGCTGCGCCCATTCATAGGAACATTGCTAAATGCATTAATGAAAATAATGCTGGTAATTTCCATTGCCAGTATGGTAGGCATCGAAATGACCTCCTTTGTGGCGATTCTTGGTGCCGCTGGACTAGCCGTTGGTTTAGCCCTGCAGGGAAGTTTAAGTAACTTCGCCGGTGGTGTGCTAATCCTCACCCTAAAACCCTTTAAAGTGGGCGACCTGATCGAGTTTAACGGAAAAACCGGCTTTGTGCGCGAAATTCAAATCTTCGTTACCAAAATCGAAACCTTCGAACATATTATTCACATTATTCCCAACTCGCCTATTTCTTCGGGTACTTTAACCAACTATTCGGAAATGCCCACCAAAAGGCAAGATTGGGTATTTGGCATTAGCTACGGCGCCAATATCGATTTGGCCAAAGAAACGCTGATGCGAATTGCCCAAGAAGAGGAGCGGATTGCCCAAGACCCTGCACCACAGCTGTTTGTTTCTGAACTAGGCGATAGCTCTGTAAATATCACGCTCCGTGTTTGGGTGCAAAATCAAGATGCGCCCGCTGGTAGCACCATCATTGCCGAAAAGGTTAAAAAAGCCTTCGATGCGGCTGGTGTGGGCATACCATTCCCGCAATTGGACCTGCATATTGTAGAGGACAAGACTAAATAACGTGAATTCGACAATAAATAAGTTTTAACAAAAAAGGAGTCCTCATGGTCTCCTTTTTTATTGGAGCGGAGTGCTTAGATTTGCAGCAATGATCAGCCAGGAAAGCATCCAGAAAATTCTCGACACCGTTCGCATCGAAGAGGTGATTGGCGATTTTGTAACTTTAAAAAAAGCGGGTAGCAACTACAAGGGACTCAGTCCTTTTAGCAATGAAAAGTCGCCCTCCTTTATGGTTTCTCCTGCCAAGCAAATCTTTAAAGACTTCAGTAGTGGCAAGGGCGGCAGCGCGGTTACCTTTTTAATGGAGCACGAGCAGTACACGTATCCAGAAGCCCTGCGCTTTTTGGCGAAGAAGTACAATATCGAAATTGAGGAAACCGCCCAAAGCTCAGAAGTTATTGCCGCGCGTGAAGAAAGAGAAAGCCTTTTTCTGGTGAATGAATTTGCCAATAAATACTTTCAAAATCAACTTTGGGAAGATCCAAAAGGACGAAGCATCGGCCTCAGTTATTTTCAGGAACGTGGCTTTAGCGACGAAACCATTAAAACGTTTCAGCTCGGCTACAGCCAAGATGGTTACCAAGTTTTTACCGATCACGCTTTAAAAAACGCACATAGCCTCGAATTTTTAGCCAATGTTGGTCTCACTAAGGTAGATGGCGACCGCAAGCTTGACCGTTTTAGGGGACGCGTAATGTTCCCCATTTTATCGCATACGGGCCGAGTTTTAGGCTTCGGCGGACGTATTTTAACCAAGGACACTAAGGCCGCCAAATACCTCAACAGCCCCGAAAGCATTATTTACCATAAGAGTAAAATTCTCTACGGAATTTTCCACGCCAAAGGCTTTATCGCTAAGGCAGATGAGTGCTTTTTAGTAGAAGGCTATACCGACGTAATTAGCCTTTTTCAGGCGGGTGTAAAAAACGTCGTAGCCAGTTCTGGTACTGCCCTTACGGTAGATCAGATCCTACTGATAAAACGTTTCACCAAAAACATTACCCTTCTTTATGATGGCGATCCCGCTGGTATAAAAGCAAGCTTGCGCGGAATCGATCTTATTTTAGAACAAGGCATGAATGTGCGGGTGGTTCTTTTCCCTGATGGTGAAGATCCCGACTCCTATTCCAAAAGAGTATCGGCAGTAGAATTAAAAAATTATCTCGCCGAAGAGCGCACTAACTTTTTACGTTTTAAAGCCAAGCTTTTATTAGACGAAGTAGGCAACGACCCCTTAGAGAAAGCCAAAGCAGCGCGCGAAATGGTACAAAGTATTGCCCTGATGCCGGATGAGTTAGATCGCACGGCTTTCATCCAAGAAACGGCGCGCATTCTTGCCATGGAAGAGCGCATTCTTTTTAGCGAATTGGGGCAAATTCGTTCGCGCAATATCACTAAAGCAGACGAACAAGCGAGGCGGGAGAGTCGTCCCCAAGCGGGACCAGGAAAAGCAGAGGCTGGCGGCATGCACGTAGTAGAATCGATCGAGCCGGTTGCCACTTCAATGCTTTACCCCCAAGAAGAGGCTTTATGTTCCCTCCTTCTCAATCACGGTGAAAAGGAAATCGTTTTTGATGAGCCAGACGAAGAAAATGAAAACCCCGCCGCCGAAAGTATCGCTGCTTATATTTTATCCGAATTGGTTAGTGATGGCTTAGAAATGGATGACCCACTATTTCAGAAGGTTTTTCAGCATTTTTTAGACATCTATAATAATGAGGAGCAACGCATTGCTAAGGCAGAAGAGTTTTTAAGAGGCGGTAATAAAGATTTAATGCATAAGGTGGTCGACCTCATTTCGGAAGAGCCCGCTCTGCACGACTGGAAACGCAAGAAAATATTCCCTCCCGAGCCCGATGCTCATTTGCGTATTTTCACCATCGAAGCCGTACTGCGCTTTAAAGAAAAGAAGATTGCTAGCCTTATAAAAGGCGTCCAAAAAAAATTACAAAGCGGCGAAAAGGTTGATATGAGTGATCTAGAAACAGTGAAAAACCTCACCCTCCTCAGAGTGGAAATCAACAAAAAGCTGAAACGGATTTTATAAACTGAATTTTCTAAAAAGCAAAGTATATAAAAGGTTGTACCTCGGCACTTAAGATTTGATAGATTACCAAGGTAGTGGCAAAAGCTAGTAGGAAGAGCGCCCAAACAGGTGCGGTACTCACGGCCAGGCGAAGGCGCGCCTTGTGCACACTAGGAATCCAATGAATAAGGTAACCTAAGATGAGTACCACAAAATATTTCCAGTTAGACATAAAAACCTCATCCACCGTCGCCCAACCAAAATCATTGGGGATTTTCGCCAAAATCTCAATGGCGCCGTCCCAAGTAGGAGAGCGGAACCAAGCTCTTGTGAAGGTGATAAAAATGAGCGTTAAAGCCAAGCCTATACTGCGATTGTACCAACGGGATTTATCCGCCCAAGGGGATATTTTCTTCCAATTCTTATAAACTACCAATCCTAAACCATTTAGAGTTCCCCAAGTAACAAAGTTCCAAGAGGAGCCATGCCACAGTCCTCCAAGTACCATGGTTAGCATGAGATTGATATTGGTATTGACCCAACGCTCCGCACTACTATTGTAGCGCATGAAAAGATAAGCAACTATAAAAATTCCCCCTAATACAATGGACAAGAGCAAGCTGCCTACTACCAGAGAAATCATCACCATAAAGGACAGAACGATAAAGTAAGAAGCCGGCGTTCCCTTGCGATTTCCACCGAGTGGAATGTATAAATAATCCCTTAACCAGGTGGAGAGAGAGAGATGCCAGCGACGCCAAAAATCGGCTACCGATGAAGCTTTATAGGGACTGTTAAAGTTTTTAGGAAGGGTAAAGCCCAATAGCATAGCAATGCCAATGGCCACATCGGTATAACCCGAGAAATCGGCATATACCTGCATGGAATAGCCAAAAAGGGCGCTCATCGTTTCAAAGCCACCATAAAGCTGGGGATTATCGAACACGCGATCAATAAATTGTACCGCGAGGTAATCGGCTAAAACCAATTTCTTAACTAGGCCATTTAAGATCCAAAAAACGGCTAAGCCTGCGCGCTCTTTACTGAGATTATAAGGCTGGTAAAGCTGGGGAATGAATTCAGAGGCACGCACAATGGGACCTGCTACCAATTGCGGGAAAAAGCTAACGTAAAAGCCGAAGTCTAAAATATTTTTTACGGGCTTCACATCACCACGGTAAATATCCACGCTATACGAAATGGTTTGAAAGGTGAAGAAAGAGATTCCTACAGGGAGTAAAATACGGTCAAAAATAAAGTTGGTGCCAATCGCTTCATTGGTCCAAAGTGCAAATTGGTTAATTACCTCCCACTCTATTCCCGTAAGGCCGTGAATAAAATCGGCCACGAAATACGCGTATTTAAAATAGCCTAAAACGAAAAGATTAACGAACACGCTGAGCGCCACCAAGGCTTGTTTTTGCCAGTTTATTTTATTGCGGTAGATGGCATGTCCTATGAAGAAATCTACGCAAGTGGAAAAAAGAAGTATTACCAGGTAAAAGCCACTGGTTTTGTAATAAAAGAAAAGAGATACCGCAAAAAGGAATACGTTTCTGCGTGCCGTGTGCTTATACACTAAACTATAGCCCGCCATTACTAAAGCAAAGAACACCCAAAAGTAGAGCTGCGTAAAGAGCAAAGGAGTATCTGCTTGATACGTGAACCACTCGAGTATGTCCCAGCTTTGCATCATGGAGTTAAAGACTTAAGATGCGTTTCGTATCCTTCCCAAATAGACCAAAACAAAAGGTCGGAGTTTAGTCGATAACCGGCATTGGTAAAGTGAATTTTATCTGACTTAGCTAAGCCATGTTCTTGCCAAAGAGCGATACTATTTAAACCGCCCATCGTGCCAAACAAATCCCACAGGGCTGCATCGTGTTTCTTACTTAAGGCTTGCATTACCTCAACCACATCTAAGGCGTGTTTATTGGGTACTCGACGCTTGTAATAACTATCGTTATTGGTCATGAAAATAAACTCACAATCGGGATTAATCTCGCGAAACCAATAGACCAAAGAATCATAACGCGCTTCGTATTCTGCTGGATTCCATTCGCTATCCGGCTTATAGGCATCATTAATACCTAGTCCGAAAATAACTAGATCTGGGGCGACATAACGTCCTTGTTCTACAAAGTTTTCACTGCGCAGAAAGCTTTTTGTAGCAGCTCCATTTACCCCAAGGGCATGGTAAACCAAACCACTTTCTGGGCGCACCATTTGAACACCTTGCAAGGTATAGCGGGGCGCACCATTCTCCGGAGCAATAAAACGGATGCTGATGGAATCTATTAGGGTTTTGAAAAACCAGCGACGAACACCAGCCATGCTATCCAAAGCGGTACTATCGGGTGTTGGAGTACAAACAGGAATCATCGTATTGGAAATCATATGCTCAAACAAGCGTATCTCTGTAAAGGCATAAGCCTCACCCGGACTGGAAAAACTTTGTAATTCAAAACCAGCATTGGGATCAAGAGTTATCGCATCTATACCGCTAAAACCCCACGGGCAGTCATTTTTAGGTAAGGAGTTTCGGCATCCTTCCCAAGTACCAATTTTATTTACTTTAATATTAGCTGGCATATTGGTATTGGCCAGGCTATGCGGAAAAAAGAAGCCTCGCTCTACGTTTAAGTCGGGGGCTAGTTGAGCTAAATTCATGCGCAGGGTATGGCTAAGGGTGCCACCTTGTACATGCGAGCCGCCCATGTGAACAATATTAACCTTCCCTTTTTTCTCAAAAATCACCTGATCAAGTTTTGTAAAGAAGCCCTGCAAAGCATTAGAGTCGCCATAATATTGGAGGTGACTTTTACTGGTATCTAAAAAGGAATATTCCCAGGCCAAATCGTGCATTTCCTTCTGTCCAAAAACTAGAAGCGTTTGTAAAATGAAGACTAGACTAGTTATTTTTCTCATAAGGTGTTTCTTGTTTTGAAGCGGTATCAATTGTTTGCGCTGCCTGCTTTTCTTGCTTTGCTTTCCGTGCTAAAACGCTATCTGCCTTGGCTTTTTCTTGAGATGCAGCCAGTGCCGCTACTTTCTTTTTATGAGCGATATATTCGGTCTGCAAATGATCTAATGCAGCGGCAAGTTTATAACCCACGTACTTGGCTCCAGCCGGCGAAAAATGACAATAATCTTTTACGGCCAAGGCTGGCTCTTCTTCTTCTACCCAGCGAACCATAGCACCTTCTCCGCCCATAACATCGTGCAAGTCCCAATAAGCTGCGCCTTTGGCAAGCATTTCATTACGCAAAGCCGACTTTAAGACTTTAATAATGGGATAGCTGCGCATCTTCAGTCCATTTTTAACAGCCATGTCCGAAGGACCGATATAGAGTATCGAAGCCGAAGGGTGCAAGCGTTTGATATGCGCCACTTGCGCTGCCGCTGCTTTGGCAAAACGCTCAGCATCGGCCGTGTCTTTCAGATAAGGCACGGCATTACCACCATATTGTAAGATGACTAACTCATAATTTTCGCGCAATAAAGTGGCTTGGAATTGTGCTCGATCTAATTTTCTAAAAATCATTCCCGAGGCACCGCGCATCGCAACATTATCTACCCAAACCCCACTAGTGCTTTCAAAGGAAAGTCCGTAAATACGTGGACTCTCCTTGGCTTTTAACACTATCGAAAACTCCTTAGCCTCTGGTACATTAATGCGAGTAATATCCTCAAATTCAGCCGGAAAGACATGGGAGGCAAAAAGGGTGTCTGCCACAAAAACATCTACCGAAAGTGGTGTTTGGGTGGACAAACTCATTTTAACTTTACTAAAGTCACGCGCCAATTGATAGCCCCAATTTCTCTTTTTAAAAGTAACGCCACCTTCAAAGCCCTCACCTTCGCTGGCCGGCAAAAGGGTTGTGAAAGAGCCTAAATGTCCATAACGAGTGTCTTTAATATTGGTATCGCGTCTTCCAAAAGCGGTTTTACGTGCTAAGCCGTAGGAATTTATAAAATCTAAGGAAGCAGGCATTACCAATGGCTCTAGCGCGACGTAGCCAAAACCTCTGCCTCCGAAGCGTTTTTGCAATACATCTCGAAATTGCATGGTAATGCGATCACCTTCAATTTGCGAATCGCCGTAATGAATAATGCGTACAGAAGTTCTTTTACCCGCTGCTAAAGATTCGAGTGCATCAAAAAAATGACCCAAGGCATCCAGCGCATCAACTTGAATTAGCGTATCCAAAACTGGTTTTTCAAAAGCAAGCCTTGCAAGACTATCGGCCGAATTTTCAGAGTGAGATGAATCGGTTAAACTAGCTTTAAAAGCTTTTACATCCTTGGGGTTTTCAGACCAAAATGGACCCAGCAAATCTTCGGGAGAAAAATAGCCTATTTCAAAGGGACCAAGAATCCACTTCTCCTTTGGCATTAGAATACTTAAAGCTAGCATTAAGCCAAAAAGAGCCATAAGAAATCCTAAAAATTGCATTGGTTTATTCATGCCCTACAAAGTGCTAGGGTACTTTTCGGGACTATAATCTCTAATGGAGGCTGTGTATATTTTAAGGATTTCTCCGGGCTTAATTAAGCCATCCACTTTATTCCAAGCTTGAATATTATCCGCACTTACTCCGGGAAATTGTCTGGCAATGCTCCAAAGTGTATCACCCGATTTGACCTTATAACTTATAGAATGACCGCTGGTATTAGATCTATCTACCGGCGTGTCTTCCTGAGGCACTTCTTCCTTTTGCGCGGCAAGATCAGCTGGGGCAGCAGCCACTTCTTGGATTGCTTTCGCCTTTTTTGAAGGAAGCCAAATAATAAGTTTTTGACCGGGGTAAATATTATCGTTTTTAAGTTGATTCCATTTCCGCAGATCACTTAAACCTACTCCCATCTTACTACTAATTTGCCCCAAAAAATCGCCACTCCTTACCGTATAATCAATCGCATCATGCGTTTCTGGGTCGGGCTGAAAAGACAAAAGCTGCTTTTTACGCTTTTCATAATCCTCTTGTAGCTTTTGCTGGTAATCTGTGTAGGACGTCGTTAATGCTAACCATGTTTCGCTACTAGGATTCCAAGTAAAGCCATAAAGCCCTGCTCCTTTGGGGAAAATATCTTTGGTAAAATGTGGGTTCTTGGCTTTAAGCTCAGCCTCTGACTTTCTAAGTTCTTGCGCTAGATCGGAGAGTAAAATTGCTCCGCTTTGATTAATTACGCTTTTGGAGGGCTTGCTAGGTTTCCAAGAAAAACCACGAAAACTGGCAGCGGCCTTTTTCCCTTTCACGGGATCAAAACGTTCGTCTAAATTTTGATTAATGTTTAAACCCATGCGCACCGCTTCTACCCGAGTAAGCGCGGCGATTTCAGGAGAACCCCAACCTGCTGCTGCAAAGTGATAGGGTGTGGACACAAGCTCCCAAGAATTATCAGGAACAAAGTTTTTACTTTCTTGGCCATCTTGTGCGCTTACAGAAGCGGCACTAAGCAGACAAGTCGTTAAAAAAAAGATAAAAAGGACTGAAATACGCATAAGCCCAAATATAAGGTTTGGAAGCGCCAAATTTATTCCGCGCTAGAATAGGAACATCCAAGTTTTCCTCATTTTTTTGTGAACAACTCGAATGATTTGATTGGCGATTCTAAGAGGGGAAAAAAAACAACACGGTCACTATTATCTCTAATAATGATCCGTGTTATTCTTGTCTAGATTAGGGAAATGCTAGCTTAAGCAAAGCTGGCATCTTAGGGACCCTATCCATAGCGCCCCATAAGACATGAGGGCTACATAGCGGCAGTCAAAATCTTGTCCTTTTATATCTCTACTATTACCACACAGAGGTATAAAGCTTTACGTTCCGATAAATAGCCAAAATGGCGTTTAGAGGAATTAACAAGCTTAGAAGGCTAAAGTATAGATTGATAAGTATTTACATACGCACTATTCTTACCATCTTTGCGGAATAATAGCACTCCTAAACTATGAAGCACTCGCAAGAAATTCTCGCTAACATCCGTCGCATCAGGATAGAACGTGGTATAAGCCAAGCAGAAATTGCCGCCCATTTAAATATGGGCCCTAGTAATTATCGTAAAATGGAGTCGGGCACTTCACCTTTAAGCCTCGAGCGTTTTATAGAAATCTGCCATTATTTTAAAATTAGCCATTGCGATCTTTTAGATCAGACCATCAACCATGAAGAGGTTGCGGTTATTAAAGCCAATATGCAGTATTATAAAGAAGCCATGATTGAATTGAAGAAAAATGAAGAGCAGCTTTGGTCTACCATTCACAAACTTCTAAAGATTATTAATCCTAAAGACAATGACCAGGCTTTCAAGGTAGTGTATTCGAAATAGTCGAACTCACCTTAACTTATAATCCTAAGCAATTACTACTGCGATAAAAAATGGTACTTTCTTCTCGGAAAAAGGAAAAAGGTTTCAAACCAGATATTCGTAAATTCTTATACCCAAGATCTTTTGCAATACTAAAGACTTCTTGGTACTCTGCACGATCTGAGTCGTCTAGTATTAAAACCCCATCTTCCGTAAGGGCACTAAAGCTAGCCTTGGCACAGGCCACTCTTTCGCGGCCATCAACTAAAACCATGTGATATTTACGGCCCGTTTTGGAAGCGCCGTTAATATAATCTTCGCCCACTTCCTGAAATACTAATTCAGCGTTAGAAACTGGTGCCAAAAGCTCCTCCACCTGCTTTCGCCAAGCCAAATCGTATTCGATAGAGACTACCTTATTTAGTCTTTCCGCAAACCAAATGCTAGAGAATCCAGCGCCATACTCGAAAAGGTCTAAAGTTTTATTTAAACGCTCATCTAAAAACTCCACCATCGCATAATTCATCCAAGGAATGGGCGACTTGTTTTTATCGATAGGCTGAATATGTTGATGACTTTTTATAAAACCGGTTTGATTTAAATAGGAGTTTTCGCGGGCAATTAGCTTATAGGCCACCCATAATTTGCGTAATCCTAAATAAAATGCTGTCTTTTTCAAGCTTGTTTCTTTTAAGGAAAGGTAAAAGGCAAAGTACTACTTTAGCCTCAAAATATATTCTTGTCGGCAAAGCTAACCCAAAATATTAGCTATTTATCCCTTTCCCAAGTAGCTAACTATATATTCCCCCTTATAACCATACCTTATATCACCCGGGTTTTAGGTCCAGAGAACTATGCTATTGTGGAGTTTGCCGCAGTTTTCATGCTCTACCTTATTGCGGTGGTAGACTATGGTTTTTTAAATAGTGCCACCCGTCAAGTTGCCCAAAACCCGCATGACTCTGCGCATCTCTCGAAAGTTTTTTCTGGAGTAATGCAAGCGCGCTTACTCCTCTTCTTAGGAGCGTTAACTGCTTTTAGTCTTTTACTCCTCTTGGTACCAAAGTTTAGCCAAAACAGCTTGGTACTCTTGCTCAGCGCCCCAGTGGTAATCGGGATGGCAATTTATCCGAATTTCCTGTTTTTTGGCCAGCAAAAAGCGGGCGTCATCGCTCTCACTAATATTCTAGTAAAAGGACTAAGTACCGCCCTTATTTTCATATTAATCCGCGACCAGTCTGACTTTCTGTGGGTAAACTTACTAAACGGCTTATCGCAGATTGCCATCAGCTTGTTTACCATCATCTATGCTTTTCGAAGTATTCCCAATTTAAAGCTCTTAGCTTGGGACTGGCAATTAGTGCAATTTGAATTGAAGGAATCCTTCTACCTTTTCATCTCCAACTTTTCTACCCGCATTTACGGATTCTTAAGCATTCCCATGGGCTTATTCCTGCTAAACCCCTTACAACTGGGGATTTTCGCGGCGGCTTCTAAATTAATAAATGTGGTGCAGAGCGTACTTTTCCAACCCTTGCATGGAGCCCTTTTCCCTCACTTATCCCAAGCTTACGCGAAGGGAATTGAGCATTACCGGAAAGAACACCGTAAAAGCCTCGCTTGGCTTAGTCTTATCACAGGGCTAGCCACCATTTTTTTAATCGTATTGGCGGAATTTATTATTCGCATCCTTTTTTCCGAAACCTATATCCAAGCGAGCCCACTTTTACGCATTATGGCGCCTATGCTAGCCGTTGGGGCTTTTGCCCACATGTATCTGCAACAGGGTCTAATTATTCTTAAGGAAGATAAGGCCTATATGTGGGTCCTCATATCTATTGGCTTAAGCAGCATCCTTTTCAACTACTTTTTTATTGTGGGCTTTGGTTTAAATGGTGCGGCTTACGCCAGATTAGCCACCGAGATTTTACTGACTATTATAGCTAGTTTTGCCTTTAAACATAAACTAAAAGTTCATGCTGCAGCTTAGCGTAATATGCACGGTTAAAAATGGCTTTCCATATATTGAGGAAACCATTCAGTCGGTGCTAGATTCGAGCTTCCAAGGTTTTGAATTTATTATTGTAGACGATGGCAGCACCGATGGAACGGCCGCTTATTTAGAGTCCCTCAAGGCTCCTCAAATCAAAGTATTTTGTCAAGAAAACACTGGTGTAGCAAAAGCTAAAAATCGCGCCATCAGTAAAAGCAAAGGTGAATTTATTGCCATTATTGATGCGGATGACCTTTGCAGTCGCGATCGCTTTAAAAAGCAAGTAAAATTCTTAGAGGAACATCCAGACTATTCGCTCGTTGGCGGATTTGTAGATATCATTGACAAAGATGGAAACTACCTTTATACTGAGCGTAAACCTATAAGCGATGAAGCTATTCGCGCGCATCAAGAAGACCGCAATCCCTGGACACATAGCTCGGTTATGTTTCGCCGCAAGGCCTTCGACGCCGTAGGTGGCTACTACGAACCCGTTAAACAATATGTAGTAGATTATATGTTGCTTTATCAATTATCACGCTATGGAAAAGTACATCAGCTAGATGAAGTGGTCGTAAGTTACCGCATCGTTCCTACTGCGCTATCTGCGAAAGCAAACCCCAAAGAATTTGAAGAAATATGCATGCGAGCGGTAAAAAAAGGCTCGATGTCGGCAGAGGACTTGCAACGCATGGATAAAATTAAGAATAAGGAAAAAGCGACGCCCGATTTCAAAAAAAGCATGTACCACTTGTATATTGGTCGTTCTTTTCTGTTTCACAATTTCCGCAGAAAGGAGGCGATAAAGCACTTGAAACTCTGCCTAAAGCTTAATCCGAGCCTGAAAATCGCACAAGCTTACCTGCTAATGAGTCGCTTTTTGCCAAAGTTTTTAGTGAAGCGTATTTATCAAATTGCCAGTCCTAATGCTGGCTTAACCTATGTGCGGAAAGATGCCTAATACTTTTGATATCATCGCCATCAGCACTGGGCAAAACGAGGATTTAATAAGCGGGCTAATATCTAGCATGGCCGCATCGCATGGGCAGGTAAAAATCGGCATCATCCTTATCAAACAAGGGAAAGCGTGGCCGAAAGAACAATTTTCTCCGGTTTTGCTCCATACTATTAATAGCTCCGAAAGATTAAGCCTATCGAAAGCACGTAACTTAGGTTTAGAATATCTCTTCCAAGAAAAGCTGCAAGCCAAACATATTATTTTTCCCGACGACGATAGCACCTTTGATGCAGAGTATTTTGAAAATTACGCTCGGCTTTGCCAAGAAGATGAGGCTTATTTATCGAAAATTAAAAACCTCGAAGATGGAAAAAATTACAAGACCTACCCCGAAAGCAACACCTCAGGCGGAATAGAGCTACTTCCTTTAGTGGCAAGTGTTAGTCTTATTATTCCGCATGCTTGGGTAGAAAATATTGGTCTTTTTGATGAGCAGCTCGGGGCCGGAGCCCCCTATGGCAGTTCAGAAGATTTAGATTATTTCCTGCGCGCCTTAAATTACGGTAAGTTTAGCTTTCTACCTGAAATTTACAATTTACATCCCTCGCGATTTGGCAAGTACGATAGCTTAAGCAGTGCTCAGATAAAACAGCGTTTCCAAACCTATACAGATGGTTACCTTTATGTTTTCTTTAAGCATCAATTATCTCATAAATTAAAGCTCTTCCCCGAAAGGGCTCTGGGGGGCTTTGTTATTTCGCTTTTAAAATTCGACATTAAGCTGGCTATGCAATATTTTCAGCTCTACCATTATCGAAAAAATCAAATTCAAGTTCTCCGTAAACAAAATAGCACAAACTAATTACTATGAACTTAGACCTTCTAATTTCGGTAGTACTTTATAACAATAGTGCCAAAGAAATAAATACTATTATTGAGAGCTGCCAAGGATCGCACTTGAACTTAAAGCTGGTTTTTGTAGATAATGCCGCAGAGCAACAAAGTTATCCCTTTGAAAACGCTCCCGCTTGGGTAAAATACCTGCCCCTTCAAGATAATATTGGCTTTGGCGCCGCTCATAATAAGGTGATTTTAGGCGAGGACAAAGCTAAAAACTACCTCATCTTAAACCCCGACGTAGAGTTTAAAGTAGAGGTACTAGGGAAAATAGCGCAGCATTTGGAAAAGCATTCCAAAATATCTCTACTAATGCCAAAAGTAATTTGGCCATCTGGCGAAGACCAGGGCTTACGCAAATTACTTCCCAGCCCTAGCGATTTGATTCTACGCCGCTTCATCCCTAGCTTTTTGAAACAATTTTTCAGAACCAAGGAAGCCCAATATCAATTGCAAAAGCTCGATGCCAAGCGACCCATGCAAGTGCCCGTGCTTAGTGGTTGCTTCATGTTTTGCCCGCATCAAATTTTACGCGAAGTGGGCGGATTTGACCCGCGTTTCTTTTTGTATTTAGAAGATGTTGATTTATCGAGACGTCTTTACCAAAGGGGCATCAACCTCTATTGGCCGGAAGTGGAAGTGATTCATCATTATCAAAAAAGTTCTTACCGGAGCCTAAAGCCCTTGCTCTTGCACTTAAAATCAGCCTATAAATACTTCCAGAAACACGGTTGGTTTTTCGACAAACAGCGTTTGAAGATTAACCGCCAATGCTTGCAGCAAGACCAAAATATTTTTCGTTAAACCTATGCTCGCCCTTTAATTAGTACTTTTACCAGCGCATGGAGAATTACCAAACATACCTTTACGGGGCGGCATTTGTGACGGCATTCCTAATCACCTATTTCTCCATTCCCGCGATCATTCGCCTTTCACTCCTTAAGAAGTTATACGATCGCCCAGACGATCGTAAAAAGCACGGTCAACGTATCTCTCCCCTAGGCGGGATTGGTATTTTTGGAGGCCTCTTGCTCTCTTTTGTATTTTACACTGCGCACCTCGCCAATAGCACTTTAAACTCAGTATTGGTGGGACTTTTCATTCTATTTATTACTGGCGTTAAAGACGATCTTTACCCTTTAGTTCCTTATAAAAAACTACTGGGGCAAATTTTAGCCATTAGCGTTGTTATACTGCAAGGAGATATTCGTTTGGTGCAACTTTACGGCATCTTCAACATTTACGAACTCCCTTATTGGGCGAGCATCAGCATTAGTGCAGTGTTTTTTCTAGGCATTATAAACTCCTTCAATTTTATTGATGGAATAAATGGCCTAAGCTCAATGTTAGGAACGCTCGTAAGTCTTGTTTACGCCCTATTATTTACCTATTTAAATCAACCACTATTTATCACTTTGGCGCTTTGTATCGCTGGCTCGCAGATGGCCTTTCTACCCTATAATCTGCTGAAGGCAAAAATATTTATGGGTGACAATGGCTCTATGACAATGGGCTTTTTTGCCGCCTTAATGAGCATTTATTTTTTACAGAGTAATGCCTTAAGCAATCATCAGATATTAGAACATGTAGATGCGGTACTCTTCGCCTATGCCATTCTTATTGTGCCTATTTTAGATACCTTACGCGTAATATTCATTCGCATCTTTATCAAGCGTGTTTCGCCCCTAAAGGCCGACCGAAACCATTTACACCACGTACTTTTAGACATCGGCTTAAATCACCTTAAAGCTACCTTGGCTTTGGTAAGCGCAAATTTAGCCATCATCCTAGCCACTTGGTTTTTAAACCCTTACATTCGGGCCTCTCTGCTTTTCCTAATCATTAGCTTTAGTGCTATTATGCTTTCACAGATTCCCTTTGTAATTAAGAAACGTCAAAAGAAAGCCAACATCTATGAGCCCCAAAGTTAAAGCGCGCCTAGAGCAAGTTTTTTTTAGCTTATTACTACTTTCTTTAGGTAGTTTGGCTTTTGGCATTACAGCACTCACCAATTTAAGCTTAATGAGTTTAGCCTTAATAGGCCTTCTAATTATCACTAAAAAAGAGTGGAGTAAAAGTTTAAAAGACCCTATCGCTCTTAGCTTTTGGTTGTTTTTCTTTGTCTACCTTTTCTCAATTGCCTACAGCTGCAATAGCGAAAGTGCTTGGCGCAATATTGAAACTAAAATGAGCTTTCTTATTGCTGCTCCTATCTTACGAGCATACCAAGAGCGACTTAAGCAAGCTCAATTACAGCGAGCCTTAAAAGCTTTTATCCTCGGCACCGCCGCCGCCCTAATTTTCCTACTTTTTTACGCCACTTTCCGGAGTCTTCAAGCAGGCTCTTTCAGTTACCCTTCTCCAGGAGGAACTTATAAGCTTTATTTCTTCCTTTACGAAAGCTTTTCCGAGGCTGTAATGCACCCTGGCTATATTTCCCTTTATATCGGTATTGCTTTTATCGGCAGCTTATTTTTGGTTAACGAATCTTACTGGCCAAAAAAACTGGTAATTCCCCTGCTAGCGCTCTACACCCTTGGCCTTCTGCTACTGCAGGGTCGAATGACCATAATTGCCCTCGGTCTCAGTTTGGGAATTTGGATTTTAGTTCGCCTGATTAAAAGTCGTAATTGGCGTTCTTTTGCCCTGTTTAGTGGCATTGGCCTTATCGCCATTTTGGGCGCATCTCAATTTGCACCGAAAAGTTTAAGCGAACGCTATTTAGCTTTCCCAGACTTCTCCTACGACATTAGTGGCGATGAATTTAACAGTGCCACCTATCGTTTAGCCGAATGGAGATGCGCTTGGGACGGCATTAAAGATGCCCCAGTATTTGGTTATGGAGCTGGCTGCGGGCAAGTTGAGCTATTTAGACGCTATGAAAAGCTTGGATTTTGGGAAGGCTTGGAAAGGCAGTACAATGCCCATAACCAATATTTAGAAACTTGGCTAAGCACAGGCTTAGTAGGGCTAAGCGCTCTACTACTAATGCTTTTTACTATTGTTTACCTATCCACGAAAGAAGGGAATTACTTCCTTCTATATGCATTACTTTTTTTCGCGCTTTGCCTAAGCACAGAGAGCATGCTAGAAAGAGCTTGGGCGGTTGTACTTTTCAACCTCATCTTTCCACTTTTCGTTAATCTTCGCCCTCGTTCCCGAGCTTAGACTTCTTAACGCTACTCAAAGCCTTCTCGGGTATGGCAATCATAATAAAGAAAATCGAATAGAAGAAACTAAAAAACACCACGCCTGCTTGGCGCTGAAGCATGCTTTCCGTAAAAAAGCTTAAGGCACAAATTAGCAGAAAAAAGCCTGCTTCGGTCTTATAAGGATGGCGTCCGATTTTAAAAAGGGGATAAATGAATAAGGCCACTAAAATCAAAAAGGCAAATACACCGTTAGCTGCAAAAGTTTGCAAATAAGAGTTGTGGTAGTTGTAGCGCATTTCATAGAGTTGATAGGTTTGATGTCCATCCCAAAAAATTGCATCCACCTCCTCAAGTTTCTGGTTTAAAGCGATGTCTTCCGCGCCTGTACCTGCTCCAAACCAGAAGTTTTCTGCAATCACATCTAGACCCGAGCGCCACAGAAACTTACGCGGATTGGTCTGCTTATTTTCAATCATTCTCTCGTAAGAACGCAGCTCGTTGTAGGTATCAACTAAGCGACTTCTACTGCCGGGAAAAAGCAGTAATAAGCCAAAAAAGGCTACGGAAAATGCCGACAAACTAGCTCTTGCCTTCCACGGATCCATGCGCTTACGCAGATACGCATAAAGAATAAGCACGTTAATAATTACAAAAACTAAATATTGCATGCGCACGGAAAGAAGAATGATGCCAGCAAATAAGATAAGTAAAGCCAAAATATTCAGTGGACGGGATTTATAAACCGCCTGATTTTGAACGAGACGATGTAAAATTATCACGTAGGAAAAGCTTAAGTATAAACCCATATAATGCGGAGGAACTAAAACCAGACTTAGTAATTCGGCGAAATAAAACACTTCCCCATGAGCGCCATTGTAATATCGGTATATGGCAAATATGAAAGATGCCACCAGCATTAATACATTGGAGCTTACAAATACTTTAAATAGCAAATTGAGACTTTGCTTCCGCAGCCCTATAGTGGTTGAGAGTAGTAAAGGCCAAACAATAAATGGCACCTTAAGCAGCAACTCTTCGGCTGCTTCAATAGGGCGAGAGGATAAGAGCGCGCCCACGCCTAATAAAAGGTAAAGACTAAAGAAAAGGGCAACGTATTTATTGGCAGACAAGCGAGTAAGCTTAGCTTTGAAATCGGCTGAAATTAGCCAGAACAGGCCGGCTAGCATCATGCCTAAACTTATAGGCAACCACTTTAATTGCCAAGGCATTAAAACGGTAAAGTAAAGAAGGCTAGCATAAAATAGAAATTGCACGCCTGATGTACCCGCAAATTTCAATTTCATTTTTCGGGGCTCAAAATTCCTTGATAAGCCTCCTTATCCTTCAAATAAAACAAGGCTTTTTTAATATCCATATCATGATTCAAAGCATTCTCTAAACGGCCACTTTCGAAATAATAGCGCGATACGATTTCTTCTTGTAAAAGCTCTTTGATTATTTCCTTATCGTGATCAAGCTCTAAAGACTTTCTTTTTTCGTAGGCCTGTTTAAGATCTGTTAATTCTTGTGCTAACTGCTCGTCAAACTCTTCTTCGGCAGCCACCTTTTCAAGGTTGTTAATAATCCTACCTGTTCGGGTGTCAAAATCAAATTCTCTTGAGGCCAGCCATTTTTTAAAGCTAATAAAAATAGCGTCATCTACGCGGAAATCCGCTGCCGAAGCTATGGTTGGATGCTTAAAGTAAAAGTCTGTGGCAAAATCAAAAAATTGTAAATCTCGAAATAGTGCGATAATGAGCTCCGTGGCTTCTGGACTCTCGGTTTGTATATCGGGATCTATACCTCCACCATCATAAACCACGCGACCATTATTAGTTGTATAGGCATTGCGCAGAGAGTCGGGGACTTTCGTTACGCTGCCATCTTCAGCTCTTTCGGCATAGTCGATCGCTTGAATTAGTCTGCCGCTAGGCGTATAATACTTCGCAATGGTAACTTTTAGCTGCGCTCCGTAAGGCAGCATGCGCGACTCCTGCACTAAGCCTTTCCCGAAAGATCGCCTGCCGAGAATTAGAGCACGATCATAATCTTGTAAAGTTCCAGCTACAATTTCGGAGGCCGAAGCACTACCCGAATTGATTAAAACTACCACAGGGATTTCGGTATTAAAAGGGCGATTATTGGTTTTATACGTTTTTTGCCATTCCTCTAATTTCCCCTTGGTTTGCACAACCACTTCCCCCTTAGGAATAAATAAGTTCGTTAGGTTAATCGCCTCTACCAAAAGCCCACCCGGATTGTTTCTTAGGTCTAACACTAGTCCCTTAATTTCTTTCTCCTTGGCAAGGTCTTCCCAAGCTTTGCGTACTTCACCACTGGCGTTTTGCGTAAAGCTGCTCAGTGAAATATAGGCGAAATCATCGTCTAAAAAGCCAGCAAAGGGCACAGAACTGCGGTGAACCTTTTCGCGCTCAATGGTCTTTGCGATTTTCTCTCCCTCTCGTTCTATTACTAATTCCACTTTAGTTCCAGGAGCTCCTTTTAAAATTTCGGATATTGTTTCTATGGAGCGATCCTCAATTGACTCGCCGTCAATGCTTAAAATAATATCACCCACTAATAGTCCCGCTTTGGCTGCGGCAAAATCCTCGAAAATTGAAGTGATAATTACTTGATTAAGATGCTCTCCCACGCTAGCTCCCACACCGGCATAGTCTCCTGTCTGTTGAATTCTAAAATCTTCCACCGATTCCTCAGGAATATAATTGGTGTAGGGATCTAAAGAAGATAACATCGAATTAATGGCCTCTTCAGCCAATTCTCCAGGCTGGGTATCGTCTACATAGTAAAGACTCACTTCTTTGAAAACGCTAGTAAAAATATCCAGCTGTTTACTCAGTTCGAAGTAGTCGGGCGTGTAAGAAAAGCTTAAAATTAAGGCCGCTCCGATGAGTATGCCACTGAAAAGCTTGGGTATTCGTTTAAACATCGCTAAAATCTATGTTGCTAAGTTAGGATAAAAACGAGGCTTTTCACGATAGATTGTTAAGCTCTACCAAGAGCTTTTTTAAAGTGGCTTCAATTTCTTGAAAGTCATACTCCTGCGAGGTATTATACATCAAAATCATGTGCAAGGAACTATCCTTAAAATCAGCTAAAAGGTGCTTATTTAACCGATAAGACTCCAACATACGGCGCTTTATCCTGTTGCGATCTACTGCTTTGGCAAAACGGCGCTTTGGCACACTAAAGGCAACTTTATGTGGTAGGGCATCTCCAGCAGGGAGAAACTTTAGGGCAAGAAATTTTTTACGGATAAACTTCCCCTCATTAAAAAGTGTCGTAATTGACTGCTTACTTTTTAATCTCTCATTTTTCGCAAAACTCTGTGGCATAAAAAAAGGCCGTGATAACACGGCCTAAATTAGTGAGATATTTTATTTCTTATTGGACTCCTTTATATAATCCTCCAAGGCCATTGTCATAGATGGGTATTTAGGATGTGGCGCTTTAATATTAACCGTTAGTCCTGCTTCTTCAATGGCTTTATGCGTAGTTGTTCCAAAACCTGCAATTAAAGTTTGCCCTTGTTCAAAATCGGGAAAGTTCTCGTAAAGAGACTTAATACCGGATGGACTAAAGAATACCAAAATGTCGTATTTAACATCCGCCAAATTAGACAAGTCGCTACTTACTGTATTGTATAAAACCGCTCGAGTATAGTTAACCTTAGACTCTTCTAAAACTTGAGGAATGGCTGGCTTTAAAGAATCGGAAGTAGGCAAAAGATACTTTTCTTCTTTGTGTTTCTTAAAAAGCGGCGCAAGATCTCCAAATGTGCTTTTGCCAAAGTAAATTTTGCGCTTACGGTAAACAACATACTTCTGTAAATAGTAGGCAATAGCCTCGCTAGTACAAAAGTACTTCATGTCGTTTGGCACAGTAAAGCGCATTTCCTCTGCAATGCGAAAATAATGATCTACCGCATTACGACTGGTAAGAATTACGGCAGTATGATTCGCCAAATTCACCTTTTGCTTGCGCACTTCAGCAACATCCACACCAGCAACATGTATGAAAGGTATGAAGTCGATTTTCAACTTATACTTCTCTGCCAAATCAAAGTAGGGCGAGTTTTCGGTTTGTGGTTCGGGTTGCGAAACGAGAATTGATTTTACCTTCACGGTTATACTTGTTTTACACCCCTACTAATTATCTCATTTTCAATATCCTAAACTAAGAAAAGTAAATACGAAATAGGGATTATTTCCAGCGCGCAAAGGTATAAAATAAAATAAGTAATTGGGACACCTATACGAAAGGTAAATACACTTGTTTTAAAAATCGCCACTAACAAACCTAGTACAAGCACAACAATCAATAGCCACGCAGAAAAGACGGGCCAAGGTCCAAAATAAACAAGTAGTGATAAAAGGGCTGTTAAAAGGGCGACCCAGTTAAAATGGGCTAAAAAAATATTTTGAGCAGCGATCAATTCTTCTTGAAAGCTAAAAATCCAACCAATTATACTGGCCATAAAGCTTTTAAAAACCAAAAAAATGGTCGTCAATAAGACCATCCGTAAATATTCAGCCCAACCGAAAAGAAAAAAGGCACTTAAACTCGTACCTGAAAGTAGTTTAGTAGCAATAATAGCCAAAGGCAAAGCACTTACAGCCGAAATTAGCATGAGAGCATCGGTACTTAAGCTGCGCTTATCTTGGTTAAAACTAAGTGCCAAATCATTGCCGCCAGCGCTAAAAAATATAAGCAACAATTGCTTAGTTCTTAGGGAATTAACAAAATTAGCCAGCACCAAAAAGGTACTGGCTAATATGCTTATAATTATTACCCAATCGGTGCTACGGCCATTTACCAGAATCTCCATTGGGCAAAGATAAAATCAATCCTTTAGCAACTGCGCACTAAATCCCTGCGAATCACTTAAAATGTAAGTTCCCTTGGCTAGTGCCGACACATCAAAACGAAAGTGATTTTGCTCCAAGCGTTCGCCGTCCCCTAAATTGAGAACAAGTTTACCGCTAAGATCCATAACCTTAAAAGGTGCTTTTAAGCTGCTATTTGCACTTAAAACAAAACTGTCTTGCACGGGATTAGGGTAAATACTAAGTTTAACTGTAGCTTCCTCATCTATACCAATGCCACTAGTAGCCTTATTCAGAACTAAATTATTCGTAACAATTACATCGCCATTAGTACTTCCTGTATTGTCAGAAAAATTAACCGCCACGTATATAGTAGTTTGGTCTGGCGCTTGACCAGCATCCCAGTCAAAAACCCACATATTTCCACCATTGGCTCCATTTCTGCCGGCGCTAGTATGGGTTATGTAATTGTTCGTTTTCCGGGTATCCGTTGGGTCCGTAACGATGATGTTACCTTCAAAACCAGAGGCACTTTCCACCGAAGCAGAAAAGCCTAGCTCATTGCTACCCGTTCCGCCATTATCCGCCATAATGGTAACTTCATAAATTGAATCTGCTTTAAACCCGGCGGAAGGAATATTAGTGGTGATACTAACGGTTTGACTGCTTGCATTAGGACCATTATGACAACCTGCGCGGGCACAAGTGTTATTATTGCCATTTGGCCCTCCACTGCTGCCCCCAGGAGCACCACCTGAGTTAGTGAATGCATCGGTCACAATAAATACGCTTAGCGCAAAACTCAGAGTAAATAATAGGTAGTTCTTCTTCATAATTTTTTTTTACCATTAAAGTTCTAAATGTATGATATTCGATATAATGGTATAACTACATTTGTAAAAAATTGATTAAATGGCAAGTGATTTATTTGAAGCACCCGACTATTACCAAATAGACGATCTTTTACAAGAAGAACATATTTTAGTACGAAACGCAACGCGCGACTGGGTTAAGAAAGAGGTTAGCCCAATAATTGAAGACTATGCACAGAAAGCAGAGTTCCCAAAACACCTTATCAAAGGTCTGGCTGAAGTCGGCGCTTTTGGACCCTATATTCCTGAAGAATATGGTGGGGCAGGTTTGGATCAAATAAGCTACGGCTTGATGATGCAAGAAATAGAACGTGGCGATTCAGGTGTTAGATCTACCTGTTCTGTACAGTCATCTTTGGTGATGTATCCCATCTTCGCCTACGGTAGTGAAGAGCAAAGAAAAAAATACCTTCCTAAATTAGCCAGTGGAGAGTTTTTAGGCGCTTTCGGTTTAACCGAACCTAATCACGGCTCAAACCCTAGTGGAATGACGACCAATTACAAGGACATGGGAGACCATTATCTTTTAAATGGTGCCAAAATGTGGATTTCCAATGCACCCTTCGCAGATATTGCGGTTGTATGGGCAAAAAATGAGGAAGGTCGCATTCATGGAATTATCGTGGAAAGAGGCATGGAAGGCTTCACAACGCCAGAAACCCACAATAAATGGAGTTTACGTGCTAGCGCAACAGGCGAGTTGGTTTTCGACAATGTGAAAGTCCCAAAAGAAAACTTATTACCCGGTCGTAGTGGATTAGGCGCTCCTCTTAGCTGCTTAGATTCCGCAAGATATGGTATCGCATGGGGTGCATTAGGCGCTGCTATGGATTGTTATGATACGGCACTTCGCTACGCCAAAGAGCGCATTCAATTTGGAAAGCCCATTGCAAGCTTTCAGCTGCAGCAGAAGAAGCTAGCAGAAATGATTACCGAAATCACAAAAGGTCAACTTTTAGTTTGGCGCTTAGGTGTTCTTAAAAACGAAGGTCGCGCCACTACGGCCCAAATTAGTATGGCTAAACGCAATAGCGTTGAAATCGCTTTAAAGATCGCCCGCGAAGCACGTCAAATACTAGGTGGAATGGGCATTACAGGAGACTATTCTATCATGCGACACATGATGAACCTTGAATCGGTGGTTACCTATGAAGGAACACATGATATTCATCTTTTAATTACGGGAGCAGATATTACGGGTATCCCAGCATTTCAATAATCTTTAACGACTTCAGAATTTTAGGATTTAAGCCAAATTTTGAATCGAATCTAGATTTATAATCAAAAAGCCCCACGTAGTACTACGTGGGGCTTTTTTAGTTTATGTTATTCAGATTCTATTGATATAGATCTGAAGCATTTATATTTCCAGGTAAATCGATATACCAGTTTTGATTAGCACTCCCGCCACTCTGTGCCCAAGATCCGAAGAAACTGTAAGCAGATGCAATATCTACGCGCTCTTCTGGGTAACTAAAGCCGCCTACAATATTAATAGCCCAAGGTAAATTGTTTGAACTCTTGTAAGTATTCTCGCTATTCGGATTGGTATTATCGTCAATGGTTCCGAATAGTGCCACATCTGCTAAATCAGTAGGAGCGTAGCCGGCTAAATGCACTTCTCTACCTCTTGTTCCATTAATAAAGATAAATGGATTGAACGGCGCTTGTCCTAAGGAAGCAATTATCTGTGGGGTATTAAAAGAAATGCTTAAGTCTAAGGTATCATTGTCAACTTTAGGATTGGCGCTTACGGTATTTACGAAAGAAGCTCCGGTTGTGTTAGGTAAAATTGACTTAGCATTATCGTAAACGATGATAGTTGCTTTGCTTTGACCTTGCTCTGTACCATTTGCGGAAATGTTTACAATGTTTTCTGTAATAACCGCACCACTTACTGCACTAATAGCTGCACTGGGAAGGTCTAGCTGAATACCAAAACCATTCTCATAATCACCACCAAGGCTACGGGTAACAAAACGGCCTACTAGATCAACAACCTCGTTATTGGCATTTAATACGTTCTGGAAACGATAATCAACAACTAAATCATTGAAATCGTAATCACCAAAGGCTGGCCATAAATCCTCATAGGCTAAAGTTCCATAAACATTCTCTCCCGGGAAGTAGCTATTAGCCGCACGGCTAGCATCATTTGGATAGGCATCTAATTCGTCCGCAACTCCGTCGTTATCGGCATCGGCAATATTAGAAACACCATTTCCTTCTGGATTACATGCTGAAGTTTGAATAGTTACATCGCAAGCTGCTTTGGCGCCATCCTTAAAAATATTGTTGGGGAAGTTCTCAATACCATCTGCATCACAATACTCTAAATTCTTTTTGATTTCAGAGCCCCAGTTGGCATCAGATCGGCCACTTACTTTAATAATTGAGGTACTTCCTTTTCCTTCAATCTTTCCATTAATCCAAATGTCTTTGGTAGAAAGCTGCGCACCATCATCTAGAATAATTTTTCCGCCTCCATTAATTAAAAGGCGATCATCTACTCTAATATATCCTTGATCATTATCAATGTCACCATTTACGTTTAAGTCTCCTTCGCAAATTAAGGTACAATAGTTATCGAAATCACTACCGCCATTAATCGTAAGGTTACCGCTAAAGGTCATACTTCCGTAGTTTTTCACATCACCATTCAGAGAAGTAGAATTATTGGTTACAAGATTAAATGTTCCGTAATTTTTAAGTTCAGCATCACTGTTTAAGTTCAATGCAGAAAGACTGATAGTCCCATAATTAGTAATATCAGCATTGGGACTGAAAGTGTTTGTTATAGTTAGCGAACCGCCAGGATAAACGATAATTTCATTATCCTTATCGCTATTGAGGTTTAAGTTATTGATTGTTACATTGGCGTCACCAGTAATTTCTAATACACCCTTATTAATAGTTACGTTAGGAATTGAACCACTGCCGCATAAGCGAACAATACTTTTGTCCGTAATGGTAATACCACCCGAACCATTATAAGATCCGGTTACACAATAAGTAGTCTCATTGCGGGATTCTGAATCCTCATCAGCAGTCCACCAACCACTATGGGTTCTTGTTACATCGCATCCGCTATTACAATCAGGGCTGGCTGTTTCCATTTTACCCATTTGATTTTTTCCTTTATAAAAAGTATGATTTAAAGAGGTCCCGGAAATTGGCAGTACGGTTAAAAAGCTACTTCCGTCGGGAGCCCATAATAAAACATAAACTTGATTCACCTCAGCTGGCACTGCAGCAGTGAAACTTAAGTTAGCACTGGACGATATAAATGATTTATACAAGGAACCTTGACCTGCACTGGGAACTGCCGCGTAAACTTCAACGAGGTATTTACCGTTTACGGGAGCTTGATCTAGATTAAAAGTAAAGCTAAGATCCTTGCTAGTTTCAAAATTAAAATTTGCTGGAACACGTAGATCCATACTTGAACTCGGGCTGGTAGTGGCTACTGTATTATCGGTAGCACTTTCCTTTTCACAGCTCACAAGGAGCGAGGTGGCTAGGGCTACGGTAAAAATTTGCTTCACTAATTTCATTATCACGGGGTTTTTATTGGTTCTTTCTATGTTACAATCCAAGTGCCACTTGCTAACTTTCTGTTTTACAGATTACTAAACTACTTTCGAAATTTACAAATGTCTCATTTTGGGAAAATTTTACCATATTAAGACTTTTTGAATCGTTCTTTACCTCGTAACAAATCCCAAAAAAGCCAAAAATCACAGCCCAAACTATACAATGGATATTGAAATGTTGCAGGCTTATTCTTTTCAAAAAAAAGATGTCCGATCCACGCAAAACCATAACCAGCAAAGGGGGCAAATAGCAAATACTTTAGTTCCCAAGTTACTAAGAAAAGTATTAAAAAAATGATTACCAAACCAGTACCAATAAAATGAAGGGTTTTGGTCATAAAACCCTGATGCTGTGTTTTGTAAAATGGATAAAATTCTTGAATATTATTGTAGTCTCGCCTTTTTTTCAAAAAATCTAGTTTTAAGATTCTGCTGGCAATTTACAAGATTCGTGTCGCCTACTTTTGTTTTCAAACAAATTTTTGAGCCATTAAACGTTTAAAGTCACAATAGCAGTTATCCAAGATCCTAAGAATTGAATAATCCGTTTTCCACCTTAATTGACGACTCACTTTTTTGAAAAAGTCGTTTTTTGTCGCCTATGAAGAAGAGCATGACGCTTTTGAATAAATCGAACCTAGGTTAAGAGTTTAATGCCATCTAATTTTGCTTGGAACAAAAATGGTGAAAATGAGAAATCCAAGATCTGAGCAAAATCATTTTTTTGAGCTAGTTCAAACAAGACTTGAAAGTGAAGAACTTATTGTAGATAAAGTCGCTGAAGTTCTTCATTTAAGTCGTGATTCGGCTTACCGCAGAATTAGAGGAATCACAGACTTAAGCGTCCGTGAAATGGTTATTCTGGCACGCTACTATGGAATTGGTTTAAACAAACTGTTGGGGGAGCATGAAAACGCCGTGGTTTTTCACCGTAGACCATTTATTAAGTCACTGGACGATTTCAAAAACCACTTGATCGGAGAACTCCAAGAATTAGAAAACATTCGCAGTTATTCAGATCACCATGTCTACGTTCAAGCCAAAGACATTCCAGTTTTTCACCTTTTTCGCTTTCCCAAGCTTGCCGCTTTCCAACTCTATATCTGGCTTAAATCGGTTTACGACTTCTCTAAAATCGAAGGCTTGCACTACAACTTGAGTATGATTCCTCAGGAATTAATAGACATCGCATTGCAGCAAAACGAGGCATATAATAAACTTAACTGTAGTGAAATTTGGAATGACACTACTATTCTAAGTCTCATTCACCAAATTGAGTACCATTATGAAGCAGGGCTATTAAGTTCGAAAGAGGAAGCTTTGAACCTTTGTGAAGAAATGCACAAGATGATGAAGATAATTTATCATCAAGCTTTACAAGGAAAAAAACTAATACGTGTTGATGAAAAAGAATTCGGAAGCACTAGTTACAAAATGCATTACCACGAAATCTCGCTTGCTGACAATCACATTCTCGCTGAATTTAATCGTAACCAGCGACGTTATTTCATTCCCTATGCAGGAATAAACACTCTAAAAACTGGAGACCCCATCTTTACCAAGAATATTCACGACTACATAAAGGCACAAACAAAAAAATCCTCCCTTATCAGTGATATTTCTGAAAAAGAGAGGAATAAATTTTTTATTCGGATTAAAAACCGAATTGATCGCTTAAAAAGTAGAATTGAAAAAACCGACCCTTTTATGTAATTGTAAAGGCTAAAGCAGCAATCGCTACTATTATAAATACAATTCCAACTTTCTGCGCCAGATCTCCATTTTTAGATACTGTTGACATGGCATTCCCTATTTAGTTAGTGGGATAAAAGTAGCAAAAAAAAGTCACCATAGAAAAAAATGGAGATTTTTTTCTATGGTAAGCACTTGATTTCTAATGTTAACTACCGCAAATTATTATAAACAAATAGAGCCGCAGCTAGAATTAGCGCAATAACCATTACCACCAAAGCGCGTTGCAAATAATCCTTAGTAGTTAACTTAGCCTTATTAGCTGTTTGAATTCTACGCGCGCGCTGCTTAATTAACCTCTGTCTTGTTTTATCATCCATTGCCCTGAAATTTTCCCTGTGAAATCCCAAGGTAATAAATTTTTCCTTTAGGATATAGGATTTAACACTACGCTAAAAATTGTTAAACTATTAGGATCCCTCCCAAAATTAAGTTTATCTAGGGCCTCTGGAATATCTTTCGCTCGAAAATAACTTGTATGCAATTCATTCTCGCCGCTTGCTGACCATTGAATTGTATATGAGTTTTGCTTTTCATTGTGTTCTTTTATGTATTCGTACATCTGCTTTAAAGCATCAATACGGTCGTAGCCAGATGTGTAATGGAATAGAAACGACTGATTGTGGCGCGGATTAACGGTAATAATATCTAGCCTAATTCCTTGACCGGTTTCCCGATAATCAAATATCACTTGCGTACTCCCTAGACTAAGATACGATTCAATCTCCTTCTGCAATTTAGCAATCTCCAGATTACGACGATCTGAGGTCATATTTCTTATTTTAAATGAGGTACAAAGGTAATCCTTCGCTAATCCTCCTCAAAGAAGCGGCTTAGTATTTCTTGCACTTTAGTTTTCCACTTTGCCTTAGCTCGAGATAAATGTTAAATTTAAAAGGAATTAAGCTGCCAAAGAAGCTTAATCTAAGCGTTTTCTACAAGCTGCTTACAAGGCTAATGCAAGGGAGAAACATGGGTTAAAAACACGCGTAAGTTATCCATCTGCAAAGCCAAGTAATTACTATCTAAGTATAAAACTTCCCACTTGTCTTTAACACTGCTGGTTTTAGGATCTATCAACTTAATAGACTGAGCCTCCCACTTATAATTAAGTTGTCCCTCATAAACGTAATCATTGCTGTTTTCAGGATTAATCAGCTTAAAGTATAATTGCCCATCTTTAAATTGATAATAATCAGGCACTGCTTCCATTAGATCCTCAATGCTAAGATTAAAGGATGCGTTTAAATCAACGTAAGCTAATGACTCCCAGGCACCGATATTCAACAATGAATCGCAGTTTATTCCGCAATCTCCTTTTTCCTTAGCAGACAAAACCTCAAAAACTTTTTGAATAGCTTTTTCGGAATCGACGGAAGTGGATTGCCCAGCTAATAAACTGCAAGTGAATAGGAGCAATAAAGTGATAGATTTAATAGGCTTCAGCATCTAAAATGAACGTTTAATAAAACAATACAATATACCTAAAGGTGAATGCAACCGGAAATTAGGCCTCATACTTCTAACTAATAGCAGAACTCGCGTTTAAATGAAAAAGGCCGACCTAATAAGTCGACCTTTTCCAATATGATTTATTTTCAAATTAAGAACCGCAAGCAACACAGTCGTCTGGATTATCTAGACTACAGCTTAACTGCTCTTCTGCAGTCATAGCGGCGGCTTCCTTCACAGCCTTAGCTAATTCACTAGCCCGAATTTCACCTACTGCCTCTGCCTCGGTTAATTGCACCCTTGACGCACTTGGAGCAGCAGCAATCTTGGCTGTTTGCTTACTTGTTAAAACTGGTTCCACTTCACTTTTGGTTTGCTTCTGTACAGTAAACTTAATAGCGTCAGACGCTGCTTTAGTTCTTAAATAGTACATACCCGTTTTAAGACCTTTCTCCCAAGCATAAAAATGCATAGAGGTAAGCTTAGCCATATTGGCGCCTTCCACAAATAGGTTGAGTGATTGCGATTGATCAATAAAGTAACCACGCTCGGCACTCATGTCGATAATATCTCTCATACTCATCTCCCATACTGTTTTGTAAAGAGCCTTGATATTATCAGGAATTTGTGGAATACCTTGTATGGAACCGTTGGCGCGAATGATATCACTTTTCAGCTCTTCATTCCAAAGTCCAAGATTAACTAAGTCTAATAATAGATGCTTGTTAACTACCACAAACTCACCACTTAAAACCCTACGCGTGTAGATATTAGAAGTATAAGGTTCAAAACACTCGTTATTTCCTAAAATCTGACTAGTAGAAGCGGTTGGCATTGGAGCAAGTAACAGGGAGTTACGCACGCCGTGCTTTTTAATTTCCTTACGTAATTCTGACCAATCCCATCTGCCGCTGAGCGAAGACTCCTCTACACCCCATAAGTTAAACTGAAATTTACCTTGTGAGATAGGAGAACCTTCGTATGACTGGTAAGCACCATCTACGCTGGCCTCATCTTTACTAGCTACCAAAGAGGCGTAGTAAATAGTTTCAAAGATGTCTTTATTTAGGGCTCTCGCCTCTTCAGAAGTAAAAGGCATGCGTAATTTGATAAAAGTATCGGCTAAGCCTTGTACGCCTAATCCTACCGGACGATGACGCATATTACTATTGCGTGCCTCAGGTACTGGATAGTAATTTCTATCAATAATACGGTTTAAGTTTTTGGTAACTTTATAGGTTACCTCGTACAGTTTCTTGTGATCAAAGGTGTCGCCATCAACAAACATGGGCAAGGCTAAAGAAGCCAAGTTACAAACGGCTACTTCATCTTCACTGGTGTACTCGATAATTTCGGTGCATAGGTTAGAAGAACGGATGGTGCCTAAGTTTTGCTGATTACTCTTGCTATTGGCGGCGTCCTTATACAACATATAAGGGGTACCTGTTTCAATTTGTGATTCAAGGATTTTACCCCAAAGTTCACGTGCTTTTATGGTTTTTCTACCCTTACCTTCACTTTCGTATTTGTGGTATAGAGCATTAAACTCTTCGCTGTGCACATTATATAGTCCGGGGCACTCATTAGGACACATTAAAGTCCAAGTAGAATCGGCCTTTACTCTTTCCATAAACAAATCGGGAATCCACATAGCATAGAACAAATCACGCGCGCGCATTTCTTCTTTTCCGTGGTTTTTCTTCAAGTCTAGGAAATCAAAAATATCAGCATGCCAAGGCTCAACATACATGGCAAAAGAACCTTTACGCTTACCGCCACCTTGATCTACATAACGAGCGGTATCGTTAAATACTTTTAGCATGGGTACGATACCATTAGAAGTACCATTGGTTCCGCGGATATAAGAACCAGTAGCACGCACATTATGAATGCTTAAACCAATACCACCCGCACTTTGGCTAATACGTGCACATTGCTTTAAGGAATCATAAATACCATCAATACTATCATCTTTCATAGATAGTAAAAAGCAACTACTCATTTGCGGCTTTGGTGTACCACTATTAAATAGGGTTGGTGTGGCATGAGTAAAGTATTTCTTACTCATTAAATCGTAGGTTTCGATCGCTGCATCTAGATCATCCATGTGGATTCCAATTGCCACACGCATAATCATGTGTTGCGGACGTTCTACAATTTTGCCACTCATGCGCAATAGATAGGAGCGCTCTAAGGTTTTGAAACCGAAATAGTCATAACCGAAGTCACGATCATAAATTAGAGTAGAATCCAGAAGCTCGGCATTTTTTTGGATGATTTCCAAAACGTCTTTCGCGAGAAGTGGAGAATGTAGGCCTGTTCTAGGATTTACATAGTTGTAAAGATCTTCTGCAGTTTCGCTGAAAGATTTCTTCGTGTTTTTGTGCAAGTTACTTACGGCGATTCTTGCGGCAAGCTGCGCATAATCTGGGTGACGCGTAGTTAAACTAGCGGCCACTTCTGCTGCCAAGCTGTCCAATTCGGAAGTACTTACCCCCTCGTAAATTCCTTCAATCACTTTCATGGCTACTGAAGTTGGATCTACCAACTCACTTAGTCCATAACACAGTTTTTGTATTCTAGCAGTAATCTTATCAAATTTAACTGCCTCTTTTCTCCCGTCTCTTTTTAATACGAACATCTACTATCTTTTATCGGTTGTTTTATAACTAAAAATCGGCGTCAAACTCAATGTTATTCGACTGACTGCCTTGCACTACACCACTCTTTTGGTACTCCGCTACGCGCTTCTCAAAAAAGTTAGTCTTCCCTTGCAAACTGATCATTTCCATGAAATCGAAGGGGTTTTCCGCATTGTATACTTTCTCACACTCCAGCTCTACTAATAAACGATCGGCCACAAACTCTAGGTATTGCGTCATCAGCTTGGAATTCATTCCAATAAGGTTTACCGGTAAAGATTCGGTGATAAACTCACGTTCTATATCCAAGGCATCGGTAATGATTCCTTTAATTCTTTCTTTGGGCACTTTGTTAATAAGGTGCTTATTATGCAGATGCACGGCGAAATCGCAATGCAAACCTTCGTCTCGTGAAATCAATTCATTAGAAAAAGTTAATCCTGGCATCAAGCCTCTTTTCTTTAACCAAAAAATCGAGCAGAATGCACCACTAAAGAAAATACCTTCCACTGCGGCGAAAGCCACTAAGCGCTCTGCGAAAGAATCACTTTCAATCCATTTCAAAGCCCAGTCTGCTTTACGCTTGATTGCATCAAAATTTTCAATAGCTCTAAAAAGACGATTACGATCTTCTTTATCCTTAATGTAAGAGTCTATTAATAGCGAATAGGTTTCACTGTGGATATTCTCCATCATAATTTGGAAACCATAGAAAAACTTAGCTTCGGTATATTGCACCTCGTTTACGAAGTTTTCGGCTAAGTTTTCATTAACTATACCATCACTAGCGGCGAAAAATGCTAAGATGTGTTTTATAAAGTAACGTTCTTCCTCATTTAGCTTATTTGCCCAATCGGTAATGTCCTGTTGAAGGTCTATTTCCTCGGCTGTCCAAAAACTTGCTTCCTGCTTTTTATAATATTCCCAAATATCATGATGCTCGATAGGGAAAAGTACAAATCGGTTACTATTCTCTTTTAAAATTGGTTCCTGCTCCTTCATTTTATCTCTTTACTTGTTAACGCCTTGTTATTGGGGAGTATAGCAATAATGTTGAATGTTTAAGTATCTGTTTATCAGATATATACTTTCAAAATTTACCAAATCGATGGAAACCTCCCCTGTGGTTGTTATACAAATATGACTAATGAATCAAGGCCTCGCAACCTCTACTTTTCCACATTTGCCCCCACTTATTAACAAGGCTTTTTTAGCGAATGTCAGGCAAGGCCAACAAAGACGTGAGTTGGAAAAAAACCAAGACTTATTTTGAAAAATATTATGAATAGTAATTCACACTGATTGTTAAAAACCTTGGCGGAAATTGAAAAAACAGACCGACTGATAACAAATGCTTAACAACTAATCTTCAGCGAATTAAACCAATTAACTGATTTTTAAGTGTTTAACGATCTAACCATTCTTCTGCAATCAACTCGAGCTCACCGTACCACTCTTCTCCATACTTTCTAATCAGGGAATCTTTCGCAAACTTGTAAACGGGTACCTTCAACTCTTTACCTAAAGAACAAGCTGGGCTACATATTTCCCATCTGTGATAGTTAATGGCATCAAATGAAGGATAGCTTTGAATGCGTATTGGATATAGGTGGCAAGACACTGGTTTTCGAAACGAGGTTTTACCTTCCTTCCAAGCTATCTCAATTCCACAAAGAGTAGTTCCTTTATCATCGAACACTACGTATGCACATTCCTTTTCGTTTACCAAGGGAGTAACAAACTCCCCATCGAATTCATCAATAATGGCTGTGCCCTGTTTTTCTATTGCTTCTATTCCTTCCTTGCGGAGAAAGGGTTTTATATGGTTGTATTCCTCTTTTAAGATTTTAACTTCTTGCAAATCGAGAGGAGCACCTGCATCTCCCTCCACACAACAAGCTCCTTTACACTTCTTTAAATCACAAACAAACTGCTCTTCAAAAAGGTCTTGAGAAATTACGGTTTTACCATGTGCTATCATAGGCGCAATATTACGAAGAGCTGAGCAATCATATCCCTATCATTTAAATTAAGCCATACTTATAAAACCTACCTTAGAAAAGAAAAGAAGCGGAAGCAAAGGAAGAATGGGAATTTCCACCACTATTAAAGAAAAGAAGTGTACTATCGAAATTATTAGTACCTTTGCCGCAAATATCCTCTTAGCGGTAGGTGAGACACCTTCCTTCTTAATCGATTTAGCTAAGATGATTTACAGCTAAATTGATTAATAGTAGTGAAGCACTACCTAAAAAAACAGTCTTATTCATAGTTACAAGTTCTCCCGCACTCAAGATTTACAGTTTTTCAAAGCTTTAAACGAAAGAGTAAACAAGTATTTCAGCGATAACAATATTTCTAAACAAGGAGGTTGGCCCATCTGGATCAAGTTTTTTGCGATGTTGGCTTTGTACTTCGGTCCTTTTGGCCTTTTAGTAAGTGGCACCGTTACCAATTTCTGGGTTTTTACCTTTCTTTGGGTTTTAATGGGTCTAGGCACTGCAGGCATTGGCATGAATATTATGCACGATGCTAATCACGGTTCCTTTTCTTCGAATCGCACCGTTAACAATATTGCAAGCTTAGTAATGAATATGTTAGGAGGTGACGCATCCATTTGGCGCCTACAGCATAATGTATTGCATCATACTTACACCAATATTCATGAGGCCGATGAAGATATAATTGGTCCACCTTTATTAAGATTTTCACCGCACGATGATTACAAAGACGTTCATCGTTTTCAGTTTGTTTATGCCTGGTTTCTTTATGGTTTAATGACCTTAATTAAATTAACCTACACAGACTATAAGCGCGCAATTCGTTACCACAAAATGGGTTTGATAAAAACCAAAGAAGAACTGCGTTCACGTATCTTTAAAATTGCCGCCGGTAAAGTGGTTTACTTCGGCTTTATATTAGTACTCCCTATGTTTTTTGCCCCTCATTTTTGGTGGGTTATCATTGGATTCCTAATAATGCACCTTATCACGGGTTTCTTATTGTCCATCATATTCCAAACTGCGCATGTAATGCCCAGTTCCGAGTATCCTTTACCGAATCTAGATGGTAAAATGGATAATAATTGGGCCGTTCATCAATTAAGTACCACCACAAATTTCTCACCTAAGAGTCGCATCTTTTCGTGGTTAATCGGTGGCTTAAATTATCAGGTAGAACATCATCTGTTCTCCAATATTAGTCATGTACACTACAGGAAACTCTCCAAAATAGTGTCTGAAACAGCGCGTGAATATGGTATCCCATATCACTGTCAAAGCAGTTTTGCCGATGCCTTAAAGAAGCACGGACAAATGCTTTACCAACTCGGTAGAGTGCAGGCTAGCTAAAAATAGCGCCGCACATTCACATACCACTATTCCAAAAATATGAGCGATTATCGCAAGAAAACTTCGCGTCCGGCCAACGGCTACGCGACCAGAAGACCTAGTTCTCCTAATAGAGGAAAGAAAAAGGGTCAAGAGTCCAATTTAAAAGCCGAAGACTTGCAGCAACAAGCGCAAGCCCGTGAGATTACTAATTATGTTTCTGAGCGTACTTTTGCCGACTTTCCCATCCACGAAAAGTTAAAAAGTGCTTTAGCCCATAAAGGCTACGAAAAGCCAACCGAAATACAAGATCGTAGCATCGAGGACCTATTAAATAATCGTGACCTTTTAGGCATTGCCCAAACAGGAACGGGTAAAACTGCGGCTTTCTTAATTCCAATTATCGATAAGCAATTGCGCGATACTAAACCGGAAGCTATTCTAGTTTTAGCCCCTACCCGCGAATTAGCCGTGCAAATTGAAGAAGAATATCGTAGCCTTAGTCGCGGTATGAACTTCCAAAGTAGCTGCTTTATTGGTGGTACCAATATTAATCGTGATGTTGATCGCGCTCGTCGCAGACCCGACTTGGTAGTAGGAACCCCAGGTCGTTTACTTGATCTTTCTGATCGTGGCGCCTTAGATTTCCGCGACTTTAAAGTATTGGTACTTGACGAATTCGACCGCATGCTAGACATGGGTTTTGAAAAGGATGTAAACCGCATTACCAGTGCCATGCGTAACCGCAAGCACACCATGCTATTTTCGGCTACACTAGACAAAACTCAGCGAAACCAGATTGACCGACTTCTTACCAATGCGGTAGAAGTAAAAGTTAGTAGTGGTGAAGCAAGCAATGATCACATAGAACAAGATATTATTAAAATTGCGGAGGGTGAGAATAAATTTCAAGTCCTTCTTAATTTAATTGATAACCCAGAATTTGAAAAGGTTTTAGTTTTTGCTGAAACAAAAAGATGGGTTAGTAAAGTGCGTAGCCAATTAAGCAAGGCGGGAATTAAAGCCGATGAAATTCACGGTAACAAAACCCAAAACTACCGTCAAAACGCACTTAATGCTTTTAAAACTGGTAAGATTAGAGTGTTGGTGGCTACCGATGTGGCTGCTCGCGGACTAGACGTAGAAGACGTAAGTCACGTAATTAATTACCAGGTTCCCAAAACTATGGATAGCTATATCCACCGCGTTGGTAGAACAGGTAGAGCAGGTAAGACAGGAAAAGCCTACACTTTTATTCAAGACTAATAACCAAATTTTTAATTTTCAAATGGGTAAATCACAAGAAACCTTCGGCAAGAAGGAACGAGAAAAAAAGCGCCTAAAAAAGAAGGAGCTGAAAAACAAACGCAAAGAGGAGAGAAAAGCCAATCCAGAAGATAAGGGTGACAACATTACTTACATGGATGTATATGGTAACTTCCACGATACCCCGCCCGAAGCAGCGGAAAAAGTTAAAGCCAAAAGTATAGAAATCGGCATACCACAACGTACCGCCGAAGAAGAAGCAGCCGATCTTATTAAAAGAGGAACGGTTACTTTCTTTAACCACTCTAAAGGTTATGGTTTTATTAAAGACAAGAAAAGCGGCCAAAGTGTGTTCGTACACATTAACGCATTAACCGAAGAAATTAAAGAAGGAAACTTAGTTACTTACGAAACTGAAAATGGACCCAAAGGACCAAGCGCAGTAAACGTTAAAGTTTCTAGATAACTACCTTTAATCCAAAGCTATAGCTCAATAGTTAAGTCTCTATTAATTCTTTAAATTTTCTATTATTTAAGGAATTAAAGAATGTACTTTCGCGGCCCAAATTAAGACCGCATGAACTTTAGCTTTAAAGAGATCCTATCCGCTACCATGATTCTATTTGCAGTAATAGATATCATGGGCAGCATCCCCCTAATAATTTCCCTGCGAAATAAAGTGGGACACATCCAAAGTGAGAAGGCTAGTATAGTTGCCGCCGGCATTATGATCGTCTTCCTCTTTCTTGGAGAAAGCATTTTAAAATACCTCGGAGTAGATATTAACTCCTTCGCCGTTGCGGGGGCCTTTGTGCTATTCGTCTTGGCTTTAGAAATGGTTTTAGGGGTTCACCTTATCAAAGACGAAGAGCCAAAATCGGCCTCGATCGTACCTCTAGCCTTCCCTCTAATTGCTGGTGCGGGAACCATGACAACCATAGTAAGTATTCGCGCCGAATTTGAAGCCGAGAACATTGTGGTTGCCATTCTGATTAATTGCATTTTAGTCTTTGCTGTTTTAAAAAGTGCTGCTTGGCTCGAAAAAATACTGGGCGAGGGTGGCCTTAATGTTCTCCGCAAGGTTTTTGGCGTAATCCTCCTCGCTATCTCCGTTAAACTTTTCTCTGAAAACGCCGTACAGCTTTTTAAGTAAGCCCTTTTGGTTTCCCAAGATGCGTTTGAAGAAATAGCATCCTTAAAAACGCATCTAGCGAAAGCGCAAAAAAACAGAGCCTAAGTAATTTACAAATGGTTTTATTTGAAACAGATACTAATCCATAGCTCCTGAAATTAAGCCAAATTGCTAAAAGCTAATTACCTTTGCAGCCATGAATCAAGACGACCTTTTTAAGAAAGTAATTTCCCATGCCAAGGAGTATGGGTTTGTTTTCCCTTCCAGCGAGATATACGACGGATTATCAGCCGTTTACGACTACGGGCAGAATGGTGTGGAATTAAAGAAAAATATTCGCGACTATTGGTGGAAATCCATGGTGCAAATGCACGAAAATATTGTGGGCCTTGATGCCGCTATTTTCATGCATCCAAAAACTTGGGACGCCTCTGGTCATACCAGCGCATTTAATGATCCTTTAATTGATAATAAGGACAGTAAAAAGCGTTACCGCGCTGATGTTCTTATTGAAGACTACGCCGAAAAACTGCGCCAAAAAGCCGCCAAGGAAATTGAAAAAGCCGCCAAGCGATTTGGCGAAACTTTCGATGCTAAAATATACGCCGAAACCAATCCACGCGTAAAAAATTACTTAGACGAAGCCGAAGAAAGTGTGCAACGTTTAGCCCGCAGTTTAAACGCGGAAGATCTCGATGATGTAAAAGCACTTATTGAAGAGAAAGGCATTGTTTGCCCCGTAAGCGGTTCTAAAAACTGGACAGAAGTTCGTCAGTTCAATTTAATGTTTAGTACCCAAATGGGCTCAACGGCCGAAGGGGCATCCAAACTATATCTACGTCCGGAAACGGCCCAAGGGATATTTGTTAACTTCCTCAATGTTCAGAAAACCGGTCGCATGAAAATTCCTTTTGGTATTGCCCAAACCGGGAAAGCCTTTAGAAACGAGATTGTTGCGCGCCAGTTTATTTTCAGAATGCGTGAGTTTGAACAAATGGAAATGCAATTCTTTGTTCGCCCAGGTGAAGAACTTAAATGGTATGAATACTGGAAAGAAAAACGCTTAGCTTGGCATAAAAGCCTGGGTATAGACGAATCCTACTACCGTTTCCACGATCACGAAAAATTGGCGCATTACGCTAATGCTGCTTCCGATATTGAGTTTAATTTCCCCTTTGGCTTCAAAGAATTGGAAGGAATTCATAGCCGTACCGATTTCGATTTAAAAGCGCATGAAGAGCACAGTGGTAAGAAACTGCAATTCTTCGACCCAGACTTAGGCGAGAATTATGCTCCCTACGTGGTTGAAACCTCTATTGGCTTAGATCGCATGTTCTTAGCTCTTTTCTCTTCTTCTTACCGTGAAGAAATTTTAGAAGACGGCAGCGAGCGCATAGTATTAAAGCTACCTATGCCTTTGGCACCGATAAAATCGGCCATTTTACCGCTTGTTAAGAAAGACGGCTTACCCGAGATTTCAAGAGAAATTTTAAGCGAATTGCAACTGGAGTATTCGGTACAATATGATGAAAAAGACGCAATTGGCAAACGCTATCGTCGCCATGATGCCATTGGTACGCCATTCTGCATTACGGTCGATTTTCAAACAAAAGAAGACGGAACTGTGACCCTTCGCAACCGTGATACGATGCAACAAGAGCGCATAAAAAGGGAGGACCTAGCCTCGGAATTAGCTAAGCACTTAAATATGAGTAATTTACTCAAGAAATAATTTCTCAGCCGACTGACTTACAAGGCTTTAAAAAATGTATACATTTGCACATTATTGTTTAACAACCAAATCTAGAGAGAAGGATGAAAAAAGTAAGTTTTTTTGCGTTCGCATTAATTTTCGCAGCAGCTGTTGCATGTAACGCCCCTGCTACTGAAGAAGCCACAACTGACGAAGCTACGGAAGTAGTTGAAGAAACTACAGAAGTAGTTGAAGAAGCAGTTGAAGCTACTGAAGAAGTAATGGATACTGTTATGGAAGCTGGTGAAGAAGCAATGGAAGAAATGCATGATCACGCTGAAGGCGAAGATCACGCAGAGCACAGTGAAATGTAATTTTCACTGTTCCCAAAACATTAAAACCCCGCAAATGCGGGGTTTTTTGTTTTAGTAATTTACCTTCGTAGAAAGAATGAATATGGCCATAGCAAAACCCTTTAATCTCCAGAAGTGGATCGATGAGAACCGCGATTTACTAAAACCACCCGTAGGCAATAAAAACCTTTACCCAGCGGGTGAAGACTATATCGTTATGATTGTTGGTGGACCTAATGCACGCAAGGATTACCACTACAATGAAACGGAAGAGCTATTTTATCAATTGGAGGGTAACATAACGGTTCGCATTCAAGAAGATGGGCATCCCGTCGATATTAATCTCGGACCAGGAGACATGTTTCTCCTCCCTGCCAAGGTTCCCCATTCACCCATGCGTTCCGAAGGTTCGGTTGGTTTGGTTATCGAACGCGTTCGCGAAGAGGCACATCAAGATGGTTTAATGTGGTTTTGCGATAATTGTAACCATAAACTGCATGAAACTTACTTTCCTTTAAGTAATATCGAAAATGACTTTCTTCCCCGCTTTAGTGAATTTTACCACTCCCAAGAGTTGAGAACCTGTGATAAGTGTGGTACCGAAATGCCCACCGACCCCCGATTTACTAAGTAAATGATAAAGGATCTAAGCGAAATTGAAAGCTTCTTAAGGCAGGTGCTCATTGAGCAGCAACCTCTATTACGTATTCGTAAAAATGAGACGGAAGTTCTTGAAGCTTGCGGCACCAAAGAGGCGATGCAAGGCAAGCAAAAGGTAGATGGCTTTTACTTTGCCTCCATTATGCCTAAGCCCAAAGACATAAGGTTTTATTTCTTCCCGCTTTACACTCATGTAGATGCCTTCACACTAAGCCCCGACTTGCAAAAAATGCTGAAGGGTAAAACTTGCTTTCACATTAAACAATTGAATGACGATTTAAAAGTAGAAATACGCGCAATGATTGAAGCGGGTGTGAAAATTTTTCAAGAGCAAGGACTTACTTAAGATAGATACAATTAATTGGCTATATTTGCCGCCCAATTTCACTGATGCCCAAGTGGCGGAATTGGTAGACGCGTTGGTCTCAAACACCAATGGCTTCGGCCGTGCCGGTTCGATTCCGGCCTTGGGTACTTTAAAAGAGAGCAGGATTTTTCCTCGCTCTCTTTTTTATTTAAGTCCCTATAACCGGCTGTCGACCTAAAATTATAGCCTCAGATTTTCAGCCTTTGTAAAAACAATGTTTCATGTTGTCTAGTCTAAATGAATTAGCTAATAACTGGACCTTAGCTAAAAAAAGCACTACTCTTTTTTTCGACAGTATATAGGTCAATTCTTTTACATTCAAATTCTTGTCCTAGTACTTTTAAATCGCTCCTTTATGGCCCCTATAAGAATCGCAGCTACAAGGCTGAAAAATCAGGTAAAAAATTCATTTCTTTGATTTTATTACTAACGGAACTCCGATCCAACCGCCCTGTTCTTTGGGCTTTCCCTTACCAATAGGTTCATTAAAATGAGTTATTTAAAAGACGAATTATACCAGCTAATAAAAAAGGAAGAGAGTGTTTTTGACTTTATACAGGAGGCTGCATTAGACGGTCTTTGGTACTGGGACCTTGAGAAGCCAGAAAACGAATGGATGAATCCAAAATTCTGGAAGGTGCTTGGCTATAACCCTGAGGAGATGCCGCATAGTCCGAGCGCTTGGCAAGATATTATTCACCCTGAAGACCTGGGACTAGCCAATGAGAATTTCAAGCAGCACTGCGCTGATCCAAAGAAGGCCTACGATCAAATCGTACGCTATTTTCACAAAGAGGGGCACATTGTCTGGATACGCTGCCGAGGCTTAGCAATTCGTGACCAAAATGGTAAGCCTTACCGCATGTTAGGCGCTCATAATGAAGTTACTGCCCTCAAGGAAAAAGAAAGATTACTGCTCGAAACTAATAGAATTGCTCAAATCGGCTACTGGGAAGTTGATTTAACAAAATCGACTGTTCATTGGAGTGAAATCACTCGTGAAATTCATGAAGTCCCGGATGATTACAAACCTAATGTAGAAGAGGCAATACTGTTTTACAAAGAAGGTCCTTCCCGAGATAAAATTATACAACTATTTAAAAATGCTATCGAAACTGGAGAACCTTATGATGTTGAACTTGAGCTAACAACTTTTAAGGGCCACAGTAAATGGATCAGGACGGTAGGTCTCATCGACACTGTTAAAGGGAAGTGTTCGCGAATTTATGGGCTATTTCAAGATATTGATGAGAGGGTCCGTCTCAAACACCAGTCCGAAACCGAAAAAAAACGTTATCAACAAATAATTGCAGGAGCCAACCTTGGTTCCTGGGAGCTTAATTTATCTACCAATCACATTGGACTGAATTCTTATGGACCAGAGATACTAGGGTTTTCCAGTGAAGAATTCAAAGACCAATATAGCAACAACTGGATTTTATTGATTCACCCTGATGATCAAGAATTATTTGAAAAGGAACTTAAGCATTTAAAAGAGAACATGGTTAACGGGCTTCAGCTCGACTTACGCCTAAAGCATAAAACAGGCGATTGGCTCTGGTTGCGGATAAATGCGAAATTATTTAAGCCGAACTTCTTTTTTAGCGAGGCTCGAATTGTAGGAACCTTTCAAGATATTACCAGTGAAAAAGAGGCCAATAAACGTCTTTATACTTTTATACTAGATGCACCGATGGCCTTAGCAATGCTGGATAAAGAAATGCGTTATATCAGCTGTTCTAAACAATGGCTTTTAGATTATAAACTAGACTTTGACACCATTAAGGGCAAGTCCCACTACACCATCTTCCCAGCTTTGAGCGATGATTGGAAGGCCATACACCAAAGATGTATCAAAGGCGAAACGCTGAGCAGCAATGAAGATCTTTTTTACGGAAACGAAGAGGAACCGCAATGGATAAAATGGAAAATAAAACCGTGGTATCAAACAGAAAATGAAATAGGTGGAATAATAATCTACACTGAAGATATAACCTCACAAAAGGTAACCGAGGGAAAACTCTTAATTAGCGAAGTCTCTTTTAGAGAAAACTTTGAAAACTCGGCTATTGGAATGGCCATTTTAGACGCACAAGGACAATGGGTGAGTGCAAACAACAAATTATGTAGTATCGTAGGTTATAGCTTAGAAGAACTTCGGGAAATGACTTTTGAGAACATAACCCATCCTGAAGATTTAGTCAGCGATTTAGAACACTTAGAAAAACTGAGAGTAGGGGAAATCGATAATTATCAAATTGAGAAACGCTATATCCACAAAAAGGGCCATATCGTTCATATTCTTTTAGGAGCCGCCGCTGTGAGAAACGAAAAAGGAGAGCCCTTAAATTACATTTCGCAAATTGTAGACATTTCGAAACGAAAAATTGCAGAAAACCGCATCGAGAATCTCTTACATCGCGAACAAGAGCGAACTGATAGACTAAACAACTTTGCACATATTGTCTCCCACAACTTGCGCACCCATTCATCGGGAATATCCAAATTACTGGATTTCTTAGAGTTAGAGCACCCTAGCATCAATAAAAGTGAAGCCTTTAAATATTTACATACCGCCTCAGAAGGACTTAGTCAAACCATAGATCATCTCAATCAAGTAGTAGAAATTCAAGGTGCGACAAAAGAAAGCTTTGTAAAGTGCAATCTTAAAGAGAGCTTAGAAAGCACCCTCTCTACCTTGAGACTACAAATCCAAAACTCTAAAATCCAAATTCATGCTAATATAGATGAACATCTGAATGTAAAAGGCTTAGAGGCTTACCTCGAAAGCATATTTTTCAACTTCATCTCTAACGCCATAAAATATCGTGATCCAAACAAAAGTGCAGAACTCACCATAAAAACGCGTGTAATCAAGAACTGGATTTGTATTAGCTTTATCGACAATGGCTTAGGCATTGATTTGGAAAGACACAAGCAGAGGCTTTTTGGGATGTATAATACTTTTCACAACAACCCTGAGGCTAGAGGTTTAGGCCTTTTCCTTACCGAAAATCAGGTGCGCATATTAGGTGGAAGAATAGAAGTTAGCAGCATAGAAAGTAAAGGTTCTGAGTTTAAAGTATATTTGCCCTATGAAAAAGATTAACCTCGCCTGCCTTATTGAGGATGACCCCATACACGTATTTCTAACGCAGAAATACATTGACATGATTGGCCGTATTGAAAACTTAATGATCTGTCATAATGGGAAAGAAGCATTCGATAAGCTTAGCGCGATAATTACTGCTGGGAAATTACTACCCGAATTAATTCTTCTCGACTTAAATATGCCTATTTGGAATGGTTGGCAGTTTTTAGATGAGTTCACCAAGATTCCCATCAAGCAACAAATTGTAATCTATATCCTTACGAGCTCTAACAATCCCGAGGATTTAAAAAAGGCCGAGGAATATAATTTACAAACCAACTATCTGATCAAGCCCATCACGCTTGATAACTTAAAAAAGGCTCTTGATACAGCCATAAATGATGCGGGCTCTACCGAGTAACAAGCTAAATCAAAAAAGGAGCTTACCCGCAAGCAAACTCCTTTTCCAACCAAACAACAATTCTTAGCTAAATCGTACTAGGGTAAAAGCACTTTATCAATTACCTGAATCACACCATTACTTTGGTATACGTCATATACCGAAATATTGGCAATATTTCCTTTGGCATCCTTTACTTGAATGTTGTGTTTCCCATTCATCATAAAGCTTAATTTCTCCCCTTGTACTGTTTTTAAGCTAGCCATACCATTACCTTTTTTAATCGCTTTGGCTAGCGCATCAAAATCATAGGTTCCTGCAAGTACGTGATAAGTAAGTACGGCAGTAAGCTTGCCTTTAGCTTCGGGCTTCAATAAGCTTTCCACTGTGCCAGCTGGTAAATTTTCGAAAGCATCGTTTACTGGTGCAAATACCGTAAAAGGTCCCTCTCCCTGCAAAGTGCTCACTAAACCTGCTGCTTTAACCGCTGCTACTAAAGTGGTGTGATCGGCTGATTCCACCGCATTACTAACAATGTCTTTCTTTGGGTACATTGCTTCGCCTCCCACCATTACAGTGTTACTTTGTGCTTGCATGCTTACAGTGATTGCGAATGCTCCTAAAAATAATCCTAACTTTTTCATCTTTTAAATTTCTAATTGATTTCCCTTATTTACGGCCGTTGGAGAATATTGGATTTCTAGCTAGTGATTTTTTTTTGTCCTCTGTAATTTTCAGCGCTGATTTCATACTTATATATCAGAGTTCAGTCTTAAATGAGCTTAGAAATTTCAAACTCTTGGAGATATGCAAAAAGCACCGCGTTTTATTTTGATCTTGGGCCTATTAGGAATGGCCGCTTCTGTTTTCAACTATTTCAATGGACAAATAGACTGGTATATAAACCTGCTATCTTTAGTCGGCAGCCTAGGGCTAGTTGTAGCCTATTATCAAACTAATAAGTCCTTGGAAGAAAAAAAAGACTAAACAATATTTCGCATCTTTAAACCATGCGAACTTTCTTACTCCTACTCTTCAGTATTTCTGGCTTTGCCCAAACAGAAATACGGCTGCGAATACTCGATAGTCTTGGCGCTCCTCCAGAGCTTTTCCTGGCGGGAGATTTCAATGGCTGGGAAGCGGGCGATGAAAAATACCATTTTGTGGACCAGCGCTTAATTATCGATTCCATGCCCGATATAATCGAATTTAAAGTAGTCGGTAAAAGCTGGGCTGAAGTGGAAGCTACAAAAGAGGGAAAGCCAATCGCCAATCGTAAACGTATAATTCGCGCCGGGGCTATCCTAGAACTCGAAATTCAAGGCTGGGAAAAGCCGCCCAAGCAAATACCAATAGCGGAAAACATTTATAGCCACCTCAACGAAAAGGATTTAGTTTATGGAGGTCAATCTAAAGCACTATGGGTTTACCTCCCCGCTTCTTATAAATTAGAAAACAATAAAGTTTATCCTGTTCTCTACCTCATGGATGGCCAAAACCTCTTTCTTGGCGTAGATGGCAGCGCGGTAAAATGGCAAGTAGGAAAAAGCATGGACAGTCTTAAACTGGACTTCATCGTGGTAGGCATTGAGCATGGCGGCGTAAAGCGCATCCACGAATTAAGCCCTTATCCCAATCCTAAATACGGCGGTGGCGGGGCCGACTCTCTGCTAATCTTTATCCAAAAACAAGTACAACCCTTTCTGCGCAAGCACTATCGCATCAGCGAAAAACGCGAACAAAACTTTATTGGCGGGAGCTCCTTGGGCGGACTCTTCGCCATGAACGCAGTATTAAAAGCGAATGACACCTTTGGTGGCGCATTAGTATTCTCCCCCTCCTACTGGTTTAACCCAGAATTAGCGCTTTACACATCTCGCTACAGCCAAAAAAAACGCACCTTTGTTTACCAATTAATGGGCAGCCAAGAAGGAAGTGACCCAGCCAAGAATATTGCCCTGGTGAATAACATGGCGACTATTATGGGAGCACCCGATAAGCCTTGGGTTTGCAAAACCAAAATTGCAGCCATGGGGCAGCACTCGGAAAGCTTTTGGCAGCAAGAGTTCCCCGAAGCGATACTTTGGTTGAATAGCAAAATGCTAGAAAATGAAGGAGAAGAATAAACAAAGAAAATACGACATTGCCTATTTGAGAATGGCAAGAGAATGGGCGAAATTATCTTTTTGCGAAAGGCGAAAAGTGGGGGCCTTAATCGTTAAGGACCGCATGATTGTTTCCGACGGATACAACGGCACCCCCTCAGGGTTCGATAATTTCTGCGAAGATGAGGATGGCTATACTCATTGGTATGTGCTTCACGCAGAAGCCAATGCGATTTTAAAAATGGCCAGCTCCACCCACTCGAGTGATGGTGGTACTTTATACCTCACTTTGTCGCCTTGCAAAGAATGCAGTAAATTGGTCCATCAATCGGGTATTAAACGATTGGTGTACATTCAGCGTTACAAAGATGACAGTGGACTTAAATTTTTAGAAAAAGCTGGTGTAGAACTGGCACAGATACCCGCAGAAGAACTTGAACAATAAAACTCTCTACCCCATCTACTTAGGTTTAGCCGTTTGCATCGGTATTTTACTTGGCATTTTCTTCAACTTCCCGCATCAAACGGTGGCCTTCAATGAGACAAGTGAGCGCGAGCAAAAGTTGCGGCAAATTTTAAACTACATCGATTACGAATATGTAGATAAGGTAAATACCGATAGTCTTCTCGACCAAACTATTAGCGAACTTTTACATCACCTCGACCCCCACTCTACCTACATTCCTCAAGAAGATGTGCTGGCTTCGGAAGAGTCTATCCGTGGAAGCTTTGTGGGCATTGGCATCGAGTTTAAAATTTATCGAGATAGCTTAACAGTAGTAAAAGTTATTGAAGGTGGCCCATCTGCGCAAGCGGGAATTTTACCAGGCGATCGCATTTTAAGGGCCGATACCATTAGCTTATTTGGACCATCTTTAAACGCCGCGAAAGTAGTAAGCACTTTAAAAGGTGCCCGCAATACAAGTACCACTTTAAGCATTAAACGCTTTGGTACAGTTCAACCTTTAAACCTAAAAGTAAAGCGTAATGATGTGGATCTCAATTCGGTACAATCGGCTTTTCTAATTAACGACAGTATTGGCGTAATTAAACTCACCAAGTTTAGTGCCCGTAGCACCGAGGAAATCCAAGAGAGCATTAAGAACTTAAAAGCACAGGGAGCTACTGCTTTAATCCTCGATTTACGCGATAACCCCGGTGGGCTCTTAAATGCGGCCGAACAAATTTCTGATCAGTTTCTAGAGAAGGATGCATTAATCGTTTTCACTAAAGATCGCAATGAGAAAAAAGAAGAGTTTTTTGCCACCCGGAAGGGTAATTTCGAAAAAGGTCAAGTAGCCGTGCTGATCAATAGAGGATCGGCTTCCGCTAGTGAGATTGTGGCCGGCGCCTTGCAAGACAATAAACGCGCGGTAATTGTGGGTCGCCGATCTTTTGGAAAGGGCTTGGTGCAAGAAGAAATAACCTTAGGCGATGGTTCTAAGATGCGCCTTACCACCCAGCGTTATTATACGCCTTCCGGCAGAAGCATTCAAAGAGATTATGAGACCTATGATAGCCAGTTTAGCTTTCATGGTAGAAATCCCGCAAGAAAAAGTAGCGCCGATTCCACTGTGCTTTTACCAGAAGAACAGGAGTTTTCAAAAGGCCGCAACGAAGGGGGAATTTTACCCGATGTAGAGGTAGGCTACGATACGGCAGGTACTACCCGCTTACTCTATCAACTGGCTATGAGTGTAAACCTCGACGAAAAAGCCTTTGAGTTTGTAGATGAGAACCGGGCACGTTTTGCCCAATGGCCTAGCGATAGTTTTGTAGATAATTGGCAAGCCGACACCAGCAGCTACCAACATTTTTTCGGCGAGGAAATGACCAAATATATTTACCAGCAAGACAGCATTCAACAGTTGGTATTAAGCAACCGCCTGAAAGCTTTTATCGCTTATAATTTATACGGCAATAATGAATATCAAAAAGTTTACTCTTTCGATGATCCCTATATTTTAGAAGCTATTAAGGCATTAGAGAATCAAAATAAAAAGCAAATCAATTAAGAGATGGAATACCGCAGATTAGGAAAAACAGGATTACAAATTAGCGAAATGAGCTTCGGCTCGTGGATCACCTTCGGGACCCAAATCGGTAAAGAGCTTGCGCAAGATTTAATGGTGAAAGCTTACGATAATGGCGTTAACTTTTTCGATAATGCCGAGGTTTACGCCGACGGCAAAAGCGAAATTTTAATGGGCCAGGTTTTAAAAGATGTGAACTGGAGCCGCGATTCATATCTGGTTTCTTCCAAAGCATTTTTTGGCATTAGAGGGCTAAAAGACTCACGTCCGACCCAAATGGGAAATACCCGTAAACACCTTACTGAAGCTTGTCACCAAGCATTAGAACGCCTGCAGGTCGATTATTTAGACCTTTACTATTGTCACCGTCCCGACAAAAACACGCCCATGGAAGAAACGGTTTGGGCAATGCACAACCTTATACAACAAGGCAAGATTTTATACTGGGGTACTAGCGAATGGAGCGCGCAAGAAATTATGGAAGCGCACATGGTGGCCAAGCAGTATAACCTGATTGGCCCGAGCATGGAGCAGCCGCAGTACAATATGATTGTACGCGATAAAGTAGAGGTGGAATTTAGTCAGATTTACAAAACGGTGGGCCTTGGCACCACTATTTGGAGTCCTTTAGCGAGTGGTATTCTTACGGGAAAATACAATGATGGCGTGCCTGAGGGAACCCGTTTAAACCTCAGCGAGTTAGGTTGGTTGGCGAAAAAAACTTTACAAGAAGAATATTTTGCTAAAGTGAGAAAACTAACGGGCTTGGCTCAAGATTTAGGCATTAGTATGCCGCAATTAGCTATTGCTTGGGTTTTGAAAAACGAGGATGTGAGCACAGCGATTTTAGGTGCCTCCAAAATTAGTCAGCTTGAAGAAAACCTAAAAGCAGGCGAAGCGAAAGGTCTATTAACGCAAGAAGTAATGACGAAAATCGAGGACATTTTAAACAATGCCCCCCTTCACCCCGACTTCTAAACTAGAAATACATATTAAATTTAAAAACAGCGAGAAATACTAAATTCTCGCTGTTTTTGTTTTTATATATCCAAGACCAATCATTCATGACAAAATTCTTTTTAGCCTTAGCCCTATTTTCTAGTGCTTACCTATCTGCGCAAAGCGAAAATGAAATTGATTCTGTGCAAAAGCTTTTTAAGGCACGGGACTATACTTGGGTAGATTTCGACAATAATATTTTTAAAATGCGTAAGGCCTTCAGCTCTAAGTGGGGCCTTTTTAGTTGGAATGTAGGAGGCTTACAGCTACTGCCCATGGACTATGATTCCGTCAGTTTTATGACAGACTACGAGCCTTTTAGTATTGTAAAACGCAAGGGCCTCTATGGTATATTTCTCCTTCCCTTTGAAGTACAAGATGCGGCAGAGCGAGTAAACTGTATTTACGAAGAACTGAGAAAAGCAGAAGACTACCCGCACGACAGCAATCCGCTTTTACTGGCGAAGAAAAACGGCAAATGGGGTCAAATCGACTGGTTTAATGAATATGAAATCATTCCTTTCACCTACGCATCTGCGCAAGCGGTACCCCTGCAAAAAATAGATAGCTGGGCCACGGAATTAATAAAAGCAGCGCGCCAAGAACTGCAGGCCGATCTAGTATTTTTAGACCAAGGCAATGGCGACGGAGTTTTTAAAGCCCGCAATGCCCAAACTATGAAATGGGGCATGTACCAAGGTATGGAAAATGCAGAAACGCTGATACCTGCTAATTACGATAGCCTCGATTTTTTTGGTTGGAACCGTCCCTTCACAGGAGTTTACAATAATGGCAAAGTAGGCTTTTACACTTCGGCTTGGTCTTACGATGATGCCGCCCAAGTGGTGCCCTGCGAATATGATTCGTACCGCATTTTTGAAGGAACGCGCGATTATTACCTAGCGGTAGAACGCGATGGAAAGTGGTGCTGGCTCAATTGGCGGGAGAACACTTTAAAAGGTAATTGGTGCGATGACATTGATAAACTGCGTAACCCGGAAGATGATAGTTGGTAGTTTTAGTACTTAGTACGCTACGCTTTGAGTATTGAGCGCGGAACTCCGTTGTAATTCTGTGGGAAGGACGGTAGATGATGGAAAGGAAATTCGGTTGTAATTCGGATTAGGATAGAGACGCGATTTACCACGTATCACAAGGATTTTGGTATAAAGTATCTGAGAAGGCGGTAACGTACCACAAAGTGTGTAATAGCTAGAAAAGTTATCCTATAATTTTTCGG
>CAXBOS010000008.1:0-151107 GCA_963977415.1 uncultured Schleiferiaceae bacterium | reverse complement strand
GATTTGCTTTCATTGTTTTCCTCTTTTAGAGGTCAACCTATATCAGGGACGCACAGTCAATAAAATACTAAGAGCTTCTTACTCCCCGCTAATCCTTGCTCCATTAACTGATACGGTAATATCAATAAAAAACAAAGGTGATTTAAAAGGTAAAATAGCAATCAGTTTTAAATGGGGAGACCCTTCGCTTCCCATTCAATCAAACCAACTGAAAAGACTTCCCTTTCCATATGGGAAAAGCTACTCCTTAATGCAAGGTAATAACTCAAACCCCACGCATAATTCTAACTCGTCGAGATATGCTTTTGATTTTACAATGAGAATTGGCGACACCATAACCTCTACTCAAAATGGTTTTGTTGTCACAGCTATTGATGCTTATGATGGTTGGGGCTATGGTGATAAATGGAAATCCTATGGAAACCAAGTAATGCTTTATGATCCTACATCCCACTTGTTTACTATGTATGGCCATTTAAAGCAAGATGGCAGCCTCGTAGAAGTGGGCGATTACGTAACAATTGGTCAGGCCATTGCCTTAAGTGGTAAAACCGGCCAAACTTCGGAAGAGCATTTGCACTTCAATGCATTGCAAGCGGATAGTGGAAAAAGTGGATTGAAATCTTATCCTCTAGATTCTATTGGTAATTATAAGGTAAAAGAACTAAAACGTTCTCAAATAATGCAAAGCCTTCCTTAACTAAATATCCAATGAATTGACAAGGCAGCAGACAGCATTGTATATGCCGCTCATAATCGGTTCAGGAAAGCTTTAGGGGTAAAAAAAATAATTTGGATCTTGGAAGAAGGCTAAAAATGCCAACCGTAAAAAATCAATTCTATTTTTTGGAGCAGTGCACCCCAGCTTTCCCGGATTTTCATTTTTTATGGTTCGATTCGGTTAAGGGCTTTGGAATACCCGCCGATCTCGCAATCGACTGGATAAAGCCCTAAAATTCTATCAAAGCACAAATCAATACATATATAAACTACCACTCTTTTAAACCAATAAAAATTTAATTTCATCCTTCAAAAACTCCCTCCAATTATACTCAAGACTATTTTTAAAGCATATTTTCATTAACTTTCACCTTATTAATAAAACGCTGCATGAAGAATCTTTTACTCGTTATAATCCTTCTTTTTTCTTGTGTTGCACAAGCACAAATATTCAATCGCTCTAAGGCCGGATCTCTTGATGCTTTGCCCTTTCAATTGGGAAATAAATTGTACACCATTAGTTCTACTAGCATCGATGAAATTGATGCCTCTGGTGAAATTTCCCAAAGTACTGCTCTACCCTTTTTATTTGATTATCGAGCCTCAAAAGCGGCACTGCGCAAAACCAATGGCAATTTGTTAATTATCGGCAACTCTCAAGCCGGTTGTGATTTATTAGCCGACCTAGGCTATTTTGCCTACGAATACTCTCCCCAAATGGTCTTGGTCGACTCTACCCATCAAGCTTTATATGATGTTGGTAATGTTATACAATTATTGGAGCTTAGTCAGAACCGATATTTTGTTTTAAATCAAAGTGGTTATTTACTTTTAGATGATAATTTAGATACGATTGCAACGGCTATCACCCCCAATTTAGCGCAAATAAATCGTGCAATTTATTTAGGTGGCGATGAAGTTTTAATTTACTCGCAAACCTGGGCGTCTTCTACGCCTATGTACAATATATTGAATCTTAATACTGGTACAATTAATCCTTGGGCAAACGCCCGTGCGGGCGAAATAACCAGTCTCAGCGACAGCACCTTCGCTTTCATAAACCTTCTTAATGGCGATGTACTGCGTTTCCAAAAAAGTAATTTATCCTATATCGACAGCAGCCGTCTGAGCCTTTCCTCCAATTTTATGGCCAATCAATTTCAAGAACTACAAGATGGCTTTGTCCTGCGAGGCGATAGTGGCTTAAGTGTTTTTAATAAAACAGACCTCAGTCATCGAGGTTCTTATCTCGCCCAGCAACCCTTAAACCAAGGCCGACTTTCAGTAAATGGCAATCAATTGTTTTTTATTCAGAACAACAGCAACTATTGGGATGTGTCAAATTACCATGTTTTAGAGGCCGCCCAGCTTAACCAAGCTCCATCCACTATCGTAGAGGGACTGATAATAAAGCTTAAGAATCAAAACTTTAACAGTACAGCTCACCCATCGGGAGTCGCGAATTTATACAGCGTAAACTCTACTTGGGAAATTACCTTGCTAAACCAGAGCCCAGAAATCATTGATAGTATGCGCGTACTTTGGGCCAATCCTTTTGCGGTGCCTTATTGCTCCTCTATATACTCTGAGCTTGCAATAAGCTCATCTACACTTGCCATTGGCGACAGCCTAGTTATTTCTCTACCACTAACTTATAGCTCAGTATATGCGCCAAATGGAACGGGCTCCATTAGTTTGAGTGTTGCAGCTGTTATGGCCAATGGGAAAGTTTTAAGCGATGAGGCAAGATCTGCTGCCAGTCTAAGTATTAGTAATATTAGCCTAATAGAAAATGAGCTATTAAAGGATCTGCATCTTTACCCTAACCCCGCTTCTACTTTCATTTACATAGATGCACCACTTCCCATTAATCAGGTGAAAATAATGAACCTTCAAGGCAAGGTAATGCGTGAGCTAAGTGATTTCGATGGGCTTAATCAGGTTTCCCTAGAAGGCTTAGCTAAAGGCATTTATTGGTTGAAGTTAAAAGCCGAAAAGGCAGAAACGATTCGTAAAATAGTAATCGATTAAGCTTCTTTACTATCGCAGTGGATCCTATTTTTTAAAAAGACTTGAGTTACGAATTCTAATTAATAAGAACCGAAGCTTCTGACATTAATTTTCACGTGCTGCGCCCTAAATATCAAGAAGGTAAAGAGCCCAATTGCCAATTATAATAAAGCTTTTAGCGCCTTGAAAAAAAGCAGATTGAGATTTCAAGCAAATCCTGAATGTGGCCCGCTGGAAGATTCTCCAAAAATTCATCTAAAAAAGAGCGTCATTAGCGAATCCTAAGCTATACGAAATGAATCAAACTCTCCATATTTATCAAATTTAACAATTTGATATTCAATGTTTTATGCCTAACTTATAGATTTAAGCAATTCTTCTGCTTAAGAAATTAGATTTTCTCTTCACTCTATCAAACTTGTACCGCGATAAAATTTACTTTTGTTTGGCCTTACGAGGCAAATATTGTATACTACCGAAAAACCGTCCCTCGGGCAATTAATGAAAAACACCTATTTCGATCTAGTAGATCAGAGTTACTATTTTCCGCAAGAAGGCTTCGACCTGCGCGATGAGTATTTATCCTTTCACGGCATTTCTTTAAAGCATCTGATTGATAAGTATGGTACACCTTTCCGCTTTATATATCTTCCAAAGATTGGCGATCAAATAAAGAAAGCGCGTAACCATTTTAATCGTGCCATAAAGCGCCTCAATTATAAAGGTGAGTACCAATTTTGTTATTGTACTAAGTGTAATCACTTTTCCCATGTGGTTAGTGAAGCACTGAAGCATAATGTAAATTTAGAAACTTCTTCTTCTTTCGATATCGATCTTATACTTAACCTTTTCAGAGAAGGAAAATTTACCAAGGATCGCTACATCGTTAATAATGGTTATAAAACGGACGATTACCTCGAAAAAATTGTAAAGCTTGTGGAAATGGGCTTTAATAATGTGGTGGTGGTCTTAGATAGTAAAACCGAACTCGAGCGCTTATTACATTTTGCTGGCGATACCGTGATCAAAATCGGTCTACGCATGGCCATTAACGAAGAGCCACAGTCTTCTTACTATACTTCACGTTTAGGCATACGCCATAACGAAATGAAGGAATTTTTCGAAACCTACATTAAAGACAATCCCAAAGTGGAGCTGAAAATGCTGCACTTCTTTGTTGATTCTGGTATTAAAGACAGCATCTACTATTGGGGCGAATTTAAACGCGCCCTTAAACTTTATATCGAACTAAAAAAGCAATCAGAGAGTCTTACTCAGTTTAACCTTGGCGGTGGATTCCCTATTCGCAACAACTTGGGCTTCGAGTACGATTACGAGTATATGATTAAAGAAATCGTAGAAAACGTGCGCGATGCTTGCGACAATGATAATGTTCCTCACCCCGATATTTTTACCGAATTTGGTAAATACACCGTGGGCGAAGCGGGTGCTATTATCTTTAAAGTGCTAGAGCAAAAACAACAAAACGATACCGAGAGTTGGTATATCATCAACAACAGTTTGATGAATACCATTCCCGATGCCTGGAGTATTCACGAGAAATTCATCCTCCTGCCCATCAACAAATGGAAGCACGAATATAAGCGTGTAAACATAGGTGGTATTAGCTGCGATCATTCTGATTATTATAATTCCGACGACCTAAACCAAGAGGTTATGTTGCCCCAATATGGCCCACAAGAAGAGGAGCCACTTTACTTAGGTTTCTTTCATACGGGGGCCTATCAAGATGCGATAAGCGGCTATGGCGGTATTAAGCACTGTTTAATTCCTTCGCCAAAACACGTAATTATCGATCGTGACGAGAAGGGCAATATTGTAGATTATGTTTACCGCAACGAGCAATCGGCGGATGAAATGTTTAAACTTTTAGGATACAAATGAGAAATTATGCAGGTGTAGAGGAACATTGGGGCGCTTACGAAAGAGCCAAAGTTCTTTTACAATCTATTCCCTACGATGGCACTAGCACCTGGGGAAAAGGAGCCGATGCAGGCTTCGAGGCCTTTTTAGAAGCTTCCGAAAACATGGAGCTTTTTGATATTGAAACCCAATCAGAAGTTTACCAACAAGGGGTTAATATTCTGGAGCCTATCAAGGAAGATAGTAGTCCCGAAGCAGTTTTTGCGGCGGTTTATCAAAAAACGCAAGAGCTGCTAAAAACAGGAAAATACCTAAGCTTCTTCGGGGGTGAGCACAGTATCTCCATTGGGGTTATTAAGGCCTTCTACGAAAAGTACGATAACCTTTCTGTGCTGCAGCTAGATGCCCATACCGATTTAAGACCTGAATATCACGGCAGTCCTTATAATCACGCTTGTGCGGTTTATGATGCCAGCCAAAACGCTAATTTGGTACAAGTGGGCATTCGCAGTATGGATATTGAAGAAGGACAGTATATTCAGCCGGGGAATTGCTTTTTCGCGCATGAAATGTACGGCCACGAAAAGTGGATGGACGACTCAATTGCCCGTCTTACCGATAAGGTATACCTAACCATCGATCTAGATGCTTTTGATCCTTCCATAATGCCAGCCACAGGAACTCCAGAGCCAGGTGGCATGGGATGGTACGAAACCCTAAAATATTTACGTCGCGTTTTTAAAGAGAAGGACGTCGTAGGCTTCGACATTGTTGAGCTTGCTCCCCACTCTGCGCACAAGGCTTCTAACTTTTTAGCGGCCAAACTTTACTATAAACTACTAAGCTATAAATTCGAAGACCATGGCTAATAAAGGACCAATCAGCCAGTTTATGCTGGAGCACTATAAGCACTTTAATTCTGCCGCTTTGGTAGATGCCGCGCAAGGTTATGAAAAGCATCTTGCGGAAGGAAAAAAAATGATGGTTACCCTCGCAGGAGCCATGAGTACCGCTGAATTAGGTAAGAGTTTTGCCGAAATGATTCGTCAGGATAAAGTGCAAATTATTTCCTGCACCGGTGCTAACTTAGAGGAAGATTTAATGAACCTAGTAGCGCATAATCACTACGAGCGTGTGCCGCATTACCGCGACCTTAGCCCCAAAGAAGAATGGGATTTACTAGAACGCGGCTTAAACCGTGTAACCGATACTTGCATCCCTGAAGAGGAAGCTTTCCGTCGTTTACAAAAACATATTGTAGACTTATGGTCTGGCGCGGAAGCGAAGGGCGAGCGCTACTTCCCCCACGAATATATGTATCAATTACTCAATGCTGGGATATTAGAGCAATACTACCAAATTGATCCTAAAAATTCGTGGATGTTGGCTGCCGCCGAGAAGAACATTCCTATTGTCGTACCCGGTTGGGAAGATTCTACCTTGGGTAATATTTTCGCTTCTTATTGCTTGAAAAAAGAATTACAGCCCAGCACTGTAAAGTCGGGTATCGAATACATGACTTTCTTAGCGGATTGGTATACTGATAATGCCGGAACCGAAGGTATTGGCTTTTTCCAAATTGGCGGTGGAATCGCAGGTGATTTCCCTATTTGCGTAGTGCCGATGCTTTATCAAGATATGGAAAGAACGGATACCCCTTTCTGGTCTTACTTCTGCCAAATTAGCGACAGTACCACAAGTTATGGCTCCTATTCTGGCGCTGTTCCCAATGAAAAAATCACTTGGGGCAAGCTAGATATTACTACTCCAAAATTTATTGTAGAATCGGATGCTACCATAGTGGCTCCTTTAATATTTGCTTATCTGCTAGACTGGTAGTTTCTGGCCAAGATTTAGTAGGTATCGCTTGAGCTACTAAACATAAATGAACGGTAATAAAAAAGGTAAAAGCTGGTTGGCTTTTACCTTTTTTATTATTGAAGCCCTTCCAAATTATTAGGGATTGGCTTAACTAAATTCACACTTCAGGTAGGCCAATTCGACTTATAAAAGAATGAGCAGAGGCATTAATGAAAAATTATTTTATTGATTCAACTATTGCTCGCTATTCATACTTCTCCCACCAATATTCCTTTCCCTGCTCATCTGCGAAAGCGATGGGCACACCCATTTCGGGCATGTAAATATTCTGATTGCGCGATTCGGCCTCGCCTTTAAATCGCTGTACCGGGTTTTTCCAATCGTGTAAGGCTAAAGTGAAAGCGCCCCAATGAATAGGAATAGCAGTTTTAGCCTTCATGTCTATTGCCGCTTGCACCGATTCCTCGGGATACATATGAATGGCATGCCAGAGTTTATTATACTGCCCACATTCTACAAAGGCCCAATCGAAAGGTCCGAGTTTCTCACCAATTTCTTTAAAGTGCTCTCCATAACCGCCGTCGCCGGTCCAATAAACGCGGTGCGTGCTGCTCACAAAAGTCCATCCACCCCAAAGGCTTTCTGCTCTATCAAAGGGGCCACGGCCCGAAAAATGACGGGCGGGAACAAAGGTCATTTCAATATCACCAACTTTAGCATTATCCCACCAGTCGAACTCCGAAATCATTTCGCTAGGAATATCCCAACGTAATAAATGACGCTTCACCCCCAGTGGCACATAATAGTGTTTTACTTTACCTTTTAGCAATTGAAAACTATCGTAATCTAAGTGGTCATAATGATCGTGGGTAATTAAAACCGCGTCTAATTCGGGCAATTCATTAATAATGCGTAAAGTACTGTCGCTATACCGCTTGGTACGAAAAGGCCCAATGGGAGAGGCATCTGGCCCGAACATAGGATCGATTAAGAGGTTTAAGCCCGCCATTTTCATTAGTCCAACGGAATGTCCAAACCAAATAAAACTAAAGGGATTCGTATCGGCTTGCCATACTTTACCATCGAATTGAGCAATAGGTAATTTCTCTTTAGGAGCCCGTGCAGCGCGGTCACTAAACTGCTCTTTTAGCAGCCCTGGCATGGTGCTGAGATTAATATCCATAACCGTTTCAGTGGCGTTTTCAAAAACCTTTCCGTTCCACTGCGGCGATTCCGAAAAACGCGATTTATCCTCATCGCTAATACGGCCACCAAACTGCGGATTTAGGTATAAATAACCGAGGCCATAAGCTAAAGCCAAGACGATTAAGCTGAGAATAATTTTTAGTATCACTTTGAATTTCACTTTAAATAAAATTAGAATGGCAAAGAAGCGGAATATAATTCACTGAAAATTATACGAATTGCAGAAATGTAGATTTTTTCCATCTGCAAATAGTGTTAGCCTTTAGTGCTGCTCGTTATCTATGCTTATCTTGCAGCCGCTATGGCACAGGAAAAAATTAACATAAAAAATCGCAAAGCGAAGTTCAACTATGAGCTTCTTGATTTCTACGAAGCTGGGATTAAACTCTTAGGTACGGAGATTAAATCTATTCGTAAAGGCAAAGCCAGTTTACAAGAGGCTTATTGCTATTTTGATGGTGAAAAACTGATGGTAAAAAACATGCATATTGCCGAGTGGTCGCATGGAAACATCAATAATCACGCTCCCTTGAGGGAAAGACTTTTGCTTTTGCACAAGCGTGAAATCCGCAGCCTCATGAGCGATGTGGAAAAAGGCACCCGTACCATCGTTCCTGTTAATCTTTATATTAACGATCGCGGTCTAGCCAAGATGCGCATAGCCTTGGCCCAGGGTAAGAAAACTTTTGATAAGCGAGAAAGCTTAAAAGAGAAAGATCAAAAGCGCGAAGTAGATCGCGCTTTGAAACGTTAAAATCCTATTTTATTTACAGTTTGTGACGAACTGCTAGTAAGGTGTTTTTCAACAAACTAACTCTCGTCATTGGTCCTACCCCACCGGGTACTGGTGTGATATAGCTTGCCTTTTTAGAAACCGTGTCAAACTCTACGTCTCCTACCAAGCGGTGACCCGACTTTTTAGTTTTGTCTACTACTCTAGTTGTCCCTACATCTAAAATTACTACCCCTTCTTTAACCATATCGGCGGTAATAAAATTGGGTTTCCCTAAAGCTGCAATAATGATATCAGCGGTTTTTAAGATCTCTTTCAGATTAGTGGTGCGGCTATGGGTTAAAGTAACCGTTGCATTGCCAGGGTAATGATTACGAGCCATTAAAATACTCGCAGGCATCCCTACAATATGCGAACGTCCTACTACTACGCAGTGCTTCCCTCCTGTTTCAATATTGTAACGATCTAATAAATCCATAATCCCCATGGGGGTTGCGGGAACATAACTAGGTAGATTTAGAGCCATTTTACCCAAATTAGTCGGGTGAAAGCCATCCACATCCTTGTCGGGATCAATCGCCATTATCACCTTTTGCTCATTGATATGCTTAGGTAAAGGTAATTGTACGATAAAGCCATCTACATCATCATCGGCATTTAGCTGATCTACTACCGCTAATAATTCTTTTTCGGTGATAGTTTCGGAAAGTTTTATCAAACTTGACTTATATCCTACTTCTTCGCAGTCCTTTACTTTGGCATTTACATAGGTAACACTAGCGCCATTATTGCCCACTAAAACTGCGGCTAGATGAGGCTGTTTGCCACCTTTGGCGATGATGCTCTTAACTTCTTCCGCAATTTCATTGCGAATATCCTGTGATGTCTTTTTCCCGTCTATTAAAATCATTTTTTGGTTTTTCGGTATTCCTATTAACGCATTCCTTTCATCATGCCAGCCATACGCTTCGCGCCGCCACCTTGCATCATGCGCATCATTTTACTCATCTCAGCAAACTGCTTTAACAATTGGTTTACTTCCTGAATATTTTTTCCTGATCCATCGGCAATGCGCTTGCGGCGGCTACCATTAATTAATTTCGGGTTAGCGCGTTCTTCCTTGGTCATCGACTGAATAATCGCTTCTACCCCTTTAAAGGCATCGTCGTCAATATCTACGTCCTTCATCATTTTACCCATTCCCGGAATCATTCCCATGAGGTCTTTCATATTCCCCATTTTCTTGATTTGCTTAATCTGTCCTAAGAAATCATCAAAATCGAATTGATTCTTGGCAATTTTCTTTTGTACGCGACGCGCTTCATCTTCATCGAACTGCTCTTGGGCACGCTCTACCAAAGAAACAACATCACCCATGCCCAAAATACGATCGGCCATACGCTCGGGATAGAAGATATCCAAAGCGTCCATTTTTTCGCCCGTACCAATAAACTTAATGGGCTTATTAACCACCGTACGAATGGTTAAAGCTGCCCCACCGCGGGTATCACCGTCTAATTTGGTTAAGATAACCCCTTCGTAATTAAGTACATCATTAAAGGCCTTGGCAGTATTCACTGCATCCTGACCCGTCATGGCATCTACTACAAATAGAGTTTCTTGGGGTTTAATGGCCTGGTGAACATTGCGAATTTCACTCATCATTTCCGCATCAATGGCCAAACGACCAGCGGTATCGACGATGATTGTATTATGCCCATTCTTCTTGGCGTAAGCCACGGCATTTAAAGCAATTTCAACAGGATTTTTGTTTCCTTCTTCGCTGTAAACCTCAACGCCAATTTGCTCACCAACCACGTGCAGCTGGTTAATCGCCGCGGGACGGTACACGTCACCCGCCACTAAAAGTACTTTACGTCCTTTTTTACGCGTAAGGAAATTGGCCAGTTTACCACTATGAGTGGTTTTACCCGAACCTTGTAAACCCGCCATCAATATAATTGTAGGCTTTTCACTGAGGTTCAACTCGGCCGCTTCTCCGCCCATAAGGCGCGCCATTTCATCGCGTACCACTTTGGTTAAAACCTGCCCCGGTTTAAGACTAGTAAGTACATGCTGACCTAAAACCTCTTCTTTTACCTTAGCGGTAAAATCTTTGGCAATTTTAAAACTAACATCCGCATCTACTAAAGCACGACGAATCTCCTTGAGGGTTTCGGCAACGTTAACTTCCGAAATTTGACCATGGCCTTTTAATACGTGAAAGGCTTTGTCGAGTTTATCTTGTAAATTATCAAACATCTATCTTAAAATTTTTTGATCTGGGCTGAAGCCCGCAAATTTATAAAAAGCAAAAGGTCTTTTCGCCAATATAACCTACATCTGTTCGGGCACGGTAATACCTAGTAAACGCATCCCACTCGACACTACTGCCGCTGTTTTACGCGACAAATCGATGCGGAAGTGAACTGCCGCTGGATTTTCATCGTTTAAAATGGCCAATTGTTGGTAGAAACCATTGTAAGTTTTCACCAAATCGTATACGTAATTGGCTATTAATGAAGGCGCATGATCGGCTGCCGCTTGTTGAATAATCGAGGGAAAGTTTAAAATCTGTTTAATCAACTCTCTTTCTATTTCTGCTAAACTTTGGTAAACGCCTGTATTCGGTATACTCATTTGGCTCGCTTTACGCAGAAGCGATTTTATACGGGCATGCGTATACTGAATAAAAGGACCGGTATTCCCCTGAAAGTCAATGGACTCTTCGGGGTTGAATAACATGCGTTTGCGCGGATCTACCTTGAGTATAAAATACTTTAGGGCGCCCAGACCGATCATTTCATGAGTCGCCTTTTTTTCGGTTTCACTTAAACCGTCTGTCTTACCTAAGTCATCCGAAATTTTTTGCGCGGTAGAAATCATTTGTTCCATTAAATCATCGGCATCTACTACCGTTCCTTCACGTGATTTCATCTTTCCAGAAGGGAGATCTACCATGCCATAGCTTAGGTGATATAAGTTTTCGGCCCAAGCATAACCCAATTTTTTAAGGATCGCAAAAAGCACTTGAAAGTGATAATCTTGCTCATTACCAACCGTATAAATCATACCATCAATACCAAAATCCTCGTAACGTTGAATAGCCGTACCGATATCTTGGGTCATATACACCGATGTGCCGTCGCGTCTCAATAATAATTTTTCGCCTAGCTTCTCCGCTTCTAAATCGCACCAAACTGAACCATCTTCCTTTTTAAAAAATACGCCTTTGGTCAATCCTTGCTCTACAATTTTCTTTCCTAAAAGATAGGTTTCCGATTCGTAGTAGTTTTTGTCGAAATTCACGCCTAGTCTGCGGTAACTCGCGTCGAAGCCGGCATAAACCCACGAGTTCATCTTCTGCCAAAGAGCGACAACCGCTGCATCACCCTGCTCCCATTTCAATAGCATTTCGCGAGCTTCTTGAAAGATAGGAGCTTGTTCTTTCGCCTCATCTTCCGTTTTTCCTTCTGCCATTAATTGAGCGATTTGCTCTTTGTAGGCCTTATCAAAGGCAACGTAGTATTTACCCACTAAATGATCGCCCTTTAGGCCGCTACTTTCCGGCGTTTCACCCTCCGCAAAATGCAGCCAGGCCACCATACTTTTACAAATATGAATGCCACGATCATTAATAATCTGCACCTTTTTAACAGTATGTCCGGCCGCGCTTAAAATTTCGGCTACCGAATAGCCTAAAAGATTATTGCGAATATGGCCTAAATGCAAAGGTTTATTGGTGTTAGGAGAGCTGTATTCCACCAAGGTTGTGCGCCCTAATGACTCCCCTTTACCATAATTTTCTAAATCTTGAATACCATGTAAAACCGCCTGCCAGTAGCTATCGCTGATGGAAATATTTAAAAAGCCCTTTACCACATTAAATGCTTTTACCTCGGCATGACGCTCTTGTAAAAGGGTGCCAATTTCTTGAGCGGTATCCTCCGGCTTCTTGCGACTAGCCTTGAGATAAGGGAAAACCACTAAGGTTAAATCGCCTGCAAACTCTTTGCGGGTTGCTTGCCATTCAATGCTTTCAACTTCCAGTTGATAAAGGTCTTTTAATATTCCTGTACAGGTTTCGGACAAGGTTTTACTAATAGTATGCTGCATTCCTTTTTATTGGTTTTCTAAAGATTCGTAGAGAGGTTTGAAAATACGGAAGGCTGCCTCGGCCATGCTATTTCCTTTTAAATCGAGTAAGGGGTTGATTTCTACCATTTCGAAGCAACAAACTCGCTTGTCACGCAATAAGCCCAATAATATATTACGTACTTCCATTTCCGAAAAGCCACCAGGTACTGGCGTACCCGTTCCTTCGCTTACCGAGGGGTCCATGCTATCCACATCGAAGGAAACATAAATGATATCGCAATCCTTAAGATGAGAATATGCCTTTTCTACAGTTTTATCTGCGCCTAACTTTTTACTTTCCTCTACGGTAATATTAGGAATATTATAGCGCTTCATTATTTCTTGTTCGGGCACTTCAGTACTGCGAACACCAATAAAAACGAGGTCTTTAGGTAAGACTCTTTTATTGGAGCCCTTCATTTCATTCCAATGCCAAATCGTTTCTTCCTCTGGTTGGTTATTTTGACACTCGACATTATCTTCATGCAATGCGGTGGCTAGTGGCATCCCATGTACATTGCCACTAGGGCTGGTGTAGGGAGAATGAAGATCGGCATGGGCATCTACCCAGATTACGCCCAGCCTTTTGTTAGGGTAGGCTCTTTTAATACCCGCTATTGTTCCGCCGGCATTGCTATGATCGCCCGAAATAACCACGGGGAATTTTCCTTTTTTTAAGCTGCTACTTATTGTAGTTTCAATACGACGATACATTTCGGCAATTGCATCGAGACGTTTCGCATAAGGTTCTTGCACTTCTTTATAAAGCCGGTGGTTTAAAGTGGCTACTTTCTTTTCGGGATGCCGCTGGAAAAAGCTGCGATCGTACTTCAAGCTCGCAACTTGTAGGGCATCTAAACCCAAGGAAGCACCGCGCGTTCCCGCACCGAGCTCTGACATAACGCCGATGATTTCTAATTCTTTTGCCATTGTGTGTATTTGAGGCTGCAAAAATAGGTAATTTACGAGGCCTAAAAAGCCTCTCCAGCAGATAATAGTGAGAGAAGATTTTAGAACCAACTAAAAATGAAAATCCTACGTTTAGGATTTGAACATTACCACCTAGCCCATGCATAAGTTTCTCATAACAAGCTTACTATCTTGCTTGTTTCTATCCCTCAGTGCGCAAAATCTCAGCATTAGTGGGTATGTGCAAGACAGTCAATCGCAAGAACGCCTAATTGGAGTAAACCTTTATATCGAAGGAAAAACGATTGGAACAAGCACAAATACCTTTGGCTTTTACTCTTTAAGTCTGCCACCAGGGGATTACAAATTAATAGTCTCATTTATAGGTTATGGAAATCAAGAATTTCCGATTAAGCTCACAAAAGATAATGTTAAACTGGATATTGATCTAGTAGAGAGTAACACTCAACTTTCGGAGGTAGTTGTAACAGCTAAGGAAGCAGAGGTTAGCCGCGTTCAAATGAGCGAAATACAATTATCGGTGGCGGAGATAAAAAAAATCCCTGCCTTTTTGGGAGAAGTTGATATTATTCGCGCAATTCAATTATTGCCTGGCGTCCAATCTGGAAATGAAGGAACTACTGGTTTTTACGTACGCGGGGGGAGCCCAGATCAAAACCTGATATTATTGGATGGTGTGCCAGTTTATAATGCCTCTCACCTCTTTGGCTTCTTCTCGGTTTTCAATGCCGATGCTATTAAAAATGTTAATCTCACTAAGGGTGGTTTCCCCGCTCGCTTTGGCGGCAGATTGAGTTCCGTATTGGAGATAGATATGAAAGAAGGGAACTTAAAAGAGTTTAAGGGTGAAGGCTCTCTAGGACTCATCTCCAGTAAACTAACCATCGAAGGACCCATATGGAAAGAGAAAACGTCTTTCATCCTTTCGGGAAGGCGTACTTATTACGACATCTTGGCACGACCATTTATTCCCGAGGGCACTGAGTTTGGCTATTATTTCGCCGATTTAAACGCCAAAGTGAACCACATCTTTTCACGAAAAGACCGACTTTATTTAAGCTATTATACCGGCATCGATGATTTTGGCGTAAGACAAGATTATAACTCCGATGGATTTTTTAGCGACGAAGAAGGCTATGATGAATCGAGTCTTCGCTGGGGAAACCACACCGCTGCCTTACGTTGGAACCACCTTTTTAACGATAAACTTTTCAGCAATTTAACCGCTACATTTTCGCAATATCGCTTCAGTGTTGGCTTTGAAAATTATTACAAATCTGCCTCAGAAGAAAGTAGCTCTGGCTTCGAATACTTTTCACTTATTAGAGACTATGGCTTACGTTACGATTTAGAATACAGTCTGAATAACAAGCACAGTTTAAAATATGGAGCGAGTTATACCTTTCATACCTTTAAACCAGGGGTTGCACAAATTGCCCAAGAATTCGCTGGAGTTAAAATTGATTCTATTCTTAATCTATCTAAAGTTATCCAAGCCAACGATTTATTTGCTTACATCGAAGATGATTACCGACTTAACGATAGATGGCGTTTAAATTACGGTTTACATTATTCCATGTATTTTACCGACGATGATGCTTTTTATCACTCCCTACAACCTAGAGTAGCTGCTCGCTATTTGGTTAATGATGATTGGTCATTAAAAGGTTCTTATGCCTTAATGAATCAATACATTCATCTGCTTTCCAATAGTGGCATTGGTTTACCCACCGACCTTTGGGTGAGCTCAACTGCGAAGGTGAAACCCCAAATCTCACAGCAAGTTGCTTTAGGCAGCACCCATAATTTAGGGAACGGTAAATTTGAATTTAGTGCCGAAACCTATTATAAGATTATGGATAATCTTATTGAATATAAAGAAGGTGCCAGCTTTATTGGTTCTACCGATTGGCAAAATACCGTTGAAACTGATGGCCGAGGCGAAGCTTATGGCTTAGAAATGTTAGTCCGCAAAAAGCGAGGAAAAACAACGGGTTGGGTTGGCTATACTTTAGCGTGGAGTAACCGCCAGTTTTCCAACCTTAATAATGGTGCTCAATTCCCGTATCGCTATGATCGCCGCCATGATATTAGCGTAGTTGTGAATCATGAATTTAGTAAGCGCTTCGACATTGGTCTTACTTGGGTATATGGTTCTGGCAATAGTTTTACCGCTCCTGTGGCTAAAATTTTATTGCCTGGCATGGGCTCCAATCCCTTTGATTCATTCGGAGGCTCCTATGAAAGGTTTAGTGACCGAAACTCTTTGAAAATGCCCGCCTATCACCGTTTAGATCTTGGCTTTAATTGGCATTATGCCACCAAATGGGGTGAGGCCAGTTGGAACATTTCCCTTTACAATGCCTATAATCGTCAAAACCCTTTTTTCCTATATCTCAGCACCAACAATGAAGGGGATAGAAGAGTAAACCAAGTTAGCCTCTTCCCTATTATACCATCCGTTTCTTACCAGTTTAAATTTTAAATGATGAAAAATTTAATTGCCCTTCTCGCCTTGAGCCTCATTTTTTCATCCTGTGAAAAAGAAATAGATTATCAAATTCCAAATCCGGGGGATAAAATTGTGGTTTCTGGCCGTTTGGAAAATGGACTAAGTCCTAAAATTTACATTAGCACTTCGGTATATTCCATGCTAGCACGGGAGCCGAAAACAAGTAATATCTATACCGCAAAGCTCTATAGCGATGCCCTGAATAGCCCTTTTGAATTGCTAGCTGTACTTGATGCAAATAATTTGTTTGATAGCCTTTATTATTATACCACCGCTAATACCATTGAGGCTGGAAAAAACTATCGCTTGGAGGTTAGTGCGCCTAATTTAGATCCCGTGAGTGTACAAACCGGGGTACCTGACATTACGCTCATTGAAAATGTTCGCTTTGATACAGTTACCCGCGACTTACGGTTTAACTTTAGGGATAAAGCTAGCACTTCAGACTACTATATCGTAGAACTCCGCAGCACCAATGGTTCCTACCCATTTTTTATTAGTACCGCCGATCCAAGTTTAGAGTTTTTTAATTTTAGTCAAGATCCTTTTGGGGAGGGCGAAAGTCGTACTTATGGTACCGAAGCCTTTTTAGATGACAATCAATTTAATGGGCAAGGCAAAGAAATTAACATTCGTTTGGAAGACTTCTCCAACAACAATAGCTTTTACGTTTACCTGCATAGCATTAGTGAGTCTTATTATCGCTTCCGACTTACCCAAGCTGCTGGCGATTTTAACGAAAACCCCTTCAGCGAGCCCGTGCAAATTTTCTCTAATGTAAGCGGTGGCTATGGAGTGATGGCCGGCACAAGCAGCGATAGCAGTTTAGTTCGTTTTTAATAATTGGCTTTTGCAGAGAGCTAAAAACCGCTTGTGAGTAAATAGAAACCTTAAGCCACTTTAGGCTACAATATTGTCTTATTTTTGCTGTTCCAAATAAAACAATGGCGAAAAAGAAAGTGACCCCTAAGTCGGACAAGAAAATTGATCTAAGCAGACTGCAAAATGCTTTTAGCAATCGCAGTAATCATTTCGTGTTAGGCTTAAGTTTAATGGCTTTTGCCCTCTTTTTGATGGGTGCCTTTATTAGTTACCTATACAATTGGAGCGCCGATCAAAGTTTAGTGCGTTTCAGTTTCTGGTCGGCCCTTAGCGATCCACAAATTCAAGCCAATAACCTTTTTGGCAAATTTGGCGCGGCCTTGGCCCACCAATTTATTTTCGAATGGTTTGGCTTAGCGGCTTTCCTATTTTGTTGGTACTTTACCTTAATCGGCCTACGGTTTTCCTTTAAATTAAAATTGAATTCCTTACGGCAGGCCTCAGCAGCCATGCTTTTCTTTCTAATTTGGATTCCCAGTACGCTCGCTTACTTTATACCCAGTCAAGGTCAGTTAGCAGGTGCCACTGGCTATTGGTTAGAAGCTTGGTTAAGCTCCTTAACAGGCCCGATTGGGACTATTATCATCTTAATTATCAGCCTCTTACTATTTTTAAGCATCAGCAATAAATGGACGGGAGAAATCGTGCTTGCCTTCTTCCGCAAGTTTAAGCCCCAAAAATTAAATAAGGAAACTGAGTCTAGCCTGGAAACCTCCCCACAAAAAGTCCCTAATAGCCAAGAATCGACGGTAATTACTGAGACGGAAAGTTCGGCGGTTGTCGATAAATTTCGCTCTACGGCAGATGCGCAAGAAGAAGAAATTCCGGAAGAAAATGAAGCGCCAGAGGCCGAAATTGACTTAGAGATTGATCTCGAAATAGAGGAAAAGACTAGCGAAGGATCTATTAATGACATCGAATTTGATGTGGAAGAGAATAGCCCAGCAGAGACCCCATCTAAGGAAACTGAAGTTACGGAAGAAGTTATTAAGGAGGAGGATTTTGAGATTACCACTACTGAAACGGAGGAAGAACTTACAGCAAGAGAGGTTAAACGTAAGCTTAAAGAATTTGGTGAATACGATCCTACCTTAGAATTATCTCGCTTTAAAGCTCCACCGCTCGAACTTTTAAAAGACTTTGGCAGCACCAATATTATTCGCAACGATCAAGAGCTAGCGGAAAACAAAAACAAGATTGTTGAAACGCTGAATAACTATAAAATTGAGATTTCTAAAATCAAAGCCACCATTGGCCCCACGGTTACTCTTTATGAAATTGTGCCTGCTCCTGGGGTGCGCATCTCTAAAATTAAAAACCTAGAAGACGATATTGCTCTTTCTTTGGCCGCTTTAGGCATTCGTATTATCGCGCCCATTCCTGGCAAAGGAACCATTGGTATAGAAGTGCCTAGCACTAACCCACAGGTGGTGCCGATGCGCAATTTAATTGCCAGTGAAAAGTTCCAAAAGAATGATATGGAGCTGCCCATTGCTTTTGGTAAAACCATTAGTAATGAAACTTATGTTGCTGATTTAGCGAAAATGCCTCACCTTTTAATGGCGGGTGCGACCGGACAGGGTAAATCGGTAGGACTGAACGTTATTCTTACGTCTTTGCTTTATAAGAAACATCCTTCGCAAGTGAAGTTTGTTTTGGTAGATCCGAAAAAGGTAGAACTCACTCTTTTCAATAAAATTGAGCGCCATTATTTGGCTAAACTACCCGATACGGAAGATGCCATTATTACCGATACCACCAAGGTAATTCACACCCTTAATAGTCTTTGTATTGAGATGGACCAACGGTACGACTTGCTGAAAGATGCCATGGTGCGAAACATTAAGGAGTACAATGCTAAATTTATTCAAAGGCGCTTAAACCCCGAACAAGGCCATAGATACCTACCCTATATTGTTTTAGTTATTGATGAGTTTGCCGACCTTATTATGACGGCTGGTAAAGAAGTGGAGACTCCTATTGCCCGTTTAGCGCAGTTGGCCCGTGCTATTGGCATACACCTAATTGTGGCCACGCAAAGACCGTCGGTAAACGTAATTACCGGTATTATCAAAGCCAATTTCCCGGCGCGTGTAGCTTTTAGAGTGACCTCGAAAATAGATTCGCGCACCATCCTCGATGCCGGTGGCGCTGAACAATTGATTGGAAAAGGAGATATGCTTCTTAGCCAGGGCTCAGATTTGATTCGTTTACAATGTGCTTTTGTAGACACTCCTGAAGTAGAAGAAATTACCGATTTCATCGGCAATCAGCAAGCTTATCCCGAAGCCTATCAATTACCAGAATACAAAGGAGCAGACGAAGATGGTAACGTGGGTGTTGACATTCTCGATCCTTCCGAACGCGACACCCTCTTCAATGATGCTGCGCGTTTAGTGGTGATCAGTCAGCAGGGTTCAGCCTCTATGCTGCAGCGTAAATTAAAGCTAGGTTATAACCGCGCAGGCAGAATTGTGGATCAATTAGAGTCGGCGGGGATTATTGGCCAATTTGAAGGTTCTAAAGCGCGTGAAGTATTAATCCCAGACGAGCATGCTTTGGAACAGTTGTTGAATCACCAGAACAAATCTGAATAAATATTATGCCTAAGTTTTTTAGTATTAGTGGAGCCCTTTTACTCAGCTTCAGCCTTTTTTCTCAAGCCAGTCATGTTGAAGCCAAAGCTTTACTAGAGGAGTCTTCTGCCAAGATGAAATCCTATGCTAGCATTTCCCTCGAATTCAGTTATACCTTCGAAAATCGTAAAGTTGAACCGCCCGTAGTTCAAAATCAAAGTGGTAGCATCGCCCTAAAAGGAGAAGACTATCACCTAAAATTAGAAAGTATAGAGCAAATAAGAGCGGGAAAAAAACTGTACAACATTTTAAATGAAGATGAAGAAGTACAGATTAGTAGCTACGACAATGAAGAAGAAGATGAAGGCATCAGTCCAAGCAAAATCTTAAGCTCCTTTTCTAAAGGATATAGCTACAAATTAGGGGGAACCGAACAAATAAATGGCAAAACCATCCAATATATAATCCTAAAGCCAGTTAACACACTTACCGTGGATAAGATTATGATTGGTATTGAAAAATCAAGCAAGCATGTGCACAGCTTACAGCAATGGGGAAGTAATGGAACCGTCACTACTTTGATTGTTAATAGCTTTAAATCCAATCCTAAATTACCTGCAGGCTATTTTACTTTTAATCGTGCCGATTACCAAGATTATTACATAAGCGAGTAATGAAGATAATTGATCGCTTTGTACTGAAAAGCTTCTTTAGACCCTTTATCATCACCTTTTTCGTGATGATTCTTTTTTTATTGATGCAATTCGTTTGGAAGTACATTGATGATCTTGTTGGTCGTGGAGTAGAATGGTATTACATCGCAGAACTTTTATTTTATACCTCGGCCACATTAGTTCCAATGGCTTTGCCGCTAGCCGTGCTCCTCTCCTCTATCATGGTTTTAGGAACCTTAGGCGAAAACAATGAGCTAGCCGCCATGAAATCCTCGGGCCTCGGACTTGCCCGAGTAATGCGTCCCCTTTTTGTATTTATGGTTTGCTTAAGTGTGGGCGCTTTCCTTTTTGCTAATTATGTTATTCCTATTGCCAATTTACGCAGCGAAACGCTTCGTAGAAATATTGCCAACCAAAAACCCGCACTAAGCATTAGGCCGGGTGTTTTTTATAAAGGCATTGAAGGTTTTTCAATTAAGGTGGGTGAGAAATACGGGGAAAATCAGAACTTACTAAGCGATGTGATTATCTATGATCATACCCAGAAAAGAGGTAATACCAAGGTAATTGTGGCCGATAGTGGCAAAATGCAAGTAACCGCTAACGAGCAATTCCTCGAAATTTTCCTTTACGATGGGCACTCCTACGAAGACCATAATCCCAGCAAAGCAAAAGATCGTGACAACAAGCCTTTTGTAAAATCGAATTTTCAAGAAAGCTTAATACGTTTCAACTTAGTAGATTTTCAAGCAGGGGATTTAAGGAAGTCTGGGCGCAAAGAATTCGACATGCTTAATGTGCGTCAACTCGACGAAGCGGTAGATAGCCTCAATATGCTTTTAGCAGATTTGCAAGGTGACTTTGAAAAGCAAATGATTGATAAATATGCCTATAATGATCTGAAAGACATTCCCGAGGCAGAGCGAATTTTAACGCCAGATAGTTCAACTTCAGTGGTTATTTCCAAACTAAGCGATACCCTAATTAATAACTTCGAGGCCGATATGCATGCTCGAATTTTACAAAATTCCATGCGTATTGCCCGTAGTAATAAAGCTTATTACAGCAATGCTACTGCCCAATACGATTGGCGTAAATTGGTTATCACTCGCCATGTACTTGAATGGCAAAAGAAATTTTCTGTATCCTTCGCAATAATAGTTCTCTTTTTTGTGGGAGCACCCTTGGGGGCGATTATTCGCAAAGGAGGAATGGGAATGCCAGTGGTAGTGAGTGTTTTCATCTTTATCGTGTACCATGTAACCAGTTTCTCTTTTGAGAAATTAGGCCGTTTTATGTATTGGACACCCTTCCAAGCTATGTGGACGGCCAATTTTATTTTATTGCCCATAGGTATTTGGCTAACTTACAAATCGGCCACTGACAGTGTGATTTTCAATATTGAACTTTATATGAAGCCTTTTCAGAAAATTTCGAACATCTTTGCCAAGCGAAAATCTACAGAAGCAACACGTGAAAATTCTGCTCCTCAGCAATAAAGTTCCCTTTCCCGCTAACGACGGAAGCAGCATTGCTATTCGCAGTATGGTAGATGCCTTATTATTAAATGGCGCGACGCTTAGCCTACTCAGCTTAAACACCAAAAAGCATTACCGCAACGCCAAGGAAATTAAGGAAAACTTACCCGAAGGATTAGATTTCACTGCGGTAGATGTAGATACTGATATTAAAGCCATTCCTGCAGCATTAAACCTCATTAGTGGTAAAGCCTATCACGTTTCTCGCTTTCTGCAGAAGGGTATGCAAAAAGCACTCAAGGGAAAATTACAAGAAAAAGACTTTGATATTATCCAGTTAGAAGGACTGAGCATGGCGGTTTACTTACCTCTAATTCGTAAGTATTCTAAAGCTTCTGTGAGCATGCGTGCTCATAATATTGAGCATCTTATCTGGGAACGACACACCAATAATGAAACCAACAAGCTAAAAAAGAAATATCTAGAAATTCAATCGGCCCGTCTCAAGAAATTTGAAATAAAGCACCTCGCCTTGATGGATGCCCTAGTTTTTATTACTGATGCCGATCGAAATATTTACCGCAGCTTGGGGGGAAAGAAAATAAGCACCTCCATTCCTTGTGGTTTAAACCCTGAAGATTACAGTACAGAAGTTCCGCGAGAATTTCGCTATGATATTGCTCACCTCGCTAGTTTAGATTGGTTGCCAAATCAACAAGGCTTAGAGTGGTTTTTGGAAGAAGTTTGGCCCCTTGTTCTAGAGGCCCGTCCCCAAAGTCGCATTGCTATCGGTGGCAGACATATGCCTAAAAAACTGTTTAATCATGCCAACGATAACCTGTGGCTTTTTGCCGAAGTGGATGATGCCCAACGTTTTATTAAAGCCGCGAAGATTGCAATTATCCCCCTTTTAGCGGGTAGCGGAATGCGCATCAAACTAGTAGAATATATGGCCATGGGCCAAGCTTGTGTAAGCACAATTATTGGTGCTGAAGGCATTAATTTAGAAGCTAATAAAGAAGTACTTTTAGCCCAGGAAGCAGAAGCTTTTGCCGCAGCAATTATTTTGCTCCTTGACAACGATACCGAACGTGAAAATATGGCGCAGGCCGCTCGCAAAAAGTTTGAAGAAGAATACGCAAATGCTACTTTAGGAGCCAAATTGCTTAAGTTTTACCAAACTTTACTATGAATTTATTCCTACAAGTCATTTTTTGGCTCAGTCTGGGAAGCATTCTCAGTAGTTATATCCTCTATCCTTTGTTGGTGCGATTTTTCGCTTTTTTTAAAAAAGAAAAGGAGACGAAGGCAATTCAAGACTGGCCCAGTATAGAAGTGGTTTTTGCCGCCTATAACGAAGAATGTGTACTTGATACTAAAATACGCTCTATTCTTGCTTGCGACTATCCGAGTGATAAATTAAGCATTAGTATTGGCAGTGATAACAGTAGCGATGCCACCAATGACATCTTGCATGCCTGGCAAGCGAAAGAAAGTCGCTTAAAAGTGAAATTATTTAAAGAGCGTCATGGCAAGTCAGCCATTATAAATCATCTTACCGCTCAATCTAAATCGGAATTGCTGCTACTTACCGATGCCAATATTATTTTTGATAAAGATCTTCTCAAGACATTGGTGAGTCGCCTAAACTCCGATACGCAAGCGGCCGCTTGTGGAGCGGTAATTCATTACGGAGCCCTCCCCCAGAAAGGAATCAGCAAGCAAGAGAACTTTTACCTTAGTTGGGAAAATAAACTAAAGGCGGCCGAAAGTAAACTCTGGTCTATTGTACTAGGTTTGGAAGGTGGCGCTTATCTAATTAAAGCCAATAAATTCCCTGAAATACCGCCCCTGTTTTTTATGGAAGACTTTTATGTAAGCTTGCGCTTGATGGAGCAGGATCAAAAAGTATTATGGGAGCCCAAGGCGAAGGTATACGAAGATGTTAGTGTTTCGCCCCAAGAAGAGTACAAACGAAAAGTTCGCATTGGTATTGGGAATTATCAAAACCTGAAATGCTTTAAAGGACTTTTAATTAAAAGATTTTGGCCCATAGGCTTAGCCTTTTTTGCCCATAAAATATTGCGGTGGTTTACCCCCTTCTTCTTAATCTTATTATTATTTAGCAGTACCCAATTAACTATGTATCATTGGTTTTACGCCATCTTTTCGGGACTGTATATGGTTTTTATCGGCTTGGGATTATTTGGAATTTTATTCGCGCAACGCAAGGGCGGTGCCTTTCTAAAATACCCCGGTCATTTTATTTACATGAACTTAGCCCTACTCGAAGGGTTTATGACATACATTAAAGGAATTAAAAGCAATGCTTGGGAGCCAACAGCAAGAAATCAGCACTAAGCTGAATACCATAGAAGAAGCCATCGCCGACATTAAAGCCGGAAAAGTGGTAATTGTAGTAGACGATGAAGATCGTGAAAATGAGGGTGATTTTGTGGCGGCCGCCGAAATGGTGAGCCCCGAAATGATCAACTTTATGACCAAAGAAGGACGCGGATTAATTTGCGCCCCACTAATCGACGAACGCTGTAAGGAATTGAATCTTCACCCCATGGTGAACGATAATACCGATCCTATGCTAACGCAGTTTACAGTGTCAATAGATTTAAGAGGAAACGGCGTTAGCACTGGTATTTCAGCTGCGGATCGATCTAAAACTATTAAAGCCTTAGTAGATCCAAAAACCACCGCAAACGATTTAAATCGTCCGGGCCATATTTTTCCCCTTATCGCTAAACCTGGTGGCGTTTTACGTCGCACTGGTCATACCGAAGCCGCCATCGATTTATCGCGCTTAGCGGGCCTCTCCCCTGCGGGAGTTATTGTGGAAATTATGAACGAGGATGGAACCATGGCTCGTCTTCCTCAATTAAAAGAAATTGCTGCCAAATTCGATTTAAAAGTAATTAGCATTGAAGACTTAGTGGCCTACCGCATGGAAGCCGAGTCTTTAGTAGTTAAAAAAGAAGAATTTGAATTAGAGACGGAATACGGAACTTTCCTTTTACGGGCCTTTAGGCAAACTACCAATGATCAAGTGCATCTTGCTCTAAGCATGGGTACTTGGACTAAAGATGAATCGGTTTTGGTGCGTATGCATTCCAATTCCGTGGCTAATGATATTTTTGAAGTGCTAACGGGTGATACCAGCCATCAATTAGGAAAAGCTTTGGCGAAGTTAGCCCAAGAAGGTAAAGGGGCGGTGGTTTATATGAACCAAGAAATGCCAACTGGAAATCTTCTGCAACGCATTCGCAGTTACAAAGAAAACCTAGAAGCAAAGGATGCTAAGCGTCGTATGAGCTTTACTAAAGATGCGCGTGATTTTGGCATAGGTGCTCAAATCCTTCATCAGCTGGGTATTAGCAAGGTGAAATTGCTCACTAACAATCCCATAAAACGCGTAGGAATTACTGGTTATGGTTTAACCATAACCGAGAATGTTACCATGGATTAGAACAAAAAAGCCTTCCGAAACGGAGGGCTTTTTTATTTATAACAAGTCCTTATACTGCTCTGGATACTTGTACATTACATTCTTAGCAAAGGGACATACAGGCAGTATTTTATAATTATTTGCCCGAGCGAATGAGGCTACTTCTTCGAGTAATTTCTTCGCGATACCCTTACCTTCTTGGCTCGGATCTACTTCAGTGTGTTTTATAACCAATTTTCCCGAGTCCGTTAGTAATAAGTCCATAAAGGCTAACTTCTTGCCTTCTTCTTCATAGATGAACTGGCCCTCTGCTTTGTTTTCCCAAACTGCTTTATAGCTCATAATTACATGCTTTTAGTTTTTGTAAAATTACTTGGGCCATTTTTTCATTCGACTCAAAAGACCAACCCGCGATATGCGGACTAAGAATGACCTTATCGCTTTTTAATAAGTAGTCTAGCGCCGCTGGTTTTTCGCCTTGAAAAATATTTTCGAAACTCGATTTTTCATACTCCAGTACATCCAAGCAAGCTCCTAAAACCGCGCCCGATTCTAAAGCAGCGACTAAGGCCTGACTTTCTACTATTTTGCCGCGCGCCGTATTAATTAAGTAGATTGGTTTTTTGAACTGTGCTAAAAATTTGGCATCTACCCATTTAATATTTTCCTCCGTTTGGGGAATGTGTAGGCTTAGTATATCGGCTTCCGCCTGAAGGGTTTTTAAGTCTACTTCTTCAATTCCTGCAGGAGCATAGTCACTTTTATACTTATCGTAACTAAGAATGCGGCAATTGAAGGAGGCTAACTTTTCTGCGAAAGCAGAGCCCATTTGACCAAAACCAAGAATGCCTACCGTTTTACCTGCAATTTCATAACCGCGGTTTTCCTCCCTAAGCCATATCCCTGAACGCACTTCTCGATCAGCGATACGCAGGCGATTTAGGATAGAAAGTAACATTCCTAAAGCATGCTCAGCCACCGCATTGCGGTTTCCCTCAGGAGCGGCTATCAGCTCAATGCCTTTAGAAGCGCAGAAATTTCGGTCAATGTTTTCCAAACCTGCCCCTACGCGAGCGATGAATTTTAAATTAGTTGCCCGCGCTAATAAAGTCGCATCTACCGGAAAGCGACTACGAATAACCAAACCATCCACCTCAGGCCAAGATATCTCGGTATTTGATTTTTTATACTCTTCAATAATCGAAAAACCCATCTGGCGCAGACCAGCTAAAAGACTTGGATGAACCGTATCAATTATAAAAACTTTCATAAGTTCTCTTCTTCCTCTTCTTCTTTCTGGAAATCGATTAACCAAGAAAAACCCGCATTTATAAAAGGCTGAGTAACGTTCTGATTAAAAGCACTTTGCTGCCACCCCGCAAAAACTTCCATTTGAAAATTAGGACCCAAGGAATAGCTACCGCCCATATTATAAGCTCTAAAATCGCGACCACCAATAGTATAATAGTTAGCACCATAAGCTTCTATAAAATACGAAAAGCGGTGGTAGGCATAACTGGCATTGATAGTATAAAAACCATCTACTCTATCACCATCTTGAAAAATGCCATAATTAATAGTGAAGCTTAAATCTTCGATAAAGTCGTAAGATAAAATTCCGCGGTATTCGACATTATTAATTTGCGAGCGAACTAAAAATCCTAAATGCCATTTAGGTAAATTTAAATCGAGAGAGTAACGCAGCATCAACCAAGGGTTTTGTGATGGTTGAAGATTAAATTCATTATCGGTAATCGTGTTATTAATCCACTGATTACCATAGCCCAAGCCCGCTTCAAAATTCCCACCTAAACCCACACGAACTTCTGTAAAATAGTTTGTACTTCGTTGTGTTGTAATACTATCAAGTAAAGTTGCCCCAAACTCAAAACCCTGCTGAACAAGTATTTGACGCGCTTCTAAACTGATAGGGGAATAACTTTGCCCCGGTCTATCGCTGTTAAAAGCGCTTTGCGCAGATGCATAAAAGCTAATAAGACAAATACATAAAATAATACGCATATTAAGCAAGAATTAGTCGGCCAATTTGAAAATATAAAAAGAGACCTATAATATCATTTAAAGTGGTAATAAAAGGTCCTGTAGCAAGGGCTGGATCTACTTTATAATTATTTAAGATTAAGGGTACAAAAGTTCCAATTAAAGCAGCAACAATAATTACCGCAAATAGTGCCACAGCCACGGTAAGGGCTAAGGCCATGCTATAACCCAAAAACAAGCTACTCCCAATAACGGTTGCCGCTAGTATAGAGGCATTTACAGTAGCTACTCCCAATTCTTTCATTAGTCGAGTAACCGTTCCACCACTTAAGGATTGACTGGCTAAACCCTGTACAATAATGGCGGAAGATTGCACCCCCACATTACCGCCCATAGCCGCAATAAGCGGAATGAAAAAGGCCATTTGGGGAATAATATCAATATCCATTTCATAGCGGCCAATTACCGAGGCGGCTAAAAGTCCCCCGAAAAGACCAATTAATAGCCAAGGTAAACGAGCTCGGGTGATGGCGAGAATAGTATCGTCTTCTTCTACTTCATCAGTAAGTCCACTGGCGAGGTTGTAATCCTCTTTGGCCTCATCGCGAATAAAATCTACCACATCATCGATGGTAATTCTACCCACTAAGTGTCCAATAGGATCTACCACTGGCACCACTACCAAATCGTATTTTTGCATGTAGTTAGCCACTTCCTCTGCTTCAGTATTTATTTCTACATATTGAACCTTAGAAGAATAAACCTCTGAGATAGGGGTTTTGGTGGAAGTTGTTAGGAGCTTTTTAAGACTTAAAGTTCCCAATAGTTTATTACTAGCGTCTACTACATAAATGGCATGAACACGTTCAATTTCTTCGGCTTGTTTGCGCATTTCTTTTACGCACTGTAAAACTCGCCAAGTATCGTAAACCTTAATAAGTTCTGTTCCCATTAAGGAACCGGCTGTTCCTTCGGGGTAGATTAATAAGCGGGCAATATCTAAAGCCTGCTGTTCATCTTCAATATTATCTAAAACCTCTCGACGCTGTTCGCTAGGTAACTCATTGATAAGGTCGGCCGCATCGTCAGAATCAAGATTCTCAATTAAATCCGAAGCAATCTCCTGGCCATTGTAACCTTCAAGAAATTTAGCCCGCAGATCTTCATCAATCTCCATTAAAACCTCCGCGCCCAACTCGTTTTCGAGGGAACGAAATAGTATTTCCGCTGCTTCTTCATCAATCTTGTCGACGATTTCTGCAATGTCAGCAGGGTGGCTATCATTGATAAACTCCTGATAGTTCTCCTTTTTCCCAGCAAGTATCTCTTCTTCAAGATTTTCTAAAAATTCGCGGGTGATATCTATACTCATGGGCGAGAAAGAATTTCGGTAAGTTCTACAAATTCAGAGTAATGCAATTGTTCCGCGCGCTTTTGCAAGGTGTCGGCTGCAATTCCATCGAGAGGTAAATTTAAGGCTTTCAAGGCATTACGCAAGGTTTTCCTTCTTTGGTTAAAAGCGGTTTTAACAATGCGTGTAAATAAAGACCTATCTACCGTAAGGCTAAAATCTGCTTTACGCTTAAAGCGGATAACGCCTGAAAGCACTTTAGGTGGCGGACTAAACTCGTGTGGAGCTACCGTAAAAAGATATTCCCTCTCGTAAAAAGCAGCGGCTAGAACACTTAAAATACCATAGGTTTTAGAACCTGGCTCAGCGGTTAAACGATCGGCTACTTCCTTTTGAAACATGCCTACCATTTCGGGAATTAACTCTACGTGGTCGAGCATTTTAAATATAATCTGACTAGATATATTATAGGGATAGTTACCAATTAAGGCAAAAGGCTCTCCCATTAATTTCGCAAGATCTAAGCGTAAAAAATCACCCGGTATAATGTGCTTATCTAAAGCTTTAAAATTTTCTTCGAGGTAGGCAATCGATTCGCCATCAATCTCGGCCACAAAAAGTTCGGAGGGTGCTTCCAATAAAAACTGGCTTAGCACTCCCATTCCTGGACCAATTTCCAGTACTTTTTTATACCCTTCGTGACTTAATCCTTCGGCAATGTCTCTTGCTATGCCCTCATTTCTTAAGAAATGCTGACCCAGATGTTTTTTAGCTTTTACCATACATTTATTTGATCAACCCAGCACGGCGCAATAAGGCCTTGGGGTCGGGGTTTTGTCCTCTGAAATTGCGATACAATTCGGCTGGATCTACCGCTCCACCGCTTGAAAGCAGTTTACGGAAGGCCGCGGCAACTTCTGGATTAAACAGTCCTTTTTCTTTAAAGAGTTCAAAGGCATCCGCATCTAAAACTTCCGCCCATTTGTAGCTGTAATAGCCCGCAGAGTAACCTCCTTGGAATATATGACTAAAGCTGCAGGACATATTAGTGTCCTGCTGCACGGGTAATAATTGCGTTTCTGCGAAAACAGATTCCTCAAAGTCGCCCACCGATAAAGCACTAGGTTCGGTTCCGTGCCAGTTCATATCCAGCTTTGCAAAACCTACCTGCCTTAAAGTTGCATACCCCTCCATAAAGCTAGCGCTTTCTTTAAGGCGTTCAATAAGATTAGCAGGAATTAATTCGCCGGTTTTATAATGTTTAGCGAAGAGGTCTAGGCATTCTTTTTCGTAACACCAATTTTCCATTATTTGCGAAGGTAGCTCCACAAAATCCCATAACACGCTAGTCCCACTAAGGCTTTCGTATTTCGTATTAGCTAAAATTCCGTGTAAGGCATGACCAAATTCGTGGAATAAAGTAAGTACCTCGTTAAAAGTCAATAAAGAAGGACTATCCGAACCAGGTTTAGTAAAATTACAGACAATAGAAATGTGCGGTCTTTGCTCTTCACCGTTAATATTGCGCTGCCCGCGATAAGAAGTCATCCAAGCACCATTGCGTTTCCCTTCACGGGGGAAGAAATCAGCATAAAGAAGGGCTAAATGGCTACCGTCTTTGTCTTTCACTTCATAAGTAATCACATCGGGATGATATTTTTGAATATCCTTTCTTTCTTCGAAACGAATACCGTATAATTTTTCAGCGACAGCAAAAGCACCACCAATTACCCTATCTACCTGAAAATAAGGCTTCAGGATGCTATCATCAATATCAAAACGCTTCTGCTTTAGCTTTTCACTATAATAGGCAATATCCCATCTTTCCAGCTTATCTAAACCATCTAAGTCTTTGGCAAAAACGGCTAATTCTGCTAACTCATCTGCGCAAGCGGCTTTAGAAACCTCTAAAAGTTCATCTAAGAAATTATCGACGTTTACTTTCGATTTAGCCATGCGCTCTTGCAATACATAATCGGCATGATTCTCGAAGCCCAGTAATTGTGCTCTTTGGTGACGCAAAGCGACAATGCGCTTTACTGTTTCCTGATTATCATGTTCGTTGCCTTTAAAGGCCTTGCTACCGAAGGCACGAAATAACTTCTCTCTTAATGCGCGATTAGCGGCATAAGTCATTACGGGAATGTAACTAGGCGCTTGTAAGGTAATTAGATATTCACCTTCTCTACCCTTGGCTTTGGCTTCATCAGCCCCGCTGGCCAAGGCATAATCAGGTAAGCCCACTAAATCTTCTGCTGATTGATACAGCTCAAAAGCATTTGTTTCTGCTAATACATTCTCGCCAAATTTCAAGGACAAAGACGATAACTCTTCATCTATCTTTCTTAGGGTTTGTTTGTCTTCACCTTGTAAGTTAATTCCATTGCGAGCAAAGGATTTATAGGACTTTTCGAGAAGCATTAAGTCCTCCCCTAGTAAAGTGTTTCTTTGAGCATTCAAAACTTTCTCTACCCTTTTAAAAAGCCCTTCATTAAGCATAACGTCATTACGATAAGCGCTCAGCAATGGCGAAAACTCACGTGCTATGGCTTGAATGTTATCATTAGTTTCGGCGGAATTGAGGTTAAAGAAAATTTCCGCCACTCGACTTAGCTTTTGTCCTGCTAGTTCGAGAGCTAAAATGGTGTTTTCAAAAGTTGCTTCTTCCTTTTCCTTAACGATGGCTTCAACTTCGGCCAATCCTTCGCTAATCGCTTGTTTTAAAGCGGGTAAGAAATGTTCCTCTTTAATTTCTTCAAAGGGAACGCTATTAAATGGGGTATTAAAATCTGCTAAAAGCGGCATATTCATTTTTCAAAAATTCTTTATACAAATTACGTCAATGCTAGGCTACTCACCTAAATTTAGGATTAGAAAAGCATCGCCTGCAAAGGATATGTAAATTTGCGGCATGAATGAAGCTATGACAAATGCCGAAGCCTCTAAATATTTATTGGAAAGGCTTGATACGATTGAAAAGAAGCTAGACAGTATTTTCTACTACAGCGAAGGTGAAGATCTCCTTAAAACCGGGGCTGCTGGAACCTGGAATGTGCTAGAAGTCTTTTTCCACATCAATCTTTTAAATGAAAGTTATCTTGACCAATTTCCTAAGGCCCTGCAAAAAGCCAAAAAAGCCGACACTTCTCCTGTAAAACGCAGTTGGATTGGTAAAAAGCTGGAGCAAGCATGCCTGCTAGATGTAAATGACATGCCTATTAAATACAGTAAAACTCCACAAGCAACAGACCCTAAAGCCAAGCAAAAGGCTGGTTTTGCAGTAGTAGAAAAAGTGATTTTTCAAGAGCTTGTGCAGGACTTACGAGAAATTAGTAATTATGCTAAACTGCTGGATTCTAAAAACTTAGACCAAATAAAGGTGAAAACGCTTTTGCCAATTGTAAAAGTTAGCATGGCGGATGCTTTGTTTATTATGCTTGAGCATACCAACCGGCACATTGTGCAAGCAAGTAGAATTCTAAAAAGTTAAGTTTTAGGAGCGGAATAAAAATCTAGGGATTTAAAATACTCCTGTTTTCATTTCCGACTTCTTTATCGAATAAGCAAAATTTTGCCATAGCAGAAGTTTGCATCTTAATTACACATAAACCCATGTAAAATAGAAAAGGGGCCGCCTGATTAAATCAGACAGCCCCTTCTTTATTGCGTTTCTAAAATTCTACTTGAGAATTTTAATCCATAGATCACCATTAAAGCGGCCATTTAATTGGCTTGCTTTAGCCTGATCTGCCTCAGCATAGCTATTGAATTTCAATAGATATACATAGTAGAAGCTATTGCCTGGATCTTGGAAAATTCTAGCGTCAATGTTTTGCGTAGCCAGTTTATTCGCTAATCGCTGAGCATTGGCCTGTTGACCAAATACACCCGCTGTTACGTAGTACCCCGGAGAGCCTGGATTAACATTGGCAGGAAGATTTTCCTGTGGATAATTAATGCCTGCATTATTAGCAGCTTGGTTCATATTGTTAGTAGAACCAGCATTATCGTTATTGTTATTATTGTTTGCCGCCTGATTGTTCGGCATGTTGTTGTTAGGATTGTTGGACTGATTGTTTTGCTGTCCTCCTTGATTGTTATTGTTTGAGTTATTGTTGTTATTGCGATTTCCTTGCTCTTCGGCTTGTTTACGCAGTTTTTCCAACTCTTCAACCATTTTTTTCTTCTCGTCCTCAAGGGCTTTCTGGATATCGTCTTTATAGCTATCCTTAAACTCTTCTAACTTCTCATCTACAGTTTCCTCCAATTCGTCTTTCTGACGTCTTTGGTTTAACTTCAAGCGCTTCAACTCGTTTTGCATACGCTCATTATCCTTATTGCTACCAAAGCGGTAGGTAAGCATAAATTCATGACTAGTACCAAAGTTAGAACCATAAGTATTGGTAGAGAAATCGTAAGCGTACCCTAATGTTAAGGTCTCAGAAAGATTAACACCTGCATTAATGGTAATTCCATAGTTTGAACGGAACATAGCACCCAGGAAACCGTACTCTTTCATGTTGTATAGCAATCCAGCATCAATTTGTGCAGGCACAGACTCAGCTGTTCTTACCATTAAGATCGGACTTAAAACCTGCTTTTCGCCAGCAAATTTAAAGTCGTACTGAGCGGTTGCCACATAGTGACGAATCATGTTATAATTGATATCACTAGGGTTAGTAGCGTAAACAACATTTTGACTTAACAATTGGGGAGCGGCAAAACCTAAAGTAAAGTTTTGCACGGCCAATTTTAAACCAATATTGATGTCGAAAGCACCACGATTAGGAGCAACTACACTAAATACATCTCCAAGATCACGAGCACGCACTGCGCTTTGATCAATGTTCTGATTCAAATAACCAGCACCAATACCACCAGACAAACTTATGTCATCTGTGATTTTCACATGATAAGCATAGTTACCATAAATACCTAAACGGCTAAGAATATCGGTTCTATCTGAAAAACCATAAATACTCCAACCAACTTTTTCTTCATTTAAAGAACCATTTACGGCTAAAGCGGATGTTTCAGGTGAACCCTGAATACCTGTCCACTGACGACGGTGTAAAAAAGTTGCTTCCGTTACTCCGGTTGAACCAGACATAGCTGGGTTGTATATATAAGGAGTGAAAAAATAATTACTATATAAAGGAATCTGCTGAGCCGTGGCAAGATTCGCCATCATTCCGAAAGCCAGCAGTGCTAAAATTTTTCTCATCGTTTTCATCTTATTGTTGGTTGCGGATTATGGTTACGGCATTACGCATGCGGATTTCATTAGTGTTACCACATTCTAAAATATAGTAATAGGTACCATCTGGTAAATCATTACCGCCATTATCTTTACCTGACCAAAGACCATTGAAAGTTTCTGGTTCATAAACCACAGAACCCCAGCGGTTCATAATTTGTATCCTACAAGCATCGCCATCCATCAGTTCACGAATGTCCCACACATCATTAAGACCATCACCATTCGGTGTGAATAAATTATAAGCCTTATTAATTAGGCTAACCTGCTCGGGGAAGGTTTTGGTTACGATCAATTGCAAAGAATCAAGACCAATACAACCGCGTTGGTTGGTTACTTCTACATAAATAATTATGGTATCCGCTAATACTCCGTTCTCTAAAACTTTAGAAACCTGAATTCTTTGGCTTAAGAAATCTGAGAACTGAAGAGGTTTATTAGCGAACCAACGGTAGTTTGTACCTCCTGAAGCCGTTAGGGTTACCACCTCGCCTGATTCAGCCGTTTGATCAGCTCCTGCTCCGGCAGAAACCACTAAAGGATAAACTGTTACCGTATCGCGGGTAATACAACCATTAATACCCGTCACTCTAACTGGATAGGTGCCAGCAGAACTTATATAACGGGTTGCTCCTAATACTGAACCATTATCCCAGCTTACTGTGTTGAAATTACCGGTAGCAACCATCAAGATGCTATCACCAGGACAAAGACCAATACTATCACCAGGAATGAAGGATAAGGTAGGATTCTGATAGAAAATTACGGCAATACTATCAGTAATGCTAACACAAGTTTCTAATCCAAATCGGTTAAAGTAACTCGTTTGTAAACGGAAATAAGCCGTGTCCTCACCTACTCTTTTTAAACCCGCATCAATACTAAATGTTACGAGAGTATCGGTTAATAAGCTGGTCCAAAATCCATTAGTAGGATTAAGCTGTTGCCATTGATATCTCCAAGGAGTTAATCCAAGAACTGTATCGCTAGCGGAAACTAAGGCAGAATCGTATAAACAAAGGTTAAAACCTGTTAATCCGTTCGTGCTTCCAGGATAAGTAATTTCCGATATAGTTGTAGTAGGCAAGCTATCTACAAATACCCGATAAACATTAGAAGTATCAGAGCAAATTCCATCATTGATAACTACAAAATATCTGCCTGTTTCGTGAACGATAAAAGATTGGTTGGTTTCGCCTACCAAAGGATATTTTACACGACTACCGTTATTTGGATCAATCGAGTCCGTTAGCCATTGATACGAGTAATTATAACCAAAGGTTATTAATCCTGCTGGCGTTGAAGGTGCGCTTATCGTGGCTGAATCAGTTTCACAGAAGTTGATTGAATCTTGACCAATCACATTAATACCAGGAGCAGAAGCTACCGTTAGATCGTATTCTGGAAACCAGCGAACGGCAATACTATCACTAAAGTAAACGCAAGTTTCAGTATCATAATAAGGTGTCTCTGAGGCCACTCTCACTCTAAAGAAGCGTAAAACTGGTTTTGGATTTTGGAAATAGGGTTGACCTGGATCCGACAATGAGGTGTCAATTTTAATAGTAGGCATCGTATCGAAACTAAGCGTGCCCGCAGCTGCGGTGCCACCTGAAACCGACTTCCATGGATTAGCTCCGGCTGGAACTGTAGGATCATACCATTGCCATCTGTAACGCCACAATGGGTTTGCAGCACCATTATTGAATAGAGCTAGATTAACCGAGTCCGTCATACAAACTTCACCAAATACAGTGGGACCTGTGGTACCTAAAAATGGTATTCCAACAGGAGTTCCGGTAGGCACTGTATCTATAAAAACATTAAACTTAGAAAGCTCAGCAGTAGTATCTTGACAAAAACCATCATCTACTACTAGGCGATAATAATTTACTCCTGGGCGAGATGAATTTGCATCAATGGTTAGAAAACGCGTGGTAGCACTAGGAGTTGTAAGAGCGTACCAATCTCTGAAACCAGTAGTAGTATTTAAAGAGTCGGTTAACCACTGATAAGTGTAAGTAAGCCCTGTACCAGCAGGGGGAAATGTTCCTGTTAAAACCGCAGTCTCATTAGCACAAAGCTCTAATGAATCATCTGGGGTACTATTTACTGGTGGGAAATCGATTATGTAAGCGTTAGCATTGAGAGGGTTGGTGGGGTTAAAGGAAACCGTAGTTGGGGTTATGATAGACGTTACCGTAACTGTATCAGTGTAAATAGAACATAAACCACCATTGGTTACTTTAGCATAATAAACCCCAGGCGAGCCCACTTGGATAGAATCTTTAGTTTCACCTAAAATAGTATTGAAACCATTATACCATTGGATGGAACTGGCATTAGTGGTGATGCGCAAGAAAATCGAATCCTGCTTACATATACCCACATCTGCAGTTCCGCTGTAAGGATTATCGGTTGTGTCAATGTGAAAACCATTGCGAACCATTGCTATAGAATCAATGGCCGCTAAAGTTGGTATACGGTTTACGTTAAAGTAAATTGTATCACTAAAACCATCAACGGGCGTAATTACTCCGTTAGAAGCTCTATTAATTACTCGTAATGCATGTAATCCAATGGGCGTATTACAAGGAATTACCAAATAGGCTCTCTTTCTACCCGCGCTAAATGTATCCGAAGGTAAGGTTAAGGGTATGGGAGGAGCGTTTTTCTCCAATTTTGTCAGCTCTAATAAAGAAGGTGCCCCAAAAACAGGTGGCACAGCAGGTGCGGTAGTAACAAATTGATACTCAAAACTAGAAGTTGAAGGAAAATTTGCCAAAGGCTTAATTTCATAATCTACTTCAATGGTATCGCACTGGCAAATGGCATCGGCGAAATTAACATCAACTACTCCTGTTAAAATATCAATTTGGCCTTTAGCCACCGTTTGTTGGGCGTAGCTCAAGGCTGGCATAAACATCGCCAGAGTAAAGAACATTAAAAGCTTTAATAGCTGTTTCTTCATAACTTTGAAATTATTTACAAATTAGCCGCAAGTTACGGCATGCATACTAAGTAGACGAATAAAAAAACTCTGCGGTAATGGAAAATTATTAAGCGTCTGGTTGGATGAATTATTTACTACAACACTAAACGTTAAAAAAGTATTAAACGTTGGGATATATAAAGAAGAGAATTTTCGCCTTTAGGGTTGCATTCCAAGGACTTCTCCTTTTCATTAAAGAAGGTGCTCATGCCAAAATTCACCTCATGGCTGCCTGGGTAGTTGTGTTTATGGGCTGGTTTTTCAACATCACTAAAACCGAGTGGATCCTAAGCCTATTCTGCATTGCGCTCGTTCTTAGCCTCGAAGCCATTAACTCAGCCATCGAATATTTGGTCGATCTTGCTAGTCCCGATTTTCACCCGCTTGCCAAAAAATCCAAAGACATTGCTGCGGCCGCTGTGCTTATTGCAGCTATTTTTGCTTTGATTATCGGACTCCTAATTTTCTTACCCTATCTTAATGAAATACGAAAACTACCTTAGTCAACTGAGCACTCTTATTGAGCAAGAGGAAAATGCTGCCCGCGCTTTACAGCAGATTTGTTCTAAAATTCAGCAGGATTTAGAACATTATGATTGGGTAGGATTCTATTTCATGCATCAAGAAAGTAAAAAATTACACCTTGGTCCTTACGCTGGGAAAGCAACCGATCATACCATAATAAATTTCGGTAGTGGTATTTGCGGTCAAGTAGCCCTTTCGGGAGAAACCTATTTAAGTGATGATGTCGCCGCTGAAGAAAATTACATCGCCTGTAGTATCGATGTGAAATCAGAAATTGTGGTACCTCTGTTTTTAGAAAATGAATTAATTGCCCAGATCGATATCGACAGCAATACTAGTCATGCATTTAACCAAGATGATAATGCATTTCTAAAAGCTTTGAATAAAATGCTAGCCGAGCGCTATGGCAAAGACTTGAAAAAAATTGTCGCCTTTTAAATAAGGTGAGTTCTACTGCAAATATTTGCCTCAGACTTTACCTTAAATTACTGTCCAGCACGAATCGCATCCACAGGATTTAAACGAGAAGCCATATAAGCCGGCACAAAACCTGAGATAAGGCCTATTAATACCGAAATTATTATACCCTGCATAATATTGCCAAAACTCATCGCTATTTCAAAGTCGAAATCGCTAATTACAATTGGCAATAAATAAACCATTAGCCCCACCAAGGCGATCCCCAGACCACCGCCTAAAAGACAGAGAATTACCGACTCGAGTAAGAACTGTAATAAAATGAAAATTCGTTTTGCCCCCATGCTCATCTGAATACCAATCTGATTCGTACGTTCTTTCACACTTACAAACATAATATTGGCAATTCCAAAGCCACCCACCAAAATACTGAAGCCACCAATAACCGCTCCTGCTAATCCAATAATTGAAAAGAAGGTATCGAGATTATTAGAGATCATTGAAATTTCATTTAAGGCAAAGTTATCGACCGCTTTGGGCTTTAGACGACGCAGGGCACGCATAGCGCCTGTAATTTCATCCTTCATGGCGGCCATTTCTACCCCTGGCTTAGTAGACGCAATAATGGTAGATCCATTCATATCATTAAGACTCATAATATTCCCAACATATTCTACGGGAATAAGAATTGAACCATCCATATCGTTGCCTATTAAACTTTTACCCTGCTTAGCTAAAACACCAATCACTTTAAGTTTTCTTCCTAGCACACTAAAAGTACGGCCAATTGGATTGATATTACCGTATAAACCTTCGGCCACATCAAAACCCAAAATCGCCACCCCATTTCCTTTACGACTTTCCAATTCTGAAAAATAACGGCCTTCCTTGATTTCAAATTTCCAAATATCGTTGTAGGCATGCGAAACTGATAATACATTAACCGCTTCTACCGAGTTTAAACCGTATTTTAAAGTTTGATTGATGCCAAATAAATAAGCAATGTCTTGCACCGTGCTTAAACGACGCTCCAATTTTTCCATTTCGTAATAAGTAGGCTCTGGTCTTTGATAAAAAGTCCACCACTTATACTCTCCACTTCCACCCCAAGGCCATTTTTGAACATATACAACATCACTTCCTAAACTTTCTACACTAGAGCGGATATTTCTTTCGAGCGAATCTACCATAGTAAAAACTGCCACAATGGTTAAAATACCGATTGTTACTCCCAATAAGGACAAAGCTGTACGCAGTCGATTCACCTTTAAGGCATGCAAGGCAAAAAATAAACTTTCCTTAAGAATCCGCAGATATACCATTTTGTTGAAATCTAGCGCTAAAGTACTAGTAAAATTGTGGTTTTTGTTAAGAAAAGCTGAGCAAAAAAACTAATTTTGCACCCTAATATTATAGATTCTCAGGAATGCCCCAAAAGCCCACCGCTCTTATCTCCGTTTTTTACAAAGATCGTTTAGATGAATTGGCAGAAGCCCTAGTAAAAAAAGGTTACGACCTTCTTTCTACTGGCGGAACCCGCAAATACCTCGAGGATCTCGGGCATACAGTTATAGCGGTAGAAGATCTTACTGGTTATCCTTCCATTTTAGGTGGACGTGTTAAAACCTTACATCCTAAAGTATTTGGCGGCATTTTAGGTCGCCGCGATTTAGAAAGTGATCGCAGTCAGATGGAAGAATACGCGCTTCCTTCTATCGATGTAGTTGTAGTGGATCTTTACCCTTTTGAAGAAACTTTACAGGCGGGTGGTTCGCATAGCGAAATCATTGAGAAAATAGATATTGGTGGCATTTCACTTATTCGTGCCGCTGCCAAAAACTACCAAGACACTTGGATTATCCCTAGCCGTGATTTTTATGGCAAAGCCATTGAACTTTTAGAAAACTCCGAACTCAGCGAGGAAGTACGCAAGCAATTCGCAGGGGCTGCTTTCCAAATTTCATCCGCTTACGATAATCTTATTCAAAATTACCTTACCGGAGAACATAAAATGTTAAGTCTTGGCGAAGGTCAAGTACTGCGATATGGCGAGAACCCGCATCAGAAAGGAATTTTCCACGGCAAATTAGAAGATGTTTTCACCCAATTACATGGTAAAGCTCTATCTTATAATAACTTATTAGATGCGGATGCGGCGGTAAGCCTAATGGCCGAATTTAAAAACGAGATTACCGTAGCGGTAATGAAACATAATAATGCTTGTGGTATCGCATCCCGACCCAGCGCGCTAGAAGCATGGACGGATGCCTTAGCAGGTGACCCCGTATCGGCATTTGGAGGTGTGATAATATCTAATACTGAGGTAGATGAGGCTACAGCGAAAGCTATGCACGAAATTTTCTTTGAAATTGTAATCGCACCTTCTTATAGCGAAGATGCCTTAAGTATTTTAAAGCAAAAAAAGAATCGTATCATTTTAATTTTAAATGATTTCGCCGCACCTAAAATGCAATATCGTAGCCTCTTAAACGGAGTGCTAGCGCAAGAACGTGATCATCACACAGATGCTCTTGAAGACTTAAAATACAGCACAAAACTAAAGCCAAATGCAGCAGAAATCGAGGATTTGCTATTTGCCTCAAAAATATGTAAGCATACCAAGTCGAATACCATTATCTTAGCCAAAAACAAGCAGCTCTTAGCTGGAGGTACTGGACAAACATCTCGCGTAGATGCATTAACCCAATCTATTGTAAAAGCGAAAGCTTTTAATTTCGACCTTCAGGGTGCAGTAATGGCTTCCGATGCTTTTTTCCCCTTTCCGGATTGTGTTGAGATAGCACATAGAGAAGGAATTAATACAGTAATTCAGCCTGGCGGATCCATCAAAGATCAGTTGAGCATCGATTACTGCGATGCAAATAATATGAGCATGGTTTTCACTGGAGTACGTCATTTTAAACACTAAACAAATTGGGATTTTTCGATTTTTTAAGAGAGGATATAGCTATCGACTTAGGCACCGCCAACACGCTTATCATTCATAGAGATAAGGTGGTTGTGGATGCGCCATCGATTGTAGCTAAAGATCGGATGAGTGGTAAAATAATCGCAGTGGGCCAAGTAGCCCGACAAATGCACGGTAAAACCCACGAAAACATAAAAACTATTCGCCCTCTTAAAGATGGTGTTATAGCCGACTTCGAAGCCTCCGAAGCAATGATCAGGGAAATGATTAAAAGTATTCCCGCCCTCCAAAAACGTTTAATACCACCTGCTCTGCGCATGGTAATTTGTATTCCCTCTGGAATTACAGAAGTGGAGAAAAGAGCGGTTAAAGATTCAGCCCAACATGCTGGCGCCCGCGAAGTATATCTCATTCACGAGCCTATGGCAGCGGCCATTGGTACTGGTGTAGATGTGCAAGAACCTAAAGGTAACATGATAATTGACATTGGCGGTGGTACCACCGAAATTGCAGTTTTAGCTCTCGGTGGAATTGTAGCCGACAAATCTATTAAAGTAGCAGGTGATGTTTTCACCAATGATATTGCTTATTACATGCGTACGCACCACAACCTTTTTGTGGGGGAACGCACGGCAGAAGAAATTAAAATTCAAATTGGCTCGGCCCTCGATGAGCTCGACAACCCGCCCGAAGATATGCCGGTACAAGGTCGTGACCTATTAACGGGTAAGCCTAAACAGCTTATTATCACCTACAAAGAAATAGCGAAAGCCCTCGATAAATCCATTATCCGTATTGAAGATGCTATAATGGAAGCGCTTTCTTTGACGCCTCCCGAACTGGCAGCTGATATCTACAATAGTGGAATTTACTTAGCCGGCGGAGGATCGATGTTACGAGGCTTGGATAAGCGCATTAGCATGAAAACAGATCTACCCGTTTACGTGGCAGAGGATCCTCTTAGAGCAGTAGTGAGAGGAACTGGTATTGCTCTGAAAAATATTGGCAAGTACAATTTCTTGATGTCTTAATAATTTATGCGCTATTTTTTCCTTTTGCTGAAACGAAGCAGAGTTTTGCTCTACTTCCTGCTCTTGGAATCTCTAGCCTTTGCGTGGATTATAAACAAGCGTAGCTATCAACGCTCGCAGTTTTTAAGTGCCACCACTGAAATAAAAGGAAACTTTCAGGGCCTAGCGGCGCAAACTAAAGCCTATCTGAATTTAAAGGAGGAAAACGAGCAATTAGCCCGCGAAAATATTCGTTTGCGCGAATCGCTAGATGAGTCCTTTATCTTCCAAAATTTCGGGGCGGATACCATAAATTCGAGTACCTATCAGCAACGTTATACTTACATAGATGCCCAAGTAATTAGCAGCAGCCACTTTAAAGTGGAAAACTACATTCTAATTAATAAAGGGCAGCTTAGCGGTTTAGAAGAAAATATGGCTGTAATTGGCCCCAGTGGCGTGGTTGGCGTAATTTCCAACGTTAGTAAGCACTTTGCCCGCGTAATTCCAATCATTAATCCCAATCTACGCATTTCTGCAGAGCTTGCGCAAGATGGCTATTTTGGTCCTTTACGTTGGCTAGGCGAAGATTACCGTGAAAGTAGTATTCAGGATATTCCTCCTTATGCTAATGTAAAAACCGGCGATACCGTTAAAACCGATGGTCGCTCCTCTTTCTTCCCGCGGGGTATTACTATTGGTTGGGTAAAGTCTACCAGCTTACAAGCCGACCAAAACTTTTTAGAAGTTACGGTTAGTTTAAGTACCGACTTTGCTAAATTACGTAATGTATACGTGGTAAAGGATTTGTGGATTAATGAGTTAGACTCTTTAAACATGCGGCCATGAATTTAATTAAATCTATTTTTGGCCTCCTTGCTTTGCTGTTCCTGCAGATTTTTATTCTCAATAACTTTCTGTTTGATGGCTACCTCAACCCATACATTTACATAGCTTTTATCCTTTTTCTGCCCCAACGCAGTTCCGTCTTCTACACTTTAAGCCTAGCCTTTTTAATTGGCGCCATTGTCGATGTTTTTGAAGGAGGTTATGGAGTGCATACGGCAGCCAGCGTTTTTATTGCCTTTTTGAAACCCCTTATTTTCCGCATTTTCAGAGCAGGTAAAAACGAATTGTCCGAATCATCTGATGTTAGACAACTAGGGCTTTTTCGAAGCCTGATGTATGTATTAACGGGTTTATTTTTGCATCATTTTATCTTATTTAGTATTGAGAATTTTGCTCTAGACAATTTATTGCCGCTTTTAATGCGAAGCCTATATAGTAGCCTTTTCTCTTTTACCTTTGTGCTGCTTTATCAACTTTGGAACTACCGTCGCTAAATGCAACGTAAATATCTATTTTTCAGCTTTTTCACCCTAATCGGGCTAGTATTTCTGGCGCGTCTATTTTATATTCAAATCATTAATGAAGAGTATAAATTATCTGCCATCAGCAATGTGGTGCGTGTCGATAAAATTTATCCCGGCCGTGGCTTAATTTACGACAGAAACGGAAAGCTATTAGTGGGTAACCAAAGTGCCTACGATTTAATGATCGTTCCGCGGCAGGTTAAACTTACGGATACTCTTGGCTTTTGCGAGCTTATCGGCATTCCTATAGAGGAGTACAAAGAAAGAATTATCAAAGCAAAAAGCTATAGTTACCTAAAGCCCTCCATCTTTATTAAGCAAATTAGCAAAGAACGTTTTGCCTACATTCAGGAAAAACTGCACCTCTACCCCGGATTTTATCCGCAAAAACGTATCCTCCGCAGCTATCAAAATCGAGCGGGCTCTAACGTTATTGGTTTTATTGGAGAGGCGGGCGTTAGTTTTATAAAAGATAATCCCTCTTACAGTCAGGGCGATTTGATTGGAAAGACGGGGATTGAAAAAAGTTACGAGGACATTCTCAAAGGTAAAACGGGCCAGATTTACAATTTGGTAGACGTTCATAATCGTACCCAAGGATCTTATGAAAATGGCGCTTATGATACCCTGCCTCAACCAGGCAAACATGTAACGGCAACCATAGATATCAACTTACAAGCCTTGGGTGAAGAGTTGATGCGAAACAAAAGAGGCAGTATTGTTGCCATTGAGCCAAGTAGCGGTGAAATTTTAAGTTTGGTAACGAGCCCCAATTACGATGCGAATCTTATGGTGGGAAGTGAGCGAACTGTAAATTATTCTAAGCTTTATTTAGATAGCATTAATAAACCACTTTTCGACCGCGGACTTTTAGCGGAATACCCTCCCGGTTCTCCCTTTAAGGTAATAAATGCCCTTATAGGCTTGCAAGAAGGTGTTACCAAAGAAAACACTACTTACACCTGTCACCATGGTTTTCACTATGGAAGACTGCATGTGGCTTGCCATTGCGGTACTTCCAGCCCTATCGCTTTGCGCCTAGCCATTAGTAAAAGCTGCAATAATTACTTCTGTCAGGTTTTTAAATCCATTATCGAAAAATACCCTACCGCTCAAGAAGGTATGGATGTTTGGAGTAACCACGTGAAGAGCTTCAATATGGGGCGTTTCCTCAATAACGATTTACCTACCGGTAGAAAGGGTTTGGTGCCCAATGCCGATTATTACGACAAAGCTTTTGGCTATACAGGCTGGAGAGCGGTAAGTGCCATTTCACTTGGAATTGGCCAGGGTGAACTTTTGCTTACCCCTATTCAAATGGCGAATATGACAGCGGCTATAGCTAATCATGGTTATTATTATACCCCGCATATTGTAAAAGCTATTGACAACAAACCCATTGATGACCCTAATTTTGTTGAGCGAAAATATACCACTATTGATAGTGTTCACTTCCCAGTAGTGATTAATGGTATGTTCGATGTTTTTGAAACGGGAACCGCTCGTGGAAGTCGCCATGATACTATTAAGATGTGTGGAAAAACGGGCACCGCGGAAAATCCTCACGGACAAGATCACAGTATTTTCGTAGCCTTTGCACCAAAAGAAAATCCCAAGATCGCAGTTGCGATTATTGTAGAAAATGGCTATTGGGGTAGCCGCTGGGCTGCGCCTATTGCTAGTCTACTGATAGAACAATACCTAACTGGTGAAATTAACAGGCCTGCGATGAAGGACCGCATGCTTGCTGGAGATTTAAGCGATGAATACGAAAAGCAATTACTAAGTATCTACAAAAAGCCCATTAAATTAAGCGATGCGGAGAAGTAATAGCATAATTTACAATATCGATTGGCTAACAGTTGTTTTATTCCTCCTTATGGTTTTAATGGGTTGGGCAAATATTTATGCCGCTGTTTACGATGAAGAACATGCGAATATCTTCGATCTTAGCCAGCGTTACGGAAAACAGTTAATGTGGATTGGCACTTCAATCGCCATCATTGCCGTTATTTTAATATTAGATGGTAGTATCTATCAAACCCTAGCTATTCCTATTTATATCGCTACCATGCTCGCCCTCCTCTTGGTTCTTTTTGCGGGAAAGGAAATTGCTGGTGCTCGTTCGTGGTTCGTTATTGGGGGCTTTAGTATTCAACCCTCGGAGTTTGCCAAATTTGCAACTGCCTTAGCCCTAGCTAGCTTTCTAAGTAAAAAAGAAAGGAATCTCCGCGGGCTGCGCGATAAAATAATTGGCTTTATCATTATTATTATTCCAGCAGCGCTAATAATACCTCAGCCAGATCCTGGCTCGGCCTTGGTGTATAGTTCTCTATTATTAGTAATGTACCGCGAAGGACTTTCAGGTGCTTATATTTTTATTGGCTTATCCTTGGCTGTTTTATTCCTGATGAGTTTATTAATACCACTTTTAAGCTTACAAATTGCTTTAGCTTTACTCGCTATTTTAATAATAGTAGCAACAAGGCGCTCTAAAGGATTTTGGATAAAAGTAGTAGGAATGTGGATTCTCTCTGCCGTGTTAGTAAATACGGTAGATTATGCTTTTAATAATATTTTAGAAGATCGTCACCGCAACCGTATTAATATTCTTCTTGGCAAAGCCCACGATCCCAAAGGGATTGGTTATAATACTGCTCAATCTATGATTGCCATAGGATCTGGCGGAGTGGCTGGCAAAGGCTATTTGAATGGTACGCAAACTAAATTTGATTTTGTACCCGAACAAAGTACCGACTTTATTTTCTGTACCGTAGGCGAAGAATGGGGCTTTACTGGGAGCGCCGTGTTAATCATTTTATTTATGCTGCTCTTTTTTAGGCTGGTTCAATTGGCCGAACGGCAAAAAAGCACCTTCGCCCGTGCTTATGGCTATGCGGTGGTGAGCATCTTATTTTTTCACTTCACGATTAACATAGCCATGACTATAGGACTCGCGCCAGTAATTGGTATCCCGCTGCCATTCTTTAGTTATGGAGGCTCTTCCCTATGGGGGTTTACGCTTCTACTATTTATCTTTTTAAAGTTAGATTCCTTTCGCTGGGAAACGCTTTAAGCTTTTTTTGATAAAGGATTATTCGCTTATTTCAACACCCTTCCAAAAGGCGATATAGTTGCGAATATTGTTTGCCAAGGGTTTCGTTTGCGGATAATACCAAGCGGCATCTTTATTTTCTTGCCCATCTACCGTTAAGGTATAATAGCTTGCTTCTCCTTTCCAAGGACAAGTAGTATGCGTACTTGATTCTTTTATAAACTCCTTCTTCACGCTTTCGGCGGGGAAGTAATGATTCCTTTCTACCACAATGGTTTCGTCGCTTTCGGCGATTACTTGATTATTCCAAATTGCTTTCATTAATGCTGTTTCATAGAAAAAGCCTCCGAAGAGGCTTTTTGTTCAATTTTTAATCATCTCAAACTGAAAATTGTTTGAGGTTTTCTGGGTTTCGTAAGACCTGGAAAAATTTAAGATGTTTTGAATGGTTTGTGCATCTGGTCTTGCATTAGTTGCATAGCCATCTTTAAGAGTAGTGGTTTTATCCATATACCTATATTAGTTAGACAAAAGGTAAACGGACCACAATGTAACTTATTGTTACATGCTTAAAGTTACTTTATTATCTACCATCAACTTTCTTAAATTGATAAGGGCATAACGCATTCTTCCTAGTGCTGTGTTAATTGATACACCAGTTTGTTCGGCAATATCTTTAAAGCTCAAACCCGAGAAGTGGCGCAGTTTTAAAACCTCTAACTGCTCTTCTGGTAATAGAAGAATCAATTTATGAAGATCCTTTTCAATTTGCACCTGAATCATTTCGTTTTCGGCCGTAGGAGTTTCATCCTTTAGTATCTTAAAAATATCATACTCATCATTTGGCGCGATGGTAGGGATACGTTTCTGTCTGCGGAAGTGATCGATTACTAAATTATGGGCAATTCGAAGTGACCATTGTAAAAACTTTCCTTCTTCGTTGTAATTCCCTTTTCGTAGAGTTTTGATAATCTTCACAAAAGTATCCTGAAATACGTCATTAGCTAGATCGCGATTTTGAATCTTACTTAAGATGTAAGAAAAAATGCGTTGCTCGTGTTTTGCGATAAGAAAAGATAATGCTTGCTCCTTTCCATTGATGTAGAGCTTAACCAGCTCGGCATCTGTCATTGCTTTGTAATCCATAGTCAATTCTGATTGGGTTAGTAATAGGTCCGTAAATCAGTAAAATAACTATGTAACTATAGGCAATATTTTTGTTGAAAGAAGGCGAGATATTCGCCTTGCTGAAAACAAATATATAATTTTTGTTGTCAATCCAACAAAGCAATATGAGAATGATAATTTTGCAGACTCGATAGAGCCGAAAAAATATGACCAAAAATACCGCTACAATAGGGCGCCAGCAAGGAAAAATAGAGATTATAGGGGCTAAAGTTCACAATTTAAAAAATGTTAATATTAGCATCCCACATCAGAGCTTAACGGTAATAACTGGACTTTCTGGCTCTGGAAAATCATCTTTAGCCTTCGATACATTGTATGCCGAAGGTCAGCGTCGCTATGTTGAAAGCCTTAGTTCTTATGCGCGTCAGTTTTTAGGTCGCCTCGATAAGCCAGAAGTAGATAGTATTAAAGGACTCTCTCCTGCGGTAGCGATCGAGCAAAAGGTGATCTCTCGAAATCCCCGTTCCACTGTAGGAACGGTAACCGAAATTTACGATTACTTAAAAGTACTCTACGCTCGGGTAGGAACCACCTACTCCCCTATTAGTGGCCAGAAAGTAAAAAAACATCAACTCGAAGATGTTCTTAACTATGTTAAAGCTCTCCCGGCCAATACTAAGTTTTTAATTAAATGCCCCCTTATTCTCCACGATCGAAAATTGGAGGATCAGTTGGAAATCCTTTCTCAACAAGGTTTTTCCCGTATGGCTCAAAATGGAGAGCTTCTACGCATCAGTGATTTTGACCTAAAAGCACATAAAAAAACCGACAAGTTAGAAATTGTAGTCGATCGCTTGGTGGCGGATTGGAGTACCGAGGAGAACCTCAATCGTTTGGCCGATTCTGTGCAAACGGCTTTTTTTGAGGGTAGAGGAATCTGCTTTATTCAATTAAATGATGAGGAAGAAGCGCATCAATTTTCCAATAAATTTGAGATTGATGGCATGGAGTTCGAAGAGCCCAGCATTCATCTCTTTAGTTTTAATAATCCTTTTGGGGCTTGTCCTAAATGCGAAGGCTTCGGCAATATTATGGGCATCGACGAAGATTTGGTGATTCCCGATAATTCTCTTTCGGTTTACCAAGATGCGATTGTACCCTGGCGCGGTGAAAAAATGAGCGAGTGGAAAGACCAGTTTATCGCCGGTGCAGAAAAAGCGAAATTCCCTATTCATCGTCCAATCTTCGAATTGAATGAAGCCGAAAAAGCTATGCTTTGGGAAGGCAGTGCCCACTTTCGTGGCCTAGATGAGTTCTTTAGTTACCTTGAAACAAAAAGTTATAAAATTCAGTTCCGAGTAATGCTTTCGCGTTACCGTGGTAAAACTAAATGTACATCCTGTAAAGGAGCACGCTTGCGCAAAGAAGCGAGTTATGTAAAAATTGGCGGCTATTCTATTTCAGAATTGGTTTCTTGGCCTATTGATCAACTGCTCACTCATTTTCAAGAGTTGCAACTTTCCGAGCAAGAACATGCCATTGCTAAAAGGCTTTTATTGGAAATCGAAAATCGCCTTTCCTATCTCTGTAAAGTGGGATTACCCTATCTTAATTTAAATCGCCTTTCTAGTACCTTATCCGGGGGTGAATCGCAAAGAATTAACCTCGCCACTAGCTTAGGCAGTGCCTTGGTAGGATCTACTTATATTTTAGATGAACCCAGTATTGGCCTGCATCCTAAAGATACCGCCAAATTAATCGAAGTTGTAAAAGAACTGCGCGATCTAGGCAATACCGTAGTGGTGGTAGAACACGATGAGGAAATGATGCTCGCCGCCGACTATATTATCGATATCGGCCCCGAAGCAGGTACCAATGGTGGCGAAGTAATTTTTGAAGGAGTTTATGAGGATCTGCTTAAAGTGAAAAACAGCCATACCGCCGATTATTTACAGGGAATTGATCAAATAATAATTCCGGTAAAAAAAGTACCTCGCAAATTTATCGAACTGAAAGGAGCGCGTGAAAACAACCTTAAAAACATCGATGTGAAATTTCCACTGCATTGCTTTACCGTGGTAACAGGCATGAGTGGTTCTGGGAAAAGTAGCTTGATTAAGAAAATTTTATACCCTGCCCTTAAAAAGCGTTTGGGTGGCTATGGTGAGAAAACAGGTAAACACAGCAGCTTCGAAGGTGCTTGGCAAGATATAAGCGATGTTGAGTTTATCGATCAAAACCCCATTGGCAAAAGTAGCCGCAGCAATCCCGTAACCTATATCAAGGCCTACGACGATATTCGTCAGCTCTATACCACTTTGCCTTTAGCTAAAGCAAGAAAGTACAAAGCCGGCTATTTCTCATTTAATATAGATGGCGGTAGATGCGAAAAATGCCAAGGCGAGGGCGAGATCACCATCGAAATGCAGTTTATGGCCGACGTGCACTTAAAATGTGATGTATGCCATGGTAAACGCTTCCGCAAAGAAATACTGGATGTAAAACTGGCCGACAAATCCATCTTTGATATTTTAGAACTTACCGTTGATGATGCCATAAGCTTCTTTAATCGCGAAGGTCAAACTAAAATTGCCGCAAAACTTCAACCCCTGCAGGATGTTGGTTTAGGCTATGTTAGCCTCGGGCAAAGCTCATCTACTCTTTCGGGTGGGGAAGCACAGCGTATTAAATTGGCTACTTTTCTCTCTAAAGGAAGCGCGAAAGACCCGGTTCTTTTCATCTTTGATGAACCGACCACTGGACTCCATTTTCACGATATTCAGAAATTACTACAAAGTCTTTATGCCCTGCTTAAAAATGGGCATAGTATCGTAGTTATTGAGCATCATCCAGATGTAATGAAATGTGCCGATTGGATCATCGATTTAGGACCGGAAGGAGGCGAAAAAGGGGGAGCTCTTATTTTTGAAGGGACACCCGAAGACATGATCTATTGTAAAGAATCTGTAACCGCCCCTTATTTAAAGGATAAACTTTTAGCGCAAAAATAAGTTAGGTCTAAAAGTGAAAAAATGTCAAATCCCGAGAAACGCTTTAGGCTAAGAAAAGGAGAGCAAATTGTAGGCTATATGCGCAAGGTTAGTCCTACCATGATTCTATATTCTCGCGACGGTTTTTGGTGGCGAGGCTTTGCCATCGAATACGATGAACTGGATGAATACATTGGTTTTCGCGATCGCAATAACCGCTATATATACGAATGGGATATCCTAGAATTTAAAATAGACCCTGACGGGGACTACAGTCAGGGTGTAATTTTATGGGAAGCGAAAGAGCAGGTATTTGGCATCAAAGCGATTGTTGAAGGAAGCTTTATCCCACTTTTCATTGATGACATACCTATGTTCAATCCGCGTGAACTAAAAGTTTACTCACATCTTTTTCTCAATCCTGAACTAAAGGCAGAGCTAAAAGTGAAAGATTAATTCACCTTTCCTAAAGATTTGGGCTTATTTACTTCTTCTTTGGGAAGGCGTATTAAATTATGTAGCACCACTGTATCTAGATTTAATCGCACTTTTAGCCATTCTCTAATCTGATCTGATTCTGGCTTAAGACCCAGGGTATCTTGCAAACTCCAGTATAAATTGGTGGTTATTAAAGTGTCCTTTCCCCCTTCGTTAAGCTCAATCATTCGCGCCATACCAATAGTATACAAACGAGGATGGTTTACTTTTAACTCGGCCATTAATTGATCAATGGGTAAGCGCAAATTCATTTCTTGACTTAAAGCTAAACGCAGTTGCGTAATGGTTTGCTCTTTAGTTTGTAATTCAATCTGACTCTTACTAAATACATCTACCAATTTATTTACTTCGGTAGAATTCATTTCCTCCATACTTTGCGGCTGAACCACCTTCAGCTCAATATTTTCTAGATGGTAGTTCGTTAGCTTCTGTCGCCATGAATCAACTACTTTCAAAGGAATATTTTCTCCAAAGAATACTAGATTTAAGGAATGAGTCTCATCTTCATTATTAATGAAATCTTTCTTAACCAACTCGGCCCCATCATAAAAAACATTCTCTTGTACAAACTCATCTACCCTTCTTGTTAAATACGATTCGGAAACAACTTGGTAGAAGGTGAAACCGCTAGGCACTATGATTAAAAGTAAAACAGCAAATACATATCGTCTTGCCCGTTTAGCCCTCTCGGGATCTACGAAATCTTTAACCGGAAAAGCAAGAAAGCGCACCGTTAAAAAAGTGGCTAAGGAGATGAAAATACTATTTATTAGGAAGAGGTAAAAGGCACCAAAAAAGAAAGCCCACTGCCCGGTGGCTATTCCATAACCAGCGGTACATAGTGGTGGCATTAATGCAGTGGCAATGGCTACCCCTGGCACTACATTATTTTTAATTTTACGGTTGGCAGCTAAAATCCCCGCTAAACCACCAATAAAAGCTACAATTACATCTAATAAAGTTGGACGAGTACGAGCCAGTAATTCCGACTGCGCATCTACCAGTGGAGTGAGTAAAAAGTAAACCGTACTCGTAATAATACTCACCGTAAACATTACCGCAAAATTTTGCAGCGAACGCTTCATGGTGGACCAATCATTAATACCTAAACTTAATCCTACCCCGAGAATTGGACCCATTAATGGAGAGATCAACATCGCACCAATTACGACGGCACCAGAATTAACATTTAAGCCAATGGAGGCGATAAGAATACTAAAGATGAGAATCCAAACATTATAACCTTTAAAGTCGATATCCACCTTAATCGACTCGATAGTGTCATTAGGGTCAGCATTATCTTGAATGCGCAAAGTGCGGTAAACCAACATCCGCAACGAGCGAAAAGCTATGGCTAGATAGGTAGATGAGCTATGTTCTTCCTTATTTTCGGGGATACTGTTTTGAGGAGTATTTTCTGCCATTTAAAATTTTAAACTAATTTAACGGTTCTCAAGTGCAAGCTTAGCAGCTTCAGTAATTTGGGCGGAATTTCCAACAAATATTTCATTTTTCAAGACCAATATAGGCCGTTTCAAAAAACTATAATGAAAAAGGATTAATTGTCTGATTTGCTCTTCGCGCTGCGAGCCATCATTTAAATCATGTTCTTTAAGTAAGCGCGCTCTTTTATTGAGCAAGTCCTCATAGCTGTTAACTCTGGCTCGTAAAAATTCGAGTTCACTTTCCTTGATGTTTTCTTTTTTAAGATCCTGCAATTCCAATCCGGTCAAGTCCCAAGTCTTCATTATAGTCTTGCAAGTGGAACAAGTAGAAAGGTAAAAAACTTTGTCATTCATATTTCTCAATCTCTTTCGCTATTACTCCATTCTTTTGGATTCTTTTTTACCAAAAATAAAATAAGAGCACAGTTTTTTCTGCGCTCTTCGTTAAACTTGAATTAGACCTTAATTATTAAAACAATCCAGAAATATTACCTTCTGCGTCAATGTCAATTTTATGAGCAGCTGGCACTCTTGGTAATCCTGGCATGCGCATAATATCTCCCGCTAAGGGCACGACAAAACCTGCTCCCGCTGCTATTTCAATACCTCGTATTGCGAAAACAAAACCACTAGGTCGCCCGATTAACTTAGGATTATCGCTCAGTGACTTTTGGGTTTTTGCCATACAAACGGGAAGGGATTCTAGGCCGAGATCGGCAATGTTTTTTAAATCACGTAGCGCTTTGCTGCTGTACTCTACTTTGGCTGCACCGTATATTTCAGTGGCAATGGTTTCAATTTTTGCACGCATACTTAGGTTCAAATCGTACAGAACTTTAAAACTACCAGCGCCATTTTCAATTTCACTGACTACCGCAGCCGCTAAATTTTTAGCGCCATTTCCTCCATTAGTCCAAGCTGTGCTAGAGATTGCTTTAACGCCAAGTTTTGCACATCCTTCTACAACAGCCGCAATTTCCTCAGCAGCATCACCACTAAATTCATTAATCGCTACCACTGCTTTAAGACCAAACTTTTTAGCATTTTCCAAATGCTTTTCTAAGTTTACCATACCAGCTTTTACCGCAGCTACATCCACTTCTTGCAAATTATCAAGTGCCTTAGCACCATGATATTTCAAGGCTCTTATGGTAGCAACAATAACTACTATGGCAGGTTTGAAGCCCGCAGCTCTACATTTAATATCAAGGAATTTCTCTCCCCCTAAATCAAAACCAAAACCTGCTTCTGTTACGGTGTAATCGGCTAACTTCAAGCCCATTTGAGTTGCAATAATGGTATTGGTTCCTTGGGCAATATTGGCAAAGGGTCCGCCGTGTAATAAAACTGGATTGCCTTCTAATGTTTGCACAAGATTGGGTTTTACCACATCTTTTAAAAGAGTAGCCATCGCGCCCTCTGCTTTTAAATCGCGAGCATATACTGGTTTCTTATCAAAGGTATAGGCAAGCAATATATTTCCTAAACGACGCTTTAAATCCATCAGGTCGAGAGACATACATAAAATAGCCATTACTTCCGATGCTGCGGTTATATCAAAACCACTTTCGCGCGGAACACCGTGGGCTTTTCCACCTAAACCAACATTTACAAAACGTAAAGAGCGATCGTTTAAATCCACTACTCGCTTCCACAAAATGGTGCGAGGATCAATCACTGGTTCTAATTGAAAATGAATATGATTATCTAAAAGTGCCGATAATAAATTATGCGCTTTTTCAATCATTCCAAAATCGCCAGTGAAATTGAGATTAATATCTTCCATTGGAACCACCTGCGAATGACCACCACCAGTAGCACCGCCCTTAATGCCAAAAACTGGCCCCAAAGAAGGCTCGCGTAAAACGGCAATTGATCTATGACCTAATTTTGAGAGACCATCGTGTAAGCCAATAGAAACAGTAGTTTTACCTTCTCCCGCTGGGGTTGGCGAAATGGCTGAAACCAAAATTAGGTGGCCATCTTCTTTATTTTTGGCCGTGTTTAAAGCTACTTTAGCTTTAAAGTTCCCATAAAGCTCTAGCTGATCTTCAGAAATATCAAGCTTCCGAGCAACTTCTCGTATAGGAAGTGGTCTATACTGACGGGTAATATCTAAGTCGGACATTTTTTTGGTTTGGAATTATTAGATTTGTTAGCACAGGGCTAATTGTCCCTGCAAGTTACTACCCATCACCAATAAAGACTATTAAAATATGAAGAATTTAAGCCTTGCCCGATTTATATTCATCTGCTTAATTTTTCTTCAAGGCGCATCGGTATCTAGCCTAATGGCCCAAGAAAACTCTGCCGAGCGTCAAACTCTTAGCCGAGAAGAATTTGTAAAAGAACTAAAAAACTCTGCCCTTCTCGTGCGTTTACAAGATCGCACTAATACCATTGCCACTTTAAAAGAGAAAGGTATGATTAATGAAGCGGAAAAATTGGCACAACAGCAACGCTTAGAAAACCGCGAAACCCTCCTTTCTTTCACTCAAACTTTCGATTTTTGCCCAGTATATTTCTTTTATGCTAAAGACTCGGAAGCCATTCGTAGTGGCGATTTGGATGGAATAGTTTTCAATGCTAACTTAGAATTAGTTCCTGTAAAATTAAATAAATTCTATACCGCCGAGTTTGCCGAAACCCCTGATTTAGGGATCGATGGACTTATTGTAATGGATCAGCGACTGCTTAATTTAGACAATAGTCTACCCTTTTTTGAGCGGCGCTTTGTTTTTTTCAATTTAAAAGAGCGTTCAAAGGCGGAAATTATAGAAGCTTACAATACTAGAATGAATGACTATTTCAACTTTTATCAGGCCAAGAAAAAAGCCGAATAAACTAACTTAAAGGGCGGTTTCCCCAGACACGAAAAGCAACAGTTCCCGCTGCATAGGCTAGAATATCCCAATAATCCGAGGTATGACGTGCATCAGTCCACGGGTATACAAATTCAAATAAGAAACTGTAAACCACTACAAAAAGCAGCAATAGCTTGTTCTCTAAAACAAAGCTTTCATCGGCCGGAAAAACTTTTTGGAAAAAGAAAAGGGTAAATCCCAAAACGATACCTGGTGCAAGAAGATCATCTAAATAAGAATACAACAGTGGGATTTTATAAAACCGCTCCAACAATTGGTTCGCTGAAAAAACTAAAAAGCTAAACCAAAAATAAGGCGACAACCAACGAATCATTAGTGTACAGTTGAGCTAGCCATGGAAGCAATTAAGCTAATAATCGTTAAAAATATCAACTGAATAAAACGGATCACATGTAAAAGTCCTCTGGTAAAAAAAGGGGCATCTGGGTTTAGCTTAACCAAGGGTATGCCTCTTAACTCAATCGCCTCACGTTCCTTAATTTCATTGAGGTGCTTTTCGTGCAATTTGCCACCACAATGCCCACAGTACTCTTGGTAACCATCCGTCCAAGTATTACAGTGTTCGCAACGAATTTCCTTCACAATTAAAGAATTTAAAGGTCTTTTACAACAATGTGACAAAAGTAAGGTTAAGGGAAATACAATCGTATATTTGACCATATTTTTAACACATGCGTAAAGCCATTAAAGGATTTTCAAAACTTAGCAAAGAAGCTAAGATTGAGTGGATTACCGATCAGTATTTTAATCAGAGTGAAGAAGCTGCCGCCTTGTTACGCAAGTATTGGCATGAAGATGCGAAAACGCAAAAGCTCCACGATGAATTTATAGAAAATACCTTATCTAACTTTTATACTCCTTTTGGGGTAGCACCCAATTTTAAAATCGACGGCAAGCTTTACGCCATACCCATGGCTATTGAAGAAAGTTCGGTAGTGGCAGCAGCTTCAAAAAGTGCTAGCTATTGGTTGGAAAGAGGTGGTTTTAAAACCACTATTATTTCAACTATTAAAATTGGTCATGTACACTTCATGTATGATGGCGATGCCCAAAAATTAAAAGACTTTTTCAAGAAGATAAAACAGCATTTTTACACTGATACCGAGTCGCTTACCGCTAACATGCGCGCGCGTGGCGGTGGTATCGAGTCCATTGTATTAAAAGATAAGACCGCCGACATGGACAATTATTGGCAACTGGAAGCGCAGTTTGATACTTGCGATTCTATGGGAGCCAATTTTATTAACTCTTGTCTCGAGCAATTTTCACAAACTCTACAAAGAGAAATTAAAGCAGATACCAGCTTTACTGCATCAGAGCAAGCCATAGAAGTGGTAATGTGCATACTGTCTAACTACACCCCTGAATGTGTAGTACGTTCTGAAGTAAGCTGTAAAATATCTGAACTCGATGGCGATGCGGGTATTTCCCCCGAAGATTTTGCTCGTAAATTTCAACGGGCCGTGCGCATTGCCGAAATAGAGCCTTACCGCGCTACCACCCATAATAAAGGGATTATGAATGGGGTTGATGCAGTGGTTATTGCTACCGGCAACGATTTTAGAGCGGTGGAAGCGGCTTGCCATACCTATGCCTCTCGCAATGGTCAATACAGTAGTTTAAGTCATTGCAGCATTGAAGGCGATACTTTCAGATTTTGGATCGATCTTCCCCTAGCCCTCGGTACCGTTGGCGGTTTAACAAGCTTACACCCTATGGTTAAGTTTGCTTTAGAAATGCTCGAAAACCCGAGTGCCGACGAACTTATGTCTATTATTGCCTCTAGTGGTTTGGCACAAAACTTTGCGGCTTTGCGCGCTTTAACAACGACGGGGATTCAGAAGGGGCATATGAAAATGCACCTACTCAATATTCTTAATCAGCTAGAAGCTACAGCCGAAGAAAAAGACACTATTGTAAATTTCTTTAAAGATAAAGTAGTTTCACATAGCGCGGCGGTAAACAAGTTTTGTGAATTACGCGGTATTCCCACGCCACAGGTGACCAGTAAAAAATCATAAAATCTTGCGCTATTTCGCCCCAGGTAAACTTTTGCTTAGCGGAGAATATGCTGTACTTGATGGAGCTAAGGCAATCTCTTGCCCCAGTCGTCAGGGTCAGTTTTTAGAACTCCATAAAACTCAGAATGCATCTACCATTGAGTGGCAGGCCCTTACGGAAGATGCGTACTGTTGGCTGAAGATAGTTCTAACAACCAAAGGCGAAATACTAGAAAGCAACGACTTACCAAAGGCTGAATTAATTAGCGAGCTTTTACTGGATGCTTTCAACCAAAATATCCCCGGTGGCCTAAGGGTTATAACGCAGCTCGATTTTAAGCGGGAATGGGGACTTGGTAGTAGTAGTACCTTGATTGCCCTTCTTGCTGCATGGGCCAAAAAAGATGCTATGGAATTGTTTTTTCGGCATTTAACGGGCAGTGGGTATGATGTGGCAACCGCTCTGGAAAAACATCCGATATCTTATCAATTAACCGGCCCTAAACAAGCAAAATGGGCGACCACACAATTGCCTTTCATCCTACAAAAAACGTATTTTCTGTACTTAGGAGAAAAGCAAATTAGCAGTGCTGAAGTCTTACGTTATGATCGATTAAAAAAGCAGCCCGCCTTGGTAAATGCCATTAGCCAATTAAGCGACGCTCTTTTAGGCATTCACAGTGAAGTTGAATTAATTGATTGGATGGCCGAACACGAAAGAATTACTGGACTTTTAATTCAGCAAGAAAGTCATAGAAATAGACGCTTTCCCAAACTGAAAGGTGGCTTCAAGTCTTTAGGAGCCTGGGGGGGCGACTTTGTTTGGATTATGCCTCTCGCCAATGATTTAGAATATATTAAGGACTTAGGCTACACTGATATTTTCACATTTGAGCAAATGCTTAGTTTTAAAATTATTGCTCCAAATGGAGATTAAAGATTTTGTATCTTGCTTTCCTTTGAATGAAAAATGCGGAAAACCCTAATCATATTGCTAAGCCTATTGACCTCATGGTCTTATGCGGCGCATTTAGTAGGTGGGGAAATAAGCTATCGCTGCCTTGGCGGCAGTAACTACGAAGTAAGGCTTATCATTTATCGCGATTGTCGTTCTACTGGCGCTCCTTTTGATAATCCGGCAATAATTACCATCTACGATGGCAATAATGTTTTACAAGGCAATTATTTTGTCCCTTTAAGCTCGCAAAGACAATTGCCCAATGTGGCCCCCAATAGCTGTACTGCCTTACCGAGCCTAGCATGCACAGAAGAAGGAATTTACCTTGATACCATAAGCTTAGCTCCTAACGCTTCAGGTTATACCTTAAGTCACCAACGCTGCTGTAGAAATACTAGCATTGCCAATATCCCTAATCCTGCCACTTGGGGAAGCACTTATACTATAGAAATCCCCCCGCAAAGCCAAAGTTCAACCTGCAACAGCAGTCCTCAATTTAGTAACCCGCCACCGGTAGCATTATGCTTAAATCGTCCAGTTTCCTTAGATATGAGTACCCTAGAAGCTGACGGTGACAGCGTGGTTTATAAACTCTGTACACCCTTACACGGTGGAGGAAACGCAACAACGCAAACTGGCCCAAATTCCCCTCGGCCCGACACTGCAACTGCGCCACCTTACCAAAATGTACCCTTTAGTGGTGGATTTTCATCGGTTAATCCTATTACCGCAGGACCAATATTTGCTATTAATCCTCAAACAGGTTTATTAACGGGCACCCCTACCCAAGTGGGGCAGTTTGTTTTTGCGATTTGCGTAGAAGAATGGCGTAATGGATTTATGCTTAGTAATTTAAGACGCGATTTTCAATTTAATGTTAGTTCTAATTGCAATCAAACCGTAGCAATTATTACTGCTCAAAACCCTGATCCTTTTGAATTGTGTATTGGTAAAACCGTGTCCTTCCAACAAAACTCTTTTAATACCCAAAGTTATTTATGGGACTTTGGCGTTGCCGGTACTAATACCGATACTAGCAGATTAGCGAATCCTACCTTTACTTTTCCAGACACAGGAACCTACACCATTCGCTTAATTGCCAATCCGGGTTCTAATTGCGCTGATACTACTTATTCCATTTACAAAATCTATGATCCGCTAAACCTAAATTTTTCCGTTACCGGGCAGCAATGCTTCGATGCCCATAATTTCAATTTCCAAGTTAGCGGTAATATGAGTGATAGTGCCGTTTATAACTGGGATTTCGGAGGGGCTACCAATTTTGGCAATAGTTCCAGAACCGCAGAACCGCAGAATCTACAATATTCGATTCCAGGAACTTATATCGTTACGCTTGAAGTTCGAGACGGCGACTGTGCCTCCATTCAAAGAGATACTTTGCGTTTATACCCACGCCCTATTTTAAAGCACTCTTTTCCTTTGGTAGATGCTTGTGCCCCAAAAGCCGTGCAGTTTACCGATAGTAGCGAATACTTTGGCCAAGCTTTACACTTTTGGAATTTTGGCGATGGCGGAGTATCTACCTCTGCTAGCCCAACTTATGTTTACGAAAACCCTGGAACGTTCACCGTTTCTCATAAGCTCATTACCATCGAAGGCTGCCGTGATACTTTGGAAGAAATTTTCGACCATTTAATCGAGATCAAACCCAGCCCTAGTAGCAATATTACTGTGAGCCCTAGTGAAACTACGATATACGATCCTTATTTTTATATTGAATTAGAAAGCACTGGTGCTACAAAATCTTGGCTAATTCTTCCTAATGGTATTCGCCTAGATAATCCCCAACCTTTCACTTATGAAGCAAAAGATACAGGGGTACAAAACTTCATCTACGTAAGTACCAATGAGTTTTCCTGTAATGATACTAGCTTTTTCAAAACTTACGTAGAGCAACCCTTTAAATTATTTATACCCAACGCTTTTAGCCCTAATGGAGATGGATTAAATGAAGTTTTTTCCTACAGTATTTCGGGGGCCAATCGGATGGAGATCTTTATATATAATCGCTGGGGCGAGCAGGTTTTTCATTCCGAGAGGCTAAATGATTTTTGGAACGGAAAAATTAATAACACGGGGGAGAATGCACTTTCTGGAGTGTACATCTATAAAATCCGTGTGGTATCTGCGGCAGACGGTTCAAGCCTCTATAAAACGGGACAGGTTAGTTTAATAAGGTAAGACACTACCTATTAATATGCATTAAGCTCAAAAGCCATCAGGCCGCGACCTTGGCCCACCAAAAGAAGATTAGCAAAGATAAACCAATGCTCACTACTAAATTTAAGCTCAGCCAAAAGTATTGCTGACTTTGAATAAGCTGCCAGTTTTCTAAGCTAAAAGTAGAAAAAGTGGAGAAGCCTCCGCATAATCCCACCATCCAAAATAGTCGCTGCCCCTCGCTAAAAGTATTTTCAAAATGAAAAATGAGATAGGCCAATAAACTGGTGGCTAGTAGATTTGCAGCCACTGTTCCCCAAGGCATAATTGCTTTACCATTTAAAGCTAAACTAATAGCATATCGTAAAAGTGAACCAATACCACCGCCCAGAAAAACTAAAAACCAGTTCATAGCACGATTATTTTTTAAACTCTGGCTTGGCCCAGCGCAAAAAAGCCGCATAGACTAATCCACCAATTAAGGAACCGTAGAGTGCGCCAAAGTAAATATCCGCCGGGTAATGTACTCCTAGGTAGATACGGCTGTAAGCCACTAAAGAGGCCCAAAAGAGCATTCCGTAAAAAACCCAAGGCCAACGTTTTCGATAGAAAAGTCCCACCAAAACCGCTATTCCAAATGAATTACTGGCATGAGAAGATACAAAACCATATTTACCACCGCAATGACCTTTTACCAAGCGGATTTGATCTTGAATACTTTCTTCATGGCAAGGCCGTAAGCGCTCAAATTGATTTTTAAAAAGACGTACTGAACCTTGATCGGTTAAAACCGCATTTAAAGCAATGGCCAAAACTGCCCAAAGAGCAGTTTTGGTTTTAAAAAGAAAAAATAAACCAACAATAAGAGCCAAGTATAAGGGAATCCATATAAACACTTCCGACATTCGAAGCCAAAAGGGATCCCAAGTTTCCGTTCCTAAGTTATTTAGGAAAAGAAAAATCGTGGTATCTAAATCGTTGATATACTGAAACATTAATCTTCGTCTTCGTTAATTGCTTCCCACAATTTATCTTTCAAGAGGGGAATATTATATCCGCTTACCGCAGAGAAAAACAGAAACTGAACTTCATTATTAAATCGCTGCTCTAGATCTGCTTTCATTTCAGCCTCTAACTCCGCATCTAGCATATCTGCTTTACTAATGGCTAGAACATGCTTCTTATCCATTAATTCTGGATTGAACTTACGCAGTTCGTCCTTTAGAATATGGTATTCACTTACTATGTCATCTGCATCAGCGGCAATTAAAAACAATAAAGTAGCATTGCGTTCAATGTGCTTTAAGAAGCGATGACCGAGGCCTTTGCCCTCGCTGGCACCTTCGATAATTCCGGGAATATCGGCCATTACAAAAGAGCGATAATCACGATACTCCACAATACCTAATTTAGGTGTAAGAGTGGTAAAAGGATAATCGGCAATTTCGGGCTTGGCCGCTGATACTACCGAAAGTAAAGTTGACTTACCCGCATTCGGAAACCCTACTAAACCAACGTCGGCTAATACCTTAAGCTCTAAAATACACCAACCTTCACGCGCATCTCCGCCTGGTTGAGCAAAACGCGGTGTTTGAAAAGTAGAAGACTTAAAGTGCACATTACCTTGGCCACCCCGTCCACCTTTCATAAGAATCTTTTCTTCACCGTCTTCGGTAATTTCGAAAAGTACCTGGCCCGTTTCTGCATCTTTGGCAACCGTACCTAAAGGCACATCTAAAACCTCATCCTTCCCGTCTTTACCGGTACTTTGGTTGGCACTACCATCGCCACCAGCCGCTGCTTTAATGTGCTTGCGATACTTAAGATGCAGCAAAGTCCATCTTTGAGAATTTCCTCTTAAGACTACGTTTCCACCCTGACCGCCATCACCTCCGTCTGGTCCACCTTTAGAAGTCAGTAAGTCTCTGTGTAAGTGAGCCGACCCAGCGCCGCCTTTACCAGATTTACAATAGATTTTTACGTAATCAACGAAATTTTTCTGCATTAAAATTTTGCATCAATAGCCTTAAAAAGGCGTTCAGTTATGCTCTCGATACTGCCTGTACCGTCTATGAGCGATAATTTATCTTGTTTATCGAAATACGATTTTACCGGCGCTGTTTCCTTATTGTAAACAGCGATACGGTTTTCAATTACTTCAATATTGGCATCATCAGCGCGACCACTTACCTCTGCTCTTTTTAATAAGCGCATTTTCAGCTCCTCCTCAGGAACTTCCAAAGCCAACATGCAAGTAATCGACGTATTTTTAGAAGCTAAAAGCGCATCTAAAGCCTCCGCTTGTGGATTCGTGCGAGGAAAGCCATCGAAAATAAATCCTTTTGCCTCCGGGCGTTTTTCCACTTCTGCGTTTAGCATTTTGATTGTTACCTCATCAGGAACCAATTGTCCCTTATCCATATATTGCTGCGCAAGCTTACCAAGCTCAGTACCATTCTTAATATTATATCTAAAAATATCACCAGTAGCTAAGTGTACCAATTGATATTGATTGATTAACATTTCCGATTGAGTTCCTTTCCCAGCTCCTGGAGGACCAAATAGCACTATATTCAGCATTCTGATTTCTTTTGTTTGTTTAATATACGCGGTGCAAAATTAGGAATTTAATAACGTAGTAAGGGGCTTAATTACTTTTCTCTAAATCGTAACTTTGCAACCAAATTTGAAAAATTATGGCATCAACCTATTGTGTTATTATGGCCGGTGGTATCGGCAGCCGCTTTTGGCCTATGAGTACCTCCGATTTCCCTAAGCAGTTTCACGATATATTAGGAACAGGCGAATCTCTAATTCAGGAGACTTTTCGCCGTTTAAGCGCCATCTCCGGCAAGGATAAAGTTTTAGTGGTAACGCACAAAAAGTACGAAGCCCTAGTAGCAGAGCAGCTTCCCGATATTCCCCGCAAAAATATTATCTGTGAACCCGCACGCCGCAATACCGCTCCTTGTATCAGTTATGCAGCCTACAGAATTGAAAGCGAAGATCCAAATGCGAATATTATTATTGCTCCTTCAGATCACTTAATAACCAATGAAATCGAGTTTCAGCGCATCTGCAAACTAGCGATTAAAACTGCGGAAGAAAGCGATTACCTCATTACTTTAGGCATAAAACCTCATCGTCCTGACACTGGATATGGCTATATTCAGTTTGAAGAACAAGAAAATGCCAACCCGGAGGTGAAATTAGTTAAGACCTTTACTGAAAAACCAAATGAAGAGATTGCCAAGCAATTTTTAGCTAGCGGCGATTTCCTTTGGAACTCGGGTCTTTTCATCTGGTCCTTAAAAACCTTTAAAACTGAATTAGCGGCGCATCAACCCGACTTGCACGCCTCTTTCGAACAAGGTATTGGGCTTTACGGAACCGATAAAGAACAGGAGTTTATTGACAAGGTCTACCCTTCGTGTGACAACGAATCAATTGACTACGGCTTAATGGAAAAGTCGTCTAAAGTTTACGTTATCCCCGCCGATTTTGGCTGGAGTGACTTAGGTACTTGGGGTAGTTTATACGAACATAAAGAATTGGATGCCAACAAGAATGCTCTTATTGGTTCTAAAATTTTGAACTATAATTCGGCTAATAATATCATCCGCATGTCGAATGGCAAAGTTGCCGTGGTAGAAGGCTTAGACGGCTATATCATTGTTGATACCGACCATTCTTTATTGATCTGTAAAATGGAAAATGAGCAGATGATAAAATCTTTTGTGAGCGACGTAAAACTAAGTTTCGGCGATAAAACAGGTATTTAATCCGGTTTTAAAGTTTGCTTATAGCGGGCAATAGCTCGTAAACGCGCTTCCTTATGATCTACAATGGGTTTCGGATATTGGCTCGTACCAAATTCTGGAACCCATTTTTTTATGTAATGCTTTTCAGGGTCAAATTTGTCCATTTGCAAGCTAGGATTGAATACCCGGAAGTAGGGAGCTGCATCTACTCCACTGCCAGCGGCCCATTGCCAGCCGCCAACATTACTGGCCAATTCATAATCCAAAAGCTTTTCGGCAAAATAATTTTCACCCCAGCGCCAATCAATTAGTAGATGTTTGGTTAAGAAACTAGCCACCACCATGCGCACTCTATTGTGCATAAAACCAGTTTCATTCAATTCACGCATACCCGCGTCTACTAAAGGATAACCTGTTTTACCAGCGCACCATTTTTCAAAATGATCGCTATTATTCTCCCACTCTATCGCATCATACTCTCGGCGGAAGCTTTCTTTTTCAGAATGCGGAAAATGATAAATAATACTTTGGTAGAAGTCACGCCAAATGAGCTCGTTGAAATATTTATCGTTTTCAGCCATGGCATGTTTGGCCAAGGCCCGAATGGAAATCGTACCGAAACGCAAATGCAGACTTAAACGACTAGTCCCTTTTATAGCGGGAATATCGCGTTGTTCGTGATAGTTCTGAATAATCTTAGTGGGGAACTCATTATCAGGGTATTGAAAGGGAAATTCTTGAAAACCCATCTCGGCTAGACCGGGCATAGGCAAAGCTTCCGTTTGTATAAAGTTCTCTTTTTCGCTTTCGCTAAGATGAGCTTTTAAGTGCGCTTCCGTTAATAATTGTTTATAGCGCTTCATATAAGGTGTGTACACCACATAGGGCTTACCATCATCTTTTACCACCTCACTTTTCTCAAAAATCACGTGATCTTTATAGGCCCTAAAGGGAATTCCCTGTTCTTCTAAAAAGTAATAAATCCTCTTATCGCGTGCAATCGCATAGGATTCATAATCGCGATTAGCGAACACTGATTTAATAGTAAACTCAGATTGTAAATCCTTCCAAACTTCCTCTACCTTACCATAGCGTACTATTAAGGAAGAACCTATTTCCTCTAGATCGGCTTTAATTTTTAAAAGTTCCTTATGGATAAATTGCACTCGGGCATCCTTGGCGGGAAGCTTATCTAATATCTCTTTGTCAAAAATAAACAGACCTAAAACCTTGTTCCCGGCAGTCAATGCTTTGTAAAGACCATGATTGTCTTTCAAACGCAAATCGCGACGGAACCAGAAAATGCTAAGCTCTTGCTTTACCATGGATTTTCGCTAATCTTTTCATTGGGCCGCGGATAGGAAAAACGTTTTAAACGCTCTGCGGTGTAATACGAATCCAAACCATTTACCGCAACACTATTTGCCAAGCTATGATCAATTAAACCATCTTCTAGGATTAGTCCTTTCTCAAGAATCACCTTCTCGATGGAAGCCACCACTAAAATGGTATTGTTCGCTTTAATTAAATGCTCTTCACGATATTTTATCCCCATCTTAATTTTACTCTCGGCCACAAAGGGCGCGGGAAAATCTCGAAACTCGGGGCTTAAGCTGGTTGCTTCAAACTCCGATTCTTCAGCGGGGTAATTCGCCGAGGCCTGATGTGCTTGCGCTAAAATATCAGGATGCACCGCATTCAAAGTAGCATAACCGGTACGTAAATTCTCGAGACTATGACGGGGAACGGTGTGGGGACGAAAAATCAATCCCAGAAGAGCCTCGTTAGCACCAATATGTGAAACCGAAAAAAATAGACCGAGATTATGCTGTCCCTCGGTATTTTGTGATGCCAACAAATTGAGACTTTTAAAACCTCCTAAACTATTAAAAAAGGCCGCGCGGTAAAAGCGTTCCCATTTCGCAAAGTCTGATTTCTCAAAAATCTCTTCCATTTTACATTGGCTTGATTGCTCTCATCCCGCCGTCAACCGCCATCACTTGACCAGTAACCCAACGAGAATCCTTACCCAGTAAGAAGGTTACCATATTGGCAATATCTTGGGCTTCACCAATCAATTTTAAAGGATTGCGTTCCGCGTTCGCTTCACGCTTTTTATCGTTAGAAAGTAAATTCGCCGCTAAGGGCGTGTCGGTTAAAGAAGGGGCAATCGCATTAAAGCGAATCTTTGGCGCATATTCCGCAGCCAAACTTCTAGTTAAACCTTCTATGGCTCCTTTGGCCCCACTTATCGAGCTGTGAAAGGGTAAACCTAATTGCACGGCCACGGTACTGAAGTATACTACACTTGGGTTATCACTTTTCTTTAAAAGGTCTAAAACCTGCTGCGTTACTTTTACTGCTCCTAAAAAATTAAGCTCCCATTCTGCTTGAAAATCGGCGGGCTTTATGCGATGAAAAGGTTTTAAACTAATAGAACCCGGACAATAAACCAAGCCATCTAAAACATCTGGCAGACCTTCTAGGGGTTCATCCAAACTAACATCAAACTTAATGGGCTCGACGCTCGGGGGCAGATTTGCCTCCATTATGTTTCGGCTTGCAGCATAAACCTGATGTCCAGCTAATGCCAAATTTTCTACTACTTTTTCTCCTATCCCACTTCCTCCTCCAACAACTAAGTAATTCATAAAATCTTAAGATATATGTTTTAAATATTCATTGCGATACGACTCCTCCAAAAACTTACCCGAGTAATGAGTAGTAATGGTACTAGAACCTGTATCTTCTATACCTCGAGTAGCCACACACATGTGTTCCGCATCAATAATAACGGCCACGTGTTCCGTTTCTAAAACCTTTTTTAATTCGGCTGCAATCTGCTCAGTTAAGCGCTCTTGTACTTGTGGGCGTTTGGCAAAATAACGTACAATTCGATTGATTTTGCTCAAGCCAATTACCTTACCACTAGAAATATAAGCTACATGGGCTTTGCCTAAAATAGGTACTAAATGATGCTCGCAGTAAGAATGCACATTGATATTTTTTTCCACTAGCATTTGATTGTAGCGGTACTTATTATCAAATAATTTTGCAGTAGGCTTATTCTCTGGGTTTAAACCCTGAAAGATTTCATTGACGTACATTTTAGCTACTCTGCGCGGCGTACCTCTTAGGCTGTCGTCTTGCAGGTCCATGCCTAGAATGGTAAGGATATCAGCAAACTTTTCCTCAATCAAATCTATTTTTTCGTCGGCACTAATATCGAAGGCACCGTCTCTCATTGGGGTCTCCAAGTTAGCACTTTGGTGATCATCGCCAATGGCACTTAGTTCTGGCCAAATTTCATCCGAGCTCTTTTCCAAAGCCTTTCCTGCCAATCCATTAACCTTCATATTCAACGTAGTTTCTCGGAGTTTCATAAAGCGTAATTTTTAAATCTAAAGTTTCATTTAAATGTGGGCGAAGTAAATCGAATATTACTACGGCGATGTTTTCGGCCGTAGGATTTAAACTTTTAAACTCCTCGGTTTGCGTATTGAGATTTTTATGATCAAAGCGATCTTCAATATTATCTTTTATAAGGTCTTTTAATACTTTCATATCCATCACATATCCTGTTCTGGAATCAATTTCGCCTTTCACGCTTACAATTAGTTCGTAATTATGACCGTGAAACTCGGGATTGTTGCATTTCCCAAAAACCTCTTCGTTTTTATCTGCCGACCAGGCTGGATTAAACAGGCGGTGAGCCGCGTTAAAATGTGCCTTACGGCTTACGGTAACTTTCATCTTTAAGCTTTAACCTTTGCTAAAAAGGACTGATAGATAATTTTAAACCATGCCGTATAGTTCTCGGGATGAGCGGCAATATCCTCACTAAGTAAATCGATGTCCATCCACTTCCAATCCATCACTTCTTCTGGATTTAGAGATGGTACACCATTATAGCGACCAATAAAAAGATGATCATATTCATGCTCAATCATTCCTAAGTCTAACTCAGCTCGGTAAACAAATTCCAATGATTTCTCTATTTCACAATCAAAGCCCATTTCCTCCACTAAACGTCTGTGGGCGGCTTGTTCTGCCGTTTCCCCATCACGCGGATGCGAGCAACAGGTGTTGGTCCATAATTTACCAGAGTGGTATTTGTGCGCGGCTCTTTGCTGTAACATCAGCTCGCCTTTTTCATTAAGCACAAAAACGGAAAAGGCACGATGCAAAAGTCCTTTGCGGTGGGCTTCCATTTTCTCCATCAGTCCTAAAGCATTGTCTTGCTCGTCGACTAGGATAACATTTTCTGCCATATTAATTAAAGTATATTAAAACTATGTCTTAAGTAGGAACTTAATAATAAACTATATTTATTGCGGTTTGGAATTCGAACTCTTCGGCTAAGAATTTCTGAGCTCGAAGTAGATTTTATTTTACGGAACAACGCATAATAATATACATAAGCGATATATACACCAAAGCGAGCCTTTTTAGGTAATCCCAAGATACCTTCATAACCAGCTTTAAAATCTAAATCGATGTCCGCTTCAATTTCAGCTTTAACCTGATCATTAAAAACATCCATATTTACGCCCGGAAAATAAACTCTACCCAATTGATGGTAATCTGCATTAAGATCTCTCAAGAAATTAATTTTCTGGAAAGCGGATCCTAATTTCATGGCATTCCAATGCAATTTTTCATACTGCTCTTTATCGCCATAACAGAAAACCTTTAAGCACATCAAACCTACTACCTCAGCCGAACCAAGAATATACTCCTCATATTTCGACTCATCAAAAGAGTCTACCGGCTGAAGGTCCATTTCCATTGACTTTAAAAAGGTTTCGATTAAATCTAAATCAATCTGAAATTCATTAACAGTATGTTGAAAAGCATTCAGAATTGGGTTTAAGCTAATGCCATCTTCAATGGCCTTATAGGTTTGCTTTTTAAAATCCGCAAGTAATTCGGCTTTGCGGAAATCGTGAAAACTGTCTACTATCTCATCTGCAAAACGCACAAAGCCGTAAAGAGCATAAATATGCTTGTGCAGCGCACGATCTAGGAATAAAATTCCCAGAGAAAAAGAAGTACTATATTTTTTAGTAACGATGGCACTGGTCTGATACGACACCTTATCAAAAAGCTCTTTCATACAAATTACTATTTAAAATCTTTTTCTATTTCATTGGCTACAACCATTCCCGAAATAAGAGATGGCGGAACGCCTGGTCCTGGTGTAGTTAACTGACCAGTGTAATAAAGGTTCTCAACTTTTTTACTTTTCATGGCTGGTTTCAATATGGCGGTTTGCTTTAAAGTATTTGCCAATCCATAAGCGTTCCCTTTAAAAGCATGATAATCTTCTATAAAATTACTGTGGGCATAAGACTGTTTATAGGAAACGTCGCCTCTTACAGACCCACCCGTTAAACGTTCTAAACGCTCCATCATAACATCGTAATAACGCTCTCTATTTTCCTCATTGTCATTAAGATGCGGAGCTACAGGCATTAATAAAAATAAATTTTCTTTACCTTCAGGGGCTAAGCTCGGATCGGTTTTAGAAGAAGCCGAAGCGTAAAATAAAGGTTTTGACGGCCACTGTGGTTTATTATAAATTTCCTCAGCGTGTTGATCAAAATCCTCATCAAAAAACAAGGTGTGATGCAAGAGACCTTCCACGGGCTTATCTACACCCATGTAAAACAATAAACTAGAAGGAGCCATGGCGCGCTTATCCCAATACTCTGGGCTATACTGTCGTAGATGCGCAGGTAATATTTTTTGTTCGAAATGGTTGTAATCTCCTGCAGCTATAATTACATCGGCATGAAAATCTCCTTCCGAGCATACGAGGCCAGTTATGTTTTTTCCGCTATACTTGAGCTCTAAAACCTCGTGATTAAGTTTGATTTCCACTCCCTTTTCTTCCGCTAAGGAAACCATAGCTTCCACGATTTTATGCATGCCACCTTTCGGAAACCAAGTACCGCCATCCACATCCGCATAATTCATTAATGAATATAGGGCTGGTGTATTTTTGGGGGTTGCTCCAAGAAACAAGACGGGAAACTCCATCAATTGTCTCAATCGTGGATTTTTAAAATGGCTGTGCACGTAACTGCGCATGGACTTTAGTAAATCCAACTGAATAAGACCTTTAGCAATGCGGATATCAGCAAACTCCATTAATGATCGTCCAGGTTTGTACACCAGGTCGTTAATCCCCACCTCGTATTTGTAGGCAGACTCGCGCATAAATTTTCGCAACTTATCGCCTGAGCCTTTTTCTATTTGATTGAATAATTGAGCGCAGGCCTCTTCTCCTGCTGGTAAGTCAACAAAATCCTTTTCACCAAAATAAACTCTGTAAGAAGGATCTAATCTTTCTAATTGGTAATAATCGCTTACTTTCTTTCCGAATTTCGCGAAATAAGTATCAAAAACATCGGGCATCCAATACCAACTTGGGCCCATGTCGAAGTCAAACCCTTGTGCTTGAAAGCTTCTTGCTCTTCCGCCTGCTTGACTATTTTTTTCTAGAATGGTCACCTTATAACCTTTCTCCGCTAGTGATGTTGCCGCAGCGAGACCAGCAAAACCTGCTCCCACTACTAGTGCCTTTTTGGCCATGATTTAATTCTTTGTTAGCGGTAATCTTTAAGTTTATCCATCATTTTACGCCGTGCTAAAAAGATACGACTCTTTACGGTACCTAAGGGTATACCTAATATTTCTGAAATTTCTTCGTATTTATAACCATTATAATACATCATGAAGGTTTCAAGGTAAGTCTTATCAATCGAATTAACTTGCTCCATCATGTATTTATGATCTACGATACTATCGGTAGTTGCCGACTTTTCGCTTTCACGGATGTTAAGGAAATATTTATTTTCCGTTTCATCTACAAAAGTATTCTGATTTTTCTTTTTGCGATAGGCATTGATGAAAGTATTTTTCATGATGGTATATAACCAACCTTTGATGTTGGTCCCTTCTTGAAATTTATCTTTATTCTTTATCGCTTTGAATAAAGTTTCTTGCATCAAGTCATTACTATCCTCATTACTCTTTGTCAACTTCATTGCCAGTTGATGTAAGAAATCTTGATGATTAGTAATCATAGAATTAAAATCGGAATTAGACATGACTGGGGTTTTTGTTATGTTTAACTTTTAACACCCCAAACTTAAACAAAATAAGATTGACGGGCAAGGGTTTTGTTTAAGAAAAAGGATAAACAGTTAAACAAAAACATAAAAGGCTGATTTATTGCTGTTTAAACAACAAATATTGATATAGATAAATCTTATGACGTGAAAAACGACTTAAGGTGCTCAATATTAGCTGCTAATTCGATTTGCTCTGGTAGATTATCACGCTCGTAATTGCCAAATTGTATGCCCGTTAAGAAAAAGCGATAGTTATCTTGGTCAAACATCTCTGCGATTTTTTCAAAGTACTGATCAATCTCTTCAAAATGAGGCGTGGTAGTGAAAATGGAAACAAACTGATCCACTTCTGTTTTTTCCGAAACCTCTTTTAGATATTCTATCGGAACAGATTGACCCAGATAAATAACACGGTGCCCAATTTTTTTGAGATAGTAATAAAGATAGAGCAAACCTAATTCATGAAGTTCATCCGCTGGCAAGTATAAAACGTAACTTTTAGTCTTATCCTTGGTTTGCGGCAACATGGTTTGGTCAATAATTGCAAAAAGCTTTTGCTTTACTAAACTACTAATAAAGTGCTCATTACTCACGTTTATGGCACCAGCTTGCCAGAGCAAGCCTATCTGACGAATGAATTCACCTAATATTTTGGTGAGTGTTTCATCAGTTCCAAATTGTATCAAACACTTATTAAATACGCTGTCAAATAGATACTCGTCGTAATCAATCATCGCAATCTTAAACGCGTTGATCTGACTTTCATAATTACCCTGATAGCGACCCGCGTCTATAACAGCTGAGCGAATTTCTTCAGGGCTTAAGTCAGCAACCTTACTGATACGCATTCCACTTTTAACCAACACTGCGATATTAAGGATCTTTTTAAGGTGATCATCAATATAATAACGAATATTGGTATCAGTGCGATGAGGCTCAATGAGGTTATAACGTTGCTCCCAAGCTCTAAGGGTATGGGCTTTTATACCTGAGAGCTTCTCTAGGTCTTTGATGGAATATTTCGTGTTCATAATGGCTTTATCCAAGCTTAAACTTAGCTTACACGATATTGTTTAGACATGATCAATAAAAAGTTAAACAAAAATAAAGATTTTATCGCTAACCTTTAAAAAGATGAGTTCGATCTGTTATAAATTCTCAGTTCTTTAAAAAACCATTGCGTGCAAACAGAAGCACGCAACTTAATGGACTAAAAGTTGATTATTCAAAAGCGTCATTGATGCGCAAAAAACCATTATCTAACCGAGTTATAATTTCTAATTTTAACTCAACCTCCAGTAAAAGACTTTTTCATAAAACTAAAAGGACTTCAACCCTCTTTTCTACTACTTCCCTTAGCAGCTATTTTACCCAAGCCTTGCTGTTTCTTTTTATTGAAAATCTGAGATCCTAATTGCTAGTCGAGCTCACGTTAAATAGCTATTTTTGCAGGCCAATTATGAGTACAGTAAAAGAAGAAATCGCAAGACGCCGCACATTCGGCATCATTTCCCACCCAGATGCAGGAAAAACTACCCTAACTGAAAAGTTACTTCTCTTTGGAGGAGCCATTCAGGAAGCAGGTGCCGTAAAAAACAACAAAATCAAGAAAACGGCTACTTCCGATTTCATGGAGATTGAGCGTCAAAGAGGAATTTCCGTAGCTACTTCGGTGATGGGATTCGAATACCGCGGTAAAAAAATCAACATTCTTGACACACCTGGTCACCAAGATTTTGCCGAAGATACCTATCGTACCTTAACCGCAGTGGACAGTGTTATCGTGGTTATTGACGTAGCCAAGGGCGTAGAAGCACAAACGGAAAAACTAGTAGAAGTTTGCCGCATGCGCAATACTCCTATAATTGTGTTTATTAATAAATTAGACCGTGAAGGCCGCGATGCTTTCGACTTATTAGATGAAGTTGAAACAAAGCTTGGCCTAAAAATTAGCCCTTTAAGCTGGCCTATCGGCATGGGTCAAGATTTCCAAGGCGTTTATAATATGTGGGAATCTAATCTCAAGCTGTTTACCGAAGTTAGCAAAGTCAAAATTGCCGATGCCATTGCTATTAAAGACGTTAATGATCCACAAATCAATAAATTGGTTGGCGATAAAGCGGCCGAAACTCTGCGCGAAGAAGTAGAACTACTTGATGGTGTTTACGATGACTTTGACCCTGAAAATTATCGTAAAGGTGAAATCAGTCCCGTATTTTTTGGTAGTGCTCTTAATAATTTTGGTGTGGAAGAACTTTTAAACTGCTTTGTTGAAATTGCTCCTCCACCACAGCCCAAAGATGCAGATGGTCGTTTAGTAAGACCAGAAGAAAATTTATTCAGTGGTTTTATTTTTAAAATCCACGCCAATATGGACCCCAAGCATCGCGATCGCTTGGCCTTTATGAAAATCGTTTCGGGTGTATTTGAAAGAAACACCAATTACATTCATCATCGTATTAGGAAAAACATAAAATTCAGCAGTCCAACCGCCTTTATGGCTTCTAAAAAAAGTATTGTAGAAACAGCTTACCCCGGCGATATCGTTGGCTTACACGATACGGGAAGCTTCCGCATTGGCGATACTTTAACTAGTGGTGAAGTACTCGAATTTAAAGGCATCCCAAGCTTCTCACCCGAACATTTCCGTTTTGTAAATAATGCCGATCCATTGAAGGCTAAGCAATTAAACAAGGGCGTAGATCAATTAATGGATGAAGGTGTGGCTCAGCTATTCACCCTAGAAAGTAATCAGAGAAAAATTATTGGCACGGTGGGAGCCCTACAATATGAGGTAATTCAATATCGCCTAGAGCATGAATATGGTGCAAAGTGCAGTTATGAAAACTACTCGGCTTATAAAGCTTGTTGGATAGAAAGCCGTGATGCGGCCCAATTAGAAGAGTTTTCTAAACTCAAGTATCGCTATCTAGCGAGAGACAAATTTAATCGATTGGTATTTTTAGCAGACTCGTCTTTCAGCCTAAGCATGGCACAGCAGAAATTCGATAAAATCAAATTTCACTTTAAATCCGAGTTTTAATCAAATCGATTAAATACTCGGGGCGAAGTGGCTTCCGCAGTAGCTTAATTATGTGATTATTCGCCTTCGCACGATTAATATCGCGCTCATCTTCTGTAGAACTAACCATAAAGAGCAAGGGCTTTTTGGCTGATTTACCAATTAAGGTGTGATAAGGACGTAAAAATTCGAACCCATCCATTTCTGGCATCATTAAATCTAATAAAATCAAATCTGGAACATTGCCAGAAATAATAGCTGCCTCCAAGTAAACCAGAGCTTCTTTGCCTCCAGAACACTCGTCAATGCTTTGTGCTATTTTGTAGTGCCCCAAAAGTTTACCATGAATAAAACGATCAATCATGGTATCATCTATTAGCAAGCACTTATCTAATATGAAATCACTCATCTTCTTCTAAAGTGTGATTCGGGAAGCTAATTCTAAAATCAGAACCTTCGTTAGGAGAAGACTTTACATCTATTTGCCCACCCATTTTTGACAGGGCCTCTTTAACGATGTAGAGCCCTAAACCTGAACCCGCTAATTCCTGTTTACGCTTGAAGAACATTTTAAAAATCTGTTCCATATGCTCATTAAGGATTCCCATTCCCTCGTCCGAAACTACGATTTTCACCTTAAACTCTGTAATTTCAAAGTGAAGTTTAACCTTAGCTTTGCTTTGCGTGGGCTTTTTAAATTTCGCTGCGTTGGAAATTAAATGACTTAAAATTATGCGGATTCTGAAGGCATCTCCAACAAAATTAGCCTTCTGATCTATTACTTTTTCAAGATCAAAACCTGAACTTGTGGCGTCCAAATGCAAATTACCGATTATATCGTCGACCAAGTCAGCCACATTTATTTGCTCTAAATGGCCAGTCGCTTTCGAGTTTTTATAATAATCGATAATGTTATTTACTAATAAATCGAGCTTTATAGTTGACTGATCAATCTTTTTAAAAATGCTTTCAGCCACAGGGTGATCATTAATGTCTATCTCAGCCACCTTAATCAAGCCTAAAACACTTGCAATGGGTGCTCTTAAATCATGTGAAACACTGTAAACGAATCGATTGAGCTCCTGGTTCGCCTTTTCTAAGGCAGCAATTTTATCATCCAACTCTCGCCTTGTAAGGTATAAATCATAGGCATTTTCAATAGCAACGGTAATGTCAGACTCGTTCCAAGGTTTGGTGATATAGCGATAGATATTGCCTTTGTTAATCGCTTCAATAATATCGTTCACATCGGTATAACCCGTAATTAAGATACGAACTGGCTCGGGGAAAACCTGTCGAACTGCATTAAAGAAGTCTACCCCGCTGGTAACTGGCATTCTTTGATCCGAGAAAATAACATGCGGATTTTGAGTTTTAATAATGCTAAAAGCATCTTCCGTATTATTGGCTGTGTAAACCTGGTAATCTCTGCGAAAAGCGGCTTTGAAGGAACGTAAGTTGTTATCTTCATCGTCCAAATACAAAACCCTAATCTTTTCTTTTGGTGCCGAACTAATCATTATGCAAACTCATTTGGTTGAATTACTGGTAAACTAATTTTAAATTCTGTGCCTTTACCCGGCTCAGAGTTTACCGTGAGGCTACCGCCATGCCTCTCAATTATTTTAAAAACTATACTCATGCCAAGCCCAGTTCCCTCTCCCACATCTTTAGTGGTAAAGAAAGGCTCAAATATTTTCTTCTTGGTATTTTCATCCATACCTATACCATTATCACCAAGGTAGATATTCACCCATTCCGAATTTTCCTTTTCTGTTCTAATGGTTATGGTTGGTTTTTCATCACCTTCATATTCCTTTTCGTTAACCGCGTAAATCCCATTATTAAGGATATTCATAAAAGTCTGATTTAGCTTGCCAGGGTAGCAATCAATTTCACCAACTTTTGGATCATAGTCTTCTATTACCTCAATTAAATCTTTGGTTTTGTTACGCAATAAAACTAGAGTGCTTTCTAATCCCTCGTTGGGAGATGCCTTTTTAACCACATCTTCATCTAGCCTCGAGAAATTTCTTAAGCCTAAAACTATTTCTGAGGTTCTAACCGCACCATCTGAAATACCACTCACCAAGCTTTCAATTTCTGTCTTCAAGAAATCATAATCAAACTCCTCTAATTTAGCTTTAGCCTTGGCAAGATCCTCGCTACTGCAATTATCGTCTAAGGCTTCAAAGCCAGCAACAATTTCATAAATTTCGGATAGATCGAGCTTTAAAGGCTTAATATTAGATGCAATAAAGTTAATAGGATTGTTAATTTCATGCGCAATACCAGCGGTTAACTGACCTAAAGATGCCATCTTTTCTGAATCAACTAACTGAGATTGAGTTTCCTTCAAGTTATCTAAGGTTACCTGCAATTCTTCATTTGCTTCTTGCAATTCCATGGTACGAGAATCAACTCTTCTTTCTAACTCTACATTCTGTTCTCTAATTATTTTCTCATTCTCCTTGGCCATTTCAAGGGCTTTGGCTTGAGAATGTTCTTTCTCCCTTCTTAACTGATTTATACGATCTGCTAAAGCGACAGAAAGTAGAACGATCTCTACACTCGAGCCAAAAAGCATGGATCTACGAAAGAGAGGATTGTAAGGAAGAATTTCAAAGTCCTTTAAGGCAAAAATGATAACGCTAATCAAGAAAATGGACCAAGCTATTAAGAAAAAATTAGCGGGTTTATATCCTGCTCTGGCCAGCTTTACTGCAGCAGAAATAGCCAAAATTGATCCTCCTAAAGCCACAAAGTTCACCCAATTGTAAGCGATAGTTTCAAAACCTATAAAAAGTAGTGTTATACCGATCAAATCTAAAACTACAATCGCCAACATTAACTTATGAAACAAGGGTGCTTTTTGCTTAAGTCTCAAAAAGTTTATGATAAAGAATACAGATGCGATGCCGACTAAAGCTCCAGAGAGCACAGCGAATCTGCTGTTGAGCAATGGAAAGTTAGCAAATAGGTAACGGTCGGTATATCCAAAAAGGGCCGCTTGGGCCAAACCTAAAAACAGTAAATAGAGAATGTAAAATAGGTAACTTTTATCGCGGGTTAAGAAGTATATAACTAAGTTATAAAGTAACATCACCACAACGATACCAACATATATACCCATGAAAAAATCGTAGCTCGTAACCTTAAAAAGAAGGTCATCATTCTCAATTATCTCAAAAGGCAGCACAATAGGTTTATGACTGCTAATCTTAAAGTAATAATCTTTAATGCCTGATTGTAAGTCAAAGCTAAAGTCTGTGATGGCATTATGGCGCGTATCAAATTGGAAAGCTTGACCTGTTTTTTGACGCAATCCAAAACTCACATCATCACCATAGTACACAGAGATGCTATCCAACAATGAATAACTTAAAAAGATACTCTGTTCCGCGGCTTTCAGATTAGATGCAATCTTTAAATGAACATATACCTGCTGTCCGCCGGGAAAGTTAGGTACTTCACTTTGACTTTTAATATAGTCTAAATGGGGTATTTTGTTAACAGCTACTTCTTCATTGGTTTGGAAGAAATATAATTCGAAATTTTTCGCTTCTTGCCCAAGCAAACTAAGCGATAAGGAAGTAAGTAGGATCAGTAATAAGAAACTCCTCCGCATATTTTAAGCTTTTATACCAAGATCATATTGGATGGGCACTTTTCTGCGACGAGATTCCTCTTCAAAAAATTGCCCGGGATCATTTCTGAGCGAGAATACCCGCTCTTTTTCAAGATCAGCAGCATTTTCTAATAATAAAGTATCCGGCAATAGCATTGCAGTTGCTAAAAGGTCAAGTTTAGGATAATAAAAGGTGCCATCATTACCCAAATCTTTAATAATTCCGTAACCAAAGGTTTCAGCGGTAGCCACGGTATATGGAGCACAAAGGGCAAAAAGTGAATTTACACCTACAGCATGTGAAATGGTTACAGCGGCTCTTGTTAAAAACAAACTACCAAAACCCATTCCCGCTACTTTACGACTATTCCACAATCCGCAAATTTCGCCTGTACCTTTTACGGCTTCCTTTGCAATGTAATCATCAACTTTAGGATCCATATATGCGGTAGCATCTGAAATTGGTAATTTACCGTTTCCATAAGAGGTGTCTACCCGAGCCCCACCGAGCACAGCTTTTGTTTCTGGATCTTCAACGACCAAAACAAAAGTTCCGGGGTTATCAACCCAGGTAGGGGTGCTAGAAGTTACTTTATTCACCCCAATACTCGTCAATATATCCCCGTGACCCTTAACAAATTTAGCGCAACTTTCGGGGTCATCAATTGCTTTAAAAGCTCTTAATTTCAGCACCATAATTTCAACTCATTATTTTAAACACCTTATCAAGTGGTTTCCGCAATGACTTTACCGCTGGCTCTTTGGCGTAAAAAAGTCTTGCGAGGAATAAGTCGTTCACACTATCAGGTAATTCTAATAAATCTAAATATTCTCTTCTTAATTTTCTTAACTCTTGAATGAGATAAGGGGAACTTGAAGCATCTTCAATTCTTAGGCGGGCAAACATAAAAGTAGCTGGCGATACAGGCTGATAGGCTAAACCCATTTTATTGAGGTAAACCCATAGTCTCTCAACTATTCTCCCGCCCTCAAGAACACTTGCCGCAGAATGATCATTAGTGTAAATCAACGCTAATGCAGATGAATTCTCAAGCGAGTCTGTACTCATTTTTATCAAAGCTTTGCCTTTATCCCAATTTCTTAAATGTGTTATTGCATCGGCATCCTTTATTAATTTAAAGCCTACCAAATCAGACTCATTGAGATCTAAAGTTCTTAAGTCCACACCATTGCAAGTGCTTTCTGCTTCTTCTTTTGTCCAACGCGCCTCTGCAATAAAGTCATTATGTCCCCAAGGGTCTAAGATACGCTGCCGCTCCACAGCGCCAACAATTTGAGCCATTTTTTTAAGCTTTTCTCCTTCCAGCCATTTCACCGCAAAATCACTACCTTCTAAATGTTGGGAAATTTTACTTTTTAGCTCTTCACCAATAGGCTTTAACTCTTTAGATTTCAATCGGTTGGTTAGTCGTAAATTGAGGTCTGCGCCTAAATCAGAAAACTCATTTGGCTTGGTATCTCCAATTGCGAAAAATTGTATTTGAGCAATAAAACTATCGTCAAAATCTTTTGCCAAAATCTCGATTTCCGCCCTGTAGCCGCAGTAAAGTGCTCTTTGCACCACATTTTCCAAAGCTGCGCCCAAACCAATTAAGCTCCCCCTATTTTTAAAGTCAAGAAAGGAATACGAATAATGTACATCGTGAAAGAGGCTAAGGATGCCATTTTTATAAATCCATTTCCATGGCTGCACATTACCGCCACTGGGCGCCCAGCAGGCTTGCGCAACGATATCTTCAATAAGCGCTTTATCTAAAATAATCGCTTCTGCCGCTTTGCTTTTTCTTAAAGCATCTGCTAAGGCTTCGCAAGTCTCGAAACTTAGGGCCGCCGGCTTAAAGTTGGTGCTTACATCCTCCTTGGAGTTTGAGGTTGGCTTTAAAATTTCATCAATATCTATATAGTGTCTCCCTGAAGCAATTGGCTCTTGAAGTAAAATTCGACGGGCAGCAATGGTAGTAATGGCACCGCCTAAAGCCACAGAAGAAGCCAATTGCGGCCAGGTTTTAATACTTTGCTCCACCTCTAAAAGAGAGGCTTTTAAGCGTGATGAAATCTGCTCCACGCCTACCATATCCATTACCATCGCTAGTCGCTCTTTCGGTGACCAACTTTCCATATTAGCAGCCGCATCATCACTTACCATACCGTGCATAATTGGTCGATTCGGCTCCAAATCGAAGCGTTCAATATCCAACATTCCTCTATCGCTTGTATCCATAAGGACCGGCACTCCCTGTTTTCTTGCTTCTGCTCTCGCTAAAATCTTGATATCAAGGGAGTCACATTCTTCCACCAATAAATCTAATTTACGATCACCTGATCCTATAAAATCAGCAATATTATCTTTCGTGATGCCCTCATTGTAAAGCTCAAGTTTTAGATAAGGATCAATTTCTGCGATTTCCCGCGCCACCAAAATAGTTTTAGGTATGGATATATTGCTCAAACCACTGCGGATTCTATTGAGATTACTTAAATCCAAATGATCAAAGTCTGCAATTCGGAGTGTACCGAAAACCCGCTCAATAGCCATAGTTAATGCTACAGATTGACCAACAGACAAACCGATTACCCCAACCGTTTTTTGGCCCAGGCTAGCCTGCTCTTCTTCGCCAATTTTGTACTTATTGCGAGAAGTTCTTAACTCCACGAATTCTTTAGCAGGTAAAATATGACTAATTATATCGGACCAAGGGTAGTAAACCCATGTGCCATAGCTATAAATATCGTTCTTTTTTTTCCAATCCTCAAGCCACTCAACTCGTTCAGATTTGCTAATTTGGCGATCTGGATGACGAGTTAGATATAATTCTAGGAGCTGATTTTCTAGACTATTAGCTATTTTTAAATGATTTTTATTACTAGCCAATAAAGCCTCAAAGTCTTTGAGTTCAGAATCAAGGTTTAAGTTGTATAAAATTGGTTTATAATAACTTTTATTTACACTCTTAACACCTGATATTAAGTTTTTTACAATAACTTTATTCGATTTTATCATTAGTATTAATTGTTAAATAGCTTGAGCCAAATTACATCATAGTATTCAGTAAATCTTTATTTTTACCAAAAATTTTCACTCCCAGATGAACGATTCTGTACGCATACTTTACATTGACGACGAAGAAAACAACTTGCAAGCATTTAAGGCAAATTTTCGTCGTGACTTCAAGTTATTTACCGCACTTTCAGGTGCCGAAGGTCTAGAAATTTTCAAAAGAGAAAAAGACCTGAATATTATTCTTACCGACCAGCGCATGCCAAACATGACGGGTATTGAATTCCTTGAAGAGGTTCAAAAGATTAACCCCGAACCCATGCGGATTCTCATTACGGGTTACTCGGATATCAATGCCGTAATTGATGCCATTAACCGTGGACAGGTCTACCGCTACTTTAATAAGCCTTGGCATTATGATGATTTAAAAGCAACCATTCTTGCTGCGCATGAGGTATTTAGCCTCCGTCGTCAAAACAAAGAACTAGTGGATGAACTAGCCCGCGCTAACGATCAGCTTGAATTCCTGTTGCGCCAAAAACTTTTGTCCTAATTGAGATGGATTAAAATATTTTTCTTATTCCTCTGCGGTTTTAGCCTCTTCTCACAAGAGCTAATTCGACTTGAAGGGGAGAGAGAAATTATTATATCTCAAGAAAAACTTAAAGAATTAAGACTAAACACTGATCTTGAAGCATATCGGGAGTACTATGCGATACGAGGTCTTTTTCAAGAAGCCTCTCTTGAGCTAAATCTTAACAATTCATCATCGAGTTCTGAGCGACAGCCCATTCTTACCTTTAATGAGCCTTCGCTACAATTAGATCTCTTCTTAAATTTCAGCAATCTAGCCTCAGAAGATCAACTTTTCTTATCTACCGAGAAGGGAATAAAAAGTATTCCCAGCAAACCCAACCGCTTCCTGCTTAGCAGCTTTTCCAATAAGCAACGCCTTTTATTTAAAGATCGATTTCCCTTCAATAATAGCCGCCTTAAAATAGAAGGACTGGTAATTAGCGAAATTGATAGCAATGTCGTTTTAGATGATTATGGCGATGCTGGTCTCTGTCAAGTAAATGCTATCTGCTCGGTCGCTACAAATAATGAATTAAGCAGAGCCACTACCCGTATTCTTTGGATAAATGGCAGTCTAGCCGGTTGGTGCACAGGTACCTTAGTAAATAATACAGCTTTCGACGCTAAACCCTATGTGCTGAGCGCTGAACATTGTGCATTAGCAGGTTCTTTGGTGTCCAATAATGATCTCAACCGCTGGGTGTTTTTCTTTAATTACCTCAACCCTAATTGTGAAGGAGGCAATCAAGAAAGTGACATCCCGCAGCAGCAAATACTGGGGGCCTCTCTGCGCGCACGGAGCGATGATAATGGTGGCGATTTTGGCTCCGACTTCCTCCTTCTCGAGCTTAACCAAAACATCCCCGCTTCCTACAATGCCTATTTTGCCGGCTGGAATCGTGGTCCAATTTTAAGTTCTAAAGGAGATTGTTTTCATCACTCTTCCGGAGATGCACAAAAAATAAGTATATATCGCCAGAAACCGAGTATAACTAGCTATGGCGGGAGTATTCCCAATACTCACTTGGAAGTATTTTGGCAAGAAAGTAAATATGGCTTTGGCACTACGGAAGGAGGAAGCAGCGGTAGCGCACTTTTAGACGATAACGGACTTATTCTCGGTACCCTTACTGGTGGGAGTAGCAGCTGTCAACAAACAGAGCTTTCCGACTTATTTGGACGTTTTTCTTATAGTTGGCTTAGCAATGGTGATTTCCCCAATCAACAATTAGCCCCGTGGCTAGATCCTAAAAAATTAGGAAACCTGCGCCTCCAAGGCCTCAATAATGGCGATAATATAGACTCTACTATTCTCAATAATATTAGCGTTTTTCCCAATCCCGTGCAAAACGGCCAAGTTGAAATAAAGGGCTTTTACGATCTGCAAAGTGCTGTACGCGTGCAACTTTTCTCCCTTGCGGGAAATGAGTTACAAGAAATTTATACCTCTCCCTTTGCCTACGGAACAATTCCTCTAAATTTAGAACCTTTTCGTAGTGGCTTATATATACTACGTATTAGGCAGGGAAATCTGCAAAAAACATTTAAAATATGGATACTTTAAAATTAAGCTTATTTCTGGCTATCAGCCTTTTTATCAGCGCTTGTGGTGCTAAAAAGAATAGTGACCCAAAAACGGAAACCGCCATCGAGTTCACAGAAAATGATGAAGAAAATCCCATCCAAATTATTAGTCCTTGCCTTCTGGCCGAAGAAAACCCCCGTTTCGAGTATGAGACCACTACCGCATTTATTACCGAAGTTAAGCAAGATGGAAGTTGTATTATTCTCAGCTATAGCTACAGCGGCTGTAAACCCGGTCGGGCGCATCTAGCCGTGACTGATAAAATACCCGGTAAAAAATCGCTGCACCTTAAATTGGAACTGTTAATGGAAAATGCCGGAGAATGCGATATGCTTATCACTGACAGCAAACATTTTAGCCTCCAAAATATTGCCGCTAATCAAGATTTAAGCCTTGGCTTTAACGATGGTAATCTTATTGTAGAGTATAAAAATCCCTAAAACTGCTAATTTTCCTAGTACTGATTGGTGCGCAGCAGAACCAAGGTACAAGCCACTTCAGTTTCAATACCGCGCTTTTGCAGATGATCCATCCAATCAGGATTTTCCGTTCCTGGATTAAAAATCACACGCCGAGGATTTAAGGAATCCACATAATCGAAATAATCAGCTTGATTTTGCGGCCCCAAATAAAGCGTTACTGTATCTACATCCTGAAAATCCTTTTTTTCCTTTGAAAAGGGTATGCCATTTACCTCACCCGAGCGATTGCCCACAGCAACCACTTCATGCTGATAATCCTTTAGCATATTCATAGCGATATTAGAGTAACGCTGCTTATTTTCGCTCGCACCGAGAACCAATGTTTTCATCTAAACGTTTTTATGGATGAAAGGTGTCATTGACCTAAATTTTGGTCTCAGATAACTGATGATTTTTAGATTCGCTTAAAACCGAAAACCTGAGATTCTATTCCTAGTCGCAGCCACCTTTATTAACTTTGCCTATGGCTTTAGAAACAACAAATTTACAATTTAGTTACCACGCCGAAAAAGCGTTCCAGTTTCCAGATATTAAAATCGCTTCCGCAGATGCGGCTTTAATTCTCGGGCCGTCTGGCTCAGGAAAAACTACGCTTTTAAACCTAATTGCAGGATTGCAAAAAGCTAGTGTGGGTGAAGTTAGATTGGGCAATCAATCGCTCCAGGCTTTGGAAGGTCGCAACCTAGAGAGGTTTAGAGCCAAGCATCTGGGTTTGATTTTCCAAAAGAGCCTTTTTCTACCTTATCTCAGCATGCTGGATAACATGAAAATGATATACTCGATTCAAAACCGAAAAGCGGATAAAAATGAAATTGAGCTCTTATTTTCAGAATTAAACATTAGCCATATTCTTTATAAAAAAGCAGCCTCTTGCAGTATTGGCGAACAACAAAGAGCTGCCATTGCACGAGCGCTGTTGCAAAAACCCAGTTTAATTTTAGCCGACGAGCCCACAGCTGCTCTCGATGATGCCAATGCTGAAAAAGTAGGCGAACTCCTTCTGCAAATGAGTCAATCTCAAAAAACCGCCTTATTGGTGGTAACCCACGATGCCCGTCTTAAAAAGCTAATTTCAAAATCCTATCAACTGTGAATATCTTCCGACTCGCCTTGGCCAGTTTGGCACACAAGAAACTGCATAGCTTTTTAAGCATCTTACTTTTATCTTTCTCCCTCGCTTTAATCATGGTACTTTTTACCGCGAAAGACAGTTTCGAAGAAAGCTTCACTAGCAATATTAAAGGAATAGACTTGGTGGTGGGCGCTAAAGGCAGTCCTCTGCAAATTATACTTAGTAGCGTTTACCATATTGATGCTCCCACTGGAAATATTTCCCTTTCTGAATTTGAAAAACTAGCTAAAAACCGATTGGTTAAAAAAGCGATCCCTTTGGCGTATGGCGATAATTATAAAGGCAAGCGTATTGTAGGAAGCGATAGTAATTACGCAGCTTTGTATAATATTCAACTTGCAGAGGGTCGTTCTTTCCAAAAGGCTTTTGAAGTTTGTATTGGTGCAAATGTGGCAGAAGTACTAGAACTCAAAATAGGTAGTCTATTTCATGGTTCTCACGGTTTTAGTGAGGAGGGAGAAAGCCATGACCATCAGGATTTTAAAGTGGTAGGTATTTATAAGCAAAGTGGTAGCGTTATCGATGACTTAATTCTTACCCCCCTGGCTAGCATCTGGTTAGCACATGAACATCCCACTGAGGGAACTCACGATCACCGCCACGAAGAAGTAGAACGTGAAATAACCGCTGGCCTTATCCAATTTAGCAACCCTATGGCAACCCTAAGTTTGCCGCGACAAATTAATAGTCAAACAAAAATGCAAGCTGCCTTGCCGGCTATCGAAGTAAACCGACTTTTTAGCTTGGCCCAGTCGGCGCTAGATTTACTCGAAGCCCTAGCCTATATTTTACTATTGATTGCTGGAATAAGTATTTTCGTTTCGCTGCTGCAAGGATTAAAAGACGAAGAACCTCAATTGGCCTTCTTAAGAGCCGTGGGAATTAGTCGCTATAAAGTGGTCCTATTGGTTTGGGCAAAGTCTATCTTCCTCAGCATCATTGCTTATTTCTTCGCCTTAATTTTAGCTATCATTAGCCTGGAACTTCTCAGTTTGAGGCTACCAAATCTCAGCAGTGGCTTAGGTTTACAAACCTTGCAAAATCCTATGCAACTGTGGCTTCTGTTCAGCGTTTTAATATTGGGTACCTTTGCCTCACTTTTACCCGCCTGGCATGCCTACCGCATTAATATCCCTAAAACCTTAGCCGATGCTTAAAGTGTTTTTATCCATTACTTTTTGCCTGAGTATTTTTACCAGCAGCGCCCAAAAGAATTTGGTTTGGCCGGTATTAGCGATGACTAATTATGATCAGGACCCAGTGTCGGGCTTATTCAGTCCGAAATTCCCCAGCATTTTAAGCTCTAAATACGAAGGGCAGGAAGTTATTATTTCAGGCTACCTCATCCCCTTAGACGTGGCGGCTAATACTTATGCCTTAAGTAAAAATCCTTTTTCGGCTTGTTTCTTTTGCGGTAATGCCGGCCCCGAAACGGTAGTGGAATTAAAATTTAAAGAAGATCCCGGTCGTTTTGCCACCGATAAGTTTGTTCCAATTACAGGCGAATTACGACTAAATCGCAATGGGCAGGGCTTATTCTTTACTATTATAAATGCGCAAATTGAAGGTTGATGAAAAAATTCCTTTTTCTCATTCTGCTACTTGGTTGTTACGCATCTGCACAAGCGCAAAAAACTGCACAAATAATAGATTGGAAAGTACTAGCGAAAGTAGATTTTGTAGACAAATATTTCCCTGATTTCGAGGCTTGGTACCTAATTCCGAAATTCCAAGAAGAAGTTAGAGCCCTTGATCAAAAGCCCGTAATTATAAAAGGTTATGTTATTCCCATGGATGTGGAAGGAGGCGAATACGCGCTTTCCGCTTATCCTTTTAGTGCTTGCTTTTTCTGTGGAGGGGCGGGCCCAGAGAGCGTTATTAAGTTAGAACTTGCTGAAAAAACAGAGCGTTTTCAAACCGATGATATTATTACCTTTAGTGGCACTTTAGAATTGAATGATTCTGACGTCGATAACTTTAATTACATCCTAAAAAATTGTCGTCCTCTAAAAAAATAAAAAAGCGCTGGCTCGCCCTTGGTTTTTTACTCGCTTTGGGTCTACTCTATTTTTCCGGACCACAGCCAGCAAAAGGAAAATATCCTGTCGCTTTCCCATCCGTTAATTCTGATCTTCAAGCGCTCAACGATTCCATAAATTTGGCGGAAGCCTCCAATCCTTTGCTGCGTGCGGGCAATGAAGCGCGCATAGTTTGGTTGGATAGCATTCATAAAACCGAACGCGTAATTCTTTATTTGCACGGCTTTTCCGCTTCTGCCGTGGAGGGTGCGCCTTTACACGAGAAAATGGCCCGCGAAATGGGGGCTAATTTATACTTAGCACGCATTGTGGGGCACGGATTAAAATCGAATAACCTCGAGGGTTTTACCAGCAGTAGCAGCTGGCAAAGCGTTTTACAAGCCTTAGCGATTAGCGAGCAATTGGGCGATGAAGTAGTTATTATGGGCACCAGCACGGGCTGTAGTTTTGGATTAAAATTAGCCGAACTCTATCCGAATAAAGTGAAAGCCTTGATAAACCTATCACCCAATATTCGCGTAAAAGATCCAGCCGGTTACCTTTTAAATAAACCTTGGGGCGAGCAAATTGCTGGCGCCGTATTGGGCGAACCCCGCACCGTAAGGGGCATGGGACCTGAATATGCTAAATATTGGGATACCGTATATACCGTGCGGGCGCTCGTAGAATTACAGGAAATTTTAGAATCGGCTCTTACCGAAGAATGCTTTGCCAATATTCATCAGCCAGTGCTAAACCTCTACTATTATAAAAATGAAGAGGAACAGGATCAGGTGGTTTCGGTCGATAAAATTTTATGGATGCACGAACTTTTGGCCACTACCGATTCCTTAAAGGTTCTGAAGGCTATTCCTACCGCGGGCGACCACGTTTTAGCTTCTCCTATAAAAAGTAAAGACCCCGCTGCCGTTGAGGCTGCGGTGCGAAGTTTTTTCCATGAGGTTTTAAAATGGTAAGTCTTAAAAAGGCCGAAACCGATCGTAGGGAAATTCTCAATAAATAAAGCACAATTCATGAAGCTCTTATGCCTGTAAAATTTAATTTTGCCTTTTAATGAGTTTCACCTTTCCACAATTCTTTTGGGCCTTTTTCGCGCTAGCGATTCCTATACTCATTCACCTTTTTAATTTAAGGAAACACAAAACAGTTTATTTCAGTAATACTCGCTTTTTGCAAGAGGTACAGCGAAGTACAAAAGCTATAAAACGCTTAAAAGAGTATCTCCTACTCGCTTTGCGCTTGCTCGCTTTAAGTGCTATAATTTTGGCTTTCGCCAGACCTGTTCTACCCATTAGCCCTAGCCTCGACAAAGATTTTAGCCAACTTAGCATTTATCTAGATAATAGCTATAGCATGAAAAGCAGCGGCAGCGAGGCCAGTCTTTTTAATAAAGCTCGTCAAAATACCGTGCGTCTTTTAAAAAGCTTAAAGCCAGATGCGTCCGTACAAATTATCACCAATAATTTTGAAGCTAAATACCAGCGCTTTTACAGCCCGAAGGAAGCTATACGGCTGGTAGATGAGTTAGACTACTCCCCTTCCTACCGCAGTTTCAAAGAAATAAAATCCCGCATTATCGAAGCCTCCAGTCGTCTGGAAAACCAAGGGCCCTTGCAGGTAATTTTAATTAGCGACTTTCAGGCTACGAGCTTTAAAGATTGGTCCGAAGAAGACATTCCTGCAAACTGGCAAGTAAAACTCTTAGCTTTAGATGCGGCAGACGACGCGGCCAATTTAGCGATTGATTCCCTGTGGCTCGAAAGTCCGGTGCTCATTCCCAACTTCACCCAAAAACTGGCTTTTCAACTAAAAAATTACGGCAGTAAAGATTTAAAAGATGTTTCTCTTAGCCTAAAGGTGAATGAACAGATTATCAATCAGCAAAAATTTAACATTCCCGCACAAGGCACGGCAAACGGAAGTTTAGAGTTTCTTTTACCATCAGCGGGGAATTTTAAAGCTCAATTAGATATTGAATCGAGTGGCGGTGCGCAATTTGATGATGTTTTTTACTTTCAGCTCAAGGCACAAAAGAAAGTAGCAGTTTATATTTTAGCACCGCAAGGGCAATCCAATTTAAACACTAAGCTTTTCAGAGATAGCCTTTTTGAACTAAAAGTTAGTTCTTACGACGACATTGACTTTGATGCTCTACAAGCCAATGAACTTATTATTGCTGAAGTGCAAGATGAGCTTAGTTCTGGCCTGATGGTAAAATTAAATGAGCATCTAGCGGCAGCGAAAAACCTATTTTTAATTCCCAGTGGAAAGGCTTCGGGTTTTGCGTCTTTACTGGCCAATTACGGCTTAGCTTTAAACCCCAATTGGCAAAATGATAGTTTGCGTGCGGTTGAACTCAATTACCAAGACCCCTATTTTAGAGGCGTATTTTTAAGCGAAACCAAAAACCCCGACTTACCCTTTAGTCGCAAGTTCTTTAGAGCCCCAGCTGGCGTTTTATTCCCCCTATTAAAATTTGAAAATGGGGAGGCCATGCTGTTCCGCCATCCTTATGCTAAAGGCGATGTGTTTATCAGCTTAAGCGCGATTGAACAAGAATTCAGCAATTTCGCAAGTCATCCTGTCGCTTTACCAATTCTTTATAATGCCACCCTTTTTAAAAAGGAAGCACAGGCCCTTTACCTCAGCCCAGGTTTGCAAAAAACCAGTTTACTTATTGATCTGCCTTACCGCAATGACAGCCCTCTCGCTTTAAAAGTGGACAATGAAGAACTTATCCCACCGCAAGAAAAACGCGGCGATCTTATAGCACTTTCTTTGCCCGAGCAAGAATTAAAACCTGGCATTTACCCTTTGTTACGCGACAACGATTCCTTGGCCTATTTAGCGATTAATGTAGATCAACGCGAAAGCGAAATAAAGGGCCTTAGTTCCGAAGAATTGCAAGAAGCTATCTTTATTACCGCGGAGCAAATTATTGATGAGGATGAATTTGAAAATTACAGCTTAGAACTCAAAACACAACAAGAGGATAAGAGCCTTGCTCACTGGTTTATCCTCGCAGCATTGGTATTTTTAATTATCGAAATGTTTATCAACAAAAATTCTGGCCATGAAGAATTCAGCGCAAATTCTCATTAAAAATGCGAGGTTAGTAGAACCTCTGTCTGAATTTCATTTACAGCAGGTCGATCTGCTGCTTAACGATGGTAAGCTTGAGCAAATTGCTCCTAGTATTTCCATAGATAACATAGAAACTTTTAGTGCCGACAATCTCCATGTCTCACTTGGCTGGATGGATTTGCGCGCCAACTTCTCCGACCCCGGTATGGAAGATCGCGAAGATTTAGAATCGGGAGCCATGGCCGCTTTGCAAGGTGGCTTCACCTCGGTGGGACTTTCGCCGCAAACCGAGCCGGTAGCCGATACAAAAGCCAGCATTCATTATATCAATAGGGCCAACCAAAATAGCCCCGTAAACCTTCTCCCCTATGGCGCATTTAGCCGCGGTACGAAAGGTGAAGAGTTAAGCGAGATCTACGATATGGACAAAGCCGGTGCTCTCGCTTTTAGTAATGGTAAACACAGCGTGAGCAATAGTGCCTTGATGAAATTGGCTTTGCTGTATAACCGCGATTTGAAGCGCCCCCTGCAAGTGCAATCATTCGATGCCAATTTAAGAGCGGAAGGGCAAATGCATGAAGGATCTAAAAGCACTTGGTTGGGCCTAAATGGCTTAGCCGAAATTTCCGAAACCATTACTCAGGCACGAGATATCCGCCTCGCCGAATACTGCTCAGCCGCCCTACATTTTACCGGTATTAGCAGCAGTAAAAGTGTGGAGCTTGTGCGAGAAGCGCAAGAAAAAGGGATTGCTATTTCGGGTGATGTAAATCTTATGAACCTCCTTTTTACGGACGAAGATTTAGAAACTTACGACAGTCGCTTAAAGGTTTTTCCACCCTTACGGGAGATGCGAGATAAATCTAATTTAGTACAAGCCTTGAAAGACGGCGTTCTTAAAGGAATTGCCAGTAATCACGAACCGCGTACCATTGAAGAAAAACGCTGCGAGTTTGATATGGCCTCCTTCGGTGCCGCTACCCTCGAAGGGTTCTTCGGTGCCCTTAATGCAGCTTTGGAAAAAGAAATGACCCTAAGCGATATCATTTATCAAATTAGCCGTGCGCCCAGAGAAATTACTCATTACCAAACCAATATGGCCCTAAAAGCGGGCGAAGAAGTGGAACTTACTTTCTTTAATCCTGCTATAGAATGGTCGTGGAGTGATCTAAAACCTTTCAGTAAAGCGGCCAATTATCCCTTCGACCTTATCCCCTTAAAGGGAAAAGCGCTAGCCACTTATGTGAAAGGGAAATTTAGTCCCATCGCTTAAAATGAAAATTGGATTTGACGCAAAACGCATTTACCACAATGCCAGTGGTCTCGGTAATTTCGGAAGAAATCTACTCAGTGCCTTAGCGCAATTCCATCCTAAAAATAAGTACTTCCTTTACAATCCTTGGAAAGGGAAAGTGAGTTTTGAAGCAAATAGCGCGGTGCAAGAAGTTCGCCCCCACTTAAAGAGCAAATTAATTGGCCAAATTTGGCGCAGACGCTTAGTAAGTGCACGGGCGAAGAAAGACGGCGTGCAAGTTTTTCATGGCCTAAGTGCCGAAATCCCGCAAGGACTAAAAGAGCGTGGAATTAAGTCGGTTTTAAGTGTACACGACCTAATTTTCATGCGCTTCCCACATTTATACAAGGCGATTGATCGTAAAATTTACGAGAAAAAACTGCGCTCTGCCTGCAAATCAGCCGACCTTATCGTGGCCATTAGTCATCAAACCCGTTCCGATTTAAGTCATTACTTGGGTATCGACCCCAGTCGCATTAAGGTGATTTTTCAATCTTGCGACCAAGTGTTTTGGTCTAGCCAGCAAGATCGTTTCACTAAGCTGAAAAAGGAATTTCAACTACCGGAAAGGTTTTGCCTTTTTGTAGGAACCTTAGAAGAACGAAAGAATCCTATTTTGGTAGCGCAAGCTTGTTTAAAATTGCAAATTCCGCTGTATGTGGTGGGACGTGCCAAGGCAGCTTGGACTAGCTATTATGATGGCCTTACTCATGATGAGAAGGCTTTAATTATACCCATTGTGGTAAAAGACAATGCCAACTTAGCCGCCTTGTATCAATTAGCCGATGTTTTTATTTACCCATCCATTTTCGAAGGTTTTGGTATTCCCCTTTTGGAGGCCATGATTAGTAAAACAGCTTTAATTACCGCTAAAAATAGTGCCTTAAAAGAAGTGGCTGGCCCTGGTTCCGTTCTTTTAGATGAGATAAACTCCACTAGTATCGCTGCCGCCATTCAGCAATTTTGGGAAAACGATGAAAAGCGCCAAAAGGCCATCGCCATAAACTTTACTTTTGCACAGCAATTCTCTCATCAAAACATTGCCCTGCAGTGGATGGAGACTTATCAGCAACTAGCGCATGAAAGTTAAAATATCGGCAGTAATAATCACCTTTAACGAAGAACGCAATATTGGCCGTTGCCTCGATTCTTTGCAAGGGGTAGCCGATGAAATTATCGTTGTTGATTCCTTTAGCAGCGACGCCACCGAAGAAATTGTAAAAAGCAAAGGCGCCACTTTTATCTCTCATAAATTTGAAGGTCATATTGAACAAAAAAACTGGGCTATTCTTCAAGCTCAATATCCACATGTTCTTTCATTAGATGCCGATGAGGCTCTGGATGAGCATCTGCGAAAAGCGATAAATACCGTAAAGGAAAACTGGCAAGGCGAAGGCTATTATTTAAACCGCTTAACCAATTATTGCGATAAATGGATTCGTCACGGACTTTGGTACCCTGATCGCAAACTACGATTATGGGACAGTCGCAAGGGAGCTTGGGGCGGACAAAACCCGCATGACACCTACATCTTGGAAGAGGGATCTCGCAGCCAACATTTAAGCGGGCACCTTTTACACTATAGCTTTTATACTTTTGAGGAGCATTTGAAGCAAATTAAAAAGTTCACTGACATTTCTAGTGCCGCCGCTTTTAAAAATGGTAAGCGCTCTTCTTGGCTCAAAATTATTGTATCGCCCAGCCTAAAGTTTGTGCGTGCCTATATCTTCAAATTAGGCTTTTTAGATGGTAAAGCTGGTTGGATGATTGCCCGCTGGAGTGCTTATGCCACCTATTTGAAATACACCAAATTAAAAGCGCTGAACCATGGCCAATAAAGGAATGCGCATTTTGCATATTAGCACGGCGCGTTCGTGGCGCGGTGGAGAGCAACAGATTGCCTATTTAATCGCCGAATTGGCCCAGCAAAATAGCCAGCAGTTTGTAGTTTGCGTTAAAGATGCGCCCTTTTACCACTGGTGCTTGGAAAACAATATCCCCGTAAAGGGATTAAAAAAACGCAGCTCCCTCGATTTAAGTTTTGCCTCTTCTTTGAAAAAATTCTCCCAAAAAAATAAGGTAGAAATTTGGCATGCGCATGATGCCCACGCCCACGGATTTGCCGTTTATGCCAATGCCTTTTTCGGAGCAAAAACTCCAGTAATTGTCTCACGTAGAGTAGATTTCCCCGTAGCAGGTTCATGGCTTAGTGCCTTTAAGTACAATCATCCAAGCGTTAAGAAAATTCTTTGCGTAAGCAGCGCTATTGCCGAAATTGTTAAAGCGAAAATTAAAAACGCGGCTGTAGTAGAAGTGGTGCATTCCGCAATCGATCACTCCAAATTTACTCATCTCCAAAAGGGCAAATTACGGTCAGAATTACAACTGCCTGCCGATGTGAAGATTGTGGGAAATATAGCGGCTTTGGCGGATCATAAAGATCATCTTACTTTCATAAATACCGCCGAAATTTTAAGCGTTCAGCACCCTGATTTGTATTTTGTAATTGCCGGCGATGGTGAACTCAGAGCAACTTTGGAAGCCAAGGTTACTGAGACAGGCCTAGAAGAAAAATTTAGCTTTTTGGGCTTCCGCCCTGATGTGCCCGCTATAATTGCCGACTTCGATGTTTTCCTTTTCACCAGTAAAACAGAGGGCTTGGGCACCAGTATTTTAGATGCCTTTGCTGCAGGTATTCCTACCGTAGCCACTGCCGCAGGTGGAATACCCGAAATTGTAGAAAATGAGAAAACAGGTTTACTCTGCCCCATAGGCGATGCTCGAGCTTTGGCTCAGGCAACCGAAAAAGTTTTAGCCAATCCCGCCCTAGCGGCAAGCCTGATAAATGGAGCCTCTAAAAAGCTTGCCTTTTTTAGCTTAGAGAATCTCGGTTTAAAAACCTACGAACAATATCAGCTTGTACGGCATTAGATTTCTTTATAGCGATAGAAAGCCCTAATTTTGCAGCCAATTTTCAAATAGAACCATGCAGTTAACCTTTATAGTTTTAGTCATCCTCAACAGCGTAGGCATGCTAGCACTGTTTGTTCGCAAATCGGGACTGCAACTGCAATATCTTCAATTAAAGAAAAAAGCCCAAGTTGGAAAAATAAAGGATTTCCTATTTTTCAATTTACAAGATGCGGAAGCGAGAGCCATGCGCCTGCAGGCTTTCTTACTTTTCCCTATGCTTTATCCGGTAATTTTAGATGAAGAGCGAGAGGAATTAAACGAAATTAAATCGAAGGTAAAACGCACGCATATTGCCATTTACTTCAGTTTAATCCTATTTATAATCTTAGCGGTATACTCTGAAAAGGTTTTCCCTAGTTAAACAAAAGTCTTGTTAGAGTCAGTTAATCATAAAATATTTCGCCTTATTGGCGCTTGCGCAGATGAGCTTGGATTAGAAACTTACGTGGTAGGTGGCTATGTTCGCGATGCTATTTTAAAACGCGGAGAAGCCAAAGACATTGATATCGTTGCCGTAGGTAGCGGTATTGAATTAGCCCAAGCGGTCGCTAAAAAATTAGGCAGCAATCGGGTAAATGTTTTCAAAAGCTTTGGCACTGCTCAGGTTATAACCGACGATATAGAAATTGAATTTGTTGGCGCTCGTAAAGAGTCCTACGATAGAAATAGCCGCAAGCCCAGTGTTGAAAATGGCACTTTAGACGACGACCAAAAAAGAAGAGATTTCACCATTAACGCTTTGGCTATTTGCCTTAATGATAAGCGTTTTGGAGAGCTAATCGATCCCTTTAATGGTATTAAAGACCTCGAAAATAAAATTATTCGCACTCCTTTAGAACCCGATCAAACTTTTAGTGATGATCCTTTGCGCATGATGCGCGCGATTCGTTTTGCCACTCAGCTCGATTTTCAAATTGAAGAGTCTTGCTTGGCATCCATTAAAAGTCAAAATGAGCGTCTAAAAATTATTAGTGTAGAACGTATCAGCACGGAGCTGAATAAAATTATGGCCACGCCCAAGCCCAGTAAAGGCTTAATTCTACTCTATCGTACGCATTTACTAAAGCATTTCCTACCAGAAGTTACTGCTTTAGCTGGCGTGGAAGAAATTGAAGGACAAAGTCATAAAGATAATTTTTACCACACAGCAATAGTGGTGGATAATCTGGCCGCGACCAGCGATAAACTATGGTTGCGCTATGCCGCCCTCTTTCACGACATTGGAAAACCCGTAACCAAAAGATTTGTGCCGGGCATTGGCTGGACCTTTCATTCCCATGAATTTGTGGGCGGTAAAATGCTCAATAAAATCTTTAATCGCATGAAGTTTCCCTTAGGCGAACCCCTGCGTTATGTAAAAAAGATTGTGCAGTTAAGCAGTCGTCCCCAAAGTGTGGTAGACGATACTGCCACCGATAGTGCCGCTCGCCGTCTCTTAATTGAAGCGGGGGATGATGTAGATGATTTGATGCTACTTTGTGAAGCAGATATTACCACTGGTAATAAAAAGAAAAAAGAACAATTTTTAGAAAACTTCCGCTTAGTCCGTAAAAAACTGGTGGAAGTAGAAGAAAAGGATCACCTAAGAAATTTCCAACCGCCCATTGGTGGCGAAGAAATTATGCGGACCTTCAATCTTAAACCAGGTCCCCAAATTGGCGAATTAAAAAAGGCCATTAAGGATGCCATTCTCGATGGAGAAATTGAAAACGATTATGAGCAGGCTTATGCCTTTGCTTTAAATAAAGCCACTACAATGGGGCTGAAACCGATAATTGAAAATGACCAAAAGGCTTAGAATAATCCTCGATTGGGAGCAAGAAGACGTTTACCGTGATGTTGTCGTTCCACAAAAATTCAATTTAGAACACCTTCACTTGGCAATTGTGCGCTCTTTTGAATTAGAAGAAGGAGAAATGGCTTCCTTCTATGAAAGTGATAATAACTGGAACCAAGGCGATGAAATTCCTTTAATGGCCTTTGATCCTGAGCAACGCTCCATGCCTGATATTTCCATATACGAAATATTTGAAAAAACGGGCGATAAGCTACTTTACATCTACGATTTCCTCAATATGTGGACTTTTTACGTGGAGCAAATTGAAGATAGCGAAGAAGACAGCGATCAAATTAAACTGGTATTAAAGCACGGTGAAAGACCAGCAGAAGCACCCGTAAAGAACATGCAAGGCGACGAGGACGAGGATTCCGACTTTGAAGATGAAGACGAAGATGAGGAATTCGGATTCAACGAATTTGACGATTACAATTAGGCCAAGCTGTTAATTCCTTACGAAAGTTTAGGCAATTGGTAGGACTGCCTTAAATTCTCTTATTTTTGGTTTTTAGCAAATTCGAAGAATTTAAAAATTACCCTCCTTGCAAATCATTTTAGAAATTGATGGTATCAGTAAGCGCTATGGGAAAGTTCAGGCCTTAAAACCCTATAAACTTCAAATACCAAAAGGTACCACCTTCGGTATTTTAGGACCCAATGGCAGCGGAAAAACTACCACCCTTGGCATTATTTTAGGCATACTTTCCTCAGATAGCGGTAGTTTTACTTGGTTTGACGGCCAAAGTGTAAACTCCGCTAAAAAGCGCATTGGTGCTTTATTAGAAACGCCAAATTTCTATCCATATATGACGGCTTACCAAAATTTAAAATTGGTGGCCAAGATTAAGGAACTTAAAAATCCTAATATCGATGCTGTTTTAAAAACAGTAAACCTGCACGAAAGGGCGCATCATAAATTTAAAGGCTATTCCCTCGGAATGAAGCAAAGATTGGCCATTGCCGCCAGTTTATTAGGTGAACCCGAAGTGCTTTTATTGGACGAACCGACCAATGGTTTAGACCCTACTGGCATAGCGGAAGTGCGCGATTTAATTACCCGCATTGCCGCCAATGGCACCACTGTTATTATTGCCAGTCACATTTTAGCGGAAGTAGAAAGAGTGTGCAGCCATGTGGCCGTTTTGCAAAACGGCAGCCTACTTTATAGCGGTTTAGCCGATGAGCTTTCTGCTAAAGATGCCGTAATAGCAGTCGCTGCTGCAGATATGCAAGCCCTGGAAAATGCAATAAAAGATCTGAGTAGTCTTAAAAAGATACGTCCTTCCGATGGTCATCTGCATCTTAGCTTTAGCGAAGATATGAGCCCTAGTAAGTTGAATCAACTGCTCGCAGAACAAGGTATTTACCTTAGTTATATCGAAGAAAAGAAAGCCAGTTTAGAAGAACGTTTCCTAAAAATATTGACCCGTGATAAAGCTAATTAGTATTGAGTGGCACAAGCTGCGCTACCATCGGTTTTTCTGGATCGGTATGGTTTTATTCGTCTTATTACTTTCCGCTTTATTGGTGAGCTTTGGAAGTTTCCAAATATTTGGATCCGGAGCCGAAGCAGATCCCAATGACCCGAGCATGCTGGCCATTCCCGCCAATCTAGCCGATGCGGGGTTTTATAAACTACCCTACGTTTGGCAAAATACAAGCTATTTAGCGGGCTTCTTTAAATTTATTCCCGCCTTTTTAATGTTGTTCTTTATGGCCAGCGAGTTCGAATACCGCACCATGCGTCAAAACGTTATTGATGGCCTTTCCGTGGGCGAATTTTTCTTTTCGAAAATATTTAGCCTGCTATTATTTGCTTTGGTTTGCACCCTAACAGTTGCCCTTACCACCAGTGCCTTAATTTATTCTTACAACGATTTGGCCGAGGCGGATTTCTGGTATCAAAGCTCTTTTATTGTCGCCTTTTTTGCGGAGGTTTTCTTTATTCTTAGCTTAGCTTTTTTCTTAGGTATCTTACTTAAGAAGAGCGCCTTGGCTATTATCCTTTTAATTCTTTATTACTTTGTAATAGAACCAGTTTTAGGCTTTTATGTGGGTAGCCCAATTAGTGACTATTTACCTACCAGACCTTCTCGTAATTTAATTCCCGAACCTTTTACAAGACTGTTTAAGATTAATAGCTTTTTAAATATCGAAAACCTCGACAGTATTTCAATTAAGAATCTATTGCTAAGCTTCTTCTACGCGATTATTTTGTTATTTGGCAGCTTTATGGTTCTTAAAAAACGTGATTTGTGATAGAGGAAAAGGCCGCAAAAAAGGAGGGTTGGCGCAACCGTTGGTACACGATTATTTTCGAATCGGATACAAAGGCGGGACGGCGCTTCGATATTATTTTGCTTTTTGCTATTATCGGTAGTCTTTTGGTAATTATGCTGGAAACAGTTCCCGGCATTAATGAGAAGTATCCCAATTTTTTTATCAGTTTAGAGTGGTTTTTCACGATTCTATTTTCGCTCGAATACTTAATTCGCCTACGCATAGTAAGTCGTCCTTGGACCTACGCCTTGAGTTTTTATGGCATCATCGATCTAATTAGCATATTGCCCAGTTACCTCGCAATGGTTTTAGGAGGCGCCCAATATTTTATTGTTATTCGTTCGCTTCGTTTGCTACGCGTATTTAGAGTTTTAAAAATGGTTCGTTTTATTGGTGAAGCCAATATTTTAAGCGGAGCGCTAAGAGCCAGTCGTCATAAAATCGCCGTTTTTATTATCGCCGTGATTTGTATGACCTTCATAATGGGAACGGTAATGTATATGGTAGAAGGCCCGGAACATGGTTTTAAAAGTATACCCGTGGCTATTTACTGGTGTATTGTAACCCTTACTACTGTTGGTTATGGCGATATTTCTCCTCAAACGCCCCTCGGACAATTAATCGCATCTATAATAATGATTTTAGGCTACGGAATTATTGCTGTACCAACTGGTATCGTAACCTCCGAATTAAATAGACAAAGTCAAGCGACAAGTAGTCCCAAAACCAAAGCCTGCGCCGTTTGCAATACCGCTGGCCTACCTATCGACGCGCATTACTGTTTTAATTGTGGAGAAAAAATCAGCTAATACTTTAATCTGTGTCTGTGGTCCTACTGCCGTGGGGAAAACCGCCATGGCAATCGCTATAGCGCAGCACTTCCGCTGCGAAATTATTTCTTTCGATTCGCGACAATTTTACCGTGAGTTAAGTATTGGCACCGCCGTGCCTAGTGCCAATGAATTGGCCGCAGCCAAGCATCATTTCATTCACGATCGTTCCATTAAGAACTCGGTAAATGCGGGTTCTTTTGAAAAAGAGGCTTTAGCCAAATTGGAAGAATTATTTACCCAAAACCCAATTGCTGTGGCCGTTGGCGGAACGGGTTTATACCTAAGAGCGCTTTTAGAAGGAATAGACGATTTACCGCCAATTCCGGGCGAAATCCGTCGTGCAATATTAGCCGACTATGAGAGAGATGGGCTTTCTATTTTACAAGATGAAGTAGCGCGTTTAGACCCTCAATACTGGTTGAAAGTTGATCAGAAAAATCCACAAAGGTTGATACGCGCGCTCGAGCTTTTGCGTCATAGCGGAAAAACCATGGATACTTTACAAAAGGCCGAGAAAAAGCTTCGTCCTTTCAAAGCGCTTAAGATTGGCTTAAACATAGAGCGCCCCGATCTTTACGAAGGTATTAATAAGCGAGTAGATGTAATGTTTGCCGCTGGCCTAGTGGAAGAAGTAAAAAGCTTGCAGGAGTATCGCCACCAAAACGCCTTGCAAACCGTAGGTTATAGTGAACTATTTAGTCACTTTGATGGTGATTTAAGTTTAGAAGAAGCACGGAATGAAATCAAGAAAAATAGCCGGCGTTATGCCAAAAGGCAGCTAACGTGGTTTAGACGAGATCCCGAAATAACCTGGTTTAGCCCTCAGCAAGAGATGGCCATCTTAGAATTTTTAAACTCTAGTTTAGATGCGTAAACTCCTCTGGCCATTTAGCATAATTTACGGAGCAATAACCGCTGTTCGCAATTTGCTCTTCGATAAAAAGTTACTATCCATTTATTACCCGGCCACTAAAACTATAGCCATTGGCAACCTTAGCACAGGCGGCACGGGCAAAACCCCGATGACCGAGTTTCTTTTAAAACACCTGAAATACCAATCGGCAGTAGTGGTAAGTCGCGGTTATGGCAGAGCAACACAAGGCTTACTTTTAGTAGATCGGCAGGGTGCGGCTAGCGATTATGGCGATGAAGCTTTACAAATTGCTCAAAAGTTCCCCGCAGTACAAGTGATCGTGGCCGAAAAACGACAGTTGGCCTTAGAAGCCGCTTTAGACTTCAATCCCGATTTAGCCTTAATGGACGATGCCTACCAACATCGGTCGGTACAGGCGGATGCCTACATAATGCTCAGTGCTTATCATTCCATTTTTAGCGAAGACTTCATTCTCCCTGCTGGGAATCTGCGTGAAGCACGCCGTAGTGCGAAAAGGGCAGCCGCCATCGTAATTACCAAATGTCCGCTTAATATATCTACTGCCAAAAAAGAAGAAATCGCGCAATCCATCCAGGCTTATTCGGAGGCGCCGCTCTACTTTAGCAGCCTCTTCTACAGCGATTTAACAAATCCCTTTGGAGAGAAAATTAGCACACAAAAGGCGATCGTTTTTAGTGGCATTGCTTATCCCCAATACATGATGGAGCATTTGCAGCAGCAGCTTCAAATTATAGATCAACATCATTTTAAGGATCATTATTCCTTTCAGAAAGAGGATTTAAATACCCTTCTTGCCCAAGCGGAAAAAGAACAAGCCGTTTTAATATGCAGCGAAAAAGACTATGTAAAAGTGGGGTCTTTAGGTCTAGGCCAAGATGCGCTAGCACGCATATTTATCTTAGGAGTAGAGCATTTATTTTTAGGCGATGACAAGGAGCGATTTTTAGCGCAAATGACCGCTATTATTTCTTGAAGAAAAGAAAGAGAAAAGCTATACATTTTGCATCTTTGCAAGCATGGCAAAGAACGATCTACCTGCTGAAATTCGCGCGAAATACGAACCGGTTATCGGTATCGAGATTCACGTACAGCTAAATACTTTAAGTAAGGCTTACGCCACTGATGCCACCGAATATGGTGCGCATCCCAATACACAAATAAGTCCAGTAAGCCTTGGGCATCCAGGCACTTTACCGATGTTTAACGAAAAGGTTTTAGAAGCCGCCGTTAAACTAGGGATTGCTTGTAATTGCCAGATTCGGGAACTGAATGAATTTGCACGCAAGAATTACTTCTATGCGGATCTACCGAAAGGCTACCAAATAACCCAAGATAAAACGCCCATTTGCAATGGCGGCTACATTGAAATTAAAGATGCTGAGGGTATGTCGAAAAACTTAAACCTTACGCGGATTCACATGGAGGAAGATTCGGGTAAAAGCTCGCATGATATCGATCCTTTCAATACTTTAATTGACCTAAACAGGGCTGGTGTTCCCTTATTAGAAATTGTAAGTGAGCCCGAATTTAGAAACGGAGAAGAAGCTTATAGCTACCTTACAGAGATGCGTAAATTGGTGCGCTACCTAGAAATTAGCGATGGTAACATGGAAGAAGGTAGCATGCGTTGCGATGTTAACATTTCCGTTCGTCCTGTGGGTCGCGAAAAGTTTGGAACTAAGGTAGAAGTGAAAAACCTAAACTCCTTCCGTAATGTTCAAAAGTCGATCGACTACGAAATTAATCGCCAAATTGCGGTAATTGAAGGCGGTGACAAAGTGATTCAGCAGACCTTTACTTTTGATGCAGCACGCGGTAAAACGCAGTTATTACGGGATAAAGAAGACGCACACGATTACCGATATTTTAATGAGCCAGATTTACAACCTATCTTGGTAAAGCAGGATTATATTGATGAGGTAAAATCAAATTTGCCGCCTTTACCGAAAGAGCTCTTTAATAAATATCTCCAACTAAATCTGAGCGAATACGATGCTTCCCTCCTAACAGAAAGTAAGGAAATTGCCCTTTTTTACGAAGATATTATTGAGCATACCGAAAACTACAAGGCGGCCGCTAACTGGATGATGGGGAGCATTAAGTCTTATCTTAATGAAAAGGCTATTCACATTTCACAATTCCCGCTAAAGGCAGCCACTATTGGAGAGCTGATTAATTTAGTAGATAAGGGAACCATTAGTAATTCTGCTGCCAACGGCGATTTATTTAAAGCATTAATAGCCTCACCTGATGCATCTGCGGAAGCATTAGCCAAGGAACTAAATCTTTTGCAAGAAAGTGATACCGACGAGCTACAAGGATGGGTAGATGCTGCTCTAGCAAAATTCCCTGAGAAAGTAGCCGAATACAAAGCTGGTAAAAAAGGCCTTACTGGTCTATTTATGGGCGAAGTAATGAAACTATCAGGGGGGAAAGCCGACCCTAAAATGGCTAGTAAAATTGTAATTCAAACTCTAGAAAAATAGACCTATGCGAAAACTTTTAAGTTTAAGCCTAATGGCATTGGCCTTTGTTGCCTGTCAGAAACAAGCGGGACCTGGCCAAACCAGTATTAGAATTAGTGCCGAAGGAACTAATGAAATAATTATTGCGAAATTATCGCCTAATGCCGTAAAGAATTTAGACACTTTACAATCTGATAATGGCGTTTTTACCTACGATATTCAAATTGATACGGCTGACTTTTTGTTGCTTGAGGCGGAGGGTATCCGTATTCCATTTTTCACCAATGGCTCCGAAAACATTAATATCACCATCGAACCTATGATGGATGGCTTAGACCGTAATTATGATATTAATGGTAACAAGGAAAGCATCCGTATTAAACGCATAAACGATATCGTTTACGATGCAGGTAAATACATTGATAGCCTTGGGGAATACATTAACCAATACCGCGATAGCGCAAATTTTATGGCAGTTCGCGCTTCTAAACAAACTGAGTTTGAAGATAAAGTAGAGGCTACTGGTGCCGAACTTCGCGCTCTAATCGACGAAGACCCTGCGAATATGGCCAACTTATTTATTTGGCCACAAAGCTTAGGACAAATGCAAATGGTTAGCGCCGAAGATCACATTGATTATTATATTAAAGTTGATTCAGCTTTAATGATAGCTTATCCCAATAACCCGCATGCAGTTAATTTCAATAAGCAATTGGAGCGTATCAAAGAACAAGTTGCTGCACAAAGCGAAATGAAAGCGAGACAAGAAGCACTGGCCATTGGCATGCCTGCTCCCGAAATTTCTTTACCCGATTCTACAGGACAAGTGAGAAACTTGTCAGACCTTAAAGGTTCCGTGGTTTTAGTTGACTTCTGGGCTGCTTGGTGTCGTCCTTGTAGAGCTGCGAACCCCATGTTAGTAAAAGTTTACAATGACTACAAAGACAAAGGTTTTACAGTATTGAGCGTGTCATTTGATGGACTTCCGCAACAGCAAAGTCCACGTAACGAATGGCTGCAAGCAATTGCCCAGGACGGTTTAAGTTGGCCTAACCACGTTAGTGACTTACAAGGTTGGAGCAGTGCCGCTGGTCGTACCTATGGTATTCAAGCGATTCCTTTTACGGTATTAGTCGATCAGAACGGAAACATAGTTGCCAAAAATGTAAATCTTGCCGAGCTTCCTGCTCAGTTAGATCAACTTTTGGCTAGTTAAATATAAAACCAAGTCCTTTAAACGATTGGAGTAACCCATTTCATTATCGTACCAAGCTACCACTTTAAGCATGGGTCCGAGAACCGAAGAAAGACCTTCATCGTATAAACAAGAATAAGGGCTACCAATTATATCGCGCGACACAATTGGATCGGCGGTATAACCCAAATAAGGATTCAGATAGGTTTCCGAAGCTTCTTTAAAAGCACTATTAACAGCCTCTACGGAGGCTGTTTTTTTTACCGTAAAAGTGATGTCCGTAAGACTGCCATCCGGTACTGGTACTCGAATACCCGCACCCCCAATACGCCCTTCTAAATGCGGGAAAATCTTAGTTATAGCCTTAGCCGCTCCGGTAGAAGTAGGCACGATTGATTCAGCCGCTGCCCTTCCTCGTCTAAGATCTTTATGCGGTCCATCCTGTAAACCCTGGTCGGTTGTGTAACTATGGACCGTAGTTATGTAGGCGTGTTCAATACCACATAAACGCGATACCACTTCTAGTAAAGGGGCCGCACTATTAGTAGTGCAAGAGGCATTTGATAATATCCGGTCACTTGCTAAAATACTCCCTTCGTTTATTCCTAAAACAATGGTGCGCGTATCATCTAAAGGCGGTGCGCTTAATATTACTTTCTTCGCTTTCGCTAGATGCCCCATTAATAATGACCTTTGTTTGAAGAAACCAGTTGCCTCAATAATAATATCTAGGTCCAGCTTTTCCCAGGGAGCATCACTAATAGACCTAAAGGAACTATAAGCTATCCGCTGAGCACCAATAATCAGCTCCTGCCCTTCTACTTTTATCTCTTTGGGGAAAATGCGATGAGTGGTATCGTATTTTAATAAATGCGCTTGATTATAAATATCGGCCAAATCGTTTATGGCCACAACTTCTATCTCTGGATAAGCCTGCACCACTCTCATAAAACTGCGGCCTATTCTTCCAAAACCATTTATGGCTATTCTCATATTTATCTAAATAAAAAAGCCTTCCCCAATAGGAGAAGGCTTTTAGTATATATGCTTTGAAATTACTTAGTAATAATCAATTTAGCTGTACGGCTGTCAGTGCCATTAATTAAGCTAACAATGTAAGTTCCTGTTTTTAAAGAACTAACATCCATGCTTAAGCTTTCTGTACCCGCGGGTACTGCTTTTGCAGATAAGGTTTTAACCAATCTTCCACTTAAATCGCGCACGGTGATTTTAACATCACTACGATTATTTAAGTTAAGGGCAACATTAACCTGATTTTGGGCAGGGTTCGGATAAAGCTCTAAAGCTAAAACTTGCTTAGCACTCTCTACTAACTTCTCTTCTTTTACACTTACGTAATCGGCAGTGGTTCCAGTTTTAAAGATACCTCTACCATGAGTGGCTGCATAAATAGAACCTTCAAAGTCTTCGTTATTTACCAAATCGTAACGAATAGTGCGCGTTTGTAATAAATCAAATACTGGCACATTAGCAAAACCGTTATTATCTGGAGCCCAAGATACTGAGCTTGCGCCGATATTAGTGGTCGTAAACACGCCTAAATCGGTTCCTAAAATTACTTGACCGTTGGTAGGATCATTATAATTGAATACGGCATCATAAACTGGTAGAGAAGGTAAATCACCATCTTTAACAATAAAATTGCTAGTAGTTAAAGTTGGGCTAGTCGCTTGCTCAGTATAATAAACATGGTTTAAGTTACCACCGTAATTACCAAGCGTGATAATCAAACGATCTACATCACTTTGATCCACCACAATACTCGTTATACTTCTACCACCTTGAACGAAAATCACTCTACTTTCCACTACTGCTGTACTAGGAGCAGGAGGATTTACTAAGAAATCAATATCCACATCGGCCGATTCTTCTGTTCTTGCATTGGTAAGATTCGATAAACGATATACTCTACCAGCACTAGTACCAACGTACAAAGCATCACCATCTGCACTAAAGGTCATCGCGGAAGGAACTTCACCATCTGCTAAAGCACCAATATGCCACCACTCTGGAATAGCGGTACGATTGCTCAATACATCACGTGCCATCCAAACACCGCCACCATTATTACCTGGTTCAGCGGGGTTGTTAAAGGCGGTTAAACCAACCGCAAACATAGACTGTACTGGATCTTGGAATTTAACCGATTGTCCAGGTTCTAAGGCCACCTTCAAAGTATCAACCAATGGAATTTCTCCAGTTAAACTCTTAAAGTTAATTAAGGAACCTGCATCATAACGTACAGCTACCGATGATCTAATTTCTAAATTAGTACCTGTTGTAAATACTACATTATACTGACCCGTATTGGCATCAAAATTACCAGTCCCGTCACCAGATAAAACGCCATTGGCATCTGAAACCACCATTTGGGAACCTGAAAAGATTTTAAACGATTCTGCCTTGAAGATCGTAGCACTTTGAGGCTTGGTAAAAGCTCCGTTATAAGCCGCTCCGCCGTTACCAAAACCGAGACTACTTTTAATCGTATCTGCCGAAAACTCCACAGAATCAATACTATTGCGATCATTCAAATTTTCATACAATTCGTAAGGCCCTGTAAAATCTGCAAAAGCAAAAGAGAATGCATTATAACGAGAGGCCATTCGAGTACCGTAGAAATACGAATATTCACCACCCCCATCAATGGAACGTCCCATCTGACCATACTGTCTGGCCTTAAACATTACCTCTTGATCTAAATGCGAAATAGCTACATCTGCACCATCGCCGTCAAAAGTTGCACCACTGCGTTGAGTAATACCTACGGTTCTTGTTCCAGATTTAGGCAAGGGTGCATTTGGATTGATTAAAATGGTACCATTATCCTGAGTACCACCTAACATTTGTCCGTCGAAACCTACTGCAACGTGGTAATACTGAATGGTTGCATATCCTTTATTTTCTTCAGACCAAGAGAAACCGTCATTTTCTGATTTAAATAAACCACCATCATTGGCTACCCAAATTGTGTTGGGTTGATCCGCTCTCCAAACTATTTCGTGAATATCTACATGCACATAAAAATTGAAACTAAAAGAACTTTGTGAAGCTACTTGGAACCAGCCATTACCGGTACTCCACTCCCATAGAGTAAGACCACCAATCATAATTCTTTCTGCGTTTTTAGGATCAACGCCAATCGCTACAGCGAATGGAGACTGATCTACTGGGCTAAGTAGCGCAGAAGAAGTTCCAATAGTAGTCCAAGTTGTACCACCGTCGGTAGATTGGTAAACGCGGTCGAAGTCTCTACCTGAAGTTACTAATACATACACATAATTCTCGTCGCTAGGAGCAACCGCTATGCGCATGCGACTAGTTGTTCTCCAGATATTAGTAGCTTGATCTCCAGCCGTGGGTGAGACCGTTTTTTCAGTAAAACTACCAGCATCTCCACTGGGAGAATAATAAATAAATTGACCTTCTTTTACCCAAACAGCACCACTAGAAGTTACCGTTAAATCTAATGCCTCACCACCAGCTGGTATTGCATCAGTCCAGCTTGCACCAGCATCATTACTAACTTTTAAACCGTCGGTTGTTGCGGCGTAGATACGATTAGCATCAGTAGGGTCAGCCGCCATTTTACCAACAGCTGTCCAACCATCACCTGGGTTAGTAGCAGGATTAGTGCTTGCTAACTGCGTAAAGGTTTGACCTCCATCGGTAGATTTGTAAATCCCATCGCCTAAGATACCGCCTGAACGACGACCACTAGCGAAATAATACATATCCTCACCCGTACCAGCATATATATCACCATTGGCGGACATACATAAACTGTTAATGGCTAAGTTTTCTAATTGATCATTAACAGGATTCCAGCTACGACCCGCATTAGGGCTATGGAAAATACCGCCTGAAACGGAAGCAGCCCACATTAATGATGCATTATTACGATCAAATAAAACAGCACGGGTACGACCACCCATATCATTAGGACCCATTTCGTCCCAATTTAAACCGATAGCAGCGTTTGTTTTATTGAGCGCTAATTGTTGCGTAGCCTGACGGGCTGCCAAAACATCAGCAGGATCAATTTTACCTGTTGCTGGGTTCATCCGCCTGCTATGTAAAAATTCTGCTGATCCTGTGGCGTCATTTGCCTCAGTATTAGTAGATCTTTCACTATAGTATTCTTGTGTATCCGAGGGAACTCCTATCCAAGCCAAAGCTCCTAACATCATTATTCCACCGAGGGAGAAAAGTAACTTTCTTTTCATTCTTTTTCCTTTTTTTAAATGCTGTGCGACAAATATAATTTCTAAACTCTTATGAAAGACTAAAACATATGCCTTTCCGCGTGATATGAAGAGCGAACTAAGGGCCCGCTTTCTACATATCGAAAGCCCATTTCTAAACCAATCTCTTTATATTTAGCAAAGGCTTCTGGGCTAACAAACTCTTTTACAGGTAAATGCTGTGGTGTAGGTTGTAAATATTGACCTAAAGTTATGATGTCAACATTGGCCTCACGCAAATCTTTTAGGCTGTCAATAACTTCTTCCTCTTTTTCACCAAGGCCCAACATTATACCTGATTTCGTTCTAGGTAAGCCTTGATCTTTTAAATAGCGTAGTACTTCTAAACTGCGATCGTATTGTGCTTGAATCCGAACTTTACGGGTCAAACGTCGCACTGTTTCCATATTATGCGATACAATTTCGGGGGCTGCTTCAATAATGCGATCAATATTACGCCACTCCCCCTTAAAGTCTGGAATTAAAGTTTCCATGGTTGTACCCGGACTCATGCAACGAACCGCTTGAACCGTTTCCTTCCAGATGATTGAACCGCCATCACGTAAATCATCGCGATCTACCGAAGTAAGAACACAATGCTTTATCTTCATTAACTTTACCGAACGGGCCACTCTTTCGGGTTCATCCCAATCTACCGATTCTGGACGACCAGTAGCAACGGCACAAAAACCACAACTACGCGTACATACATTACCTAAAATCATAAAGGTAGCTGTTCCAGATCCCCAGCACTCGCCCATGTTCGGGCAATTTCCGCTTTCGCAGATAGTGTGTAATCCGTAATTATCAACTAGCTTTCTTACATTCTTAAACTTCTCACCCGTAGGCAGCTTCACCCTTAACCAGCGTGGCTTACCTCTTGTAATTGTTTGCTCCTTCTTTTGAGTCTCTTTCAACTCCAACACTTCGCTCATATCCTAATTAAGCTTATATCCAAAATTCACCGCGATATACAATTGAAAAAATCCAGCCCAATTTATATCGCTTTGCCCTTCAAAAAAAATCGGTACTTCGGTAAAGTAATAATCGTAGATAAATCCTGTTTCCAGCGTGCTTATGTCTTCATCAAATAATTGATAATCGAAACTAAAGCCACCTTTAACATAAATACCAGGTTTAATACTAGTTTGCAATAAGCCGGTTAAATAAGAAGCTTCGCCATTAATATTTGCTGGATTGGTTTCCCCGGTATAACGAATGGTCTCTACCCTTAAATCACCATCATCGCCAAATTCATTTACACTTAGGTAGATAGGTTTCAACAAACCCCAGGAAGCTCCGCCACTGGCTATCCACGAAATAGAAATAGACCCACGATCGGTTTTATCAAATAAAATCTGTTCGTATGTATAACCAGTTCTCAAAGTGTAAAATGAATTAATTCGTCCTTTCACAAAACCGCGATAGTTGTTGAATATATCATCTGACGAAATAATTTCTTTTGGATGCCTGACTTTTGCTAAATCTATTTCAAAACCTTTGGCACTATAGCCATCAATGTACTTAATGTACCTGCCGCCAATGGCAAAACCGCGGGTATTTAAATTAATACCTCCCAAATAAGCGCGATCGTAAACTTGTCTTTTAAAATCGGCATCCGTTGACAATTGCCCCCAAAGGCTATTGCCAAAAAATAAAGCCAATCCTAAAAACACAATTTTACGCATTCACCAAATTCTTAATTTCACTCTGATTAATCCCATGATGCGAGTCATGGTAAACACATTTCCCATTTTTAATTAGTAAGGCTTGCGGCGATTCGTGGTAAACACCATAGCGCTCTGCAACTTGCTGCGATAAAGCACGATTACTAATCAAATCTAAAAAGTAAACGGGTAAATCTTCTAAATCGTTGGACCAGTCCGACGACAAATTATTCCATACCATTTTACTAATTATGCAACGGGTACTATGCTTGAAAATTAAAACACCCTTACCCTCTAAAGAGTTCGCATCTATTTCATTTAATTGCGAAGCCTCGGTTAAATCTCTTCGATCCATTTAGGCTTCGAATACTTCAGCTTGCTCTACGGAACTATAAGCTGGACATTTTTCTGCTCCACCACATGATTGAAGGATTAAAATACCCATAAATAGAGCTAAAATTGCCAATACTTTTTTCATCTTATCTTCGATTATTAATTACTGCTAGATGCTTTGCAAGCAAAGTTAGCTATTTTGGGCTAAACACCTATACATATATACAAACCGGTAAAAACATATTGTGGTATTCTATGAATAAACTTTTAAGTCTACTTCCTGCATTTTGGCGAGATTACCTGGCTAAAGAAACTACTCAAACTTATTTTGAGAATTTAGATGATTTTCTAAAAGAGCAAAGAAAGACCTTAACCATCTACCCCAGTGAAGCCTTAACCTTTAGAGCTTTAGAAATTTGCCCACCCCAAAATACGCGGGTAGTTATTTTAGGCCAAGATCCTTATCACGGCGAAAACCAGGCCCATGGTTTAGCATTTTCTGTTCCCGCTGGCGAAAAGTTTCCACCATCTTTGCGCAATATTTTTAAGGAATTGAAAAGCGATTTAAATATCGACCCTCCCTTTTTTGGTGATTTGTCAAAATGGGCAGAACAGGGCGTTCTTTTGCTAAATACCGTTTTAACTGTGGAGGCACATAAAGCGGGCAGCCACCAAAATAAGGGCTGGGAAAATTTTACTGACGCCATAATTCGCAATCTTTCGGAACGAGAAAAGCAGCTTATTTTCATTCTCTGGGGCAGCTTTGCCCAGAAAAAAGCCACCCTAATCAATCAAAATAAACATGCCATTATTAGTAGCGCACATCCCTCGCCTCTTTCGTCCTATCGCGGTTTCTTTAATTCTAAACCATTCTCGGCCTGCAATAAGCAACTGAGCGAATGGCACTTAAAACCCATCGACTGGTCCTTATAAATGCGCTACCTCCTCCTCCTTATTTTTTGCAATATTTCTTTGCTGGCGCAGATGCCTACCTATCAACTCATCTGCGAAAGCATAAGCGACGAAAAATACCTAAGCACGGTTTTAGAAAAAAACTTGGGTAAGGAAAAATTAACCTGTGCCCAAGCGCTACAAATTTTGCAAAAAGAAGGCTATTGGTTAGCCCAATGTGAGGAGAAAGATAGCCTCCTAATTTTAAGCCCCAAAACTCAAATGCAACTGGGTGAAATAGAAATTGAGGAAACAAGCTTTTTAGAAGAACTCGATCTAAAAGGGGGTAACAGAAAAGCGCCTCTTAGTCAAGCAAATTTGGAATTCAATTTAAGTGATATTCTTAAAAAGTACGATGACCTTGGTTATCCCTTTGCCTATATACATTTTAAGGATTATGAGCTGAAAGACAATAAATTAAACGCTACGGTACTCGTAAATCCTGGGCCACAAATTAGCCTCGATTCGCTAGTGATTTTAGGTTACAATAAAATTGTTAAGGGCTTATTAAAATATGAAATCGGTTACCGTAAAGGCATGCCTTATTCCGATCAACGACTGCAAAAAATTGAAAAGAACATTCTTACTCTGCCCTATCTCAATGCCAAACGCGCTCCCGCAGTAGCTTTCTTTAAAAAAAATAGCATACTTTATTTATATCTAGAAAAAGCCAATAATAATCAAGTAACGGGTATTGTAGGACTCAATACCGATAGTGAAGGGCGCAGCACCCTAAACGGCGATTTTCAATTGGCCTTGCAAAATACTTTCAACCGCGGGGAAGAGATTGGCATCCGTTGGCGACGCCCCGACGAATCGGCCGAGGATTTTAATCTCAATTTTGGCTATCCCTTTCTTTTAAATAGTCCCATAGGCCTCAGTACCCAATTATCAATTTTTAGGCAAGATTCGAGTTTTGTTAATCGCAAGTTTAAGGGCCAAGCTTCGTATTGGTTAGCTCATAGTTCCTACTTTTTGGCAGCACTTGAATTCACTAGCTCATCTGCCTTGAGCGATATGGAAAACAGCAATTTTGGCAATTTAAACGACTTTCGCACTACCCGTTTTAAACTAGGGGTAGACCTCAGCACCCTCAATAATCGTGTAGTTGCCAGCTCGGGTTATCGTTTTTTAGCCCTCGCACTTAGTGCAGATCGGCAAAGTGATGGAAGCACTGTTCGTCAATATGGCTGGGAGATTCAGGCGGAAAATTATTGGAACTTTAGCGGTAATTGGGTCTATTTTTCTGGATTACTATCAGAAGCATTGTTTTCTGATGAACTTTTTGATAATGAACTTTTCCGTTTGGGTGGAATAAAAACTTTGCGCGGTTTTAATGAATTAAGTCTTTTTAGCAGCGCCTACGGAGTCGTACAAAATGAAATGCGCTACATGCTTGGCAAACGCGATTACCTTAGCCTTTTTAGTGACCTTGCTTATACCGAAAAAAAAGAAGGTGCCGCAATTAACGCCAACTGGCACCTGGGTTTGGGAACAGGAATTAACTTTCAAACCAAAGCAGGGATATTCTCGTTATTTTTAGCAGTAGGAAAAAGTAACCGTGATAATTTCGACTTTAGAAACACCAAGGTTCACCTCTCTTACATTAATACTTTTTAACCTAAGATCTAAAGGAAATTAGGTGTTGAAAAAATTAAAGCGCTATAATTTCCCTTAAATTTGCCGCAATGCCTAGAAGTCTACTCTTTCTACTTTTCTCACTGCTCGTTCTTAGCAGTTGTCGCGGACCACAAGGTTTGCAAAGTAATAATTTAGCCTATCTATATAACCCTCAAAACATGGCGCTGCGGCCGCATTACCGCATAGAGCATTTAAGCGATACCATGAGTCGAGTTTTTTACCGCCTTAAAAGTTCAGAATTATTATACACCCGCGCGAGCGAAGGAGATGATTATAAGGCTGGTTTTAAAATTGAATATCAAGTACTAAAAAACATCGAAAGCTCGATTATACTTGATATAGACAGCCTGAGCTTTGTTGATTTGGCTGCCAAGGTTCCCAATAAAATTATTAGTGGCTACTTCGATATTAAAACACCCGAGCTAGACAACGATGAAAACAATAAAGTACTCTTTGTTAAGCTAACCGATTTAGGCCGAGGCTCCTCTTTCACTAATTTCTTAGCCATAGAAAAAGCGAGTATTAATGGCGCTAGCTATTACGTTTTAAAAGACCCCGAAGGCAATATTATTTTCAGTAATCACATCCCTGCTGACGTTCCTTTTAAACTAGAGCACAGTCTTTTAAGACCCAAATACTATTTCGTTAGTCATTATAACCGAGAGTTTCCTCTGGCACTTCCGCCCTATTCTAGCCAAAATAGTGCAAGCTTCGAGTTAAAACCAGATACCACTTTTTTAGTGCACGCGGATAGTTTAATAAGCTTATCCAATAGGGGATTTTATCACTTTCGTTTAGATACCACTCAATGGGAAGGCTTCACTATCTATTCCTTTTACCGTCATTTCCCCTTGGTGGGAGAATTTCAGGATATGGCCGAGCCCTTGCGTTATCTAACTACTCAGAAAGAATACGAAGGGATGTTGGCTGCAAAATCGGACCCGGAAGCCTTACGCATGTGGATCGAAGCTTTCTGGAAAAGCAGAGCGGGTCAAGAAGAACGGGCTAAAACCTTAATTGCTGGATTTTATCAAAGAGTGGAAGAAGCCAATCGGCTTTTTAGCTCCTATCAAGAAGGTTGGAAAACCGACCGCGGCATTATCTTTATCATTTATGGCCCTCCCACAAAGGTCTATCGCTCTTCCGCGGGTGAAGGCTGGGTTTACGGAAATGAAAGTTCTACTTTATCTTACTATTTCAGCTTTATCAATTTAGATAATCCATTTTCGGATAACGATTATGAATTAGAACGCTCTGCTCAGTACCGCTATGGCTGGGGACAGGCCATTGAATCGTGGCGAAAAGGACATATTTATAATTCGAAAGACATTCGCAGAGAACAAGATGCACAAGACCAACTCCAACAACGAAGCCGAAATCCTATGTGGTATTAGGCCCCTGCTCGAAGCTATTGAAGCAGGCACAGAAATCGATAAAATTTACCTCCAACAAAACCTGCAAGGCCAGCTTTTCAAGGAGCTTTGGGATATTTTAAAAACTAGTAAACTGCCTTATGCCGTGGTTCCTAAGTCTCGCTTAGATAAGTTTACCCGTAAAAACCATCAAGGCGTTGTAGCTCACATTAGCGCCGTTACTTCCGTAGATTTGAAAGAGGTGGTGCAGTCTACCTTCGAAAAAGGGGAAGATCCCTTAATTGTTATTCTCGACCGAGTTAGTGACGTGCGTAATTTTGGGGCCATCGCTCGTACGGCAGATGCGGTTGGCGCCCATGCCATCGTGGCCACCACAAAAAATTCGGCTTCGGTTAATCTCGATGCGATGAAAGCTTCTGCCGGAGCACTAAACCACTTACCTCTTTGCAAAGAATCCAATCTTAACGAAACAGTTACTTGGCTGCAAATGAGCGGAATTCGTGTGGTAGCCTGTAGCGAAAAAACCCAAACTAACAGTTTCGACTCCGACCTTACTGGTCCCCTAGCGATAATAATGGGTTCGGAAGATAAAGGCATAGCCCCCGAACGCTTAAAAGCGGCTGACCTAGTAGTTAAATTACCCATGCTCGGAAAAGTAGGATCCTTAAATGTATCAGTTGCCGCGGGAGCGGTGCTTTATGAAGTAGTACGACAAAGAAGTTTAATGGACTAAAATTACGATGAAGAAATTTATATTCAGCTTAGTTACTCTATTATCAACGATTGTTGCACAGGCCCAATACAACTGCATGGATACCAAGCAGGCCATTAGTGCTATGAGTAGCCCTAGCATTAACAATAATGCGAAAAGCGACACTTTTGATATTCAACATTATCAAATCAATCTCGATTTAACGGGCATTGCCAATCAGATTTTCAAGGCCGATGCTAAGATCTTTTTCAATCCTAAAATTTCGGGCGCCACCAAGCTTAATTTAGATTTACATCTACTGCAAGTGGACTCTATCATTTACATAGATGGGAATGGGCAGGCTAATAGCAACTTTACCTTTACTTATAACGATTCCCTGCTCAGTGTGGATTTTGACCCTTCAGTGAACCTTAGTTCAAGTTTAGATTACCTGCACATCTACTACAGTGGTTATCCAAAAACCGATGCCTCCAACTGGGGTGGCTTTCATGCGGCGCAAGGCTATTATTACAATTTGGGCGTGGGCTTCGCCTCCAACCCACATACTTTTGGGCGCGCCTGGTTTCCTTGCTACGACAACTTTGTAGAGAAATCCAGCTATGCGATTTCCGTAAAAAGCAAAAGTCCTCTAGTGCCCATGCTTATTGGCGATAGCATTTCACGCGTGCCCCTTGTGGGAGATACGATTTTAAGCAACAGCTATTTAAGCGAAGAAATCCCAACCTATTTAGCCAGTTTTGCTTTAGCTAATTATCAGTTTCTAGAAGATACCGTGCAAGGAATTGAAGGAGTTAAATCTATTCTTCTCGCCGCCAAGGCCGCTGATACGGCTAATTTGAAAAGCTCTTTCCAAAACCTCAAAGCCACTTTCCATGCTTTTGAAGACTATTTCGGTGCCTACCGTTGGCCCCGCATTGGCTATGCCGCTACCACCGTGGGAGCCATGGAACACGCTACCAGCATTCACTACCCTATTAGCCTTATAAATGGCAACCTTTCGGGCGAAGATATTATGGCGCATGAACTGGCTCATCATTGGTTTGGCAATCTCATTACCTGTGAAAGCGCCGATGATATGTGGATTAACGAAGGGATGGCTGAGTTTAGCAGTCATCTTTACCAAGAAAAAGTTTACGACCGCGCTCGCTATTTGGAAGTAGTGAGATCTAATGCTTGGGCCGTTTTAAATAATGCACACAAGCAAGATGGTGGAGTTTTCCGTCCGCTTTATGCCATGCCCCACGAATATGTTTACGGATTTCATACCTATCAAAAAGGAGCCATGGTGGGCCATAATTTACGTCACTATTTAGGCGACAATTTATTCTTTAGTACACTCGATAGCATTTTTAGCAGATACGCTTATCAGAACCTATCTAGCGCAAGCTTTTTAGCGGAACTGCAGGCTATTAGCGGTCAAGCCAAGATAAGTGACTTCGGTACCGATTGGATTTACAATGCCGGCTTCCCTCAATTTTCAGTCAACGATTGGAGCTATTCCGCCAGCAACCAGCAAGTGAATTTTCAATTGAAACAACGTTTATATGAAGCCCCTGCTTATCATAATAATGTACCTGTTGATGTAAGCTTCTTTGGCGCCAATGGCCAAATCCTGCATCACAACTTTAGCCATAGCGGCGCCTTAAGTGCGCACAACTTCAGCCTCAATTTCGCACCAGTGGCTGTTTTAGCCTCCTACAGTGGTGGCCTTCTCACCGCAACGGGAGTAGATCACTTAAATATTGCAGCGAGCGGTGCGCAAGTAGCGGCCTACAGCCAGATAACTATTAATTGCGATAATTATGTAGACTCCGGTTCGGTAATTTTAATGCAGCATTTGGTAAAGGCAGAAAAGCAGTCGGCCAACGCTTTCGATTTTCGTCTGGCAAGCCAGCGCTATTTCACCATTCAAAAAATAGGCTTAGCCCAATCCACTTTAAAAGGGGAAATTCGCTTTGAAGGCAGCAATGGTAAAGCGGAAGAAGCACTTCTCCAAAATGGCAACGATTCGCTGGTACTTTTATTCCGCGCTAAAGGCAGTAAGCAATGGAATATCTATCCTTATCAAACCAAGAAAGTCGCCAGCAGTAATTCGCGTATCGGTAGCTTTGAACTAAGCCAAGTGGAGAATGGCGACTACGTTTTCGCAAATACTGCAGAGAGTATTAGCATTATTTCCGAGCCTGCAGCAAAGAAATATTATGAGTTTTTCCCTAATCCCAGTAAAGGTTTTATAACGATAAAAAATAAGGGAACGGACCCCGATGTTTTTGTGCAGATATTTAACCAGCGTGGCAGCCTGGAAATGGTTAAAAGCTTTAGTAAGGAGAATCATGACAAAATGCAAATCGACCTGGGTTCGCTCAAAGCAGGACAATATGTAATTAAGATTAATGAGTATAGCTATCAGCTTTTGAAGTTGTAGGCCATTTGACGCCTAAACTTTTTATTGCTGCAACATCTTCATGATCCCGATGGGTCTTTTCTTTTTTATTAAAAATCTAAGGCTCTAATGCACAGTTGCACTCACCTTATTTAGTATTTTAGGGAAATCTATTTCTGATACTATGAAACACATTTTATTGAAGCCAAAACGCAGCTTAATTGCTAGTGACTTTGCTTTCTTGGCGAAAATCCCCCTAATCCCCAATCAGTATATCTGGAAAGAAAAACGCGGGAAATTAGCGCTACTTAAAGACCAAAGCAGTAAAAACCTCTTACTACTTACTAACCAAGAAGGCTTTTTAAAGCAATATGATAAGTATTATCAACTGTACTTTGAAGTAAGCGATCTTGAAGCCACCCCTAATTTAGAGTCTTATGATCTTCTTTATGGTGAACATGGCATCAGTCAGGCCTTATCCGAGGAAGACTTTGAAAACTCCGAAGATCTTGATGATTCTGAAATAGAATCCTAAGCAGAGTTTCTAGTTAACCTGAGTTCAACCTAAAATTATAGCCTCAGATTTTCAATAAAAGGAAAAGACTAGTCTGGATCGCGCAGCTGTAGCGGGCTACAGCAAATGAACTAGACGCAGGATTTTCGCTTTTATTGGAAAAAACTTCTAAGCCTCTTCTAAAAAGCAGTTTTTGGCGCCTTAGCCCTTCGCAATAGCCCGCTATTGCTTCAGCGCTTCGGCTTAAAACCAGCTATTTACAAGAGGTCTGAGGCCTAATTTTACATCGAACTCAGGTTAGTTAATCAGGGTACTTAATCCGCACGTGGTAGATGTTCATTAACATCTTCTTGAAAATCTTTTTAACGCTCCTTATCTCCCGTAAGGTGATGGGAGCGTTTTCAAATTGTCCATCATTAATCTGATGATCAATCAGTCTTTCCACCAATTGGTCAATTTTATCGTGGTCGGGATTCTGAATACTGCGCGAAGCCGCTTCCACAGTATCGGCCATCATTAAAACCGCCGTTTCCTTAGAAAAAGGTTTTGGTCCTGGATAAGTAAAGCGCTCACTGGCGGCTTTATCTTCAGGGAAATCGCGGATGTATTGTTTGTAGAAATACATTACCATAGAAGTTCCGTGGTGGGTACGAATAAAATCAATAAGCAAGTCCGGTAACGCATTGCGTTTCGCCAAAGAAATTCCCGCGCTAACATGACCAATTATTATTTCGGCACTTTCCTCAAAGCTGAGCTCATCGTGAGGATTAATACCCGTGCTCTGGTTCTCAATGAAATACATGGGACTTTGCATTTTCCCAATGTCGTGGTACAAGGCTCCAGTGCGTGCTAATAAAGCATTTCCACCGATGGCAATAATGGCATTCTCGGTTAAGTTGGCTACCTGCATGCTATGTTGAAAAGTACCAGGCGCAGTTTCCGCTAGCTCACGTAAAAGCGGATTATTGGTATCACTAAGCTCCAAAAGAGAAATCTCTGAAACAAAACCAAATATCTTTTCTTGGAAGTAAATTAAGGGGAAAGAAATCAGCGTAAGCAAACCATTACCCACGAAATAAGCAAAAACACCGTAGTCGATGGTTTTCACACTACCCTCTTGTAATATCGCCAAGCTGAAATAGGAAACAGCATAGACCAAGGTGATTTTTCCACCAGTTAAAAAGAGGTCTTTCCGACGGTATAGGTTATTTACCATCAATACCGAAAATACGCCCGCCACAATTTGTAGGAAGATAAATTCAAAACTATTAGGCACCTGAAAACCAATGATTAACATCGCTACAAGATGTACGAAAAGGGCTAAGCGTGTTTCAAAGAAAGAACGCATAACCATCGGTAAAATGGCAAAGGGTATGAGATAAATTAAGCCCGCATTAAAGGAGAGAACAATGCTTGCCAATAAAACCATGAGGAGAATATTGACCAAAATAAAAGTAAGACGGCTGATGTCTTCTAATACCAATTTATCGAACTGATTAAGGAAGGCAAAGAGCACAAAAAGGAGGATTCCCACCAATAGTATTTGTCCGCTAAGCAAGCTATAATAAGAACGTACCCCGCTTAACGAACCTTCGTAAACAGATTTAAGGGAGTTCAATTTGGCGAAGCGTTCATCGTCTACCAAGTTACCTTTTGCAATTATCAGCTCACCGCTTAAAACCGCTCCCCTACTGGGTAATATTTGATCGAGTTGATTTTGTAAGTACTTCTCGCTGCGTTCTTTTTCATAAAAAACATTATAGCGAATATTGGCGGCCAAACGAGCCATTAAAAAACCCGCCTGCTCTTCGCTAAGGCTATCTTTTATGCGTCCACGGATTTTTTCCACCACGCTTTGAATGCCATAAAACTGACTCAGCTCAACCGGCTGACTCACTTTATCTTTTACCAAAAGCACCTGACCAAAGTCTTCAAAAAAAGGATCGTCATTCGGTTGAAGAACACCAATTTTATAAAACTCATTCAGATTAAACTCGCCTAAAGACTGCAATTTGGCATAAAGCCCATCATTTAAACTATCCTGAAAACGACCTTCTTTGCGCGCTTCTGCCCAAGCAGTGGCTAAATCTTCTTTAAAAGTGGCAATGGCCTTCGCACTAAAGGCATCATCGAATTTTAAAAAAATGGTTTTTTGCAAGCGTGTTTTTAAGATTTCCTCTTTTAAAGCAGCTTCAGACTTTAAGATGGAGAAGTCGAAAGGGGCTACCAAATTCTCATGAAGCCAAGGCTTACCCTTCTGAAACTCATACTTAAACTGAACTTCACGCGGACTGAGGTAAACAATAAAAATCAAGGAAACCACAAAAAGCAAGGTGATTGAGATTTGTGTCTGATAGTTTTGTAGATATAATAATAGTTTTCTCATGCCCAAAGGGAAAATAAAGAGGCTTATTTTGTTTAATTTCGCCCACATTGCTAAGTAAAGACAAATCTTAGAATACCACCAATGAATCAGTCCAACTGGAACTATAAATTTCATTTTTCACCCTTAACGGGAGATGGTATTCTGCACTCTCAAATACACAAACACAATTTCACATGAAAGAAGTAGTAATCGTATCTGCGGTTAGAACGCCTATTGGCGGATTTTTAGGAAGCCTTTCTTCTTTAAGCGCTACCCAATTAGGATCCATCGCGATTAAAGGCGCTTTAGACAAAATCAACTTAGGTCCCAATGAAGTACAAGAAGTACTAATGGGTAATGTATTACAAGCGGGCGTTGGCCAGGCTCCTGCTCGTCAGGCCGCTATGGGCGCAGGTTTACCAAACACTGTTCCTTGTACAACGGTTAATAAAGTATGCTCTTCGGGCATGAAAGCTATTATGCAAGCCGCGCAAGCCATCGCTTTAGGTGATGCCGATGTAGTGGTTGCCGGTGGTATGGAAAGCATGAGTAATGTTCCCCATTATTTAGATGGCCGTGGAGGCGTTAAATTAGGCGACATTAAAATGAAAGACGGTCTTTTACGCGATGGTTTAATCGACGTTTACGGATCGGTTCACATGGGAAATTGCGCGGAGCTTTGTGCCAAAGACATGAAATTTAGCCGTGAAGAGCAAGATGCTTTTGCCTTAGAAAGCTATCGTCGTAGCGCCGACTCCTGGGAGCAGGGACGTTTTGCTGAAGAAGTTATTCCGGTAACGATTCCCCAACGTAGAGGTGATGCTATTGTAGTAGAGCGCGACGAGGACGTTTTTAAAGTAAATCCCGCCAAGGTGCCTACTTTACGCCCCGTATTCGATAAAGATGGTACCGTTACAGCTGCGAACGCTTCGAATCTTAATGATGGTGCGGCAGCCTTAGTATTAATGTCGGCCGAAAAAGCAGCAAGCTTAGGTCTTAAGCCTTTAGCAAAAATTAGTGCTTATGCAGATGCGGCCCATGAACCAGAATGGTTTACCACTGCACCTGCGAAGGCTTTACCAAAAGCTTTAGCCAAAGCAAATGTGGATATTAAGGATGTGGATGCCTTCGAATTAAACGAAGCCTTTTCGGTAGTAGGTTTAGCGAATATTCAAATCTTAAATATTGATCCTGCTAAAACCAATGTTAACGGTGGCGCGGTATCTATGGGTCATCCCTTAGGCGCTTCTGGTGCTCGTATTATTATCACTTTGATGAATGTATTGAAGCAAAATAATGGTAAAATTGGCGCAGCGGGTATTTGCAACGGCGGTGGCGGTGCTTCTGCAATGGTAATTGAAAACCTAGGCTAAAAATATGCTAAAAGGCATTTGCGGGTTAAGTGTTATACCCATGCGCCTGGAGCCAGCGGACACCGCGGAAATGGTAAACCAGGTAATTTTTGGTGAGAGCTACGATGTTTTAGAACAACGGAAGAAATGGTTGCGTATTCGTCTTCATCACGATCGTTATGAAGGTTGGATTGATCGCAAGCAGTTTGAAGCCTTGGACGAAAAGCAAGCGGAGTGGCACGCCAAATGCAAAAAGCCGATTAGCAGCGATTTAATAGAATTGATTTCCCGAGAAGACAGCGGAAGTTTCTTCCCTATCTTCTTGGGTTCTTTTTTACCCGGTTTCAGCGAAAAATCACCCATTCGCATCGCTGAAACCAAGTTTAAATTTAGCGGTGCCTTCATCCATAAGAAGCAAAGCCGTGAGCAACTAATAGAAGTTGCTTTCCAATATTTACATGCCCCCTATCTCTGGGGTGGCCGCAGTCCATTTGGTATCGACTGTTCGGGCTTTAGCCAGATGGTTTACCGTATTTGCGGTTACAATATTCCCCGCGACGCCTGGCAACAAGCTCAAATTGGCGAAACCCTTAGTTTCATTGAAGAATCGGAACCCGGCGATCTGGCTTTTTTCGATAATAATGAAGGGAAGATTATTCACGTCGGCATCATTTTAAAAGATAACTACATCTTACATGCCAGCGGTAAAGTGCGTTTAGACCGCCTCGACCAATCGGGTATTTACCACGCCGATGATAAAGTACATACCCATCGATTGAGGGTGATTAAGAAGATTATTTAAGTCTTGAGACCGCTGGTCGCGTTGTAGTGAGTAATGAGATTGGAATTTTACTAGACTGACTATCAGTCCTCTGGAATTTAATTTGATTTGTAATTCGGTGGGAAAGCAAGTGCTTTGCGGAGAGGAAATTCGGTTGAAATTCGATCCTAATTAGATGCAGTGATGACGAGCTGCGGCAGCTGCGGATTCTAAATACCATAAAATAAAAGGCCTGTAGGGCCGACATCTCAATTCATAGCATTCTTTTGTCTGATTTTTTATTTCTGAAGATTCACGGCAAATGGCCTATAGAACGTTTTTTTAATCCGCCACCATACGCCAAATCTGCCTTCACCCATGTGGCAAAACCTGCTGTTTGCTGTACTTGAAATCTGAGATTTTAATTTTAAGCCGAACATAGATTGAAGGGCATTAACTGAAATTTAATTATATACCAACTATTGGTATATTTGATTAAAACGAAACAATGGCAAAAAACACTTCCATCCTTATCGGTGATTATTTCACTTCCTTTATTGAGAGTCAGGTGAAGTCTGGAAAGTACTCTTCTGCTAGTGAGGTGGTTAGAGCAGCTTTACGACTATTTGAAGAGGGGGAGTCCAAAAAGGCAAGCTTGATAAAAGAGCTAAAGAAGGGCGAAGAATCGGGTTTTATCGAAAACTTTGATCGAGAAGAGTTTTTAAAGACTATGAATCGCTAAGACACTAAGGCCAATTGATGAAGTACCGCATCAGTGCAGAAGCGCACAATGATTTACAAAGTATTTGGCTTTACACTAATGAAAAGTAGTCTGCAGAACAACCTAATCGGTACTTTAATCTTATCATGGATGAAATTGAATTCATTTGTGAAAGTCCCCATTCTGGAAAAAATTACGAGGCAATTCGAAAGGGCTATTTCAAAGCGCGGGTAAAATCTCATTTCATCTTTTATAAAATAAATCAAGTCCGAGAAGAAATTGAAATTATTAGAGTTCTTTATCAAAGAATGGACATCGATACTAGATTAAATGATTGAAAATTATATAGTTGCAAACTTTCGTCTGTTTAATTGATTATTTCTAAACTATGGGGCTGCTAGCGAACAGCAGTATTGAAATTCGGTGGGAAAAGAAGTGGATAGCGGAGTGGGAAATTAGTGCGAAATCCATTGTTTATGGATAGGCTCAAATGAGCTGCGGCAGCTGCGATTTCTCGGTAGTATCGAACAATAATTCATTAACCAAGCTGCAGCAGCTGCGGATTCTAAATACCATAAAATAAAAGGCCTGTAGGGCCGACATCTCAATTCATAGCGTTCTTTTGTCTGATTTTTTATTTCTGAAGATTCACGGCAAATGGCCTTAATAACGTTTTTTTAATCCGCCACCATACGCCAAATCTGCCTTCATCCGCGTTTCAAAACCTTTTGCCTAGGTTCGCGAAGACAACAAAGGCCGATTGTATAATATTAGCATCATCCTAAACTTGTTTCAGGATTTTTTTTGACCATAGTCAGATTCCCCTATTCTTTCAAACACGATTCACTTCATTATATTTTATTTCCCCAAAAGCCTAATAATCCGCAGAAGTTCTACTATTATAGTCTAGCCCAAATCGTCCAAAAAACGAACTACGAAGGGGTTACATGATGAGATTAACTGAAGTATCTCTCCTACCCTAAAATTCAAGGCATTCTTATTGCTAACTCAGATTTCCAATTTGTTAATTTCAATTTTTAAGGAAACCCATCTAAAGAAAACTAATTTTAAGCATGCGAAATATTTTACTTTTAGCCTCAATTATCTTTCTGCTGGCTTGCCATAAAGAAGAAAAAAACGAAAGCCTCTCCGCTTATTTCCCACCCGACCACATCTTTGAAAAAGGCTATGCCGTAAAATACTACAGCCTCTTTAAACCCAGCAACCCAGACCAAGAATCTGCCATTCGCATTAGCTACGTGACCTATCAAAAAAGCGATGCTTCTCATTTCAGTTCTCATGTATACAATGCTGGCTTCGAGCTAACGGGTAGCAAATACTATCGCATCGGAGGAGATGATCTCTACCTCGATTCTTCCTTTTACTACCCCAATGAGGATACACTTAAAGTGGAAATTATTGCAGCGCATTCAAAAAGCTGGCAGCCAGGGATACAACCTCTTTATATAGAAAGCTACCAGTACCAAAGTGAGGCTTATCGTTACGAAGTAAAGCAAGAGGAAATGGGCGATACGAACATCGCGGGGGAAAAAGCCAAGTATTTTGTTTTGGAGCGAAGCTATCGCAATGTGAAGACTGATTCCGTGGTAAGTTCCAACCGAGCCATTGAAATTTACCGACCCAATATTGGTTTCTGGTCATCTTACGAAAGTAGTGAGGGGGGCAGCTATAGTGGCGAGTTGATTGAGCAAATGCCTTTAGATACTTTCCTCTTGCGTGCTGATCACGGTGAAAAAAGAGTGGCTTATATTGATCCCGCGGAAAGCCTCGGGGGCGATGCTGATTTTAAACTCTGTGGCAGCGAAAAAGCCATTGCAGATTATTATAATGGCGATCCTGATGCGGGCTTCCTCTATGGAAAAAAGAAAATGTTAAGCATCATCAAGCAACAGCTACAAGAAGAAAAATTGGGTAGCGAAGATGGTATGCTCACCTATCGTTTTGTAATAAGCTGTGAAGGCAAAGCAGGGCGATTTATTGCCCAAGGTTACGATTTCGACTATCAAGCCAAGGACTTCGAGGCGCCCACCGTTAATCATCTTTTGGATATTTTACTCAGTTTAAAAACTTGGCAACCCTGCGTTATTCGGGGCGAAAACCGCGACTCTTACGCCTATCTAACCTTTAAAATAAAAGACAATGAGATCATTGATATTCTCCCTTAAGGCTTGCCTCCTTCTCAGTCTTTTAAGTTGCCAAGCCGACTACGATTGGTATCAGCGAGACTTTAGTGCTGAGGAAAAAATTACCTACGCTAAAAGCCTTAGCAATGGCGTAGGCTATTATTACCAAGGTACAGTACCCGAGCAATTCCACATTAAAGAAGCCATGAAACTCGATACCAGTAATGGCGATTACTGGCGCGAATTAGGAACTTCTCGCGTAAAGCGCGGCCTTGCGGCAGAAATGCAATACTATTATGGCAAAGCCGCAGAACTCAAACCCGAACCTTGGGCGGGGTTTCGAGGCTACCTCTACCTCTATTTTTATCGCGATTATCTGAGAGCTATTGCCGACTTCAACCTGACTGATTCTGTAACTAAATCAGTTGGCTATTCACAAGGGCAAAATCACGATTATATGCGCGGCATTGCCTATTACGGACTCAAAAATTACCCGCAAGCCCTACACTCTTTATCCCTTCATATTGATAGCACCGTTGCCAAAGAGGGCGAAGAATGGGTAGATGCTTTTGCGGTTTTATACCGCGCTTTGACTTATGAAAAGTTAGGCGACGACATTAAAATGAAAGCAGAGTTAGAGCGGACCTTGCGAATTTATCCCACTTTGGCAGATGCCTATTTTCATTTGGCTCGTTTAGCTTTTCGGAAAAATGATAACGCCGAGGCGCAGAAATTAATTAAAGAAGCGGAAAGAAATTATAAAGACGGCTATTTCCACAATAGGCCTTATGTTGAAGTTTTGGAACAGATTTACGCAGAAGATATTAATTCCCTTTCCGCGAGCATCGAACAAAATTTGTTGAAACTAAAAGATGAGCCACTCAAGATGTTTCCCGATTAAAATGTAAATTGAGCACTTACAATATTGCCTATGTCACTAGCTGTTTTTCAGATTGATCCTTTTGATGGAATTGAGATTCCCTTCTTTGATGTAGGCGTTTCGGCGGGCAAACCTTCTTATGTTTCCGAATATTTTGAAGACACCATTAATTTAAATCGTGAATTAATTCGCAACCCGAAATCGAGTTTTTGCGTGCGTGTTAGCGGGCAATCTATGGTTGGGGCTGGCATTGATGATGGTGATCTTCTTATTGTAGACAAAGAAAAACAAGCACAAAATCAAAGTATTATTCTCGCAGTAATAAACGGTGAGTATACCGTAAAGCGCCTTTTAATTGACGGGGAAGACTTTTACCTCCTCCCCGAAAATCCCGCTTTTGAAAAACTTAAAATCACCCAGTTTATGGACTTCCGCATTTGGGGAGTAGTAAGTGGGCTGATTAAAAAAATTGATTAAGACTTTAGCAATTCCTTAATCTTAGCCTCAATTTCTTTGGGTTCTGTTTTAGGGGCGTATCGCTCTACAGGATAGCCATCTTGGTCCACCAAAAACTTCGTGAAATTCCATTTTATACCGCTGGTTAATAAACCGCCCTTTACTTTTTTAAGGTATTTAAAAACCGGGTGAGTATCGCTGCCGTTTACTTTAATCTTCTCCGTAAGGGGAAAAGTTACACCGAAATTAATCTTACAAGTCTCTTCTACCGTTTCATTGCTTTCTGGTTCCTGACCTAAAAACTGATTGCAAGGAAAACCTAAGACCACCAAACCCTGATCTTTGTATTTCTGATGCAGCGCTTCCAAACCATCGAACTGTGGCGCTAAACCACATTTGGTAGCGGTGTTTACGATTAGTAAGACCTTACCTTTATAGTCTTCCATCTTCATCTCTTTGCCCTGCGGGTTCTTTACCGAAAGAGCATAAAAGTCTTTATTTGTTGCCATGTCTATATTTTGTAAGAATTACTTTTTATTTGTGCTGCAAAGTACGTCGAAGCTATGAGAATAGAATTATTGATGATAGGTAAAACTAATGAAGCCGCGGTGGCAAGCTTGGAGGACAAGTATTTCGGCCGTTTGCAACATTATTGGCCTTTTGAAGCCAAGGTAATTGCCGATATAAAGAATACCAAAAAGCTTACGCAAGATCAGATCAAAGATCAAGAAGGTCAGAAAATACTAGCGGAAAAAAAGGCGGGCGATTTACTGATTCTTCTCGATGAAAAAGGCAAAGAATTCCATTCCCGTGGCTTTGCACAGCAATTGCAAACTTGGTTTAATCGAAGTCCCAAACGCATTGTCTTTTGTATTGGCGGAGCTTATGGCTTTTCGCCTGATGTCTATGCTGCCGCAGAGGGCAAAATCTCCCTTTCTAAAATGACCTTCTCCCATCAGATTATTCGCGCCATTTTCGCGGAGCAAATTTACCGAGCCGCCACTATTTTGAAGGGCGAGCCTTATCATCATGATTAATAAGTTTATTTTTTTAGCACACATTTAAATAGACCCAATCTTTTAGTGATCTGCGAACAAAATAAACGCCGCAGTAGAACGGCGGAAGCTATTTTTAAAAATGATCAGCGCTTCGCCATTCGCTCAGTTGGTTTAAGTCCTAAAAGCGACCGTAAGATTCGCGAGAAAGATATCATTTGGGCAGACCTGATACTGGTAATGGAAACTCGCTACCGCAATAAGCTTATGGAAAGCTATCCGCTAATTGACATGCCCGAGATTGAAATCCTCCACATTCCTGACGACTATGAATTTATGGATGCAGAATTAATTAGCTTACTAGAAGATGGGGTCAACCATGTGATCATTGACAAGTTTGGCCTTTGAATAAGAAGTCACAAGCAACTTAATAATGCTTTGTCTTGGATAGACTAAGCATTTTGTTATGAATTAACAAGATCCAGAAACGGCTTACCCATGACAGATTAAATTTTTCATCCGTTTTCTTAATCCTATTCCTCGTCAAAAATATGATTATCAATATGTTATGTCGTTCGTTTTTTGGTTACGAACGCTTGTCCTCTTTCAGAGGAGTTCGTGAATTCCGCTGCGCTCCAGTAGATCAAAAAAGAACCAAAAAAATCAAGGCTCCAATTCCTCTCTTCAAAAATCTTCATAAAAGGCAAGCTCGGTGGGCGAGCTACGAACGCTTATCCTCTTCCAGAGGAGTTCGTGAGCTCGTCACTTTGTTCCTCGGTTCCTCACGTCGCTATGTTACAAACGAGTTGTTTATTTTTATGGGAGTTTGTGGGCTCATCGCTGCGCTCTTCGGCTCCCAACTCACTAAGCCTTTCATTTTGATTTTTGGCGTTCGTAACCGAAGCGCTTTGCGCTGAGCTCAAGAACTCCATTAAAATTAAAGTCTTGTTCTTAATTGAGGCCGGATAACCTACTAATAACGAATCAGACTAAATTGTAATATGAGTCTTCGTTTATATGATTCCGGGCTACATGTCATCAAATCTTCTTGGTTTACCCGCGGAAAACTCCTCTCTCAGGATGACTGTGTTCCCAGTAGATTTTAAGGTCGGAATAACCCACCCAGACCGTCATTCCGAATTTAGTTCGGAATCTCCTTCCTTTGAAAAACGGTTACAACTGAAGTTCCCTTCAAAGAAATGAAATCCCTCTCAGCAAAGCCAGCGACAAATTCCAGGGCAATGGAACCCTCGAATTTCCCTCGGATTTCCACAAACCCAATCCCAGAGGGATGATATTATTATAGAAAACATGCAAACGGAAAACAGAACCCCGGTGGGGTGACATGATTTTAACTGAAATTTTCAATCCCAATTTGCAGTTGGATTACCGAGAAATCGCAGCTGCTGCAGCTATTTATGATTGAAAAATATTTCTAACCCCAAACCCAGTGAAAAACCCCACCGTACAGACGCAATACATTGCGTCTCCTCTATAATTGCAACCGAATTACCTTTCGAAGAAAAAACGTCAATCATTACCGCAATCCAATTTCAATTCCCAAATCTCACAGCGCAGCGATATAGATTCTAGACAAAAAAAAGGCCCTCATACGAGGGCCTTAATATTTTCACTAAAAAGTAAATACTTCTTATTTCGCTACTTCCGCGGCTACTTCAAAGTTTAAAGTAACGTTTACCTCGCGGTGAAGACGAATGTTAGCGCTATAAGGACCAGTAGCCTTTACAGTACCCCCTTGAATAACGATGTACTTGCGATCAATTTTGTGACCAGCTTTCGCTAGTTCGTCTGCTAAATCGGCATTATTAATAGATCCGAACAACTTGTTGCCCTTACCTACTTTAGTAATCATTTTAATTTCAAGAGCATTGATAGCTTCCGCAGTTTTCTTGGCATCTTCGATAGCTTTCGCTTCTTTGTGCATGCGTTGCTTAATGTTCTCAGCTAATACTTTTTTGGCAGAAGGAGTTGCTAATTCAGCATGTCCTTTCGGCAATAAGTAGTTACGACCGTAACCGTTCTTAACAGTAACTACGTCGTCTTTGTAACCTAAATTGTCTACGTCTTGTTTCAGAATAACTTCCATAATTTTTTGCTTATTTAAGGTTATCTGTTACATAAGGTAAAATAGCAATGTGACGGGCACGCTTAATAGCGGTAGCCACTTTGCGCTGGTATTTCAAAGAAGTACCAGTGATACGACGAGGTAAAATTTTACCTTGCTCGTTTAAGAACTGACCTAAAAAGTCAGTGTCTTTGTAATCTACATACTTGATTCCGTAACGACGGAAACGACAGTACTTATTACGAGAACCGGTGTCAATTTTAAGGGGTTGTAGGTAACGAATTTCTGATTGATTCGATCCTGTATCTAATTCAGCCATCTTCTGATTCTTTTAAAGGTTATTTGGAAGTTTGTAGTTTGGAACGACGCACTTTCGCGTAATCTACGTGATGCTTGTCCATTGCAACATTCATGAAGCGCATGATACGCTCATCGCGTTTCATTTCAACTTCTAAAGGTGCAATTACTTCTCCTGGCACTTGAAACTCTAACAAGTGATAGAAGCCACTTCGCTTACTTTGAATAGGATAGGCTAATTTCTTAAGGCCCCAATTCTCTTCTTGGAGAATTGAACCGCCTTTGGCTTCAATGAAGCCTTTGAATTTTTCTACCGTTTCCCTTACCTGATCTTCAGATAAGACGGGATGCATGATGAAAACGGATTCGTATTGATTCATCTAGTTAAACAATTAATTATTAAATATTTGAACCTTTTCTAAAAAGGAGTGCAAAAGTAGAGAAATATTACCTACGAATAAAGCTCTCCTCTAAGAAAAATGAAAATTACTGTTAATTCTTTTCTCTTTTTGGCCCTCGCCGCTTAAAGCTAGCTTGCTATATTTGTGGCGATGGAAAATTATATCGTCTCCGCTCGTAAATATCGTCCGCAAGTATTCGACGAAGTTGTTGGTCAAAGTCATGTGACCAACACCCTATTTAACGCCATACAGAATAACCATCTGGCGCAAGCCCTTTTGTTTACAGGTCCGCGTGGCGTGGGTAAAACTACCAGCGCGCGTATTTTGGCTAAGCTAATAAATGCAGATGATCATGAGACGGGCGATGACGATTACTCCTTCAATATTTTCGAACTCGATGCGGCTTCCAATAACTCGGTAGATGATATTCGTAACCTCATCGACCAAGTGCGCTTCGCTCCTCAAAGAGGAAAATTTAAGGTTTATATTATCGATGAGGTGCACATGCTCTCACAACAAGCCTTTAACGCTTTCCTAAAAACCTTAGAGGAACCGCCTAAGCATGCTATTTTCATCTTGGCCACGACCGAGAAACACAAGATTATTCCCACCATTTTAAGTCGTTGCCAGATTTATGACTTCAAGCGAATTTCCGTTGAAGACATTATAAAGCATCTGCAAAATGTTGCGGTTAAAGAAAATATTCAAGCTGAAGAACAGGCTTTGCGTATTATCGCTCAAAAGGCAGATGGCGCCCTAAGAGATGCCTTATCTATCTTTGATCGTATTGCTTCTTATTCCGGTTCTAGCATTAGCTACCAAGATGTAATTGATAACCTGCGCGTTCTCGATTACGATTATTATTTCCGCACCCTCGACCTAGTTTTAGCCGACGATAAAGCGGGACTCTTTAATATCTTCGATGAAATTTTAGAAAATGGCTTTGATGGCCATATCTATATTAATGGACTGGCTTCTCACTGTCGCGATTTATTGGTTTGCCAAAATCCCAGTACCTTAAAACTCTTAGAAGTAGGCGCCGAAGTGCGTGGGCGCTACGAAACACAAGCCAAAGCGGTAAATGCCTCTTTCCTTTTACGTGCCCTAAAAATAATTTCGGAAGCCGACGTACGCTACAAAAGCAGTAGTAATACGCGCCTGCTGGTGGAACTGCTCCTGATGGAACTGGCCGCTACTTGGAGCAAATTAACTGCTCCGAGCGAAAAAAAAAAATCTGAACTAGAACCTAGTCCTAGTCCGCAAGTACAGCCCAGCGCACCGAGCCCTCAATCTGAAAAAAGTGAAACTCGGATGGCATCTCCCGTAGAGGGAAAAAGCGAAACACCAAAGCCGGTAGCCCCAGAAAAGCCCAGTAGCTATGTACCAAGCTCAACGACCACTGAGCCCAATCCCGCTGTCGCAGAGGCAAAAGATGACAGTCCGAAGCCAAAATTTAATGCCCCTTTAAAGCGCAAAGCCTCCTTCTCTATTTCGCAAACTTTGGAAGGGAAAAATCCGTTGGCTAAAAAAGAGGGAGATGACGAGGAGGAAGATTTAGATGCGCCGGTGGTAGGTAAGCCCCAAGATGCCTTTGACTTAGAGCAACTCCAAAAAGTTTGGCAACTCTTTTTAGAAAAAGCTAAATCCGATCGGCAACGCGTTACTTTGGCCACTTTAAGCGACAAGCCCCTTACGGTAGATGGACCTAAAGTGACGCTTACGCTAGATAACAATATTCAGGAGCAAAGTTTTGAAGCGATAAAACGCGATCTACTCTACTTCTTACGTGAAAAGCTAAATAATTACGCCCTAAATATTTCGGTGAAAATTGTAGAAGGCACCCAAAAATTGGAACCTTATTCGCCGCAAGAGAAATACCAGTACCTCCTGGAGAAAAATCCCTTGTTGGAGCAATTAAGAACCGATTTAAATCTGGAAATAAAATAGCGACTAGCGACCATCTAGAAACTTAATTTCCAAACACTTATACCACTTTTAGATATACCTATTTAGCAAATCCATTCTGGGCTTTGGACTAAATTTCCAATAAATTTTCATATTTTCGCGCCCCGGTTTAAGCGACCAACCAAGCTTTACCTCACCTCTCATTTTGTTGGCCGTTTGAGCTTCTGCATTACATGCAGATCAAAGCTTTTGTTAAAATTTTAAATCCATAAAATGTCCGATACGATGAAAATTATCTATACTCTAACCGATGAAGCCCCAGCTTTAGCCACTCGCTCTTTTTTACCCTTGGTAGAAAGTTTTGCTAAAGCAGCTTCGATTGAAGTAGAGACGAGGGATATTTCATTAGCGGCCAGAATTTTAGCCCTTTTTCCCGATAAGCTAAGTGCCGATCAAAAAGTAGCGGACCACCTTTCTGAATTAGGTGAAATTGCCAAAAGCCCCGAAGCCAACATTATCAAATTACCCAATATTAGCGCTTCTTTGCCGCAATTAAAAGAGGCGATAGCAGAACTGCAATCGCAGGGTTATACGATTCCTGATTATCCCGATACGGCCAGCACTGATGAAGAGAAAGATATTCGCAATCGTTATGACAAGGTAAAGGGAAGTGCGGTAAATCCTGTTTTACGCGAAGGTAATTCGGATCGTCGTGCCCCCAAAGCAGTAAAAGAATTTGCCAAGAAACATCCTCATTCTATGGGTGCTTGGTCTAAAGATTCTCTTTCTCATGTAGCGAGCATGCAAGAGGGCGACTTCTACGCCAGTGAAAAATCTGTTTGTATAAAAGACGCTACCACCGTTAGCATTCAACATGTGGATGCTAAAGGACATGTGACGATTCTGAAAGATAAATTAGCTCTTTTAAAGAATGAAATTATTGATGCGTCCTTTCTTAATGTAGCTGCTTTAGAATCATTTATTCATCAGCAAATTGCTGATGCGAAAGCTAAAGGGGTACTCTTCTCAGTACACTTGAAAGCGACTATGATGAAGGTTTCGGATCCTATAATTTTTGGACATTTCGTAAAAGCCTTCTTCAAACCCGTTTTCGATAAACACGCCGACACCCTAAAAGATTTAGGGGTTAATCCAAATAACGGTATGGCCGTTTTATTAGATGCCATTACCAACTTAGACGCCGAAACTCAAGCCGCTATAGAGGCGGATATTCAAGCTTGCTACGACAATGGTCCCGACCTTGCCATGGTAAACTCCCATAAAGGCATCACCAATTTACATGCACCTAACGATGTGATTATCGATGCCTCCATGCCTGCCATGATTAGAACTTCTGGGCAGATGTGGAATAAACACGATAAGTCACAAGACACGAAGGCCATTATTCCCGATCGTTGCTACGCTGGCATTTATCAGGAAACGATAGACTTTTGTCGCGAAAACGGAGCGTTCGATCCCACTACCATGGGCAGCGTAAGCAATGTAGGCTTGATGGCACAAAAAGCGGAAGAATACGGTTCGCACGATAAAACCTTCCAAGTATCTACCGCTGGCACCATGCAAGTGATTGATGCTGACGGAACTGTTTTAATGGAACACGCGGTTCAAGCAGGTGACATCTGGCGTATGTGTCAGGTTAAAGATGAGCCCATTCGCGATTGGGTAAAATTAGCGGTAAACCGCGCGCGCGCAACTGGCACACCTGCTGTTTTTTGGTTAGATCCAAAACGTGCCCATGACAATCAACTCAGAGAAAAAGTTAGTCTTTATTTAAAAGATCACAATACCGAAGGCTTAGAACTTCCCATCCTTTCTCCCGAAGAGGCAACACGTTTTAGCCTACAAAGAGCGAAAGAAGGTAAAAATACCATTTCGGTAACGGGTAATGTTTTACGCGATTATTTAACCGACCTCTTTCCTATTTTAGAAGTGGGAACTAGTGCGAAAATGCTCAGTATTGTTCCATTAATGAACGGTGGAGGTCTTTTTGAAACTGGTGCAGGTGGTTCTGCTCCCAAGCATGTGGAGCAATTTATCGAAGAAGGTCATTTACGTTGGGATTCATTAGGTGAGTTTTTAGCTCTGGCGGCTTCTTTTGATCACTTGGGCAACAATAGCAACAATCCCAAGGCCTTAATTCTAGGCGAAACGCTAGATATTGCGACTAGTAAATATTTAGATGAGAACAAATCTCCTTCTCGTAAGGTAAATGAAATTGACAACCGCGGTAGTCATTTCTATCTCTGCATGTACTGGGCCGAAGCCTTGGCCAATCAAGATAAAGATGCTGGTTTAAAAGCCTACTTCAGTCCTTTAGCCACTGCTATGTTTGCAAACGAGGAGACGATTATAAATGAATTAAACAGTGCCCAAGGAGCGGCTGTTAATATTGCAGGCTATTATTATCCTAACGAAAGTTTAGTGCGTGCCGCGATGCGTCCTAGTAAAACCTTAAACGATTTAATAAAATAGTATGCGTAGCCCAGGACTAATCGTATTTTTAATACTCTTTAGCTCCTGGGCTAACTTCAGTTTTAAAGAACCTCCTAGCTATACTAAGGCAGATTTACTTGGTGATATAAACCCAGCCGATCATCGCGACTTTAAAAAGTTGCGTTCAAAATATACCACCAAAGAAAACGCTTACTTGCGCGATGAAGTTTATGACGCTTTCAAAGACATGTGGAAAGCCGCGGAAGATGACGGTATTCAATTAATCATTGTTTCCGCTACCCGCAATCACTCCTATCAAAGTGGCATTTGGAATCGTAAATGGGCCAGTTTTGGTGGCGATGAAAACAGTCGCGCCGAACGCATTTTACAATATAGCTCAATGCCAGGCACCAGTCGCCATCATTGGGGCACCGACTTCGATTTAAACGCCTTAGAAAATAACTACTTCGAAAGTGGAGAAGGTTTAAAAATTTACACTTGGCTTAGAGCGAATGCCGCTAAATTTGGATTTTATCAACCCTATATAGCCTTTAACAATTATCGCGAGCAAGGTTACCGCGAAGAAAAATGGCATTGGTCTTATTTCCCCCTAGCTTCCAAGTTTCAGCGTGCCTATAATCATTTGGTGGAATACGGGGACCTTAAAGGTTTTGAAGGCGATAAATACGCCGAAAAATTAGAGGTGATTGACGCTTATGTTAATGGGGTGGATGCTTGGCCAAATAAGGAAAATTAGACCTTTCTCCTTCAGCAGAAACTATACTCAAAGCGGCATACTAATATTCGAATAAATCAGTTTTCAATAGTATCAATGCTAGCCGCAAATTATTCTAGTAGCAACTCTAATTGCCCTGTTAAGGCTGATTTTTTTCCTTACCTTGGCGCTCACTCTGTAAATCAAGCATCTTGAAAAAAAATCAAACTATTGGTCTCATTATTGGCATTGTAATAATCCTTGTGGCTTGGTTTGCCTTAAAGGGAGATGAGACCCAAGACCGTGATATTACTACTATTGCTTTTGTATCCGACTTTACCGATTTAGTGACTAGTTCCGGTGAGCTTATGGCTAAAAACTCAGAGGATATCAATGGACCGAGTAATTCACGTCAGTATGGACTTTACAATATTAAAATTTCGGACCTCGTAGCGGAAGGCACTTACGTAGAAAAGGGTGATTTTGTAGCAGAGCTAGATAAAACCGAATTGAGTAGCAAGTTAAACGACCTTCTTACTGAATACGATAAAGCACAAAGTATTTACACCCAAACTCAGTTAGACACTACCTTAGAAATGCGTGAAAAACGCAGCGAATTGGAATCTTTAGTTTTCGACATTAAACAGAAGAAAATTGAAATTGAGCAAAGTATTTACGAACCACCCGCAACGATTCAACGCCTAAAATTAGATTTAGAAAAGCTTGAACAGAGTCTCGCCCAAAGCAAAGACAATTACATTATTAAGCAAAAACAAAGTCGTGCAAAAATGGTAGAAGCTGGCGCTACGCTTTCGCAAACCCGCAGTAAAGTATCTAGCTTGCAAGAACTCGAAAAGGAATTTCGCATTATGGCCCCTAAAAATGGCATGGTAATTTACAAACGCGAATGGGGCGGGCGTAAGCGAAAAACGGGCTCAACCATTTCCCCTTGGGATCCCGGTGTTGCTACCCTACCCGATCTAAGCGAAATGCAAAGCAAAACTTACATAAACGAGGTAGACATTCGCAAGGTCAAACAAGGTCAGAAAGTAATCTTAGGTTTAGATGCCTTCCCCGATGCTTCCCTTACCGGAGAAGTGATAGAAGTGGCTAATGTTGGGGAAGATCGAGAAGATTCAGACTCTAAAGTTTTTGAAATAATTATTCGCGTGAACGAAAGCGATAGCACCTATCGGCCAGGGATGACTACTAGTAATCAAATTGTGACTAAAACTTTAGAGCAGGTTTTGCAGGTTCCGCTAGAGGCAATTTTTAACCAAGAGGGGCTAACTTATGTTTACCTTAAAGAGGCCGTTGGAATAAGTAAGCAAGAAGTGAAAATTGGCGCTAGCAATGATGAATATGCAGTTATAGAAGCGGGTCTAGAGGCTGATGCCGAAGTATTCCTTACCGAGCCAAGCAGTGCTAGTGAATCTGAGATTAACCGCCTTAGTGCAGATTCCTAAATGGAACGCATCCTCATAAACTTAACCATTGCCTTTGAAGCCATTTTGGCCAATAAAGTGCGCTCTATTCTTACTGCCCTGGGAATTATTTTCGGAGTTGCGGCGGTAATTACCATGCTTGCCATTGGTAAAGGTGCTCAGGTAGAAATCCTCAAGCAAATAGAATTAGTAGGCGTCAATAATATTGAAATAAAGCCTCTCGTAGAGCAAAGTGAAACAGAGATTGGGCAAATTGAGAGTGGTCAGAAAGAGAAGAAATTATTTTCCAAGGGCCTCGATTTAAAAGATGCTTCTAGTATCCTAGAAATTATCCCTACCGTTAAAGCCATCAGTCCCGAAATTGTAATAGATACCTATGTAATTAGCGGCGGTAGAAGACGCACGGCCAAATTAATTGGTATTAAACCTGCTTATTTTGAAGTCTCCAATATTGAGCTTGGCCATGGTCAAGCCTTTAGCGAAGCACATAGCCTAAACAAAGAAGCGGTTTGTATTATCGGTAGTGGCATTAAAAAGAAGCTCTTCCCCGGCACGAAAGCCTTGGGGCAGAAAATAAAGGTGGGGAAACAATGGCTCACCATTATTGGCATCACGAAAGGCATAAACCTCAGTTCTAAAGCACAAGAAAATTTAGGCATCCGCGATTATAATATGGATATCTACGCCCCTATTAACACCGTTTTAAGCCGGTATTTAGATCGTGCCAAATTACGAGAAGCCAGTGGATCAGATTTCGAAGATGAGGAAGAAGCCCAAGTGCGAACCATGAAAAACTACCATCAAATTGATCGCATGGTGGTGCAGGTAAAAGACAGTGAATACTTAGGTAGCACAGCGGAAGTTATTAGTCGCCTCCTGCAACGAAAACATAATAACGTAGTAGATTTTGAAGTCATTATTCCCCAACAATTATTAGAACAACAACAGCGCACCAAAGATATTTTTAACTTGGTATTAAGCGCCATTGCGGGTATTTCCCTCTTAGTGGGCGGTATTGGAATTATGAATATTATGCTCGCTTCGGTGCTCGAACGCACCCGTGAAATCGGTACCCGTTTAGCCATTGGTGCTAAAAAACAAGATATCATCCAGCAGTTTTTAATGGAAGCGCTTTTAATTAGCTTAAGTGGTGGAATAATTGGCGTACTATTAGGAGTTTTGGCCTCCTTCCTAGTTTCAACTTTCGCCAATATTGAAACCATTGTTAGCGCCTATTCCATCCTTATTTCCTTTGGAGTAGCTTCCATTACGGGACTCGTTTTCGGACTTTCGCCCGCTAAAAAAGCCGCCGAGAAAAACCCGGTAGAATCCTTACGCTATGAATAAATATATCGCTTTAGCCCTCTTTGCTTGTTTTGGCTTTCGCCTGATGAGTCAAACTGAGAAGCTTAGTTTAAAGGAAGCTATTATTTCCGCTCAAAAAACCTCTCCCTCCTATTATCGCGCTATTAACCTAGCCGAGAACCGTTATTGGAATTATCGTCAGTTTAGAGCAAGCCTTTTACCGCAGCTAAATTTAAGCGGCTCGCTACCGAACTATTCTAGCGCCATTGATGTAGTTACCCTAGATGATGGAACCTTTGGTTTTGCCGAGCGCGAGCAACTTTTTCTGAGCTCTAGTTTATCGCTCGACCAAAATATTGCGCTTACCGGTGGTCGTTTATCGCTTATTTCGAGCCTGCAACGTAGCAATGTATATAGCCCCACTAACCGAACTAGCTATTTTTCCACGCCAATTTCTTTAAGCTACTTTCAACCGATGTTTTTGTACAACGATTTAAAGTGGAATAAAAAGATTCAGCCCATCGCCTACGAAGAATCGCAACGCGCCTACATTGAGGATTTAGAAAACATAGCCAATGAGACTACCAGCCTTTATTTTCAGGCCCTAAGCTCATCTATTAACAAGCGCATTGCCGAGCAAAACTTAAGTAACAACGATACGATTTATAAAATATCAGTAGGACGTTATAATTTAGGGAAAATCGCTGAAAACGATTTGCTGCAAATTGAGTTAAACCTTTTAAATGCTGAAAATGCGTTAACTAATGCCCGTTTAAATTACGAAGTAGCGGCGCAAAATCTCAAGCGCTTTTTAAATATTCCCACCGATCAAGAATTAGACTTAGCTATCCCCTGGGAAGTGCCAGAGGTAGAAGTTGATTTACCCACCGCCCTAAGTGAAGCCAAGGCCAATCGCGCCGTAGTTTTAGAGTTTCGCCGCCGTCGATTAGAAGCCGATCAGCAGGTAGCGCAAGCCAGAGGTAATACTAATTACAATTTCAACTTGAGCGCTAATTTTGGTTTATCGCGCCAAGCGGGTGATTTCCAAACCGTTTATCAAGATCCTTTCTTGCAACAGCAAAACATTGTAGTAGGGGTAAACATTCCTTTAATCGACTGGGGGCAGGCCCGCTCACAGGTGCGTCGCGCCAAAGCCAACCGCGAATTAGCGGAAGTAAATATCCAACAAGATGAAGTGAATTTTGAGCAGGAAATCTTTTTGCAAGTAATGCAGTTTAATGCTCAATACCAAAGGCTACAAATCGCCGCTAAGGCAGATACCGTAGCCCAAAAGCGTTATGAAGTGGCCCGCCAGCGTTACCTAACGGGAAAAATTAGCATCACCGATATTAATATCGCGCAAAGCGAAAAAGATGGAGCTAAGCAGTCTTATATCTTCGAGTTACAGCGTTTTTGGAATAATTATTATAATCTCCGTCGTCTTTGCCTTTACGACTTCCAGCGCAAGCAAAAGATAGATTATTTAGCTGAGTTTTTAGATTAGGTATCTAGCGCCAAGCGTTTTGTAAAACATAATAAGAATAGCGGAACTCAGTATTATAAACTCCATTGGAATCAATAATCCTAGCGATACCGAACCATTCTTCAATATCATTGGGATCTTGCGAGAAGGAATCTTGATAACCAAACTTCCACCAAGCGTCTAGACATTCTTGAATACAAAGCCCTACCCGGGGAAAGCCCAGAGGTATAATTGTCGTATAAATTCTACAGTAAGCCTAGTAACCGTAATGAGGAGCAGCCCAAAAGCGAATGGTATTGGCATTCATTGCTATAATATTCTCAATATCACGGTAGATGTTGGCTTTTAAATCCGCCGAAAGCGACAGGGAACTTTCAATTTCCCAAGGTAAAAAACCAGGGTAACCAGGAACGTAAACCTTATCTTTCACAGGAAAGGGAAGGTTATCATTTAGGATTTAGTTATTATTAACGCTAAAAAGCGCAGCTTCCTCTGTAAGAACGCTACTTCCCGAACCGTCTTCCTTATTGCACGCTAGCAAAAAAAATAATACAAAGAAGAAAACTCCATTGAACACTATGGCAGAATGTACCGCCTAGTATACCCAGGGCTTATTTTGATCTTTTATTTTGGCCTCTGGTTCTCAGACTTATTGGCCAGTTTACGTCTCAAAGTTGCTGAGAGCACCGATGATTTAATTTTCGGAATGCATCTCTACACGACCCTATTCATACTGGCATTCGCCCTTATCATGAGTATCTTCAGTAAAGCCATTCATCGTAAAGATGTTCAGCTAATTTACGGTGGCATAATCAGCAAACTAAATGATGCCCTGGCCGATATGAAAGATTTAAGCCAGGAGTAATAAACTTTTTGACGATCGCTTTAAAGCTTAACTAGCCTAATCCGATTGCCTTCTAAAAACACAAAGTGCCCTTCTTGGCTTTTCTCTCCTCGGAGTATTTGCTGGAAGGGTGCTTGTAATTTTTGGGGCACCTCAATTTCTACCGCATCAAAATAAAGGTAGGTGCTATCATTTAGCATTTTAAAAGTATCATTCGTGGCGGCTTCGCCATTATCTAAATCCTGATAATACCGCTTGGAATCCAAGAAAAGTGTAGCCTCCGTAGAATCTGCCACTTTGGTTTTAGAAAGCACCTCAACTAATCGAAACTCATATTCTGTACCATCGGAAAGGGCTGACTCTAATATAGTTTCCTCCACTTTTAATTGATATTGATAACCCCAAGCAAAGTCGAAGCCTTCTATAAACTCTACCGCCGAGTTGGGGGAGCTAAGGCATAGTCTTTTAAAGTGCTCGTAATTTTGAAAGACTAAATAGGGCTCTACCTGTATCTCTTTTACTTCAACAGTTTGGGCTCTTGATACTAAAGGGCAAATACCAAAAAAGAGAATTATTAATTGCTTCATATAAGCTTAGACTTTGTTAAAACATCACTCGCAAGGCTTCCGTATATCGCCTAGATGTCCCAAAGTACAATACCAGTCTTTACTAGCTTTCCTTTAGAAAAGAGCAAATGCCGGCTGTATAGGGCCAACTCTTCAACATCCTGCTTGTCCTGCTTAAGTAAATCCAACACAAATCTTTCATGATATTTGTAACAGATATCAGTATCATAATACTCATTATTTACCGCTAGTAAGGGATATCTTAAACCATCAAGACTTTGAGTTTTAATAGTCTCCATATCAAAGTAATCGGTAATCACAATAAGCGTATAACCTTTAGCTTGATAGCTTTTGTTAACATAGTCTATAGGGTAGCAAAGAGGAGAACTACAGTGTGGCGACCAAAAATGAACAACCACCGAATCTTCGCTTTCCATAAATCTTAAAAGCTGATCGGCCTTAATCTTATAAATAGTATCGCTAGTGGATAATTGGCCGATGGATGATTTTTCTTCTAAAATTACAATGCGTGACTTTTCCTCTTCGGATAGTTTTTCATATCCACTTTTGTAACCGCTAAGCTGAGCAACAATGCAGCTTTGCAACAAAAACACTGATAGAATAAATAATAAGCTTCGCATAAGTTACAATCTTATCTACGGGTAAAACTTTAAGAATTGGTTTCTCACAAAAATCCTCTAGCAAAGGTTAATGAGCTATGAACTTAGAACATATTGAAGCACTTATTCTTTAATCCGTAAAGCCTCAATTAACTCTTTACATAAAGCATCGATATTATCGTCGGTATTAATAAAATCGGCATCTGCGCTATTACTTAAAAAACTAAGATTGAGCATTATTGCCGGACAATCGACATTTTGTAAGACATAAGAATCCAAATTCGAAATATCGGATTGTATGTTCACCGAAGCCTCTGAATTTAGTTGACTGATGATGGATTCTGCCAAAGTCAAGCTTTCACTTTTATATTTAGAATTTTCGTCAATCATTAGGCTCATGCCCTGCGTAGTAGAGTTATTGTGAGCGTCCATGTGAATGGAAATAAACAAATTTGCCTTTACCGCTTTAGAAATCGCAACCCTTTCCTTTAAATCTAAAAACTCATCACTATTTCGAGTAGAGATAACCTTAATATCAGGAAAACCCTTAGATACTTCTATCAACCTTTGGGCGAAATTTAAGCTAAGATCCTTTTCAATAAGTCCTTTTTCGTCCAACACATAGCCCGCATCCTTCCCACCATGACCAGGGTCCACTAAAATAAGGAAGGCTTGTTCACTTGGTTTAAAAGAAAAAGTAAGTAAGAGTCCAAGTACTATAGATGTGGCTGCGAGCGTAAGCTTTTTCATATTTGACTATTAGGATTAACAGATATTCACAAATTTATCTAAGCACCGAATTTAAGATTTTTCAATACCATTCTTGGGATATGCTTAAAAAATTAAAATTCTACCTGCCCTCATTCATTTCAAAACCTAGGTTTCAATGTATTCTCTGTGATAAAATTCTAGTGTTTTACCGTATTGGCAATGTGAGAAATTAAAAAGATCTTTAACGTACTTGCGATAATCTCATAGCTCTTCGAACTGAAACTATGTCTTCAGAAACAGCTCTTATCTTACCACAAACCTCTTGCTTATTGATAGTAAATTACCTCTTCAATATACTCGATTAACCCGAGATGATTTTTAGGATAATATGCAATAGGAAATCGTTAAAATGGTGGTAGTGCAGTATAAGGACTAGCGACATCTTTGCCTCAGAAAAATGACCTATTAATTTTAATTAATTGCAGATGAAAACGAAAAACAACGCTTTAGCAGCCCTTCTTATATTTTGCGCAACAAACAGTATTGCCACTCCACAGGGTTTAAAGGACATCTCCGTAAGGGCAAGTAGCCAAAATGCTTTGGCCTTGCAAATGACTAATGAAAAGAACACCGAAATTGAAGTAACCATTAAAGATGAAAAGGGGCTAACGATTCACCAAGAATCATTTAAGCAAAGTGGTTTGGTACAAAAACAGTACAACCTAAAAGCATTACCAAATGGCAGCTATACCATGCTCGTTGGCTCCAATAAAATGCTTAAAGTGCAATCTTTCACTAAGGTAGATGGGTTTATAAAGCTATCTGCGGAAGCAGAACATACTATTTTCCAACCTACTTTTCGCAAGCACTCGCAGTTTATTGATTTAAACATGCTTTGTAATTGGAATGAAAAAGTGTCGCTCAGTATTCACGACAGTGAAGGCCGCTTAATTTATACGGAAATGGTAAAGCCAGAAGGTACCTTAGAACGACGCTTTAACCTATCTAATTTAAGAGAAGACTCCTACTCTATTACGATAGGTATTGAAAACCAAATGGTTAATCAAGAGTTTAGCGAAATAGTAAACTGGACCCCCACAGTAGCATATCGCTAAAATATTGCTCCTATGCAGTTAGTATAAAAGGCTGATCATTGCGATCGGCCTTTTTTTTACCCCTCATCTTTTAAAATCTGGAAAAACTGCTTGCGATATTCAGAGGGACTTTTCTGAGTGATTTCCTTAAACTGCCGGTTAAAGTGAGAGAAATTATTAAAACCGCTTTCAAAGGAAACTTCTGAAACACTTTGCTGCTCCTCACTTAGCAACTTGCAAGCATGCATAATGCGTATTTCATTAACAAAGTGCGTAAAGGTTTTACCCGAGATCTTTTTAAAATAGCGGCAAAAAGAAGGCACCGTCATATTCGCGATATCAGAAATCTCTTCGAGTGAAATACTTTGCTGAAAATGCTTTTGCACATAATCATAAATCACATTAATACGATCATTATCCGAGTGTTCCACTTCAAAAACATAACCCGCTGCGTTAAGCAATTCATATTCTTCGCTTTGCGCGAGATCGTTTAAAACTTTTAGAAGGTCTAAAACCTTACTAAATTTGTCTTTGGTAACCAGTGCCTCCATTAAAGCCCCTACTTTTGCTTTGGTTTCACCCTTAAAGGAGATGCCTGATTTAGAGAGTTCCAGCAATTGACGAATATTATGCATCTCCGCCAGCTGGAAGAACTCGTGACCGAAACAATCGGGTTTAAACTGAATTACCGTCTCCGATTCGTTTCCTGTTAATCGGTCGGTAAAACCAGCATGCGGCAGCATAGAACCGATCATTACTAAGTCACCCTCTTGATAATAGGAAAGATGATGACCAATATGACGCATTCCTTTGCCACCTTTTACATAAACGAGTTCTACCTCGGGGTGAAAATGCCAAAAGGGTGGCTTTTCTTGAGGAGAAGGGTCATTGTAAAACTTTACATTAAAGGAGGTACCAAAGGCAGCGCTAACTTTTTCAAAAGCGGGTTTACGGCTTGTCGGCATAAATCAATATCATTTAGTCTAAGAAATGTACTTTGCTACATTGATGTAATTAGATAGCATATTAACCTGTTTTTACACTATATTACCTCTAATTTGATTTAAATCATAAAATTTAGGGTAATTAAGTATTGAATAAACTATCAGCGAATAAAAAAGTTCGAGCGAAAGCCAAACCAAAATGCTAAAGTCTAAAACTAGCAGTTAGATCAACTCAAGAAAAAAAAAAATAGATAATTCCCAAACTTAATGTAGTAGGAAAACATCGCTTAGCCTTTTACGTTTTTGGGAAATTCACGATAAAAAAATCCGCCTACTACCTGCGTGTGACTGTACGCAAATACTAGACGGATAATTAATTTTTAACAATGACTAGAAGGCTACAAGAAATTAATGCCTCAAGCCCGTTGCGTATATAAATTAGTCTATCAGCAATTTAATTCTGTTCTCACCCGCTGGCGTGCGAACAACTGCAATATAAAGGCCCGTTGGTAAATGTGCCACATTTAAAGTAGTAGTATTACCTTTAGGCTTATCCTCCAAAACCTGATTTCCCATCAAATCGTAGAGCGAAATCGTTTGGATTATTTCGGAATCTGCACTGATGGTAAAATAATCCTTAGCAGGATTTGGGAAAGCTTTTAGCTGATCAGTAGATTTTAAATCCTCTAAACCAACCGTTCCATTAGCATTTGTCTGAATGATGTCATCAATGTAAAATGTAGAAGTTGGAGAGGCATTTCCCACTACTCCATAGCCGTACATAAAAGTGATCACGTTATAAACGGGAGGGTCTCCAGCAAAATCCCAAGTATAAGTAGCCCAAGCACCTGAAACTGTTGTTACTACATCTTTCTCATTAGCCGCGCCCGAGGTAGTACTTTCTACTTTTAATTTAAGAGTTGTGCCTACAGGCGCATCTGTATAAACTTTCATAGTGATGGCACTAAGATTAGAAAAATCAAGATAATTTGTTAATTGTAATAAGCTACGGGCCCAAACTTGTCCACCACTCTTAAGGAATTCCGCAACTGTAGCGCTGGTATTAATACCTGTCGGGGCAGGATTGGGAACAATAGTAGTATAGGCTCCAAACTGATTAATGAAATCTGAGGTTTGTACGCTCGACTCAAAATCGATTGGCATAGCAGCGGGAACAGGCGGCGCAGGCGCAGGACCTACAAACTGCTCAATATCATCGAACAAAAAGGTGGAGTTCGCCGTACCATCGCCAACATTTCCAAAATCGAATAAAAAAGCAATGCGATTAAAGGTGTTACTAGGCTGACCGTAAAAATTCCAAGTTAATGTCTCCCAAGCACCAGATACCGTTGTTAAAACATCCAAACTTTCCATTCCTGTTGGTTCTTCTAACTGCAATTTCACACGAGTTCCAACGGGAGCTGTGGTATATACTTTCATAGAGATATGCCACATGGTTGAGAAATCAAGTTCACTATTAAGTAAGATTTTACTTCCTGCCCAAATATCTCCACCGTATCTAATTAATTCAGCTACAGTATCACTCGTATTGATACCGGTCTTTACTGGATTAGCGACTATGCTAGTGGCTGCACCCGAAAAATTAAGAAAGTCGGTATTGACATAACCACTCTCAAAATCAATTGGTAAAGACATTAATGAAGGAGCAGTTGGACCTTGCACTTGTGCTACATCATCGAAGTAAAAAGTAGAACTTGCGCTACCGTTACCCACATTTCCGAAATCGAACATAAAGGCAATTTCATTTAGATAATTTGGGGTTCCAGCAAAAATCCATTCTAGCGTTTCCCAAGCACCCGAAACAGATGTAAAGGCATCCACTTCTACCGAGGGACCGCCTGCACCCTCTAATTTCATTTTCACTACTGTTCCCACGGGAGCCGTAGTGTAAACCTTCATGGTTATTTTGGTAAGTACCGCAAAGCTAAGATTGGAAGCTAAAACCACCTTGCTTCCTGCCCAAATAGCACCACCATTACGTACCATGCGTGCAACAGAGCTACTAGTATTTACACCAGCTGATAAAGGATTAGCGACTATACTAACTGCCCCTCCATCAAAATCGACGAAACTAGGGTTGGTTGCAGCGTTTTCAAAATCAAAAGGCAGACTTTGTGAATAGCCTATTTGAAAGCTAATAAGACTCAGGAAAAGTAAAAATTTCTTCATTTCTAATTTAAAATTTTATTGACAATAAATAACCGTTAAGGAGTCTAATACAGTTTGCCTCGTCAATTACTGAGATATGACGAATTGAAAATCTTTAGAAGTACCAAAACCAATTCTTGCGCAAGCTAAAAAAAATACTTGTAGTAAAAACAACTATAAGAAAAGGGGAGAAATATTTTTTTCTAAAGCCTCCGAAAACCTTTATTTTCCGCTTGCTCAAAATGAGCAAAAAACAAAAAACACCTTGAAACTTAGCAACCCCATAGCTTTGAAAAGCATACCAAATCAATGTTTCAACAAAGACAAGCTTAATGAAACCGTTCTTGATACAGCCCTGCGCCTAGAAAAATACAAGCTAGAAATGTTTATAGGACATTTTAAAAAAAAACTTGCTATTTACATGCTTATAGTTATATTTACAATAACAAACCCACTAAAGGGAGCGTGTTAAAAAAACTATATGCAAAAAATTACTAAAACTATTTTAGCCTTTGCTCTACCCATTTTTGCCTTTGCGCAAAACGGACCTATTGATTTTGAAACAGGCGGCGAAGGCGCCAACTGGACATGGACAGTTTTTGAAAATGACGTAAACCCTGCTTTAGAGATTGTTCCCAATCCTGACCCAACAGGCTTGAACACTTCAGCAACAGTAGCCAAGTTTACTGCTCTACAAGCAGGTCAGCCATGGGCCGGTTGCGAAACCTTGCACGGTGCTGGTACAGGCTCATTCGACATCAATGCCAATAATGCACAAATCCGCATCATGGTATGGAAATCTGAAATTAGCGATGTGGGTATTAAATTGGTTCGTCCTGATAGCTGGTCATTAGGAGAAATTAAAGTAGCGAACACCAAAATTAATGAGTGGGAACAACTTACCTTCGACTTTTCATCTCACATTGGCTTAACGCCAGACTACGATCAATTAGTGGTTTTCCCAGATTTCCAAGCACGTGGTTCTGACCAAGTAATTTACTTTGATAATGTTTTTGGCGAAGCAGCCACTATTGGCTTAAATGAAACAGCAGCAAGTACTGCGAAAATCTATCCTAATCCAGGTCAAGGTGAATTTCATATCGAAAGCCCAAGCATGATTAAAAGTCTAAAGGTTTTTAACACTACCGGTCAATTGGTAATTAGTCAAAATGTAAATGGTTTCCAAGCTGATGTAGATGCCGCCGCTTTAAGCAGCGGAGTTTATTTCATCCAAGTGGAAAAAGACAATAGCATTGAAAAAATCCGTTGGGTTAAGAGCTAATCTTAGCCAATGATATAAATTAAAAACCCCTGCTTTTCTTAGAAATAGCAGGGGTTTCTTTTTGGACTTAAAAAACCATTTATTTGAAAATGACTCAATAGTCAATCTCGCGGGATACTTTAGCTTAAAAATAATAGTTAAGCGAAATTTTACAATGGGCAGGCCTCATAATAAACTTGAAACCCTCCTCAATATGTACGGTTTAAGTATCACCCTAATAAAAATTAAAAATTTGCCTATCATTCGTTTCTTCCTAATTCAAATGAAAGTATCTTAAACCCAGCTAAACTCCCAAGCTAGAGGTTTTGGGAGCAAAGTGAAATTCGTCTATCACCTTTAAAATTGGTGCCGCATTGGCATATGTACTTTCTTCCCACGCTTGCGCAGATGCGCTTGAAGAAACAAAAACCGAAAAATAATAAAACCGATTTTTAAGGTGCGCCTTGAAATAGAATGAAGAAAGATTGTTGGTTTATTAAACCAGGCTTGTTAAGTATTATTGAAAATGCCTTAAAAGCAAACATTGATCTATTTATTGCCATTTCTATATAAAGCCTCCCAAACGATTCAAACCTAAAAAGAAAGCTTTGTGGACCAATAACTAATCGACTAAACCTTCAAAAGCTAATCTTAAGATTCGTAAATGTCGTATTTCTCCGATACTGAACGCATTAAAGCCGAATCCGCAAAATCATCGGCCGTCATTTTAGAAAGGCTTTCTAAAAACACGTCGAACTCGCCATTTTTAAAGAGAGTAAGCATTTTTCCGCCATCCTTGCAAAGTGCCTCATGCCAGACATTGGGTGCTACCGTTATGGTATCACCTGGTTTTAAGATGATGGTTTCTGCATCGAAAATGAGTTCCATCTCCCCTTCTAACATATAGAAAATCTCGGTCATTACCTTATGATGATGACGCTTTAAATGAAAGCCCGGTTTTAGACTATCTTCAATTAAGCATAATTCACCGTTAGTTTCGCGAGAGGAGAGTTTAATAAAGCAATGGTCTTGGCTGTAATTGTAGTTTTCACCTCCGCCTTTGGGGATGTAATTGATTGGTTTCATAGTATGGTTTATGGTCTGTAATTTACGAAAAGACGGCTAGCCCTAAACCATCTAAACTTAACCAAAGAAATCAAGCTAATTCATCTGATGCTTTGCTAATAAATATCACCCTATGGTTGCGGGAATAAAGTTCTGATAAAGCTTTGCTCATTAGAATGATTCCTAGTTTCTGCTCATCAGGGAAAAAAACCTTTCAATCCTGTCGACTTCTACTTTCAATGAAAGTACATTGAATTTTAAGCAGATACTAATGATTGTTTAACCTAAGAACCACTTTAAGCTAAATTTCATGCCCCCTTCAATTTCTTCCGTCGGGGCACTTTTTAGCATTACATTTCCCTCTTGGTCCTTCAAAAATGAAAAATGATAGCCATTTCCATCAGTTTGCCCAATTATATCGATTCGCTCCACAAATCTCTGTTCCCATTTTCCATAATTTAGAGGCCGACCGATAGTGAAACTAGCATTAATCAATTTATTCTCAGTTTTTAACAAATTCATTTGTCTATTCCCTATGGATATCTCTCGAGCATCCATTAAAGTGACTATATTTTCAAACACCTTACGGAGAGTCTTTTGAGTAAAAATTTCATCCACATTTGAAGAGTCCTTTAAAATGATTTCCATTTTCAGGTTTTCATTGGTCGTAGTTTCCGGATCTATTAATCTGAAGGTAAACCCCTGCCAATAATAGCGAAAGCCATAAATAGACTCACCTCCCGCTCCTATTAAAATAATATCCTTCCGACCTTGATACGCTACTTGTAGTATTGAAAAAGTGTAACCCATCAGTTTATCTTGATCCAAATGGAGCAATTCCACCGATAAACCCTGCAGGTGTATGGGTTTATGAATTTGGAGATTATAAAAAGTATCTTCTGCACTTGTACCCTCGCAGATAAAGAGTGAAATAGAGAGTACGAGTAAGAAAGTATATTTCATAAGTCTAGGTTTCCCTGATTGCCTGCTTTTGTGTTCTTGCAAAACGCGAAATACCGCATAAGTAATATGCCAGAAGAGCTTTGTTTCTTTCTATTTCATTCGAAGCGATAATTGACATAACGACGGCAAGAATATTTGATATTTCTTTAGTTTATGTTTCAGCCTAAAAGATCCTTATTCTGCATATCCATTCAATTTAAAAATTTCATTTACGATTGATCTCATCCTCAAGGAAGGCAATCATTTCAGCGGCCCGATTGCAAACCTTTAATACGATTCCTGTTTCATCTACCACTATATGCGTTGGATAGATGTTCAAACCTAAGTCGTTAACGATAAAATCTATCTGTTCTGATACTACCTGATATTTAAAATACTTCTTATGCAAAAACTGATTTAAGGCAGGTTTGGAGTCCCTTGCCAGACTAACAAAAATGATATCCTTACTATTTTCATGCTTTTGAACAAACGCATTTAATTCAGGGAATTCAGCCACACAGGCCTTACAGTTAATAAACCAAACCTTAATTACTAGGATTTTCCCTTTTGTGCTTTCCTTAGAATAAGAATTGCCATTTAGATCGATGAAGTCAAAATCTGGAAAAGATTTGCCTTCCATACCAAAAAACCTAAGCTTAGTCAAGGCTTCATTTCGGATGGTTATTCCAATACTATTATCCGACAAAGAACCCAACTTATAAAGGCCGTAGTTTTCAACTTGAGTATTAGATTTCAATCTTAAAGGGATAAACTCACCTGAAGATAATTTGGTCAAAAACTGCCCTTTATCAATGGTATCAAGATTTTCATTAAAAGCAATGAAATTCGAGGAAAGGGAAATAGTATTACAATGGTAAGTCCACCACTTTAAAAAATCGGCTTCCATCTCATCTATATTTACATAAGGATCTAGACTTTCCACTTGAATGCAAATGAACCTTTTATCTCTCTTAACCTGATTAGTATAAAGTATAAAGGGTAGTAATACCAGTGGTATTAAGGAGAGGATTTTCATTCCAATTTTGTTGTAGTTGATGGTTTTTTAAACCAAATGAGGTTTATTCCTGGTTTCTAAAGTACCGAAATTCTTCTTTAGCTAATAAAACCTAATCAATAATTGGCGTTAAAGCGTTAAAAATAGCAGTTAATTCATTGTCTTTATTGTTATCAATTTACCTAATCTTCAATTATTAATTTCAGGATCAATCTATATAATAGCTTATTCTTAATGAATTTCACTCCCCTACTTTCTTACCCAAATGAACGCTCTTCGCATCCTTTAAGGCGGCAAGGTTTACCAATTTCAATTTAAGGATTTCGCTTAAGATGAGCTAAATCGAAAAACCCTTCCAAGCTCCAACTCATAAGCGTGTAAGGGAAAAAAACGTGCTATTTACCGAAAATGGTAATAGAAAGACGCTACTGAAACAATATGCTAGCATAGTCTGACTACTTTTAACCTTATTTCGACCTATTCCGATAATGTAATTTTTAAATAAATAGAAAAAATTATTTACTCTTCTAACGACGGTTTTCACATCTAATCGGTTCAGTATACTTCCTAATTGTAAGCCGCTAGGATTTAAAACTGACTATGTATCAATTATCAGATGTCCATTTCAAATAGAACTCAGGCCAATAGATTTGCATGGAGATACCTTTTTAAAAACGCGGGGCTTACTACCTTGATAAATCAATAAACTCGGCGCTTTTTTGATACTTTCGATTTTCTAAATGGACAGTCCCAATAACATAACCTGAGCTTTGCAGAGATTAAAGTGAGTTGTTTGTTCATAATTCCTCTGCGAGATACTTTGCAAAATCTTTTGGTAGGTTTTAAAACTTGAAGACCCCTATCTATCAGTCTTAACCTTTGGTTAAGCGATGAAAATTAAGGCAAAACTTGATTACTCACTAAGTCGCTAATCTTAAGCGACACTATGGTTCGACTCCTTCCAAGGTCACAACACGCCAAAAATCTGGCAGACAGAACACCCCAGGGCTGAGTTTAAT
>CAXBOS010000007.1:0-192437 GCA_963977415.1 uncultured Schleiferiaceae bacterium | reverse complement strand
GTATTTTTAATCAACTTTTGTGGTAGCCTGTCAAGTATGTACCTTTAAAACCGCTACTGCTCATACACAGACCGTTGGGCGTAATTCCTCCTAGACTGCAGAAATCCTTAGTCCCAAGGCTAACGTAGAAGCGGAAAACCGAGAGAAATGAGTAGAAAGTTGAAAAAATATAAATCATTGATTAACAATATACTACCTTTACGTTAGTCAGAATAAAAAAGGAATGAACAACCCGACAATTCGAATAGCTCTGTCAAGTGTCTTAATTTATTTATCATTTAAGAAGCTGTATGACCTATTGACGACTCTTCTTTTATGGGTAAATGTGGAACTGAGAATTGAAAATGAACCTATTTTGATTGCAATAAATATAACTTTAGGAATACTGTCTGTCTTGTTCCTAATATTGCTTGCTAACCAGATTCTAACGAGAGAAAAAATAGAAAACCAAATAATCTACTTTTTAATTGGATTGACAGTATTTCTGACTGTTTGCATGGGCGTATTGAACAAGTTCTATGGAGAATATCTAGCAAATACTGATTTGGACGATTTCGATATGACTTATCTATTTCAATATAGTTGGACTAAAACATTAGATATGGTTTTCCCAATTCTTGGATTAGTCTACTTCTTGTGGAAAATGAAAAAAAATACTGTGGCTAACAAAACCTATAAGCAATAGCGCCCTGCGGGACGCTACTGCTCATAGCCAAACCGTTGGCGCTAATTTGAAATGACTCGACTTAAAAACATATTATTCCTTTTCACGAGTTTACCCATAGTTGTAAATGGACAATTTGAAATTAGCCCATTTCCAACCTGTGGTGATCCATACTCCATATTTGAAAATCAGATTAGTTATTTACCTAACGTGACTTCATTTGAAAGAACACGAAACTTGGGAATAACCCAAATCAGCCAAGTAACTTTCACCAAGGATTCGGAAGAAGGTTTTCGCACAGAACGCTTTACTAATACAGAATTTAATGACTCTGGAGCCATCGAGAATTTTTATTCCATGGACTCGCTTTGGCAGAACAGATCATGGTTCTCTAAGAATAGATGGAAAATTATCCTTGCGAAATCAACCATAATGTACAGCGAAAATGGCTCAATTGACACAATGACTATCAGCATTCTTGATAACTATCCAAGATGGCTTAAGGATAATTGGCTAATCCATACCTATTGCAATTCAAGTACAGAAGATGAAACTTGGGTAGAACTGAGTAACAGGCAATTTGATGAAGAGTTAAATAATTTCATCTACCTCCCATTAGAAAATATCCAATATGGACAAATACTAAATCTAGTTAAGGATGATACAATAGCCTTTTCAAAGTCATCATTACATCAAGCTAGCTTTAGTCAATCTGATACTATTCATGGAAAAGTTGAACATGCATGGACAAAACCTACTCTTATATTTGATCATAATGGAAAACTATTAAGAGAATTTCCTGTACCTCCAGACTTTCAGGCGCATTTCAATCGGCATTACTATATTGACTATATCTACAACGAAAGTGGGCAGCTCGTAAAAAAGGAATGGGTTGGTTATGAATTTTATAAAAGTGAGTATTTCTATTTTGATGGACATGGATTGATTTCATCAATTTGGGTTGAAGACAAGGATAACTTTACATTGAAAACAGTTTTTATATATAAAGAAGAAAACTAGGCACAACAACACCTATACGCAATGCCCTTCGGGGCACTGCGCATAGCAAAAACGACACTCCTGCATCTTCAACGGTAAGCAGCCATTTCAATTATCTGCTATAAGAAATTGACTAAATTCTTGAAGCATAAGCCCCTAAAAACAAAAGCAAAAGGTTTTGTTTCCTCATTATAAACCATATTCCAAAAATCATTAAATTTAGCCCTGAGGTAATGTTCCGAACTTATTGGGCTCGCGGTCTTGGGAATGACTGATTTACCTCTTAATGGAATGGGTTGACACATATTGGCATTAATAAAAATTTGGAGATCCTTTTCCGACTATGAAATTATTCCTGTTCTTTTCCCTTTTGTTGGTTAACAGCAATTCTGCGCTGGACCTAAGAAATTTTCTTTGTTCAGGGTTCAGAACCTTTCACTCGGATGCCAAAGAATACGGGGATTTCTGGTTTGGGTTCCTTATTCAAGACAATTCAGTTAAAAGGTTCAGTCAACTTGAACCGATTTATCACACGATTTTCAAGGATCTTGAAATTTCAAAAGGTAAACGCATCTCAGAGTGGCCAATCAATCCTACTCTACTGTCAGTCGAAAATTCCTGCCTTATATTTAGGGCTCGAAAGAATAATCATACTTAAGGCAAAAAATGATCAAAGGGAAAATAACCCCTTCTCAACTCGAATAAAACCTGTCCAAAGCAGCATGAATAAAAAAACACTGTCGGAAAGAGATATATGCACCAAGTTTATCACTCCTGCGATTGAAAAATCAGGCTGGGATAAATTAACACAACTATTAGAAGAGGTTTCATTTACAGATGGTAAAATCTATGTGCGAGGAAAACTGACCGCAAGGGGTGCGAGAAAACGTGCCGACTACATACTCTATTACAAGCCGAACATTCCGATAGCCATTGTAGAAGCGAAAGACAACAAACATTCGGTTCGAGCGGGAATACAACAGGCATTAGACTATGCCAAAATTCTTGACATACCCTGTGTGTTCAGCAGTAATGGTGATGGTTTTGTGTTCCATGACCGAACAGTGACTGACGGAAATGTTGAAACAGAATTAGATATTGACAGCTTTCCAAGTCCTGAAGAGCTATGGCAGAAATACAAGAAATACAAAGGAATTGAAACTCCTGAAGCGGAAAAGGTGGCTGCTCAAGATTACTATTTTGACGGTAACGGCAGAAATCCTAGGTACTATCAACAGATTGCGGTAAATCGAACGGTTGAGGCTATTACAAAGGGACAAGACAGAATTCTTCTGGTTATGGCAACTGGAACGGGAAAGACCTATACCGCTTTTCAAATTATTCACCGACTTTGGAAGAGCGGCAAGAAGAAAAGAATCTTATTCTTAGCAGACCGAAACGCTTTAATTGACCAAACCCGAAGAGGAGACTTCAAGCATTTCAAAGAGAAAATGACGGTGGTAAAACACCGTATGATTGACAAAAGTTATGAAGTCTATTTGGCATTATAGCAAGGATTGGCTGGCGCAGATGAACAGGCTAATGCTTACAAACAGTTTACCCCAGAATTTTTTGATTTGATTGTTATTGATGAGTGCCACAGAGGAAGTGCAAAAGAAGACAGTTCTTGGAGAGAAATTTTAACCTATTTCAAGAAAGCAACTCATATAGGTTTGACCGCCACACCGAAGGAGACCAACGAAGTTTCTAACAGTGAATATTTTGGTGACCCACTTTATACTTATTCGCTGAAACAAGGAATTGATGATGGTTTCCTTGCTCCTTACCGAGTTGTTCGCGTTAACCTGAATATTGATACTGAGGGTTGGCGACCAGAACAAGGCAAAAAGGACAAGGATGGGAGGGAAGTGGACGACCGCATATACAACCGAAAAGACTTTGATAGAAACTTAGTCATTCAAGAGCGTACCGAAACGGTGGCGCGCAAACTAACCGAATTCTTAAAAGGTTATGACCGCTTTGCGAAGACCATTGTTTTTTGCTCAGACATTGACCATGCCGAGAGAATGCGCTTGGCATTATCCAATCTTAATGCTGACTTGGTGGCTCAAAACCACAAATACATCATGCAAATTACAGGTGACAATGATGAAGGAAAACGAGAATTAGACAATTTCATTAATCCAGAAGAAACCTATCCCGTTATCGCCACTACTTCTGAGTTAATGACCACTGGCGTAGATGCGCAGACCTGTAAGGTAATTGTGTTGGATGCTGAGATAAAATCCATGACAAAATTCAAGCAGATTGTGGGCAGAGGCACCAGGATAAATGAAGAGTTTGGCAAAATGTATTTCACTATTCTCGACTTTAGAAACGTTACCGACTTATTTGCCGATAAAGACTTTGATGGCGACCCAATACGCATAAAGCCAGTAACAGAAAATGCAGATCTGTCTCTTGTGGTAACAGAAGAGGAAGATGGAAAGCTAACCGCGGTGGACCAAGTTACAGGAGAGGAAATTGAGTTTGTGAAAGCAGAGCTACGGTACCCCGATGGCTCAAAGGTAGAGGGAACTTGGGCCAACAAAGTAAAGGAGCCCAGAGAAAAGGTTTATGTAAACGGTGTCGATGTTTCCGTATTGATAAGCCGTGAAATGTATTTTGATAATAACGGCAAACCGATTACCACAAGCTTGAAAGACCATACCAAACAATTGATCAAAGGACAATATTCTTCCTTAGATGATTTCCTAAATCGTTGGAATAGCACCGATAAAAAAGATATCATTATTAAGGAATTAGAAGAACAGGGTATTTTAGTAGAGGCTTTGCGGGATGCTGTGAATAGAGAGGTAGATCTTTTTGATTTAATTTGTCACGTCGCCTTTGAGCAACCACCGCTTACCCGCAAAGAAAGAGCTAACAACGTAAAAAAAAGAGATTACTTTACGAAGTACGGAGAACAGGCTCGTAAAGTACTCGAAACGCTTTTAGACAAATATGCCGATGAAGGAGTCACCAACATTGAAAGTATGGACATTCTGAAAGTGAAGCCTCTGACCGATTATGGATCTGCACTTGAAATTGTGAATGGCATTTTTGGAGGGAAGAAAAAGTATGTGGATGCCATTAAAGAATTGGAACAGGAACTTTATAAATCTGGCGCTTAAATGGAAGAAGAAAAAAGCATCATTATCTACAATACAGACGATGGTAAGGCTTCTGTAGCTTTATATGCAAGGGATGGAGATATTTGGATGAATCAAAATCAATTAGCAGAACTTTTTGACACCTCAAAGCAGAACATTAGCCAGCACATCAAAAACATACTAGAAGACAAAGAGTTAGAAGCAGTTTCAGTTGTAAAGAATTTCTTTACAACTGCCACAGATGGTAAAAAATATGAAGTAACTTTTTATTCCCTAGCCATGATTTTGGCTCTAGGATTTCGGGTGAGAAGCCCGCGAGGTACGCAATTTAGGATTTGGGCCAATCTAAATCTGAGAGAGTACATGGTTAAGGGCTTTATAATGGATGACGCACGCTTAAAAAACCCTAATGGCCGTCCCGATTATTTTGATGAATTACTGGAGCGAATTCGAGAAATACGTGCCTCCGAAAAACGATTTTATCAAAAAGTAAGAGACTTGCTTTCAATGAGCAGTGACTACGATCCTTCTGATAAAGCCACCCAGATGTTTTTTGCCGAAACTCAAAATAAACTGCTTTACGCTGTAACGCAGCAAACAGCAGCCGAATTGGTTTTGAGTAGAGCCAGTTCTGAAAAACCGAACATGGGGCTTACTTCATGGAAAGGCAATAAAGTTCGAAAACAAGATATCATTACAGCCAAAAATTACCTCACCCAAGACGAACTAGATACACTTAACCGACTAACCGTGATCTTTCTTGAAACAGCGGAGCTAAGGGTGAAGGAAAGGAAAGACATACATCTAAATTTTTGGAGAGAAAATGTTGACAGGATTCTTCAATTCAACGATAAAAATGTACTTCAAAATGCGGGTACCATTACTAATGCTCAAATGGAAGAACAAGTAAAGCAGATTTACTCCGAGTTTGATAATAAAAGAAGGCAATATGAAGCTGAGCAAGCTGATTTGGCCGATTTAAAAGCACTAGAAGAAAAAGTTAAAAATTCAAAAAAATAAATGGCAAACCTCAAAGGAACCATAGACAGCATTCGTAAAATCATGTGGCAAGACAATGGCCTCAATGGAGATGCACAACGCATCGAACAGTTGGCTTGGATGCTCTTTCTCAAAATATTCTCCGACAAAGACAAAGAATTGGAAGTTCTTAATGAAGAATACACAAGCCCAATACCTGATGAATTGCATTGGGAATCCTGGGCAGGTGATGACGAAGGCATGACAGGTGATGAGCTGCAAGCTTTTGTTGATCAGACCTTGTTTCCCACACTTAAAAACCTAAAAGTGGGGATGAGTGATGATTTGGCGAATAAACGGGCCTTGATTGTACGTGAGGTGTTCGAAGGCAACAACAACTACATGAAAAGCGGCATCAACATCCGCAAGGTACTGAACAAGCTCAACGAGATTGACTTCAACATTGCCAAAGACCGCCATGCTTTTGGTGAACTCTACGAAACCATTTTAAAGGAACTGCAAAGTGCAGGTAAAAGTGGGGAGTTCTACACCCCCAGAGCCATTACGGAATTTATCTGCGAAATGATCAATCCGCAATTGGGTGAAAAGATTCTTGACCCCAGCTGTGGCACGGGTGGTTATTTAACGGCTGCCATTGAGCATTTGAAAACCCAAGCCAACAGCGTAGAAGAACGAGAAAGCATTGCCAAGAATATCATTGGTTGGGAATACAAACCGCTACCGTATTTGCTGGCGACCACCAATCTGATTTTGCACGATATGGAAGTGCCCAACATCAGCTTCCGTGATAGTCTGGACCAACCGCTGAGCAACTACACCGAGAAAAACCGGGTGAATGCCATCTTAGCGAATCCTCCTTTTGGGGGCATTGTAGCCAACAACAACGAAAACAATTTTCCGCAGAACTACCGCACTAAGGAAAGTGCTGACCTCTTTTTAGTCTTGATGATTCACTTGCTGAAAAATGGCGGTAGAGCAGGTATTGTCTTACCGGATGGATCCTTAACCGGTGATGGAATTAAACAACGGGTACGCCAACGCATGTTGGAAGAATGCAACCTGCACACCATTATCCGTTTGCCCAACTCCGTGTTTCAGCCCTATGCCACGGTAGCCACCAACCTCTTGTTTTTTACCAAAGGCACACCCACCAAAGAAGTGTGGTATTACGAACACCGCCTGCCCGAAGGACAAAAAGCCTACAACAAAACCCGACCGCTGCAACTCAAAGAATTTGACCCGATCAAAGTATGGTGGAATGACCGCAAGGAAAGCGAGCTAAGCTGGAAAGTGGACATCCAAACCATCATAGACCGCAACTATGATTTGGACATTAAGAACCCCACCAAGCAGGAAGAAGAAATCATCCACAGCAGTGCGGAATTGATGGAGATGCTGGACAAAAGCTTTTCCAAAAGCCATGATTTATTGAACAAAATTAAAGCAGCCGTTCAATGAGTTGGGACAAAGTGAAACTCAGCAAGGTTTTAAAACAATATCGGGTAACTCATATTGTTCAAAATGATAGAGATTACAAGCAAGTCACCATTTCGAAACATGATGGTGTAAAATTCAGAGGCATTAAAAATGGAAAGGAAATTGGTCGTAAAAGGCAATTTATCATAGACCTTAAAAACTACCCTAATACTCTGATGCTTGTTCGACAAGGAGTTTACGATGGAGCTATAGGAATTGCACCAATTGAGGTTGATGGATGCATTGCAACTGAAAATATGCCCATGTTTTCAATCGAAGGAATTAACATTGATTATCTAAACCTTATTCTTCAGTCGCCTTACTTCAAAGAGGAATTAGAAAAAATTCCAACAACTGGTTCAGCACAAAAATCAATTCACGAAAGACAGATTTTAGAGATTGAAATTCCTTTTCCAAGTGCCGAGATTCAGGATTTAGTGGTGAAGTCTTTTAAGAAAAATCGAACAGGAATTAATGAAATCTCCACCGAACTCACCCACCAACTCGATTTAGTGAAGCAACTCCGCCAGTCCTTCTTACGAGAAGCCATGCAAGGCCAATTGGTGCCTCAAGACCCCAAAGATGAACCTGCTTCGGTGCTTTTAGAAAAAATCAAAGCAGAGAAAGAACGCTTGATTAAGGAGAAGAAACTCAAGAAACAAAAACCCCTGTCCCCCATTACCGAAGACGAAATTCCTTTTGATATACCTGAGAATTGGGTGTGGTGTAGGTTGGGGGAAGCATGTTTGAAAATTACTGATGGTACACATCATTCTCCGACTAATACCCCAAAAGGCGACTTCATGTATGTTACGGCAAAGAACATAAAAGATGAAGGAGTTGATTTATCAAATATTACATATGTCACAAAGGATGTACACCATGAAATATACTCTCGGTGTGATCCTGAATTTGGCGACATTCTCTACATAAAGGATGGGGCTACAACAGGTATTGTTACAGTGAATGATTTAGATGATCCTTTTAGTTTGTTGTCAAGTGTAGCATTACTAAAGTTGGACGATAATGTTTATAACCGTTTTCTTATGTATGTAATGAGAAGCCCTGTTTATTATGATGCTACAAGAAACAATATGTATGGTGTTGCATTAACTCGGGTGACTCTTGCCAAAATCAACAACTCAATAATCCCACTCCCCCCACTCTCCGAACAACAACGCATAGTCCGCCATTTGGATGAGTTGATGCAGTATTGTGATGAATTGGAGATAAGCATCAAAGAAAGCCAGCAGCAAAATGAGTTGCTTTTGCAGCAGGTGTTAAGGGAGGCGTTGGAGCCGAAGGAAAAGGAGGTTGAAAAGGTTTAGCTATGTGAAGTAGGTAGTTCGACAATCAAAAAAGCATAATAAATGAAAGACAAACTGAAATTTTTAAAACTCATCGTTCACTCGGAAACCCCACCTGAATGCGGAATAACCGGTCTATGTGGTGGTTACGAGTTGAAAGAATGGAGATATAGCCAGTTTGCCGATTGGTTGTTTGACGAACACTTACTCGACTTTGCGTTAAAGTATTCAGAGTTCAAAATGGTTGACGGCAAGTCTGCACCAAAAAAACTCCGAGAAGCTGCTAAAATCATATTTCAAACTGATAATATAAAAAGAGGTGAGTTTGGCGAACTATTACTTCATGGTATACTGAAAGAAGCGTATGACACTATTCCTGCAATAAGTAAAATATACTTTAAAGATGGCCCAAACGAAACAGTAAAAGGGTTTGATGCGGTTCATGTTATTGCAGATGATACAGGTCTTGAGCTTTGGTTAGGTGAAGTGAAATTTTATAAAACCTTTTATAATGCGGTTTATGATGTGGTTCCTGAAATCGAGTCGCACTTTGACAAAATCTACCTAAGAAATGAATTTGCAGCTATCATCAATAAAATAGACGAAGATTTTCCTCACCATGATAAGTTGGCCAAGCTGCTAGACCCTAATACATCACTGGATGATGTTTTCAAGGCAATTTGTGTTCCCGTTTTGCTAACATACGATTCCGCTTTAGTGAAAAAGCATAGGGAATTCAATGATGCTTATTTAAATGAAATCTTACCTGAAATAGAGACAAACCATAAGGCCTTTCTTGATAAAGTAAAATGTCCTGTCAAAGTCCACTTGTTTTTGTGTCCATTAGAAGATAAGGCAAAGCTTTCACAAACCCTTTTAGATAAATTGGCAGCATGGCAGAAAATTTAAACTTACGTGAAATTAACAATTTGTTGAAGCAAAGAGCTATCAATCCTGAGAATGCCTTTACTGTCATAAAATCAATTGCCAATAATCTGAATCAAAAGAATGAAGTCCATTTACAAGAAGTGATATTACGCGTGATTGAGCAGCGCAAACTGTTTGGTAGCTACCAACCAATCATTAATGACTTTGCAAGAGAAATAGGCTTATTCCCTTACCTCGATCCAGAAAACTTAAGTCTAGCTGATAAAATCGCATATGAATTCCATAAACCTGATGGTGTAGAGCAAGAAAACATAGTCTTTCACAGGGCACAAGCAAGAGTATACTTTGAATTACTTGACGGGAAAAATGTAATCCTAAGTGCACCTACAAGCTTTGGAAAGAGCCTTGTAATCGACACAATAATTGCAACCGAACGATTTAAGAATATCGCAATCGTATTGCCAACTATTGCTTTGATTGATGAAACAAGAAAGCGACTATCAAGATTTAGAGATCGATATAAAATAATCACTCATTCAACCCAATCAGTTAGTGAACGAAACATTTTCGTTCTAACTCAAGAGCGGGTTATGGAAATAGTGAACGAAGTAGATGTTGATTTCTTTGTCATTGACGAGTTCTACAAAATTCAACCAACTCCGCAGGACCAGGAAAGAAGTATCATTTTAAATCAGGCCTTTTATAAACTACTCAAAAAAGGCGGCCAATTCTATCTGTTAGGTCCGAATATTGAAAACATAAACTCTAAGGTCTTCCCCGACAATGTAGAGATTAACTTTATTAAAACCGACTATAAAACTGTTATCACTGAGAAGATTAAAGTCTCTGTGCCGACCACTGATGACGAAGCACTATTAAATTTATGTGCCGATTTGACCGAGCCGACTTTGATCTATTGCAAGTCGCCAAAGAGTGCAAACAAGGTAGCAAAGCTGCTTTTTGATTCAGGCAAATTCAATACAAATCAATACAACGAAAGTGCAATTGAATGGCTTGAAGAAGAATATCATCCGCTTTGGTTTTTACCAAAAGCATTAAAATACGGTATTGGGATTCATCATGGGAAAATACCACGAGCCATTTCGCAGTTTGCGGTAAAAGCTTTTAATGAGGATAGACTTCAATTCTTAGTTTGCACTAGTACCCTAATTGAAGGAGTGAATACTAAAGCAAAAAATGTCATTATCTACGATAATAAAGTAGCAAATGAGAAATTTGACTTTTTCACATTCAACAACATTTGTGGCAGAAGCGGTAGAATGTTTCAACACTTTATTGGCCGTGTTTTTCTTTTTCATGAGCCACCTATCGAAGAGTTGCCATTGGTGGATTTTCCTTTATTTAATCAAACTGATGAAGTACCCGAAAAACTGTTAATGCAAATGGATAATGATGACTTATCCCAAAAGTCAAAGGAAAGAGTTCAAACTCTATCAAGAAATGGCATTCTAAGCATCAAAACAATTAAAGCAAATTCGAATATTGAACCACAGAGTCAAATTGAACTTGCCACATTCATTAAAGGCAATTTGAGGGGCTATCATTACTTATTAAAGTGGAATCGTTTCCCAACGTATGACCAATTAAAATTTGTCTGTGAATTGATATGGAAATTCCTGATTGATGGTGGCAGAGTTGGAGGAATAAGTTCAGGTAGCCAATTGGCATACAAAATAAACAATCTGCGGACTGTTGGAAACATTAAGGATTTGATAAAAAATGAAATTGATGAAGATGGTGAACCAGAAAAAGTCAATGAAGCAATCGAAAGTATATTAGAGTTTGTTCGTTTTTGGGCTCAATACAATTTTCCAAAATACATGATGGCTTTAAACAGAATTCAAAAGGAACTGTATGAGGAAATCAACTTTCAAACTGGCGACTACTCATACTTTTCATCTCAAATCGAATGTTTGTTTACAGACCCACTATTCGTTGCTTTGGATGAATACGGCATTCCAATACAAACGAGTAATAAAATAAAATCTAAACTTGACACGAATGGAAATCTCGATTATCTATTAGAACAAATAAGAGAACTCCCACTCGAAAGCTTAGGCATTAGCAAATTTGAAAAAGAACTTTTAAGTGATGCACAAAATCAAGTATAAAGCCAGCGCACATTAGCGGGTCGCTCAATGCCAACACACAGCCAAAACCTGCAAAAGAGCTTTCAAGTCCCTGCTTGAGAAAGGGGAAATGTGTAGCATTCACGAGCTCTGGTAATAATGAGATTGAAGTGAGGAAATTTTAAAAAATGCCCAACGCTCTGTAGTCCATTGAAAATGAAGACTAAAACGAAAAGAAAATAAAGCATGAAAGCACAACAATGTGTATTGTGCATAGCACTCTGAGGGATTCTAGGACACCATACACGAAACGTTGCCCGTTTAATAAATCAGGTGTTTTCTTAATGCCATCCAAATTATGATCAAAGCAATACTAGCCAATAGCGAATTAAGGGCAGCAGCGAAGATGAATGAGGATGAACTAACGTCCAGTGTGTTTGAGCGTTTGATGTATCTCCCCAAAGAATTAATTCATCACATATTTAGTAAGGCGCTGCTACAAGATATTCTGTCCTTAGATCTTTCTAAAATTGAAAGCGTTGAATTTTGGCCTCACTGGAATCCAGAAGGTACAAGTAGAACGAACTATGTCGAGCCAGATGTCTTTATTCGCACCTCTAAAACAGGATATAATTATTGAAGCCAAACGTTATGATCAAAACCAGCAGAAAAAAGAGCAGTGGAATGATCAGTTAATCGCTTACAATAACGAATACAAAGACGATCAAAAAGAGCTCATTTATATAGCCTTAGGTGGTTTGCGATTAAAAAAGGCGGAAGAACACACTACCAATAATCTGTCCCAACGAATATATAAATGCAAGTGGACTGGATTGCTTCAAGCAGTAATTTCAGTTAAAGAGCAAATGGAATTAAGTGTTGCTCTTCTCAATGCAAATTGGGCCATCAATAACATTCTGACTGATATCATTTTAGTCTTCCGCATGTTTGGCTTCTCTACTGCTCCGTGGTTTGAACATTTTATTAAACCCTAGATCATATTCAGAAATTAAAATTTGACTTTCAATGGAAAAAATAACCAACTCAGATTCTAGCGAAATTCTTAAAGATGTGAGAACCTCGTATCGTTTGCTGGCCCTTTACCAAACTCGGTTAAAGGATGTGGTGAAGTATGTTTTGGACAAATACAACTTAAACTTCGAGGCGGGGTATGGTAAATTTTCAACTGCTTTTAAAGATGGGAAAGGTGTAAAATTAGAAAATTGGTCATGGGATTGGTTACCTATGTATTTGTATCAGTTTTCGGCGCAGCCAATTGAAAAGGATAGTGGCCAATACTTTTTTCATGTGTTTCATCAAGCCGACACAGGGTTTTATGATGTTTTTGAAGATACCCGAGATCCAAAAAGATTGAGGGTAGCCGAATTTGGTTCTGTGCAATATGCTAAAACCAGACTATTTTTTGTTTTGAGTAAAAAGAAAGGTTGGCCTTATGCCGAAATCCTTCATGATAACTTATCAGCGAAAAAGCATGAGGACTTAATTAAGGAGAATTGGATTGCCAAATCTTTTGATATGGAACGCTTCTTTAATGAAGAATATACGGAGGATGTTCTTAAAAACTTTGATGCATTTTGTTTAGAGAACTTTAAAATCAACCTGCTGGAAAATTAGGAAACGGTGCGCTAATCTGGCTAAATCGAAAAGCAAGCCCTTTAACGAACTCAATAGCACTATATCTGACTCAGATAAATGCAGAGAAAATACATGCCTATTTATGGTTCGTTACAACAGGTATTCCATATTACAATACGAAATATTACGTCACAACTATATGTATATGAGGTGTAAAAGATTTAATATTGCATATTCGAATATGGAATAAATTAAGGAAAAACAACAAATAATGAGCCCTCACGACATTGTAATTCTGCTGAAAATAGTGAGTTACGGTGATCAGCCTTGGCTTCAAACACCTTTGGCAGGGGCTTTAGGAATTAGCCAATCGGAAATAAGCAAATCGCTTAACCGTTCGAAATATGCAGGCTTGCTGGCCCCCAATGGCAAAACCGTGATGAAAATGGCCTTGTTAGACTTTTTACAATACGGCTTACGCTACGTGTTTCCCATTAAACCCGGTGCAGTGGTGCGTGGCGTACCTACTTCTCATTCGGTTAAACCATTAAGCGATGAAATACAAAGTTCAGAAGCATACGTATGGGCTTATGGTAAAGGAACGGTTCGGGGGCATAGCATTGCACCCTTGCACCCATCAGTGCCCGAAGCTGCTTTAAATGATGAAAAACTACATGAATTATTGGCCTTGGTAGATGCCTTGCGTGTTGGCAGAGTAAGAGAAAGAGAACTAGCTGTTAAAGAGCTTAAAAAACGGCTGGAGCTTGGAGAATAGAACCATCAATATTGCAGTAGTGGCCGAAGTAATCAAGGACATCAAACATGATATGGCGTTTGTGCTTGATGCGGATGTGATTGAGGATATATTCAATAATCCTGATCCCAAGAATGCCAAAAAACTAGAAAAGATTCTGATCAAGCGGTTTAAGAGGCTTGCAGGCGATCCGAAATTCAGAAAACTCAGTGAGCGATTGGAGGACTTGCGCAATAAAGCCGAGCAAGGCTTAATTTCTTCCATTGAATTTGTGAAGGAGTTGTGTAAACTGGCCAAAGAAACCGTGCAGGCTGAAAAGGAATTGGAAGAGGTAATCGTAGCGAAAACGCCACAGGCGGCATTAACTGAACTTTTTCTTGAATTAAAAATAGATCAAACCCCAGCGGCAGTAGAACGCATTGTAACTGATATTGACGCAATTGTAAGAGTGGTCCGTTTCCCAGGTTGGCAGCAGTCAAATTCAGGCGAACGCGAAGTGCAGAGCTCTTTAAGGAAAATCCTCTGGGCCAAGTATAAAATCAAAGACCAGGTGCTGTTTGACAGGGCGTATGGGTATATCAAGGAGTATTATTGAGTAACAAAAACTTTAAATGACCCTAACCAAAGAACAAGAAGCTATTATTGCTTCTGATACTGATCTAATAGTCAATGCGGTCGCAGGATCTGGTAAAACATCTACCATAATTGAGTATGCGAAAGCCAGGCCTTCGGAGTCGAAGATTTTATATCTGGCCTTTAATAAATCTGTAAGAGTTGATGCTGCGAGGAAGTTCTTAGAAAAGGGATTGAACAATGTCACCGTGGAGACAGCTCATTCACTCGCTTTCAGGCATGTCGTGCGGGGTGGGAATTTTAAATTGAGTCAGGCTGGGTACAGACCACATGAGGTAGTAGAGCTTTTTTCAATATCGAATGAAGAGGAGAAGCATGGGGCTGTTATTGTCGGCAAGCACGTTATTCAGTTTTTGAGCTATTTCTGCAATAGTGATGCTGAAAGAGTGAAAGATTTGAATTATTTAGACACCATCAAGGATCCAAAGGCAATTGGTTTTGTGACCAAACATTATGATCAAATTGAACTTTTGACCAGATTGCTTTTAAAAGAAATGGATAGTGGGAAGATCGCTATAACTCATGATTTCTACCTGAAGAAGTTTCAGCTGTCAAGACCAGTCCTTGATTTTGATTATATCCTATTTGATGAGGGGCAAGATGCCTCGCCAGCAATGTTGGATGTCTTTGTTCGCCAGAAGGCCATAAAAGTCATTGTTGGTGATAGTAATCAACAAATATACTCATGGCGATTTGCGGTAAATTCTTTAGAAAAAGTCGCTTTTAAAAAGCTCAACTTAACAACCAGCTTTAGATTTGGTCCTGAAATAGCCGCACTTGCTAAGGCATCATTGAGGCCAAAGAAATTGCTTGGCTCTGAAGCGGAGGTACAAATTATTGGTAAAGGGACTTCTGATCAAGTTCGGACCAAAGCGGTTTTAGCCCGGACAAACTTGGGCTTACTTTTAAAAGCAATTGAATACGTTACCGAGAAAAAGGAAGTAGAGCGTATATATTTTGAAGGGAATATCGGTTCTTACGCTTATGCTGAAGATGGGACTTCTCTCTACGATGTCTTGAATCTGTATCAAAAGAAATATGCTAGGATTAAAGATAAGTTGTTACAGGGAATGCGTTCCATTGAGGAGCTCGAAGAGTATATTGAGAAAACCGAGGAACATCAACTTGGTATGATGCTCGAGGTTGTAAAAGAGTACGGCAGTGCAATTCCAAAGGTGTTAAAAGAGCTGAAGGACAAGCACATAGGTGAAGATGAAAGGCATAAAGCTCAGTTGATTTTCTCTACAGTTCACAGGAGCAAGGGAATGGAGTATGATGCTGTTCAAATCGTGGATGATTTTATGACCAATGAGCAAATGGAAAAGCTGCTCACCAGTAAAAAGCAAGAAGATATCGACTTCGGTAGATTGGGGGAAGAGGTGAATCTGATTTATGTTGCCATAACTAGAGCAGCCAACAAGGTGTTTCTGCCTTCCAGCATCCTTCCCGAAGGCATAAAGGCATCAGAGAAAATAAGAGTGCTAAAAACAAAAAGCACTTCTTTAGTGCCTCAGTCTATGCCAGCGGCTAGTGGTGGGAGGAAACATAGCAAAGGTCAAAGCGAAGATGTTAAAAAGCGGATAAAAGCAAAACATAAAAAGGCGTATCAACCATGGACTAATACGCTGGACAAAGAGCTTGAAGAGTTGTATAATGATGGTGTGACAATTAAAGATTTGGCCAACCATTTTAATCGCACCACGGGCGCTATTCGTGCAAGGATGAAGCACCTTGAGTTAAATGATCAAATTAAATACTTTTAGCAACAGATTATTATATCGTTGCCAATCGACTCTGCTCAGCAATCATAAGATCATTCCAGCCGACAGGGAATTGAAGCAGCAATTCTTTCAATTTGTCGAAATCCCACACCTCGCCTCCTGCCAGAAGCATTTGTTCTCTGTTATCAGTGCTTACCGTTCCTGTGGTTGCGATTAAAGGAATAAAGGCTTCGGTGTATTTGTTATCGTAATATTTCTTTGCCCAGTTTACTTCTTGCAGGGCACTTCTACCCACATTGCCTTTGTAACGTTTAGCTTGGATAAGGTAATTTTTTGCACCTAAGGCTACAATATCCGCTCCTTTGTCATTTGATTTAGGGGTTAGGTCAACTCGGTCATAATCCATTTTCACAAAAAGTGCGGCAATAAACGCTTCAAAGGAGTCAGCCGTCATTTTTTCAAGCTCTTCGATTGCGATATCTTGACTTGAACTGGTGGCTTTGAAATTAGTAAAGGCTTCAAATAGCTCCTGAGGTTTAACTTCAATCTGTTCAGTCGGGAAGAGGGTGCTACTCGCAAGAGATCTTTTGTTATCTAATAAGCTGTCAAGGGTAAGATCAAAAGTTTTTAGTTCTAAGTGGGTGGCTAAAGGATAGTAAACGTAAACATCTTTGGTTTGACCAATACGATAGGCACGATCAGTGGCTTGGTCTTCTTTGGCAGGATTCCAATGTCTACTGTAATGAATGACATGATTTGCTTCGGTGACATTTAAGCCAACACCTGCCGCTAAAGGTGACATGATAATGGTATTGAAACCCGAAACTGACTGGAAAACATCAATGGTCTGCTGTCTGCTTTGTTTCTGGCTTCTTTTGCTTACGATGGAAGGAGTCTCTCCATTGATTATCGCAGGTCTTGTTCCAAATTTAAACCCAATAACTCTTTGGATCATTCGTTGAGTTTCCCGTCGGTCTGCAAAAATAATAACCTTCTCGCCTTTTTCTTGAATGGATTCTACCCAAGCCATGAGAGCTAAAAGCTTAGCTGAGCTTTTAATCAGATCATCTACCTCATAACGGTCTAGTTCTTTGTTTAAAAGGTAGGGGTGATCCGATACATCACGCATATCTCGAATGGCAGCCAGCATCTTGTTTTTATCCTTTTCAGGGTTTGACTGGTCGTCTTGAACACTAGATATTATTAATTCATACGCCTCGACTTGCTCTTTGGGCATTTGAATTTCCTTCTTTATGATGTGTTTTTCAGGAAGGTCTTTGGCTACATCGGTTTTCATGCGCCTCATCACTAAAGGCTCAACTTTTGAGTATAGTTTCTCGCCCAAAGCTTCAAGATCAGTATTTTCTTTTTTTAATGGGTTTTGGAACTCTTTAGCAAACTCCTTGGCCGTTCCTAACAAACCTGGTGTTGTGAAATCAAGAATGCACCACAAGTCAACAAGACTATTTTCTACAGGGGTGCCAGTCATGGCGATTTTGAAGTCCGCTTTTAATGCTTTTGCGGCATTGGTAACAAGGGTCCCAGGGCTCTTTATTTTTTGGGCTTCATCTAATGCAACCACAGCGAAGTCAACAGCGCCCAAGTTTAGTTGATATCTTCTGAGGGTCTCGTAATTGGTTAGAATTAGTTGTTTCTTTGAGAATCGTTCAACAGTTGCTTTGTCATATTGACTTGGAACTTTTATGTTTCCTCCATAAAGAGTTAAAATTTCAAGCTGCGTTGGTTCAAAGAACTTTTGATATTCATTTTGCCAATTCTCTAATAAAGAAACAGGAGCCACTACAAGGCTTGGTTTGTTTTCGGATGAGTTCTGATAAACAAATTCAAGGAAAAAGAGGACTTGAAGTGTTTTTCCCAAACCCATGTCATCAGCAAGTAAACAACCAGGTATTTTATTCTTAAAATGGTATTGTAGCCAAGCCACACCATGTTCCTGGTGCTTCTTAAGAAGAATATCAGGCCTTAGGCTTTTAACAGGAAAAAGAGGTAGTTCTTGGATTTTGTCCAGGTTCTTAATTTCCTCAATATATCCGAGAAAATCTGCATTTTCTTCGATGATAAGAACAAGATCCTCATTCCTGGTTTTCAGATCTTTTTTCTCAATCGGTTTTTTGGGTGAAGCAAGCTGCTTTTGAGATATTTCAGAAAGGTCTTCTGCTACCGTTAAAGGAATGTCATTATTCTTCCATTCTATCTTTTGGAGCCCGTCTTTTTTTGCTTGATCAATTATGGAGTTGAGATTATCAAGTTCAGCAAAACTGCCAATCGTAATTTTCTTGGTGCCTTCCGTTGGATGCACGACTTTTAGTCCTGGAATCCATTCCGATTTATATGGACTTACAAAAGGGTAAAACTTAGGCTTGTATAGTCCCAGTTCCTTAACCCGATCACTGTAATACTCAAGGTCAAATATGTCGGGGTCGAAGAATTCAATCGGATTGTCAAGAGCCTTTTCAAGAACATCATCAGTGGGGACTTGCTTTAAGAAGTTTGCTTTTAAGTTTTGTAAAGCGACTTGTTGTTCCTCTCTGAACACAACACGCACTTTGTTTTTGCCAGAAGCCACGGGGTAAATTTCGCGAACGGAATTCCCCATTTTTAAAAGCGCTGGGAAGTTATTCTCATCTTCAAGATCTAAGTCAGGCATTACAGCGACTTTTTCACCAATCATAATTGGTTTGATCTTAATCTTGGAGGGAATCAGAACTTCCTCTTTCTGCAAAATTTCCTCAAGCTTCGATTGACTGCTGAGTGAAAGCTCTTTTATTTTTGAAAAACTCTCGAGGTTTGTGCCTAAACTTTTCTGTGTTGTCAGCTCATTAAAGTCCTGAATCGCCTTGATTGTTTCAAATTGAGCTTGGCTTAAAAGGTAATTTTGTTCCTCCGAAAGAAAGAAAGGACCATTTACATTACCGAAAATTTGCTCTCCGTTTGGGTAGAAGTCAAAAAAGCCAAAATTGAATTTTAAGTCGGGACTTCTTAAACTCCCACTTGATGAAATATAAAGGTCAAGGTTAATGTCTGGGGGAAGGTTTAGAGCATCTTTAGTTCTGCGTTCCTGTTCAAGAATTATAGAGTAGTGAACCACTATTCGTTGATCAGACAGTTCTGCAAGTCCATTATCAATGAGTTCTCTTAGTAAAGAGGTGATATTTTCATCGCCATTCTCAAGCCATGCAAAGGGAATGAGAAAGTTAGGGTATTTGAAATTGTAATTATGCATTGATGCCTACTTGATATTTGAACCAAGATTTGAATATCTGTTGCCAAGGTCCTGTGTGAAAGAGACGTCCCTCAGGGTTAGATTGATACAATAGACCGCCTCTTTGGTTAGCAGCCATTTGCATATATCCATTTCTCAAATCTTCGATTCTTGTGATGTTTTCCTGTTTTTTGGGTGCGTTTGGATTGTTCCATTTGTATGCATAGCAGGCATAAGACTGATTGCTGAACTCGATAATAAGGTGATCCTTAATTCTCATGAATAAAGCCGAAACATCAGAGCTGCCGCTGACGACTTGGTATCGACTATCCAAAAGATCGTCTATCCTTGAATCACCCTCAAGTTTATATCTCAGGGTGTTATATGAGCCTGCTACCCAAAAATCATTTATGTGGTCGACCATTTGCATCCAGAATTTTTTTCTTGCAGGGTCATTAATGCAGTTTTCAAAAAAGGCATCAATGAAGCGTCTGGTAATCCATTTGAGTAAGATTTTCCTTCCTTTTTCAATATCTGAAGCAAGTTGATTGTCTTTAGAAGAAGGAGGTGACCATAAGTAGCCTTTATCGGGATCGCCTATCAACTCTACAGCAAGGTCTTTAATGAAATCCTGAATAGAAGCACTGAGATAAGGATTTTGATCCACTTTGATAATCAGTTTTGATAGGGCAATTTTATTGGTGGTATCGTTTTGATGCAATCGCAATGCATTCGCTAACTGTTTGATAAAATTGAGATTAGGTTCACCAGATTTTTTTAAGTGTTCCAATATTGCATCTTGGAAAAAGCTGTATTGTAAATCGGTATCTTCCAGTTTTAAAACCCTAGTAAGCTGATCAATACTGAAGTGATTGCTGAATGCTTGTTTGGCAAGTAAGCTGGGGCCGAATCCATCCTTGAAAAATTTTGCGTTGGTTTTGAATAGTAATAATTTCTTGGAGGATCCTTTATAATCTTTAAGTCTTTTGAAAACAAACACTTGCAGTTGCTCTAGACCATCAAAGTTCATTTTCCATGAAAATAGAAGTGAGCGGATGAGTCCAAAAAGGTATCTGTCATTCCAATTCTGAGATAGAACCGATAAAGCCTCCTTGGTCAGCGTGTCATTTCCTAAAATTGATTTTTTGTTGCTGTATTGTATATTTAGAGCAAAGGATAAATTCCTGAGATCTACCCTGGACAAAGAAGCCTTAGGGTTGGTCCTGAAATCAAGAAACCGAGAAATCGCTTTAAAAACGGAATTGTCTTCTGGAGTTCGGGTTTCACCTTGATGCTCTTTGTTTATTGCTTCAAAAGTGCTCTCATGTTCGAAAGCCAGTTCAATGAGATCGTTATCAATAATCCTCGAGCTTTGTATTTCGACTCTTTTAAGGCTTTCATCAAAATCGTTGATATATCGTTGGGCTTTACTCATTCGGTTTTACCCAGTTTAAGTATTTTGTCGATCTGCTTTTCTGCATTCGTTATGATGCGGAATTCAACTCTCCTGTTTTCAGCTGACCCAGGATCCTCCTTATTTAAAAGGCGACTAAAGGATAAGCCATTAGCTGTAATTCTGCTTTGGCACCAAAGTCTTTGAGTGTCATTAAGGATTGTGGTAAGACCGAAATTTAAGACAGATCTCGTTCTGTCTTGTGAAAGCTTCATGTTATTTAGGTAACTATCTTCACTGGCGGAACTCCATTTATTGGTCGTATGACCTTCGATCCGTATTTCCAGAATTTCATCTTTAAACTCTTCTCTTGTCAAAACCTCAATATAACGCGGGAAGAAATTGGAAAGGATTTCAACATGATCTTCGGTTAGTTCCCAATCACCATCTCCCCAGAAAAACTTTGGTCCTTTAGAGTCGATAAGGTCATTTTGGTTAAAACGGATCAATAGCTCTTCCTCCACAAGCTCTGCTCCCCACTTCTCAAACTCCTCACTGAACTCTTCCTTAAGTGCCTCGATAAGATTTTCTTTTGTTGCCAAGTAGTCCTCAGCAACTGTTGTTTGTGTTTCAATGATGTTCTCCAGACGAAGAAGTGTAGCAGCCAAGAGGAGAACAAAAATCAGTAAGAGCGCGGCCATCAAATCTCCGATAGACAGGGCGAAGGGGTTATCGTTGTTATTTTGAACTTCTTTCATGGCTTAATCTCTTATTTTTTAAGCCCCACAATTAGGTCGTCAAATAGCTCTTTCAAATCTTCCAAGGAGTCTTTCTGTTGTGAAACCGTGTTGGAAATGGCATTCGTAGAGTTCACTAGTCCGTTGGTGTACTCTTCGAGGTAATTTTTAGTACTTTCTCGGACAGTTTTTTCATAATTCAGTAATCCTGATTGAATCTTTTCAAAGATCTTACCCAGAGCTTCTTCAATACTGCTAAAGTCTCCAGTAAATTCTTTGGAAAGACTTTTAGCACTATCCATGGCCTCCATAATTTGATCAATCGTTCTTTTATAATTTCCTTCTGCCGATTCAAGAGACCTTACAAAACTGCTTTGTGCGTTATTTAATTGCTTAGTCGAATCGTTAGAAAGCTCAGCAATTGATTGAAATGAGTTAGAAGTATTTTGGAGTTTTTGATTGACAGAATTTAAAAGTTCTAAGCTTTGGTTTACCTGAATAGTGCTTTCGCTAAACTTATTGAGAAGGACGTCAAACTCCTGAATGGTCTTGCCCGTGGAGGAAATAGATTGATCTGCATCTAAAATTAGCTGCTTTTGATTGTCTTGCAGGGATTCAATACTTGCTGCTAAATCATTCACGACCTTTGATTGACTAGACATCAATTCTTCAATGAAATTCTTACTGTTTTCAGAAAGCTTCTGAATATTCTTTTCAGTTTCAGCTTCTGTTTTCTCTACTGATGTGCGAAGGGTTTCAATGATAATTTTTTGTTGTTGTTCCCACCTTTCTTCAGCTTCATTTGACTTTCTGCCCAGTTGGTCAATCGTTTCTCGTGTTCTCTCACTCAGGCTATCGAGGTCTGACTTAATATTCGAATTCAAGCTTTGAATCAAATCAGGGACAGACTCAAGCATTTTGCTTGCGTCTTGAAGGCCTTTCGCAATTCCCTCCATTTCATTTTTGGTCGACTCAGATACACTTGACTTTAAGTCAGTTACCATACTTTCGATAGCCACTTTCAAGTCAGAAATAACTCCTTCGGTCATTTCTTTTGCTGGGTCATTCAATTTGGTAGCAAGAGAGTCAATTTTGTCACCAAGCATTTCAAGAAGAGGTGCAATATTCTCTTTTTGATCATTTAAGAGTTCATCAAAACCAAACTCGATCTTAGTAGCAAGATCAGTAGAAAATTCTTTTAGAGCGGCTGTTTGTTGTTCGGACTCTTTATGTAAATCTCTCAGAATATTGCCGGGCCTAACCTTAGATCCATCCTCAGTTTGATAGCTAAACACTTCTAACAGGATTTCTCTGCGAACGATACTTTCTGCAATCGATTTGTGCTCGCTTGTTGCTCTGTATTTTTGATCAAGACTGTAGGAGAGGCTATGCAATTTGTTTGAGAGTTTATTGCTGTACCATTTTTCAATGAACGTATATATTACCGAAAGGAGCATTCCCCATATCGAGGTTGAGAAAGCCGTAGCCATACCACCCAATAATACTGTTATGCTCGATTTGATGGTCTCAGTATTTTCCATCTCGAAATCAGAAATGCCTAAAGTAAGTCCAATAAAAGTTCCAAGAATACCAAGGCCGACAAATATACTTGGTCCAGAACTCAATAGTTTGAGATTAGCAGATGCACCAAGAATGTTAGTTTGATTAAAAAAATTCTCCGCCAATTCCTCTGTTTTTTCTAGGTTGTCGAATTTCCTGAAGGAGTTTTTGTAATCAATCCAAACAGGAGAAAGGTATTTGTTTTTATTGAAATTAGTTTCAGTAAGGTCCTGAGAGTTTTTGGGGATAGCCCTCAAAACTCTAAATGTCAAACGCAACTGGACAATTATGAACCAACTGAAAATGAGAATTAAGATAATAATGAATAAAGGTGCAAAGGACTTGTATGTAAAAGGAATTAAATCCTTGTAAGGTAAAAATGCCTCGATCAATTTCATAAATTCAAATGGTTACATGTACGGCGAATTTAACTAAAAAGTAAATTGTTTTTGTTAGAAGAAGGGAAACAAAAATTTCCCCAAAACTTTTTTCGGCTTTAATATTAAATTTCAACACAATCTATTCTTCTTTGCTTCCTGAAACTAGGTAGAATTCTTTGAATACTTCTCTTGCGAATATTAAATTGTATCGAAGTAACTCACAATTATGAATCAAAGTGTTGTGAGAAAAAGATGATATTGAAAATTATTAGGGGAGGGTTCGATAAATGTAGCATCGGATTTTGTCATTCAAAAAAACTTCTTTGGAAACAAGGATTCATAAACTAAATTCGTATTGCTTTGGGTTCTGAAACGCATAAAGAAGAAAGCAGACGAGTTTCCCCGTCTGCTTATCTCTTTACAAATACCAGTTCTGAGACCGATTTTTCAGAGCTTGCGCCAGATTCAAAGTGAAAGTATGGCTGTCCACCACGCGATCAACGGCTGCATCTATATAGCTACTCTTGTTTGCCCCCGTCATGAGATTGTAAAAATCCCAGAGGTCGATATCCACCTCGTTGCCCAGGTTGTAATAAGCCCTCACCATTTGACTGAGCTGACTATCCCCCAGGGGAAATTCTGCTTTCTGAGACTTCAGGTCTTTCGGTAGGTTCAGATACTGCTTTGCACGACCTACAATATGAGCAAATTCTTCAGAGTTGAGCGAGTAGTCTTTCAAGCCTTGAAAGTTCTTTATGCTCTGGTCGATCCTGTATGAGCCAAATAAATCATCAGCGCAATTCATCAGTTCAGGCACACTGGAAACTCTCAAGTCGCCCTTAAAGCCATCCGTACTTACACAAAGGTTGGTACAAACCCAATTCTTAAAGCCTATAAACAGCTTGAATCGCTCAGGGCTCTTCTTGTTGTAAAGGTTCTCCAAGTTATAGGCTCTTACACCACCCACACTTAAAGAGATAGTGTCGTCACCTATTTTAGCCTGGACAGAAGGAACCTCGATCATAAAGGCCATGCGTTCATAGTATAAGGTCTTTTCATGTTCCATTAATTCTTTGGCAGGTTTCCCTTTTGCCTCAGGTATACGGCCCTTGATCGGGTGCGAGACTTTTACTGACGGATTTGCAATAGATTCTGCGGGAAAAACTTGGTTAACCACTTCGTAAATGCTTTCAACAAAATCTACATGGGAAATGGTTGATTCATTGTCTTTAGCAAAAGCTGGAATGATCGTTTGCTCTTGCAGGATGGGAATGTCAACAGCAAGAGTGTTGGCATCAATAAATCCTTGATTGTTTCTAAGCGATAATACTTCCATTGTTTTGTGTTATTTGGGTTCTACGGTTACTGAAAAATTCTTTTAACTCATTTTGATGCTCAGGATTTTGGTGATAGATAGTACGGAGCTCTTCAACAGACTGAACTAGATTAATCGCTTCAACTACCTGTTCAGCTGTTAAAGCACTACCACACCATGCTTTGATTTCTTCCCCAGTTTTCTGAGAAACTTGAAATTGAGGTTGATCCGCAAAAAGACCTGTACGATCTTTAGCTGCAACGGCATGATGCTTAATGTCCAAGTCGAAAACAAGAGTGAACTCGTAGTCAACACCATCGCGAGTGACACCTTTCAGTCCAACTTTTTCAGGTACCTGTTTGCCGTTTTTTTCGGTCAAAACATAGTCTTGTTTCGTGCGAATAGTTGCTACAATATGAGCTTCACTTTGCAGGATCTTTTGGATGAAAGCGTTATGTCTGGGTGTTAATTTCGACCAATTGGTAAACGAGTTACCTGCCATGGAGCTATGAAGGGTTAGAATCCCACCTTCACCTTCCCACTCATGCGAAATAGAATCGATGACAATCACTTTCATACCCGCTTTTTGGCATTCATCAATTGCTTTGATGTAAGCTTCAGGGCTGAAGGGCGGTCTTAACTCCAAAACATTGTAACCTCCTAGATGGGAATAGAGATCGGCAGAGTTGTTTTCTGTGTCAATAACAGCGATCTCTGACCAATCTTTACAGAGCCCTCTTGCCATAAGAAGAGCGGAATAGGTTTTTCCAGATCCACTTGGACCTTGCAGGGCACACTTAATTTTGGTGTGACCACGACTTGCTTTACGTAAATACATAATCGTAACATTTGAAATTAATAGTGGATTCCAAATGGTGAAGTAGTCTCATGGTCTTGGTCTATAAAAAGGTATCGCAGTACTTGAGGGTCTAGCTCAAAGAAAAAAAAACTATAAATGGATACGTAGTTTAGGAATGCTATAAAAAGCAATGGGGGGGGTAGAGGCATCGCATATTAGCCCCCGGGGGTGTTTAGAAGGTACTCTCAAGGGGGTGACACATACTTCATTTCTTGAAACCAGTTATTAACAAGTCTGTTGAAAAGTGATTTTTTTAGCAAAATACTCAAGGTCTACAACCTCTGTAAGAGAGGATGTAGAAGTCTCAGAATAAGCTCTATTGCATAAAGGGTTTTTTGTAGAACTGTCAGTGGTAAGCTGTCTTACTTCATGGGCTTTTGTAGAAGTCTTGGAAGAATACCACTTTAAATTTTTTCTGCTACTTGTGAATATTAAAAATTAAATCATGGGTAAGCAAAATATGGAGCAGACGAAAACATCAAAACCTAGGCTATCACTTGGGAAGACCATAGAAATGATAGTTGAATCAAAGAGTTCGGATCAAACACTTTCAGAGAGTTACCTGCGAGATTTAAGAATAGTATCAAAGAGCTTTTTGGAATACTTAAAAAGGATAAAAAAGTACAACAGAAGACCATCTTGCTTTCGGAAATCGGATGCACATTTTTATCTGGATGGATTTACCAGCTCCAAAACTTATTATAATAATATCAAACGAAATATATCAGCTTTGTTTCAGTTCGGAGTAGACAGAGAATGGCTCGAATATAATCCGTTTAAGCAGATTAAATTTAAAGCAGTCGAGTATGTCAAGCACGTGCCTTTTCAGTTTGATCAGATGATTGAGCTGTTGAAATTCATCGATAAAACCGGTCGTTTTCAAGAGTTGAGAATTTGTGCGAATTTGGTTTATAGCTCATTTCTTCGTCCGCATCAGGAAATCAGACTTTTGAAAAAGTGTGATTTTTCTCCAGATTTAAAGCAAATAATCTTGGATGGTAAACGGACCAAGAATTCTCGAAGGAGAGTGGTCGCCGTTGATGAAGAGACGAGGAGTATGTTGATTGAGAGAGGTCTTTTGGATTTAGAGGATCATGAGAATATATGGTCTAAAAAAACGGAGCCTTTTGGACAGTATTACTTTAATAACCAATGGCGTTGGATGGCGAAATTGGATGAGGAGTATAGCTCAGCTTCATCCAGGGATCATGTTCAAATCCTGAAGCCTGGTCAAACACTCTACTCTTTTAGGCACACAGGAGCAATAGCTTTTTACAAAATACATCAAGATATAGGTGCATTGCAACGCTTGCTTGATCATTCTAATGTATTTACCACCGAAACCTATTTGAGAGATTTAGCATTGCTTTCTGATCAAACAATGCAAGCACCCGATAAGTATGAAATGCTAAAGTTTAGCCAGCGAAAAAGATGACGAATGTGGGCTCTTAAAATATGAGAGATTTGGGATTCTGATGCTTTCGCAATTACTCATCACCCTGCGTTTACAGTTTCGCAATTTCCCAGAGATGACCTTTTGCTCCTATATCGATAAGATAAATTTGTGGAGTTATAGCCGGCATCATACTCCGACTGCAGACTGCTTATCGTCTTTGATTGTCTGCTTTAAGATTTTTCAATTGCTGAATGATTTCACCTGTGTAATTGTGCTTATGAATTAAAACTCTTCTATGACCAGAGCTGTGTTCATTACTTTTTATCGTCAGATATCTTGCATCATTTTCAGATTGAAGTTTCTGAATGAAAAGATCAACTTTAAGTTTATTGGTGTCTTTATAAGCTTTCATGGCCTGAGCAACTAAGTGCAGCAAATCATGCTTGATCAGAATTGCTTTTTGCTCAGGATTCAAATACTTGTCAAGAGTCTTTTCTTCGTTTTTAATGCTCATTTGATTCAATCGCTATGCACCTCTAAAGGCATTTATTCTCCTTAGCCGTTCTTGGTCTGTTTCAGCTTTTCCAACGTACTTGCTATAAACTTCTACGGCTTTATCATGATTGATTTTTGCTTCAGCTATATTTTCAGCTAAATAGTTATCGTCGCTATCAACAAATGAAAATTGTGGAAAAACTGACTTCAGATTCTCAAAATCTTCGTCGCGTTCATCAGCGTTTGCATAAAAATAGCTGGTGTCTTCAACGTCAATGGCAAAAGGACGTGTCAGAAAATCATCGAAGGCTTTTGTCACGGTAATCGGAGCATCGAACGATTGCATTTTTTCAAAATCAAATTTTAGCGTAACGCTGTGAAAAGATGGAGTATTCATGTTTGTTTTTTTTAAATGAAAAGAGGAGCACTAATGCCCCTCTCTGTAAAAAATGATATGTTCTGAGAAATTTAAAACAAGAATTGATACTTGATGGTCGTGTAAGTGCTTGAATGCCTGCGGATTAATGCGGGGAGGAAAGTTGGTATATCATTAAGTGTATAATCACTATAAGTGCCAATTGCTATTAAAAATTGATGTCTTTTGTATTGGACTCCCGTATTGACAACATAAGATGTGAAACCATATTCCAATCCAACAACAGGCTTCACTTCAGCATTTGATTTTTTTGAAAATACATGCTGATAACCAACTGTTAGATAGTTTAGCATTTCATCAAAGTCATATAAAGCTGGTATCCTGTAATATGAAGCCGTGAAGCTTTTGTATCCTACTGTGGCATTATAATTTAGCGTGGACCAAATATTCGAGTTATAATCGTCAGGCCTACCAAGCCCTGTGCCCACACCAACGATCCAATTTCGCTCTTTTGCAGGCGTTGGTGTATCCTGGGCAAAAGAAAGCGTGCTGATACTGAACATTAACAGCAGAGTAAAAAGAATTAATTTCTTCATTTTGAATGATTTAAAAGGTTTGTAAAAAAAATTGATTTTGCGAATATCGCACATTTAATCATACGTTCTTCTCAGAACGCGGTTGATTTCTTTGCTCCCGTACTTCACAGTAGGAAGGGATTCAAGGTATTTGATGAATGCTTTATATCTTCTGTTTCCTGGTCAGAAAATCCGTTTTAGCTATCTATGCATAAAAGTGATCAAGAAGGTGAGAGAGCCATTCATTGTAGCACTCGATTATTCTGCTAAGGCAATAGTCTTGCACACAGGCCTCTCACATCATTTTGAAAGAATTTGGGTCAAAAGGTCAAAAGGTCAAAAGGTCATAGCATTATAAATGCCTTATGATTTTTTTATTGATAGTGTTTATGTTTTTTGTTACAAAAGAATGATGAAAATAATACACTATAAAAAGATCTAGTTCTTGACAGATATGTATAATGACCCAATGACCCAATGACCCAATGACCCAATGACCCAAGTTCATTAACCAGGTTTTTGGGGCATCGGTCGGGAAACTTCAGTTTTCTCAGATTCGTCTCGGACAGTATTACGTATTTTATTCCTGTATTTACCTTGCCCACGTTTGTCCAGGAGATTCCCTTCTTCACTGAACTTCTTTAAAAACCTTTTGGCAGTGCTATCAGATAGTCCTGCAACTTGAACTGCTTTAATGAACTCCTGAGTTTCAAACTCTTTTCCAATTTTACTAAGTATGTCAATGCAAATGGTTTCAGAGTTTTTGTCTTGCTTGTAAAGGTTATTGTTACCGAGAGCCAGCCGCGGAGCAATTTTTCTCAAATCGTTAACGACCAGATTGAAAGCCAGGTTAAAGTCGTGATCGTTGCATTCAATTGTTTGTCCAGTTAGTGTTTCCGCATTCCTAATAAGGGTCAAAATGGCGGCCACTTTGAAGATTCGGGTGCCTGCTCTGAAGATTGACTCTCTAACAAAGTTGTTTTCATGATCAAGGCCAAATGACTGGGGCTTACTTCCAAACTGGTCTAATCTTTCCCAATGATTATCTTTAAAGGTTATTTCAAACGGTTTCTCAAGTTTAGACAAATGCTTTCGTGCCTCTAAAAGTTTCTCTCCGAAATTGAAGCTTTCGTCTTTCAGATTTGCAGGATTAATTGTCGGTTTAGGGCTTTTCCATTCAGTAAAGTCGTCGCGAAAAATTAAATGTAGCCTTGAAATGAAACCATCTCTGTCATGGCCAAATAAAGGACCGTAGTCATCTGTGGTGCCTGTCAATACAACTGATAACCTTGGTTCTGAAATGTGGTACTTACGTCTGTCACTTGTCTTTGTTCCCCTTCTTTCAGTACTAATCTCCTCAAAGGAAAAAGCCTTCATCATGTTTGTTCGGAGTTTTTTACCATGCTCCCCTTTTTTGCTGGTAAGCAATATTTTTATTTCTGAATCAATCATAAGCAGTGGCATACTTTTACTCTGGTTCAGTGATTCAAGAAAACTGGCATCAGTGGAGTCTGCTGAAACATAAACTTCATCCCCTACAAGATGCTTGATTAATGGATTAATTATATCTCGAACATTTGATAAGATACCTTTACCACTTGCTGGTGGAGCAAGATATATTATCATATACGAAAGACTTTCAAGACGATTGTTATATGTGAAAACTGTTTTGGGAAAATACACAGTTGCAGCGGCAAGTGTTCCAAGGAGGAGGAGATCGCTCTTGCTCTCCTCCTTGAAGTTTTCAATATAATTCTCTATCGGGTTTTTAGATGTGTTCATAATAGTTTTTGGTTAAGATTTCTAATACAGAATCATACATTTCCATAGGGAGGATATAAAAGCCAGGATCTAGCAAGGAGTTTAAAACCGATTGTGGGGTTTCAATACCATGTATAAATCTCCCAAAGAGATAGACGGTATTTTTTTTCACCAAGAAGTTATAATCGCATACAGAAAAATCTATATCCGTCACTTGGAATTTAGCTATTAATTGTTGGCCACTTCTTGTGTCTTTCAAGCCGCTTTTAAGCTGACTTATGTTTATATTGATCATTGGGAATTCACCATAGATACTTTTTTTTGAAGTGTGGAAAATTTCAGCGGTTGTTGCATTGGCGACGCATAGGGTATCTTGAATAAGCTTTATGTTATATTCTAAGGCTTCCGTTCCTCGCTGATCCCATAGTCTGATCTCTTTTTCTTCATCATATGGAAGATGATTCAAATTCATTGAAATTTCTGGTTCATTAATCATTGAACCTTGTTTTTTTGTTTTCATTTTTTAAAGTTTAAGTTAATACTGGTGGTTTGAACCACGTCTTGTTTACCAGCTTCAATGAAGGACTCTATATCCTTTAATTTGAAGTACAGTCTGCCGTTAGTCGGCTTATAATAGGTGATGCGCCTTTCCGCGACCCACCTATAAATTGTTGGATTCGACACGCCAATCATTTTGGCGCATTCCGAAATCGAATAATATTGTTTCATTTAAATCTTGTTTTTTATCGGCAGCAAATAACTTTTAGGCGAAAGAAATGGACAACATGAAAAAAAAGGAAACGCCGCAAAACATTGAAATTCAATATAATGCGGCGTTAAAAAAAGTTAAAAGGTTAAGCTAGTTAAGCTATATGAATAAATCTTCTTCAGATTTCATGAGATTTCCAAATTCTTTGTTTCGTTTCTTTTCGATTGAAACAAGAACTTCTTTGACACTTATAGCCTTTATAAAGTGTGGATATTTAGGATTCTCAGTGCTCGAAGCAGGTTCTGAAAACATCTTTCTCGCAGCAGATACGATTGGTGGAAGACTTTTAAGTGAATCGCCATTTGGTTCACAAAAGTTTTTTTCTAGAACTTGAATTAGTTCCTGACTAGAAAAAGGTTCTATAATCTTCAATTTGTTTAGTGCAAAAAACAGCTGACAAAGTGATCGCTTATTCGCTCGTCCAGATTTGGCTATTTCCATCCATTTAAATTTCCCTAACCAGTTATATTTATGATTTGGCGAGAAGAGTCTTAAGAAATGAGTGTGTTGATAGTCTTCGGGGAATTCAATTATTCCTTTTTCCATCAATAGTTCTGATAAATGTATCAATAGTTTTCTATGGCCCTGTTTAATTTTGAGCGTCGGTCTTTCATCTAACTTTATCAATTGGTGTTCAGTAAGAGTGGGGACTTCGATAATGTCTTTCAGGAATTTCAGAAGATCATTTAAAATAAGATCAATAGAACTTTTGATGAATAAGGATTTATATTTAAGAACTTCTGATTTCGAAAGGTATATAGGTGGATCAATTGTGACCTTCTTAGTATGTTCGTCCAAATGAGTTGGATAGTAGGGTGTCTTTGCTAATAAATTAAGTACCTTTTTGCCCGTCATGTCAGCTTTTGCATAGCCTACTAAGTTATCTCCAAATCCGTGGTTGATCATCTCATTTTTTTTCACTGCCAAGAAGTCCAAGTATTTATCACTTTTACCAAGAAAATCTTCTTTTTGAACCCTATAAATTTCATGAATTAGTTCATTAATGATCTCAACTGAAAGATCTCCCCTCCCAAATCTATAGATCGTGTGCTGTTTAACTTTGTCCCAATTAAACGGCTTAGCAATAAAAAGTAGGTCATCATCAGTTATTGCTTTCAGATAATTTTCAATTTTTATAATTTCAATTTTGTCGTCAAGGTTTTCTTTCTTTTTTGCCATCTTAATTACAACAGTTTATTTGTCCAATCTCTTTTTACGTTTTCTTCGAAGCTACCCAGATAGGAGCTTGTAACTTTCAAGGAAGAATGTCCCAAGCTCTCGCTAATATGTTGGACAGGAACTTCATTTCGCATAGAGATGGTGGCGTAACTATGCCTGGCTACATATGTGGTTAGTTTGAAAGGGAAATTTAATTTCTCTCCGATTCGTTTTAAATATTTGTTGATCTGAGCAACTGACTTTTTCTGCTCGGCTAATTGTGCTTCTTCATCTTTGCCTTCTGATATCAAATCGAATATCAAACTGTTTTTGCTTCGATTCGGATTACCATACTCTTTAATGATTTTCAATGCAATTGGATGAAGCATAAGTTCGATCGAGCTCAAATTAGACTTCATACTTTTTTCAGTTTTCCTGCGGTAGAAGGTGAGTTTATCTTCTTCTAGGTTTTTGTATCTAAGATGGGCCATGTCCATCATGTTAATGCCGGATGTTAAATAGCTGAAAAGCCAAAGGTCGCGGGCTCTTTTTTCTTGCGGTGCAATCGCTTCATAATTTGCTAATGCTCTTACTTGTTCTTGATTTAACGCTCGTTTATTGTTAGCAGTAGCTGCAATCTGGTATCGCCTCTTTCCAAAAGGGTAATTGGCTTTTTCGTATAAGCCGCGATCAATCGCCAAGTTGATGATTGCTCTAATATTGCGCATGTGCTTACCAACCGTAGAAGGACTACGACCTTCTTTCAATAAAATCTTTTCAAGATCGTCGAGCCAGATTTCGTCAACAATTTGAAGGGGGATTTGACTTTTTCTACGGTCAAATTTGTAGGTCTTAATTATACTGAGAGTTGATTCAAATGTTACAGCGGTGCTAAACCTAGATTCTTTTTTCAAATTGTTAATATACAGTTCGAATAAACTTAGAAGATCATGGTTGGTATTAGTTTCGCCAAAAAGTTGCTCGCCTAACCTTTCTGGGGAAAAGCTGTGCATCTGATCAAGAGCTTGACGGGCTTTTACCTCCAGTTCGTCAAGTTTGAGTCGTGCGGTACGGTGAGAACCTCTGGCATTAGGCGCATTTATTTTTTTCCATTCTTCTTTGTCCAGGGACTCATTTAGAGTGTAATAGTGATGTTTGCGTTGGTGGGTTACACGTAACTTCAATGGGTAATCATTGCTGGTTGTCTTTTTTCGCCTAGTATCTAGCACCACTGAAACAGAGAATCGTAGCATTTATAGGGTTTTGAGGTGTGAAAATTTGCACACAATTTGCACACAAAGTTGAGAAATAATGATAAATCATGATGATTTGTGAGTAAACTTTTGCAGTTTGATCAGTGTTAAATGACTGAATATGAGAAGGGTTAAATAATGATGATAACTAATGATGAAATAGGTGCTCAGGACTTAAAATCCCGTGACCATTGCGGTCGTGCGGGTTCAAGTCCCGCCTGGGGCACAATCACAACATCAAAACCCTTGTTAGTCAATAGATTAGCAAGGGTTTTTTGGTTTTTACTGAAACATTACTGAAACTTTTCTTTCATTTGGGTGCATCATATATCTTCTAAAAGAAGCCTATTTCACTAAGTGGTGACGTCCTTCGATTAATCAAAGGAGAAATTTCAAATCTATTAGATTCTTTAAAAAGGCATAATATCAAAAACCAGCTTATCTCCAAATTTCAAATACACGGTTAAACGTGGTTGCTTATGCTTCTGATCGTAAAAGGATAATTCCTGCTTGGTTTCACTAATATCTTTTATATGGCAATACCACCTCTCAGGAGATTCTTCTTTTAAAGAGCTAAGGAAGTCACGAAAATACTCATAGCCAACACTGGGCTTAAGATCACCAAAGCTTACTTCAGGGTTCAAAATATAAGGCAGAAATAGCTCTGGCATGCCCTTATTTACAGCTTGGATAAACTCCTCTTTGATTTTGTATTTAGAAAATGATGGCATTGGCAGTCCTTTGATTAAAGTTTCTTTGAGTTATTAATAAAGGTGTCCACAGTAAATACTGATGATGCAGCTAACCTAAGTCTAAAGCATTAGATGTAGTCCACTAATCGGTTTTGTGCCAATGTTGATGAAAAGGCATATAGAGCCTGAAAGATGCCGACTGCTCTAAAGACGCCTCATACTTATGAGGCTTAAGGAACGCACATGTTTGACAACCTCTTGCAGAACTTTAAGGCCAAACAGGCTTACGCTTCTTAAAACAACAAAAGCCCCGCATATCTGTAGAGGTTTGTCTTTTCTATTCTTTATTCTTTCGTTGAAGTTGCAAACTCCAACGAGTTAGAGTCAAATTAAATACTCGCTAAGTAATCTTCTGTTATTCTTTGATTTTCACCCGGTCTATCACGAAAACCTTTATATTGCTTTCGCTCTTCCGACCACGATTCTTCTTTTAAATCAACTTCTTTGAATCTTTTTTCAACATCTACCGCAGATAAATCTCTTATTGTAATTGTGTGAACTCCTTGTCGTTTTAAATCAGATGAAACAGCGCCTATTACTACGCCTATCGACCAATTCAATAATTCAACCCAATACTTGTGTTTTTCATCTTCATTCTTCCAAACATCATCTATGTTTTGCATATAATAAACACCAGTTTCATTCACATCAATAGGACTTTGCCAATATTTAAAAGCTATTTTTAATATATCTTCAAAATACATTTCAATTTCCTATTAAAGTTCCATCACCATCTATTGTAACCCTATTCCCTGAGTTTTTGGAAAAATCAGTTGTTCCTTTTGGGTACGCTTTCCATTGTGTGCCTGTTTGACTACCATGCGTTGTATTTGACTTTTTGTAAATGGCACCTGTATCATCATGCCTAAAGCCCTGATTTCCTTTCATTTTTGTAAACCCATCTTGCAATTTTCCATTGACCATTGGCACCGGTAACATTCCATCTGTACTGTTTTTTAAGAGCATAGTAGCTACTTTATAACCACCCTTACCTAACTTTATCATATTCGCACTTACACCTGGCACAGCCAGTGCTAGTGAATAAGTAGCAACTCCCTCAGCATCTCCTTTTACAATGTTGTAAAGTAAACCAACACCATCTGCAACAGTTTCAACTCCAGGAATCATTCCGACAGCTGTACCAGCTCCTTCAACAACGTCAATTGCGCCTTGCACAACAGTTGTAGCATCCTGCCTCGTAGCTTGTTGTTTAACTTGGTTTCTTACACTTTGTGGCACAGGCGCACTAGACGGGATATGTCCAGAATTGCCTGTCGCAAGCCTTTTGGTTGCGCCAGCAAGATTGTTTTTCCAAATTTCGTATTTCACTTTCATCATAGCCCAAAAAACAGGGTTCGGCCAATTCCCATCCGGGTCAACCAACATAACCGGATTATTATGACTAAAGGCATACGGTGTAATATTCGGCCCTTTTGAGGCCATCGCATCCACACTCAGCCACACGCTCACCTTCGGATCATAATACCTAGCCCCGTAGTAGAACAGTCCCGTTTCTTCATCCCATTCCTTACCGTTAAACCTAAACCTACTACTAAAGCTGGTATAGCTTTTAGCATACTGGTTTTCCAAATTTTCGCCCCATGGCGTATTTAAGAAAAATTGATAGGGTTCGCCGCGCATGTCCGTTATAAATTCTACCGAGCCGAGGTAATCGGGGTGATAAAAGTAAAGAATTTCGACATTATTGCAGTTTGCTCCATTTAATCCAGCAAAATAAACACTTTGCTCGCAAAGACAAAGGTCTTGACTATCATCAAAGTCAGGGCAACGCTCTAAAAACTCTGGTGATTGTCCGATACTTTGCAAGTATAGGAAATCTGTAGTGAACGTAAGCGCTTGATCGTCATATAAACAGCGTAAAGTAGCCATTAGGTCCTGTGGAGCACCTGCATTTTGATTGGTGTATCCAACTTCACCTTCAGTTGCTGGTATTGGCTCTAAGGCGGGGTTTTCATGGTCAAAAGGATAACTAATTAGATTTGTAGCAATTCTCTGAGTGCCCATGTAATAGTGCTTGCTAGCCAGTACCGTTTCTAAATAATGTAATGCAATATAGTATGGACTTACATATACCGTCGAAGGATCCATAGGAATAGCAACAGTAGAGTTACTATTTACGTTAACCAAGCCTGAGTATATATTAGATTTCATAACTCTATTGCCTGTGTGGTCATATAGATAATGATGAGCAGTAGTAAATCCAGTCTTTAAATCCTCAATTAAGACACCATTCAGTTTTTGATCTTCAGTCCAGCAATAGCTGGTTTTTTGATTTACAGTTGTATTCCCAGAGTTGATTTCGGTGTAGGTTTCCTCAATAATCGACCCCATGGCATTGTAATTATAAGAATAATTCTTGATGCTGTTGACTGAACCTTGATCAGATATTGATGTGAGTTGATGTTTTTTGGCGGAATTCCCATACGTATAGTTCAAGTCGCTTAGAACGGTACCATTAACGCCTGTGGCATTATCTGTAGTAGTCTTCGATGCTAATCGCCCAGCTGTGTTGAAGTTTGTGACAATAGTTTGGTCAATATCAGGGTTTGCTAAACCAGAACTATTGCGACTATACCGTAGCCTAGCATTCTCAAGTTGATTTAAATTATTGTAGGCTATTCCATCTAGTTTATACGATCCACCTATCGGAGCACTATTACTTATGACAATTGGAACAGCCGTATTCGAAACCTCAGTAATATTTCCATTACCATCATATTGGAAAGATTTAGCTAATAAAGTTTGAGTAGTGCCACCAAAAGTGAGATTTACATCACTATTTGTTAGTCTTCTGGTATTGTTGTTGTACGATAAATTTGTTTCCGCCCTATTACCGAATTCATAAGATTTCATATTTCCAAAACCATCGTACAGAGCTGAATTTAAAATATCATGTGGACTATAGCCTGCCCTTTCTCCTTGCATTGAATTTAAATCACCAGTTAAGTTATAACCATACGTCACTACCTCATCGTCTGGATAAGTCATGTCTAAAATTCTTCCCCAAGAATCGTAGTTAAAGTTTGTGGTGAATTCCTGCGGACCAGCTTGAGGTATCCTTATATTTTTCTTTTCCTCAATTAAGTTTCCTAGAAAATCGTATTTATAGTCTTGGATAATAAAATTGGAGCCCTGTTGAATTTGAACAACGCGTCCGGCTCCATTTTTACCATCTCCCAAACTCCCATAAGTAAAGCTGACGTTATTGACGCCTCCAGTGTTAGAGAACTCTTTAAGAGTGAGTCTATTGTAATCATAGGTCATATCTATATCCTCAGAAGCATTATTTGTAACCTTTAGTAAGTTACCGGAGAGATCATAAGTGTTAGTGGTCAACCCTCTATCTGTATGTGTTTCGGTTAGTACTCTACCAAATTCATCGTAGGTGTAGCTGGTAATATCTGAAGCTGGCGTTGGGATAGTTAGCGCCGCTGCGGGAGATACATATTCTAATAATTGACCTAGTTTGTCGTAACTGAATTTAGTTATTTCCCAACCTGAATTATCATTCCCCTGCCACGCCTCAATTTGCCTCCCAAATGCATCTGAGTAACTTCTAGCATCTAAATCGTTAGGAGCTAAAGTTTCAGAGTAAAACAATGGAGAGGTAGTAGACCCATTCCACTTGTATTTAAACTCTGTTAAAACTTGAGGCACACTGCTTCCTTCAGAAGGAAGCTTAACGGCTGAGGCCCGTCCGAGATAATCAAATTTAGTGGAAGCTGACTTTTGCGAATCTTCAATAATTAACTCTCCAAATGAGACAGGAGTAGTTTCACCGGCTGCCAAATCCAAGAAGCTTAATCGATTCAAGGTTTTCCAACCGTAAAGATTTTTCGTTACGATTCCGCTAACTTCAATATTTGAAGCATAGGAAGCCGCATTAGACCAAGAAACATCTTTTTTAACTTGAATAACTTCGCCACTTCCATCTATAAAAGTGGCTGTTCTTAAAGGAGATGTTAATGAGCTTGGATTTTCAGATCTGCCAGTTAGATCATAAAGGACGTTACAATCTAATGCAGCTACTGGTGGAGGTGCTGATCTGCTTGCGTTTATATTATGATAGGTAAATGCAACTGGAACTTTTCTTTCTAAAGCGGAGCTTTGGCCAAGATCGATACCAAGATTATAGTACTCGAAAATTATTGCTGGTTTTGCATTAGCTGTATAAATTTCCCTTGGCCCATATACAACTTTTAGCCTATTAAACTCATCATACTTATAACGGACAATATGATTGTTAATGTCAGAAGTTTGAAGTAGTAAATTATTGCCTTCTTCGCTATAAATGTTACAAATACTTTCTCCGTAGGAATTACTGATGTTAATAATATTCTGGTTCAAATATGAATCATAGTTATAATCAATTTCCATTCTCTGATTCCAATAATTTGACGGTCCTGTAACCTTTACGACTTGGCCGTATATATTGTAAAGCAAGGACGTTGTAGCAGTCAATGATGAACTAACTAGATGGTTCACTATGTTTTTTAAGTGCCCCTTAGGAGTAATGGTTGACGTAGTTTTACGAACAGGTGGGTTGGTACTACTATTCATTCTAATTTCATGATCAGACAAAACAGCCGTCTTACCACTAGCTATGACGGGTGCGTGATAATTCATATCGGCTATAAGATCGACATCTACTGGCTTACTAAGATTTGCCTCATAAATTTTAATTTCTTTCCTATCGACCTTTCTAAAGGTAATTGGTACATCAACCCCAAGCTCATCTAGTTCAGGACTGATGCCACAATCTGAAGTTTCAAGAAGGCTTAGTGGTAAAAATAAAGTATCGTTATCAAACCCGGGAGGACCATCGAGTTCATAAACTTCAAAATCATTTTTTATTCCTGGTATTAATGTGGAAGATCCATGGGGGTTTGTAATTAAAAACTGCAGTGGAGCGCCAGAAAATTTCACATTAACTGTTGATGGAAACTCGACAACCTTATTATAGTTGACGGTTTTCTTTAAACTCAAGACAAACTGATTGTCAGTGTTAGCAGCCCCAATTGTGGACTGCAGAATATTGAAATATCTATCGTATTTAGTGATACTATTTACCTTAGCTTGAAGAAACAATCCAGCCTGAGGATTCTGTGAAGTATTGTGAAACGCCTCGGAGGTATCAATTTCTGGATAAAAGTAATTTAAAGATTTTTTGACCGCTGGGAAAACGGATGCTAGTTCACTGATATTTGAAAAGTCTACCAGAAGTAAGTCGTCATTAACGTCACGCTCAATTTCGCCGGCTGTGGAAGCACTTTGACTTACAGAATAATAGTTGTATCTGAGTTCTTCACGATGTATTAAGTGAGTTGACCTATCAATTTGTGTTATGGGATGAAGAGTGCTTGAGCATGATGAACCAATATCTAGTTTCCAGCTTTGATGAACGGAATAGTTCAATGTCTTAGCTTTCTCTAGGAGAACACCGTTTTTATATTCAAAAATCTTCCTACTATTAAAATCCCTTTCATATAAGCTTTCGTAGAAAGCTAATTCAGAGTAATACCTTTCGGCATATGTTTCGTTATTATCAAGATAGTAGCAGTTTGGATCAAAACTAGGGTCTCTTATATCTTTTAATGAGTTAATATCTTTAAAAGGTATTCTAAGAGCCTCAGTTCGCTTTTCGGTTCTAGTAAACCCTAAAAACTCTCTCTCTCTTCTACTGTATATGCCTGCATCGTAATGATAGGTATATTTTTGGCAATCATTACCATCGAGATCATTGCCGTTTTCAACTAGATCATAGCCATCGAAAATTTCTAATTTAGACATTACCCATTTACTCTGTGGCATATCCCAAAGAACTTCTTCGCTATCCATGCCAAAACCTGCAGGCGCTTTAACTTCAGCTGCGTAATAACCATTTTTATGGCCTATGAAATCGTAATCTATCGCAAAAGCACCTCCTAAAGGATTGATTATTTTTTTTAATTTGAGGGATTTTCCGTTTTTATTAATGTACACTTCTAAATCCTCATTAAAGTCCGTCTTTAAAAAGTCAATATAACCATCGCCATTAACATCTGAAAATGAACTGCTTGAAAGATCTGACGAGTAGGCGTAAGTATAACCTCCACCTATTGTTCCCTTTAAAGTCGTCAATAAAATTGTTGCTAGCGGAATGCCTACAGTTGCCGCTCCACCGATATTTAATGCAACCGAGTTGGTACTATTAAAATAGTCAGGAACGACAGAAAGAGTAATAGGGTCATTGGAAAACTCTAACCCCTTATTTAGAAAAATGTCATACCCCTTAACTAAATTTTTCTCAATAACCCTATCAACCAAGCCATCTCCATTTATATCTATAAAAAAAGACTCAGCATGGGAGCTAGTTCGATTAATACCTACGCCGAAATTGAAGCTTCCATCCATCGGCAGTTCAGTAGTTTTTTCACTGTCTAAAGCATTAACCGTTACGTTAGTGAGCTTATTAGCCTTAAAATTGGTTGGGAAACTTAAACTTGTACTTGCATTTTGTTCCAGTGTATTCCTATAGGTTTGGATAAGAGCTTCTCCCGCAGCGAGTGATGTGCCAATATTATATCGAACTAAAATATTCCCATTTGAGTAATTTGTGTTTTCAACGATACGGTCAGGAAGCCCATCACCATTGATGTCAACCCATTGCATATCAACGGTGGTTTGACCAATCGACTTCGAAATGCTCATACCTTTATTGATTTGGCCATTAATTAGAGGGGATGAATCTTGCTCATCATCAAAATTGATAACTGTAGGGTGCATATTTATTGTTGCCCCTAGACCAACCGAGGCCGAAAATAAATTTCTACTATCAGTTTTAGGTCCTTGAGAAATTGGCACTAATCCATTTTGATAGCCTCCTCGAGAATCAGAAAAGACGATTGCAACATCGTCGCTCTGCCAAATATCAGGATGTCCATCACCATTAAAGTCTTTCATAAAGGTTTCGGAAGTATTGAAAAAGCCCGCGTCATCTATATGACGCGAGACCCCGAAATTGCCGTTTTCACCTAGGCCATTTACTCCAGCGTAGAAATTATCTGCAAGAGTGTATGAGGTGGTTTTATTTCTCATTGCTGGAACCATATCAGGCAGAATTGGACTATTTGAACTCGGGGTGATTTCGAGATCTGGCTCAACTAAATGCCAAGGGGCCACGATTCCTGTAACTCTGTATTCAGCTGAGTGCGAATTTAATGCAGAAAATCTGTCTAATGACTTAGCGCCATTAGATGTGACATTGACATTTGTTTTGATGTAGTTTCGAATTGAAGTGGAAAGCTCTCCTCTGACTGCAATAAGGGGTAAGAATTTAATTTCAGGCTCATTTTGAGTATTAAATAAACTTGAAATGTCGCTCGATTCAGTGGGATCTTCTAATTCACTTAAATCATTTGCTAAGGCAATAGACTCTGTTTGTAATTTAAGATCAAGCGGGTCTATTGGATTGTTGGTTTGCATGTCCAGGTCGTTCCACATAAACCTTCCCCAGTGCAACCAATGATCATTTAGAAGACTCTTCTTTCGGTTAAAAATCTGATCATTTAAATTCCCTTTCACAACAGAGCCAGAAGCAATACTAATTAAATTTAGCCTTGTTGCTTGCAAAAGTGGAACAAGAATTTCCGAACTACTAAACCACTCGAGATAAACTTCTTCGGTGTTTAAAAGTTCTTCAGGCAAAAAAGAAAAATAATCTTGTAAGGCAGTTGAAGAAAAAATTTGATTTATGCTTTCTCCCCCGCTATTTGTGCTGAAGACATCAACAAGCCCATTTTGTTTAAACACTACTTTGGCTTTAGTAACCAAAGTTTCATTTGATTTTACTGTGAGAAAGGCTGAAAGGCTTTGATTGCCAATGTTAGAAAAAGCACTTGCAATAATACCCTGAGACGGAAAAGTAGGCCAAACTCGATGTAATCCTGCAAATCCATTGAAGCTTTCGGGCTCCATTGTTTCAACAAAATGATTGTAGGTCTGGTAATTAATTGTTGGGTAAAAAACTTGACTTTCTCCTAAGCCGCAGCCTTCACTAGTTATTGTTACTTCTGGCCTCCAATCCAAATTTACATCATTCCATTTTACGTTGGATGTTGAAAAAATGCCAAAACGTAAATTAATAGTTATGCCCTGAAGTTGAGTTTCATCATAAGAATCTAAGAACTCAAAAGGTACAAATTGTTGCCCTAATTGGTTTAAGATATTCGAATTAAGATTTAACCCGCTAAAATCGGATGGACTAGCTGAAATCACTTTAGACCCTTGTAGAGTATTTACCGAGTTGACATAAGTTTCTCGAAAAATTGCTGTTGTATCGCTTGTGTTAAGCCGATCGTAAGCTTCAATTCTGATTCTAAACTGAATATCATCACTAAACCCATCTAGTGCAATTGAAGGCCAATCAATTTTTACACTATTGTCGCCTTTTACAACTATAGCCTCGCCACCTGAAAGAAGAAACCCATCTGATGCCGATGTATTAAGCAATTCATTACCTGCGCCATCTAATTGTTCAATTAAATTGGCGCTAGAAGTGTAAAAAATCCTAGGATCCCATTCAATTAAGTCTTCATAACTATCTAGGCCTGACCGAACACGAAACATAATTTTATCTCCTTTAGTAACTGCAAGATTGGGGTAGCTTGCTGATGTTGGGTTGGTTGAATTTATAGTCGAGAATCCACCAGTTAGATAGGTATTGTTATATTGAATTGCTATCTCAACCTCACCGTCAGCATCATTTGTAAGATTCGCTTGTCCTGTTATGTCTATAATTCCACTTTCTGGTGCCTCCCAAATTCGAACTATTTCAGAGCCCATTTTGGCATCTACTGGATCATCAGTGATAAGCGGCCTAGGACCAACTTGTAAAGTAGGACTCAAACTATTTCCACTACCGATTTCGAAACTCAAATTACCAAGTTCATCTAATGATCCAAAATGAACGAAAGTCTTATTTCCTATGCTCTTTTTTACTAAATCCAATACTCCATCAGCATTGTAATCTATCAAGTAACTATCAGTATAAGTACTATGATCATTCCAATTTAATCCGTAAGAAGCTTGAAAGGCGTATAAGTTCACTAAGGATTCAAAGCCAATGTTGAAATCAGCCCTGTGAGTACTTGATATTTCGGATGTATTGATAGTTCTTCTACTACCTAAGAAATACATATTTGAATTTGACCGCAAGGGTTGATAGTAAAGTTTATCCTTGCCTTGCCTTCTTTCTTTCGTAATTAAATCAGGTAATCCATCAGCATCTACATCTTGCCAAGAAGTTTGAACGTTAGTTGTGCTATTTGAGCCGCCTACTTTTACACTAAAAGTAAAATTCTTGTCCGGAGTTACATATACACCTGGCACAATGCCAATTCCAGGATTTGCATGGAAAGAATGTGTAGAAGTATTTTTCGAGCCTAAAGGAGATGGTGCGAAAATCCTTCCAAGGGACGCGGTAGTGGGCATTCTTGCAACTGCATCTAATGCCACAGAACCTAAGAAACTATTGTTCAATGAATTAACTTCAATCTCTGTTTTTTCTGTTGGAGCAGTAAAAGTCACATCTGAAGGGTAGTATTCCATTTCATGGGTTGTAAAGAGCTGCAAATTAGTACCCCTAAATTCTTTCAACTCTAACAGCATTGACTTCCATTGCCATAAATTCCCCTCTTGTTCATTTGTATGTGTCAGGCCATAGGACTTTAAAATAGTGCTATAGGTGGCAGATCCTTCTTCTTTAAATCTAACCTTAACATTCTTAAGAAGTTTATGATCCAAGACCTTAATGCCATATCTGCCACTTAGTCTAGCATCAACTCTTTCAATATCGGCTTCAAAATCTATCATATAATGGCCTAGGCGATTACCCGAACCCGTATAAAAAATACTATTAGGGTACCAGCTATAGGCTAATAAAGCAGGTGTTTGTACTGTATTTGGGTTGATGATATATTGTTTTGAATAGGAGTAAACAACATTATTTCCATCAACATCTAAAACTTCTGTTAAACCCCATTTTACAATGTTACTGTCAGCATCTCTTAATAAAGGCTCATGGTTTTTAAGAGGCCTGCTACCCTCGCCCTTGTCGAAAGTGTAGCTCTGGCTATACTTGCCATAGATGAATTTAACACCCTCTGCATTAGTGACTTCCCAATAATAATTTGTCGGATCCGTCCCTTTTCGTACAACTTTATTGAAAGTGGTTGCTCTCTTGGTGAAAAAATAAGTAGTTCCAGTAACTTTTCTAGCTGAAACGCTTCGATTAGCCCTTTCACCACCTTCTTCAATTAATGGATTCCCATCCATGATATACATTTCAGACTGCTCAGACGACTTAAATACTGGTGCACCCCATTTTGTATCCACAGAAATACTTGAAATTGAGATGTCCCAACCATAGCCTGCCCAAGAACTTCCACCATCTGAATTATAAGATAAAGCTAGATTTGGCTGCATTCCTTTTCTACCTGATGGTATATCAAGCGGGTAAGTAATATTTGCTTCTCCCTTTCTGCTAATACTGGGAGGTTGCATAATATTCATGCCTTCTGCAGGGTTAGCTGCTTCAATGCCCTGTATCATAGTTGGTGCAAAAGCACTAGCCTCAGGCATTTCAGGCGACTTTAATAAAGCCCCAAAATATTGGGTTTGTCCTTTATTGGGGACAAAAGCAATTTCACCATGGGTATCAATCGAATCAATTTCTACCCCTTGCCAAGCTTTCCTTTGATAATCAAAATAAAAGACTTGTAATTCACTCAAACTTCTTTGCGAGGTAAGAGAAGCCATATTGATTTTAAAACCAATAAATTCAGCACTATTCACCACATCCATGGATGGCTGATATGCTTTGGCACCGCCAGTAATATTTATAAGACCTTCTGGTAGAACGGGCATTTCAACTTCTCTCAACTGATAGGCATAGCCCTCATCAAGCGCGGGAATAGATTTAAAATAATCTAAATCCGTTGTTTTAATCCTTTCCAGTCTAGGGCTTTGTATTTCATTGTCAGGAAGGGCCGAAAGTCGAATCTTTACATTTTTCACTTCTGCACTAATTCCAGTAGCGCTAGGCATGGTAAACCTTAAATAGTTTAACCCAACTTTTAGGTCTTGAGGGCTAACTTTTTCTAGGACGGTATGCCAAGTTTCGGACTTCTCCAAATTTCTGGTTCCAAAAGTTTCATTGGAGTTTAAGCTTTTTGCAAGACCTTTACCATCCTTCAATCCTTTTACTTCGTAAATCAAATAGGCTGAAGTCCAATTATTGAAATCCAAGTCTTCTGGCAATTGAAAATTGAATATATCATCTCTTGGATCATTTAATGGCATATTTACCTCCATCCCCAAATGTGCTGTGGCCTCAATAGCAGGGAACTCTATGGTGTTTTTGTCAAGTGTTGGTTTTAATGCTACACTTGTTTTAGTGGGACTTTCTCCTGCTTCAGCTTCATTCTCGTGAACCGCAGGAGCATTTATTAAGCTTGGATATTTGGGTGATAGAACTTCTTTAGCAGAGGTGCCGATTTGCAAATGCTTCCAATTGGCTAATGCACGTGCACTTGCTACTAGGTCATTAGACAAAAAGAAAAAAACCAGGAGCAAGGATGCAAAACGAGTTATGTGATCAGTTTTCATAAAATCTAGAAGCGTTTTTGAACGGTTAGTTTTTTGGTAAAGGTTTTTGAGGCGTTACTAAAAACAAAGCTGTAGTAACCTGGCAGCCCTAAGGTGTAGGACCATTTATGCTGTGGGGTGATCACCTTAAGTTCCTCTTGGTGTATCAGCTTACCTTGGGGGTCGAATACACTTACCTTAATTGGTTCATCAATAGAAAAGCGATGGAATTCAAAAAAGGCTTCCTCACCTGTAAAGCCTGGGTTGGGATAGACCAATACTCGTTGCTGAAAGGAAGCTAATTCCTCCTTAGATAGCTTGCCTGATTCTACAAACTGAATATCCTGTTGACTTGTGTCTGAACCCGCAATTAGAAATTCGCTTTGCAAATCACCATTTTCATTTTCCACCCAAATAGCATACTGTTCTGACCCCGGCCTTATCAAGAGCGGTGTTTCATACATTAGTGTATCTACTTGCATTGATCCATCGACGGCATTTACTTTTACCTGTAGAGGAAGTAAAAATGGATCTACATTTAGTGCCATTAATCCTGGTTCTAAAGGGCTTAAGCCAATACTTGCGGTGTCATCACAAAGATTACTTTTTACGCGAAAGCGATAGAGTCGATTTGGTAAAATATTGGCAAGCGCCAAAGCGATTTTTAAGTCAGAGCCTAATTGCTCTACTTTTAAGTTAATGGTGTCTAATCCATCCGTTAAAATTAAAGTATCAGTAAAGGAAGAAGCTTGATGATTGGGATAATAAAGTCTTAAACTATCAGCTGTGCCATGAAAATTTTTGGTCCGCATTCGCCAAGCCGTAATGGGAAACTGCTGGTTTAGATGTAGCTCACAATCATATACAATGCTTTGATCTATCCGTTTTGAAAGAATCATAAAAGCTCTTTCTTGTAAATATTGCTGTGGCATTTGACCAAAGGGAACAATGGTGTCAAGCGCAACTATTAAAGAATCGTCGTGATATGCTATGGTCTGACTTTGCTGAATGCCAGAGAAGCTGAAATTACCTAGAGCAATAACTTCGCGATCATATATTTTATCCTGCTTTGGCGTCCAATAGCTGCTATTAACGCTATCTGTTGGATATCTTCTTAATGTTTTATTGTCGTTCTTGGTTGTTGGTATAGAATACTTTAAAGAAAGATAAGCCTCCATTAAGCGAAGCTCTTCTTTGGTGAAAAGTCGGTTATAGGCGATGATTTCAGACACTTTAAACATAGTCGTGTCAATCGTTGGACTAGCTAATTGACCTCCTCTTCTCGTGCTGGCGGGAAATGAAGCAGATAAGATTAAAGGTTTGTTTTTATCTGGATTAAATTCTCTCCCTGCCCCTCGATACATTATTTTGGAATCTGTAATCTCTAGTCCCTTAAATCGCACATAGCTTTTCCCTGAAATATTTTGATAAAGCGGACGTACTACTAAAAAAATACTATATCCACGTTCAGGCAAAGCTTGAATTTTATTGAAAGCACGTATTACTGAGTCTTGCTTTAAAATTGGGTGATTCCCAATTAAATCAATTGCTTGCTTTTTTAAATTACTCGCATGGTAAGAAGGTGCTGGTTCGTAAAACCAAACATCTGGTTGGCCTAGGCTAGATTGCCCAAAAACTAAGGACGGAATAACAATTAGCAGCAGAGCTAAAAGTTTTTGAAATTTGAATTGTAGTTGCCCGGTAGGTTTCATTCAGTACTCACTTAAAATTCATTATTTTCCTTTCTGTTGACCGCAATGATTAGGTAATCATGAGCCAATCTAAATTTTAGACTTCGAACTTATATCTTAATTTCAAAAGACTGGCGCACTATTTTTACTAACTAATCGGAATTATAGTGCTCATGTAAAATAAAAGTCAATTCAAGTTAAAAGAGCTACTACCATCGTAATCTGTTATCATTTTTTCTATAAATAAGTGGGCTGGTATTGGTTGTTAATGAAAACATAAAAGCAGGCAGAGCGAATCCTACCTGCTTTAATAAAAAGTGGCTCAGGGTTTAGAAATTTCCTTATCTGAGCTGTTGGATTTTTAAGAGTTCCGCTCTAATAGCTTGCTTTCAGTGGTTTTTTAAAATAGGAAACCTTCTCAAAGAAGCTAATGAAGAAATACAGCATAACCTATATGATAATAGCGAAGTAGTAGCACGGTAATAGCTCATTTTCTATTTTAAAAAAGGGCAAATTGGGATTGAACTGCACGTATTCTACTATGAAGCTAGCTCCAGGAGATTGACCTTTTATAGCTAGCATGGCTATTACTTTAAAGGGGCAGAATAGACGAACTAAACCCTGATTATTCTTATAAACCAAGATAGAAGTCCGTCTAATCCCGACAGGCAGATCAGGCATTATTAGTTATTATAAATGGAATGAGTGTACCAGTTGGGTAGTTGGTTTTCTAGCGAATTCCCTAGGCTTTGAGTAAAGCGAAAGCTTTCAACCACACGATCTACATGAGAGTCGATATAGCTGCTTTTATTCGCAGAAGTCATCAGGTTGTAAAAGTCCCAAAGGTTAATTGTGGGTTCATCACCTGCTTGATAGTACTCACGAATCATCTGGCTAAGCTGACTGTCTCCTAAAGGGAAATTTTCCTTCGTAGCTTTTAAATCCTTGGGTAGATTTAAATACTGCTTTGCTCGTCCAATAATGTGGGCAAATTGCTCATGGTCTATTTGAGTGCGTTGCATTTGTTGCATTTGCTGCACTTCGCGATCAATATTGAAGGACTGAAAGAGATTTACAGCTTTTTCCATTAGATCATGGAGAGAGCTTACCCTTAAATCAGATAAAAAACCATCCGTGGAAACGCATAGATTCGTGCATACCCAATTTTTAAAACCAATAAAGATTTTAAATTTCTCAGGGCTCTTCTTGTTGTAGAGGTTTTCTAGGTTGTAAGCCCTTACGCCACCTACACTAAGTGAGATTCTATCGTCACCAATTTTAGCCTGTATACTCGGTATTTCAATCATGAAGGCCATACGCTCGTAATAGAGGGTTTTCTCATGCTCTAGAAGCTCTTTAGCGGGCTTTCCTTTCGCTTCTGGCACTCTGCCTCTAATAGGGTGAGATACTTTTACAGTAGGCTCAGATATGGATTCAGTGGGAAACACGTGACTTACTGCTTCGTATACATTTTCTACAAAGTCAATATGGCTAATAGTAGACTCGTTGTCTTTTGCAAAAGCAGGTATAATCGTTTGCTCTTGTAAAAGAGGAAGATCGATAGATTGTGTGTTGGCTTCTATAAAGCCTTCGTTAGTTTTGAGGGATAGTATTTCCATTTTCTTGAATTTCAATGCGTCGTTTAGAAAAATAATTTTGGAGTTCGTTTTGATGCTGAGGATTTTGGCTATAAAGAAGTCGTAGCTCTTCTAAATCAAAGGTTTCATCAATCTTTAGTTGCAGTTCCTCGCTAGTAAGAGCTTTACCGCACCAAGCACGAATAATTTCACCTGTATTGGTGTTTATTTCAAATTGAGGCGTTTTGGCAAATAGCCCAGTACGATCTTTAGAGGAAACTGCTTGATGCTTGATATCTAAATCAAAAACCACAGTAAATTCGTAATCCATACCGTCACGGGTTATTGATTTTAAACCCACTTTTTCAGGAACTTGCTTACCATTTTTCTCTGTAAGAACGTAGTCTTGTTTCGTGCGTAGCGTACCAATAATGTGGCAGTCCGTTTGTAAAATAGTATTGACAAAGGCATTATGACGTGGAGTTAACTTTGACCAATTGGTAAAGGAGTTACCTGCCATAGCACTATGCGTGGTAAGTATACCACCAGAACCCTCCCATTCGTGTGAAAGTGAATCAATGACGATAACCTTCATGTCAGCGTTTTTGCAGTCCTGAATAGCTTTAATATAGTTTTCAGGGGTGAAAGGTGGTCTAAGATCATATACATTGTAATCACCAAGATGTGAGTACAGATCAGCGGAGTTATTTTCCGTATCAATAACGACTACTTCATTCCAGCTATCACATAATCCTCTAGCCATTAATAGGGCTGAATAGGTTTTACCAGAGCCACTTGGGCCTTGTAAAGCGCATTTTATTTTCGAGTGCCCTCGATTAGCTTTTCGTAAGTTCATTCTGTTATAAAATATTAGGGTTTATATAATTTGGTAGCTAGGCTAACAATTGATAGAAAGAAAAAGCACCCACTTTTCAGCAGGTGCAATTATGGCTAGTCAGCTAAGACAGCCGCTTCAGCAGATTGAAGCTCATCAGGCATGTAGGTAAAGGTGTGGTGCATCGTAATGACTTCACCGCTTTCTGGAACAGTATATTCATAGGGTTCGCATTCGACCTTTTGAATAGAGCCAGTAAGGCTTTCACCTATTAGACTTTGACAAGTTGCTTCATCAAAGGTGGTAGTGATTCGTGTTTTTCTAGCTGTCGCATAGAAATTACCAGACTCTTTCGATTTTACCATTTCGATACCACCTTGAATACTTAAGGAATAAAACTTTTCACCAGCGAGATTGGTGTTCTCGTGGTATGCAATAACTCGTACCATAATTTTTTGGATTTTTTAGTTAATACTATTGCTGAGCTTAAACATGGGGGGTATAGACCCCCAAGCGTCATTAAGGGTGGGGTGATTCTTTTATTAGTTAGCGTTTTTAGAAATAAAAAAAAACTTTTTTTGTTCTTGTTCGTTATATAAGTAAAAAAGTTTATGAAAACATTTTTACCTAATAATTTAAAATTAGAGCAGCTAATAAGTGAAAATCAGCCGAATTTCAACTTCAACTACGATAAAGCACTCTATTTACTTCACTTGCTTACTGCGCTGAGGGTTTCGAGAAGAAATCTTGATGAAGAAAGTGGCTATGTTGCAATTAGTAGTCAATTGCTCCAAAAGTATGGTGTGCGAGACTTTAAGGACTACAGAGAGTACTTCTTGAAGGCGGGTGTGATTGAGTGCACAAGCTATAGTGAAAGTAAAGCGCGAAAATTTCGATTTAAAGAAAAATACTGGACAGATTTGGAAGTATTAAAAGCGCCTGATAATCGTTTTTGGAGTAAAGTTGTGAAAATTCGTACCGATTTTATCAAAAGTAAGGTGCAAAAGGGAGAGACTAATCTTGATATTCTGCAGTATTTCAATGGCAGCTTGACCATGTGTTACAGTGAAGCCATTGATTTTATAAAAAAAGAATTTGAAAAGGATCAACTGCTCAACGCTGAAACAGCGTATCACAAGTATTCACAACGAAAGATCTCTGTAGAGTACATCCGTGATGGTCACTTTTTTAGTAGCTGGGATGATTATGGTAGGCTGCATACCAATCTAACTAATTTAAGTACCGATTTAAGGCAGTTTCTCCGTTGGAATGGCGAACCACTAAGTAACATTGATTTTGTTAACTCACAGCCCATGTTATCGTCGTTATTGTTTGAGCCAAAATTTTGGCAGTCGGATTCGATCATCAATTACAAAAATTTAAAGTCGATTCGATTCCAAGACTATAGATCTTGGCATCCAAATATTAGTCAGACGCAATATCACATGCCAAATGCCCAAAATTTAAGTTCTAATCCTCAACCTGTATGGCAAACAAGCCATAGCAAAAAACGCGTTAAAGATCTTTTCACCTCTTCTTACTTACCTTCTTCTTATTCTTCTCCCCACTTATCTAACACCCTTATTTTAACAAAAGAAGCTATACCCCTTTACAGTGAAGACATACAGAGCTTTGTGAACACTACACGAGAAGGGAAGTTTTATGAATATTTTGCAGAAAGGTTAGGGTTAACTGAAGTTGATCGAAAGATAATTAAAGCCACAATCTTCACAGCTTTTTTTGGTTTCCCGACAGAGGGGAGAAAAAGACTATCAATTGAGAAGAAACTATTTGTAAGAGCATTCCCTAACGTGGTGCACCTTTTTGATATTATCAAGCGTAAGGCCCCAAATAAGTTAGCCCACATGATGCAGTCTATTGAATCTAAATTGGTTTTCGAGCACTTGGTACCACACCTACAAGAAGAGTTTACTGACATGCCTATATTCACCATTCACGACTCATTTTTAGTGCCGCAATCGATGGCAGAAGAAGTTAAAGCGGCTGTCAGTATTAAATTTAATGAGGTGTTAGGATTTACGCCCAAGCTGCATGTTGAGTAAGAGCATCATACTACTCGCTTCTACTTTTTTTGTGTTCGTTTGCTGACTTTTGGTGTCTAGATGCTTCCTGAGCTAAAATCTTGTTCGTTATAACCTGTTATACCGATCATTTAAGCCAGATAATCTATGTGGTAGTTATTTTTATGCAAAATTAAAATATGAAAGCAAGAGAAAAAGAGAAGCAAGCTCTAGATGAATTGCACGCCTATTATGCTGATGCGATTATAGGCCACAACAGACCCATGACTTGGTTAAATAACTTTGAAGGCATATTTAGATCTAGAGTTATTTCAGCGTCAGAAATTCCCACCATAAATAGCGTTTCATCTATTTGGTACCGTGATCAATCATTTTTGGACTTTGAATCCCAAACGATAGGAAGGTGTCATTTTTATGGTGAAAGTTTATTTTATGGTTCTAACTCGCTTGAAGCTACTGTTCATGAATTGAACCCAAAGGATGGTGATTTCCTTCTCGTTGGAGATTTCGCACCTAAAAAAGATGCTGAAATTGCTACATGCCAATTTGCAGGAATACCTCTGTTAAGGCAAAATCCTAATTTTCGAGAACTAATGTCTAAATACGAATTTCCGACCTCAAGAGATGAGCAGATTGAAAAACAGATTACAACGTTTTTTACGAAAAGGGCAGATTCAGAAACGTTAGAGGAGTACTTGCATACAATCGCTTTTACAAAAATATTGCTTCATGGTGAGAATATGGATGCAATAGCATATCCAAGTGTTGGATCAAAATTAAGACTAATCAACTTTGGTCTAAAGGCAGAATATGTCGATAAAAATCTTTTTTGCCGAGCTGTGTCATTATTTAAAGTAAAAAAGCACGAACATAAATACCATCTTGACCTGCTAAGAGTTGGAGTGGTTGAACAGAATCGCAATCGTCCCAAAGATTCAATAATAAAGTGGAAATTCATATGGGACGATTCTTCAAGAAGTGAGCTATCCTTTAGCTTTTAGTTTTCATGAAATAATTCTAAACCGCAAACAAATCCAACCTCATTTTCCATCGCTCCCAATCAGGCATTAAGTCGCTTTGCAGCTCATTACTCCCTTCTGTTCTGCTCCATGCTTGGCTTCGCTACTACTTTCTATTAAAACCACACTAGTGTTAATCATCCTGAGTTAGGATTAGCTTTTTATTTCCGTTAGAACTAGGATTGTAATGTGTTTGAATTTTACTGGTTATTAGGTTGTTACGCGACTTTCTGATTGTATAAATGCTCCTGAAAGTCAATAAACAATCGACTGATATTTGCTACGTCTCCTAATATTTCTTTGGCATCTTCTAGTGACTGGTACTTGTTGGTTAGCAAGATTGGGAGTTTCTCTTGGTCGAGTTCATCAACGCCTGTTTCAACGTATTTACTTAAAACGAAGGCAAGAAATTCTTTCTGTTTGTCATTGAGTAGAGCAAATATGGTCGCTTCTGCTGCCTTTGCTCTGGCTTCTCGAGTCATCGCGATATAGTCGCCATTGAAAACGTACTCTAACACGTCATACAAATCGCTTTTGTCCATGTCCACTAACTTCTGTAAAGTCAGTAAATCGTCTTTTGGAAAGCCTGCGGCATCCAATTTTTCTAATAATGTTTTTCTCGTGAGAGGATTGCTCCAAAGCTTCCGCAACTCTTCTTCGTTTGCGAATAGCTTGGGGAGTTCTCCAAATAGATTATTCAAAAACTCTTCTGCGGAGATAGGTTTACCATCCGCACTCCAAAATGAAGTTTGAACGGTATGTTGGATAGTCCTTTCCTTTCCATCTCTCAGTTTTACCCGAGCTTTTTTCTTTTTGGGTCTAAGGTCATCACGATCTTCAACATCTGGTTTGTCTTTAGTCTCAGGAGTTGGATAAGCTTTAGGTTCTTTAGGTTCAGGCTCTAAAGGTTCTCCATCCCACTCAGGGTCTGAAAAGTGTTTGTAAGCATCTACAAAATCATAAATGGTGAAAAACTCTTTGCCGTCAAATAGGCGAGTGCCACGACCAACTATCTGCTTGAACTCAATCATTGAATTAACTGGGCGAAGCAAAACGATATTGCGAATGTTCCGCGCATCTACTCCCGTTGAAAGCTTTTGCGAAGTTGTCAAAATGGTTGGTAAGGTCTTTTCGTTATCCTGAAATTCGCGTAATAGTCTTTCGCCTTCTTCTCCATCATTGGCAGTTACACGAACACAATAAAAAGGGTCTTTGCTTTTAGCATTTTGGTTTACTAAATCTCTTAGCAAAGCCGCATGAGCTTGATTTGCTCCAAATATGATGGACTTTTCGTCTTGGTTTGCTTCTTCCAAGAAAACGTTTACTCGCTTAGCTTCCCGTTCTACAATTTCAATGCTTCGATTAAAGTCTTTTTCTTCATACAATTTGCCTTCTTCAATTTCACCTTCCACAATGGTGTCATCAGAAGTGTAGCGGTAATCGTCTAAAGTGGTTTTGATGCGCTTTACTTTGAAAGGCGTCAAGAAACCATCATTGATGCCTTCTTTTAGTGAATAGATGTAAACAGGTTCGCCAAAGTATTTGTAGGTGTCCACATTGTCATCTCGCTTGGGTGTAGCGGTTAAACCCAATTGCACTGCAGGGCTGAAATACTCCAAAATACCCCGCCAATTACTCTCATCATTTGCTCCGCCACGATGGCACTCGTCAATAATGATGAAATCAAAATAGTCTTTGGGATATTCTCCAAAATAGGGTGCTGGTTTTCCTTCTTCATCCGTACCGCTCATGAAAGTTTGAAAAATAGTAAAGAAGATACTGCCATTAGTTGGCACTCTTCCTTTTTTCTTAATCTCACTGGGCTTAATCCGTACCAAAGCATCTTCGGGAAATGATGAAAATGAGTTGAATGCTTGATTAGCTAAAATGTTTCTGTCTGCTAAAAACAAAATTCTTGGTCTGCGACTGCCGTCTCTTTGCAAGCTCCAACGGGTTTGAAACAGCTTCCATGCAATTTGAAAAGCGATGGCCGTTTTTCCTGTTCCAGTTGCAAGTGTCAGTAGTAGTCTATCTGTTCCCGCTGCTATGACTTCAAGCGCACGCTGAACCGCTATTTCTTGATAGTAACGCAATTGCCAAGTTCCACTTTTATCTTCAAAGGGGACATCTGCAAATTTTTCTCTCCAATCGTTTTGCTCGGCAAAAGTTTTATTCCAAAGTTCTTCGGGGCTTAAATAGTCTGACACCAAACCTTCTTCGCCTGTTTTCATGCAGATTTGGTAAATGGCTTTTCCGTTGGAACTGTAAGTGGTTTCTAATTGCAGTTTCTCAGCATATTGCTTGGCTTGCATTACACCTTCGCCTACTTCTAAATCGTCACTTTTGGCTTCAACTACGGCAAGCTTAATACCTTTATGAACCAAGATGTAATCTGCAATTATCTTTTTGCCACGACCACCTCCTGATTGAATTTTACCATCAGTTATGTGATGCTCACGCAGTACTTTAGAGCCTTCTAAAACGCCCCATCCACAAGCTTTTAGCTTCGGGTCAATAAGTTCTGCTCTAGTTTCTGCTTCGTTCATTACTGTTTGAATTTATTTTTGATCAAATTCAAAAATGCCGAGTTTCTGGAATCAGCATCATTTACTACAGCATCTAAATCCCAAATAAATACACCTATAGGAAGGGTGATTTTTGGATTCAATGAAATAGCAACATTAGTTTCTCGATAATACATTTTACCTGAAGAATAAAGCTCTGTGTATTCGCCCGCTAATTGCATTTCTACATCTTCGCTAAATTCAATAATTCCATAAAACCAAATCCTCTGAATCTGATTGTTATAATGCTGCATTAACCGCCTAGCTCTTTTTTCTAATTGAGTTATGACCTTCATGTTTTCTTCTAGCGAAATGCCTCTTTTCTTAAGTTCCACTATTACAACGTCAAAAGGTTTCTTGTTATCAGGATTATTTGAAAATATCAAAGCAATGTCGGGTCGATTCTCGTCAGAAACTTCTTCCTCATCCGTTATAACTTGCAATAGTTCACCCATTTCTCTGTCGCTTAGGATAGTCTCATATGTCATGTATTTATCATCTAACAACCACGCATTGTTTCTATATAAATCATCAACTGAATCCTGCTTTTCAAATCTTCCATCTTTTCGCATAGAGGCAAAAAGCTTATGTAGTTCTGCTTCGCTATTTGAGTTTGTAGATTTTTTTAGTTTTTCTATGGTTAGTTGCCTAAATAGAATGTATTCAGTTAATGCTCTTGAAGATAATTCTAGCGATTTCTCAAATTGTTCATCACTCAGACTTGTTGCATCCAAGACCTCTTTTTGCTCCTTAAAAAAATCCTCTTGTGCCTTTTTTAAAATTTCTGAACGAGAAACGTACCCAATATTTTGAGTGTCAAAATAGCCACTGAGGTGAGGAAAGCGATTTACTAGGTTCTTTTTTACGTCGTTATTCCGCTTTTTTATTTTGGGGATTTTACTTTCAATCAGCGATACTACTTCTTGTCGAAAAATCTTTTGGATTTCCTTAAGCTCATGTGATGAGATGGTTAAGTTTTGTCTTGCCGCGTCAATTTTACCCGTGAAATAGTCAGAATAAAGCAAGAAAACCATTTCATATCCAAGCGGAAGATTCTCGTTTGAAATCAAATCTACCTTTACAGTTCTATTATCAACAGATATAGCTGCGATTAATGATGAATCTTCAGGATCAACTTCTGTAATAGAGTAATACAAAAGAAATTTATCAATTAGGTTCATTGAACTTTGCAACTCGAGGGCGGTAAACTCAGGTATATCGCTATTTTCAATATTGATATTCGAGCTATTACCATCAACTGCAGAGCTAATGCTTATTTTGATACTTTTCTTTTGCTTTTTCAGTTGAAATAGTCTTGCGTAAAACTCTTCTAATACACGTTGTTTGATTTTTTTAGGCTGGATATAATCTGATTTTGCAACTTTTTGCAAAACATAGTTGGTCATTTTAAAGCTAGTGCCAGATGCCTGTTCATTGACTTTTTCAACTTTGAACTTTTCCGCCTCAAACCCTTCTGAAAAATCAAATGTTCTTCTTTTAGTTTTATCAAAATAACTGCTGACCTGGACATCTTCAAAGTAGCAGAGATATACCAATCTCCCCAAACCTTTATGGGTGCTTTCGTCTACATCAAATAGTTTAGAAAACTTACTATATCGTTCATCTGTAAAACCTTCTCCATTATCTGAAATTTCAAATTGAAGTGTCTCAGGTTGATTCAGTGCTTTTACCGAAATCTTAATTTGGATTTCCGTTGCATTTGCATCTAGAGCGTTAGCAATAGCTTCAAAGAAAACCATCTCTAGTGATGAGTTTCCAAAAAACATTTTGACTGCTTGGCTTAATTTTACTTTCATACTGCAAACGCTTTTTCAGTTTCCAACTCACCTGCAAATGCCTTTTGCAAAATAGATTTTTTCAGTTCTTCTAAATCATCCATTTTCTTTTGATACATCACTTCCAACTTTTGCGTTTCTGTTCGTAGGGAATCCAATTTTCGAACGATGGTTTGTTGCTCATTTAGTGATTTTGGATACGGTGTTTCAATTTTTCTTAAATCACCAATATTAATTTGCATTAAAGCAGCACCATAAGTCTTCGCTCTAATTTGATTTTGAACAAAATTTGAAATCAGTAAATAGTAACCGAATTCTTGGTCAATCAGCTCTAAATTAAATCGAATAGGGACAATACCCCTTGTAACATTTGCACCTTTTAATTCTTCCGTTGCAATTGAAAGTACTCCCGTACTGCCTCGAACACAAAGCAATAATTCATCTCCAATCAATTTGGTTCTTTTATAACCTTCAGCCAATTTTGGGTCGATTAACTTTAATCCTTGCCTTTTAATATATCTGGTCGATAAATCAGTAGGCCTAACAACCGGTAAACCATCATGATAGTCCTGTCCTGGTTGCACTATACCATAAGAAAGCTTGCACTCTTCATCCACTAAGTCGGATAATGTTCTTGTTTGCCAACCATCACCCTTTTTCTCAAACACCCCCTGCAAGTAGCTTTCAAAAAGCTCTTTGGCGTTTTGGAGGTTTTGTTCCGCATTCGCTTTGGCCTTATCTATGGCGGCAAAGGCACGGTCTAAAATGGAAACAATGCGTTGTTGTTGGTGGAGTGGTGGGAAAGAAAACGACTGTTCTAGATATTCATCAAGTTGTAAGTTCCTGATGTTTGTTGAATTCTTCTGAAACTTCTCGGTTTCACCATCTATGTATTTTAAACGAAGGAAGTGATGTATAAAATTCGGGTAGACTTTGTCAGTGAAATTCTCGTTAATTCTTAGCCTTGTTGTAAAATTGCTAAACGTATTGTTTTCATCATTATCAATATCAAACAATACCGCTCGACCAACTGGCTGATTAGGTCCACCACCTGATTTTTCGACTAGAATATCTCCTTTTTGTAGCTTTCTTTTCTCAAACTGAGAAAGGCTGGCAACTACTTCTCTGGGCTCCTTTGCTTTATTTAAAAATGAATCCTTTGTGAAGTTTGTCATTGTATAGACTTTGACTTCTACAAAAGGTTCTTTCTTTCCTGTCCAAAGACCATTAATCTTGGAAAAGATATTTTTCAACTTTAAATTTTCCCAATTCTCGTTCATATCAATTCCGAAATTGAGTTTAGGATTTCCGCACTTTCATCATCCAAGGCTTTTATTGCTGATAAAATTTCTTGGGGTTGACGCAGTGGGTCGGCTTCTGGTGTATTGGGGTTTTTTACGCTCAGGTCAAAAGTGCTCTGGTCGATGTCTTTGATGTTTACCGACCAAGAATTTTCGCTATCCCCAAAAGTCTGTTGTAATTCAACAAACTCTTCCAAATCCTTTTCGTTGAGCGGATTGGTCTTGCCCAAATTGCGACCTGGGTTAAGCGAGTAAAACCAAACCTTTTGGGTGGCTTTGCCTTTTTCAAAAAACAGCACCACGGTTTTTACACCTGCACCTGTAAAGGTGCCCCCTGGTAAATCTAGAACAGTGTGCAGGTTGCAGTTTTGTAATAGCTCTTTTCGCAAGGCAACACTGGCATTATCGGTATTGCTTAAAAAGGTGTTTTTAATCACCACGCCTGCTTTGCCGCCTGCTTTCAAAATTTTAATGAAGTGCTGCAAAAAGAGGGAAGCCGTTTCGCCTGTTTTTATGGGGAAGTTTTGTTGCACTTCGGCACGTTCCTTTCCACCAAAAGGCGGATTGGCAAGTACCACATTGTAGCGGTCTTTTTCTTGTATGTCGGCCAAGTTTTCGGCAAGCGTGTTGGTGTGTATGATATTGGGCGCTTCCACACCGTGCAAAATCATATTCATAATGCCAATGATGTAGGCTAATGATTTTTTCTCCTTGCCGTAGAATGTTCTTTTTTGCAAAGTTTCCCATTCCTTGGTGCTTAGTTCCTTGCCTGATTTCAGATAGTCAAACGCTTCACACAAGAAGCCAGCAGAACCCACAGCACCATCATAAATTTTATCGCCAATTGTTGGGTTAACCACTTTTACTATTGTAGTGATAAGCGGTCTTGGCGTATAGTATTCACCACCGTTTCGCCCTGCATTACCCATGTTTTTTATTTTGTCTTCATACAGATGGCTCATTTCGTGCTTTTCCGCATGAGTACGGAAACGCAACTCGGCAATGCGGTTAATCACTTCTCGCAAATTGTAGCCACTTTGGATACGGTTCTTCAATTCGCTAAAAATCTCGCCAATCTTGTATTCAATGGTATCTGCATTTTCAGCTGACAGTTTAAATTTCTTGAGGTAAGGAAATAATTTTCCGTTTACAAAGTCCAAAAGGTCATCACCTGTCAGCGCATTGTGGTCAATTTTTCCATCCGCTAATTTTGGAGCTGCCCAAATACTCCATTGGTATTCTTGGTCAATAATGGGTGAGTATGACTTTCCTGAGAGTTCAGCGGAAGTAGCTCGGTCACGGTCTAAGTCGTCCAAATATTTTAAGAAGAGCACCCAAGAGGTCTGTTCGACGTAATCTAATTCACTACCACAGCCTGCGTCTTTATGGAGTATGTCGTCTATATTTTTAAAGGTCTGTTCAAACATTCAGTTTATATTATTTTTAAGCTAATTAATCCTTAGTATTCTCGTCAACGTTAGCAATAAAGCAATGAATGCCCTAGTAACTTCCAATTGTTTGGAGGCGTTTTTTTCGCAAAAAGCACAAGAGCTTCTATTGCCATAAATTTTGTAAAAGTTAGGTTGCGCGAGCATTAAAGTTTGTAGAAGCGTAAAGTTAGTTAATACTTGGTAAATTAGCTTTAGTGCTATAACTCGAAGTAATAAAAAAGCCCCAGTGTTACCTGAGGCTTCTTATTGTTGTGCACTACGTGCAAATTATGCACTAGTATTTAGGTACAGTACCAAACGCCTTTCTTAGGTGTTTTAACCATACCGAGACCTACTAAATCGTTCAGGTGGATATATGTCATCCTGCGCTGTAAATCCATGTGCTCCTGACTCAAGGATATTGCCTCACTTGATGCAAATTCACGTTTTTTAGGAAGTAAGTCGTAAAACATACGGAGCTTATAGGGTATCGAATTGCTTCTAGCAATATTTATTTGTTGAGAAGCATTTGCTAGACTCACGCTTACCATCATTAGAGCAGCTACTAAATCGTCTGTGTGGATAGTGTTGTCCTCTGAAAACCCTACTGGCGTAAGTCTTCTTAGGAAGCTTAAACTGGTGGCGATTTTTAAAGCCATTGTTACGCCTCTAAAAAGCGAAGGCCTTAATCCGATATCGTGTGAATAAATTTTTGCCCACTCACGCGCAACATGGTTAACTAGTTTAGCTGCTTTGAGGCTGTGAATCATATAGCTGGGCTTACCTTGTAATTTGTATAAAGCGTTACCCAAAAAGGCTAAATCACTTTTTAGCTCATCCATATTATCAACTTGCTTTTCCTCAGGATTCCAATCTTGCCATGTATTTACTCCTTCTAGGTTATAAAAGAAAAACCTACTGAAAAGCCCATTTTCGTAATTAGGTATTAGTCGTTTTACTTGTTCGGGTGTTCCAGATAGCACCATGCTAAAACGAGGGTTTTCAACAATCAAAGGCGTCTCTTCGGTTGCGCGAAATTTCGAGATCGTTTCGTTTTCGTAGCCTTTACGAAGCACGTCTGAAAAATCTCCAAATTGTTGATTCTCAATAGAGCCTGCAAGCGTGTCTATTTCAGATTCAATTAAGCAGCCTTTACCATCTTGGCTATGCAGAATCTTATTTAATCCTGCACTGCTTATGTCTCCAGGGATTCTAAAGCTGTCATCACCTTCCTCAATTGTATCGAATAGATGATTCACTAGCATGATTATTGATTTATTACTGGCGGCTGGTGCGCCTATAATAACATTTAGGTTGGCATGTTGTCTCTTTCCGCCTCTATAGGTAAAGTGAGTATTGTGAATAATGCTCCCTATTGCTGGAATAAGCCCTAGTAAATAAAAGTCCTTTTCATGATCAGACTCAAAATAGGCAAGGTGCTTACTTAAAATTGGGGGCAACTTTTCATATACGGCTTCGCCAAAAGATGCGCCACTTTTTTTTGCTGCAATAAACTCCATTAGAGCATCAAGGTCGGAGTCCATGATTTTCACTAGTTCTAACCGCATAAGGCATAATTTTGAGGTTGAACCATATTTTCCTCGATGTGCTTTTCAACATCTGCAGGTCGAAATCTTAATACTCGCCCTCGCTGATAATAGGGGAGCGTTCCATTTGCTTTGTAGGTCATGACCGTTCTTTTGGTCACTCCTAAAATTCTAGCCACATCGGCTGCGGTAAGAAGTTGATCTTCTTTTAAATTTAAACCTGTCATTTTTTAGAGGTTTTAAATAGTTAAAAGATCGGGCCCAATCTTTATCAATCGATGGATTGACAGGTCAAAAGTGTGAAGGAAAGGTTGAAGCTATTAAAAGAAGTGCCTACATGTGTAGAGTGATATGTATACTTTGAGCCTGTAGTGCTTTAGAAAAAGATTGATTCTAATAAAAACTACATGAGAAAGGAAGAATCATTAGTGTACTTAAAGATTCTGTAAAAATGTAACAAGACGTTTCTCACCCTCGGTAACGGCATTTCGACCATTGTTCAGAAGTTGTCTATTATTAATTTTATTACCTTTTTGGTAAAATCTAGAAGCAACAGCAACTAGAGGGTTTTCATTAGTAATGGGAAGGTACTTCGCAAATAACCCTAATGTTTTGATACTTCCCTGCCAGTTAAGGTTTGCTGGATTTGTAGCGTCGGGGTTAAATAAGCTATTGAATTGAAACTTTGTTACTTCCTCAAGTAAGTATCCAGTCTCTTTTAAAAAATCGAATAAATCATTTATGGTGCTATTTCTTTGAGAGAGTGACATTTGATTTAGTTCAAGAAATAAGCTTGCATCATGCTCTTCTAGTTCTGGCTTATTTGTCGAGGGTGTTTTTTCGCTATCACTTCCAGTCCTAAATTTTTGCTCCAGAAATTTTTGCTCTAAAATCACATAAACATCAGATGAAATAAACTCTTCTACTTGCTCTCTTAAATATTCGTTTACCTTTTTGTTCAAATTGTCAATAGACCATGAAGATTTCTCAGCAAACAACTTTTTGGCGGTTTCAAAATCTATTTGCTTTACATCTCGATACTCTCTCTCAGAGTCAGCAAAGGCGCCTGGCATTAATGCGTGCCAATTCATATTTTCTTCGTAGAGTTTAAACTGACTTGGTTTGAACACCACTTTCGCGTCACGGCTAATAAGAGAATCTGTTAATTGATAGAACTCTACCAAGGATGAACATTGAGCAAACTCTTTTCTTAAAGAATGAAAGATCAGTGACTCTAGGTGTCCCGAGTTAAGCTTTACTGCCATAGAGTTGATGTGGAAAAAATCTCCCACCTGGTAAGTTATGTCAATAAATTCGTGTGATTGATTTGGAAGGTGATCAACTATGTCAAAAATTCCTATTTTGGAAAATCGATATACTGTTATTTCTACGTTGCTTAATTTTTCAATAAATGATAGCATAGCCGATATTCTTTTTGGTCACTTTTTTTGAGCCTTTCGCAAATGTTTCCAATTTTGGTAACTAATCAATCTGTTTTAAGAGCTCAGTTGAAAATTTCCCCTAATATATCACGCTCGCTATCATTTGCCAAGGAGGTGATGTATTCTTGCGTTTCTTTAAGCTTTGAGTGCTGTAAGGCATGCTGCACTGCTAGTGGGTCTTTGGTTTTACTGTAGGCAATGTAAGCAAAGCTATGTCGAGCTATGTGAAAGCTTATATTTTTTTCGATACCTGCCTTTTCTGCTACTTGCTTTAAGTACTTGTTTACTTGCACGTTTTTAGAGTTGGATATTTTGATTCTCCTGTCTTTTGGTTGCTCTAAGTAGTTTTTAGGTAATAGTGGAAAGATAAAGCTGTTTGGGCTTTTGTTTAAAGGTTTGTAAGCTTCCAGAATGGTTTTTGCTTTAGCGGGAATCTTCATTTGTTGGTGCTTACCAGTTTTGTTCATCAGGTAATCAAGTCGACCTTCATTATCTTTAATATTACTCCAGCATAGCTCTACAAAATCACCAAATCTGATTCCTCCCATATATAGCGCGAAAAGGAAATAGTTTCTTACGTGCCATATCAAATCTCCTTCTTGAAGGTTTAGGTTTTCTATGGCTTCTAGTTCGGTCAGATTTAATTTGTCTCGTTCAACCGAAGTGGTTTTTACGGAATATTTTAGAAAATGGAGGTTTGGACTTTCTACAATTCCTTCATCAATGGCTTTTCGGTAGATCAACTTTAAAATTTTCAGATTTACGTCTACCGTATTAGGAGCGTTTCCTATTTCGCGCAAATAACCATCAAAGCCTTGAATCATTTCTAGGTCTGAATCGCTAATTGCTAAGTCTTTATCGTTAAGGTAGTTTTCAAGTTTCTTGGTCATTACGCGCATTTTGATGGCGTAACGGTCTTTTCCAACAGAACGGTAATAGTCAATTTGCTTTTTAGCATAAGGAATCCAAGATTCTTTATGCTGTTGATTCCTTCCTTTAAATTTTTCAATTAACGCTTTAGGGCTTTGGTCGCCTTTTTCAAGCTCCTTACTTATGAAGTCGAATAGTTCATCATGTGTAGATTTCAACCCAGCGTTTATTATTGCGTGTCTGGGCTCATTGGTTCTTATCCATTTGCCAAATTGAGCTTTAGGGTTGTAAGAGTTTTTTTTAACTAAGTGGTCGGTCTTTATTCTGCTGATCTTACGGTCTTTTGTTAAGCGTAACATGATAAGATAGCGGGAGTCCGATGTTTCTTTGTTGTTGAGTTCGAAGCGAATTGAAAAGGACATAGGTTTTAAATTTACTGAAACATTACTGAAACAAATATAGCATTTTGGCTCATTCTGCTTCATCGTATTTCACAATCATTTCAGTATATAAGTCTTGTAATAAGGTGTTTACGTGTAGTCTTGATGTGTTAGGGTGAATGGTGATGAAGGTGTGTCAAGTCCCGCCTGGGGCACAATCACAAAATCAAAACCCTTGTTAGTCAATAGATTAGCAAGGGTTTTTTGGTTTTCACCGATACATTACCTGATCTCATGGCTTTCCCCATTTAAGAGGCTTTGAACTTTACTTAAAGCTGCTTTTCAATGAAGTCAATAATGTCCTTTCCAATGGGTTTGTTGTAAAAAGGGAAATCCAATAAATCTTTGCGTTCTAAACTATAAACGTCGCTGGCATCTTGTAGACTAGCGAAAGAGGTGCAGTAAGAGAATTTTATCTTGTTTATATAGCTTTTGTTTATTAGTGTTTTCGCCAATTCAAAACCCGACATCTTCGGCATTTTTATATCGCTAATAATTAGATTAGGGATATTGCCCTTTTCAATTTCCGTTAAAGCGTCAATGGCACTTTCGAAGTAGGTGATTTCTAGGTTTTCCATTCTTGCCAAAAAAAGCTGACATAGTTTGAGAAGGATGGGTTCATCATCAATAAAAAAGAGCTTAGTCATCACTTAAATTTTAAATTGTTTTAAAGACTCTTTATCAGTTTTTAGAATCACCTTTTCGATTAGAGCAATTTCTTGGTCAATTATTTCAATTAACTCTCGGGTTTCCTGGTCTGGTTTGGGATTACGAGCCTTAAGTATTTCCGACACATATACTAATTTGGAGATAGAGTTAATTACATTATGTTCTATTAAGCGGGAGTGCCATATGAATACTTCATAAGCTTTTTGGTTTTCCTTTAGCAGTTGCAGTTCTTGCCTTCTTTTGTTTCCTTGATTAACGATGCCACTAATGAAAAGAAAAATTAGGGAAATAGAAACTTGTAAAAACATTTCTAAATCAAAAAGGAAAAGGGGGATAATGGAACAGGCTGCATAAATTATAATTAACCACTTGTTCCAAGCAAGGCGCTCTAATTCGAAATTATAGAGTACGGAAAAGGAAACATAATATATTAAGCCTCTAGTGTCGTTTAAGCTTATCCCTATATAGGCAAACGCAGCAAGGAAAATCATAATGGCTATATAGGTGACCCATCTTATAATTCTGGCTTCCTTACTAAAGGCGATGATCACCATAGCAAGAATATTTGGCGGAAGAAGAATACTTGCTAATCGAAGGTCTTCCGAATTCCCTTGCAATGCAGCAAATATTAAGTAAGCAATAATTAATACTAAAGAGATGAGAAACTTAAAAAGAGCTTCTTTTTTTACCGAGTCTGTAGAAGGGTTTGATTCAGTAAGTTCGTGCCATTCATTTATGGATATATTGGCCATTATTAGTGAAGATAGTCAACTAATTTACAAATTTTAGGAGATTAAATAGTCTTTCCTGCGATTAAATTAGCCAGCATCAAGGATAAAGAACTGTTAGCGAATTAAAGTTACCGTACCAGTTTTCTCTTCGGTATAACCACGTTTAAGATCGGCCCATTCATAAATAATGCGGTAAAAATAGGTTCCAGCAGGTGATGCCGTGCCATTGTGATTCCCATCCCAGTGCTGGTCTTTTTCTCTCGAAAAGAAAATGGATTCGCCCCAACGATTGAAGATTTCGATGGAATAGGCCCTTACTTCGCAATCGCCCGTGGCGCCGAAAACTTCATTTTTCCCATCTCCATTAGGGCTAAAAGCATTGGGAACAAACAAGGGGCAAAAACAAAGCTTAGTTTCTAACTGAAAGTATAGTGGATAGGCTTCGCAATAATCTTCGAAAAGCAGAGTGAAATCGCCATCGTCATAAAAATAGCGTTCATCTAAAGCGCTGCCATCTTCCCAATAGATACTGTAATTGTTAAAGTTGAAATCACTGCTATCTATGATATCACTAATTCTAACCAAGAGCGAATCATCCTCACAAAAGAGGAAATTTTGATCGCTAAAACTGGGAATGGGTTTAATGAATATTTCAATCGTATCTCGATAAGTGCCGCAGGCATTAATGCTAGTGGCAATATAAACTCCTGCTTCATTAACATTGCGTAAAGGACCAACAAAGCCGTCGTTCCATACCACTTCATGCTCAGTAACACCGGCATCTAAAAGCAAGCTGTCTCCTGCGCAAATGGTCTGATTATCGCCTAAGTCGATATTTAAAGGATTATGTCCGTCAATTGTAATGCTGTCGCTAAACGTGTAACCGCAAAAGTCAGTAGTAGTTAAGGTATAAGTCCCAGATTGGCTAACGGTTATACTATCGCTTGTGGCGCCAGTGCTCCAGAGGTAGGAAACCGCATCTACATCAGTGCCAATGCTAATGCTGCTGCTATTAGCACAAATGCTAGTGTCTGCTCCTAAATCAAAAGGCAGAGGATTGCTCCAAACACTTATCGCGATCGTATCCTTAAAGTTGCCGCAGGAATTGCTAATTATGGCCGAATAATTTCCAGCCCGGTCAACTTCAAGACGAAAGTCTCGGCTGCCATCGCTCCATAGCGTAGACATATTGGGATAGCCTGTGTTTAACTCAATAGTATCGCCCAAGCAAATGAGCGTATCATTTTGTAAAAAGGGCAGCTGCGGCGGCGATTCTACTTGGGCGATAATGGTGTCGCTAGCCGTACCACAGGGATTAGTTATGGTAACCCAATAGGGTCCCGGTGAACTGATACTGACCGTTTGAGTGGTGTCGCCCGTGCTCCATAAATAGCTGCTACCCGGATTTTGAGCGCTAAGGGTCAAGGTATTATTATCACAATATTGTACAAAATCACCCAGTATAATTTGAGGGGGACCAGTAACCAATACATTTATAGTGTCTCGTAAAATTCCACAGGCGTTTTGCACTTCCACAAAATAAGTCCCTGTTCCCGATGTAGTGAATTGCCGCCCCGTGCTGCCGTCTTGCCATAGATAGGTGGCATTAGAATGACTACCTGCATCGAGCGTCAAATTGCCGGAGCAGAAAATAGTATCATTTCCCAGATTCAAACTTTGTAGAGGCTGGTCTTCGATTATATTTATACTATCAATAATAGTGTCGCAGGCATTGCGAATACTTACCCAATAAACCCCGCCGCTGTTAACGTTTATGGTACTCGCGGTAGATCCGTTAGACCAGAGATAGCTGCTAGCTTGCGCCTGACTTACATCTAAGTTAATGGTGCTGCCACTGCAGATGGTCGTGTCAGATAAGCGCTTTTCCGGGAAAAGGGTTACTTGCACATTTATGGTATCGGCAAAAGCACCACAGCTATTGTAAATGGTGGCAACGTATTGACCTGAGTTAGTTATGGTCCTTTGCCAGAGACCACTGCCATCGGACCAGTGTATACTATCCGCCACAAAGGCATTAAGATCAATAAACTTTGCTCCACCCGCGCAGAAGGTGGTGTCGGGTCCTAAATCGTAAACAATACTTTGCACCTCATTAACTACTACCGTATCTATCAGGGTGTCGCAAGCATTGCGAATACTTACCCAATAGGTTCCTGCGCCATTTACCGTGCGGATACTCGTGGTAGATCCGTTGTCCCACAGGTAATTACTGGCTTGGGCTTGGCTTGCATTTAACTGAAAACTTGTGCCCGTGCACATAGTGGTGTCATTTAAAATCGGGATTGGTTTTAAAGTCTGAGAAATTAGTATCGTATCGCTATAGCTTCCGCAGATGTTGCTAAGGGTGGCTATATAGGTTCCGGGATTATTCAAATTTCGACTGAAGGAAGTGGAGCCATTAGACCATAAAACTGCATCAGCATTTAAATTGGATAGGTCAACAAATTTTCCGTCACCCTCGCAAACAGTGGTATCTGCCCCTAAGCTAAATACAATGGGCTGCGCCAAGCTTAGCTGCGCCGAGTCAATTAAGGTGTCGCAATTATTAAAAATACTTACCGAATAAGTTCCTGAGCTGCTCGCCCAGATTCCGGCACTCATGTCGCCTGTATTCCATAAATAATGTAAAGCCCCCAATTGGGAGGCATCGAAAAAGACACTGTCGCCTGCGCAAACTTCTTGGTTTGTAAGTGAAGTGTTTAAACTTGGGGTAGCAGTAATTTGTAAGGTATCCCATTGAATTCCGCAGGCACTATAAAGAGTAAGACTATAGGTTCCGGTAGAGCTAAGGTTGCGAACTGGGTTCCGCGAGCCATTATTCCAAATAACACTATCCGCGCTTAAAGCAGATAGGTCAATACGAATTCTTTCGCCTGGACAAAGAGTGGTGTCGGGTCCTAGGCTGAAGTTAAGCGATGAAACACTTTTTACATAAACAGAGTCGTAAATCGTATCGCAGAAATTAAAAGCCATTACACTATGATAGCCGCTGCTATTCAAAATAGTACTTTGGGTAGTGTCTCCATTATCCCAAAGCCAATGCGTGAAAGGGCGATTTATGGCACTGGCCTGTACGCTAGATCCAGGGTTGGAGCAAAGCAGTAAAGTGTCTTGAGTAATTCCTAGTGGAGGCGCAACCAATTGTAAATTTACCGTATCGCTAGATGTGCCGCAGGCATTGCTAACCTGTACCCAATATTGCCCGCTGCTATTTGCATTTATGCTTAAAGTCTGACTTTGCCCGGTAGACCAGAGAATATTATCGTTTAAAGAAGCGCCTTGTAATTGTAAGGTATAACTGTTTGAGCAGGAGCTAACATTATCAGGTCCAAGGCTTACACTCAAACTAGAATCGGCGAGAATCACAAAGTGAAAGGTATCGGTAAAACAGGAATTACTTAATCGCAACCAATGGTTACCTACACTGCTGTAGATGGCGTTTTGACTGACATCCCCATTGCTCCACAGATAGCTTGTGTTAGACCCAGCATTACCAGCATTAAAACTTAGCGAGCCACCCGGGCAAAGATGACTAGTGTCTGCCAGCGAGTTTACAAAGTTGGGAGTGAAGCCTACCGTAATGCTGTCGTAGTAAAACTGACAGCCATTATCCAATCTTAGCCAATAGCTTCCTGCACTATTAATGTTGAGGCTTGCGCCTGATGAGCCATCACTCCAAAGGCGAGTAAAACCAGAGCTGTTGTCAGTTAAGCTTAGACTTTGGCCCGCGCATAGTGTCGTATCGGCTCCAAGAGATGGATTAGGAATAGGGACCCCTTCTATATAAATACTATCACGAATTACGCAGCCATCGGTAATTTGCAGCCAATAAAGTCCTGGCGTATTCACAGAAATACTTGTGCTGCTTGCGCCGGTGCTCCATAAATAGCTACCGCTTAAATTACTATTCAAATTTAGGCTAGAGCCACTACAAAGGCTGAGAGTATCGGAGCTGAAAATTTGATTGCTATTGACAAAGTTTAGCGAAACAGTATCTCTAAAAACGCCACAGGCATTAGTTACTTCTACCCAATAAGTACCGCTACTGTTAACGCTTAAGCTATTGCCAGTACTTCCATCACTCCAAAGTCGTGTGCCATTAGCTGTGCCGCTACTAAGGTTTACATTGGTGCCTAAGCATACGATCCGATTTGGCCCTAAATTAAAATTTGCGGGGCTATCGTAGTTAACAGTAATGGTATCAGTAAAAACGCCGCAAGCATTCGCAGCCCTAAGCCAATAAGTGCCAGCGCTATTTACATTGATAGTATTTGAGGTAGAGCCAGTACTCCAGAGATAAGTAGTGCCGGTTTGAAAAGGAATATTAAGATTTAGGGTGCTGCCCGCACAAAGAGTTTGATTGGGACCAAGATTGAAAAAAAGAGGAGTAGCGGTAAGGATATCAATGGTGTCAGAGGCGCTTCCGCAAGAATTTGTGACTACTACCCAGTAGCTGCCAGTACTAGTAACCGTGATGCTTGGGCTAGTAGATCCGGTGCTCCAGAGATAGGTGGAGTTTGGATTAAACGCACTTAAAGTAAGGGTGTTTCCTGAGCAGAAATTGATATTGCTTCCTAAATTTACATGTGGGGCACAAGGAGATTGGGCCTGTGTAAACAAGCATAATAGGTAACCTACTAAGGATACCAAAACACGAACGTTCTTCCCTGTTAAACCCATTCTTTTCCCTGCCCTAAAATTAGACTCTTCTTTTCTTAAATCATAAAATATCTAATGAAAAAAGGGAAGTATTTTCAGTATAAGCTATTTATAGTCAAATATTTACGAAAAATTTAATGATAAGTCTCTTTGTCTAACTATTTAGTTTTAGTCTAACTATCTGAGAGCTATTGAGTGATGAAAAAGAGTGAATTAAAAGTGATACTAAGCTATTTTAAGCTAGAGCTTGGTTAGCATCCTCGTTTCAACTGGTGTTCTTAAATTTCTCGATCTAGGTTTAACATTATTTATGAAGAATCACTTAAAAGCTTTTGCTCAAATTTCATTGAGATGGAGTGTTGTATGCTAGGTCTTAGGGATTATGGGATCTTTTTTTTGCCATTCAGAAATCCAAATTTCTCGCTTCTGCGTAAATCAAAGTACAAACACCAATCATATGAAAATCTTCAAGTTTTTACTCTTTTTCGCGCTTAGCTTCACTAGTGCTACCCTATGTGCTGCCGATGAGTCAGTCCTAAAGCAATTACGATTTTATAATGCGGGTAGCGATAATCTTAGTTTGCAGGTGGTTCAGGAAATAGAAGAGTCTTATTTTGTGGAGGTTAATACCGATAATCAGAATCAAGGTTTTACTACTGATAATTATTGGTTGCATTTTAGTTTGATTAATAAAGAGAGTATAGCCAAGACTTATTATATAGAGACGGGAAGACCGGTGACAGATGAAGCGGATTTGTACCAAAAGGTTTCTGCTACTTGGTTGCTTAAGAAGAGTGGCGATCAAATTCAGTTTGCTGAAAGAGATTTAGCGCATCGAAATACAAATTTTAAAATAGATCTTCCAGCCAATAGTGAAACGGAATTTTACCTGCACTTAAAAAGCGATGGCGAAACTTTAAGTTTAGGCTTGAAACTGCAAAGCCCCGATGAATTTTGGCAAAGCAACTACAAGCAACAAGCTTTTTTAGGTGGCTTTTATGGGATGTTAGCCATCAGTGCCTTAATCTACCTTTTCTTTTTCACAAGCTTACGTGAAAACAGCTTTCTTTTCTATGGTATTTATGTGATTTCCATTGCCTTAATGCAGGGTGCTTTAGACGGATTTATCTATCAGTATGTCTTCCCATCTGGGTCTTATATTAATGCTAGAATGGTTTTAATATCCGCCTTGTTTTCTAATTTTTTCCTTTTAAAGTATACCCAAAGTTTCTTGAAAGTGGAGAAGTGGGCGCCCTATTTTAATCACATTTTTCGATTGTTTTTTGTGCTCATCCCGATGATAGGTGTCTTACTTTTTATTAATGAGAGCAGTCTGGCCTTGGCTTACCCCTTAAGTAATATAAATGGCTTTTTAAGTTTGGTGCTAATACTGGTAACTATTGTTTTCATCCACTTTAAACGTAAGCCGGTTGATTCTTACTTCTTAGTTGGTATTCTCTTTTTGGTATTAGGACTTTTAGGTTTCGTGATGAATAACCTGGGGATACTTCCCAATAATTTCTACGTGGTAAATAGTGCCAAGTTTGGAATTACACTTGAGGTTATTTTCTTGTCCTTATCCATGACTAATTTAATTGCAAAGCTTCGTCGCCAAAAGGAAGCATCTCAAAAAGAGGCCTTGCGTAAGTCGGAAGAAATGAATGACTATAAGTCCTATTTCATGTCAAATATTAGCCACGAATTACGGACACCCATTAATGCCATCTTAGGAATGGCTACCGAATTGTTGGAAGACAAACGCGACCCAGACTTAGCCGAAAACTATCGCATTATCAAAAGCGCATCCTATTCTTTACTGAGTAAAGTGAGCGATATCCTTGACTTCGAACACATCGAAAAGAATGATTTAGAAATGGATAATAGCTTCAGTTTCTCTCCACGTGAAGTGGTACTACAGGTTTGCGATAGTTGGGATCTCGAGGCGCGGAAAAAAGGTATAGAATTTATTAGGGAAGTGGATGCTTCTGTACCTAATAAATTAAGAGGCGACGAAAAACGTTTTGGACAAATAATAAATAATATCCTTAGTAATGCGGCAAAATTTACCCATAAAGGAAGTATTCAATTAAAATTATCATCTACGAAAGTAACGGAGGAAATAAGTAAATTAAAAGTACAAATAATAGATACAGGAATAGGTATGAAAAAAGAAGAATTAGACAGTGTTTTTGAAAGTTTTAATCAAATGAAGTTGAATAATAAGCGTCGCTATGGCGGTTTAGGCTTGGGCTTAACGATCGTAAAACATTTGATTGCCCTTTTTAAAGGAAATATCGATATACAAAGTATTGAATCGCAAGGAACCAAAGTAGAGTTTTCACTAGAACTACCCGTGGTTGAGAAAGCTAAGGCTGATGATATACTCGGGAAAATGCCAGAAGCAATGGCTGATGGGAAAATGCACGTCTTGGTAGTGGAAGATAATGTAATGAACCAGATGATCATGAAAAAACTCTTGGCATCTTCCGAATTTCTAAGTATCCAAATTGCGAATAATGGGGAAGAAGCCTTAGCGCAAATGCAAGAAAAGCGCTTTGACTTAATATTGATGGATTTGCAAATGCCGGTAATGGATGGCTACGAAACCACTGAGGCAATTAGAGGGGGTGCTGTAGGAGAGGCTTATCGTCAAATTCCTATTATCGCGGTTACGGCCGATGCAATGCAAGAAACCAAACAAAGAGTTTTTAAAATTGGGATGAACGATTACCTTACTAAACCAGTGCGTAAAGACTTATTATTAGAGCGTATCTCTATCTATGCGAATGAATTGAAAATTGCGATTTAACCCGCTAGTTGGCTAAGGTCGATTGATAATGCCTTCTCTGTTTTTTGGGAAGGCATTTTTTTTTGAGTAATTAATTATTTGGGACTAAGATTTGGTCCATTTTGCAATCGTACGAATCACTGGGAATGCTCGCTCTTATTTGAAATGGAAAAGCTAAGCCAACTTTATAAGCTTCGGGGTGCTTAATTAAGAAGCGATCGTAATAACCGCCACCGTATCCTAAACGATTTCCTTTAGGGCTGAAAGCGAGTCCCGGACAAATGATGAGGTCTAGTTTACCTTGGTACTCTTGGCCGTGCTTAGGCCATTTACATTGAAAGCTACCGCTAATTAATTCATCGTCTTGTCGGTATTCTAAGTGGCGTAATTGTCCCGCCGCTAAAGTTTCGGGGACGATTACTTTAAGGTCATTATTCCAGCAATATTCAATTATTCCTTGGGTATTGATTTCCTCTTTTAAGCTAAGGTAAATGTGAAGGGTATGAACAGAACGTTTCTTGATCAGAGCTAAAGTTTGCTTTTCAAGATCCGCTTCAAAGGCTAGTTTGCTTTCTGCAGGAAGTACTAATCGTTGCGATTTCATTTCCTGTCTTAAAACTTTTTTCGCAGCCTCAATCATTCCTTTTTGCTTCTAAAAGTTCTAAAGCTTTCGCAGTAATTTTATCTGCTGCACCAGTTTTGCTTTCTAAATAAAAATCAATTTTAGTGCGCAGTTTTTGGCGGTAATGGTTGTCTTCTAGCTTACGCAAGATGCCTGTAAATTCATCCGAGGTTTTTATTTCAAAACCAATTTCATTTTTTAAGTATTCGCTTACTTCAATAAATTTATAATGTTTCGGACCAAAGGCAACAGGAATACCATAAACAATGGCTTCTACTGTGCTATGAAGGCCAGCTCCGAAACCACCACCAATGAGAGCGAAATCGGCAAACCGGTAAAGTTTTTTAAGATGCCCAATATTGTCAATAAGAAGAATAGCGTTTTTTGTTGCCCAGTTTTCCTCACTAAATTTACTGACACCAAATGGGCTAAACTTAGTTTGAATGCGTTTAATATTGGTTGGACTCACATCGTGGGGGGCAAGGATCACTTTTAAATGAGGGAAAAAGGGAAGACTTTGTTCCAAAATATCTTCTTCGGGAGGCCAAGAGCTGCCAAGCGTTAAGCAAAAGCTTTTTCCTAAAAATTGCTCAACTTTATCGGAAGGGTAGTTTTCAGTTTTATTGGCGATTGCTTGGTCAAATCGACTGTCGCCACAAATTTCAGCGCCTCTAATATTGTGGTTTTCCAATAAATTCAAAGAGGCCTCATTCTGCACTAAAATGCTGCTTATGTTTCGCAGAATAGGCGTAAAAAAGGATCTTGCGTAAGCTTTAAAATAAATTTGGTCGGGGCGAAACACCGCCGGGGCAAGAATGAGGGGAATGTTTTTTTGTTTTAAAACCCGAAAGTAATTCACCCAAATCTCATACTTAATAAAGAGGGCTATATCGGGCTGAATGAGTCTTATAAATTCTTGAGCATTTTGAGGCGTATCAAGCGGTAAATACAGGATCTGATCGGCCAAATCTCTCTGCTTGAAATTATTAAATCCGCTGGGTGAGAAAAAGGTTATGAGAAATTGGTGCTGTGGTAAAGCTTTTCTCAGTTGTTTTAAAATAGGTACCCCTTGTTCCATCTCGCCCAAGCTAGCTGCGTGTAGCCAAATAGTAGGTGGCGATGATTCGTTTCTGGCTTCTAAGTTTTTATTCCAATTCTTCCTTCCGCTTAAGAAATCGCGCGCTTTTGATGAAAACGGCGAGGCCACGCGGATGAAAAGCGCGTAAAGATGAATGCCGAAGTTGTAGAGAGTTTGCAACTTAATTGTAATAGTATTCTTCCGTTTTACCGCCCAAATAAATGGGTAAATACCATTTTAGTTTTAGGCTGTACAGAAGATTTAAATTGGTTTCATCACTTATCAATCCGCTGGGGTAATTGTATCGACGTAAATCTTGCGACCAAATTTCATTCACTTCAAAGGATAACTTAAAGTTGATCAATTTGTTATTAGAAAGGTACATATAGCCAATACTTTGAGTGGCTAAAAAGCCTCTACTCATTCGGTCGTAGCCAGCTACATAATCATCAATCAATTGGGGCGAGTCGTTCCCTACATTGTCGATATTGAGCCAATGCCAAGCGTATCCAGCGCCAGCGCCCAAAGACCAGCCTGAGTTTTGGTTTTTTTCAGGACTAAAAAAAAGTTTTTCCACCTGCAGGTTAAAATAAGTACCACGTTGATTGATATTTATTTGTGCGTAGCTACCATTCGCGTTTAGTAATTGCCCGTTGCTAGTGGTAATGGCCTCTAAAATAGTGCGGCGGTTGTCAACCTCGCCTCCAAAAAGATAATTCCACTCTCCGCTAATAATGATGTTATTAGCAAATTTTCGGCCCAGCGATGTGCTCAAGCTGTAATTTTCTCTGAAGTTTTCGGTCCAAGGGCCAGAAGGGATATTGGTAGATAAGCCAATACCAATTAGCCATGCTCGTTTACTTTCAAAGCCAGTTTGCGCTTGCGCAGATAGGCATGCAAAGAAAGATACTCCGATGAAATAGTGAATTAATTTTATTTTCATAATTGTTACAAAAGTAAGAGCCTTTAGCTTAATGCTATTTATCTTTGTGGGAGATAATTTATTTTATGTCAAAAATTCAAATGGTTGACCTTCTCAGCCAATACAATAAAATTAAGTCTCAGGTTGATAAAGCCATCCTTGATGTGGTAGAATCCTCTGCCTACATTAACGGCCCTGAGGTAAAATCATTTCAACAAGAGTTGGAAGATTACCTAAAAGTTAAACATGTAATTCCCTGCGCAAATGGCACTGATGCCTTACAGATTGCTATGATGGCGTTGGGCTTAAAGCCTGGTGATGAGGTGATTACCGCTACTTTTACCTACGTAGCGACAGCTGAGGTAATTGCGCTTCTTGGCTTAAAGCCAGTATTGGTAGATGTAGATGCGGATACTTTTGGTTTAAATCCAGATCAGGTTCGAGCCGCTATTACGCCAAAAACGAAAGCGATAGTTCCGGTGCATTTATTCGGTCAGTGTGCCAATATGGATGCTATAATGGAAATTGCTCAAGAGCATAAACTTTTTGTAGTGGAGGATACCGCACAGGCCATAGGAGCTTCCTACACTTTTAAAAACGGTGAAACTAAAATGGCAGGTACCATGGGTGATATTGGTACAACTTCTTTCTTTCCGAGTAAAAATTTAGGCTGTTATGGCGATGGTGGTGCAATATTCACCAATAGCGATCATCTTGCTTCAGAGATGCGCATGATTGCCAATCACGGTCAATCGGTACGCTATTATCATGATAGAATAGGGGTTAACTCGCGTTTAGATTCCATTCAAGCCGCTATACTTCGTTGTAAGCTGCCACATTTGGATGCCTATTGCGATGCTCGTCGCACAGCGGCAGACTTTTATGATAAGGCTTTCGCAGATATACCCGAAATTAAAACTCCGGTTAGAGATGCGCAGTCAACACACGTTTTTCATCAATATACTTTGCAATTAGATGGAACTATTGGCAGAGACGAATTAGTTGACTATCTTCAAGCCCAAGAAATTCCTTGTATGATTTATTATCCAGTGGCATTACATATGCAAACAGCATATCGCGATGAACGCTATACGGACGGAAGTTTTCCTGTAACCGAATCTTTGGTGCAAAGCGTTTTTTCGCTTCCGATGCATACAGAATTAACCATTGAACAACTAACCAAAATCACCACAGCCGTGGTTGATTTTATTAAAAACAACCGAAAATGAAAATCGTTATCGTCGGCACAGGCTATGTAGGCCTGGTTACTGGAACTTGCCTAGCAGAAGTAGGTATTGACGTAATTTGCGTTGATGTAGATCAAAAGAAAATCGATAACCTTAAAAAAGGAATCTTACCGATTTACGAACCAGGATTAGATAAATTAACGCAGCGTAACCACGAAAAAGGTCGCTTGCAGTTTAGTACCAATTTACCTGAAGCGATTAAAGATGCAGAAGCAGCTTTTATTGCAGTTGGAACTCCTCCTGGAGAAGATGGTAGCGCAGATCTGCAATACGTTTTAGCGGTAGCCCGTGAAATTGGCGAGAATATGAATAGCTACGGAGTGGTGATCACTAAATCTACCGTGCCCGTAGGAACCGCCGCTAAGGTTAAAAAAGAAATACAAGATGCTTTAGACCGTCGCGGCCTAAAATTAGAATTTGATGTGGCCTCAAACCCCGAATTCTTAAAAGAAGGGGCTGCAGTTAACGATTTCATGAAACCAGATCGTATCGTGGTTGGTATCGAGTCTGAGCATGCCCGTAAAGTTATTGAGAAGATTTATCATCCCTTTACCTTAAACGGACATCCGGTAATTTTTATGGATGTGCCTTCCGCGGAAATGACGAAATATGCCGCCAACGCCATGTTAGCTACCAAAATTAGCTTCATGAACGATATTGCGAATCTTTGCGAAATTATGGGAGCCGATGTAAACTTGGTGCGTAAAGGTATTGGCTCTGATCCACGTATCGGTAACCGTTTTATTTACCCAGGTATCGGTTATGGTGGTAGCTGTTTTCCTAAAGATGTGAAAGCCCTAGTGCGTACCGCCCGTGAAAATGGTCATGAAATGCGCATCTTACAAGCAGTGGAAGATGTAAACGACGATCAAAAGTCTGTTCTTTTCAATAAGGTGATGAAGCGTTTTAATGGCGATATCAAAGGCAAGAAATTCGCTATGTGGGGATTATCCTTTAAGCCCAATACGGACGATATGCGTGAAGCGCCTTCTTTGGTAATTATCGATAAGATTATTGCTGCAGGTGGCTCAGTTGTCGCTTATGATCCAGTGGCTATGCCTGAGGCTAAGCATATGATTGGTGATAAAATTACTTATGCGGAAAGCGAGTACGAAGCCGTTAAAGGTGCTGATGCACTTTTAGTAGTGACCGAATGGAGCGAATTTAGAGTGCCCGATTTTGAGGAAATCAAAGCTTCTTTGGTTAACCCAATCGTTTTCGACGGTAGAAATATTTTCAGTATTCAGCGTATGGCTGACCTTGGTTTTGAGTACTACTGTATCGGTGTTAAATCTTAAGTAAAAAATTATGAAAAGAGTTTTAATAACAGGTGCAGCAGGATTTTTAGGTTCTCACCTTTGCGATCGTTTTATTAAAGAAGGTTTTCAGGTTGTTGGGATGGATAACCTAATTACGGGTGACCTGAAAAACATTGAGCACCTTTTTGGACTGAAGGAATTTGAATTCTATCACAATGATGTTTCTAATTTCATTCACGTACCCGGTCAGCTGGATTATATCATGCACTTTGCTTCTCCCGCTAGTCCCATCGATTATCTTAAAATTCCCATCCAAACTTTAAAGGTTGGCTCTTTAGGAATTCATAACTGTCTTGGTTTGGCTATGGCCAAGAAGGCGCGCTTAATTATCGCTTCTACCTCCGAGGTTTATGGTGATCCACAAGTACACCCGCAAACGGAGGAGTACTGGGGACATGTAAATCCGGTTGGACCTAGAGGTGTTTACGATGAAGCCAAACGTTTCCAAGAGGCCATGACTATGGCTTACCATACTTACCACGGTTTAGAAACGCGCATTGTTCGCATCTTTAATACCTACGGTCCACGTATGCGTTTAAATGATGGTCGTGTTTTACCAGCTTTTATCGGTCAGGCCTTACGTGGTGAGGATCTTACCATTTTTGGTGATGGTTCGCAAACGCGTTCTTTCTGCTACGTGGATGATTTGGTAGAAGGTATTTACCGTTTATTAATGAGCGATTACGCTGGTCCAGTGAATATTGGAAACCCAGATGAAATTACCATCGGGCAGTTTGCAGAAGAAATCATTAAACTTACCGGTACGGATCAAAAAGTAATTTATAAAGATCTTCCGAAAGATGATCCAACTCAAAGACAGCCCAATATTACCAAAGCAAGAGAAATTTTAGGTTGGGAGCCTAAAGTAAGCCGCGCCGAAGGTTTGAAAATTACTTACGAATACTTTAAGTCTTTACCTGAAGAGGAGCTTTATAAAAAGGATCACAAAGACTTCAAGGATTATTCAAGACAAAAATAATTAGCATGGCTAAAATTCTAGTAACGGGCGGTTTAGGTTTTATTGGTTCGCATACTGTAGTAGAACTGATAAATGCTGGACACGAAGCTGTAATTGTTGATGATTTAAGTAATTCCAGTGCGGTGGTTCTCGATGGTATCGAAAGTATTACAGGCACTCGTCCGAGTTTTTATCGCGTAGATCTGAAGAATAAAGCTGAGGTTCATCAGTTCTTTAGTAATCATAATGATTTAGATGGGATCATTCACTTTGCCGCTTATAAGGCGGTAGGTGAATCAGTAGCGAAGCCTTTAGAGTATTACGAAAACAATATTGGTTCCTTGGTTTATATCTTGCAAGAGATTCGTAACCTCAGTCTCAATAATTTTATTTTCAGCAGCAGCTGCACGGTTTATGGTCAAGCTGATGAACTACCCATAACAGAACACAGCCCTGTTAAACCGGCCATGTCTCCTTATGGAAATACCAAGCAAATTGGAGAAGAGGTAATTAAAGATGCCATTAATGCGCATAGTTTTAATGCTATCTCTTTGCGCTATTTTAACCCAGTAGGAGCGCATCCTTCGGCAGAAATCGGCGAATCACCTTTAGGGGTTCCTTTAAATTTAGTTCCTTTTGTAACGCAAACTGCCGCGGGCGTTCGCCAGCAGTTGTCGGTATTCGGTAATGACTACGAAACTCGCGATGGTACCAATGAGCGTGATTATATTCACGTGGTCGATGTAGCGAAAGCACACGTTATTGCGGTGGAGCGATTATTAGGTTCGAAGAACCTTTCCAATTATGAGGTCTTCAATTTAGGTACAGGAACAGGAAGTACGGTTTTGGAGGTAATTCAATCGTTCGAGCGCGTTTCTGGCGAAAGTCTTAATTATAAAATTGTCGATCGCCGCCCTGGAGATGTTACCGCCGCTTACGCAGATACGACTAAAGCCAATGATGAGCTAGGCTGGAAAACAGAAAAAACATTAGATGATGCCATGACAGATGCCTGGCGTTGGGAAAAGAAAATTAGAAATATTTAAGCATGAGCGGAAAAAAGATATTAATTACGGGCGGAGCAGGTTTTATCGGCTCTCACGTAGTACGATTATTTGTAAATAAATACCCCGAGTATGAAATTTACAATCTCGATTTACTCACTTATGCGGGTAATCTAGAAAACCTCAAGGATATTGAAGATAAGCCCAATTATCACTTTGTAAAAGCCGATATCGTGGACGGCGATGCCATGGATGCGCTTTTTGCAGAACATAAATTTGATGGGGTCTTACACCTTGCAGCTGAAAGCCACGTAGATCGCTCTATCACCGATCCTCTTTCTTTTGTGCGTACTAATGTTATCGGTACGGTTAATTTACTCAACTCATTTAGAGACACTTGGAAGGGTAATTTTGAAGGCAAGCGCTTTTACCATATCAGTACCGATGAGGTGTATGGAACATTAGGAGCCGAGGGTTTATTTGAAGAAACCACGCCTTACGATCCCAATTCTCCCTACTCGGCTTCCAAGGCCAGCTCCGACCATTTTGTACGCGCTTATGGTGAAACCTACGGTTTACCCTATGTTATTACCAATTGCAGTAATAACTATGGCCCTAATCAGTTTCCCGAGAAATTGGTGCCTTTGTTTTTTCATAATGTGCTAAATAATAAACCCTTACCGGTTTATGGCGACGGAAAATACACCCGCGATTGGCTTTATGTGGTGGATCATGCGCGTGCTATCGATCTAGTTTATCACCAGGGTAAAAATGCTGAGACTTATAATATCGGTGGTTTTAACGAATGGCAAAACATCGAATTGATTAAGGTGCTTTGCAAGCAGATGGATGAGAAATTAGGGCGTGAGCCAGGCACCTCAGTAAAACTGATTACCTATGTAACCGACCGTCCGGGTCACGATCGTCGTTATGCTATAGATGCCACCAAGATTAATAAGGAATTAGGCTGGGCTCCTTCGGTAACTTTCGAAGAAGGCTTAGCGGAAACCATCGATTGGTACTTATCGAATGAAGAATGGCTAAATAATGTTACTTCGGGTGATTACCAAAAGTATTATAGCGATATGTATCAAGATCGGTAGATCTTCACATCGTATCTAAAGAATTTATCCCTAGTAAAAACCAATTTGCTAGGGATTTTTATTCCTGCACCTCGGTATTACGGAAGTAGAGACTACTAAAGGCGTCGGGTTGGAAAATTTCATTGGCTACCTGCATTAGGGTTTCGGCCGTGGTGTTTTCTACGTCTTTTACAATCTCTTCAAAGCTCTCGATATGATCGTGGAAAAGCAGCGATTTACCAAAGGAAAGCATGAGAGCATTGTTGTTTTCTTGCGCCATCGCTAGTTGACCTAAAATCTGCTTTTTCGCTTTGCTTAATTGTAAAACGCCCAACTTCTGCTCGCGTAATTTGCGCAATTCTTTCTCTACTAGTTTTACGGTGCGGTCTGCGGTACCGGGGTCGGTGCCCAGGTAGATTCCAAAAAGGCCTGTGTCGATATAGGGATGGTAAAAAGATTCTAAATGATAAGTAAAACCATACTTTTCGCGAATATTTAAATTCAAGCGTGAGTTCATACCTGGGCCGCCTAAGAGGTTATTGAGGATGGCGAGCGGGCGCATCATATCGTCCTTTGCAGGGTAAGCTCGGGTACCTAAAATTACATGGGTTTGATAACCGGGGCGGCTTACTGACTTCTGACTGGGAACATAAAGTTCGGGACTGATTATCTCACGATCACCAGAACCAAATTCCACATTCTGAATTTGCTGTTCTAAAAGTTGCTCCAGCTTGTTTTTAGAAATATTACCGATTGAACTGAAAACCATGCGGTTTTTGCTGTAGTTCCTTTCAATGAAATCTAGAATATGCTGGCGTTCAAAAGATTTAACACTTTCTACTGTCCCTAAAATATTATTTCCAAGAGGATGATTGGGGAAAATCTGCTCTTCAAAATCATCGAAAATACTATCGGCAGGCGTATCCTTATAAGAATGGATTTCATCGATAATCACCTCTTTTTCCTTAATACATTCCTTCTCTGGAAAGGTGCTGCGAAAAGCGATATCGGAGATTAAATCAATGGCGCGTTTGTAGTCGCCGCTAAGAAAAGAGCAGTGAATCACCGTTTCTTCTTTAGAGGTGAAAGCATTAAGGTCGCCACCCACATCTTCCATGCGACTGAGGATGTGATAAGCCTTGCGCTTTTCGGTACCTTTAAAAAGGCAGTGCTCAATATAGTGGGCTAAACCTTGCTCGTGCTCAAGCTCATCTCTAGAGCCAGCGGCGACAAGGAAACCAATATGAGCAATGGGGCTATTTACTTGGTGATGCACCACGCGAATGCCATTGCTTAACTCAAAAATTTCGAGTTTCATTAAAGAAAATTAAATGCCTGCAAAGCTAGGCTTTAATGGGCGGCTAACAAATAGAAATCAGCTATCGAGCCAAGCCTTAAAGGAGGCGGTTTTATCGCGACTTACAAAGATGTCGGTATCCTTGCAATTGCGTAATATTAGGCGTAATCGACTACCGCTGTAGGACTGCATCTCTGCAATGCTGCTTAGGCTCACTAGATACCCTCGGTTTACGCGGTAAAATCGCTCGGGGTCGAGGTAGCTTTCAATTTGATCGAGGCTTTGATCGATAATAAACTGTATGCCTTCTTTATTCTGAAGAAAGGAACTCCCGCCGCTACTCACAAAAAAGTCGATATCCTTTACTTCCACCAACACTAGCTTTTCAGACTGCTTCAGTACAAAGCGCTCTTTTAGCTTCTTGGCTTTAGGTTCTAGTAGCTCTTTTAATAAATTCCCATCTAGGGAAACCGGGTTTTGGCGTAGCTTTATAAATTTGGCGATGGCCTGATAAAGTTCTTCAGGGTCAATGGGTTTTAAAAGGTAATCGATGCTATTTACCTTAAAGGCTTCCAAGGCATACTGATCAAAGGCGGTGCAGAAAATAATGGGAACATCAAGCTCACGGTTTTTGAAAATATTAAAACTGGGTCCGTCACTTAAATGGATGTCTAAAAAAATTAAATCGGGTTTGGGATTATTGTCCAGCCAATTAATACTAGCCTCGATGCTTCCCAGTGGTCCGTGTACTTGGGCGTCGGGCAAGGCATTGGTTAAAAGGCGCTCTAATTGCTTAGCAGCGGGTTTTTCGTCTTCAATTAATAGTACATGCATCTTAGTTAAGGATTAATGGGAGTTTTACAGTAAAATAGTCGGAGCTTTCTCTAATTTCTACTTCCTTCTGCCGCAGTAATTTATAGCGTTCTTTAATATTGCTTAGGCCAATACCTGAGCTTTCGGCGGGGCTAAGGCGCTTTTGCAGATTGTTTCTCACCAAAATATGGTTCTGCTCTTGGTAAATTTTAATTTTTAAAGGGGAATCTTCTTTAAGCTGATTGTGCTTTATCGCGTTTTCCAATAATAATTGTAAAGTCATGGGAGGCATTAAAGCCGCAGCGTTTAGTGTACTTTGATCAATTTCCAGCTCCATAGCATCTGCACTAAAGCGGCCTTCCTGAAGGGTCCAATAGTCGCGTGCGAATTTTATTTCTTGCGCCAGTGTTACCAAATCTTCACTTTGCACTTCTAGCACATAGCGGTAAAATTTACTCAGTTTTTGAATATAAGCCGCTGCTAGATCGGCATCTTCATATACCATATTGGTTAAGGCATTGAAGGAGTTGAAAAGAAAGTGCGGATTTAACTGGTCTTTGAGCAAGCGCACTTCTCCACGAAAGCGTTCCGTTTCTAACTTTTGGGCCCTTACTGCTGTTTCTTTAAGGCGAGTAAGAAAGCCTTTGGAAACAAAAAAAGCAGTAATTACATATCCCACGTACAGTGGATACTGCGCGTAAATAGCCATGGTTTTCCACGGGAAGTTATTGTAATCAATTTTGCCGAAAAGAGTGTAAAACAGGACATTCATCAAATAGGAAGCGCTAAAAGCGAGAAGGCTTACACCAATTATTTCTAAGAAAAATCTTTTCGTAGCATTTTCCAACCAGGGTGCGATGCGGTCTAAATACCTTTCGTTAATTTCGACAGCAATGCTAATTCCCACCGACATCATAAAGCCATAAAGGATGTCATCCCAAATTCGGCCCCATCCCTCAATTGAAAGATAGCTTTCGGCATTATAAAAGAGAGGTATACTAAAGCCTATTAAGGCATTTATACCTATCCACTTTAGAATGATTTGGTAGTCGATAAGCAGAATTTTACGCATGCTGCAAATTAGTTATTTCCTGTACAATTTTTACTCATCGCTTCGGCTTGTCCTTGTCCCCAGCTTGGCATTATGGTAGACTCACCCTTCGATGCTTCAAATAGACTTAAACTCTTTTGCATTAAAGCACAAGGTTCACTTACATCTGATCCAAAAAACTGGGCAGTTCCATATTTCCAGCGGCCTAACATTAGGTTAGCACGGGGGTTGTTAGGACTCATAGCCAGGGCTTTCTCAAAGTAGCCACTAACTTTGCTGGACATAGTCATTCCGCGCAAAGCGGGACTAACGCTTACCTTAGCCATATAGATATAACCAGTGAGAACGGTAATTTCCACATCATTGCCTGCAATTTCACCCGCCTTTTCAGCATAAACTAAAGCTTGGTCTAGATACTCGTCTCTTTTATCGTCTTCTAAACCGCGCACAAAACTCATGTAAACATAAGTTAAGCCGGCGTAGTAATTTGGCAGCCACTCTTCTTTTTCGGCTTTCGCGATTCGATCGAAACGATTGGCGATGTTTTGATAGTCGGCTAGGGTTTTAACGCTGTCGTATAAAGCAATGCTTTCTTGCATATACGTTTTAAAATCGCTTTGGGCGCTAAGGCTAAGATTCGCACTAAAGAAAAGTCCTAGGAAAATAATGATTGCTTTTTTCATGATAATTTGGATTGAAAGATTAAAATTGATTTATAAATTATTTAGCTGATTGGCTTTTTTATCGCTGCTAAGGGTGTAGAATACTCCAATGAAAATGAAACGCTTCGCCGATTGAGGTATGGCCATCTCAGCATAGCTTCCCTCGGCATTTACATTAGCACTGTATTGATAGCCAAAGATGTTTTCACGACCAAGGGCATTGGTTATTTCGAGGTGGATAATCAGGTTGGGTTTGGGTAGGTAGCTCCAAGAAATATTTAAACTACTGAAGGCTTTGGTTTTAGATTCCATTTCTCCCGCCAAGTTGGGGTTCTCGTAAGTGTAGCCATCGTTAATATTAAAACTACTACCCAATTGAGAGTTGAGTTTGCTAATCCAGTACTTACCTACCAAAGAAGCATTGTGCTTAGGCGCGAAGCTGGGTTGTACTTGCTTGTTGAAACTTTTCCAGTGACGTTTAGTGTCGATAAAGGAATAGCTAAACCAATAGTCTAAGTTTTTGATGCTTTTGCGATCTCTAATAAAGAGGTCAAAGCCTTGTGCGTAGCCATCACCATTGCTAGTATAGCTTTCATCAAAACGCAATAGTTGGTCGTATTTTTTGTGATACGCTTCTAGGCGAAAGGTTAAGTCTTTGGTGGCAAATTGATAGTTTAAAACCCAGTGGCGCGCAGAAGAAGCGGCCAAATTATTTTGATTAATAAGGATGCTGGGATTCTGATTTTGCACATAATCGCCATAAGCTAAAGCTAATTGCGACTTTTCATTAAGTCTATAGGCTAAAGAAAGGCGTGGCATTAAGCTGTTTTCACCTTGGCTAAAACTATTTCGTAAACCAATTTGCAGTACTAAATCGCTGTTGAAGTGATAATTGGCTTCAGCGAAAGCGGCGTATAGATTTTGCTCAAAAAATCTGCTTTGATCGTTGAGACCTTGCTTTAGGTTTTCGTGAATGCTCTCTAAACCCGACTTAATTTTTAACCTCGGCATGGGGAAGTATTGGTAAATTACTTTCAAATGTGCCAGTTGATTATTCGCTTTAATCTTGCTGCTGTCTAGCTGAATATGATCGCTATTGTTCGTGTAACTAATGCCAGCATTCAGCAAATGCTTTTTCTGCCAGCTGTGTTTTAGGTTAAGATTGGCATAATGGAAGTCATTTTTTAAAGAAGTAGATTCCAGTTCTTCCTTGTCAATTTGAGGACGTTCTACCGCTAAGCGCGAACTTTGATAAGAGTAAAATCCTTTTAGGAAGGTGTTTTTACCAATTTTATTGCGGTATAAAATCTCAGTATCAAGTCCTTGCGGTGCCGTATTGAACTGAACGTTTTGCGGCACCAAGTTCATATAGGGGCTAAGATTGGTATAGGATAAATTAGTGCTAAGCGATTGGTCCTCCCATACTTCGGTATGTGCGGCAGAGGCGCCCACGCTACTCACGCTTAAATCTGTCTGGCTGCGAATAGGCATATCCACACTATAAAGCGATAAAACCGAAGACAAAGCCTGACCATATTCGGCCGAGTAAGCGCCAGTACTAAAGAAGTTGCCCTTAAATAAATTAGGATTGAATCTACCGCGAGTGGGAATGCCGCTAAGGCTTGAACCGTAAGCACTGCCTAGGCGCAAACCATCTACGAAAAGGGCGGTTTCATCGGCAGAGCCACCACGCACGAAAAGACGGCCGTCGTTGGCATTAGTGCTAGTGCCCGGTAAGGTGTTGAGCGCGCCAATTACATCGCCTAAGGCCCCAGAGGTGGTAACAATATCGAGGGGTTTTAGTACAATAGCTTGACGCTTATCGCTCACTTCAATGCTACCTGCAGTAATGGTTACCGCTTTTAAAGTGTTGAAGCTTTCTTTTAAAATGATGGTTTGTTGGCTTTGGAAATCTGTTTTTTCAAGGTCGATAAATTGGCTATCGAAGCCCATCATGCTAATTTCTATTTGGCCCGCTCCAGGCAGATCAGTTAAACTGAACGTTCCGTCTTTGCTAGTAGTAGTGCCATTATAGCTTTGTAGCAGATAGATGTTTACCCCTGCAAGAGGCTTTTGCTTGGCATCTAAAACTTTACCACTAAAAGTATGCTGAGCCAGTAGGCCTTGCGCTAGAAGGATAAAAAGTAGAATAGAGCGATTCATATTTCTTGATTTGCTGGCTAAACTAGAGGGCGAGCTCCTTTTGCCAAAACAGAATCTATGAACCGTAGAAATTCCAGAATGAACCGTAAAAAAGAAACCCCGACGGTAAGCCGGGGTTTGGAAAAATAGTAAAAACCTGAGTTCTACTTCAAATAAGTATCTAACCAATTAAAGAATTGATCGTGCCATACCAAGCCGTTCTGCGGACTTAAAATCCAGTGACCTTCATTCGGGAAGTATAAAAAGCGTGCAGGAATACCGCGTAATTTTGCGGCTTGAAAAGCTTCCATTCCTTGGTTGATGGGAACGCGGAAATCGTTGCCACCGTGAATTACTAACATAGGAGTATCCCAGTTTTGCACGTAATCTTTCGGGTCGAATTTGCTGTAAGTTTCGGCATTTTTCTCTTCCCAAAAAGGTCCGCCTAAATCGTAGTTGGCGAAAAACATTTCTTCGGTGCTGAGGTACCAACTTTCTAAGTCGAAAAGGCCGCAGTGCGAAATGAAACTCTTAAAGCGCCCTTCATGAATACCAGCTAACATATAAACGGAATAGCCACCATAGCTAGCACCAATACAGCCTAGATTGTTTTCATCGGAATAGGGTTCGGCACTAACCGCATCAATGGCGCTCAGGTAATCGCGCATGGCTTGACCTCCCCAATCTTTAGAAATCGCTTCATTCCATTCTCTACCGAATCCGGGTAAACCGCGACGGTTTGGCGCAACAACGATATAACCCTGAGCCGCCATTAATTGGAAATTCCAGCGGAAGCTGTAGAATTGTGATACCTGACTTTGGGGTCCACCTTGACAGTAAAGTAGGGTAGGGTATTTTTTATTAGGATCGAAATCGGGTGGGTAAATAACCCAAGTAAGCATATCTTGGCCGTCGCTTGTTTTAACCATACGCTTTTCAACTTTGCTCTTTTTTAAATTGTCATAGATGGCCTTATTAACGCTAGTTAGGGGAGAAACTTTACCATTTTCTTTCAGGAAAAAGATTTCCGTGGCATTATTCATATCCTGACGTTCCACCACATAGCCGCCTTTGGCAATTTCGAAATGGTTGTAATTGTAATCGCCTTGCGAAATTCTCTCTAGTTCCAATTTACCTTTCTTGTATTCCACTTCAAAAAGGTGATTGCTTCCGCCGATGGGTACACCAGCAACTATTTCATTTTGGTTGGCCCAAGCAAAAGATTGAAAAGTTAATTCGTCGTATTTGTTAAGAGTTTTTAAAACGTGAGTTTTAGAACCGCTTTTAATGTCCATTACAACTAGGTCATTTACATCGCTTTCATAGCCATTGGTGGCCATAGATAACCAAGCTATTTTAGAACCGTCTGGTGAGAACTGCGGGTTTTTATCGTAACCCATCATACCAGCGCTAATGTTGGTAGTGATTTTAGTTTCAAGATCAACTAGGTAGATGTCGCTATTGGTTTGTTCGGCAAAGTCTTTTCCTTTTAATGCCTTTAATTCGTAAGCCACGGTTTTACCGTCAGGGCTAAGTACATAACTTTCCGATCCTCCGAAAGGGGGAACAGGACTATCGAACTGATTATCTTGAATAAGAATTTCAAAAGAAGTAGCTGAGGCATTTTTGTAATCGGTAAAACATACTAAAGATCCCTCATGATCATCCCAGCTATCCCAGTGGCGATACATCAAATCGTCTATAACCCTAAATTCGGCTTTGGGTAAATCAGGATAGAGATCCGAAGAGTTTTTTGCATTTTTAAAAGACTTTGAGAAAACGATACGGATATCTCCATTAGGCATTTTTAAGGCTTTCGCTCCAGATACGCCCCCTTCAATATCGGTTAAGGCGCTAATGGTTTTATCAACCATTTTATATAGGTGTAGCTGTCCACCGTGATTAAAAGCTATGTCGTTTCCAACAAAATGAGCACCGTACTCTCCTCCAGGGAGATCGGTAATTCTTTGCGCTTCTCCACCTTTTACAGACATTAGATAAAGATCGCGGCTGCCTTTATTCGCTTCGGTATCGTAATAGGTTACGCCGTAAACGAAGCTAGTCCCATCTGGGGAAACCGCATCTAGGCTAACCCGTCCGAGCTCCCAGAGTTTTTGGGGAGTCATTACCTCATTTTGCCCGCTTAGTCCGAAGCTTATGGCGCAAAGGAGAAGAATATATTTTTTCATGATCAATTATTTAATTCGCCCGAAGGTACCAATTCTAGCTCTTTTGCATCAGGCCTCGGGAAGGTTTTTTAGGGGTGGAATACTATTTTGAAATTATCCTTATATGCCATACTGCTTTTGGAAAGTAGGTGAAACAGTTCCTGAAATAGTATGGTTAAATAGGGGCAAAAAAAAAGACCGTCTTCGCAGACGGCCTTTAATTATAGAGCTTTCAAAAATGCTATTTTGCTTTTTCCATTCCTTCTTCAATCAATGAGTAGAACTCATCTAATTTTGGAAGAATAACGATACGAGTACGACGGTTTTTAGCGCGACCTTCAGCTTCCTCGTTCGATGCTACAGGGGCATGTTCACCCTTACCAGCAACAGTAATACGTGCAGGGTTAATGGCGAAGTCGCCTTCTAAGATGCGCACCACCGAGGCAGCACGTTGGGTACTTAATTCCCAGTTATCTTTGAAAGGAGCACCATTGCGCGCTGCCTTGTTGTCGGTATGGCCTTCAACCATAAAGTCTAAAGTAGGCTGTGATTTTAAAACTTTCGCCACTTTCCCTAAAACGTCTTTGGCCGATGAGCTTACTTTGGAGCTACCACTTTCAAATAAAAGTTTGTCGGAGATGGAAACGTAAACCACACCTTTTTCAACATTAATACTAATGTCTTGGTCGTTAATGCCGACAGTGGCGCCTTTAAGGCTAGTAACCAATGCAAAAGTTACGGAGTCACGCTTGTTTATGGCGGCTTGTAAGCTGCTGATTGTCATGTCTTTTTCGCGAATTTGCTCTAAAGATTTTTCTAAGTTTTCGGCTTCTTTCTTAGTTAAGGTAGACATATTGCCTACATTTTTCAGGAGCTGATAATTAGTTTTCTTAAGATATTCAATTTCGCTATTAGCATTCTTGCGGTTATCTAAACAAGAGGCTAACTCCATGCGAGTCTTACTTAGTTCACCATCGATTTCTTGATACTGTCCCTGTAGTTCAGTATACTTTTTTTTACTTACACAAGAGCCTAGTAATACTACGGCTCCTAAAATTGCTAATGTTTTTTTCATGCTGTTGATTATTAATCGAAATTAGTAAATCCCTTTAATATAAAGGCTTTGCGAAGCATTAATTAAGTTCAAACTTCTCGTCTTTATCATTGAAAAAAGCGTACTCCAAGAATTTGTAAGAATCACGAGGAGTGATTTTCAAGTTCTTGCCATATTTTTTCGCCCATTTTCTTCTGATACTATTGAAAAGTCCTTTGGTAAGGTAAGCAGCAATAAAGGGGTGTAGGTGGAGGTAGATCAACTTGGAACTATCCTGTTGGGAGATAAGGTCGAGTTGATTTTCAATCTCATCAACGATAAGAATGGGAGCTTCAACTTTCCCAGTACCGTCAGGGTTTTCTTCGCGTGTTTGTATGTCCATTTCTGGGCGTACACGTTGCCGCGTAATCTCAATTAGTCCAAAACGAGAGGGAGGTAAAATTTTATGTTTGGCACGATCAGTAGCCATTTCCTCCTTCAGTTTTTCATACAACTTCTTGCGGTTCTCATTGCGGTGCATATCAATAAAGTCAACCACAATAATTCCCCCCATGTCGCGCAAGCGCAATTGGCGAGCAATTTCTTCGGCGGCAGAGATATTTACTGCTAATGCGTTTGCTTCCTGATTTTCATCTGAATTCGTACGATTACCACTGTTAACGTCGATAACGTGCATGGCTTCAGTGTGTTCAATTATAAGATAGGCACCTTTGCCCATGCTTACAGAACGTCCGAAGCTGCTCTTTATCTGTCTTTCAATGCCGTATTGTTCAAATATGGGAAGGCGCCCTTGGTAGAGCTTCACAATTTTTTCCTTTTCAGGTTCGATAGAGCGCATATACTCTTTAAGTTCGTTAAAGAGCTCGGGGCTGTCTACCGCAATGCTATTAAAGGAATCGTTAAGTACATCGCGCAGTAATGCAGATACCCGGTTGAGTTCGCGCAAAGCTCTGCTTGGGGGCTTCATGCGTTGCACATTGCGATGTAATTGTTTCCATTTGCCCACCAAATCTTCTACGTCCGCATCTAGGTCGGCTACGCTGCAATCTTGGGCGGCAGTTCTAACGATAATGCCAAAACCACCGGGTTTAATACTTAGTACTAGTCTTTTTAGACGGTCCTTTTCTTCTTTGTCTCGTAATTTACTACTAACGCTTACGCGGTTAGAGAAAGGCACCAAAACTACGTATCTGCCCGCGAGGGAGATTTCCGAAGTAATGCGTGGGCCTTTGGTAGATATAGGTTCTTTAGCGATTTGTACCAATATGGTATGTCCTTCGCGTAGAACAGAATCTATACTGCCGTTCTTATCAATATCGGCTTCAGGCTGGAAGTCGGTCAAAGACCAACGTTGCTTGCCTGTAAGCGTGCGGCGGGTAAACTTATTCAATGACTTAATTTGTGGTCCTAAGTCGTGGTAATGAAGGAAGGCATCCTTTTCATAACCCACATCAACAAAGGCCGCATTTAAGCCGGGAACAATCTTCTTTACCTTGCCCAGATATACATCACCGACAGAAAAGTCCACCTGGTTATCATAGTGTAACTCAGATAGCTTACCATCTTTGAGTAGCGATACTGCTACAGAATCGGCAGTACGAGAATTAATAACTAATTCTGTACTCACCTTAATATATTTTACTCCTATACTCGTATAGGAAGATTATGCAGAAACACGAAAAGCACCTTGTAATAAGGTGCTTAAATAAATCAATAGATTCTAAAAGATTCCACTGTTACTTTTTCTTGTGACGGTTTTTACGTAAACGCTTTTTGCGTTTATGAGTTGACATCTTATGACGTTTTCTTTTTTTACCACTTGGCATAACCAAAAATTTTTAATTGTTAATAATACTTGCCATTTCATCGCGAATGGCTTTCAATGTTTTTTCGTCGCTAAGTTTTTTTAGGGCGTCTTCTAACACCGACTTAGCTGCGGTGCTATCTCCTAGAAACATTTGTGAACGGGCATACAGTAAGTAGGCATCTCCATTTAAGGGATCTTGGTCAATTACAGTCTGAAAGCGATTTAAAGCTTTAGAATATTGCCCAGTTTGCATACTCATTACACCAAGGGTGAAATTCGCTTTTACATTTTCAGGGAATTTCTCTGCTACGTCGGCAATGGCCATTACGGCTTGCATAGGAGGCAGTGCACCTGATTCTAGTTTACTTAAAGCATCATCAACTAAGGAATCTGCAATTGAAGTAAAGCCCTTCTCTCCGCTATGGTCGTGATCAACACTCTCTGCCTCAATAGCTTGAGCTTCCTCTTGCTGCGCTGTTTTGGGTAATAAAAAAACAGCCCCAGTAACGAGGATTGCCAACAGTACTAATATAGCGGGCCCTTTCTTCATGGTCTAATTAACCAACTTTCACTTTTTTCTTTACCGAGTCAACGAAAGTTTTCGCTGGCTTGAAAGAAGGAATATTGTGTGCAGGAATAATGATAGTGGTGTTCTTAGAAATATTACGTCCTGTTTTCTCAGCACGCTTCTTAATAATGAAACTTCCAAAACCTCTCAGGTACACATTATCACCAGTTTCTAGACTATTGCGAACCTCCTTCATAAAAGACTCCACAACGGCCTGTACATCAGACTTCTCCATTCCTGTTTTGTCTGTTATTCTGGTTACAATGTCAGCTTTTGTCATTTGTGTATATTTTTTACGTTAAAACTCTAATTTTGAGGGCTGCAAATATAAAGTACTTTTCTAGAACCTCGAAAGGCTTAATTAGATTTATTTTATAGCCTAAAGCACTCAAAAACAAATATTTTGGATTTAGCATCTCTTAGATCAAAACTTCGCGATTGGTATATATGGAATAAAAGAGATTTACCATGGCGTAAAACTAAGGATCCTTACCACATCTGGTTGAGTGAGATTATCTTACAACAAACCAGGGTAAATCAGGGCCTACCTTACTATATTAAGTTTATTACTAATTATCCTGAAGTGAGGGATTTAGCAAATGCGCCTCAAGAAAAAGTTTTAAAGGATTGGGAGGGGCTAGGTTACTACAGTAGGGCCCGAAATATGCATCATAGTGCCAAGCAGTTGGTAGATGAATTTGGGGGTGAATTCCCATCTACTTTAAGTGAAATTAAAAGCTTAAAAGGTGTGGGTGATTATACCGCCGCCGCCATTGCATCTTTTGCATTTAATATCAATGCAGCCGTTTTAGACGGTAATGTTTTTCGTTTTTTAAGTCGTTTGTTCGGAGAAAACACCCCGATTAATAGCACAAAAGGCAAGAAACTCTTCCAGAAATTGGCAGATGATTTCATAGATCCCCAAGACCCAGCAACCCATAATCAGGCAATAATGGAGTTTGGCGCCCAATTTTGTGTGCCTAAGAATCCCGCTTGCGCAGATTGCGTTTTTAATGATGCTTGCATAGCATTCAAAAATGATTTGGTTAATCAATTGCCCTACAAGGAAAAGAAAACGTACGATCGCAAGCGTTATTTAAATTACCTCTTCCTGGAAAAGGATGAAAATGTAATGGTTCAAAAACGTGCTACTGGCATTTGGCAGGGCCTTTATCAGTTTCCGCTTTTGGAGTCGGAAAGTAACTTAGAAGAGGATGGGCTTCAAGACTACTTGTCTGAACAAAACTTGCCTATGGAATTGTGGAGTTTAAATCGGGTTTATACCTTGCCTCTACACAAACTATCGCATCAAAGTCTCTACATTAAAGTTTGGCATTTTAAAGCATTGGAATTTAATGAACTAGACTCTTTTGATGCGCTGGAGCAGCTGCCAATAAGTGCTTTAGATAATTTGGCATTTCCCCGTCCCTTGCGCAAGTTCTTGGATGAAAAACAGCTAACTTTGCCCTTTTAATTTTGCAGGTGGATTTCTACCTCTCAATTCCTATATTTGATAAGAATTAGATTTTATGGCAAACGGATCATTAAATAAAGTACAACTCATCGGAAACCTAGGTACCGACCCCGAGGTAAAGCATTTCGATAATGGCGGTTCTTTAGCTCGGTTTCCTATAGCAACTTCAGAGTCTTATACCAATAAAGCAAACGAAAAAGTAGAGTTAACGGAGTGGCATACTATTATTGCCCGTGGTGGTTTGGTGGATGTGGTTTCGAAATATCTTAAAAAAGGCGACAAAGTTTATATCGAAGGTCGCATACGCTCGCGCAGTTGGCAAGATCCGGCAAGTAAGGAAACACGTTATGCCACCGAAATTGTTACGGATAACCTTATTATGCTAGGTTCGCGTGCTTCTGGTCCCAATGATCAAAGTAATACCGCGCCCGCGAAACCTCAATCTTATGGAGAATCTAACTTATCGAGCTCTACCCTAAATATAGCGGCAGAGCAGAGTCAAGATGAGGACGATCTACCTTTTTGATTATTAACCAAGAACCCACAATTTGGATCCTGACCCCTCGAGTTTCTTGTTTCTTTTAGATATTCTAAAACCCTTTGAGCCACTAAGTTTAGTGCCTTTGTCTATCTTGGTACTTTTGCTTTTTGCTTCCGCCATGGTTAGTGGCTCCGAAGTAGCTTTCTTTTCAATTCAACCACGTGATCTCGACACATTAAAAGATGCTGATAAAGGGGGATACGACGCGCTCACAAATTTATTAGAAGGCCCTAAAACCCTTCTGGCCACTATTCTAATTTGGAACAACTTCGTCAACGTAGGTATTGTAATCCTCTCCTCTTACTTAAGTGAAAGCTTTTTTGATTTTGGCGATTCTCCAAATTTGAAAATCGCAGTAGAGGTAATTGCAATTACCTTTTTGATTTTGCTTTTTGGCGAAGTTTTGCCCAAGGTTTATGCTACAAAAAATGCTATTAGCTTCGGCTTGTTAATGTCTAAGCCTATGTTCGTTTTGCGTCGGTTAAGCAAGCCACTGAGCTTTTTATTAGTTCGCAGCAGTAGCTTTATCGAAAAGCGTTTACAGCATAAGTCCGAAAACCTTTCGGTAGATGACTTAAGTCAAGCTTTGGAGTTAACCTCAAACGAAGAGAGTAGCGACGAAGAGCAGAAAATTTTAGCGGGTATCGTTAAATTTGGTTCTACCAATGTTACCCAAATTATGAAACCCCGTATTGATGTAACGGCCGTAGATATAAGCTGGGAGTATGGTAAAATAATGAAAGGCATTCTCGAATCAGGTTATTCACGTATTCCGGTTTATGAAGAGAACTTCGATCAAGTTAAAGGGGTTCTTTATGTAAAAGATTTACTGCCACATATTAATGCTAGCAGCAACTTTGCCTGGCAAGAATTGGTGCGCGAGCCTTTCTTTGTGCCCGAGAATAAAAAAATTGACGACTTGTTAAGAGAGTTTCAAGAGCGGAAAATTCACTTGGCCATTGTGGTCGACGAATACGGTGGTACTTCCGGTATTGCAACTCTAGAAGATATTATTGAAGAAATTGTAGGCGAGATTAGCGATGAGTTTGATACGGACGAGTTATTCTATTCAAAGCTAGACGAAAAAACCTACGTTTTTGAAGCTAAAATTCACCTCACCGATTTCTTTAAAGTAGTAAGTGCGCAGGAAAGTGATTTTGCAGAGCAGGCCGCTGAAGCAGATACCTTAGCGGGTTTTCTTTTAGAAGTAGCGGGTAAATTTCCTGAGGTAAGTGAGGAAATTAATTTTAAAAATTACCTTTTTAAGGTAGAAAGCTTAGAGGGTAGAAGAATAAAACGGATTAAAGTTACTCTGTTAGATGAAGATATTTAAAACAGGAATTTTTATCATGTTCCCTATTTTGCTAGGGATTTTTAGTTCTTGTGAAAACAATTATAGCCCTAAACCAAAAGGTTATTTTAGAATTGCGACGCCTGCTAAAGAATATCAAAGCTCTTCGATTCCTTGTAACTATAGTTTTGAGTACAACAAGCAAGCAAAAATAGTAGCTAAGAAAAACTGTTGGTACGATTTAAAGTATCCAAACTTAAGAGCCACACTACAGTTAACTTACAAAGCGGTTACGGAGTCTAATTTAGATACGCTTCTCGCCGAGGGCCATAATCTTGCCTATGAGCACACGGTAAAAGCCGATGGCATTGAAGAAAAACTTTTCCTTAATGATGAGGATAAGGTTTACGGCATTCTCTTTCAGTTAAAGGGCAATGCAGCTACCAGCATGCAGTTTTTCGTAACAGATAGTACGGATCATTTCTTAAGGGGAGTTTTATACTATTATGCTACTCCTAATGCCGATTCCTTACAGCCGGTTAATGAGTTTATGCTAGGGGAAATGCAGCACCTAATGGAAAGTTTAAAATGGCAGAATTAGTTAGCATCGCCGAGTTCGATAATGTAAATGAAGCCTATGTAATTAAGGCTCGTTTAGAGTCGGAAGGAATTCGTTGCTACCTTTCTAATGAAAATTTAAATTCCATATTTGGGGCAAGTATCAGCTTTACTCAAGTTAAATTGCAGGTGAATTTAAACGATAGCTTTAAAGCTATGGATATTCTTTATGAAGAGCAGGGTCCTAGCGAAACTGATTAAGCCTATAAGCTGAGGTCAAGGTGAAGCGGGGTTTCATACTTCTTTAAATAGAGGCTTAGAAGTTTTTTCCAATAAAAGCATAAATCCGTTAGGAAACTTTGCTGTTGTAGCCCGCTGCATTTGTTTCTTCCAGACTAGTCTGTCCCTTTTATTGAAAATCTGAGACTATGAACTTAGTTCAAAATCAGCTCTTTAGCGGGCTTAATTGCCCTTTTAGAGCTAAATGAATTATCGCTTGTAGTTGAAAGGCAAAGATTACAGCCGCTAAAAGTAAATGCAAGGGTTGTGCAAATTTTGGTAAGTCGAAATAAGCGAGAATTATTCCTAGTAAAACTTCCAATCCTAAAAGAGTCATTACCCAATTCCACTGCCAATAGCCCATATTATCTTTGCGATTTGTCCACCAGAGGTAGATGTTTAAGGCCAAAATTAGAATCGAAAAACTACGATGGATGTAGAAGAAAATATCCATTTGCCCCATCCATTCGCTGCGTTCTACGCCGCTTTGATGCAAGCCATCTACTAATTCGCGCACTTGGGTTCCTAGCGTAATCTGCAAAAGCGTAAATACCAAGGCAATTAACATTAGGCTAAGAAATCGCTTGCTATGAAGAACGGGTTTAATCACTTCTTTAGAGGCTAAGCCATTAAATACAAGCATGATGGCTACTAAAATTAAAGCACCCAACATATGAATGGTGATGCTTCCCGGAATTAAATTACCATCTACCACCAACTTACCTAACCAAGCTTCAAAACCAAGCATGAAAAGTCCGGCGGCAGCCAAAGCAAAGTAGCGCCAATCTTTGCGTACAAAACTTAAACTAATAAAGAAAAGTGCCAACATGGGCAAGCCTGCTAAAGCGCCTAGCAGACGGTTAATATATTCAATCCAAGTGTGCATTGGATTGAAGATGGCATAATCGTGCTTGGTGTATTTTGCCCAATTTTCTGCATTGTAAACCTCACCAGTAGTAAAGGCATCTACGGCAGTGTAAAGGGCCTCGTTAACTATAATTATCTGATTTTTATGGAATTCCGTATTGGGTTGCCAATCTAGTTGCGCTCTTTCCGTGGGAGGAATTAAATGGCCAAAACACTTAGGCCAGTCGGGGCAGCCCATCCCAGAATCGGTCATACGCACCACACTGCCAGCAATGATTACCAAGAATAAGAGAGCAATTTCGATGCGACTGAGGATAATTAGCCATTTTTTCATAGTGCAAAATTAGTGCAAGTTGATCTTCTAAAATGCTCTTATTTGACAGAATAGTTCTAAAAAAGTTTTAGTTGGTAGGAAATAAAAAGAGGCTCTATTAAAAGTTTATCGCAAATAAATTTTTAATCGCTCTTCCTCGTTGCCAGACTAAGAACTTACATATTTAGTTCTATTTTATTAAGGTAATATATAAGTTATCTTGCGGCCATCTATGAAGCCCTCTTTAAATATCATAAGTACCCTCTTGGCCTTGCTCCTTGTTGTTCCTTCACTATTTATGAGGGGCATGTTTATGGATGGTCAGATGTATGCGGCTGTCAGTTTAAATATGGCTGAAGGAATAGGTGAGTTTTGGAGGCCAATTTATGGAGCGGACTTTTTTGGGCTAGATGGGTTTTACGAAAACCCGCCACTTGGGCTATATAATCTGGCGTTATTTTTTAAAGCTTTAGGAACTTCCTTCTGGGTTGAGTCTATATTTCTTTTGTCATGTCTCCTTTTGTCGTTTTTAGGAATATGGTTAAATATCAAAGAGGTCCTAGGAAAGGATGCGAAGTATCATTATTGGTTTGTAATCGTCATTTGGTTTTCAATCTCGACGGTTTTCTGGACTTTTAGACATAATATGATGGAAGTTCAGCTTGTCCCAATTTTACTCTTTACGAATTGGTGGGTATTGCGTAGTTTTCGCTCTGAAGTTCAACCGTTAATTGCGTCTTTAGGTCTAGCTATATTTATTATGCTTTCTTTTCTAATTAAGGGACCAGTAGGAGTTTTTTTACTTTCAACTCCTTTTATCTATTATGCGGTTATTTCTAAGGAAAAGAGAATACTTGGTATTGGGGTAATGACAATAATAAGTAGTACTCTATTAGGTTTTGCGCTGGTTCAAATTCCAAAAGCCAAGGATTTTTTCAGTCAATACTTATTTGTTCGAACTGCTGAAAGGCTAAGTAATAATCCAACGGTTGATTCGCGTTTTTGGATTGTTAAGGAGCTTTTGATGCAGCTTATTCCTGCACTTATTTTAATTGGCTTAATTCTATTTTTGAAAACGCGAAAGGAAAAGATTATTGACTATAAGTGGCCTCTATATTTTGGCCTAGTGGCTTTTTCGGGTTCAATGCCTTTGATTATTAGCTATGTTCAACGTCCATTTTATTTAGCTACAAGCTTTCCATTTTATGCAATAGGTTTAAGCTTCTTGGTTGTACCGCAGGTGAAAAAAACCGCGAAAAAAATATTAATGACGTATCATAAAATTCTAAATTTAATCAGCATTTCATTATTTATTTTATTGGTCGCTTTAACTTTGTTTAATTGGGGTAAAGCTAAAAGAGATGAGACTCTGTTAGATGACATTGATAGTTATGCTTCGAAAGAATACTTTCAAGAAAATGTTTACGTTACAGATCAGCTTATTTTTAATTGGTCTCTTAAGGCTTATATGATGCGTTATGGCAGAGTAGATCTGCGTTCTTTTCATGGCTTTGATCCTGATGTCTCAATGTACGTTTTAACTAAGGATTATGTTCCTGAGACTGGCCATGGATCTTTTGAACTGGTTGATAAATTTGCAAGCTTCAATATTTACTGTCTAAAGAAACCAAGCTTTTCAGTATCAGTGGAGCCATCCGAGTAAGAAATTCTTAGTATGTATAGACCGTTTAACTCATTTGTTGCGGCTAATGCGCTTTTTACAAGATTGTCTTTTTCATGGATGGGATGATTTAAATTCTGCATAGAGTAGCATAAATCTCCTTGAAAGTTATAAAAGTCAAGCCTTTCTATTTGATGAGGTGTTAGATTAAGGGCTTCACTTTTCGGTTGATAGCGTAATTCATTTCCTTCAACAACTTTTATGTCTAATAAGTTGTTTTCTGAGTCAAATCCGGGGTTTAATGTTGTATGGTCAATCACACGAACGATCAAGTAAGGTTTAAAGGTAAAGGGTGATCGATCGCTAATTGAAACTTCAGCAGCAGTTATAATTCCATCATAAGTTTCATCATAAGGATAATTTTTGTTTAAGTGGTATTTACCAGAAGGCTCTAGCTTTTGCCATACTGTAACATTATCGATCTTAAAGTAGCGGGGATTATCTACAATTTTGGTTTCAATATTTTTATGCACGCCTTGACCAATCAATAGTCTCATTGGTCTGTCAAATGGAAAGAAACTAGACTGATAAAGTACGTCGCCTTTCTGTGGATAGGCGATGGCTCTGTAACTAAAGTCTCTCCATCTGTAATGCACAAAGTCAGGTTCTTCCGAGTTGTTATAGAACCTTAATTGAGAAGTTTCCCAGCTTAATTTGCTTTTAATTTGTTCATTATAGAATCCATCGTCCAAGTATTTAGTTTTCACCAACATACATTTGTCGGGATCATTGCAATTATAATCTTGATGAAGGGTGTATGTTATTTCCTTCGTCCAATTGTTATGTAGAATGCTTTTTCCATAGAAGTATTCGAAGATGTCGACTTCCTGCTGGCAATCTCCTAATAACCAGAAAGCTGGCCATTGGGCCGTTATTTCTTCAATGGTGTAATCCATTTCAAATTTACCCTTAGTAAATTCGATCCGTGAAAATATTCCAGCACTTGAATATTCTCTTAAAACTGGTTCTGTACCAGTTAACTCTCCCTGATCATTAAAGATGAAACGGTCAAACTCTCGAGGGCGATATTCAGTTTTGATGATTAACTCACCATTAGTTATTTCGAGGTTTTCTTCGGCCATTCCTTCCAGAGCTTCACCGTTGAGCATTTTTCCCCATGGGAAGCCAAACCCCCATAAATTTTGATCTAAGGATGCCAGATTAAAACTATCTTGAAAAACAATTACTTCTGGCAAACTCCAATCTAACATCTTGTCTTCTGAAATGATAACAGTCTTTAAGCCGCAGTCAGTTTGAGCAAAAACGTTTTTGCCATTGAACAAGATAATGCATGTGATTAAGGTTGAAAGAAATTTATTCAATTTGCCTCAAGTATTGAAAGTCTATCATTTAAAGCGATAATATGGAGGTTCAGTTCCTCAATTTTTTCAAGTAATATTCGGTTTGATTCAGCCAGCTCTAAGCCATTCTCAACTACTTCAGAACTAGATGGAACGCCAGGGAGATGCTTGTTTTTATGAATATATTCTTTCAGTTCCTCAATGCTTAATAAATTATAGTCCTTTTCAAATACGTAGTCTGCCCAACCTGCTTTATTTGCAATATCAACTTTTACTCTTTCTGTCCGAATTCCATCTTTTACGTAAAGGAGGTAGCCGTCTGAGGCTTTTTCACTTCTTTTAAGTGATTTACCGATATGAATTATTCCGTTTTGATTAACAGTAAGAATTTTACTCGAATTGGAGGTTTGGTCATCTTCAATACTTAATAAATATTGGTTATTTCCATTTCCTGTAATTTTTAAAGAACTAGGATTAGTGTTTTCTTCATTGCCGGCGCTTAAAAGTAATAAGGCTATTAAAAGTATAGGGTATTTTAAAAATTTATTTATATTCATATTATATATGTTACTTTAGAAATTCAGCTATTTTTATTTGGCAAAATAGAAAAAAGGTCGGTATTAACCGACCTTTTCTTTTAAAACTGAGCTCGAACGCCAAGGATGAAATTTCGCCCCGCGGCTACCAAACCACTACTGTATGGGCGGTAGCGCTGATCGGTGATGTTTTCAACTCCAGCATTAATGCTCCAGCTTTCATTAAGCTGATAGCTGCTTTTAAAATTTAAGGTGTACCAGCCAGGTGAGTAAACTTCCCCGTTTTCGTCTAATTGATAGATATAGGCTTTACCTTGTTCTTCAAAGTTTAAATCTTCGGCTTTAACTGCTCCACTATATTGTAAATTGAGCTCTAAACGCAAAGCTTTATCTTCAAAGCTTAAACGGCTAATACCAAACAAGGGTGCGGCATGGCGCGATGGACCTATATTGCCATCTTGATCCTCTTCCTCACCTCTTTGCCAGTTAAAGGAGTTGCGTAAAACGAAATGATTATCAATCTGCCAATCCAGCCCTAGCTGCAAGCCATAAACATTGGCACTAGCAGCATTTTGCACCGATTGTACTTGACTTAATTCACCGTTGTATAGAATGCTATCAACACCGTTTAAAAGATCAGGACGACGCAACAAGGCTTGATCTAAATACGTGTAATAAGCACTTAAATCAAGTTTTAGGCTTTCGCCCAGAAGTGTAGCTAAACCGAACTCGGCATTGTAAGCATATTCCGCTTTTAGGTTAGGATTAGGAACCACTACTATGGCATCGCCAGAATCAAAGACTTTTCCAATGTCGTCCACATTTGGAGCACGGAAAGCACTACCGAAATTAAGCCGCCATTTCCAAGCTTCGGAAGGGCGGTAAACAAAACCTAGGCTTCCCGTTAAATTACCCGTGCTTAAACTGCTTTCGCGGAAGTTTAGGGGATAGAAATCGAGATTGTCACTAAAATCGCTATTTACTATAAAGTGATTGTAGCGCAAGCCTAACTGAGAAGTGAATTTTTCATTCAACTCCCATTCGTGATTTAAATAGGCGGCATAAGATTGCCAATTGGCTTGGGGATAGCGATTGGCAGCATTGGCAATATTGCCAGTAGCAATATTTTCTACAATACCGCTCGATTGCACATCATTATAAACTGCCTCTAGGCCATAAAAAATTTTGTGGCGGAGACTCAGTCTTTTAAGGATGTCTAAATTTAAGGAATAGGCTTGTACATTTTCTGTTTTGCGAAATAACTCGGTGCTTTGGAAATCGCGATCATTGCGGCTTTCCTCAAAACTTTGTTGGGCCAAGCGGAGGGTAGTCTTATCCGCCATCCATGTTTTCTTACGGTAATTAACTTCCAATTTATTCATTAGCCAAACTTGCGGACCATAATACCATTCGGCTGCACGTGGCATATCATTTCTCGTTCTAATTAAGCGGTCTAAACGATCGTAATTGCTGGTGGTAGAATAGTGCAAGGCATATTCGAAATCCCAGTTAGCATTAGGCTTGAAGAATAATTTTTGAAGCGTATTGAATTGTTCGAAGCCCGTGTTTAATTGGAGTTCGGGATCCGTATTGCGCACAACGCGATCCATACTATCAATCCGCTGTACGGACCAAGGTCGTAGTAATTCATCGGAACCCTGCGACCCCATGCGTAAGTCACCATAATTAGAATAGCTAAAACTTGCGCGATAGGCCCACTTTTGCCAACCCACATTTAAATCAAAATGCTGGCTGCGCTCTTGGTTAGCAGAAGCGAAGCGACTATAAGCAGAGCCTTTTACCAAAGTATTGGTATCTTGGCTTAGCTGTGGTTTTAAGGTGCTAAAACTCATTACCCCACCTATCGCATCTGAGCCATAGATTACCGATCCTGGACCGAAATAGATTTCGGTGCGTTCAATAGCAAATGGATCTAAAGAAATTACTTGCTGTAAGTTCCCTGAACGGAAGATGGCATTATTCATCCGAATACCGTCTACCGCAATTAGCAAGCGGTTAGTGGCGAAACCTCTAATCATAGGACTACCGCCGCCTTGCTGGCTTTTCTGAATAAAAACTTCGCCACTGCTTCCTAAAAGGTCGGCACTGGTTTGGGGATTATTAAAATAAATGTCCTTGGTTTTGAGGGTCTTGATATTTAATGGCAATTCCCGTGAAGATTGACTCCAACGCGTAGCAGAAACCACTACTTGATCGAGAGCTAAAACTTCGGCGATTAATCCAATCTTAAAATTTAGAGCTTTTAATTCTGAGTAGCTTAAACTTTTAGGAATGTAGCCGAGGGAATATATCTGAATTGACTTTTCACCTCGCAAGGGATCAATATTAACTAGGCCTTGATCGTCTGTAATTAAGCTATTTAATAAATCTGTTTCGACAGAGACAGTGGCTCTTTCGAGGGGTTGTCCTTCTTCCGCATCATAAACGAGAAGGTTTTGAGCATAAGCGCCCAAGCTTAGCAGGCTTATTACTGCTAAGCATATAGTTTTTTTCATGTGAAATGTTTTTAAATGAATTAGATTTTAATCAGAAGTCATTTAAAACTTGGTGGAGGAGGGGAATCTATACCAAGGAAAGGCTGGCATATTTTAACTTGACCATCATTTGGATAGTCATCTACGGAAGCGAAAAGAGCAGAGCGGAAGCTTTGATAGGCCAGGTATTTAGAAAGTTTATCCAGGCTAATACTAGGCTTATCTCTTAAAGGTTCGTTTTTGTTTTGATGCAACATTTGATGGAAACGTTTTTCCAGCTGCGATTCTTCATGATCCCACCAAGCCCAGGCAATTAGGCTATCGCCTTTTTGCTCTATTTTGTATACATCGTATTTCTTTTTGTCGAGATAAAATTCGTCGTCGCCATCCCAGTCTAAATCCATAAACTCCTTTGGACTAAAGCTGAATTTTTCCAAATCCTCAAATTTCAAGGTGGCGTTGAAATGCTGCTTCACCGTTTTTTTATGGGCAATTTGGCTTTGCTTAAAGCAGATGAAATTAGTGAAATAGGGCGCCATTAGACTGAGGCCTAGTAAGAGAGCTAAGAAATATTTGGGCTTTAATCGACGCATTCTATGGGCAGCAAATATAGTAGGGAAAGGGTATAAAGCAAATGATACCTTTGGCGCATGAAGGAAAACACCATTGGTCCCCTAAAGGCTTGGACCCTTTTTATTCTGTTAGCCCTTACTTGGGGCAGTTCATTTATTTTAATGAAGAGAGGGTTAGAGAGTTTTAGCTACGGGCAAATTGGCTTCATTCGCATTGCAACCGCCTGGCTATTTACGCTTTTGGTGGCCTTAAATCGTTTCAAGAAATACGAACGCAAGTACTTGTGGGCTCTGGTGGCAGTTGGTTTTTTCGGAAATGGAATTCCTTATGTACTATTTCCGCTAGCCGTTACTAAGTTAGATTCATCTTTGGTGGGGATTCTTAATTCTTTGGTGCCTCTTTTTACTTTAATAATCGGTTTAGTTTGGTTTAAGATTAAAGTTTCATGGATTGGGGCATTAGGTATTGCTGCTGGTTTTGCGGGTGCATTATGGCTGCTATTGCCAGATTTACAAGTTGATTTTGATCGCCTTTCTTATGGGATTTATCCAATAATCGCAACAGTTTGTTATGCCATTAGTATTAACGTAATCAACACGAAGTTGCCAGGTTTGGATGCCTTGTCTATTACACTTCTTAGTTTAACTGCCGTCGGGCCTTTGGCTTTGGGCTATTTATTTACCACCGATTTTCTTGAGGTGATGCAATCTGCGCCAGCAGCTTGGGTAAGTTTAGGTTACATTTCGATTTTAGGAATTGTAGGTAGCAGTTTGGCGATTATCGTGTTTAATATCCTCATTAAGGGAACGACTTCGCTATTTGCGGCGAGTGTTACTTATGCCATTCCTTTGGTAGCGCTTTTATGGGGCGTTTGGGACGGAGAAAGCATTGGCCCTGAGCATTTAGGCGGCATGCTTTGCATTTTAGCCGGCGTTTATTTGGTGAACTTTAAGGGCAGTCCAGCGGATAGGATTCGTAAAAAGAGGCTTAGAAAAGAAGCATAAAAAAAGCCACCCCGAGAGGTGGCTTAAATTTTAATAAAGCGAAATACTATTTAAAGTCAGACTTCTTTAAACCTGAATTGATTTTCGCTTCAGTGGTAGTCATGCTGATCTGCTGAGGACCTTGACTAATATTAATTTGATAAGGAATCATTACTCCGTCAACCGAGCGGTAATCGCTGTATTTCTGAGAAACAGTCATTTCTCCTTGCGGTCCTTCAACTGTGGCCTCCTCTAATAATTTTAAGCCAGTTTCTACGGAATAGTATTCGGTAGAAAGGTCTCCGTTTTTATCCAATTCTATGGTGTAGGCTTTTTCGCCATCTACCATATTAATGGCTACAAGAGTTAATTTATAACCATTGCTTAGGTATTCTGCTTCACCAAAGAAAGCACCCTGACTTTTAATTTCCTCCAGGTCTTCACCTTCCAAAACAGTAGAACCTTGCATACCAGAAGTTTCGCCTTTCTTACCATCAAAAACTACTTTTTGTACAGTACCAAAGCCTGCAACAGTCATTTCGGTTAAGAATAGGTTAGGGCGCTTCTTTAAAGTTTTCGCTTGCGCCTCCATTGGCATGCCGCTAATTGAAGCCGACATAATAATGCTCATGTCTTTTACCGCATCTAATTTTTCTTGACCACCAATGGCATCAATGTAACCGTTAATTACGCTTTCAGCCGTAATACCAGCGGGCACAGGGAAGCTGGGAGGACCCGTTTCTTCGCCATTAAAGCCGTAATATTTTACGGTCCCAAATTTCTCAAGACTAGTAGCAATGTCGGCTGCTTTACCCACGGCCGTAATGGTAAGGGCGTCTGCATTTATGTACTTATTAGCCGAAGCCATAATGTCTTCAGCGCTAACCGCTTCTAAACGTTGGATGTAGGTTTTGTAGTAATCCTCAGGTAAGTTGTAACGCTGAATATTGAGAGCAAAGCTGGCAATAGTTTGAGCGCTTTCTAGGTTTCTCCCGAAAGAACCAATAATGTTGTTCTTAGCATCTTGTAACTCTTGTTCACCTACTGTTTCGGTTTGAAGACGTTTGAATTCTTTGATGAATTCTGCTACTGCGCTATCGGTCACTTCATTCCTCACACTTGCGTTAGCACTTAAGTAACCAACTAACTCATCGCTGTTGTAATTAGAGTAAGCTCCATAAGTATAGCCTTTATCTTCTCTAATATTTTGGAATAAACGACCAGTACTTCCGCCACCAAGAATTTGATTCATTAAGCGCACGGTTACGATATCAGGGCTACCCGGTTTTAAGTCAATAGTGTTTCCTAGTGTTAATACTGTTTGTACAGAGCTATTGCGATTAATGATTTTCACCTCGCTAGCTGCTGGTTTCGCGGGCATTTCAAATTCTCTTTTCGCTACTTCTTTACTTTCCCAAGCTCCAAAATACTTTTCGATTAGCTTTTTAGCTTTCTTTGGCTTGATGTCACCCACAACAACCATATAGGCTTTATTAGGACTCCAGTTTTCTTGGTAGAATTTTTTACAATCCTCAAGTGAGATGCTATTGATGCTTGCTTCAGTTTCTAATTCACCATAAGGGTGATTTAAGCCGTAAAGGCTGGAGTTGAATAAGCGGCTTGACAAAGAATTAGGATCTTCTTTATCCGATTCAATACTGGAAAGAGATTGTTTAATTAACTTGTCAAACTCCTCTTGCGGAAAGGAAGGATTTAAAGCTACATCTGCCATAAGGCCAATAATATCTTCACTGTATTTACTTAAACCACTGGCATAAGCGTTAGTTGCGCCTGTGAATAAAGTAGCTCCAATAAAGTCAACTTCTTTATCTAATTGCTCTTTCGTGCGATTAGCTGTTCCGTTGCGCATTAAGCTTCCCGCTAGACTAATATAACCTGCTTTGTCACCTTCTAAAAAGGGATCACGATCAACTACGAGGCTAAAAGATACGCGGGGAAGTTTGTCGTTTTTTACGACGATAATTTTAAGACCATTGTCAAGGGTGTAAGTTTTAAACTCTCCCAGTTCAATTTCTTTGGCGGGAGCTGGTTTTGGCCTAATGCTGCGATCTACTTGGGCAAATCCCGATACAGTAATGAGCAGGATTAGTAGGCTTGCTAGTATTCTTTTCATATTATTTTATGCTTTTACTGTGCGTTTTTTGGTAAGTATTTTAAAACAACCCGGTTTTCAGGTTTTAGATATTTCGCTGCTATTTCTTGCATGTATTCGGCAGAAATTTCGCGGTAGTTTTTAATCTCAGTATTGATAAGATTAGCATCTCCTAAGTATACGTGATTATCGGCTAAACTTTCGGCAATACCTGCTACGCGGCCATTTCGAGAAACGAAGTCGTTTTCAATCTGGTTTTGGATTTTAGCATAATCTTCCTCTGAAATTCCGTCATTAATTAATTTGTTTACCTCATCGTCTATGGCTTGTACAAAGTCATTTAATTCGGTATCCGGATTAGCTAAACCAAAGGCAATAAATAAACCGGCGTTTTCTAATGAATAATTGAAGGCTTGCACTACTACACCTAATTGCTTTTCATCCACAATAGATTTGTAAAGCATAGAGCTTTGGCCATCGGCTAGTACAGTAGAAATCATATCCATCGCATAGGCTTCTTTCGTTCCTCTTTCTGGGCAACGGTAACCGATGAAAACACCCGGTAATTGAATGTTGTCGTAAATCGTGTCTACTACTTCGCCGCTTAAAGGCGCTGGTTTCTCGGTAGGACGAGGAATTTCTTTGGTGCCTTTTGGAATAGTGGAGAAGTATTTATTGATCCATTCTTTAGCTTGCTTGATATCTATATCACCTGCAATTGAAAGAGTAGCGTTATTAGGAACATAAAAGGTGGAATAGAAATCTTTAAAATCAGCTTCTTCCGCCGCGTTTAAGTCTTCCATCGTTCCAATGGGAGATATTTCGTAGTAACTCCCCTTAAAGGCAGTACCAAACATTTTTTCTTGGAAAGAACCGTAAGGTTGGTTGTCTATATTTAAGCGTTTTTCTTCTTTTACTACTTCACGCTGGGTGTTAACGCCTTCGATATCTACTTTGGCTTGCAACATGCGCTCACTTTCTAACCATAAACCCAACTCCAATTGATTAGAAGGAAGGATTTCGAAATAATAGGTACGATCGAAAGTAGTGCTGGCATTTAAAGCACCACCATTGGCCGAAACAATTTTCATGTATTCTCCGCGCTCTATATTGGGCGAGCCTTCGAACATCAAATGCTCAAAAAAGTGCGCAAAACCTGAACGTCCTGGCTTTTCGTTTTTACTACCTACATGGTACAGAACCGATACCGCAACTATAGGCGTACTGTGGTCTTCGTGAAGAATAACGTGTAAACCATTATCAAGGTCGTATTCTTCGAATTCTATTTTGCTCTGGGCCATCGCGCTTCCTACTATGGATGCTAAGAAGAGGCTGAGAATTTTTTTGTGCATAAGATTTATCTTGCTTTAAATTAAATCCGCTGCAATTTTAAGATATAAAATTTGAAATAGGTTACTTAAGTCGGGGTTTCCGCTAGTTTTTTGGCTTGTTTTATTGTTAATGTTTTGTGAAATCCTTTGCAAGAATCCCTATTTTGCAGCGGCTTATCTCCTGCAGGAGTAGACTAGGGATAAATTTTTAGCCAGTATGACTAGATTAAAAGGATATTGTTGTAAATTTGCAGCCCTAAAAATAAGTATATGTTCGCCATAGTAGAGATAGCAGGGCATCAGTACAAAGTACAAAAAGATCAACGTATCTACGTTAATCGTCTGCAAGCTGAAGAAGGAGAGACTCTTTCTTTCGATAAAGTAATGCTTACAGACAATAACGGTAAGGTAGAAGTTGGCGCCCCGGTTATAGCAGGCATCAAAGTAGATGCTAAAGTAGTTCAGCACCTTAGAGCAGACAAGGTGTTAATCTTTAAAAAGAAAAGACGTAAAGGTCATCAGAAGATGAACGGTCACCGTCAGTACATTTCGCAAATCGAAATTACGGCAATAGGATAGTTAAAGAATCTGGTAATCATAATCTAAAAAATTTTAAGCCATGGCTCATAAGAAAGGTGTCGGTAGTTCTAGAAACGGACGTGAATCAGAAAGTAAAAGATTAGGTGTTAAAATTTTCGGCGGTCAAGCAGCTATCGCAGGAAACATTATCGTGCGTCAGCGCGGTACTCGCCATAATCCTGGTACTAATGTAGGAATGGGAAAAGATCATACTCTTTTCGCTCTTACAGATGGTAAAGTTGTATTTCGTAAGAAAGCAAACAATAAATCATACGTTTCAGTAGATCCTACTGCGTAGATTTATTCTTTATAAATATATACCCCTTATCGATTTTTCGGTAAGGGGTTTTTTTGCTTAAAGCCTGATTCTGATGTATAATCAGGTCTAAGGCCCCATGTAAATAGTAGGTTTTAGCCAAATTAGTGTAGTTATAGTGAAGCACAAAGGCCTCAAAAACTACCATTGGAAGAGGCTTACAAGTATTTTTCCTTTAAAAGTGAAAATCGTGCATCTAGCTTAATTTTCTGCGGTCCACCACAACTCAATTCTTCAAATTAGTATTTTCCCTCTATTGAAAATCTGAAGCTGAAATTTTTGACCGAACTAAGCTTTAAAAATACGGCGCGAAGTAGTCATCTGCTTTATTCATTGATTAACTTCGCCCTTCCTAAAAAATAGAATTACTATGCTCCAAATTTCTTACCTCCGCGATAACGGCGAAGAGGCCATTGCAGGTCTTAAAAAGAGAGGTATTAATGCAGAACAAAATATTAAAGACATTCTTAATCTTGATCAACAAAGACGACAAGCACAGAATGATTTGGATCAATGCCTGGCCGAGGCCAATAAAATAAGCAAAACCATTGGTGGCTTATTTAAGGAAGGCAAACGTGCTGAGGCTGATGTGCTGAAAGAGCGTTCTGCTGAATTGAAAGAACAAACTAAAGACTTGCAAGCGCAGGAGGAACAATTGCGTCACGCGCTCGATGAGCTCTTAGTGCAATTACCCAACGTTCCTTTTCATTTAGTGCCTGCGGGCAAATCGGCCGACGATAATGAAGAAATTGCTCGTGTTGGTGAAATCAAAGATCTAGGTGAAGATGCTAAACCGCATTGGGAGATAGCGGAAGAAAAGAAACTAATTCGTTTCGATCTAGGCGTGAAAATTACCGGAGCAGGCTTTCCTGTATATCAAGGGAAAGGCGCACGTTTACAAAGAGCCCTTATTAACTTTTTCCTCGAGGAAAATAGAAATGCAGGATACGAAGAGTATCAACCGCCACTTTTTGTAAACGAAGCTTCTGCTTACGGTACAGGGCAATTGCCCGACAAGGAAGGGCAAATGTATTATATGCCCGAAGATAATTTGTATGCTATTCCAACCGCTGAAGTTCCTATCACCAACATCTTTAGAGATGAGATTTTAGAATTGGAGGACTTACCACTAAAAGCCACGGCCTATAGTGCTTGCTTCCGCAGAGAAGCGGGAAGTTATGGAAAGGACGTAAGAGGTTTAAATCGCTTACATCAATTTGATAAAGTGGAAATCGTTTGCCTGAGCTTACCCGAAAAAAGCTTCGAAATTTTAGAGGGGATGGTGGAGCACATTGCCGGCTTATTGAAAAAGCTGGAATTACCTTACCGTATTTTACGCTTATGCGGAGGGGATATGGGTTTTACTTCAGCAATGACCTACGATTTTGAGGTTTGGTCGGCTGCGCAAAAGCGCTGGTTAGAAGTGAGTTCAGTGTCTAATTTCCAAACTTTCCAAACAAATAGAATGAAAATTCGTTACCGTGGAGAGGATAAGAAAACCCATCTGGCCCACAGCTTAAATGGAAGTGCACTGGCATTACCGCGCATTGTGGCGGCCTTGTTGGAAAATCACCAAGAAGGCGGCGTTGTTCATGTTCCAGAAGCTTTACAGTCATTTACTGGTTTTAAAACGATCTAAAAATTTCACCCAATGAAATACGCATTTAGTATAGTCATCTTGGCGCTAAGCCTAATGGCCTGCAATGGCCCAGCGGAAGTTTATAAGGACAAAATTGTTGTAGTTGATAGTCTTTTAGTAGAACTCGAAAGCCATCAAGCGCGTTATAATTTAATCGATAGCACGGCGATAAATGCTCAAATTGGGGAAATTGAAGGATTAAATAAGATCTTGCATGGTCCGAAAGTAAATCAGGACGATAAAGAGTTTTGGACCACAAAACTGGCCCCCTTCGAATTGGTTATAACGCCCTACCAAAAGTATCTGCGTGATAAAGCGAAAATTGAAAAGCAGTTAACCTACACGCGTTCTCAGTTACTTTCATTGCGTAAAAGTTTAAAAGAGGAAGTGCTTGATACTGCTACTGCGAGTAAGTATTTATTAGATGAGCAGAAGGCTATGGGTGATATTTATATGCTGTTAATTAAGCGAATCGAACCTACTATTAAGGCGCAATCTATTTGGGATACTAGCGCTCAAAAATACCAAGCACTGGCCGATAGTATTTCCGCTATAAGTATTAACGAATAAGCTTTTGAATAAATTCCTCCATATCATTTTCTTCTTCTTCCTTTACCTTTCGGTAGATGCGCAAGAACTTGATAGAGCGGCTCAACCAACCAATAGCGATTTGCAAATTGCTGGTCAGTACTTTAAGCAGGAGGAATATTTAAAAGCCCTCGATTTTTTAAAAGATCTTCTGGAGAATAGTCGCAATATTCAGGCCTATGAAATGGGCTTAACCTGCTACCTAGCTTTGGAAGACTATGATAATGCCATCGACTTAGCTAAGGATTGGTCAAAACGGATTCCCGGCCAAAAAAATCGTTTTGATGTGGATGAACTGTCGGTTTATCTCCTTACCAAAGAAGAGCGCAAGGCAGAACGCAAATTTGAGAATATCCTTGAACTAATTACCAAACAGCCTAATCAGGCTTATTTTTATGGCAAAGCTTTGCAGGATAAAGGTTATCCCAAGATGGCCTTACAAGCCTATGAAGAGGCATTAAAGAAAGAGTCGCGCTTAAACTTCGATTATCAAATGGCGCAGCTCTATGGTGAACTGGGCGATATTAAAAAGATGTATGATAATTACATCGCTATGGTAGAGCGCACCCCGGGTTACCTGCCCACCATAAAAATGTTTCTCGCGCAAGGTATTTCAGCCGATAATCCTGATGATGAAAATACCCTTTATCTCAAGGAAGAGTTAATTAAAAAGATTCAAGCAGGCGGAGCGCCACAATTAAATGAATTGTTAATTCATGTATTCACACAAGAGAACAATTTTAGAGGCGCCTTTCTGCAATTAAAGGCTCTTGATCGTCGCAATGCCATCGCTCCCGGTCAGTTAAACAGCTTGGCGAAAATTGCATTCAATGCCGAAGAGTATACTCTAGCGGCTAGCATCTACCAATACGTCATGGAGAAAGGCGAAGCGGATGGTTTTTATCAAGGAGCTGTACTTGGTCACCTTTCTGCACGCAAAGCGGAGCAAAGCCAAAAAGCCGAAACGGAGCCTAAAGACTGGGCCAGCCTAGCCGAAGAATACGAAAAGTATCGCCTTGCCTTCAATGGTGATCCTTACCAAGGAGAAGTTATATTGGGCTTGGCAGATATTTATGCCTACCGCTTAAATCAGCAAGATACGGCCGCGCAAATTTTGCAAGGAATGTTTTCCAAAGGATTTCTTGGTCCCGAAGATATTGCTCGGGGGCAAATCGCTTATGCAGATTTGTTACTCTACCAGGGAAAGCGTTGGGATGCGATTATCTACTATCGCAAAGCAGAGAAACTTTTGGAACGCTCTCCCATTGGTCAGGAAGCTAAATTTAAACGTGCGAAAGCAGCTTATTACGTAGGGGATTTTCAATGGTCGCAGGGGATTTTTAAAATTTTAAAAGAATCAACCTCCAAGCTAATTGCTAATGATGCGATGCAGTATTCCTTACTGATTACCGACAATATGGCTTTAGATTCTACTACCGAAGCATTGGAAACCTACGCTAAAGCAGATTTACTTTTTTACCGTGAGAAATTAGATTCGGCCTTGTATTATCTAGCTTTATTCGACGTGGCATTTCCAGAGCATCCAATTTTAGATGAAGCCTTATTAATGAAAGGCGACATTTACTTTCAGCAAAAGAATTTTACCGAAGCCGAAAAGGCCTGGGAAAAAATTGTGGCAGATCATAGCAAAGAAATTTTAGCAGATGATGCCCTTTATCGCTTAGCTAATTTGCAGATAAATCAGTATGCGAACAGCGAAAAGGCAATGGAATATTTCGAGAAAATCTTTATTGAGTATAGCGACAGTTTCTTTGCTGCAGAGGCGCGCGATAGCTACCGAAATTTACGCGGCGACCAATTAAATTAGTCTATGTATATCTATAATGTTACGGTAAATATTGAAGCCGACGTGCACGATGAGTGGTTGAAATGGATGAAGGAAGTTCATATTCCCGATGTATTATCAACCGGTCTTTTTTTAGATAATCGTCTTTGCCAAGTAATGGTGGAAGAGGAGCAAGGAATTACTTATTCCATTCAATATCGCGTGCGCGACCTAGAAACTTTAGAACTTTACCGCGAAGTATATGCCCCTAAATTACAGGCGGAGCACGGGGCTAAGTTTCAAAATAAGTTTGTGGCCTTCCGTACCATTCTGCGCATCGACCACGAACTAGAGGCAGGCAGTGGGCAATGATGGACAACATATTTATGACTTAAACGAGGCACGCGAGAAAATTCGTTCCTTTTGTTTGTACCGCGAACGCAGCCAGCAGGAATGTCGCGATAAGCTCTATACCTATGGCTTTAATAGCGATACCATCGAAACTCTCCTAAGCGAGTTAATTCAAGAACGATTTGTTGACGAAGAGCGTTTTGCTAGGGCTTTCGTTAGAGGAAAGTACTCTATTAAAAAATGGGGTCGCTATAAAATTAAGCAAGCCCTATATCCGCATTCACTGAGCGATTATGTCTTAAAAAAGGCTTTCACCGAAATTGAACCCGAGAAATACTGGTCTAACTTAATGCATGTCTGCGAAAAGCGCTGGCCCTTAACCAAAGGCAAAGACGAATATCTGCGCAAGCAAAAACTGCGGGCTTATTTACAAGCTAGAGGTTATGAAGCTGACTTGGTGCAGGAGGCAATGCGGGAGTTTTTTGAGGGGTAGATTATAGCGGTTTGATAATTTGCCAAATCGATTATTGTGAAAACTACCAAAGGGCTGAAAGGGGGCTCCGCTTTCAGTGGAAATAACTAAACCATAAATCTCTTTATTGTTTTTAAGGCAGCCGTTTTGTCTTTTTGCCAATAGCGAAAATTTAAGGGAAGACTTTTAATGCCTATTCGCGCTAAGGTTTTGTAGCGTTCTATTGGAAGGGCTTCTTTGAACATGCCTGGATAGCCTATGAGATCAATAAAATAGCTTTTACTGCCTTTGGTGATTAAGATATCAAGTAAACTACCTGCCAAAGGATAGCCGCAGTGAATCTGATAATCCTTAATTTTAGCTAAACTAGCCACAACTTCTCGCTGGAAATTATCGAGTTCTGGCTCATCTTGGCTGCTTTGTGAAAATGCCCGAATGAAGCTGAAATATTGGTATAAGAGCGAATCTTGTTTGAGATGCGCATCTGACACCGATTTGAAAATGTATTGAAAGGACTTAGCTCGGGTGATAGCGACATTCAAAACCTCGGCTTGATTAGCATGCACAAAGGCAGATGGGTGAGTAGTGTTGCTTAGGCAGAAGGAAATGAAAATGATTTCTCTTTCCGAACCCTGAAAATTATAGGGTGTGCCACAGAGTAGATCAAACTTTTTAAATTGCTCCAAGCTGAAACGTTCCTTCAAAAGTGCGTTGATGTATTTTACTTGACTGTTGAAAGGAGAGATTATACCAATCGAAGGTGCGACTTTCTCCGCTGAATACTCCTCCATCAGCAAGGCTAATTTTTCCAATAGTGTATCAGCCTCAATCTGATTAACACCTTTCTCATCTCTAAAGCCATTCAGTTCAATAAGCTCAATCTGCTTGTTTTTGCTGTGCTTAGGTGTTGATTTTAATACCGCTAGTTGCCCATCGTAAAATTGCTGATTGCTAAATTCAATTAGAGAAGGAGTAGACCGGTAATGTTCTCGTAAAAAGCTTACTTGCTCTTGGTTTTGGACTTTGGAGATATATAAATCAAGGATGCTGCGGTTGCGGTAATCAAAAATAGCATCCTTGGGTAAATTGTAGTTCTTACGCAGATTTTCTTGCTGGGCGCCAGATACGAATGAATAATGCTTGAGCTGATTAGGATCGCCAACAATAATGGACCGTTTGGCTCGATAAAGGGCAGGTAGAGCAGACGCAATATCACACTGCGTGGCTTCATCAATTATCACTAAATCAAACAAATCGGCCTCTAAGGGAAGAATAGAGTTTAAGTCGGATAAATGTGCCAGCCAAATGGGAAAGACTTTTAAGATGTTAGACTGCTGAACATCTTCCATTATCTCCTTCTGTCGGGTAAAGCTTGCGGAATCTAAGGCATCGTAAAAAAGAGATAAATCTTTGCGAAAGGTCCTTACATTTTTATTGATGTTAGATTGGACCTTCTTTTTTAAGTACGAATTGATTTCTTTTTCTAACTGTTGCGTGGTGCTTTCGATAGCTTCAAATAGGTCCCATATTTTATTACTATCATAAAGCGTGGTGCTTAAATAAAACTTACGCCACTTTTCGACAAGGTTTAAATTATCACTAAAGCCTAAGTCGGATAAGGATAATTCTTTTTCAATTAAAGCTTCAAACTTGTTCTCTAAGGAAGAAAGCTTGTTAAAGAGTTCAGAAACTCGTACTTCATTAGAGCCAAGAACTTCTCTTTCAGAAATGCCGCTTAAGTACCTTCTTAGCTTAGCGCTTAAGCTTAGCTTGTATCGGGCTCCTGTGGTATGGACGAGGTAGTCTTTTAACTTGTACTCATTCTCTATCATTGTGCGGATGACTTCAACCGCTTGTTTAGTTTTAGAAACCACTAAAACCGACTGATTTTTAAGAACCGCATCGGCAATAATAGTAGTGATGGTATACGATTTTCCTGTGCCAGGCGGACCAATAATTACAGAGTTGTCAAATTGATGGGCATTTTGTAAAGCTTTGTACTGGTCGGTGTTTAAGCGCGATTTCAAAAAACTTGTGGCTGAGGAATGACGAGTATGACCATCAGATAGAAGAGCTTTAAGTCCATGGTTAAAGCTCGATTTCAGCGCCATTTGGCTTAGGTCGCTAATAACCTTTAGTGAAGACTCTGATTTTTCAATTAATATGGTTCCCGCCGCAGGGACGATTTTAAATTCACCCTCCTGGTAAGTGGTTTCACTTAGGTGTTTGCGAATTTTCAGGGCCGACCAGACCTCGGGGAAAAGTAAGATTTCATCGGAGTCGAGGCTGGGGAAATACTTTTCAAAAAGGCTTTTTAAAGCAATTAAATTGCTTCGATCTTCACTAATACGCTCGCTTAATTCCTCAAAAAACTGATCCTTATTAGCGGCATCACTCTTAGGGTCTAGCTTGGCTATTACTGCTCTGTTTAAAACAAAAGAACTCCTGTCAACATCAAGGTAGTGCTCATCATCTATATTTTGGATGGTCGCGGGAAAAAGAATCAGTGGAGCACAAACTCTTTTGTCCTTAACAAAAGCATTATCACTTTTTCCTAAAATGAAAAAGCAGCCGTAAAATAACTTTTTTTCAAGCTTGTAAAGTTCTACTTCTTTGGCAAGATCTTCCGCTTTTTTATTGGGATAGGGAATAATTGGAAGTTCTTCATGAATGAGCTCCTCATTCCCTGAAGCGAACCATTTGAAGTGATATTTCTGGGCTAATATATTATCAACTTTAAACTCTTTATAGTCGAGTTTGTAGCATTCCTTATAGTAACTGTAAAACTCCTCCGCAGTGTAACTCACCTAGTAAATTTTATTCTAAATTCATTTCTCAGTGATAATCCGAGGAGATATCTAAAACATTAATAACTATTCGTCATCTGTGCGTCAATTACCAGCGTATAATCCGCATGACCCGCGCTTTCGCTTGATAGACTATCCACGCTATCTTGAATTTGAGTGCTAATAGTTTTAACTTTTAGCCTTTTCTTCTCGTCCTTTAAATACCATTGAATTCCTTCAAAATCTTTCGAGTGGTAGTCGCCGTTAAAGTGCAATAAAAGCTCGCCGCGTTTACGATTTTCTAAAATAGAAAAGGCCATGGTTGCATCCTTAATGGCTTGCGCTTTGGGTAAGTTTTCGCCGCCGTGGCCGCCCATCATTTCTAACATTGCTTTGTAGCCAGGAAGTTCGGCATCATAAGCGACTGGTAATTTAGCAATCCAGTTTTTTTCTTCATCACTTAAAGTATCCAAGCTTTCAAAGCCGCCTTTAAAAGCCATACGGGCGTATTTACGGGGTGTATTGGTAGCAATAAATTCGACTTGTTTCTCTTTCGCGAAATCCACCAGGTGTTTGTAGTCGGTTTCATAATTCGGCCATAAGCGCGCCAAGCTGTCTAAGGCGGCAGCATCAATGCTATCTTGTAAATAAAGATTCAGCTCATCCTGATTATCACGTTCGAACATTTCCGCGCCGAGCTTAAGCTTGTTATTTTTTTCATAAAGGGCTGCCGCAAGTTCAAATTGGAGCCAGTGGCAGATTGGATTGTTATGCAGTTCTCCAAATAATACCACCTCGGCTTCGCTTAATTCATTCGCCATCTGCTGGAAAGAAATGGCTTCTCCCGCGGCATTATAAATTTGGTAAGCTCTTAAATCTTGGGCTTGAAGGCCGCCAATGGAAAGTAGAACGAATAGTAGTATTCTCATTTAATCTGTAGTTTTTGAAAAGCTGTACCCTGTGGGCTAGTAAAAATTAATTGGTAAATACCGGCCGCTAAATGGTTTAGTCTAATGTTTTTCTCGCTTTCGCTAGATTGGTAACTAGCCACTTCCTGACCATTAATATTTATTATTTCAAGAGTCCAAGACGCGCTTTTTGAGCTAACCTTTAGTTCATCAGAAGCAGGATTTGGGAAAATAGAAAAGCTTGGATGGCTAATTTCTGGGGAAGAAAGAAAACAGGCACTTACACTCATATCTAGCGCAAGACTGTCGATAATGGCATAGAGAAGATCGCCGGGACAAGCGGTTCCCTTGGGGCAGCCAACCGTGGCGGAATTGGCATCGCGATGAGCGGATAAATGTTTTAAAACTAAATTGGAAGTGCTGTGTAAACTGCTATCTGCAATATCGATATTATGCTGGCAGGCTTCCCATAAAGCCAATTCTTTAAGACTGCTTAAAGCAAGAGGGTTAACCGTGTTGGTCATGTAATTTCCGATGACACAAATCCCTATGGTGCCGCCATTTAAACAACTGAAATGGGCTCCTAAATTACCAGAGCCCCTACCTTCGTAAACCACTCCGTTGGGATCAATGAGCCAGTTATAACCGATATCACTCCAACCATTGGTATTTACGTGTAAGTCCCAATAGTAGTTAACCACCCACTGATAATCATTATAATTCGTGAAGCCGGCCGAGTGGTGAATAATTAGGTGAGTAGGAAGGGTTGTGCTATAAACAGGTGGGGTGCAATCGTTATTCGGGCACCAGCAGCTGCGATCGCATTGGGGTGGTGCAGGACAAGCGCAAGTGCTAGTTTCGGCACCGCCAGAATTTATACCAAGGTTTTTTTTTTCTGATGGAGCGGCAAAAAAGCGCATTTCTAAATTGCCTTTAAAGGGCTGGTTTACTTTTATTTGCCAAGCTTCAATTTCTTCTTCGAAAGGTTCTAAAACAAAGGTTTGGCGCGAACTTTCTTCGCTATTATGCCCACTCTCTAGTTTTTCCCATTCCTGCCACTGACCGTTAACAGAGAAGCGTGCTTCCACTTCTAGGATCTCGAGATCTAGACTGTAGCCAGAGAGGCCTAAAAAACCGTATTCAAGACTATCGGGCCAATCTAATTCTTGGCTAAGCAAGCCTTCCTCACTAGCTTGAAAATCAGCATTGCTAAAGGTGAACGCAAGAGTACGCTTCTGGGCGCTAAGCCCAAACTGAAGCAGTAAGAAGCTAAGTATAAATATGTTTTTCAGCATAGGCTTCAAAGATAGCAAAGCAAATTAAGCTTATTGCTAGAGGAGAAAATAAAAAACCGCCGCCTTTCTATCGAAAGACGACGGCATCATTAACCATAAACTTTATCGTTAAGCGATCTTAGATAAAGAGAAGGTGGGTGTTTTCACCTGAGGCTTTATCGTAAAAATCACCTACTGTAATTACATCAGCAATTTCATCAACCAAATCTTCTCTTTTTAGATGGAACATATCCATGGCCAATTTACAAGCCCATAATTTTGCGCCACTGGCTTCAAGGATTTCGATGAACTCTCCCACGGGTGGGATGTCGAGTTTTTCCATTTCCTTTTTCATCATATTGGTGGCAAAAGATTCCATGCCTGGCAATCCGCCCAAGAGGGTCGGGATGTGCATTGCGGGATTACCAACAGTAGCTACATGGAGATGATCTATTTTCTTTTTTTGCACCGCTTCGAGGCCAAAAAAGGTAAAGAATATTTCCGCTTCTATTCCTTCCATTCTGGCGCCATTGGCCAGAATAAAGCAGGCGTAAACATTATCGATGGTGGCCTTAGAAAGGATCAACATCATCTTCTTTACTTTAGCAGGCTCCACTTTTACTGCGCTTTGTTCTAATTCTTGCGTTTCCATGATTGTCTTTTTTAAAGGTTAAATGCAGCTAGCAGGCTTAGGGATTCCGGCAATACGGCTAGCTTTTTTCAGCGGTCCACCAGGAAATAAGGCATAAAAACCTTTAATGTCAACAATACCGCTTTTTCCAACTTTACGGATGGTTAAAGGAACCTCTTGTTTGTGCTGATTTTATAAGTACTCTAGCACGGGCCAATGTTCTTCACCTAATTCAACTCCTTCCTCGGCGGCTAGAGCTGCGGCTACTTCACGACTCCATTCGTTGAGGTCGGTTAGGTATCCTTGTTCGTTTAATTTTACTTGTTTTCCGGCAATTGTAGTTTCCATGATTTTTATTTTTTATGATTGTACTTCTTCGAAATTTTTTCCAGCCTCACTCATTTTAGAGGGAACAAAAGGTATATGTCGGCCAGTGATTAACATATTCCAATACACCCATTTAAAGGCTAATTTCCCCATGTGATTCATACGACTTTCTTTAAGCAAGGTTAATGGTCCTATGGCAGGAAAAGGGAAGGTGCCAGAAACGGGTTGATGCGTATAATTGAAGTCGATAAGGAGGGCTTTGCCATGACCTGTCTCCACAAAACAGTTGGCGTGTCCGTCAAATTCATCTTTTAATTCACGTCCTTCGATAAAGCGTTTTACATTTTCCATTAGAATTTCGCCTTCAAAATGTGCTACAGAACCGGCTTTGGAAGCGGGAATATTGGTAGCATCGCCAATACAAAAGATATTGTCTTTTACTTTCGATTGCAGCGTTCCTTTATGCGTGGGAACAAAGTTTAATTCGTCTCCAAATCCAGAACGTTCAACGTATTCTGCACCTTTATTTGTGGGAACGGTAACTAAGAGGTCGTAGCTAACTTCCTTGCCTTCGTAATCGATGAGTTTTTTCGCATCCCCATCAATTTCCATTACATTAAAATTAGGTACCACTTCAATGCCTTTGTCTTTTAAAAGGTGGCCTAATTGATCACTGGCAACGGGCTTGGTGAAAGCTCCGTCCATGGGTGTTACAAAAGTGATTTTCACCTTGTCGCTCATGCCGCGCTCGTGAAAATAAGACTCTGCTAAAAAAGCGAATTCTAAAGGCGCAACTGGGCATTTAATCGGCATTTCAGTGATATGCACCACTAAGTGTCCGCCGTTCCATTCTTCTAAAGCTCGGTGTAATTTCACCGCTCCGTTTAGGGTATAGAAATCGAAAATTGATTTATGCCAATGTGGGCCAGCCATGCCAGGCGTTTCCTCAGGAGCAATGTCAGTACCCGTAGCGATTATTAATAAATCGTATGGAATGGCTTCACCGTCTTCTAGGTGAACTAAGTCTTTATCCTTATCTACATTTAGAATGGGTTTTTGGATGTACTTGGCTCGAGAAGGAAGGAATTTCTTCACCGGTTTTACAATATCACTTTCGGTATAAGTACCAAAAGGAATAAATAGGTATCCTGGTTGATAGTGGTGTATTTTTCTTTGGTCTATAATGGTGATGTCCCACTCTTTAGAGAGAGTCTTCGCAAGGTGATTGCTCATCATGGTTCCTGCGGTCCCTGCTCCTAGTATTACTAAATGTTTCATGGTTTATGATTTCTTTAGCTAAAGTAGTTCAGATTGGTAGGTTCAAATATGACAATTGTTAGCTTTTGGACTTGAGTGACATAAGTCGCACAAGGGGTGCGAAACAAAAAAAGCCTCCAGATTCTGGAGGCTTTTTTTAAACTGAGTTTGATGAAAATCAGTTCTCAGATCTTTTTAACTAGAGTATTTTAGTCTACCCAGTCGGCAATAAAAAGGTTGGTATTTCTCGTGCCGCCATTATTGCGGTTAGATGAGAAAATAAGTTTCTTTCCATCTGGGCTAAACATGGGGAAAGCATCGAATTGCTCATCGAAGGTGATTTGTTCCAAGCCACTACCATCAATATTTATCATAAATAGGTTAAAAGGATAACCTCTTCTCGACTTATGATTGGAAGAGAAAATAATTTTTTGGCCAGAAGGATGAAAGAATGGCGCCCAATTGGCATTGCCTAAGTCGGTAACTTTGGTTAGTTCACTCCCATCAATATTGCAAACATAAAGTTCCATATCTGAAGGTTTTACCAAACCACGCGCTAATAATTCTTTGTATTCAGCCACATCTTCTTCGCTTTCAGGGCGAGAAGCTCTAAATACAAGTTTAGTACCATCAGGTGAAAAGAAGGCACCGCCATCATAGCCTAAACCTTTGGTAACTTGCTTCTTATCAGATCCGTCCATGTTCATGGTCCACAGTTCTAAATCGCCCGAGCGGGTAGAGGTGAATACAATCTTGTCTCCTTTGGGAGAAACGGTTGGCTCGGCATCGTAACCAGGTTCGGTGGTTAAGGTATCAATGATATTGCCTTTTAAATCAGCCACGAAAATGTCGAAGTCTTCATAAATCGGCCAAACATATCCTTCTTCTTTTCCGGGTTCTGGCGGGCAAGCCTCGCCCCCTAGATGCGTGCTACTGTAAATTATAGTGGTATCGCCTGGTAGGAAATAGCTGCAAGTTGTCCGCCCTAAACCGGTACTTAGCATTTTTGGGGTATTGCTAATTAGGTCATCATTTTCGATATTGAAATAGAAGATTTGATCACAATCAACGCCCCATTCGCTGTAATTACTTTGGAAAACCGCCATGCTATTGTCAAAGCTAAAATAAGCTTCAGCATTATCGCCACCATTGGTTAGCATACGAATATTGGCAAGGTGCTTTTCGCCTTCATAGGCTAGTTTTACGATGCTGCTGTCGGTACTTTCATTTTGAACCGCATTTTCATCAGAATTGGCATCGGCCGGCGAGCCATTGTTACAAGCTACAATTACGCTTGAAGCCAAAAGGCTTAGAAGGAGTTTTCTTCTCATTTTGCTGATTTTTTTTGAGGAACGGGGTCATAACCATGCGTTCCCCAAGGGTGACATTTAGATAATCTTTTTATTCCTAACCAGGTGCCTTTTAAGGGCCCCCAAATCGTTATTGCTTCTACCGTGTACTCGCTGCAAGTTGGGTGATGTCGGCAGCTTCCAGGTGTAAGCGGTGATATTGCATATTGATAAAACCTTACCAATACGATAAAGGGAAAACTTAGTATTTTTTTAAGGGTGTTCACCTTAAAGACTAATACTATAAGTACTGCCGTCTTTACCGTCTTTAACTTCAATTCCTGCGTCGGCAAGTTTGTCGCGTATAGCATCGCTTAAGCTAAAATCGCGATCGGCACGAGCTTGTTTGCGGAGGTCTAAGAGGATGTTAATAACATCATCTAGCTTTTGACCACTGCCTTGTGCCCCAATATCTTCTAGTCCTAAGACGTCGAAAATAAAGGCCCGCATGCTTTCTTGTAAAAGCGTAAAATCACTAGCACTTAAAGGTGCCTTATGTTCCCAGCTATTAATAGTGCGAGTCGCTTCAAATAATTGCGAAATTAAAATGGGGCTATTGAAATCATCGTTCATCGCCGCATAGCAAGCCTTGTTCCATTCTGCCACCTTAAAATCACTGATGCTTTCCGCAGATGGCTCTAAACTAGCAAGTTTACGATAAGCCGCCATTAATCGGTGGTAGCCTTTTTCCGCCGCTAATAATGCGTCGCTACTAAAATCAAGCTGCGAGCCATAATGGGCTTGCAACATAAAGAAGCGCGCGATGGTGGGGGCAAAGCCTTTCTCTAATTTGTCGGTTTCGCCGGTAAAAAGCTCATGCGGTAATAAAGTATTACCCGTGCTTTTGCTCATCCTTTGTCCGTTGAGAGTGAGCATATTGCCATGCATCCAATAACGCGGGCCTTCACTGCCCGTGCTAGCCTTATTTTGGGCTATTTCACATTCGTGATGGGGGAATTTTAAATCCATTCCGCCGCCGTGAATATCGAACTCATCTCCTAAATATTTAGTGCTCATCACCGAGCATTCTAAATGCCAGCCGGGGAAGCCAATCCCCCAAGGTGAGTTCCAACGCATAATATGACTGGGTGAGGCTTTTTTCCAAATGGCGAAATCAAGGGGGCTTTCTTTTTCGGATTGCGCATCTAATTCACGCGTTCCACTTATTAGCTCTTCAATCTTTCGTCCCGATAGCTTGCCGTAGTCGTTGGATTCGTTGTATTTCGTTACATCAAAATAAACCGAACCGTTTTTCTCATAAGCAAAACCTTCGTCGATAATCTTTTGGATCATGTCGATTTGCTCGACAATATGACCGGTAGCGGTAGGTTCGATGGTAGGAGGAAAAGCGTTGAACTGTGACATTACCCCGTGGAAACCCAAGGTGTATTTTTGCACAATTTCCATCGGCTCCAGCTGCTCTAAGCGGGCGCGCTGGCTTATTTTATCTTCTCCTTCGTCGGCATCGTTTTCTAGGTGACCCGCATCAGTAATGTTTCTCACATAGCGCACCTTATAGCCCAAATGCGTAAGGTAGCGGTATACTAAGTCGAAAGAAATAAAAGTTCGGCAATTACCCAAATGCACGTCGCTGTAAACTGTTGGACCACAAACATATAGTCCTAAGTTAGGAGCGTTGAGTGCGGTGAATAACTCTTTTTTCCTTGAAATGGAATTGCTGATGTATAAGTCGTTTTCCTCGTAAAGTGCCATGGAAATTAAAATTACAATTAGGCCCCGAAATGGGTGTCTAGATTGATATAATCGAGAAAGTCTCTCTTTTTTTCTTCGTCTTTAAAAGCACCACCAAACTCGGCGGTAACCGTGCTGCTTTCGATATCGCGAATACCGCGAGAATTTACGCAAAGGTGTTTGGCGTCCATTACACAAGCCACATCTTCAGTGCCTAAAGCATCTTGTAAGGCCGCTACAATTTGTTTGGTTAAACGCTCTTGTACCTGTGGTCTTTTCGCATAATAATCTACAATGCGGTTCATTTTGCTAAGACCAATAACATTGCCTTTTGAAATATAGGCCACATGTGCCCTTCCCACAATGGGTAAAAAGTGATGTTCGCAGGTAGAGTAAACGACTATGTTTTTCTCTACTAGCATTTCGCCATATTGGTATTTGTTGCTGAAAGTGCTAGCACTAGGCTTGCGGTCGGGATGTAAGCCACCAAATATTTCGTTAACAAACATTTTTGCCACTCTCTTTGGGGTTCCCGCAAGGCTATCATCGCTTAGGTCTAAACCTAAGGTATCCATTATTTGACGGAAGTTTTCCTGGATACTAGCAATCTTTTCTTCGTTCGAAAGAGCAAAAGCGTCTTTCTTTAGTGGCGTATCTAAATTACCGCTGGCAAAATGCATATCGCCTCTCTCGTCCTGAGAATCTATGTTATTATCTGTATTCACGTTCTATATCTTAGGGATTGAGCCTAATAATTTTAAGGCCGCAAAGGTAAGACAAAAAGTAAGGAAGGATGTTTACTTTGCTAGCTTTCCTAGTGATACAATTTTGGAATAATGACCGGCACTTTGCGCATCTGCCTTAGCGGAGAAAAAGGGCAATAAATACCCCAAAAAAAAGCCCTTCGATTTAATCAAAGGGCTTTGTAACACTGCTAAAAATGATGCTAGTTCATTTCGCCATCTAAATAAGGGGCACCGCTGTTGAGAAGTATGCGATAGAAATTAGAAAGTTCTTTTTCAATCTCTCTTATTTTAGTTTGCAAGGGTAGTTTTTCTTGGTTTAAGATGCGTACATTTTTGCGCTGTTCTCCCGTGGGAGAGGAGCTGGAAGCATAGCTATTCCAAACGGCACTGCTGAGGCGATCCATAAGTGATGGAGCGGTTTCGAACTGCAGTTCAGCTCTCAAAGCATCACCGTTTATTTGGCGATCTAAAAGGGCTAATTCAGTATCAATTTTTTGCAAATCATTTAAAATAGTAAGTGGGGCAGAAGGCGTGTTTCTCGCTAATGCTTTTAGTTCACTACAGCGCTTCTCTAATTTAGAATGAAGACTGTTGAGCGCAACCATTTCTCTGCGAATCGTTTCAATACTATCTTGGAAAGCCAGAAGCTTATCGTAGGACTCGGTTCCAAAAGTGTTGTTGTTTAACCAGTTTAATTTAAAGCTAGCCTTTTGGTTAAGCGGTAGTAAAGTGCCGTTATCGCTAATGAAAATTTCTACTTGATAATCGCCGGGCGCGGCGTAATTAGCGGCGGAAGCTTTGGTAATAGGGTCGCCTTTGCTGGAAGCAAAACTACGATTACCTAAGCGCCCATCCCAGTTATAGCGATGCACCCCCTTTTTCGGGCTGGCAGTAAAACGACGAACTTCGTTGTCTTCCGTATCTGAGATTACAAAAAGTAAATAGGACTTTTCTTCTTCTTTTTCTTTGCGATAGTCTTCTAAACTTGGGTAACTAATATCGGTCTTCGCCTTTTTAGCGTCACTTTCTTTTTTCTTTCGTTTAGCACTAATAGATTCGGGCAAATCTTTTAAATAAAGGGTGAAAACGGCACCGCGATCCGCGTTAGGAGCAGCGTAATAATTGGCGCCCATAAATCCATTTTTACCGTAGCCCAAGGGAGACGCTTCGAAAAATACTAAGGCAGGTTTAATAGGGAATAGGTAGCTGCTATTGTCGAAAGTGGCGGCACTGTACTCGCGCAATGGGCTATAATCGTCTAGCACATAAAAGCCTCTACCAAAAGTTGCTAGTACTAAGTCGTTTTCTCGACGTTGTATTTCTAAATCGCGCACGGCAATGGTAGGTAGGCCTGTTTTTAGTTCACGCCAAGATGCGCCAGAATTAGCACTGAAGTGTACTCCAAATTCAGTTCCGATAAAAAATAAATCTTTATTCACATGGTCTTGACGCATGGCAAATACAGAGCCTCTTTCCGGTAAATTGCTGCTGATATTGGTCCATGTTTTACCGCGATCGGCGCTTTTTAAGACATACGGTTTGAAGTCCCCATTTTTATGATTATTAAAAAGGGCATAAACCACATTAGCATCATATAAATCAGCTAAAACTTGGTTTACATAAGTATTGGCTGGTACGCCCGGGAAGGTGCTCACTTTTGTCCAGCTTTTACCTCCATCTTGACTAACTTGAATAAGGCCATCGTCGGTGCCTACATACAAAAGCCCTTCGATTAAAGGAGATTCATCCAGGGCAACGATATTACCATAAACGGAAGTAGACTGATCATAAGCAATGGCATCTATAGATTGAATTTCACCCATCACCTTTAAACTATGGCGATTAATTTGTTGACTTAAATCGGGAGAAATAACCGACCAATTGTTACCTCGATCTTCGCTGCGAAACACCTTATTGGCGGCAAAGTAAAGTCGTTTGTTATTGTGTGGGCTAATTAATAGCGGTGCGTCCCAGTTCCAGCGGTAGGCCTTTTCGCCATTGGCAGGTGTGGGTTTAATGCCAACACTTTCACCACTCTTCTTGTCGTATCTAACCAACCAGCCATATTGAGCTTGCGCGTAAACAATATTCGGGTTTGTAGGATCAACTTGACTTTCAAAGCCATCGCCGGTATTGGTTACAAACCAATCGGAATTTACAATGCCGCGCGAATTTATAGTTTGGCTCGGTCCGCCTAAGCTGAAATTATCTTGAGTACCGCCGTATACATTGTAAAAGGGGCGATCATTATCAAGAGCAACGCGATAAAATTGGGTTACCGGTAAGTTGGGTTTGAAATGCCAGTTTTCACCGTAGTCGTAGCTTTCGTAGAGTCCCCCATCGCAACCAGCTATTAATTGGCCCGGGTCGTTCGGATTAATCCATAAACAGTGATTATCTACGTGCTTGTTTTTTTCAGATACCCTATTCCAAGTTTTGCCACCGTCTTTGCTAATGTGCATATAGGTGTCCATGCTATAAATAACATCGGCATTGGTTGGATCTACAACAATCTCTACATAATAGTTTCCGCTGGTATTGTAATCATCTAATTTTTGAAAAGAAGCCCCGCGATCGTTGGATCGGTAAAAACCGTGACCTTCAACCATAGCGTAAACTCTGTCGGGCATTTGTGTGGGAATGGCAAGGGAAATCCTGCCTTTGTCGCCGGGTAAACCATTTTTTAGTTCTTGCCAAGTTTCTCCAGCGTCTTCACTTTTGTAGATGGCGCTTTCCGGACCGCCACTTACATAGGTCCAAACATGACGGCGTCTTTGATGAGCGGCTGCATAAAGAATGTCTGGGTTTCTTGGGTCGAAATGAATTTCGTTAAAACCCGTGTTTTCTGAAACTTCGAGCACTGCGTCCCAAGTTTCGCCACCATCGGTACTTTTGTATATTCCTCTTTCGCCGCCCGCACTCCACAAGGGACCGTAAGCAGCCACATAGACAATATTAGAATTGGTCGGATGAATCTTAATCATTCCGATATGCTCGGATTTTTTAAGACCTACGTTTTTCCAAGATTTACCACCGTCCTTACTTTTATATACCCCATCTCCGAAAGGGACAGAGCGTTGGTTGTTGTTTTCGCCAGTTCCCACCCACACAACATTGCTGTTACTTGGGTCAAGGCTTACGCAGCCGATAGAGTAGGAACTTTCACCATCGAAAAGAGGCTCATAGGTGATACCGTGATTTGTGGTTTTCCATAAGCCTCCACTGGCAACGCCAACGTAGTATTCATTAAAATTATTAGGATTTACGGCGATATCTGCAATTCTACCAGAGGTTAGTGCGGGTCCAATCTCGCGAAAGCTTAGGCCTTTTATGCTGGTTTTTGATAAGTCTGGTTCTTGTGCGGAAAGGCTGGAAACGAATCCAATAGCCAAGGCTAGTGCTGATCTTAACTTCATTTATTCATTCTCTTTTGAGGGGGTAATTTAAAGCGTAAAAATATCGCTTCGAATTTATCAAAATAAACTAAGCCACGGTTAGCTCTAGCTTTCTAAGTTTAAAATGCGTGATGGCTAGTAATAAAAAAACCTCTTGACTAATAAAAGACAAGAGGTTTATGGGAATTGGGTTTCCTTAGAATTTAAAACCTACTCCAAAAATTACATTGTGGTTTAGGCTGCTTACTGAAATGTCGTCAATTACCTCGAAGGAATCTCCGTTTTCGTCAAAACCACGGTAGCCAACTTGGGTAAAATCTTGTTGACTCTGAACATAAGTGATGTCGAAAGACCAAGGTCCGCGATTGTAACCAATACCGCCGCTAATACTAGTTAAGTCACGCGCGGTATTTTTTTGGTATTTAGATAAATAGGCACTTTCGTCTAGTCTATAGCCTGCTCTTAAAAAGTAAGATTGCAGCTTTAGTTCGGCACCGAAGGCAAAGGTTTCTCTTTCGGTGTTTAGTAAATCATTTAAAACAGGCTGAAAGTCATTGTTTAAAAGGCTTTCGTCGATATTGAAGCTTCTGTTATTCGTGTATAATCTATTGTCGCCCAATCCTTGCTTATGGTAATCTGCGCTAAGCACCAGTGTATTCCAAAGAACACCGCTAAGGCCTACTCTTATAATAGATGGGGTGCGTAAGCGATAGGCATAAAGGCCAGTTTCAAGAATATCGCTATTAATTAAGGTTCCTTGTCCTACTTCTGGTGCTTGGGTAAATTGTGCGCTAACATCAGTTTCGTAAAATTGATTTATGGTATACCAACTGGGACTTTCGTAAGAAAGACCTACCCTAATGTTTTTAAGGGGTTTAAAAATTAGTCCCAGTTTCATGTTGAAGCCGGTGGCATTCATATCATTGAGTCTGCGAAAAGTGTAATTGCTCGCACTGTAAGGCGGATTGCTCGAGTTTAGGAGATCTTCGGTGATAAACTCTTCTCGCCTGAAGTTTAAGGTAGGGAAGCCTAAAGAGAAGCCGTAATATAGTTTCGAACTTTTGTCTACTGCAAAAGCAATATTGGTTTCGTTAAAAGAGCCCCATTGATCTACGGAGTAATTTACATTGCTATTGCTAACCAATTCTCCGTTTATTAATTCGCCATAAGCATAGCCATTTTGCTGAATGTTTCCATTGCTGTCTGGCACTAAAAGAAAGGCTTGCCAAGCGGCATAAGCATCATTGCTAATAACATCTGGGTTTAAGCCCGCGGATTCATCGGCCCAATATTCTCCTAGGGTATATTCGTTGCCGAGGCCTGTGATATTAAATTCTCGGCTGAAATTAGCCAAACGGTTTACGTTTAAGGCAAGACTATAACGGGTGCTTTTGTCATCTCTAAAAACAAAGTTTAATCCGAAGTTTTGGAAGGAGGAACCTAAATCGTTATTCAGTTTGCTATTGCCATAGAAATTGCTCAGGCTCGCACTTTCGTTATTAACCCCAAAGCTAAAATTTATAGCACTAAAGTTATTTACTGCGCCACTGGCGGGGTTTATTCCTATGGCACTTGGGTCATTACCGAGAGAGGTAAAGGCGCCCCCCATTGCTGTAAATCGGGGGCTGCCGTTTAATCCTGTTTTATTGAAGAGGGCAACATCGTCTGCCGTTTGTCCGAATGCACTGCTGAGAGCTAAAGTGCAAATCATTAGTAAGCTTAGTTTTCTCATTTTCATTCAACAATTAACGTCCTCTACCTGAGCTGCTTCTGCTTGAACCGCTTCTGCTTGAACTGCTGGAGCTGCTTCTGCTGCTACCGCTGCTAGAACGACTTGCGCCGCTGCTGCTGTTAGATCTAGATGGGCTTGCAGAACCGCTACGGCTTGATGAAGATCTATTGCTAGAGTTGCTTCTAGTAGCACTACTGTTGGACCTGTTAGAATTGCTATTGGTTCTAGTAGAACTATTCGATCTAGGAGTAGAACTTTGCGCTCTTTCTTGGAAGCTGTTGTTTCTTTCGCTTCTGCTGCGAATATTAGTATTAGTTCTGCCAGAGTTATTGGTTCTGGTAGTTCCCTCATTTGTTCTCGCATTCGTGTTAGACCTGCTAGAATTAGTTCTTTCCGTAGTCGTTCCTCTAGTAGTAGTTCCCCTGCTGTTAGTTGCACGACCATTAGATGGACTTAGGTTTCTACTTCTATCAGTTGTGGCTCTGGCCTGATTGTAAGTGCTAGTAGCAGATCTGTTACTTCTGGTGGCGCTGCGATTATTGCTAACTCTCTGACTGGTTCTAGCCTCTCGGGAAACTATGTTTGCATTGCTAAAACGAGTGCTACGATTGCTGCTTACGCTAGTGCTTCTGCGGCTTGAACTTGAGTTTTTGAAAGACCGTGTGTTGGCATAAGCACTACGTCTAGAAATTCTAGAACCTGAGTTAATGTTATAAGAGCCATTTCTACCAAAACTTCCTCTTGCTCCAGTGTATATTCTGTTGCGGCCGAAGCGAAAATCACCTGCTCCATTGTAAAAGCCTTGGTTGTAACCGGCCCAATATGCATTGTAGGAATTCCATCCACCGCCCCAACGTCCAGGTCCCCATTGAGATCTCCATCCCCAGCCGGCACCGTAACCCCAGCCAACGTTCCATCCCCAACCTCCGTTAAACCATGGGTCGCAGATAGGATCATAGAAGCCCCAAGAGTTGAAGCGGTAAGGGTTGTTCCATCCCCAATTATTCCAATAAAAGTCGTTATTGAAGCCTGGGTTGCGGAAACCTTGGTTATAGTAGTTGTTTACAATTACATCGCCGCCAGAACTGAATTGTTGAGTGTTGGCATCGTTGTCGGCAGGATTGTAATAATCAAAACTCTCTTGGTTCTGGTTTTCGCTAGGATTTACATCATTTAAACTAAACTCTTCACTACTTTGCGCAGCAGAATTAGAAACTGGTGCAGAAGCAGGACTAGAGTAAATCCCATCTTCATAATTGTTTACGACTGTTTTACTTCCACTGCAGCCAAAAAGCAGAATGGAAAGTGATATTGATAAACTAAGTAAATTTTTCATGACCGATGCGTTTTTAGGAGTACGTTAAATATTTAGCTTTGCCAATCGTAATAATACAAACTCCATACCAAGATACAAATATATGGCTCAGAAACTAACGAAAAGAGAAGAGGATTATTCTAAGTGGTATAATGAATTAGTGGTTCGTGCTGACTTAGCCGAGAATAGTGCCGTAAGAGGTTCTATGGTAATAAAGCCTTATGGTTATGCTATTTGGGAAAAGATGCAAGCCGAGTTGGATCTTAAATTTAAGCAGACGGGGCATCAGAATGCCTACTTTCCACTTTTCATTCCCAAATCATTTTTTTCCAAGGAAGCCAGTCATGTGGAGGGTTTTGCGAAAGAATGTGCGGTGGTAACTCATTATCGCCTTAAAAATGATCCCGATGGTAAAGGAGTAATTGTAGATGAGGATGCGAAACTTGAGGAAGAATTAATTGTAAGACCAACTTCTGAAACCATCATTTGGGATACTTACCGTAGATGGGTGCAAAGTTATCGCGACTTACCCTTAAAAATAAACCAATGGGCTAATGTGGTGCGCTGGGAAATGCGTACTCGTTTATTTCTTCGTACCGCCGAGTTTCTTTGGCAAGAAGGCCATACGGCGCACGCCACCAAAGCAGAGGCTTTAGAAGAAGCAGAAACTATGCTTGATGTTTATGCCAACTTTGTGCAGAATTTTATGGCCATTCCTGTAATAAAAGGGGTTAAAACTGAAAGCGAGCGTTTTGCTGGGGCTCTAGAGACTTATTGTATAGAGGCTTTGATGCAAGACGGCAAGGCTTTACAAGCAGGGACAAGTCATTTTCTTGGTCAGAATTTCGCCAAGGCATTTGATGTGAAATATGCTTCTAAAGAAGGGAAAGAGGAATACGTTTGGGCCACATCTTGGGGGGTTAGTACGCGCTTGATAGGTGCTCTTATAATGACCCATTCTGACGATAATGGTTTAGTGCTTCCTCCAAACTTAGCGCCTTATCAGGTGGTGATAGTACCTATTTACAGAGGAGAGGATCAATTAGTAGAGATTTCTGCGAAAGCCAAAGAGATAAAGCAAAACTTAGAGAAGGTTGGCGTTTCGGTGCACTTCGATAACCGCGATACCCACAAGCCGGGTTGGAAATTTGCCGAATATGAGTTGAAGGGCGTGCCTTTAAGAATAGCCATGGGGCCGCGAGATTTGGAAAATAATACCGTAGAATTGGCACGTAGGGATAATATGACTAAGTCGGTAGAGTCGATGGAAGGTATAGAGCAGAGAATTAAGTCCCTGTTAGAAGACATTCAAGATAACCTCTTTAATAAGGCTCAATCTTTTAATGATCAGAATACCCATACTGTAAACGACTGGGAAGACTTCCAAGCTAAGATTGCTGCAGGAGGCTTTGTGTTAGCGCACTGGGATGGTACCGCAGAAACCGAAGAAAAGATCAAAACGGAAACTAAAGCAACCATCCGTTGCATCCCCTTGGAAGGTGATAAACAAGCAGGTAAGTGCGTTTATACCGGTCAGGACTCGGTTCAACGTGTTGTTTTCGCTAGAGCTTACTAAGAGTAGTGAAATTTAAGTGTCTGTTATTTAGGTTCTTATGATAAAAATGAAATAAAAGTGATATTTTTTTGAAGAGGTGTTTGCAGAAATTAAAAATGCTCTTACATTTGCAGACCCAAAATAAATGGTACACACAAGGCCCCTTCGTCTATCGGTTAGGACGCCAGGTTTTCATCCTGGAAAGAGGAGTTCGATTCTCCTAGGGGCTGCAATATAAAAGATATGGCAAACCACAAATCGGCGTTAAAAAGAGTTCGCTCTGACGAAAAGAAAAGAGATTTAAATCGTTACCAGCATAAAACTGCTCGTAATGCAATGCGTGTACTTCGCTTAGAAGAGGATAAGGCTGCCGCCGAAAAACGTCTTCCAGAAGTATTAAGCATGATTGATAAACTAGCTAAAAAGAATATTATACATTCTAATAAAGCGGCTAACTTGAAGTCTAGCTTAACGGTGCACGTTAACGCTATCGGTTAATCACTCTCTCGAACACATTAAGAGCCTTTCCTTTTGGAGAGGCTTTTTTGTTTTATAACCTTTGCTAAAAGTTCAATAAGATGATAACTGAAAATTTACAGGCGCTATTAAAATCGCTTCCGCAAGAAGTGCAGTTAATAGCTGTGTCTAAAACTAAGCCTGTTGAAGCAATTAAAGAGGCTTATCAAACCGGGCAGAGGCACTTTGGTGAGAATAAGATTCAAGAGATGGCGGAGAAGTACGAGGCTTTGCCTAAAGATATATTTTGGCATATGATAGGTCATGTACAGGATAATAAAATAAAGTACATGGCACCCTTCGTTTCTTTAGTGCATGGCATGGATAAAGAAAAGCGTTTAAAGTCTTTAAATAAGGAAGCGGCTAAATGCGAGCGCATAATAGATTGCTTAGTGCAGATTCATATAGCCGAAGAGGATAGTAAATTCGGTTTTGATTACGATGAGGCTAAGTCCTTATTCCAAAAAGATCTTAAGCAAATTTATCCTAATATTAAAGTTAGAGGCCTTATGGGGATGGCAACTTTTACTGAAAACAAGGAGCAGCTGCTGCGAGAATTTAATGGCTTAGCGAACTTCTTCAAAGAAACCCAGGCTCACCTAAATAAGGATGAGTTTAATATCCTTAGTATGGGCATGAGTGGAGATTATCCGCTTGCCATAGAGCAGGGTTCGAATATGATAAGAGTAGGGACAAAAATTTTCGGAGGTAGAAATTAGGTTTAAGATTATTTTCTAAATCCAATTACCAGTCCTAAAACTAATTGAGCTTGGTTGGGTAATATTCCAGGATAGTAACCATAGTCGCTAGAGCCATTATTGCGGAAATCGTCTAAAGTAAATTGGGTGGAATTAGTACTTACAAAATCCATATAGCTTAGACCAACGTAATATTCTAGAAAAAACAAATTATTGTAACGTTGCTGAAGGCCAATCATCAATTCATAGCCAAGCTCAAGGTTTCGATCTTGCAGATTAACGGTGCCATAGCGGTATTGAGTATTTCCCAAGTTTTCAAATTCTATCCAGTCCTCTTTTTGATAAGAGTATTCGCTGTACCTAATTCTAGGACCGTGTCTCAAAGTTATTTTTCGATTTCTTCTTTGGTCCAAATAAATTTTATGGAAGATTCCTCCACGATACACGAAATTGCTGTTCTCATATAATCCATAAAGGTTATCAGAGAAAAAATAATCTTGTGTAAGAGTTGTTCTAATGCCAATACCTTGGTTATGCCTGAAGCCAAGCACAATATCACCAGAGAGGGCGCCAATAAAAATATCGCTGGATACCCAGCCAATTTCCCAAAAAGTGGGTTTGAACTTGGTTGAATCAGAAACTTGCCCGACTACTTTAAAGCTAACAAAGCTTATAAGGAGAATGAATACTAGCTTTTTCATAAGGCACTTAAAAAGTTGAGTTTACCATTTTTATAGCGATATTGTTTCAAGCCAGATTCAGATACCGTAATCATTAAATTACCATTCGGAATAATGTCTACCGCATCAAAATCTTCGTCCGCATCTAATAACACTAAAGAGTTGGGGTTACTTACATCGAATACCTTTAAGCCTTTATCGCAAATTAGCAGCGTATCGCCGTAAAGGCCTAAGCCCTTGGGTTGTATTAAAGGGAAGCTACCTATTAAAATCGGATTGCTAAGGTCTTGAATATTAATAATGTCCAGCTGATTAACTCCACGTGCACAATTAAAATTATTGCTTTCCGTGCGTAAAGTAACATAGGCAAAATTGGCGTTAGCAACTACCGGATCGCAGGAAACAACGTGTCGATAGTTACTCAGTAAAGTCATTGCGGGCGCGTCGCTTACATCGTAAATATACATTCCTGAGGTAGTGCCAATAAAAATGGTAGAGTCACCTAAAGGAAAAATAGTTTCACCATTTGCGCCAATGTTTAAGCGACTTAGTTGTACAGGGTTTTCGGGATTAGCCAGACTGAAAACACTTATCTCATTATTGTTAACAGTGTAAAGATGGCCATTAGCTACCGCAAAGCGAGCTAAGCTTCCGCCTTGACCGAGGCCGGAAGAGTCGGTGCCGACACTCTCTGAGCTTTCACAAGACGATAATAAAACTGTAGAGAAGAGGACGATTAGTAACTTTTTCATTTTAAAACCCATTTTACGATTACGCTATTCTCGGGACGATTAGCACTGCCTTCATACGAGTAATATTGACCTTCGGGTGCGGGTAGCTCGGGGAAAATATTTCTGTTGCGGTCGATTACTCTTACACTATCTCCGGTATACTTAATAGCAATTAGGTCTACCGCATTGTCGGCATAAATCACATCGTTTAAAATACTGATATCAATATTCCCAGGGATAACAATAAAGGCTAAATTCTCAGGGTTGCTGGGATCACTGTTGTCAACCACATGTATGCCTTCGAACTTTTCATTAATAAAGAGAAGGGAATCTTTAATGTAGATTTTTCCGTAGTCTTTAATTTCTCGTGGGCCTATTATTCTAATGGATTGTTCGAGATCCGCACGATCCATAATTACGGGTGTATATTGTGAATTATAATCGTAATAAGGTTCTCCTCCATAGCGGTAGTCACAAGAGCCTAATCCGAGAAGCAAGAGGTTAATAAAAACAATTTTGAGGTATTTCATAGGGCGGTCAATATATTGCCTTAACGCTTAAATTTTGGCCATAGTTGGCCCAGTATCAACGGTTTCTTTTGTAATAGTCGTAGTTAAAGTCAAAACCTATGCGCATTGCGGGTCGCAAAGATTGAAAATTATCGATCCCAGCCACAAACTCTAATCGTATAACCTTAAAAATATTATCCAGTCCAAAAAACAACTCAATAAACGCGCGTCGATCTTTAAGGTGTAAAGAGTTGAAGCCAAATAAGCTGTGCACTTTGTAGGGGCGGATAAAGTCGATTTGCGATAATAATGCTCCATCGAAATTGTGCTCGAAATGAAGCTCTACGAAAGACTCGTTGGTACTGTAATTATAATAAGGCAGACTGCTAAATTGCTTAATCATAGCGGAACGGTCCGCGGTGGGCTGTAAAAAAAATACCTGTACTCCATCAAAATGTTGGTAGTCTATAAAGGGTACGTTTTCAGAATGTAGAAAGCTGCCCGCGCTTATATCAAATTGCGATAAGCCAATGTTTCCCCAGCGAAAACTATTTTGTAAGCCAATGCGCTGAAAGATATAATTGGTTTCGCTGATGGCTGTTGGAATTCCCGCCCGTAGGTCAAAATACAATTTTGGTGCTCTAGTCTGCAAATTACGTCGGCCTTCGTATAAATCTTGGAAACGTTGCTTGTAGCGCACTTCATACAGCTGCTTAAATTGATAACTCAAGTTTAATTCGAAGCTTAAAGCTTGATGCGCTCTGAAACCCTGGGTAGAGATATTTTCCGAAAAATTATCGTTATTATCATCAAAATCCGCCTCGGGTTTAAAGAGGGAGAAATTAGTGTTGTTATAAAGTGAGTAACGATAGGCGTATTCTAAACTACTGCTAAAGGAAAAGCCCGGAGTGGGTTGACTATTATATTGAAAGGAGAGATAATCTTTGCCAAAAAGGTTGAGGTAATTTCGCGCCAATAATAAGTTGTAGGTAGTATTTAATACGGGAAGAATAGGTTCATCTTCATTAAATTGGCGGTAATCGGTTCCCCCTTTTAGCATAAAGCTTCGGCTTTTTAAACTGCCTGAATTGTGGGCTAGGGTAAAGCTCGGTTTTAGTCGAGCATCGGCTAGGCCATAACGCAGCTGGCTTTCTAAATACCATTCTTGCTGATCTTTAATGTGTCCGACCTTAAAAACGTATCTACTGTAAGGGCCTTCTACTGCATTAAAACCAAGGCTGCGATAAAAGGCAGGAAGATCGGTGTACCAGTTATTATGGCGGATGGTATAATGGCGGTATAAATTTTTATAAAGAACAAAATTTTCAGGTTCTAATCGCTGACGACCAGAGAGGCGAAATTGCTTGGCTAAAGGTGTTTTTAAACTTAAGCTGTCGTAATAATTTTGATGCTGTTGGTTGCTGGCTAAATTTTGCCAAAAGTTCGTGTCTAAGTTAAAGTCATTTTTACTTTGATGGTAAACTAAAGCGTCGAATTGATTAGCTCTAATGGCATTGGAATATTCAAATTGCGAGAATTTATGCTCTATATGATAGGATCCTTGATAGCCAAATAGGTTGATGTACAAAGAAATATTTTGCCTAAGCATTTTATATTCTCCTCTTTGCCATTGGTATTTTTGCTCAAGGCAGATGCTATCTAGTAATTCTAATTGATTGTTCGCTGATATAACGAAATCCGTTTCTGCGGGAAGGAAAACAGAGTCTATTAACCAAATATTTCCCTTGAGCCCAGGGAATTCTTCTTTTTTGGGTTTGAAAGAAATATTGTAACGTTTATGGCCATCTGCGAAAGCGGAATCTAAGATTTTGTAATAATAGATTTTTAAGCCTTCTTCGCTTAGAGGGCTAATAAATCCGCGGTCGAAAGTTTGATTTAGGTAAATGCGCTCTTGCAAAAGGCCATATCCATAACCAGGTAGTTGATGCCAATTGGGAATGGGTAAATGGCCAGCCTCTCTTTTTAAGAGAACATCTTGATCGTAATGGAAGTCGTCGTAGTATTTCGCATCAATTAAAGCCTGACTGCGATAAACAATCCCCGTGTCTTTTTTAGCTGGAACTAAAGTGCCAGATATTGGCCAAATAGAAAGGGGAACATTATTGATTTCAGCACGACAAGTTTCAAAAAATTGAGCGGAATAATGCCGATACTGCTCGAAATTAGCTTGTCTTAGTTCTACAGCTTTAATAATCTGCGGCGGCGGTTTGTCTGATGCATCTTGCCCCAGCAAAACTGCCGGTACCAAAATAATAAACGCTATGCTGCGAAGCCATTTCCTCATACAATTACAAAGTAAAGCTATATCTTTTTCAGTTCTTCTTTCTTAACGATTTATTCGTGTAACTTCGTGGCATGTTCTGTATTGTAGACATTGAGTCTAGTGGTGGACCTTTTGGTAAGGAGGCCATGATTGAGATAGCCGCCTTCCGGTATGATGGCGAAGAGATAGTAGACCAGCTAATTAGTTTGGTTCATCCTCATCGTGGGGTGCAACCTTACGTGTCAAAAATGACTGGAATTACCGATAAAATGCTGTTACGAGCACCGCGTTTTCATGAACTGGCCAAGCGTTTGGTAGAGATTACGGAAGATGCAGTGATTGTGGGTCATAATGTAGAGTTCGATTATCGCATGCTTCGGCAAGAGTTTTCTCGCTTAGGTTATGCTTTCGAAAGGAAAACTTTAGATACGATAAAGCTAGCCCAAGAACTGATCCCTAATTTAAAAAGTTACGGCTTGGATAAGATGTGCGATGAGTTAGGCTTAAGTCGCACCAATAAGCATCGGGCGGAAAGTGATGCCCGCGCTACCTTGGAACTCTTTGAGATATTAAGAGAAAAAGATCGCCAAAAAGGGATTAGCTCCTTTGAGCAGAGTATTTTAGAGAACGACTATTTAAAAGATAAAATTAACGACTTACAGCGCTCTATTAAACATAATAGGGGTCTGTTTTATCTCCATGATCGCCACGGAAAATTACTTTATTTGGGTGCTTCTGATAATATTAAAGCTTCTGTAAACCGCTTATTTTTAAGTAGTTCGGCAAAGTCGCTCAAATTGCAAGAAGAGGTGCATAACTTAAAGATAGAGCCGGTAGGTAATTGGTTAATTGCCAAAGTAAAGCGGGAAGCTGAACTAAAAGAAGCTAAACCACCTTTCAATTCAGCAAGTTCAACCAAAGAGAAATATGGCATTTTTGCGGACAAGCGCGAAACACCACCTCGTTTAAGTCTTGTCTCCTTAGAAGAAGCGGGAAAGAAAAAGCCTTGGTTAACGGTCTCCAACTTAAAAGCGGGAGAGCGCGCCTTGCGAATGTATCAAAGAATTGCACGCGGCAAAAAAGGTGAGGAAGTGAGACATATTTTAGCCGATTTCCCGGAGGACTCTCTTTTTAAAGGCAGAGGTCGCAATAGCGCTGAACATACCGTATTTGTGGTGCGAGAGGGAGCGCTTTGTGGATATTTTTATTACAAGCTAAACGATCAATTGGCACATGCAGATCGCATTGAAAAATTGATGACTCCTATTGATAGCGAAGAAAGCTATAATCAGGCTTTGCGGCTGGGTATTCTTACAGGAGAATTTACGCTAATTAAAAACTAGAATAATTCAAATCCCAAACAAAGCATTATCTGGGTGGTTCTAATGTCGGATTGGTAGCTGCTATTGTCAATAAGCACCGCGTTAGCCCAATTTCCCAAGCCTGATTCATAACGCAAATCAATAAACAATTTACTAAACTCTGCGCCAACACCTACCTGATAACCGAGGCTGGCGGCTTGTAAATCATTGTTGAGATTTCCAGAAACATCATTAAAATTACTGCTAAATATTGGGCCTCCCATAATGCGTATGGGCCCCATCTTTAGTCCTAAAAGAATGGGTAAATCGATTCTGCTAAAGCTGAGGTCGATGGTTTTAGGAGGTGCATTTAATGCGGTAAAAGAGGCGAGTGCAGACTGATTTATCTGCGTGAAATACAATTCACCTTGCACGAAAAAAGCCAATAACTTCAAACGTGCATAAACTCCCGCTTGATAACTCAGTTCAGAAGCGTCATGCTCGAAGTCGCTAATGGTGTTTTTTCCTTGGAAATTTTCAATGCGAGGACTACTAAGGCTAGCTCCTGCTCTTAAGCCGAAATCAACTTGAGCACTGGCATTTAAGCTAAGCAGAACACTACAGGCGAAAAGTAATTTCTTCATCTTATTTGTTTAAGTAATTTACTGTATTCGTGTATATTCTCTCTTCAATATTAGCGCTTTGGTCCCAAATAAAAGGTTGCCCCGTTATTGCTTCAAACAGTTCTTGGTAACGTTGTGATACCGAAAGTACAAATTCCTCTGTCATTTCAGGAACGCTTTGACCATCTTTGCCTTGAAAGCCATTTTCCATCAGCCACTCGCGCACAAATTCCTTACTCAATTGCTTCTGCGCTTGCCCCTGAGCTAGCTTTTCATCGTAGCCTTCTGCATAAAAGTAACGACTGCTGTCGGGGGTGTGAATTTCATCGATTAAAATAATTTCGCCAGTAGAGTTTTTTCCAAATTCATATTTGGTGTCTACTAAAATAAGTCCTCTTTCGGCGGCCATTTCTTGTCCGCGTTTGAAAAGCTTACGCGTATAATCTTCTAAAACTAAATAATCAGCTTCGCTAACAATGCCTTGCGCTAGAATAGCTTCACGGCTAATGTCTTCATCGTGGGTGCCTAAATCGGCCTTGGTGGTCGGGGTGATAATAGGTTCTAGGAAAGCCTGATTTTCTTTCATTCCCTCGGGAAGAGTAATGCCACAAAGTACGCGTAAGCCAGATTTATAGGTGCGCCAAGCATGGCCAGTTAAGTAACCGCGAATTACCATTTCTACCTTAAAGGGTTGAGCTAATTGACCTACCGTTACCATGGGGTCGGGTTGTGCAATTTTCCAATTAGGAACCAAATCAGCAGTAGCATCTAAAAAGTAATTCGCAATTTGATTAAGAACTTGTCCCTTGCCGGGGATGCCTTTGGGTAAAACCACATCAAATGCCGAAATCCTATCGCTAGCAACCATGGCTAAAAGATTGTTGCCAAGGCTGTATACATCTCTAACCTTACCTTTATAGAGATTGGTTTGAGTAGGAAATTGGAAGTTAGTCTTTACTAATGTTGTCATGCTCGTTTTCTTCTTTATCGTAAGCTCTAATAATATCTTTCACTAATTGGTGGCGAATTACATCGTTTTCGTCGAGGAAAACTTTAGAAATCCCTTTTATGTCCCCTAAAATTCGCAAAGCTTCTTTTAGGCCCGAAGCCTGTTTGCGCGGAAGGTCAATCTGGCTAACATCTCCCGTAACAATAAATTTAGCACTAGCTCCCATTCGTGTAAGGAACATCTTCATTTGACTACGGGTGGTATTTTGGGCCTCATCTAAAATTACAAAGGCCCGATCTAAGGTTCGACCGCGCATAAAGGCTAGCGGTGCAATTTGAATAGTACCACTTTCCATGTAATAAGACAGCTTTTCGGGGGGAATCATGTCGCGTAAACCATCGTAAAGTGGCTGTAAATAGGGGTCTAGCTTTTCTTTGAGGTCGCCCGGAAGAAAGCCTAGGTTTTCACCCGCTTCCACCGCTGGTCGGGTAAGAATTATTTTCTTGATTTCTTTATTTTTTAAGGCGGCTACGGCTAGGGCCACAGCGGTATAGGTTTTCCCGGTGCCTGCCGGACCAACAGCAAACATAATGTCATTGGTTTCCATGGCCTTAATCATGCGCCTTTGGTTTAAAGTACGGGCACGAATTGCCTGACCATTAACACCATGCAAAATTAAATCGGCACTGCCTTTTTCATCGCTTTCTTCCTTCATTTCATCTTTCATGATGCGGTCTACCTGGTTAACGCTTAGTGAGTTAAATTTATTTAAATGCGCAATGAGTTCGGCGATTTTGTCTTCAAAACGAGCCATTTCTCCCTCATCTCCATTGACCTTAATTTGATCTCCACGCGCAATAATCTTAAGGGCGGGGAAGTAAGTTTTGATGATATTGAGGTAGCGATTATTAGCGCCATACACTTCAATAGGATCTACTTGGTCTACTCTTACAATTTTTTCACTCAAGCTAAAAATCTGCTTTTGGCAGGCCTTAAAGGGCCTTTAATATTATTGGAATTTGAATTACAAAATAACAATAAAAAGGCCGTTTGTTTTACATAGCTAAGCACGATCTGCAATTAGCTTTATAAGCCCCTATAAACACGAATCGAGGCTACAAAAGAATAGAGGATGCAATGAGCTTGCTAAGGCGCAAAAAAACGGTGCTTTACAGGGCTTAATTTTCGATAATTTATAGATCCTTGGTTTGATCTATTGGCTGTGGGCCTTTACAGACGCTGTTTTTAGAAGGGTGTTTTCTTTTAGTGAAAATGTAATACTCTAATTTAAACTCGCATTCAGGTTACTACCTTTGCAGCATTATATGGCAATAATTACATTAACATCTGATTACGGAACTAAAGATCCATACACGGCTATTGTAAAAGGCGTGTTGTATCAAGAGCGCGCCAATTTAATACTTTGTGATATTAGCCACGATTTACCCCCAGGTGATATCGTAGAAACCTCATTTATAGTAAAGCACAGCTTTGCAAGTTTCCCTAAAAGAACGGTACATTTAATACTAACTGCAGAGAATAGTCCCAGTCAAAGATGGTATGTGATGCAAATGGACGGGCATTTTTTTGTGGCTTCTGATAATGGTATTCTCACTATGATTGCCGCCGATCGCAATCCGCAAAATTTAATCTTTCATCAAATTAAAATAGGGGAGCAACGCTCTACCCAGTTTCCAGGTCGTGATTTTTTAGCGCGCGCAGCGGCGCATTTAGCCGGGGGAGGAGCAGCTTCTTTATTGGGTCCGCAAACTTCACTAGATGAATTGGTGCGGGGCAGTAGTTTAAGAGGTAAGGTAGATTTGCAGCGAAAACTGGTGCAGGGTCATATTATTTTTATCGATAATTATGGCAACCTTATTACTAATATCGACTCTAAGGATCTGCAAGAAGCGCAAAAAAGTAAAGCCATAGAAATTAACTTACCCCGCAATAGAAGCCTCAAACGCATAGCAACTGCTTATCACGATATTGCTCAAGATGGTGTGCTAGCCCTTATTAATTCTTTAGGTTTGCTTGAGATTGCTTTTCGCGATCCGCAGAGTAAAGAAATTAATGGTGCAAATAGCCTTTTAGGTTTGGGGATGTTGGATACAATAACAATTAGCTATACATGATTACAAGAATCGTGAAGATGACTTTTAAAGCAGAAGAAGTGCCTAACTTCCTCGCTAATTTCGAGAAAAATAAAGCCAAAATCAGAGCTTTTGAAGGTTGTGAAAAATTAATTTTATTGCAGGATCATCAAAATCCTAATGTGTACTTTACCTATAGCTGGTGGAAAGAAGCCGCGCAACTTGAAGCCTACCGTCATTCCGATTTGTTCAAGGGAGTTTGGGCCTTTACCAAAAGCCTTTTTGCGGCAAAGCCCGAAGCTTGGAGTACCAAACAAATAGAATCTTTGTAAATGTTTTCACTTATAAAAAAAGAAGTACGTAGCTTCTTCAGTTCCATTGTTGGCTATTTGGTGATAATGGTATATCTCCTTATCAATAGCGTTTTCTTATGGCTTTTTCCGGGAAGCTTTAATATGCTCGATGGCGGATATGCCTCCATTGGGAATTTGTTTACCATTTCCCCTTGGGTTTTTCTTTTCCTTATTCCTGCTATTAGCATGCGCATGTTTGCAGATGAAAAAAAGGCGGGAACGATGGAGCTATTGCTTACCAAACCTATTACCGATATTCAAATAATTCTGGCGAAATTTTGGGCGGGCATGCTCTTGCTTTTTCTGGCTCTTTTACCCACCTTACTTTATTATATCAGCATTTACCTTTTAGGGGCAAATGTGGGTAATATCGATAGCGGCGGTAGCTTTGGCTCTTATATAGGCCTCTTGTTTTTGGGAGCGGCATTTTTAAGCATTGGTCTCTTTGCATCCAGCTTAACTGATAATCAGATTGTGGCCTTCTTATTAGCCATGTTTCTTTCCTTCTTCTTATTTTATGGCTTTGATCAAATTTCCGAATTTGCCTTATTCGGGACTTTTGATTTGTTTGTAATTAAGCTAGGGATCAACGAACACTACATTTCGATGAGTAGGGGAGTGATTGACAGCCGCGACCTCTTTTATTTTATTGGGCTTATCGCCATTTTCATGGCTGCAACGCGATTGGTAATTCAAAGTAGAAAGTGGTAATGAATAAAAAGAGAAGAGATTTAAGTCGTTTTGCCCTTTTTATTGCCATTGTAATATTGATAAATATTATTAGTGGCCTAAAGTTTTTCCGCATCGACCTTACGGGAGAAAAGCGCTACACCTTATCCGATGCTACTATTAACCTTTTGGAAGAGGTGCAGGATATTATGTTGGTGAAGGTTTACTTAGAAGGTGATTTCCCGGCAGGGTTTCAGCGTTTGGAAACAGAGACTAAGCAAATGTTAGATGAGTTTAGAGCTTACAACCCAAATATTCAATACACTTTTGTAGATCCGAGTAACAACGATACCGAGGAAGAAACCACAAAACTGTACCAGCAATTACAGTTTAAGGGTTTAAAGCCTTATCAATTAAGTATTAAGAATAGCGATGGTAATTCTGTGAAAACCATTTTTCCGGGAGCGATTTTAAATTATGGTGAAAAGGAAGCTGCCGCTCTTTTACTTTTAGATCAGTTAGGAGCTGCCCCCGAAAATCAAATTAACACCAGTATCGAAAACCTCGAATTCACCTTGGCCAATACCATTCGAAGCTTGGTTTCAGATGATAAACCGCTGGTGGGCTTTTTACAAGGTCATGGTGAATTAGGCCCACGTGAAATAGCCGATTTTGCAAAAGATATCAGTGCCAATTATCGCGTTGACTTATTTGATATCCGAGAGTTTAAGTCTGACTCATCAGGCGGAAGCCTTAGCATAACCCAACAGCAAATTCGCTTGAATCGCTTCAATGCGATGATTATTGCCAAGCCCCAAAGAGCATTTACCGATTTGGATAAATACCTCCTCGATCAATTTATAATGAACGGTGGTAAAACCATTTGGCTTTTAGATGCTGCGGCGGCCTCCATGGATAGTCTTAGCGAGGCTTCACAGTTTATGAGTTTACCGCTTTTTGATCGACTGCAATTAAACGATATGCTTTTTAAATATGGGGTGCGTGTTAATACAGATTTAGTGACCGACTTAGTGGGTGCTGGGGTAAATGACCAGAAAAAGATTCGTCCTTGGGTCTATTTCCCGATGGTTATGCCGCAGGTAAATCATCCTATAGCCAAAGATCTGAATGCAATTTGGTTGCGCTTTGCAAGCTCATTGGATACAGTTATGGCAGGAGGGGTAAAGAAAACCGTCCTTTTGAAAAGCTCACCTTATTCAGCGCGCTTAGCAACACCGCATATTGTATCTTTAGCAAAGCTGTATAATCCTCCGCCTCGCAGTCAATTCCATGAAGCGGGCATTCCTCTAGCGATTCTTTTAGAGGGAAATTTCACTTCGGCATTTAAAAACCGTTTAAGCCCAAAAGAAGGCTCAGAGAATTTAAGAGTTAAGGAAGAAAGCAATCAAAATCAAATGTTGGTAGTGGCCGATGGTGATTTGCTCATGAATCAATTTAATGTAGTAAACCCCAATATTCCCAAAGGCGCACCTTTGCCTTTAGGTTACGATCAATATACCAATACACAGTATGGTAATAAAGATTTCTTGGTCAATACTTTGGATTATATGTTGGACGATAAAGGTCTAATTGCCATTCGTTCGCGCGAGTTGAAAATTAGACTTTTGGATTTAGAAAAAGTAAAGGATGAACGACTCTTCTGGCAAATGGTTAATACCTTAATTCCAGTAGTTCTACTCTTGTTAATGGCTCTGCTGAACACTTGGTGGCGTAAAAAGAAATATCTAAAAAGTTAAAATGAAAAAGAACCTTATATACTTAGTCACTTTTATTATTTTACTCGCTGTTGCGGGATGGTTAATTAGTGAAAATACGGGCAGCAGTACCCTAGAAGGTCCCGAAAACTATTCCTTTTCTATAAAGGATACTGCTGCAATAAGTAAAATTGTTTTAAGTGATAAAACTCCTTCAAGAACGGTTTTAACCCGCGAAAGCAGGGGTTGGTTGGTTGATGGCGAAGACCCAGCTCGAGACGACGCAATGGAGATCATTTTGGAAACCATGTACCGTATGGAGATGCGTAACTTTTCTACCGAGCGCATTAGGCCAGAAGTTATTAAGCACTTGGAAGTTTTTGGTAAAAGAGTAGAGATCTTTCAGAATGGGGAATTGTACAAAACCATAATTGTAGGCTTACCAACACACGATGAAATGGGTACATGGATGATGATTGAAGGCGCTGATGCTCCTTATGCGGTGCATATTCCCGGCTTTAATGGTTTTCTTTCTAGCCGATTTTTCACTGAAAGCTATCTGTGGAAGCGTAGAGATTTAGTGCGGATGGACCCACGCAATATTAAGGAGGTTGAAGTGATTTACCCAGATTCGCTAAACGCTAGCTACACTTTGAGAGTTTTTTCTCCGGATAGTATTTATTTTGTACGCGCTAGCGATGGTGAAGTAATGTCGAATGTTTCAGTGGCAAAGGCGCGCATGTTTTTAGGGGCCTTCAAAAATCTATCGTATGAAGGTGAAATTATTCCTTCTGATCCCATTTATGCTCGCCGTGATTCTTTAAAATCAAGTACGCCCGCCTTTACCATTATGGTAAAGGATATTGACGGAAAACTGAGTCGCTTTAGTGCCTATAAAATTAAAGGGGAAGCGCAAACAGTTGATTTTAATGATCCTACAACTTTTTATGACCGGGATAGACTGCACGGTTTTATTAATAACGACCGTATGGTGCTCTTGCAGTATTACGGATTACGAAAGGTGATTAAGCCTTTATCTTATTTTATAAATTCGGAATCATAAATTTGTCATCCTGCAATCTTAGGCAGCGCTTGTTTATCCCTATATTTGCTCATTAATTTTAGCATCAAATTGTTATACCTATGAAATTCATCGTTTCAAGTGGAGACTTACTAAAGCAATTGCAAATTGTTGGTGGTGTATTGAACAACAATAATACACTAGCCATTTTAGATAACTTCCTTTTTAGTCTTAGCGGATCTAATTTACAGATTATGGCCTCCGACCTTGAGTCGACCATTAGCGCAAGTATGGAAGTACAGGGCGATGAAGATGGCGTAATTGCAATTCCCGCACGCTTGCTTTTAGATGGTTTAAAAGCTCTACCCGCTCAGCCGGTAACTTTTACTAGCGATGAATCTAGCAGTACCATTGAAATTAGTTCGAATGATGGCCGCTATAGTTTAGCCTACGTTTCAGGTGAGGAGTTTCCTCAATTACCGGAAATGGAAGATGTAAGTACCACTGCGATTAAAGGTGAAATTTTAGCTACTGCCATTAATAAAACATTGTTTGCCGCTGGTAACGATGAGCTTCGTCCGGTAATGTCGGGTGTGTTTTTCCAATTCACTAACGAGGGTTTAACTTTTGTTGCCACAGATGCTCATAAACTAGTGCGCTACCGTCGCTTAGATTGTACGACCGATCATACGGCAGAGTTTATTATGCCGCGCAAGCCTCTTACTATATTGAAATCTACTTTAAGTAGTTTAGGTGATGAAGTAAAAGTGGTTTATAATGATACTAATGCCAGCTTTGAGTTCGATAACATTATTCTTACTTGCCGCCTAATTGATGGTAAGTATCCAAATTACGAGGCGGTTATTCCTAAAGAAAACCCCAATGTGCTTAAAATTGAGCGCACCAAATTTTTAGGAGCAGCAAAAAGGGTAGCCATTTTCTCCAATAAAACTACCCATCAGGTTAGGTTGAAAATTGCTGGTATGCAATTGGAGCTTTCGGCTGAAGATGTAGACTTCTCTAACAAGGCCGATGAGCGTTTAAACTGCGAATACACGGGCGAGGATATGGCAATAGGCTTTAATTCTCGTTTCTTAACAGAAATGCTTTCGAACCTCGAGTCTGATCAAATAAATTTAGAAATGTCAGCGCCTAATCGTGCTGGTATCATTTTGCCAGCCGATAGCTTAGAAGAAGGGGAAGACATTTTGATGCTGGTTATGCCAGTTATGATCAATTCTTAAAAACCAGTAATGGCGGTTTTAGTAGTAGGCGATGTACATGGCTGTTACTATACCTTAAAATCTCTAGTTAACACCTATTGGGATCCTGCCAAGGATCAACTGGTATTGGTGGGCGACTTCATTAATAAGGGTCCCAACTCTGCCAAAACATTACGTTACTTATTAAAAAAGAAGCGTGAATTCCCTAATCGAGTATTTCTCATTCGCGGTAATCACGAGCAGTGGTTTTTGGATTGCTTTCGCAAGAAGTCAAGAAATCCGGCTTATCTTAAATTACTTGAAGATTTTAACGAACTAGACTTTAAAGAGCATGAGGTTGCTAATATCTTGCGCCTCTTGCCTCTGAGCTGGGAAAATGATAACTTGCTCATTAGCCATGCGGGTTTAGCTATCGACGCGCTTGATCCATTTGATATTTCTACGCCCAATAATGTTTTGATAAACCGCAGGCCCCTTAAGTTGCTGCCAAAGTTTCAAGTTATTGGGCATACCGTTGTGCGAGGCGATAAACCATTGTATAGACCTAAAGAAAATGCTTGGTATATTGATACTGGAGCTTGGTATCGCTCTAAACTTAGTGGTTTGCGCTTTACTGAAGAGAAACAACATCCTGAAATTATACAGGTAGAGGTCGAGTCGAAAGATCGGAAACTAGCTTTTCAGATTAAAGCGGTGAAATAGGGATAGTTTAGGATTTAGTTTCACGCCTCTCTGCTTTGTCTTACCTTTGAGGTGACAAAAAATCTCTCAAAAATATAATTATGGAAAAGGGTTTTTATAAAGTTCCCGCGGCAATTAACGAGGCTATTAAAGATTATCGTCCTGGTAGTTCAGAAAGGCTAGAAGTACAAGCACAATACGATAAAATGTGGTCAGAAACTATTGATATTCCCATGGTTATCAATGGAAAAAAGGTAAGTACCGGCAATACTATGCGTGTATTACCACCTCATGATCACGCTCATAATGTTGGTTCTTTTCACTTAGGAACAAGCGATCACGTACATGAGGCGATTAAAGCGGCTTTAGCTGCGAAGGAGGCTTGGGAAAATATGGAGTGGTCTAATCGATTAGCCATTTTCATGAAGGCAGCAGATTTAGCGGCTGGTCCTTACCGGGCTAAACTGAATGCTTCTACCATGATTGCTCAGAGTAAAACTATCTTTCAGGCGGAAATTGATGCGGCCTGCGAGTTAATCGACTTCTTGCGCTTTAATGTTCAATATGCTACTGAAATTTATCAAGAGCAACCACATACGCATTCGCACAGTACAATTTGGAATAAGGTAGATTACCGTCCTTTAGAAGGATTTACCTTCGCGATTACTCCTTTTAACTTTACGGCTATTGCAGGTAATCTTCCTGCAAGTATGGCCATGATGGGAAATACGGTAGTGTGGAAACCTAGTTTAAGTCAAATTTATTCTGCCAAAGTGGTTATGGATATATTTGAAGAAGCAGGCATGCCTGATGGTGTTATTAATATGATCTTCACGGATCCTCAGGAAACGGCTGATATCGTATTCTCACATCCAGATTTTTCGGGTTTACATTATACAGGATCAACTACCGTTTTCCAAAATATTTGGACGGTTATAGGCAAGAATATCACCAAGTATCGCACTTATCCGCGCATAGTGGGAGAGACTGGCGGAAAGGATTTTGTAATGGTGCATAAGTCATCAAACAGCAAACAAGTAAGTACCGCACTTATACGTGGAGCTTTTGAATTTCAGGGTCAAAAATGCTCAGCTGCTTCTAGAGCGTATATTCCTAGTAATTTATGGCCCGCAGTTAAGGAAGAGTTAGTAGCCGACTTAGCGGAAATTAAAAGTGGTTCTCCTCGCGATTTTGAAAATTTCGTTACGGCTGTAATTCACGAAGGCTCTTTTGATAAGCTTGCTGCGTATATTGACGGTGCTAAGCAGGATGCTGATGCTGAAATCGTAGCGGGAGGTAATTATGATAAATCGAAAGGGTATTTTATTGAGCCCACGATTATCGTAACCACCAATCCTAAGTATGTAACCATGGAAACGGAGCTATTTGGTCCGGTACTTACTATTTATGTTTATCCAGAAAATGAATATGAGGCAACCTTAAAATTGGTAGATGAAACATCTCCTTATGCTTTAACAGGTGCCTTATTTAGTAATGATCGCTATGCATTAGAATATGGTGTTAAAGCATTGCGCAATGCGGCAGGTAATTTCTATATAAACGACAAGCCAACTGGAGCAGTAGTAGGGCAGCAGCCATTTGGCGGTGCTCGTGCTTCTGGAACAAATGATAAGGCAGGTTCTAAGCAAAATCTTTACCGCTGGATTAGTCCACGCTTAATTAAGGAGACTTTTGTAACACCGACCTCTTATAAGTATCCTTTTCTAGCAAAAGATTAGGTGTAAATACTAGTGATTTTAGAGAAAGGCCGCACTTTAGCGGCCTTTCTTAATTTTAAATTAATATATAAACCATTGATATATAGTGATTTGATTATTTTAACACTCTCAATGTTACCTCAGTGTTAACGGAATGTAAATATTTTCATATCTTTGTCGAGTAGAATTTAAAGCTTGAAGACATGAAAACGATGATTAATTTAGTGGTAGTAGGATTTTTAATGGCCTTTGGCGCTCAAGCACAGTCTACTTCAGTTTATGAGAAAGTTGGAGATCAAATAAAAGTAACTCGATACTTTGAGAATTCAGATCAAGTAAAAGAAGTAGGTTTTTTCAAAGACGGTAAGTCACACGGACAGTGGACTGAGTACAGCGCAAGTGGAGAAATTAGAGTTGAAGCTACTTATGTAGAAGGAAAAAAAGAAGGGGCATGGTTTGTATGGTCAGATGATCGTAAAACTTTACACGAGGTGAATTACCAAGCTAATAGTATTGCCAATCATAGAGAGTGGTCATTAGCTCAAGAAAATTTACGCGTAGAGAAATAGTCTTTCTTTCAATCTTATTAGAAAGGGCGTGATGTTTATACATCACGCCTTTTTATATTTGTGACCTATGATAAGTGTAATCAGTCCCGCAAAAACGCTCGATTTCTCTAGCGATCTCCAAATAGGTCCCTCTGAGCCGCCCATTTTTTTGTCAGAAGCCGAAAAGGTGAATCATAAACTTCGTTCTCTCAGTGCTAAAAAACTGATGAGTATTCAGAATATTAGTAAGAATCTTGCTGAGCAAAACTACCTGCGTAACCAAGAGTGGTCTGCCGAAAAAGTAATGACAGGGCGCCAAGCTGTACTGGCATTTAAAGGCGATGTATACCTAGGGTTGGAGGCAGAACATTGGTCTGAGGAGGATATGTTATTTGCGCAAGACAAGCTTTATATTCTTTCGGGTTTATATGGTTTGCTAAAACCGCAAACTTCAATTTTGCCATATCGTTTGGAAATGGGAACCGCTATTGGTCTGGCCCGAAAAAAGAACCTTTATGAGTTTTGGCAAAAAAGTATTGCTGATTATTTCAAAGAGCATATCCCTAATGATGAGCCAATAGTAAATTTGGCAAGCAAAGAATACTTTAAGGCTCTGCAAAGCGCTAAAATTCCTAACCCAATTTTAAACCTAGAATTCAAGGATTATTCAAACGGAAAGTATAAGATTATTTCCTTCTTCGCCAAGAAAGCTCGGGGAATCATGGCTAATTTTATTATCCAGAATAGAATTAATAGCACAGATGTTCTAAAAGAGTTTAACTTAGCAGGTTACTACCTAGATAAAGCAGGTAGTGATGACACAAACCTTGTTTTTTTAAGAGATAAACAATAATGAGAAACTACAGCTCTGCCCTATTCTTAGTCGCCTTACTTTTCGGTTTAAACTTAGATGCGCAAACTAAAAGAACAAAATATTATGAATTTGGAGCCGGAATAGGCACCTTAAACATGAGCAACGAAATTGCGAATTCTAGTAGGGTTAATGCTGTGTTTGCTGAAGTTGATGCGCAAATTTCAATTTTTGCGAAGTACCATGTTAATGATTGGTTTGGATTAGGTGGTGAAATCTCTTTTGGGAATCTAAATGCATCAGATGCAAATCACGATAATTTCAACCGTGGTTTTAGCGTAAATACAAGTTTAGTTACCGGGAATCTCTTCTCGGAGATTCATCTAATCCGCTTTGGTAAATATCATCTCGACCAGAAGTATACTATCTTTTTAAAAGGCGGTATAGGTGTAGCAGGCTGGAATCCTGAATTGCAAATTGCAGGATTGGTGCCTGAAAACATTGATATTGAGACGGATGCCTATATCGGTATGAATACTTTTGTAGGCTTAGGTGTTAAATATCGTGTTTCATATCATGGAATTATTTCGGCAGAATTACGATACAGCACTGTGGGAGGTGATACAATGGATGGAATCTTAGAAACAGCTCCCAATATTATTAGTGATAACGATAAGTTTTGGGGTGTGATGTTTAGCTATTCCTACGCTATTCTTTAATAAGCTAAAAGTATACTCCATCTTAAAATGATTATCTAAGCATAATCATTCATTTGGGCTATATATATCTAGTGATAATTCGAGCCTGCTCTTTTTCAAAACATTCTAATTTGAGATTGGCTGTTTTGCTAGACCTTTTTTCGAGGTACAATAATTTTAAAAGCCTTACAGTTTGAAGAACGAGTAGTGGACTCATTCGAGAAATTAGCCACAAAATTGGTTTAATACTGTCTTTCAAAAGCGCCTAAATCGGGCAATCCATTAAAGTTTCTACTTAAGCCGAGGATATCGGTTGGTACAACAAATCCGTCGTTTGTATTCCCTTGATCCACCATTTGACTTAGACTGTCTAATTGGTAGTTATTTATTGCTGGGTTTGTATAATCGGCATTGTTGTTTACCAAAACATTGATAAAGTTAGGATCGCTAATGGAGAAGCCACGATCTTCTAAATCGTTACTCAACTTCAATTGGGCGTGATTAAACTGAAAGTTGAAAATTGCATTATCATCTTTTACAAATTGCAGCTCTTGCTGATTTACCCCATCAATAATACAATTACCGAAATAAGCACTTTCTAGACTCCTTGTTATGCGTTGAATCTGCCCCGTGGCATCTTGGAATTCAAGGAAATTACTAAGAACTACAGTAGACTCTTGGCGAGTGGAGAGGTTCCAGTAATTAACAAAACTACAGTGCTTAAAGTCATAGTTTCCGCCAAATGCATAAAAGCCATAAAGACCTTGATTCGCAATCACGAGATTTTCGGCTTTAATATTAGAGTATCCTGCATAAAGACCCGTACGAGATGAGTTTAGAATATAGGAATTGGTAATACTTAATTGATCAGGAAAGAGGGCGCTATCGCAACGCAGCCCGTTAACAGCATTCTTTAGAACTAGATTGTTTATTTGTGCTTTGGCGCCTTGCCCGATATATAAGCCTCCTAGTAATCCACCCCATTGCCCTGGAACTTCTTCGTAAAAAGGTTCCAATCGGTCGCCGCTAAATGTTACCGAATCGCCTTGTCCAGGTAGGGCATTGGGGGCAATTTTTAATTCACCGTCAGCAAAAACCCAAAGGCCGCTATTTTCATGGAAATGTACATCTGCCCCGGGAGCGATTTCTAAAGTGCAACCACTATCAACCACGGCATAACCATAAATAACATGAGGAATGGTATTGTCCCAAATGGTATTACAATCAATAATGGAGTAGGGGATTACACTTCGGTTATTACCTGATCCGATAACGATGAAGTTTGTGGGAAAGTGGAAAATAGCCTCCTTGGCCAAACTAACGAGCTCCACTTCATCGCTGCCCTCGGCTAGTTCAAAAACGATTTGATCGCTCACCACCATTTCGTTTACTGTATTTATGGCGGCTGTAACTTCTATGAAAATATAAATACTATCCTCAGGGAGAATTTCAACATTGCTAAGGTTAGTGCTGGCGGTGCCATTAATATTTAAGCGAAAAGGCGAAGCCTGATTTTTTAAGCGAATATTGGGGATGTTAATACTTTCTCTACTGTCGTTATAAACCTTCAGTTCATAGGTGCTAGAGCCAATGCCTGCGAAAACAGTGTCTAAAAATACCGTATCGCTTGAGTAGCGCAAGGAAAAGTTTGAACTTATGATATTGTCTTCTTTTCGGCAGGAGCTAAAGCCTATTAGTGCTAAAACAAGAAGGATAAATAGTTTTTTAAGCATAAAATCTTAACGATCTTTAAAGGTCAAAAGTACAGTCTTCCCTCTAAAAATGAGCACATTTATTCCTGATAATAGAATTTAAAGGGAGGGCTTGTGTGAACTTAATATTTGCAGTATTTTTGCAGACCATTTTTGGACTGGGCAAAATCCCAGCCAACGAAACCTAAAAGATATGCAAAAAGACATTCATCCTTCAAATTACCGTCCCTGTGTTTTTAAAGACATGGGTACTGAAGATTTTTTCATCACCCGCTCCTGCGCCGAAACACGCGACACGATTGAGGTCGATGGTGTTGAATACCCATTAATAAAAATGGAAATTTCTGCGGCCTCTCACCCATTTTACACTGGTAAAGTTAAATTGGTTGATACTGCTGGTCGTGTTGATAAATTCCGCAATCGTTACAAAGGTCGTAACCAAGCTTAAGCGAAAAGCTTTAAAATATTTAACCCCTATTCTTTATAAGAGTAGGGGTTTTTTTATGTTCCTTCATTTATCTTGCATCCCTAAATTTCGCTCATGAATATTGTATTTTTCGACGACGCTAATCGCGACGATCTTCTACCTTTAACCTACACTAGACCCAGTGCTAAGCTGCGATTGGGCATTTTGACCATTGAAGAAAAATGGTTAAAGCATCTTAATGCAGCCAAAGAAGCATCCTACATAACGGCCGACTATTTAAGTACTAAATTCCCTTTGAAAGAGGAAGGCGATAATTTATATATTAACGGTAGTGTTTGCCCCAGTCTCGATTTAGTGGAAAAAGTAAAGTCACTAGAACTCGGAGAAGCTATTTTAAAAGACGATTTAATTATTGCTTGTCGTGCGGCTTCATTTCCCGAAGATTTAGAACAAGATAGCCAAGCCTTAGATTACGAAGATGAACTAACTTATTTAAAAGGGCCTCATAGTTTATTTAGTTTGAATGCCTCGGAATTAGAATTGGATTTTGACCTAATTACCGCTGGCAGAGAGAGTGCTAAAATATCAGAAACCAATACCATAATTGGCAATCGCTTTTTTGCAGAAGAAGGGGCTAAAGCCGAATGTGCAGTTTTTAATACTACTTCGGGAGCCATTTATTTAGGAGTCGATTCTGAAGTAATGGAAGGTAGCGTTATTCGCGGTGCTTTAGCTCTTGGCGAGCATTCGACCCTGAAACTGGCCACTAAAATATATGGGGCTACGACCATTGGGCCACATTGTAAGGTAGGGGGAGAGGTAAATAATTCCGTGATATTCGGATTCTCCAACAAGGGCCACGACGGCTTTTTAGGAAACTCGGTGCTAGGCGAATGGTGCAACATTGGTGCGGACAGCAACAATTCTAATCTTAAAAATAATTACGAGGAAGTTAAATTGTGGAGCTATCCCAAAAATGGCTTTCGCAAGACGGGTTTACAATTTTGCGGACTTATTATGGGCGATCATTCTAAATGTGGCATCAATACCATGTTTAATACTGGTACAGTAGTGGGTGTAAGTGCCAATATTTACGGAGGTGGATTCCCACGTAATTTTATTCCTTCTTACTCTTGGGGTGGCTCGGGTGGTTTTACCGAGTACAAATTTGATAAGGCCATGAAAACGGCTGAATTAGTAATGTCGCGCCGCAACGTCACTCTCGATGAAGTAGAGCGTGACATTTTGCAGGCTATTTTTGACAAAACGACCCAGTATCGTTAGTATTCGTAATTGGCATATCAATTGACTTTTGTGCCATCCTATCAAGCTTTCAAAAATTTTGATGGCTTAACAAAGCAATGATATGAGTTTTAGAGACTTTACCGATATAGATAATTTACATTTTGGCGTAATGAGAGATGAGGGTGAATACATCCCGTTGATGAGCAAAGAAGACGAAGAGTCTCTTAAAAATGAGGAACTGCCAGAGGAGTTGCCAATCTTGCCATTACGCAATACCGTTCTCTTTCCAGGGGTGGTAATTCCAATTACCGCAGGAAGGGATAAATCGATTAGCCTTCTTAATAAGGTTAACAAAAACAAAGGCCTTTTAGGGGTAGTTAGTCAGCTCGATGGCGCACAAGAAGAACCAGGAGCAGATGACATTTATCGCATTGGTACTGTCGCTCGTGTCGTACGCCTTTTTAAATTACCTAATGGTCATACCGCTGTGATTATTCAAGGCTTACGCCGATTTATAATTACCGAAATTGTAAAGGAAGAACCTCATATTATAGCCAAGGTTGCCAAATATGATGAGGAGAAACCGGCTAAACGCGATCAGCAGTTTAAAGCCTTAATGGACTCGGTAAAGGATATTGCCTTAGAGATTATCGAGAAATCTCCTGAAATCCCTAATGAGGCTTCCCTTACCATTAAAAACATTGATAGCGATACCTTCTTACTCAACTTTGTGAGTAATAATATGAATGCCGATGTTGATAAAAAACAACATCTGCTAGAGCAAGACAAACTGCAAGATCGTGCTAATGAAGTGCTGAAACTCCTTAATATGGAGTCGCAGATGCTGGAAATGAAAAACGAAATCCAAGACAAAGTGCGTTTGGATTTTGATAAACAACAGCGCGAGTACTTTTTGCAGCAGCAGTTACGTCAAATTCAAGAAGAACTTGGTGGATCCTCTACCGAAGGGGAAATTGATGAAATGCGTCAAAAGGGCAAGACTAAGAAATGGCCCGAAAAGGTAAAAGCACTTTTTGAAAAGGAGCTAAACAAGATGCAGCGCATTAATCCCCAAGTACCAGAATTTAGCATTCAACGCAATTATTTGGAGTTAATGCTGGATTTGCCTTGGGATCACCGAACTAAGGATAACTTCAACCTGAAACGGGCCGAACGAATTTTAAACCGCGATCATTACGGTCTCGATAAAGTGAAAGAACGCTTAATTGAACATTTGGCGGTGCTGAAGCTGAAAGGCGACATGAAAGCGCCCATATTATGTTTACACGGACCTCCCGGAGTGGGTAAAACTAGCTTGGGTCGCTCAGTGGCAGAAGCGCTTGGGAGACCCTATGTACGCATGTCTTTAGGTGGTTTAGGTGATGAAGCAGAAATTCGCGGTCACCGCAAAACATACATAGGTGCTATGCCTGGAAGAATTCTGCAAAGCATTAAAAAAGCAGAGGCTTCCAACCCTGTATTTGTATTGGATGAGATCGACAAATTAGCAACGGGACGTGGTCATGGTGATCCTGCTTCCGCGATGCTAGAAGTACTAGACCCAGAACAAAACTCTAGTTTTTACGATAATTTCTTAGAAGTGGGCTACGATCTTAGTAAAGTGATTTTCATTGCTACTGCTAATAATATTGGAGCCATTCACCCTGCCTTACGCGACCGTATGGAGGTAATTGAAATTAATGGTTACACAGTGGAGGAAAAGGTAGAAATTGCCGCGAAACACCTTCTGCCTAAGCAATTAAAAGATCACGGTTTAGAAAAGGATGACTTTAAACTTTCGAAAAAAGCCTTAGAGTTTATTGCCGAGCATTATACGCGTGAGTCTGGCGTTCGTGGCCTAGATAAGGTAATCGCTAAGTCGGTGCGTTATGCCGCGAAGAGCATTGCTATGGAACAGGAATATACTCAAGTTCCGAAAGTTAAAGATATTCCACTTATTCTTGGGGCGGAACGTTATAGTAAAGAGCGTTACCAAGATGATGATATTGCTGGTTTGGTAACAGGTTTAGCTTGGACTCCAGTAGGTGGTGATATTTTATATATCGAATCTTCCTTAAGTAGAGGCCGAGGTAGACTTTCTATTACCGGTAATTTGGGAGACGTAATGCGCGAGTCAGCCACTATAGCCATGGCCTACTTAAAGGCGCATGCTGAAGACTTTTCGGTTGATTATCGCCTTTTTGAGCAATACGACGTTCATATTCACTTTCCGGAAGGCGCCATTCCTAAAGATGGACCTTCGGCAGGAATTAGCATCTTAACTTCTTTGGCCAGTTTGTTTACCCAACGTAAGGTTAAAAGTGAGTTAGCGATGACAGGTGAAATTACCCTGAGAGGCCAGGTTTTACCTGTGGGAGGAATTAAAGAGAAAATACTTGCTGCTAAAAGAGCAGATATTAAGCATATCATCTTATGTCGTAAAAACGAAAAAGACGTTTTAGAAATCCGTCCCGATTACCTTGAAGGCTTAAATTTTCACTACGTAGATAAAATGATGGAGGTGATAAAATATGCGCTAAGTGATGATTTGGTGAAAAATCCTAAATTATTGAAAGTAGAAAATAAATCGATTGGCTTCAACAAGAAAGAGTACTAAACTAAGTTCGATGCAAAATCTGAGGCTATAATTTTAGCTCGAGCTCAGGTTACTAAGCTTTAATCTTATTTTAGCTCGAAATATTAGGAGGCAATATTCGTTGATAGCTATAACTTAGGCCCATTCATGAGGAGAGTACTATTTATTTGCGCTTTTATTTGTTTTACTTATACCATTCAGGCACAACTCGGTGGCCGGTCAACCTATCAGTTTCTTAATAGTATTGGCTCAGCTAGAGTAGCGGGACAAGGAAGTAATGCAATCGCTAATACAGCGGAGGACTTAAATTTTGCCCTTTATAATCCCTCTTTGTTGCGCGAAGAAATGTCGGGTCAGTTTAGTTTTAGCGCCGTAGATTATGTTAGTGATATTGGATTTTTAGACGTGGCTTATGCGCGTCATTTAGATAGTGTCGGTACTTTTTTCGCGCATTTGCAATACTTCGACTACGGCGAATTTGACCGGGCCAATGTAATTGGCATTAGGCAAGGAGCTTTCTCGGCTAATGATATGGCCATGAACTTTGGTTATGCGTATCAATTAGATAGTACTTGGAGTTTCGGGGCGACCATGAAATTTATCAATTCGGTTTATGATACTTATAATTCTTGGGGCTTAGCATGGGATGCTGGAATTACCTATCAAATTCCGGCTCGTAGAATTGCTATGGCGCTTGTGATGCGGAATGCTGGATTTCAGGCAGATCCTTATTCAGACACTCGTGAGTCTTTACCTTTTGAGCTGCAATTTGGCATATCTAACCGTTTCGAACACATGCCCCTGCGTTGGCAAATTACCTTAGAGCAACTAGAAACTTTCGATTTGCGCTATCGCGATCCAAATCAGTTTACAGTTAACCAATTTACAGGGGAAGTGGAAGAGAATTTCCCCAGTATCTGGAATAATTTATTACGCCACGTTGTTATCGGGTTTGAATTTGCTCCAAGCGAATCTTTTAATATTCAGTTTGGTTATAATTTCAGAAAAAGAGAAGAGCTAAATTTGGCTACTCGCAGAACGGTTGCAGGTTTTTCGGTTGGTGGCGGAATTAAAATCTATAAATTTTATCTCCACTACAGCCGCAATATGTATCATATAGCGGGTAGTGCCAATCAAATTTCTTTACGTACCAATTTTACTTCTTTTAAGTCTAAAGAGAAGGATAAGAAAGCAAAAGCAAAATAATGGCGGCTAAAAGTATCAGCATTGCAATCGATGGATATTCATCTACGGGTAAGAGTACCATGGCTAAGGCTTTAGCCAAAAAACTCGGATACCGCTACATTGATACAGGGGCGATGTACCGAGGAATTACCTACGCAGCGCAAGAACGCGGTATTATTTCTTCCCGCATTGCCATAGATGCGCTTGTAAATATGTTATCCGAATTGACTTTAGATTTTCGTTTTGATCCAAGCACAGAACGCTCTGATCTTTATGTAAATGATACAAACGTTGAAGCATTTATCCGTAAAAATAAAGTAGCAAGTTGGGTAAGCAAGGTGGCGGAGATTTCAGAGTTACGTCGCTTTTTAGTTGAAGCCCAGCGGAAAATGGCTAATGTTGGCGGTGTGGTAATGGATGGGCGAGATATTGCGTCGGTGGTTTTGCCCCAAGCAGAATTGAAGATATTTATGACTGCCAGCCCAGAAATCAGAGCACAAAGGCGTTATTTAGAATTACAGCAAAGCGCTGATAATGAGAATATCAGTTTAGAGGCAGTGGCTGAAAACTTAAAAGAAAGAGATTATTTAGATACCCATCGAGACGATTCACCGCTAGTGCAAACGGAAGATGCACGCTTATTAGATAATAGTGAAATTTCGATGTCAGAACAGCTGGAAATAGCTTACAATTGGGCTAAAGAGGCAGGTGCTTAGTTAGCACTTTCTTCTCTATCGTGTTTAGCTTTTAGCTCCTTAATAGTTTGAATATAGCGCTGCATTGCTTCAGTTTTGGGCATACCCTGTAATCTGTTCCAAGCATCATGCTTAAAGGTTTGCACTACGTTACTAGATTCGGTTGGTCGCGGTTCTTCTAAATCACCAACAGTAGCTTGCTTAAAATAGGCATAAGCAACCAACATATCGTCAGCACCCTGCGGAGGCAGGTTATTACCGATCGTCACATATTTATCAAACTCTTCTTGTAAATCTGCTGCACTCATCGCGTATTATTTTAATTCTGCCAATACTTGTTCTCCTCCGCGAGCCTTATCGCCAATTTTAACTAGAATATTAGCATCTAAAGGTAAGACTACATCTACCCTAGAACCAAATCTAATAAATCCACAATCAGTTCCCTGCACGGCAAGGTCTCCTTTTTTGGCATAGTTAATAATACGGCGGGCTAGGGCGCCAGCAATTTGTTTGTGCATCACTTCAACTCCTTGGCTATTTTCTACCACTACAGCAGTTCTTTCATTTAAGGTGCTGCTTTTTGGATGCCAGGCCACTAAAAATGCTCCCGGGTGATATTGCGAATATTTCACCTTGCCAGAGATGGGGTAGCGATTAACATGTACGTTTACGGGAGACATGAATATGCTGATTTGAAGCATTTTACGCTTGAAATATTCCGTTTCTTCAATTTCTTCAATTGCGACTATTTTTCCATCTGCGGGAGCGATAACTTTCCCTTCTTCTACCTGCGTATAACGTTTAGGGTTTCGGAAAAACTGCAGTACTAAAATGTATATGATTAGGCTAATTACCAGAATGATATTCTGAACAATTTCATTAGCTATAAAGTAAAAACTAATGAAGTTAATGGCAGCTAGTCCTATTAAAAACTGTAGTAAAATTCGTTTACCTTCTTTGTGTAAGCGGATCATATTATAAGTGTTGGGTCAATTCAATAAACAAATAGGCCAAGGGCATTGCAAATAGTAAGCTATCGATGCGGTCTAAAATTCCTCCGTGGCCGGGCATAAAATTGCCGCTATCTTTTAAGCCATGGGATCGCTTTAAAGCAGACTCGAAGAGATCACCAAAAGTACTGCTAATAACCACTATAAAACCAAGTAGCAACCACTGCCAAGTGCTAATTATATCCACACCTCCAAACTGGTCGAGTAGATAAGCACTGAGCAGAGCAAAGAAAAGGCCGCCGATAAATCCTTCCCAGGTTTTTTTAGGTGAAATTTTCGGCATCAGTTTGTGTTTACCTAAAAATCGTCCTACGAGATAGGCAAAGCTATCGAATGACCAAATCATTATAAAAATTCCCGCTAATAGCCAAGGCTCTTCGGCCAGAAGCGCAAGACTTAATAGCGGGGGAATAAGGTAAACAAGCCCAACAATATGATGAAATAGTTGGCTTAATCCTTCATCTTTTTGATCGAAGGCTAAGAGGCAAAGATTTATTAACATCAGGCTTAAGCCTAATAAAAGTGTGAGATACAATCGTGTGTCGGAAATTCCCTGCCCAGGAAAGTTTCCAAAAAGATAGAGACTGAGTACTAAAATTGCAATTCCAAAGGAAGCAGACCTTACGCTAACATGACTTGGCTTAAATAGCTGCCACTCAATAATGGCAAAAGACCCTAGAAGAGTAGCTAATAGCAAACCTCCCCAACTTAAATAAAAGGTGGAGACTAATATTAGGGCCACATAAACAATTCCGCTAGCCGCTCTGATAAGCAAATTTCGCATCCTATAACTGATCTTCTAATAGCAATAGGTAAATTTCCTTACTGCAAATTTTACCCGTATCATTTTCTTCGATGTCGTCGAGTTTAATCGGGCCTTTGATGGTGGTGATTTGTGAAGGAAGATTATTGTGGTACTTTACTCGAATTCCCGCTAAGGCTGTGCGCAGCTTGTCGGTGATTTGGCTAGTACGAGCAATGGTTATAAAGGTTTCAGGTAATTCTTCGAGGGTTTTGCCTTTAAGCTGATTGGCGGAAAGCATAATACCTCCATTAAAGGCGACCAAGTATTCGCATTCAGAACAAAAGGCATCAGATTCTAAAAAGTCTTCACTGATCTCCACATTGGCTTTGCGCAGAATGGAAATGAGGTTTTCATTTTTGCAATAAACTTTCCCTAAACCAGATTCCTCCATAATGAGGCGGATATAGGTATAGGCTTCGTTTTCATCATCGCAATAGAGGAATTTCCCCCCTGAATGCGTAAATCGTTTAACAAAGCCCAAGTCAAAGCCCTCCTCTTCGTTAATAACGAGAGGGGGGCTTTTTTTTCCTTCAACTTTTTTATTCGTTTCTTCCTCAGCAGGCTTGCCACTGATGATGTCTATGAAACGACCAAATAGTCCTTTTTTCTCTTTAAACTCTGCCATAGCTTAATTAAAGGCAGGAGAAGTTTTAGCTTTCAGAGGTGCTTTCTTTTGGTTTTTCGTCCTCAGCACTGTCTGTTATCGGCTCTTCTTCGCTTACATTCTTGGGTTTTTTCATGAAGTTTTCTGCTTCCATAACTTCGTCGCGCGACTTCCAAGGACGCTTGCCAAAAATCCTCTCCAGATTTTCCTTAAAAATAACTTCTTTTTCTAGTAAGAGCTCGGCCAGTTGAACAAGTTTTTCTTTGTTCTCTGTTAATATTTCTTTGGCTCTAACGTATTGAGCCTCAATTATTTTACTAATCTCTTCATCAATTATACGAGCAGTTTCTTCACTGTAAGGCTTGGTGAAGCCCATGTCATTACCGTTTTGGCTGTCGTAATAAGTGATATTTCCAAGCCTTTCATTTAAACCATAAATGGTTACCATGGCACGTGCTTGCTTCGTTACTTTCTCTAAATCGCTTAAAGCGCCGGTGGAAATTTTATTGAAAATAATTTCTTCCGCAGCCCTTCCGCCAAGAGCGGCACACATCTCATCTAAAATTTGATCGGTGTTCGTAAGCTGTCTTTCTTCGGGTAAGTACCAAGCGGCGCCTAAAGATCGTCCTCTAGGAATGATAGTAACTTTTACTAGCGGTGAGGCATGCTCTAATAGCCAGCTAATAGTAGCATGTCCGGCTTCGTGATGGGCAATTTTATTTTTCTCATCGGAGGAAATAATTTTATTCTTCTTCTCTAAACCACCGATAATACGATCTACCGCATCCAAGAAGTCTTGCTGACCAATGGCTTTCTTGTTTTTACGAGCTGCAATTAAAGCGGCTTCATTACAAACGTTGGCAATATCAGCACCACTAAATCCTGGCGTTTGACGAGCAAGGAATTCGCTGTCTAAAGACTCATCACTTTTTAGTGGACCTAAGTGCACTTTAAAAATTTCTTTACGCTCGGTTAAGTCGGGCAAATCAACGTAAATCTGACGATCGAAACGGCCAGCACGCATTAAAGCTTTATCTAGGATATCGGCACGGTTAGTAGCCGCAATTACAATTACGTGTTGGTTGGTGCTAAAACCATCCATCTCCGTAAGTAATTGGTTAAGCGTGTTTTCTCTTTCGTCGTTGCCACCCGAAATGGCATTTTTCCCTCTGGCCCTACCAATGGCGTCAATCTCATCTATGAAAATGATAGAAGGCGACTTTTCTTTGGCCTGTTTAAATAAATCACGCACACGTGAGGCACCAACTCCCACAAACATCTCCACAAAATCAGATCCTGATAAAGAGAAGAATGGAACTTTAGCTTCACCCGCAACTGCTTTCGCAAGAAGGGTTTTTCCGGTTCCTGGAGGACCTACTAATAAGGCGCCTTTAGGAATTTTACCCCCTAGGGAAGTATAGCGTTCGGGCTCCTTAAGGAAGGATACAATTTCTTCTACCTCTTCTTTAGCACCTTCTAAACCGGCCACATTTTTAAAGGTGATTTTAACGTTGGTGTTCTGATCGAAAAGCTGTGCTTTAGATTTACCAATATTAAAAATTTGGGCTCCAGGGCCGCCACCACCGCCACTCATGCGGCGCATGATGAAAATCCAAATACCAATCATTAAGATTAGAGGGAAGGTCCAAGCAATTACATCGCCCCAAATATCTTTACGTTCTTCATGACTGGCGATAATACGTTTATCGTCAAGGTCTGCGTGGCGTTCGTAAAAATCGTCTAGGTTATTCTTGTAAGCTTCGTATGGCATCTGAAAAGTGTACTGCGGTCCGCGAGGATTGCTGGCAATGCCTTTTTCTCTTAATGCCTTGTAACGCTCTTTATTTTCAAGTGATTCTTCTTTGATGAAAACCTGAATTTGGTTGCCATTGATAATTTTCACTTCACTTACATCGTCGGCTAGAAGCATTTCAGTGTAAGAGGCAAAGTCGGTCTTTTCGATGGTATTGCCAAAACTGCCAATTATTTGAATGGCAATAAATATTAAAAAGATGGCTAGGTAAATCCAGTAAAAATTAAATTTCTTTTTGGGATCGTTTGATCCACCACCTTGCGGCTTATCGCCAGAACCTCGAGAGAACTGCTCTTTCAGTTTACGCAGCTGCTCCTTGTTTTTATCTTCTTTCTGTTCCATTTTCGTTCGTGCTCCTTTGCTCTATTTATCTTCTATATGCGTTAATTCGCCATCACCCCAAAGGCTTTCCAAATCATAAAACTTGCGTGTTTCAGACTGAAAAACGTGTACCACCGTATCAACATAGTCCATTAGAATCCATTCAGAATTTTCTAGACCTTCTACGTGCCAGGGCTTTTCATTTAGCTCTTCACGTACAATTTTTTCCACCGAATGACTGATGGCTTTTACTTGGGTGTTGGAGTTTCCTTCACTTATAACAAAGAAGGAGCAGATAGAGTTCTCGATATTCCTTAAATCAAGGATAGTTATTCCCTTAGCTTTGAGGTTTTCCATGCCTTCAATTATCTTAGAAACTAAGTCGGGAAATTTCGCTTTCGCCATTAAATACTTTTATTTTCGTTGCAAAATTAAACAATGTAAACTTGGCAAGACTATGCTTGCGCCTTTTAATACTATTATGAATACGCAATTGGTTGGAATTAGTATTATTCATCTATCTGAAACAGATAGTACCAACAAGGCAATCAAAAACAAACTAATTCAAGAAAAGGTTCCTGAAGGTTTGGTAGTAAGTACGGATTACCAAACACTAGGCCGTGGACAATTTGGCAATAGTTGGGAGTCTGCCGCTGGTCTTAACTTGCTTTTTAGCACCGTTTTCTACCCAAAATTCTTAAGCCTCAATGAAAGCTATCGCCTTACTATGTCAGTCTGTCTTGGAATTTGTGATTTCCTTGCCGAATTAAATTTTAAAGCAGAAATAAAATGGCCTAATGATATCTTACTTGATGGGCGAAAATTATCGGGGACCTTATTAGAAAGCTCTTTAAACTCACGTAATTTTGAATACTGTGTGGTGGGAATTGGCTTAAACGTAAATCAAGTGGATTTTGCCAATAGCATGGCTGTTTCGCTGAGGCAGATAAGTAAGCAAGAATATCTGCTATCTGAATTATACCCTATTTTATATCGTCATTTAAGCAAACGCTATTTGCACTTAAAAGAAGGTGGACAGGTACAGCAGCAAAGAGATTTTAACGAAAGACTTTATGGCAACCAACAAGGTGTTCCCATAATTTGGCAAGAAAAGGAACATTGGGTGTTATGCCGAGGAGTAGATCCCCAAGGGAATTTACTGGTGGAGTTTAACGATGGATCTTTTCAGCTTTTTAAGCATAAGGAAATTAGCTTTTTATTAAAGAGCTAAAAGCCTGCCGCCGCATCGGCAGAAGGCTTTATAATTTCCCAGTGGCTTCCGCCAATTCCTCAATAAATTTTTTGAGAGGGCGCTCAACCATCATTTTTATCATTGGATTGAATTTGCCGGCAAAGTCATAATAAACTTGGCTGCCTCCTTCGTTGGCTTCAATCATACAGGCCAAAGTGAAGTCTAACTTCGAGCTTGCGGCTTTAAATTTCATCATGCTAGGAACTGTTTTTTCGTCAACTAAGAGACGAACATCTGGCATGCCTTTTAATCCAAAAACAAAAGTGTTTTCGTCGGCTTCAAAACGCTCCACCGAGGCGGGCATAAAAAGCTTCATATTTTCTAAGTTGTCAAAAAGGGCAAAAAGCTCTTCGGGACTTTTACTTACTTGAACTTTATCGGATGAGAATTCCATATTATTTTTTCCAGTTCGCCGGATCTTTTCTCCAGCTAATTAATGTATCAAAACCTGCTTGGTCAATTGCGCCAGTTTCTTGCAACTGCGTAATAAGGTGTGGGTAATCGCTAAGCGTATGTAAATTACAATTTGCCTGAGCGAAATTTTCTTCCGCAATAGGGAAAGCATAGGTGAAGAGGGCTACCATTCCCATAACTTCGGCTCCGCTTTCTTTTAAAACCTCCACTACTTTTAAGCTGCTCCCGCCAGTGCTAATCAGGTCTTCTATAACTACTACTTTACTATTTGGTTTAAGGTCACCTTCAATTTGATTTTGACGACCGTGTTTTTTCGGTTCGGGGCGAACATAAACCATAGGAAGATCAAGCTCATCGGCTACCAAGGCACCTATAGCAATGGCGCCAGTGGCAACGCCAACAATATATTCGACCTCAGGATATAGCTTTTTAACAGCCTCTGCTAATTGTGATTTTAAGAAATTTCTCAAATTCGGATGACTGAGTGTCACACGGTTATCACAATAAATTGGTGATTTCCAGCCGGAAGCCCAAGTGAAAGGGTCTTCAGGTTGTAGTTTTATTGCCTTAATTTGCAAAAGCTCTGTGGCCGTTTTGCGAGCGGTTTGTGCATCTAAAATCATGGGCCAAATGTATAAAGTTTTCATTAAGGAAAGTCTATTAATTCTTAGCGATACTCCCCAAGAAGGAGCGATAAACTATTTAGGTTCGGAGCAGTTGCGAAACTTGGTAAAAAGCATGGCCGCTAGCGAGAATAGTAGCGTTTATATTTGGTCTTCTGATCTGCCGAAAATGTGGCAGTCCTTTAAATCCTTGTTTCGAATTATTGATGCCGCCGGCGGTGCCATAAAAAGTCCGGAAGGCGACTTACTTATGATATATCGCTATGGACATTGGGATCTCCCGAAAGGGAAAATAGAAGCAGGCGAGAGCAAAGAAGAAGGTGCGATTCGCGAGGTGATGGAAGAGTGTGGTGTGGACGAGCCCGAGATCGTTGGAGTTTTACCTACTACCTATCACTACTACGAATTAAAAGGGGAGCCCATTTTGAAGCGCAGCTTTTGGTTTGCGATGGAATTGGATAAAAACACGCCCTTAAAACCGCAGCTAGAAGAGGATATTTCGCAGGTAATTTGGTGCGATACTGCTAAAGTGGAGCAACTAAAAGACCAATCCTATGGCAATATTCGTTTAGTTTTAGAAGCGCTTGAAAAAGGCGATTGGTAATACAATAAGTCCGCTTAAATACGAACTGCGGCAGGTACAAATTGAGTGTAATCGCCATTATTTCGCATTACATCGCGCACTATACTGCTGCTTATCGATGAAAGTCCGGAGGCAGTTAATAAGAAAATAGTTTCCAGATCCTTCTTTAATTTACGGTTCGTTTGGGCAATGGCTTTTTCAAATTCAAAGTCGCTGGGATTGCGAAGACCTCTTAAGATAAACTGAGCATTTTTTCTTTCGCAATATTCAATCGTAAGTCCTTGATAAGAGTCAACGATTACTTTTTCCTCCTCCTTAAAAGTTTCGATAATCCAGTTGATGCGCTGTTCTTTCTCAAACATATACTTTTTCGTAGCATTACTGCCGACGGCAATAATAATTTGATCGAAAAGCGGTAACGCGCGCTGCACAATATCAACATGCCCTAAAGTAATGGGGTCGAATGAACCTGGAAATACGGCTATTTTCATAGATGAGATTTTAAGGTATTGGCGATGCAATCGCTAAAAAGTTGCTGCAGACTGATGCCCACGTATAAAGCTTGTTGCGGTAATAGACTCTGTTTGCTAAGCCCCGGAACAGTATTTACTTCGATTAATACGGGATCAGTTTCGTTTTCAAGTATATAGTCTACGCGAGCCAAGCCGCTTAATTCCAGTAATTTATATACTTCTTCACTCATGCGCATTACCTTTTCGTATACGTCCGCACTAATGTCGGCGGGCGTTTTTTCTTCGGAAGCGCCACTGTATTTCGATTCGTAATCGAAGTATTCGTTCTTGGGTTTGATGTGTGTAACGGCAAGCGCAGAAATTTTCCCGCTATGGTCGGAAACGCCACAGGCAAGCTCCAAGCCTTTTACTTGACCTTCGATTAATACTTTGTGATCTATGCTTTGGGCCGTTTTTATCGCTTCCGCTAGATGGGCTTGGTCTTTAACCATACTCACGCCAATAGAAGAACCGCTACGGGTGGGTTTCACGAAACAGGGCAGTCCCACTTGAGCGAGAATTTCCTCTTCGTTAATTTCCTCAAAGCCATGCAAGAAAAAAGCTTTGGGTGTTTTAAAACCGTAAGAAGAAAGTAAAATATTGCACTCGGCTTTGTTAAAGGTAAGGGCGCTGGCAAATTGCTTGGAACTGCTGTAGGGCATTCGCAGCATATCGAAATATCCAGCCAATGGACCATCTTCGCCAGGATGACCATGCACGGCATTAAAGATTCCGTCGAAATTTATTTTTTCGGTACCGATCGTAAAACTGAAATCGTCGCTTAAAATAGGATAGGCCTTACCTTCATCATCTAGCGCACGCCAATTATTGCGTTCTAAAATTACCCGAAAAAGGCGATATTCACTGCCTTGTAAGCTTTCATAAACCACTTGTCCAGAGTTCATTGATACCTCAAACTCGGCCGAGTATCCACCCATAATAATCCCAATGGTTTTCATAATTGAATCCCTAATTTTTAATTTGAATGTTTGTTAGTCGCTCCCTTAAAGAGGGGATATTTTGGACACGCATGTTTAAATGTTGAAAGAAATCATCACTCATTCCGTATTTCTCCTCAATCTGTTTTAAGATGTTGGGAAATTCTTCGCGTTGATTTTGGCGATAGGACATTAGGTAATAAAATATCTCAAATTCCTGTTCGCTATACTTCGTTTTAAGACTATCCACATTTTTGAACTGGCGGTAATCATATTGCATTTCATCCCACAATTGCATATCTATTGGTAATGCCATTAATAGGCTGTCAAATTGCCTAGTTTGCGCTTTTCTCGCTTCTTGTAGTTCCTGATTAATGCGCAGAAAATTCTGTAAATCGGCGTCGCTATAGTCTTCTTCGCTTTGCGCAGATGTGCCCAAACAAAAGAAAATGAATAAGATAAAGAAAGAACTTCGCATTAATCTAAAAGAGAAAATACTTTCACTAGGAGATCATTAATGCGCGCTAAAGGGTTAGTGCGGATATCCTGCTCTTCTTCGGCAATTTTCAGGAAAAGGCCATCTAAACCTTTGTTGGTAGAATAAGCTGAAAGATCGGAAACCGAAATGCTTTGCAAATTCATTAAGGAACCTAAGGTTCCAAAGCCGGGGATGCCAATGGCCAAAGTACTGTTGTAGTCGGCTACAAAATCTTCGTAAGTCTGACTAATACTAGTGCCGCCCACGGTAACTTGCTGTAGGGCATTGTCAATTTTGGGCTCGTAGGTAGTGAAAAGGGTATTATAACTTGTATTGCGTAAATAAGCAGTAGCCGCAGTATCAATTCCTCCAAATAAAATATCATTGGCATCAGCGATGCTCATGTCAGTTATCGCATCTATGAAAATGGGAGCGGCTTGATTGGCAGCAGCTTCGGCCGCGCGGTTAATACCTAAAATCAACTCGTCTTCTTTGGATTTTAAACCGGGAATGGTAATGCCTAAAATACTGGTACCATTGTAAACGGTATTGCCACTAATGGTGAGGAAGCCTACGCTAAATTGCTTACTTTTAAAAGTCTCTATGGCATTTTGAGTGGCAATGGGTAAAAGTAATTTCACCAAAGGATCTTGAAAGTATCCGTCCTCGGCCCCTAATTTAGCACTGGAAGTATCCGTACCTACACTCAAGGCGGATTTCAAGCCATCCGCAATCTCGCTTTCACTTAAAGTGCCGTTTCCCAAAAAGTCGTTGAGCGTGTCCTCTTCACAAGAACTAAAAACTAAAAGGGCGCTGATTGACAAAAGACTGAATAACTTCTTCATGATAAAATTTTTACAAAGCTAAAAATTGAGCGTGAGCTGTTGATATTTAATTTCTTTATCCTCATTAAAATTTGAAAGGCTTAAACCAAGCAAACGAATAGGTTCGGTAATTTCTTCTTTTAAAAGGAGATGCAAGGCATTTTGCCAAAGAATTTCTCGATCTAAGCTTTTCTTTTCCAAACTAATACTGCGCGAATAGGTCCTAAATTGATTGTCTTTAAACTTGAGAGTAATGGTCTTCCCGGCCTGATTAGCCAGCGCTAGCCGTTTATGCCAGATATTAAAGATTTCGCTGAGTGCTTTTTTCAAGTGTTCTTCGCCCACAATATCCTTGCTATAAGTGGTTTCGGCGCCCAGTGATTTGCGGGCTCGGCTAGGAGTGACCTTCGATTTTTGGCGTGCGCGTACGATTTCATAAAAGTGTTCTCCCGACTTTCCAAATTCTTGGTGCAGTAACTCTTTGGTCCAGGTTTTTAAATCTTTACCGCGGTGAATACCTAGGAACTTCATGCGTTCAGCGGTTTTTTTGCCGATGCCATAAAACTTCCCTATGGGTAATTCTTCTAAAAAAGGAATCGCCTCTTCGGGCAGAATGGTTTTTTGACCATTGGGTTTATTAATGTCACTGGCTACTTTGGCTAAAAATTTATTGATGGAAATCCCCGCGGAAGCACGCAATTCGGTTTCTGCCCAAATGCGTTGGCGAATTTCCTTGGCGATTTTAGTGGCGGTAACCAGACCTTTTTTATTTTCGGTAACATCTAAATAGGCCTCATCTAGCGAAAGCGGTTCTACTAAATCGGTGTACTCGTGAAAGATAGAGCGAATCTGCAGTGAAACCGCTTTGTACTTAGCAAAATTGGGTTTTACGAAAATTATTTCGGGGCAGCGACGAAATGCGAGTGAGGAGGCCATGGCCGAATGAATTCCAAATTTACGCGCTTCATAACTGGCTGCGGCAACTACGCCCCTCTCACGAGAGCCGCCAACGGCTACTGGTTTTCCGCGAAGTTCTGGATTGTCCCTTTGTTCTACTGAAGCGTAAAAGGCATCCATATCGATATGGATGATTTTGCGGATGTACTCAGGTTCTGGACTCATATTCTATCCAAATTTACGACGAGTATTTAGAAAAGAGTAATCCCAAACTAGTACTCTAGTTTATTTTGAGAATTGCTTTCTATATTTGAAGCATGAAGAACCGATTTTCCCTCTTGTTAGGCCTTTTCTTGGCTAGCACGATCGCCTATGGTCAGGCCTTTAAAGCGAAGTATTACGACTACAATTTTAATTTCTACGAAATCTGCGCGGAAGCAGAGGCGTATTTCACTGCCCATGGAAAAGAAGAGGGCTCAGGACATAAGGGTTTTGAGCGGTGGAAAAACAGCAACGAATATAAATTTGCACCAAGCGGTGATCGCAGTAATGTTGATCCTTATTTTGTAGAAAAAGCTTGGCAGAAAGTACAAGAAAGAAACTCAAAAACGAATACTAGTCCAGCTTGGCGCGATTTAGGTCCTTACCGAGTAGATAGTATTTCTGGGCATTATAGTGCGGGCATCGGTAGGGTGGAATGTTTTTATGTAAATCCTGCCAATACGCAACAACTTTATTTGGGATCGCGCTCGGGTGGATTTTGGAAAAGTATGAATGGTGGTTCTTCTTGGACTAGTTCATCTACCGATTTTCTGGTGGCAGCCGGTGTAAATACCATGTCGGTTAATCCTAATAATCCTGATTCAGTTTTAATCAATGTGCGCAATGCTAACAATGGTACAAGCCACGGAATTTACCGTTCAACTGATGCGGGCGCTACTTGGGCTTTAAGTAATTTTTCTCCTACTGCTTTAGGCTGGGGAGGATTGGGAGACAATAACCAGGTGTATATTATTGCGTATCACCCACGCGTGAAAGACTTGGTATTTGTGGGCACTTCACGAGGCTTATACCGCAGTACCGACGATTTACAAACCTTCACCCGCCTGCGCAATAATGATGATATTATAGATATTAAGTTTCATCCTAGCGATGATCAGATAGTATATATCTACGATGATTATTACTGGGGGCCAAACCAAGATTTAATCCTACGCTCGGATGATGGGGGTTTAACTTTTACGAATAGTGCAACTTTAGTGGGTAACAATAATGCTAAGGTGCAAATTGCGGTTAGTCCCGCTTGCGCAGATTGTTTGTATGCGGCCAGTGGTAATGGGGTATGGAAATCTACCGACAAGGGCGCTAACTTTACTTTTATGACCAACCCTCCCGGTACTTGTGATGGTTTCGCCGTTAACGATCAGGATACCTCAATTATGGTATATGGCATGTTAGATATTTATGCCAGCTACGACGGTGGTAGTAATTTTCAGCAGGTAGCCTGGTGGGCGCATAATAACAGTAATCGTCCTTTTTCGGGTAGCCAATATGTGCATGCCGATTTAAGAGAAATAGAATGCATTAACGGCGAATTTTATATTGGCACTGATGGTTATCTGGCTAAAACCAGCGATGATGGAGCAAACTGGCAACGTCTTAGCGAAGGCACCGGTATCCGTGAGTTTTACGATTTAGGGGTGGCGCAAAGCCATAACTTACATAATATCAGTGGCTCACAAGATAATGGCACTAGTATTCGTAAAACCAATCACTGGCTCGAGTTTTACGGTGCCGATGGAATGGATGGAGTTATTCATCCTTTAAACCCTGATTATATGATGGGTAGCGTGCAATTTGGCACCCGTCGTTTAACTTTCGATGGCGGGCTCAGCCAGCGTGCAGCTACGCCACCCGGACAATCGGGTGCTTGGGAAGCACCATTGGTCTATGCGCATTCTGAGCCGATGACCATTTATTCATTTGGAGAGGATGTATACCGCAGCAGCGACTTTGGTCAGACTTGGGTAAACCAAGGAACGGGTTTGGCGAGTGGGGTAATAGACCGTGCAGCAGTGGCTTATAATAACGCTGATGTGATTGCTATTGCGACCGATAATAAGTTGGAAATCAGTACCAACGGAGGGCAAAGTTTTACCAATCGCTATATCGGATTACCTCAGCGTAATATTGTAGATATAGCTTTTGCCCCTCACAATGATTCAATCATCCTAATCTGTTATGGAAATTATCAAAACGATTTAAAAAAGGTTTATATCACTTTTGATCAAGGTTCCACCTGGACCAATATTACCGATGCGGGTATTGGTGATATGCCCATTCTTAGCGTAGCAATAGATCATAGCTCAAACCCTAACTTATACGTCGGGGCAGAAATAGGTGTATTTACCAAACCTATGCAAGGAGGAACTTGGACTTTATATAACACGAGCTTGCCTAATACTGCGGTGAAAGACTTAGAAGTTATGTTTGGTAGCAATACTTTACGCGCCGCCACTTGGGGTAGAGGTATGTGGGAAACCGATTTGGTAGGCCGCGCGGCTTACCCAAAAATCAATTACAGCTTCCTTAGTCAAGAAGAGAGCTTTGTGAGTCCCAAATTTGGAGTAGACCAATTTATTAATGCACAAATTAACTATGCTGGTAACTTAAGTTCGGTTTATGCCACTTGGTCTGATTCGGATATGAGCTTAGATTCTTTAGTGGCCATGCAAAACACTGGCGACAGCACCTGGCAAAGTATTCGTCCCATTACTAATTATCCCATTGGCACGAAACTCTATTTTAAAATTTATGCCGTTGGCTCAGCGAACGATACTTCCGAAACTATTCGTTTCTGCTACACCGTAAAACCCTTTACGTATTGCAATGCTTCTGGCACCGGCTCTGCTTTCAGCGGAAATTACATCGATTATATTTCTTTGGGTGCCTATCAAAAGGTAAGTGCGAAAGAGGGCTATGGAAATTTCACTAACGAGTATATTGCTTTGGATGCGCAAACAGCTTATCAGTTTTTAGTAGCCTTGCGCAATGCGCCCAATCAAGATTCGGTGCATGCCTGGATTGATTACAATAAGAACGGTGATTTTGATGACGACGAACGTATTATTTTCCCTCCCATTGATCCCAATAAACAAAGTATTGCCACTTTCACCACGCGTGCTTGGCTTGGAACGGATACCTTACGAATGCGCGTTCTTAATCAGCGCGGCTTAGGTATTCCCACTTCTTGCGGCGATTTTGTAGGCGAGGTAGAAGATTACTCAGTGGTATTAAGTGGTTCGGGTATTGGCATGGCAGAGAGTCTAAACGAGAACGATTTTTCGGCCTTTCCTAATCCATTTAATCAAACTTTAGAATTGGAATGGGAGCACTCGCAGGCAGATGCGCTCGTAATAAAAGTGAGCAATAGCAGTGGGCAAGTGGTTTTTAAGGAAAGCATTAGCAATACAGGTAAACTGAGAATTGATACCCAAAGTTGGCCCAAGGGCTTGTATTTAGTGCAGTTTGATTCTGATGCCAATCAAGTGACTAAGCTATGCGTAAAGCAGTAAATAGCTTATTTATAATCTTATTCTTAAGTAATTCCTGCGCGGTTAAAAAAGCGCAGGAATTTGCTTCTCCCGATTTAGAAATTGTACAGACTTCCTTTCACTTCAATGTTCCGGGAAACCAAAGGGAATTAATTGAACAGCGCTATACGATTGTCTTGCAGGCTAATCCCAATAATTTTGCCTTAGATAGTTTAGTAATGAAGGATGGTAAGGTAGCGCTCAGTTCTAGCGGAGACTTAAAGCTTTGGGAGGGCAGTTTGCATTGGAATTTTCTCGGCGAATCTCAGGTGCAGGCGGGCGATACGGCTTATTTATTTGTCAGTAAAAAAGGCGAGGTTTTTAAACAAGCCCTGGTATTGTCTAAAGGCGAAGATGTTTATTTGCCTTGAAACGTGAATTTACCTACCTACGCATCTAGCGAAAGCGAACAAAAGAGATAATTTAGCTAAAAACCTGATGGTACTTTTCTAAATATAAATCGATGCTCTTGCGCTTGTACTGCATAATATAGCGCGGGTGCTCCAAGGGAATGAGTTCCTTAAACAGCTTTTCTTCCTTATTAATCTCCGATAGAAATTTGAAGTTTTTACCATTGCCCCAAACAATGGCTTTTTCTTTGGAGCCGCACAGTTCTATTTGCTTTTTAAGCTGCTCGATCATGAAGCTTTTCACACTTTGGTAGAGTGCCGCTGAATCGTAGTAATTCCAATTTACCCAATTGCCTTTTTTATTGAGATGGGTGAAGCCTAGCGGACAAGCGGCGCCAATAAAATAGCGCTGGTAGAATTTTTCGGGACCGCCGAAATAACGGATGTAAGTATAAACGTATTCCGCGGAAGTTTCCGAAGTTTCAATGGCGGTTTCGATCTTACAATCTTCGCGCAAAGCCTTGGTGTCGGTAAAGGGAATGCCGGTTAAACCGGCGCCCAAACGACCGGGATTAATGCCTAAAATTAAATGACGCTGCTTAGTATCGCTATAATATTTTTGATAAAACTCGCTTAAAATGCGCTCTACCTCAGGACCGTTTTCCTGGTAGGGATTCATCACTTTCGTTTCTTTATCGAGCAGACTTTCATTGAGATCGAGCTCATTATAAAACTGAAGAATCTTTTGGTAAAGCATGGGCGTCTTTTTAGTGGTCGATATGCGCGAAATGAACGAGATCTTGTAATTCGATAAATTCTAATAATTTTTCGTGGCAAGCTTCTAAAACCAGTAGAGGTGCGCAGTTGGCTTTGAAGGCATCAATCCAGCGACTGGCGCAAACACACCAGCAGTCGCCTGCTTTTAAACCAGGGAAATTATACTGGGGCATAGGGGTGCTTAAATCGTTGCCTTGCGCTTTACTGTAGGCTAAAAAATCATCGGTCATTACCGCGCAAACGGCATGCACACCAAAATCGGAATCGTCGGTGTTGCATTGTCCGTCTCTGAAATAGCCAGTAAGAGGCGCGGTACTGCAGCTAATAAGGCTTTCGCCGAAAACGTTTTTTTGCATTAGTTTTTAATAATTTTCAAAGTGTTTCCCGCTTTATTAATAATGGTGTAGAAACCAGCTGCCTCTCGGCTAAGATCTATTTCGCTTTCGTTTTGCACTTCTTTGATAAGTTGGCCTTCACTGTTGTAGATCTGTAAACTCTGCTTTTCGCTGAGGTGAAAAATGCCAGAAGAAGGATTAGGATATAATTCTATCGTTTTCTCTATTAATTGCTCATCTATACCAATGCCTTGGCCCACTTGATAGAGGCTTAAATTACCACTAACTTCATTGGAAACCGCTAAAAGGGCAATGCCATTGGGGCTGTTTTGTGCAGAAATAAAAGTAATGTGTTCGGGGCCAAGATCGCCAGTGGCGGTGTCGTTTGCGGCTAAAGAGAAATCGCGTTCTAAAATATAGGAATCGAATACAGGCGCTTGAGGATTATCGATATTGTAAATCATAATTCCACCCATGCGCTCCAAACCGATAAAAGCGTAAAGAACACCATCTACTTCGCCAATGGCAAGGGCTTCGGGCTCGGGACCTCTGTCGTCGCTGCGATCTTTACGACTCGAATTATCATCATAATTAGAATTGAAATTTGCCCCATAAGCCTGAGAAGTAATTTGCTCAAAATCATCACCGCTATCCCAAACTAATTGTCCTTGCGTATCCCAAATACTAAAGGAACGGGTTCCAAAGGTAAAGAGCGAATCGTGCACAAATCCATTGCGTTTATTCCCTAAAGTGGTAGTGACTTTTAAGCGACCCAAAACAGAATCGAGTTGCAAGGTAGAAGGACTATTAAATACAATAGGGTTGAGATTGACGTTATTAACGCGCTCTACTTCGCTGTAGGCACTGTATTCGCGCGAATCTCCTTCATTAGCACTGATAATATAAGTGTTCCCATTCTTAGCGAAAGCTTTGATGGCATCGGGTTGATACATGCCGAAAACATTAAAATGAGGCTTAATGTCTATACTGCTCGAAAGGTCTGAAGCGTCGAAGCCATTGCCAGCCAGGTTATGGTCTTTGTAGCCTAAACCGATAACCGTATCGAGACTAAAAGTAAAGATGTCGATAATGGCCAAGGCGTTATTTTCTTGCAAAGAAACGTAGGCTTTAGTTCTAGTGGGATCTATAGCAATGTATTCGGGTTCTACATCTTGTGAAAACGAACTCAAGCCATTATTTCCATAGATATTAATACTAGGATCATAAGGAATAGTATCGTAGCGGGTGAAGTCAACCGAATGCACATCGGCTTGCGTTAATACTGTGGCAGAGCCCGAACGAAAATCGATCACACTTACCGTTCCTAATGGATCAATGGTATAGTCGTCGGATGGTTCTCCTTCATTGGCCACTAAAATATATTGCGTGCTGGGAGCAAAGCAAATCATATCAGGCATGGCGCCTACAACTACCTGGTTGAGGTAGGTTCCGTTGGTGTCGAAAAACACTACTTTACCATTAGACTGGGGTAAATTCGCATTTAGGGCAACCGCTAAAACATTGCCTTGCACAGCCAAACTATTAACAGAGCCGCTGTAGGGAGTTAGGTCGATGCGGCCCACGCGATAGGATTTACGGAGATCGCTAATTTTTAAAATATCAATTTTACTTTCCGCCGCATTGCTAGAGAATATACGTTGCGATAGGGGTTCATAGGCATTCACTTCGCTGCCGCCTTGATTGAATTTTAGAGTGTGATAATTATAAGTGCGCTCGAAAGCGAGGCCTTGAGAAAAGCCTAAAGTGGAGATTAATAGCGCGAGCGAGAGTAGATAAGAACGCATATTTTTTATTTTCATCAAAGAACGGAATTATTGCTTTGACATGCTAAAGGAATTAGGCTACGAAAGAAAAAATCCCCATTGAAATATCAAATGGGGATTCTATTTAGGCTGTCATTTCCGCGAGGGTTTCTTTGGCCGCTTGCAGGGTTTGTTTAATATCATCGTCGTTTAAGGCGGCATTTAAAAACCAACTTTCGTAGGCACTCGGCGGTAGATAGATTCCACGTTTGAGCATGCCATGGAAGAAGGCTTTAAAGTGGGGGTTGTCACCGCTTTTCGCAGATTCGAAATCACGAATTTTTTCGGCGCTGAAATGTACGCTAATCATAGAGCCAATGCGGTTGATCTGATAATCTAAGCCACTTTCTTTTAAAAGAGGATGTAGTCCATCTTCAATGGCCTCGCAGGTTTTCGCTAATTTATCGTAAACCGCAGGATTGTCTCTTAAATGCTTTAAAAGGGTATACCCGGCCGTCATGGCGATGGGGTTACCCGATAGAGTTCCCGCCTGATAAACTGGGCCATTTGGCGCTACGTATTCCATAATATCCGCGCGACCTCCATAGGCACCCACGGGTAAACCAGCACCAATAACTTTTCCGTAAGTAACTAGATCGGCTTGTACACCGGTTACTTCTTGGGCGCCACCAAAACCAAGGCGGAAGCCACTCATTACTTCATCAAAAATAAGTAGCGCACCTTCTTCATTACACATCTGGCGCAAGCCTTCTAAAAAGCCAGGCTCGGGTAAAATGCAACCCATATTGCCAGGAATGGGCTCGATGATAATGGCCGCTATTTCATTTTTATTAGCGGCAAATACTTCTTTAACAGACTCTAAATCATTGTATTCTGCCAAAAGCGTGTCTTTTGCAGTTCCCTTGGTAACACCTGGGCTGCTTGGGTGACCTAAAGTTACCATGCCGCTACCGCCTTTAATTAAGAAGCTATCGCCGTGGCCATGATAGTTCCCCGCAAATTTTATAAACTTATCGCGTTTGGTATAACCACGCGCCAAACGTACAGCGCTCATGGTGGCTTCGGTACCCGAGTTTACCATGCGAATGCGCTCGATGTTAGGAATGGCATCTACGATAAGTTTGGCCAATTTAATTTCCATTTCGGTAGGCGCTCCAAAAGAAGTGGAGCGAGATGCTGCTTCTCGAATTGCTTCAATAACAGGCTCGTAAGCATGTCCCATAATCATCGGCCCCCAGGAGGCGATGAAGTCGATATAGCGATTGCCATCGGCGTCGAATAAATAGGTGCCATGGGCATGATCCATAAAAATAGGATCGCCACCTACCGATTTAAAGGCGCGCACGGGAGAGTTTACTCCACCGGGAATGTATTTACTCGCTTCGCGAAAGAGGTCTTTGCTTTTCTGCGTATTCATTTTCAAGATTTTAAAATCTTAGCCTTGGGCTTGGAGATATTTAATAATGTCTTTTACAAAATAGGTCGCGATAAGATCGGCACCCGCTCTTTTTATGGCGGTTAAGCATTCTAGCATCGCTTCTTCTTCGTTGAGCCAGCTTTTTTCGGCGGCAGCTTTAATCATAGCGTATTCGCCACTTACGTGATAGGCGCTTACGGGAACGGTACTGATATCTTTGGTTTGGCGAATAATGTCTAAATAAGCCATGGCCGGTTTTACCATCACAATATCGGCACCTTCTTCTAGGTCTAATTGCACTTCACGCAAGGCTTCTTTAGCATTGGCGGGATTCATTTGGTAGGTTTTTTTATCACGAGGAATGTTGTCCATATCCACTGGTGCCGAATTGAGCGCATCTCTGAAAGGGCCATAAAAACAAGAGGCATATTTAGCGCTGTAGGCCATAATGCCAACGTTTTCAAAACCAGCCGTATCGAGAGCGATGCGAATAGCACCAATTCTTCCGTCCATCATGTCGCTGGGCGCAACAATATCGGCACCTGCTTGGGCGTGACTAATAGCCATATCGGCTAAAAAGCCAACACTTTCGTCGTTAATAATTTCGCCATTTTCCACAATACCATCGTGGCCATAGCAGGAATAAGGATCTAAGGCTACATCGGTCATTAAAACCAAGTTGGGCACGGTTTCCTTAATCATACGAATGGCCTGCTGCATTAATCCATCGGGATTTAAAGCCTCTTCGCCATCATTGTCTTTTAAGTCGTCTTCTACCTTTACAAAAAGCAAAAGCGATTTTACTCCTAGGGATTCCAGTTCTAAAACTTCTTCCTTTAAAAGATCGAGGCTGTAGCGGAAATAGCCCGGCATGGAGCTGATTTCACTTTTAATACCTTCGCCTTCTACGGCAAAAAGTGGTGCGATAAAATTGGAAGCTTGTAGCTGAGTTTCTTGCACCATGGCGCGCATGGCGGGATTCACTCTTAATCTACGCGGACGTTGTAACATGTTGTTTTTTTAGTTGATCCAATCAATTGGTTCTTTTAAAACGGCGATTAATTTCGCTTCTGGGCTGCCAGCTTCTGGTTCTACATTATAGTCCCAGCGTACGCGTGGCGGCAAACTCATTAAAATACTTTCGGTGCGCCCGTTGGTTTTAAGGCCAAAGAGAGTGCCGCGGTCGTGTACTAAGTTAAATTCTACATAGCGACCACGACGTAATTCTTGCCAGTAGCGTTGCTCTTCGTTGTAATCTAAATCTTTACGCTTTTCCACTATCGGTAGATAGGAGGGAAGGAAGCTATTGCCCATAGACTGGCTAAAGGCAAACCAATCTTCTTCGCTGCGTTCTTCGTTAGCTTTTAAATAGTCGTAAAAAGTGCCACCAATACCGCGCCCTTCGTTACGATGGTGATTGCGGAAATATTCGTCGCATTGTTTTTTGTAAAGCGGATAAAGCTCCTCGCCGTGTTTATCGGCGGCTTCTTTTTGCACGCGGTGAAAATGTTGCGCGTCTTCTTTAAAAAGGTAATAAGGCGTAAGGTCGCTGCCTCCACCAAACCAAGAATCGATTTTCTCGCCGGCGGAATTATACATTTCGAAGTAGCGGAAATTTGCGTGGCAAGTAGGTACCATGGGGCTACGCGGATGAATCACCAAACTTACACCACAAGCAAAAAAGGAATCGCCTTCGCTTTGCATATTCTTCTTGAGTGCATCAGGCATTTCGCCGTGTACCACGGAAGTACTCACGCCGGCTTTTTCAAAAACTAGGCCCTCGCTTAAAACGCGTGAGCGTCCGCCACCGCCGCCAGGTCTTTCCCATAGATCTTCCTGAAACTGGGCTTGGCCGTCAATTTTCTCGAGAGCTGCACAAATTTCATCTTGTAAAGCGCGTACGAAAGCGACAAATCTATCCTTCATTTAGCCGTAGTTTTTTACCGCGTTAACAAAGGCTTTCGCGTGATCTACGGGAATATTAGGCAAAATGCCGTGACCTAAGTTGGCTATGTATTTATAAGTGCCAAAGTCGTCTATCATTTGCTTGGTTAAGCGTTCTATTTCGGGAATGGGCGATAAGAGACGGGCAGGATCGAAATTACCTTGTAAGGTAGTTTGGAAGCTGGTAAATTCACGTGCCATTTGCGGGGTGATAGTCCAGTCTACTCCTAAAGCCGAAACAGGCATGCTAGCCATCTGCTCTAAAGCGAACCAGCAACCTTTTGCAAAAGCAATAACGGGCGTGTGCTCATGCAAGGCATCTACAATTTGCTTTATGTATTGTAGAGAGAAAGTATTATAATCTTGGGGAGAAAGTAGGCCACCCCAAGAGTCGAAAATTTGCACCGCATGTACTCCTCTTTCTTGCTTATGACGCAGGTAGCGAATAGTAACATCGGTTATTTTCTGCAATAATTTATGGGCCGCATCTGGGTAAACGAAACAAAATTCTTTCGCTTTATCGAAGGTTTTGCTGCCTTGTCCTTCTACCATATAACAGAGGATTGTCCAAGGCGAACCCGCGAATCCAATTAGCGGCACTTCATTTTCGAGCGCTTCTAAAGTCAGGTCGATAGCCGAATAGACATAATGCAAACGATCTTTTACATCGATATCGGGTAGTGCGTCTACTTGCTCGGGGGTGCGAATCGGATTAGGGAGGTAAGGACCTTTACCAGGAATCATTTGAACTTCTACATCCAAGGCCTGCGGGATAACCAAAATGTCGCTAAATAAAATAGCAGCATCGGGCCCTACTTGATGAATAGGCATCACGGTAATTTCGGTAGCCAACTCAGGGTTTTCAGCTCTCTCGAAGAAGCTGTACTTCTCTTTAAGTTTCATGAAATCAGGTAGGTATCGTCCTGCTTGGCGCATCATCCATACGGGAGGACGGCTTACTTTTTCACCGCGCAGGGCTTGAAGGAAAAGATCGTTTTTAGGTATTGTCATCTTAGATGAAAGGATAATTTATTAGTCTTGAAAATATTCAATAACGCGTTCAACCACACCCATAATAGAAGGCTGGTGAGCAATAATACGCGGGTTACCGCAACGTCTGCGTACCGCCTCGGCAGTAGTAGCGCCAATGCAAAAGGCCGGTATTTTAGTGTTTACAATGTTTTTTTTGAAAAAGCTATAAACGGCAGAAGGGCTTAAGAAAATAAGTCCATCAAAAAGCTCGGTGCTTACTTTTTCATGCACCATATCCGTATGGTACACAATTTCTTTATGTACTTTAATATTCTTGCTCGCGAGGTATTCGGGTAAATCGTCGAGGGCCTGATTGCCACAGAAAAAGTCGACTACTTTTACATCGGCATTGCGCGCAATTATTTGCGCGAGAATCATGGCATTATCGGAGCGAACGTTCGATTTTATTCCTAGCTCAGCCAAGCGTTCAGTGGCTTTGATGCCTACAGTAAAATTCTTTTTCTTGCTGAGTTCAATAGGGTTTTTGCTAAGCAGATCAGCTAAAGCGCGCACGGCGTTTTTACTGGTGAAAATTCTTGCCTGACTAGCGGGATTGTTGAGTTGTTTTAGGAAACTAGCCTCGTCGTATTGGGTATTTACTTGGATGAAATCAAATTCATCGAGGTGGAAACCGGCATCCATAAGTTTTTGGGCTGCGGTTTCAGGCAGCTTACGAGTAGCAAAAATGTGTTTCGCGGTAGCCTTATTTTTCATTCTTTAAACTTTCCATAATGGCAGAGCCTCCGTTAGCAAGTGCTTCGGTAGCACATGCGCTACCCAGCTCTTCTGCTTCACTTAAAGTCACTGATTTTTCCAAGGTAACTTTTTTCTGTCCATCCATAGAGAAAATACCCGCAATGAGATGAATTTGTTCACCTTTTATTTCCGAGTAAGCTCCCACTGGTGCAGAACAACCGCCTTCTACTTTTCGTAAAAAATCGCGTTCTACCTTGGCGCGTATGGCTGTGGGCTTATGGTTTATTTGTTCAAGAATCTTTTGCGTTTCGCCATCATTTTCTAAACAAGTAATCGCGATAATTCCCTGCGCCGGTGCGGGAATCATCCAGTCTAATTCAATATAATTTTCGGGCAAAAGTCCTAAGCGTGCCAATCCTGCTTTCGCAAAGATGGCGCCCTGCCAAGGATTGGCTTCCAATTTGGCTAAACGCGTTTGCACATTGCCTCTTAGGTTGGTGCATTCGTGTTGGGGGTACTTACTTTTCCACTGGGCAATACGACGAATACTGCCGGTGGCGATGATTGCTTTTTCGGCTCCGAAATCGGTATGACCTTTATGCACTAAAATGTCATCTGCTTCTGCACGCTCTAATACCGCGTGGATGCGAATACCCGCTGGAGCTTGCGTAGGATAATCTTTCATGGAATGCACCGCAATATCAATGCGATCTTCCAGCAGGGCATCGTCTAATATTTTAGTAAAGATTCCCGTTCCACCGAATTGGTTAAGCGGAGTTTTAAGGTCGATATCGCCAGCCGATTTCAAAGGAACTAACTGGCAAGTTTGGCCTTCCGCTTCTAGCAGGCTTTTCACCTTTTCCGCTTGCCAAAGAGCAAGCTTACTATCGCGGGTGCCGATGCGGATTGTAACCATAAGCTTAAAGCTCGAAGATATGATGAATGGTGCGCAGGTCGCTGTTAAGGTCGCCGCCTGATTTCAACTGACGAGCGAATTGTCCAGTAATGCGATTGAGGATTTGGGCGGCAAATTCGTCCGCTTGGTCGGAGGGCATTTCCGGAAATTTCTTCATTAAGTTTTTTAGCTCCTTATCTTTCCAATCGTTCATCTTCTCGCGTAAAGCCTGTAAGGTTGGGGCTACGCGGCGGCTTTCTAGCCACAGGTAGAAATCATTAATTTGGGCTTCGATAATAGCTTCTGCCAAAGGAATTTGGGCTTGGCGATTACGGATGCTTTCTTCTGCAACTTCAGAAAGATGATCCACATCAATTACTTGAAAGTTGGCATCTGCGTAAAGCGTGGCCTCAATATTACGTGGCATGCTTAGATCAAGCAAGAGGCGGGGCTTTTCGTTTTGAAAATGCTCCGCTAAAACGGTAGGATGATCGGCGCCAGTGGCAACAATTACTATGTCTGCTTCATTTAGTCCATCCGCTAGATGAGCAATGTCTAAATACTGCAAGCCAAAACGCTCGGCTAGGCGGGCGGCCTTTTCTTCGGTCCGGTTGATAAGACGGATATCACTAATGCCCGTTTGGTTTACTAAGTTTTCGCAAGTGGTGCGACCCATTTTCCCCATGCCATAAAGTAAGACATTGGGTTTTGGATTCGTCTCTAAATATTTTTTCAGCTGTAAAACGGCGGCAAAAGCAACCGAGGCAGCGCCGGTGCTTAGTTCTGTTTCGTTTTTAACACGCTTAGAGCATTGCACCGCATTGTTTACCAAGCGATCAAGGAAGGCATTGTGGCCGCCTTGTTCCTTAGAGAACTGATACGATTTTTTAATTTGCCCGATAATTTCAAAATCACCTAAAATTTTAGACTCTAAACCAGAGCCTACTCTAAATAGGTGATTGATGGCCTCACGGTTTTGCTGAATATTTTGGAAAGGCTCGAAATGGGCCTTAGTTGTGCCGGTATACTTGCAGAATAGCGCGATAAGATCGCGGGGGCAGCTAGCGAAAGCGTAAATTTCAGTACGGTTGCAGGTAGAAAGGATGAGCATGCCATCGCCACCACCTTGCTTGTACTCATGCAATAAGTGATTAGCCTTCTCCTCGTTAAGGGTGAAGAGCTCTCTCGTTTTCACATCTGCCTTTGAGTGGTCAATACCAATTAAAAAGAAATTGGCAAAACGGCTTACTTCAAATTCTTTCATAAATCTGGGGCAAAAATATCCCACTTAGTACTTAGTTTTCTACCTCATTTGGGATGAAAAATATCCCGATTAATCGAATAGCTCTATTTAGAACGATTCTCATTAAAAACATGCTAATGCTTTGCAAGCTTAAATAATATCGCCCTTTTGATGCTATGATATTTGTCATATTCTATTTTTGCATCATGGAAATCAATTTTAAGTTCTTAGATGAGGCTATAAATACCTCAAAATGTCGAATTAAAAATACCCCGATTAATGAAGGGCTTTCTTTGGTTTCGATAGATAACCGCGAAAATCACCCCATAGCGATAGAGCGCGATATTGATCAAAGCCTCATTCAGTTTTATTTTGGGGCAGAAGGCGAGCTGTCTTTTCAGTTTCATCAAGGGGCTTATCAGCTGCAGCTGAAAAAGGGGCGCTGCCTACTTTTTTACAATCCATTAATGGCGCTGCCGCTAAAAATTGAACTGAAGGAGAATTCTCGAGCGCTCTTCCTTTACATTAAGGTGGAAAATTTACATCGACTTTTTATAGAGGGCTCAGAAGAGCTTGCATTTATAAGTCCCGATAATGTAAATAAGAAGTTTTATTCGGAGGCCGAGCTTGAACCTTCTTTAATGGTGGCCGTTAATCAGGTCTTTCAGTCGCCCGTGCACGGTGCGGCAGAAAAAGTTTTTTTACACGCTAAGGTATTGGAGCTTTTGGCCTTATTTTTCAATCGCAAGGAAGGAACAGATGTGGAAGCTTGTCCCTTTTTAGAGGATGAAGACAATGTGAAAAAGATTCGTTTGGCGAAGAAAATAATAATTGAAAAAATGGCTGATCCTCCCACAATAACAGAATTGGCCAAAGAAATAGGTTTAAATGAATACCGCTTGAAAGAAGGTTTTAAAAATATTTACGGCACGACGGTTTTTAAATATCTGAACGACTATCGTTTGGATGTGGCGCGTCAACTTTTAGAGCAGGATCACATTAAAGTAAATGAAGCCGCTTACCAAATTGGCTATACCAATCCCAGTCATTTTATTGCGGCTTTTCGCAAAAAATTTGGCGTTACTCCTAAAAAATACTTACTCCACCGCTAAGCAAAATACAAATGAAAAATGCTATTCTTTTAGTGAATCTTGGTTCACCTGATTCTTATGCTGTAAAAGACGTACGCCGCTATTTAGGCGAATTTTTAATGGACGAAAGAGTAATCGATTTCCCACATTGGTTTCGGACTTTTTTAATAAAAGGGATCATTTTAAATACCCGCCCTAAAAAATCAGCGGCAGCTTATCAAAGTATATGGTGGGATGAAGGTTCGCCTCTGATGGTTTTAAGTAAGCGCCTGCAAAAAGCGGTACAAAAGGAAACCAAATTACCCGTTGCCTTAGGAATGCGTTATGGTACTCCTTCTATTTATGAGGCTATTAAAGGTTTGCACGACGAAAATCCTGATTTGGAGAATATCAGTCTTATTCCGCTTTACCCGCATTATGCGATGAGTAGTTATGAAACGGTGGTGGTGAAAGCGCGAGAAGTGGTGGAAGAGCATTTTCCCCATCTTAATATGAAAGTGAAAAAGCCTTTTTACAATGATCCTGCCTATGTAGAAATTTTGGCACAGTCGCTCAAAGATGCTTTGCCAGCCGAGTATGATCAGATATTATTCAGCTACCATGGTGTGCCTGAACGGCAGATTAAGAAGGGTGATGTTTCTAAAGCACATTGCTTAAATGTGGCCAATTGTTGCCAAAAAGATAGTCCGGTGCAACAGTTTTGCTATCGTCACCAAACAGTCGATACCACACGTTTAGTGGCCGAAAAGTTAAACTTAGATGCTAAAAAATACAGCACGAGTTTTCAAAGCAGACTGGGGCCAATTCAATGGTTAACACCCTATACCGATAAAACCATTCAAGATTTCGCGAAAAATGGCGTGAAAAAATTAGTAGTGCTCTGTCCGGCATTTGTTTCCGATTGCTTAGAAACCATTGAAGAGATTGGTGAGGAAGCACGCGAGGATTTCTTACACCATGGAGGGGAGGAGTTTACTTTGGTTCCTTGCTTAAATGATCAAGTAAGTTGGGCGAAATTATTAGCTCATTATGGGGAAGAGATGTTTGAAAATGTTTAATTATTCTCCTCGCTTTATTATTTCTGCTTTTTTAGTATCTTTAGGCCAAATCCATCCCTATGAAGAAAACCCTTACTCTCGTTTTTTCAATTTCGCTTTTCTTTATGCAGGCTCAAGTAATGGATCGCAATGTGCAAGATTGCAACTCGAATAGCAACTCCATATATAACGTTTTAGGCAGTGGTAAGGCTTTAATTGTAGCCTCTAAAGGTTTTGATTGTTCCATCTGCGTAAGCCGCGCTCCAGGTTGGGGAACTTGGGCTAGTAATAATACCCAGGCCGTTGAGGTTTGGGGAGCTATGACCAACACCTACAGTTCCAATATTCCTACTTGCAATTCTCTAAATAACTGGGTAAGCACCCACGGCTGGTCAGATATCTATACTTTTATTGATAGCAGCCAGTATTTTTTCGCCACTGGTACACCGCGTTATTTGGTGTATTCTCCGGTAGATAGTACCCTAATTTACCAAGGAAGTAACGATGCACAAGCACGCACTTTAGCACTCAATGCAAGTCAAACTGGACTCAGTTTACGACAAAATAAAAGCCTTGAAGGCATTAATTTTTTTATAAATAAGGGAACTTTGCACTTTTCTGGGGTTCCATCCGAAAATATTTTGGTGGAAATTTACAATCTAACTGGACAAAAAGAGAAGGTGCGAACAGTGAGCAAAGACAATGCTGTACTACCTTTAAATGATTTAGCTAAGGGTATCTACCTGATGCGGTTAAGTAGTAAAGGTCAGGCGATTACACGTAAAATTGTATTATCGTAAATAATTTCTAAAAAAAGCATTTAAGCTCCGTAGCTTTGCCGCCCATTTTAGGAGCTTAATTATGAATTTGCGAAACATAGCAATTATTGCCCACGTTGATCACGGCAAAACCACTTTAGTAGACAAAATGCTACTAGCCTGTAAAACCTTTGCTGATCACGAAACCCCCGGAGAGTTAGTAATGGATAGTAACGACCTCGAAAAAGAAAGAGGAATTACCATTCTATCAAAAAACGTTTCCGTTCAATACAAAGATGTTAAGATTAATATCCTCGATACTCCTGGTCACAGTGACTTTGGTGGAGAGGTTGAGCGTGTATTGAATATGGCCGATGGCGTTGTACTTCTAGTAGATGCTTTTGAAGGCCCCATGCCACAAACACGTTTTGTTTTAGGTAAAGCCCTTGAGTTAGGACTGAAGCCTATTGTTGTAATTAATAAAGTAGATAAGCCAAACTGTACGCCAGACGAAGTACATGAAATGGTTTTCGATTTAATGTTTGCCTTAGAGGCGAGCGAAGATCAGCTTAATTTCCCCACCATTTATGGTAGTGCGAAAAACGGCTGGATGAGTGAAGATTGGAAGAAGCCTACCGATAATATCAATCCGCTTTTAGATTGTATCGTAGCCAATATTCCGGCACCCGTTCCTAATGCAGGAACTACCCAAATGCTTATCACTAGCTTAGACTTTTCTTCTTATATCGGAAGAATTGCGATTGGTAGAGTGCACCGCGGAAGCGTAATGCCTAACCAGCAAATTACCTTAGTAAAGCGTGATGGCACTAAGGTGAAATCAAGAATAAAAGATTTATTTATTTTCGACGGTTTCGAAAAACGTAAAGCAGCTAAAGTAGAAAGCGGAGAAATTTGCGCTATTACTGGGATCGAAGGTTTTGAAATTGGTGATACCATCGCTGATGCCGAAAATCCAGAAGCTTTGCCAACTATAAATATCGACAAGCCTACCATGAGTATGCTTTTCACTATTAACGATTCTCCGTTCTTCGGTAAGGAAGGTAAATTTGTTACCTCTCGTCACCTGAACGATCGTTTAATGAAAGAGCTTGAGAAAAACTTGGCCTTACGAGTGGAAAGTGCAGGTACGGCAGATAGCTTTAGAGTTTTCGGACGTGGGGTATTACACCTTTCTGTTCTTATCGAAACTATGCGTCGTGAAGGTTACGAATTACAAATTGGTCAACCGCAGGTGATCTTCCGTGAAGTGGATGGTCGTAAGCATGAGCCAGTAGAAGAATTGACTATCGATCTACCTGAAAACGTAAGCGGTAAAGCCATTGAAGCTGTTACACAACGTAAAGGTGAGATGACGCAAATGGTACCAAAAGGCGACCGTATGCACTTAGAGTTCGAAATTCCTTCGCGTGGAATTATCGGTTTAAGAAGTTACTTAATGACCGCTACCGCAGGTGAGGCCGTTATGTCGCATCGCTTTAAGGATTACCAACCTTTTAAAGGAGAGATTCCAGGACGTCAGAATGGTTCTTTAATTTCTTTGGAAACTGGTAAGGCTATCCCTTACTCAATCAATAACTTACAAGATCGCGGTCGCTTTTTCGTAGCGCCAAACTCTGAAATTTATGAAGGTCAAGTAATTGGCGAGAACAACCGTCCTGGTGATCTTACCATTAACATTACCAAGGCCAAGAAAATGAGTAACATGCGTTCTTCTGGTGCCGATGATAAAATGCGTATCGCTCCACACACTGAATTTTCTTTAGAAGAAGCTTTGGAATACATCCAAGGGGACGAGTATGTAGAGGTTACTCCTAACTCTATCCGTTTAAGAAAAATATTTTTGATGGAAACGGAAAGAAAAAGAGGCGTAAAGCTTTAATTATAAAACCATTCAAAGGCGCTCCATTAGGGGCGCCTTTTTTGTTTGGGCCCTTTTGTGGCTTTCGCCAGATGCGTGGGGTGAGTGTATTCGTTTTTTAATGACCTGACATGCTTAAATGTTTAGCCACGACAGATTCATTTTTGGATTCCGTTTTTTAATCTTCTTTATCAATGTAGTAAGCCTTCCCAAGATATTTTAGATTCCTTTTTTTGATACGTACGCTCGTCCTCTTTCAGAGGAGTTCCTGAGATCGTCCTTTCAATCCTTGGTTACAAACGGTAATTTATTTTTTTATGGGAGAATCAATCATGGGAGTCGCGCAATTAATCAATGAAATCTCTTTGAAGATTCCTGTCTATTGGTAATACTCTATCATAAATCCCGAAGGGATGACATTATAGTAGAAATCTGGTTTTGATATTTTAACCAAACCCTGAAAGGGTGACACGACTGGTTCTACAATTAAAAGTCGGATGAGCTTGATAAGGACGGATTGCGGTTTTTTTTTGAGATTTTCAATTAATGAGATGCTGAAACGAGTTCAGCATGACCCTTACAATAGATATTGCCGCGCCTTGAATGAATATAAAAGGGACGGTCACCCTGAACTTGATTCAGGGTCTTTTTGGTTTTAGGAGAATCAATCATGGGAGTCGCGCAATTAATCAATGAAATCTCTTTGAAGATTC
>CAXBOS010000006.1:0-216506 GCA_963977415.1 uncultured Schleiferiaceae bacterium | reverse complement strand
GACTAAGGCGATAGTAGTTAGTAGCATACCCAGTCAACCAGCCCAGATTCAGGGTCCAGATACTATTTGTATTGGTGATACAGTTTATTATAGCATTCGCAGTACTATAGGTGTTAATCAATATAATTGGACTTTCACAGGAATTGGCACCCTTTCTGTTTCAGATAGCATCGCCACCCTGGTAGCAAGTACAGCAGGTGTTTTAACGGTCACACTGCAGAATAGCTGTGGTATCGCGTCTCAGAATATTAATCTATCAGTTTTATCTGTAGATACAGGAGTTTATCAAAGCGGCAGCATGCTTTATTCATCTGCTTTAAATGCTACCTACCAATGGTTAGATTGTGATAGTAACTATATCAAAATAGTAGGAGAAACCAATCAAGGGTATTTACCTTCTGATAGTAGGCATTATGCTGTTATCGTGGGCCAGAACGGCTGTTTTGATACATCTAGGTGTTTTAGTTTAAAAGGTTTATCTATTCATGAAAGTAAAATATATACAGATTTAAAAGTCTTTCCGAATCCATTAAATAAGGAATTACTAATTGAATGGATATTGTTTGATATGACAACACCTAAAGTGTCATTTTACATTTTTGACACAAAAGGTAGCCTATTGTTAGAAGATCAAACTTTAGTCGAGAATAATCGTTTTACTAAAAAAATAAACACATCAGCCTTGAAGCCTGGGGTTTATTACCTTAAAGTGGTAAACAACAAACAAAGCGCAATAAGAAAAATAATAAAAGTGGATCAATTATAAAACTATTTTTGCTTTGAAGGAGAATAAAGAAGTTTATAGGTCTCATGTAACAGTTAAAACTACACACTTTCAGTGCAATTCGTTTCAGATTCTAAAAAGCTTAATTGAGTTTATGGAAGAACAGTGATCTAATGGACATTCTGTTATACGTTTGACGGTTTACTTGGTTCTTCAAGGAAACATTAAAATAAGGTGTCGTACTTTGCTAATACATATTTGTGATGCTGAGCAATTAAAACTAGTTGTAACAAGTGATCATATTCATACGCACGTTGAGCGATTGACCCCCTAGTTCAGTTAGTGATTTGGTGAAAAAACTAAAAGGACGAATTTCCCGCAAATTGCAAAAAGAGTTTCCCGAATTGAAAAAGCGTTATTGGAGGTGGTATTTTTGAGCAATAGGCTTTGGCTGTTGAAGTACGGGAAATATAACTGATGAGATGGTTAAAGAATACTTAGAGCATCATAGACTTCCAGATGATACAAATGGTTAAAATTTTATCATTGAGTAAAATCGTTAATCAAATCTATCCACTTTTAGTGTATTGTCGTTTATTTTCCTTTCTCCCTTTAAGTATTGTTCCTTTGGTTTTACCGAGAACCCCGCCTGAGGGATAGTAGCGAAAAGCCCACAGCAAGGTACGAGCGAGGACTTGCAGCGGATAGCCCGACCCGCAGGGGCAGGCCCAAAAAACAAACAGCCCACGCTAGGATTTATAAACCGTTAAACGAAGTGTTTTTTCGATAAACGACACTAATTTCTCGATGAACGGTTTTTAGGCTAGGATAAACAATACATAATGCCTAGATTATGAGAGCCTTATAAGCGTATCCACCAATCAAACGAATTCCGCATGAGAAATTATTATCGACTAGTTTCTAGCTTTTTTAGCTCCAAAATTTTCTATTTCCTGTTTTTTGGTTTTTCCTTAGTAGGGGGGCTGAACGCGCAAAATAAAGTCACATTAAGCGATTCTAACATCGTAAACCTAGGAATTAGGGGTGATGCCAACCATTTGGTGGACGAGCAGGTTTTAGCTGGGGATCCACGCGCGGGACAGGGTGGTGCAGTTACTAGCAAATTCGATCAGACTTATAATCCGATTTACAATCCGGCTTCGATTTTAATAAAGCTTTTTGAAGACTATGCCCTAGAGGATTTATGGTATTACGATTCCAATGGTAAGGATACGATTCGTGTGTATGCTGGCGATCCTTCAGCTTGGGTGTTTCTAGGCAACTTGGTGACCGACCGTTATAATCAGTGGCAGGCATTTCCTATTCAAGATACGTTTAAGTTTTTGCGCCTCGATTTCCGTCACCCGCAGGCGGCCATTAATGAGATTGTGTTGTACGGAACGGCTCTTGGGACTCGTAAAACGCAAATTCCCTTGGCGCAAAATCCAGCGCAGGTGACCATGGGCCAGCTGATGGGTATTAACGGTTTTGTTGATGATCCTAAAAACATGCTCAGCACTGCTGCAGGTACTTTGCGCGAATATCACCGCTGGGACTGGGATGAAGGTAATGGGCAGGCGGGCTATACTGGTTTTCCGCAGAGTGAATACGCCTTCGCGCCTTCTTATGTGAGTACTTGGAATTTTGACGATTATTACGGACAGCTCGTTCAAAGTGGAGTAGAGATTGCTCCCTGCTTGCAAGGCAGTCCGCCACATATTCGCGATAGCTTAAACGATGACTCTAAGCCGATACGCTTGGCTAAAGATCCTGCCGATCCGGCAAGCTATAGAGAACACGCCGAGTATATGTTTCAATTTGCGGCGCGCTATGGACAAACAAGTGTGGCACCGTCTTTTTTAAAATTAAGAGCCGGACAAAGCACGAAATCGGGCTTAGGTTTTATAAATTATTTGGAAAATTGGAATGAACCCGATAAGTGGTGGCGTGGCCGTGAGGGTTATTTCAGCCCTTTCGAATTAGCCGCCATGAGCAGTGCCGATTGTGACGGGCACGAAGGAGCTTTAGGGGCTGGCTTCGGCATGAAAGCCGCCGACCCCAATATGAAAATGGTACTGCCAGGCTTGGCTTCCCTCGATTTAAACTATGTAGAAGGAATACGTTTATGGTCGGAGTACAATCGCCAAAGTGGCTTTCCTTTCGACGTGCTCAATTTCCACCATTATAGCAATACGGGTGGCGGACAGTTTAGTAATGCCAGCAAAGGGCTTAGTCCCGAAGAAGATGATTTGAAAGGAAAGTTGCGTCGTATCGTAAACTACCGCAATACTTGGCTGCCGGGCAAGGAAATTTGGCTTTCGGAGTTCGGTTATGATACGAATCCCAACTCCCCACAAGCCGCCCCCGCCATCGGTACTAACGATGAGTTAGAAGTCCAGTCGCAATGGTTATTGCGGAGCTTTTTGGAAATTGCTGCATCCGGCATCGATCGGGCACAAATGTATATGCTGCGTGATGTAAACGCCGCTAATCCTAATCAGTATAATAGTAGTGGCTTAACGCAAGAAAAGTGGAATCAGCACCAACCGAAAAAGTCGTATTTCTACCTCAGCGGTATGCGACAGATTTTAAAGGAATACTTTTTTGAAGGCGAACTATATTTAGCGGATACCGATTTGCGCGCCTACCGTTTTCGTCACCGCGATACCGATAGCATTTGCTACGCCATTTGGTCGGCGACTTCTCGAGCGCGGGTGATTAATAATTACCGTTTTACCACCGCCGGTATGGGTCGAGCCATTCTCGCAGAAGTGCAAAGTGACTCCACCCAAGCACGCTTAAGCATATTAGCCATACAGCGTGATAGCGTGAGTTTAACGCTTAGCGAAATGCCAATATTTTTAAAACTCATTCCCAGCGATGCAGTGGCTCCTAAGGCAATAGCGCAAAGTGTTTCGGTTTCCCTAGATGCGCAGGGATTGGCACAAATCGCCCTGGAAGCGGTAGATGCAGGTAGCTCGGATGATAAACGTATTACTAAACTTTACCTATCGCGCGAAAGCTTGGACTGTAGCGACTTACCAGCGGGGCAAAATAGTGTGGAGCTAGATTTAATGCTCTATGCTTGCGACCATTTTCAGTGCGATAGTGCCACATTTAAAGTGTTTTTAAGCGATACCTTGGCTCCCCATCTTAGCCTGAAAAAGCATAAGGCTTATTTAGATGCCAATGGTCAGCTACAAGTGCAAGCCAGTGATTTTGTTAGTAGCATGCAAGACAATTGCGGCGGTTCGATTCAACTGCATTTGAGTGAAGAAAACTTCGATTGTTCCGATTTAGAAGGCGAGGGCTTATTAACCTTTAGCTCCGATAGTAGTTGGCTTAAGAGCAGCTACACGTCTCTGGTAAACGCCATGACTTGGCCTTGGTTGGGAGCGGGCGATTTCCCTCACGATAGCACCTACAATCAGCCAGTAGAAATTGGTCAGCCTTACCGCTGGCATTCTTTGGATGCGGTAACGGGATCGCAAGTGATAAAGGCCGATTCACGGGTGCAATATTTCAAAAAAGAGCTTCAGCTAAGTGGAGATGTTTTAAAAGCCACCTTCGCGGTAACGGTAGATGATGACATGGAGATTTACATTAACGGTAAATTATTAGCGCGCGAAAATGTTTGGGGCGCTCCACGCACAGGCGCAGCAGCAGTGCATTCTTTTGAAATTGACGCGAGCGGAAATTATACTAATGGCCCGCAGGGAACAACGCCTTTTGGCTTAATCAATGGTTTGCCTTTGGGGCATTATTTTACTCAGGGAAACAATGAAATTTTAGTAGTAGTGCGCAATGGCGGCCCGGGTAATGTGGGTGGTTTTAGTTTTAAGATGGATTTAGAAACTAGTCTTAATACCAATATAGTTAGCGACGGCAGCTGGGAGAAAAGCAGTTTAGTTTCTACCCTTAGTGCCCTCAGTTTCCCCTGGACGGGCGCGCAAGTTTTACCCACCGAAAGCTCCTTTACGAGTTTCGCTCAAGTAGGACAACCCAAGCCATGGAAAACCATCGATTCGGTAGCGGGCGCGGAAGTGATAAAATGTGCTTCGGGCGTAGAGTTTTACCGCAAGAAGTTTATTTTAAAAGGAAATTACTGGTCAGATTTACGCTTGTGGATGCGGGTAGATGACGATATGGAAATCTATCTAAATGGACATTTAATTGCGCGTGAAAATGTTTGGGGTATTGCGGCTACTGGCCCTGGTTCCTTGCATAGTTTTCATTTTGGCGATACAGACTTTGAAAACGGCAGTGATAGCACCCGTAGTTTTGGCCTTTTAGATAGTGCCGCGCTGGCCTATTTACAGTCGGGTGAAAATGAAATAATGCTGGCTGTGCGCAATACGCTTAACGGTAATAGCGGTGGTTTTTCTTTACGCATGGAAGTGAAAGGCGAAGCGGCACAAGCCCTCGATTTAATAGCGACCGATATACACGGAAATAGTAGTTATCATCAAGTTTTCTTGCGGGTAATGGACAGTATTGGTGCTTGCCAGACGAGTGCTATTTCGGCGAAAACCCTCAGTGCAGCCGAGCCTATAGATAACACCACGGTAGAGCTAAGAACCTATCCCAATCCGGTACGTGATCAGTTTTGGGTTAGCTTACCCGAGAGCACGCAAGGAGCAGTAGAAGTACAGATTATCAACATGGCGGGACAGTTGGTACAAAGCTTAAAGCAAGAGGCCTATGGTGAGCAAGAACTAACTTTAAATTTAGAATTATTGGAGCCTGCTATGTATTTGGTGCGGGTACAAGGGAGTTTTGGAGTTTACACAGACAGGATATTAAAGCAAGCTTAGATGCCCACTTTTTAATGCCCATTAATTAGCTGTACCAAGCTTTTAACTCTCTGTTTTTAAGATTTTCTAAGGTATCTTTAATAGGGCTGGAATTGGGTTTTCGATCTACGAGAATTTCTAATTCCATCGCTCCGCGAGCGTAGAGATTAAAAAACAGGTCTTCTCCTTGTTCTATGGAAAGCTTAGGCTGATCTTTGATTGTAAGAGCGATGCGTCGATATAAGCGTTTTTTAAAAGGGAGTTTAATTCCGGCTTCTAAAAGGCCATTGTGGGCGCGAACTACAAAACTAATATTGGCTGCGATAATGAAAGGAATGCTTGCCAGAGCAGAAAGCCAAAAGTTTTGTGGCTTAGGCTCAAACAGTCATGTTTTCCAATCGAATACATACAGTAAAATATAATCGAGCAGGCTTCCGAAGGAAAAAGAGCTAAAAATAAGGCCTAGTATCGCACTTATTAGCGAAAGGGATTTATTCCAATTTTGCGCTCTTATTACTAGCATTTGTCTATTCTGTTTCGGCTATTTTCTTCTTCACAATTTTGACAATACGATGATAGATAATTTCTGACAGACTCCAATTATAGCCGTCAAAATCGGTGGTATTCGTAAACTGAATAATTACTGCGTCAATTTCGGGATGAAATTCGGCAATGCTTTGGTAGCCGGGAATTAAACCGGTGTGATTATACACATAAATGGAAGAGTAGACTTCTTGTTCTCCCGCTCTAAAAAGAGAACCATCATTTAAGGCGCGTATAAATATTCCAACATCTTGGGCGCTGGCAATCATAGAGCCGTAATCGGCGCTTTTTATATCTTCTTCTATACCTACATAATAGCCACTCATTAGGCGGTCCAAATTCACCTCTTTAAGTGAGAAGAAAGTGTTTTGCAGATGTAAAGGTTCTAACACTTCCTCTTTTATGTATTGAAAGCTAGGAAAGCCTAAAACGCGTTCCATAATCATTTCGAGGAGTAGGTAATTGGTATTGGAATACTCGTAATCTTGATCGGGCTGAAAGTTAGCGGGTAAATCGAGCACTCGGTCGAGCGCATCTTGCCTACTAGAGGGCGGCTTGGTCCAAAAGTCTGGCGTATTGGTGAAGTTGGGAATTCCACTGCGATGCTGTACCAACATGCTTAAGTTGATGTTCTCGGCATTTTCAATTCTCCCCTTTAATTCGGGGAGGTAATGGGCGAGGCTTTTGTTTAAAGACAAGCGCTGTGCATGCACCAACTTTGCAATAGCCACCGCATTGTAGAGTTTGCCAATACTAGCAATTTTAAATAAAGCCTGCGGGTCGGCGGGTATTTTGTTTTCTCTATTATGCCAGCCAGCCGCGTAAAATTGGGGTGCTTGCGCAGATTGGTCAACGTAAACGACGATACCTTCGAAATGATAATGGAGGGCCTGATTTACCTGTTCTTGAACGGTATCCGGCAAGGGCATAAGCCAGGCCTTTACGATAAGCCAAGGCACGAAAAATAAGGAGACTATTCCCCCAATGGGGAGAAGGAATTTGAGCATTTTTTTAGTCTTCATAAATGGTGATAATTCATAATATTCCGCTCATATAGTAGGCTAAGATAGGCTTTGCACCTAGTAGTCGGCCCGCCTGAGGGATAGCAGCGGAAAGCCCACAGCGAGGTACGAGCGAGGACTTGCAGCGTATAGCCCGACCCAGAGGGGCAGGCCCAAATAAATTAAATGATACCCTTTTTTGCTAGTTTTTTTCTTGCTTGGAACGGCTCGCTTTGGGGCGCCAGTTCATACCAAACGGGATGCTGAGAAAACGAATTCGTTTAAGAATGAATTCATAAATAAGCAGGCAGGTGAGCAAAGTGAAAACCACAATAAGCACAAACTTTAGGAAGATAGGCAGCGCCAAAGGCAGAATAAGACTGGTGCCAAAATACAGTACCAACATGTGGATAATGTAAACGGGATACACCGCTTTGCTGAGGTAGCTTAGGGCGGAACTGGGTTTATTTAAATAGCGGTAGGCCATGCCAAAAATGCCAAAAATCCAGAAATTTGATTCAATTGCCATTAAATAGAGGGGTGAATCGCCTTCAAATACGAATAATCGCAAGAGATACATGGCCAAGGCCAAGCCCAGGTATAGCCACTTCCATTTAAGCATGGTAGACCAAAAAGTTGGACCGATATAGACCAATAGAAAACCGAAAAAGAAAGCGAGAAAACCATGTGCATAGCCGTGCAGGGTTTGCGCGTACAGGGCAAATATTGGCGGTTTCACAAGTAGAACTTCTAACACAAAAAACACGGATAGTAACATTGGCCCCAAGGGTGACTGCATAAGGCGTTTAAGGGTCACTTTAAATGTACTCTCTTCTTTTTTCAGGAGGTAAAAGAATAAGGGAAAAAGGATAGAAATGTAAATTAACAGGTTTCCCAAAAACCATAAATGAGCGGGATGAGGCATGTAGGATAAGGGCTGTTTATAATAAGATTGGAAAACCCAAAAGTGCAGCGGTACAATGGCTAAAATTCCGAATATATAGGGTAGCCCAATTCTACGTGCACGCTCTAAAAGCAAAGCTTTTATGTTTCGTCTCCGCATAGCAAAGTAAAGGCCCATTCCCGATACATAAAAAAGCAGAGGGATACGCCATACATTAAGCATGGTCATGGGTTTCCAAAGTCCTTCCATTAGTTCTTCGCTTCGAATAAAGCCAATGAACATTGCCCAAGGCTGAAAAATAATAGCGATGTGATAAACCAGTAGGAGGCCAATGGCAATGACCCTTAACCAGTCGATATCGTAACGTCTTTCGTTTGTAGTATTTTCCATACTTATTGTAGCATTATGGCGATTACGGGACGGCTTTTTTCGAGTTCCGCAAAATCGAGTTCCAAACCTAAGGGGCCTAGTTGCTGCTGCATCATTTCGTAAATGGGTTTCATTTCGGCGAAGGGACCACTAATAGATTCTTGGGCGGTGGCCCCAAAGTTATTCTTTAAAGATTTATCTGCTTTAGCATCGATTAGCATTTGCACAATCTCTACCCGTCCAAAAAAGGCGGCAGCATGCAGCGCACTTGTACCATCATTGTTTTGAATACTAAGGTCGGCTCCGGCTTCGATTAAAGCTTGGGCGATTGCCATTTTATTAAAAGTGGCGGCGCTAATTAAAGGGGTAGAGCCGCCCATGGGTTCTTTTTGGTTAAGATCAGTACCATAAGCGATGTGTTCTTTTACCGCAGGCAGATTGCCATATAAAACGGCAGTATGTATATCTACCGATGGTTTGCTAAGACTAGACTCCGTTTCACTATTTGCATTTTGTGAGCATGCGGGCAGCACCCAAGCCATTAATAAGAGGCTAAAGACGGTTGTTACTTGCTTGAGATTTAGACTTTCCATAATTGTTGATTTAAATGATTTTAATTGTTGCAGCAAAAGTCGTTTAGCCCGCCTAGCAAGGCATATAAGGCATGAAGCAGTATTAATAAGCTTTGTAAAGCGGATGAAAATTATGGCGCAGAAGTTTAAATTATGCGGCAAGCGTCGGAGTCAAACATTTTTTATAGCGATAATTTGTCTTCTGCTAGGGCTAATAATTCTAATTTTGAAATCATACAATCAAGATGGCAGAAGCTCCAAATAGTAGGAAGAAATTTATTGAGCAGGCGGAAAGCTTGGTGCTCGAAAATGCTTCCGATGAAAACTTTGGTGTTTCTGAACTAGCAGAGCGCATGAACATGAGTCGTTCTAGCCTTTTGCGAAAAATAAAAAATGAAACGGAGCTTTCCGCCAGTCAGTTTATCCGCCAGCTGAGATTAAAAAAGGCGATGGATGTGCTGCAAGAGTCTTCCTTAACGGTTTCAGAAGTTTCTTATCAAGTGGGCTTTGGCAGTGTTTCCTATTTTATTAAATGCTTTCGCGAAGAGTATGGCTTCCCCCCCGGTGAAGTAGCAAAAATGGGTATGCAGGAAGAGGAGGAGCATTTGGTAGAAGTGCCTAAAAAATCTCGCAAGTGGCTCTTAGTGGTCTCGGCGATAATCTTAGGAATAATTGCTAGCCTGGTTTTTTATCCCCGTTCCTCTAGCGTCGACTATAGCTTAGAAAAGTCAATTGCGGTATTGCCTTTTAAAAACGAAAGCAGCGATTCTAGCAATCTTTACTTTGTGAATGGTTTGATGGAATCTACCTTGAGTAATTTGCAAAAGATTAAAGACTTGCGCGTAATCAGTCGCACTTCGGCCGAGAAATACCGCAACTCGGGCAAATCCATTCTTGAAATAGCCAAGGAATTAAATGTAAACTACTTGGTGGAAGGTAGTGGTCAGAAGGTGGGCGATAAGGTGATGCTCAACATTCAGTTAATTGACGCTTCCGCGGATCGGCAGGTATGGACGCATCAGTATAAGCGCGAGGTTAAGGATATTTTTGAGATTCAGAATGATGTGGCGCGTGAAATAACGAAAGCCATAAGCGCTTTTGTTAGGCCGATAGAACGTGAGCTAATTGAGAAAAGGCCAACTCAAAGCATGGAGGCCTATGACTTATACCTTCAGGCTTTAGACCCCTATTATACCCGAAGCAAGGAAGGTTTGGAAGAAGCGATTTCTCTTTTTGATCAGGCTTTGGTTTACGATGATCAGTTTGCTTTGGCCTATGCGCATACAGCCATTGCCTATTATTTTTTAGACCTCTTTCAACAAGATAAACAGTATGTTGATGAAATAAACCGCTATGCCGATAAGGCGCTTTTATACGATTCGAAGTCGGACATTAGTTTAATTGCCAAGGGGTTGTACTATTTGCAAAATAAGGAGAACAGACTAGCGCTGCCGCATTTAGAAAAAGCTCTCGAGTACAATCCAAACTCTGCTTCGGCCATACAAATGCTTTCCGATTTCTATGCTTTTCGCGTGCCCAATACCGCAAAGTATTTGCAATATGCTTTAAAGGGAATTCAATTGGAGGTGATGGCCAAAGATTCCATTACGAGTAGTTATAGTTACTTGCAGCTTAGCAATGCCTTGGTGCAGGCGGGCTTTTTTAAGGAAGCCTATGATTTTGTGAACCGCTCTTTAAGCTATTATCCTGAAAATTATTACGCGCCACATCTTAAAATATTTATTCGCTTTGCGCAAGATGGCAATTGGTTGCGTACACAAAATTTAATGGAAAAGGAGTGGCAAAAAGACACTTCCCGACTGGATATTTTACAAGATTTAGCTAAAGTTTATTACGCTCAAGAAAAATGGGACAGCGCCTTTTTCTATTTTGAAAAGCTGGTAAGTATCAGGGAGTCCCAAAAGCTAAAACTCTATGAACACGAGGATGCTAAAGTTGCCTTTGTATATCGGAAGCTGGGCAAGGTAGAAGCAGCAGAGCGCTTTATGCAGTCTTACTCTGATTACTGTGCGCAAGATGAGTCGATTTACAGAAGCGCGAGTCTTGCTGTGAATTATGCCTATCAGCAAAAAAACGAATTGGCTTTAAAAGAATTAGCGGAGTTTTCTGAGCAGCATAATTTTCAGTATTGGTTTTTACTTTTAGAGGATGATCCATTGATGGCTTCTTTGCACAAGTTACCCGAATACCAAAAACTGACGCAGAAGATTAAAAATCGCTTTTGGGAAGATCATAATAAATTAAGAGCGGTTTTGGAGGAGAAGGGTTTGCTTTAGCGCGTCTTTAGATAAGAATATGGCTAAAACTTATCTCTCTTTTTTATTATCCAAAGCGTCTTTTTTGGCAAGAATTTTTTCTTGCTCCCAGCCTTTGTTTAAAGTTCTAGCGCCAAAAGGAATAACAAAAAAGCCAATGTGGCTAGCATTTACGAAGCTAAAGAGCATAGCTGTAATGCCAATAAAAAGAAAAAGAGCCCCTTGTTCTTTGTTTTTCTTTGGATCTATGGATTTTGAAGCTTTAGGGTTACCGCTGCGGTCTAATTCACGAATAAGCTTGTTATTAATCTCTTCTAAATCCTCTTTAAAATCGGGGCAGCTTTCGACAAATTGAGCATAGTCGTTCGTTAGGCCGCAGAGAGTTCCTTTTTGTAAACTCATTTTTCGATTTAAGCAAACCGAACAAAATTCAAGTTGTTTTTCTCTAGTCATTTACGTTCTCCAAAAGAGTCTATTTACAGTATTATTGGGAAGTCTTAAACCAGTTTTAAATCTAAATACTGTACAAGTTTGCGTAATAAGCGGCTTCTTAAAAAACGGCCTAGTAAGTAGTAGATAATACCAAGGGCCAAGAAGCAAAGGCCGATACTAAAAAGAAACATTGACTCGAAGCCCTTTGTAAAAGATACTAAAGTAAGAATGAATCCAGCGAGACTTGAAACTATCCCAAAAACCGGTAATATGGCATTGGGTTTTACTTTAAGATTTACCCTCGGCCCGTCTATTTCTTGGGTGATACTGCCCATTAAATAAGCGGCTTTTCTTTTTAAGCCTGGCATATTCCAACCCACAACGTTCCACGTATCATAAACACTAAAGCTATGCTCGCTTGTAAGGCGTCCTTTCAAACTTAAAGTACCCTGCTTATTAAGCTCGCTAACTTTGCTCTTCAAGAGTTTTTCGTTAAACCTTGAGCGGTAATTGGTTTCGGTGGAATTAAGGAGGACTGGTAGTAGTTTCATTTTCAAAGAAGGGCTTATCTTACAAGAGTGGAAGATAAGAATATAAGTCCCTTGCGATCTATTTTTAGTCTAACAAAAAGGCCGTCCTTTCAGACAGCCTCTTCTTATTCAATAAAAATATACTCCTTTTATGCAGCCAGGGCTTTAATTTTTTCCCATTTTAAATCGCCGGTGTAGCGATGTGAAACCTGTCCGCTTTCATCCATAGCTAAAAGGTAAATCCAGCCATTATCGCAAAGGTCGCGCACGGATTGGTGTTTCTTTAAAATGTTGTTCATCGCTTCGATGGGCGCCTTAATTACTACTTGTAACCTTTGCGGTTCGTGTTGGTATTTATCGCCATCGTGCACCGCCTGAAAAGGTAGACCAACGCGTAGGTCGCCTGAGTAACCTTCTAAAACACCCAAGCCTGCGGTAACATTGTGGAGCGTTTTATTGCCAGAGCCATATTGTTTATTGTCAACGGCCGAGCCATAATATTGCAGGTTAATCCAGCTGGTTACAACCATTGGAGCGGTCATGATAAGCTCTAAAATAGAGAAGCCTTCGTCTTTTTTCCAGTTATAGGAATGTAAGAAAGACTTCCCTTCTAAGTTTATTCCTTTAGTGCGCTCGCGTGGGGCTACTACAAAAGCAGAGCAGCCGGCTAAGCCCCATTCGGGACGGATCTGACTCCAATCTTTACTGCGGCCCAGTATGGCTTTTTCGGTGTTGCTGCTATCGCTATTTAAGCGCAAAGAGCGCTCGGTGCGTGCGGATTTCCCCGCTAATAATAAAGACTGTTTTAGTTCGGCTAAGGCTTTTTCACTGCTGGACAGAACATCACTTTCGTTGTAAATCAAAACTTCATCGGTGGTAGTATCGTGTAAGCATGCTAAGAAAACAGTATTGTTGGGGATGTGAATGGCCTCCTTTTGTAGCGCCGTTCTAACCGCAGTATTGTTTAACACTGCTGCTGCCACGCGGGCATTGGCTTCTCCAGTATGGCCTCCGCAAGCACCACAATCGTAACCCGTAGCATGAGGGTTGTTTACCATGCTAGAACCGTGGCCCACAATGAGAACAAATTGGGCGAAGTTCTCTGTCAGCGACATCGCGTTTAAGGCGTTTTTGGCCATGCTAATTTGCTGGCCCAAAGGAATACCCGCGGTTTCGTCTTGCCAACTTTCGGTAGTTAAACTAATTGTCTTTTTCTTGATGCTAGCTTTTTTCATGCCCACATCATTAGGGTTGGCTACCGGGCGGGTAAGACCGAAAGAGTCGGTAAACAATTTCGGTAGGTAGGAAAGCCCCATGGGACTTACGAAGCTAAAATTGCTAATGGCACCCGATTTAAAGGTTTTCCAAACTTGACGAATTTGACGGTGCAGTAATCTAAACTCTAATGCTTTTTTGTTTTCATCTGCGGAAGCGAGACTCTCTTTGATGGTTGGCCCCGTGGTTAGCAGTACCGGACACTGCGCTTCACCATCGGTATGACCGAGGGGAACATATTTTATGGGGAAGGCAAAGAAACCTGCAAACCCGAGGGTTTCAATAGTATTATCTACCAACTCTAGATTTCTGCGGTACACTTCTGAGCGCACATCTATACAGAATATAGCTTGTGCTTTTGCCTGCTTCTGATCGTGCTTCTTCTCGGCTTTATGACTTTGAAATTTGCGCACAATATCTTGTTGCGCCGAAAGATCATAGGCTTCTTGTAAAATCAACTTGTTTTGCAGCTGCTGATTGATGTTTTTCTGCAAGCCTGCTTCGGATAATCCTTTTATGGCTTTTTGCCATTGAGCACGCAGTTTTGGGCTATCTAGACTCTGTAGTAGAGCCGCTTCCCAACAAATAAGCACGGCTAAAAATTCTAATAATTGGCCGTCATCGCCGCCGTAAAGCTCATTGTCCCAGTCGAGGCGTGCCGCATAAGCCGACCAACCACCAAGGCGCAATAATACTCGGTGTAGATACAAGCTGAGCGCTTTTTCGGGAAGCCCTAATCGACCAAGAGCTATTTGTACCGCAGTAAAGGGGTCTTCGGGTAATGCTTTCACAAAGTGCCTAAAACCAGTTAAGCCATTTAACTCGGGGCTGCGGTCTACCGAGGCTTCTTGCTTCCAAGCGGCAAAGGGACTTAGGTTTTTATTGGCCGCCGACCAAGAGGCTTGTCCTTTATCGAAATAAGAGGCGGCCCAAACGGAGATGCGGGCGGTCATAAAACGATTCCAGTCTTTACTCTCGCTGTCGCTAGCAATATCTGCCAAGGTGAAAATGCTATTGCTTTGTTCGGGCTCGGTAGCGTTTTCCAAGTTGCGGATAAATTTGGAGACAGAGGTGTTTTGCTCATGCTTACGCAGACAGGCTTCAAGATCTTCCTCTGCTAATTTTCCTTCCTTTAGCTTTTGCAGATAAAAGGCGAGGGGTAAAGTCATTTGTATACCACCAGCTGCGGCTAGCTCTTGGGCAACGTTTTCAAATTTTTTGGAGCTATGCCCTAGATAAGGGTTTACGGCCACAAAGTTTTCGAGAGGCCATACTGGTGCAATCTTTTTGCAGGCCTTACGCATACTATCTAGAAGTATCCCTTTTTCAATTTTATTCTCGTCAAGATGACGCTCCTTGCTGGTGTTGATTAAAGCCATTTTAATTCTTGTTTTAAAGATTTAGACAATCGATAACTTATGCTGAGCGCTTAGCAAAAAGCTGGTTTTTAGTACTTTCTTCATGAGTAGAAGAGCCATCGTTGCTACGCATCTTGGCTTGACCATGCGCACCTTGGGTATAAAGCCCGCGCACCAAACGGTCGAAAAGGGTATTCATATACAAACCGTTTCTCAAGTGAATAGCTAAAGCGCGGTAGGCGGGCTTATCGGCTAAAAAGGGTGACAAAATTTGGATGAAGATAACGGTAGCAAAGGCGCTTAATAGTACGCTTATTAATATTGTTTCGCTTAGACTAGGTAGGGCTAGTTGGGGCAATTGCGAAGCCAGTAAGAAATGGGCTCCTGACTCTAAAGTGAAGAAAGAAGCAGTTACAATAACAGAGAGCAGGCTAGCACGTAGAAATAGTTTCGGACTACCAGTAGAGTCGAGGGCGCTGGTAAAAAGACGAGCCAAACCTAAGCTGATAATGGCGCCAATAGCGAGCAAAGGCAATTCTGTTTTCGGGTTTAGCCCCCAGGCAAAAGCAAAAGCGATATACACACCAAAACCCATTAAAATTCCCAGGGCAATACGAAGCGGGTTTCCAGAGCGGATGGTCCCCGTAAATTTAGCGGCTCGCATAGAGTCGATAACACTGCCCGTGGCTAAAAAGGAGTGGGCCTTGTAAAAGGAGTGGGCCACCATGTGTAGCATGGCCGCGGGAAATACGCCTAAGCCGCAAACCATTAAACTAAAACCCATGTGTGCGGCACTGGAATAGCCTAAGGCCGTTTTTACGGAAGTTTGGGTTAAGAATACTACCGAAGCAAAAAGCGCGGTAAAACCACCAATCGCAATAAGCAGCAAAGAGGCCGTAGTGCTAGCTTCCATCACATAGGCCATACGTATGATTAAAAAAGGACCTGCGTTAAGCAATCCCGCATGAAGCAAAGCGGATACGGGTGTAGGGGTTTCCATTACCTCCACTAACCAACCGTGGGTGGGAAATTGTGCAGACTTTAACACAGCGGCTAAGGCTAAGAATATACCTGCTGTTCTTAGGCCAGCCAGGGGAAGTCCCGATTCTTGTGCGTCTTTAATGCCCTGAAAAATAAGCTCTAAATTACCTGTGTTGAATTGCTGAAACAACAGCACAATGGCGCCTAATAGGCTGAGGTCGCCCAAGCGCGCTATGATAAACTTTTTTCTAGCGGCAATTCTGGCCCCTGGTCTTTCACGGTAAAAAACGAGTAAGCGGTGTAAAGTCATACTGGTTAAAACCCAAGCCACAAATAGCAGGGCTAAGTTACCGGCCAGCACTAGCAGTTGCACGGAGGCTATGGTTGCAGCTAGTCGTCCTATGAAAACCCCTTGGCGGGCATCACCGTCGAGGTAGTTAAGGCTAAAGCGCACAATAATAAAAGCTAACATGGCAATCATGCTAAACATTAAAAGGCTTAAGGCATCTAGGCGCAGACCGAAACCGAGGCCATTTATACCATAAGTAGGAGTTTCCATTTCACCATATTGGAGAAGGGCTATGGTCCCCAAAGCGGCAATTGCTAGGCTAATAATACTAGCGCTAACACTTAGTTTTTTAATGAATAATGGGCGCTTGCCCGGCTGAAACCAGGAGCTAACGGCGGTCAGAATAAAAACTAAGGGAGATAAAAGAACAAGTAAAACAAGTATGTTTTGTGTCATTGCTATGGGTGGTTTAAAGCGGAGCAAAGTTTCGAAAATGCATCCATAAATTTATATTTATGTTTATTATTGTATCCATAAACATTTGTTATGAATATAAGTATTCATCAGCTGCAGGTTTTTTTGAGAGTAGTGCAGACGCGCAGTGTTACCAAAGCCTCGGAAGAGCTCTTTATGACCCAGCCAGCCGTGTCTATTCAGCTTAAAAAATTGCAAGATCAATTTAACATCCCTCTTACAGAGGTGATCGGTCGGCAATTGTATGTTACTGAATTTGGGGAAGAAATAGCCCTTATGGCGCGCCGTGTGGTAGAGGAACTGGAGCAAATCAGTTATAAAACCCAAGCCTATGAAGGTATTATGACGGGCAAGCTTACAATATCTTGCGCTTCTACGGGAAAGTACGTGATACCTTATTTTTTGACTGATTTTTTAAAGAAGAATACGGGTATCGACTTAGTACTTGATGTGACCAATAAAACCAAGGTGATTGAAAGTTTGAAGCAGAATGAAACAGATTTTGCCTTGGTTTCGGTAATCCCCGAAAAGTTAAACATTGAAGAAGAGTTGCTAATTGATAATAAGCTCTATTTGGTAGGCCATCAATCTCAACGCGATGAAAATCAAGCCTTAATTTACCGTGAGGAAGGATCGGCCACGCGGGCAGCAATGGAGACGTATTTTCATAACCGCGAAGGCAATCAGCGCAAGCGCATGGAGCTCACTTCTAATGAGGCGGTAAAGCAGGCGGTAATTGCGGGTTTGGGATATTCTATAATGCCCCTAATTGGCATTAAAAGCGAGCTGCTCGATGGGCAGATGCATATTTATGAAGAAGAAGGCCTGCCCTTAAAAACACAGTGGCGTTTGATTTGGCTGAAGGGTAAAAAACTATCTCCGGTGAGTAAAGCTTTTTTGGAGGTTGTTAGAACTGAGAAGCAAAAAATCTTGCAGGATCATTTTGAATGGTATTTGAATTATTGAGGCAGATATTAGCTAATAAAACACAATCACATGTCATTATTTGGAAGCCTCGTAAAGGGTGGAATAAAATTAAATCAGGCCCTTAGTTTTAAAACGGATAAGCTTGCAGATTAGGATGAAAGAGCTTGATGCGACCTTTTTTATCGACTGGCTATTGAAATTGCCAACTAGGATTAGCCTGCGAAAGGCATAGCGGAGGGGTTTTAGTGTTATTTCTAGAATCCCACTTGGCTATGGTTATTTGCAAAAGGGAATTGAGTAGAAAGGATTGAAAAACAGCCACGAAATTTGGTCTAACCAGAGCATTTTTGCCAGTGGCGGAATGGCCTTCGAGACCTACCAAAAAGATTTTGAGGTTCATTCATGGAAACCCATTGCCATTATTGATACAAATTTGGCTTCCAAGGGCTTATTTCCTCCCTTAGGCAAGTTTGTTTACAAAGTCAAAAGCCCGCAACTTTCGTCACGGGCTTCTATATTCATCGCAAAAAGGCATTAATACGCCAACTTCACAATTTTTTCCGCATCTACGGAAGTGAGTTTTTGGTGCTCGCCTAGGCCTTCCCAGCCGCGCTCTTTGAAGCGTTTGCCGATTTCTTCGGCCGTACCTTCGTAATCTTTGGTATAGGCCGATAGTTTGGTATCGATGCCAAGGTTTTGGAAAAAGGCTTCGGTGCGTTTAATAGCGGCGGTGGCTTTTTCGTCTACACTGCCATCCTTGATATTCCACACACGCTCGGCGTATTGCGCTAGTTTTTCTTTCTTCGTTTCGAAATTATACTCGTAGTGGCGTGGCCCGATGATCGCCAAGGTACGGGCATGATCAATGCCGAAAAGGGCGGTAAGCTCATGACCCATAGCGTGCACAGCCCAGTCGGTGGGAACGCCTTTTTGAATTAAACCGTTTAAGGCCATCGTGCAAGACCACATAAAGTTAGAGGCAGCCTCATAATCGCTCGGGTCGGCCATTATTTTGGGTGCAATTTCAATTAGGGTTTGTAAAATGCCCTCGGCAATACGATCTTGTAAATGAGCCTGAGCCGGATATGTGAGGTATTGCTCCAAAACGTGATTAAAGGCATCGGTGATGCCATTGGCCAGCTGCCGTGGAGGAATAGAGGCTACTACTTGCGGATCTAAAACTGAGAATTGAGGAAATAATCCCGCTCCACCCATGGTAAACTTTTCTTTGGTTTCCGCGCGGGTAATTACCGCTCCTGAGTTCATTTCTGAACCAGTAGCGGGTAGGGTCAGTACCGTGCCAAAGGGCATACCTTTCAGGGTAGGGATTTTGTTTTTAAGGATATCCCAAGGTTCGGCCCCATCGTAAAGTGCGGCAGAAGAAAGAAATTTGGTGCCATCGATTACCGAACCGCCACCTACGGCTAATAGGTAGCCGATGTTTTCTTTTTTAATTAGGTCTAAGGCTTTTAGTAAAACCTCGTATTCGGGATTGGCGGGAATGCCGCCAAACTCTATTACTTGATGATCGGCCAAAGCGGCTTTTACTTGCTCGTAAATACCGTTCTTCTTAATGCTTCCGCCGCCGTACAGCATAAGTACCTTGGCCTGGGCGGGAATTTCATTTTTTATACTTTTAATCTGATCCTTTCCAAAAATGATTTTGGTCGGATTTTTAAATTCAAAGTTTCTCATGTTTATTTTATTTTCATTTATAATTTCACGACCATTTTCCCTTGGTTCAATCCTTCGAAAAGGTCTAAGAAAGCCTGCGGCACTTGATCAAATCCTTCTCTAATGGTTTCCGTATAGGTTAATTTTCCTTCCTTCATCCAAGCAGCAAGCTTTTGTATCGCCGCGGCGTGTTTATTGGCATAATCGAATACCACGAAACCTTGCATTAAAGAACTTTTCTTTACTAGGAAAGACTGTACGCTAATGCTTTTGGGGGCTTCGGTATTATTATACACGGAAATGGCGCCGCAGTTTATCGTGCGGGAAAACTTGTTAATATTAAATAGTACCGCTTCTGATATTTCACCGCCTACATTATCAAAGTACACATCTACACCAGTGGGACAGGCCTTAGCGATGGCCTCGCGCATGTTTTTGGTAGTCTTGTAATTGATGCCTGCATCGAAACCGAATTTTGATTGCATTAGCGCTAGTTTTTCATCGCTACCCGCAATACCTACCACATGCATACCGAGAATCTTTCCAATTTGTCCCACGATACTGCCCACGGCACCAGCGGCACCCGAAACCAAAAGCGTTTCTCCTTTTTTAGGCTTGCCAATTTCCATCATCCCTAAGTAAGCGGTGAGGCCAGTTAAGCCCAAAACGCCTAAATAGGCGGAAAGGGGTGCTATTTTAGGATCGACCTTAGTGAGTTTGTGCGCGTCTTTTACTTGCACTTCCTTCCAGGCTAAAGCGCCAAAAACATAATCGCCAGCTCTAAGGCCTGCTGCTTTTGACTCTAAAACTTCGGCCACAATACCCGACTCTAGGGCTTGCCCCACTTCGAAGGGAGCGATATAGGAGGGAGCATTACTCATGCGGCCTCTTAAATACGGATCTACCGAAAGGTAAAGCGATTTGAGTAAAACCTCACCTTCTTTTAAGGTGGGGATTTCGGTGTGGGTAAACTCGAAATCTTCTAGACTTGGCTTGCCTTTGGGGCGCTTTTTTAATAGGATAGTTTGACTTGTTTGCATAAACGTTTTTTAAGAATGAGCAGAAAAGCTGATAATTACTTTTCCCTGAGCATGGCCGGTGGCTAGATGCTCGTAGGCTTCCACTCCTTTTTCAAAAGGATAAATTAAGTCGATAATAGGCTTGATTGTTCCGGCTTCTACCAGGCTTTTAATTAATTGTAACTGTTCACCATTAGGCTGCATCCAGGTCAGTTTGTAAACTGCCGATTTCTTTTGAATTAAAGCCGCTAAATGTTCGGGTAATTGATAATCTTTCATACCCATCATTTGCGCTGTTTCCTCGTCGGGAGCAGAGCCAGCAATGGAACTTACTTTGCCTCCTTCCTTGATTATTTCAAAAGCATCGAGGGTATAATCGCCTCCCAGGGTATCGAAAACGATATCTAGCTTATTAGCGACTTCTTTATAATTTTCTTTTTTATAATCGATTACCCGATCTGCGCCTAGCGCCTTTACCCAGTCTACATTTTTAGTGCTAGTAGTGGTGTAAACGATAGCCCCTTTGTGTTTGGCATACTGAATAGCGAAGCTACCCACGCCGCCAGAACCCGCGTGAATTAATACGCGGTCGTCTTTTTTAATTCCCACTCTTTCCAAGGCCTGAATGGCGGTTAACCCCGCTAAAGGCAAGGCAGAGGCTTCTTCAAAAGAAAGGTTGCTGGGCTTTAAGGCGATTACTTCGCTATTGACTGCAACAAACTCGGCTACGGTACCCATTTGTTCTTGTGGTACGCGGGCATAGACCTCGTCACCAATTTCAAAACTTTCTACCTCACTGCCTTTTTCAACGATTACTCCACTCACATCGTAGGCGATGGTGGCGGGTAAGTCTAAAGCGATCATTTCTTTTAAATAACCGCCCACAATTTTATAGTCGATGGGGTTTAGGGAAGCGGCTTTTACCGCAATTAATACGTCTTTATTTTGTAGGCTAGGTTTAGCAATAGTTTTAATGGCCAAGCTTTCGCTGATTACACCATATTGTGTGATTTGTAAAGCTTTCATGTATTTGATTTTATAAATTATTAGATTGATTTTCAGGTTTTTTAGATAGGATTGTGATCCATTTATCGAGGGTGTCTTTCAAAAGCATCACTTCGGTAAGTTGCACTTCTTCCGAAAGGAGTGAGTGCAGCAATTTTTCGGGAATGGGCATGGCCTCTGACTGATAAGATAGGCCTTTTTCGGTGAGGCTTACCATTACCGTGCGCTCATCTTTTTCAGAGCGATTGCGCTGTAGCAGACCGGTTTTTTCCATGCGCTTAATCAGCGGGGAAAGCGTGTTGGTGTTGAGCATTAGCTTTTCTCCAATTTGATTGACCGACAACTCTATGTGTTCCCAAAGCACTAAAAGCACGAGGTATTGGGGATACGTGAGGCCCATTTTTTCGAGATGTGGCTTGTAGGCCTTGGTAATTAGGCGTGAAACAGAATATATGGGGAAGCAAATTTGTTGCTCGAGTTTTAATGGATTTTGTTTTTTCATGCTTCGCTATTTTTTGAGTTAGACCATGCTTTCCATGCACCGGTAGACCAAACTGCCCAAACGATTAAAAGGGGTTGGAAGAATAGGCGAATCAGTCGGGCACGATCCGAATCGAGAACACCAAAGGCATCTTTGCCATCGAGGTATTGGGCAATGTTTCCAGGGAAAACTAAGACGAAGAATAGCGCCAAGGCCCAGCCGATGCGAGCTCTTTGATTTTTCCAAAGGAGAAGGCAGAGGCCAATAGCCATTTCTAAGATTCCTGAAAGAATCACCACCAGGTCTTTAGTCATTGGCAGCCAGTCGGGAACTTGGGCTTGAAAATCGATGCGGTTAAAGGTGAGATGACTGAAGCCCGCAAAAATCATAAAAAGCGCGAGTACAATGCGAAATATATTCTGTACGTGATTGGTTTGATCTGCTTTTGCCATAAGGCCTGTTTTTTAATCGCACAAAATTAAATCGTGTGCGATGCAAATGTGAGGCTTTTAGATTCAGTAAGAGACATAAGGGTATAGAGTTCTTCGATAAGTTATAAATGCGAAAAATGGTGAGCTGCCTACTGTTTTTCTACAATGGCATCAGTGATTCTATTTACAATTGGGATAACAACCAATGCCACTGGTAGCACAATAAGCCAAGTGCTAATAAAGTTAGACATCCATTTTTGGAAAAAATCATCCACGAAACCTTCTCGCACAAATAGTAGAATACCGGAAAGGCTGATACCGATAGAAAAGGTCATTAAAAAAGGAAAGACAAGCATGCGAAACTTGGCGGGTATTTTCATCGAGTGGGATTTTTAGTTGTCTCCGCGAGAAGAGTTTAATTTTACCCATCAATTTCGGTACTTAAACTACTTTTTGGAAGGGCAAAAGTACTTTCTTTTACTTGATAGTGTGCGCTAATTATAGAGCAGTGAGTATTGCTCAGACAAATAGTTTAGGTTTTTTTGCTCCTTGGCAGATGCCTAATTTCACATCTACCTTACTTTATTTAAGGGGCGATTTTAAATAAAAATAACTCCCAAGCCCAAAGCAATGGCAAGCAGCTCAATTATAAAAAAAAGTACCACCAAAAGGGCTTTGAAAAAGCTTTCGAAGCCTTCATTTTTAGTGAGAAAGACTCGAAAAGTCAAAACTAATAATACCGCATATACGAAGGGGTTAAAAACCAAATTCGTTCTTAAAATAATATGCGCTAGCAGTCCCACCATGGTTGCTTGTCCGAGAATAAAAGCATTGATTGTAAGGTGCTCAGTAAAATTATACTTGCCAAAAAGCAAGCGAGTAGAGAGGCCTAAGGGTATAATTGCTAATACCCAGAAATACTTGAAGTACTTGTGGAGGTATAGTCCTCCCGTAAAGGCCACTTGTCCCATGTAAGTTTCAGGGACTTTGTTTTCGCTGCCTATCTCTTTGGGCACTTTTAAAAGGCCTTCCAAAATTAAATAGAGGGAAACCGAGAGAATTAAGAAGGAAATGGGGTTTAATATCCCTTTTCGTTTACCGAGAATATACTCGATAGTAATAGACCTGGGGTTAAGAAGAAGCATTTTAAGGTTAAACAAAAAGCCCTTATCCATGGTGGTTATACTGCTAAAGCTGTCGGTAGCAATAGACCTAAAAGTGATCTTTTTAATACCGGCTTTTTCACCGCAATTAGGGCAGAAATTAGAGTTGTGGTCGGTGTTACAGGAGATGCAGTTCATGTAGGGGATGTCGCGTAAGTCTTTGATATTAGGCAGCATTAATGGGTTAAATATAATCACTGCGTTTCAAAACTTCTAAGATTAAGCATGAAGGCACAAAGTAAGGCTAATACCTATTTAGGCCTGCTTGAAACTATGTCCGCAGTCTTTGCATTGGTATAACAGCTCATAATAAATTGGGAAAACGATCAATGCCAAGGCAACTATGGCAGAAATTATTCCTTTAAAACCCTTCATGGATTTAAAACGGTTATGAAGATTTTGCGACTGACATTTGGGGCAGCTAAGTACATGATCATCGCTAGTTGTTATGGGCGTACGATCTATTGCACTCAAAATTTCTTGAGCTTTTTCAAGGTCAAATTTATTAACCTTAAGTTTTATTCCGTCAACTGTATAGTTGTACAAAGGGTTTAGTGCCATAATGTTTTCATCAAAGAGAAAACAGGGGAGATCTTCACTTTCGAGTTTCGACTTAATCAGATGCGCCTCCATTAAATTGTCGAATGTTTTTAGCGTTACAAGTTCCAATAGCTAGGTTTTAGGATAAAAAAGAGTGCTTACGAATCAAGCGAATTTAGCCAAAAGAAAGGTTGGACTTAATCATAGAGCTTTAAAAACCCAGCAATCTCCCCGTCCAATTTAAAAGCTCTATGGCAGGAGAGTCTTGCAAACATTCGCGGCAGCGGGAAAACATCATTAAGCAATCGATATAATCGGTAAACATGTGGAAGAGCAAGCCAATACCAATAATATTAAAAGGCCTCCGGAAGAAAAGCAATACCACGTAAAGCAGCATGGCATAATAGCTATGCAGAAAGTGAAAATTGATGCTGCATCTATTGGCTTGAAAAATAGGGTCTGCAAACAAATGGTCTAAGTCCACTAACATGGTGGCAATTAGAATGAGATATACTTTCTTCCAATCTTTTTTAAAAAACACCACGGCCATAAAGAGGGGAAAGCCAAAATGTAAAAAGTAGTGAACAAAAGTCTGCATTAAATTAAGATTAACACCTTGAATGGGATTGTAATTTATCGACGATATTGGGCAAAGAGGCTGCGTAAAGATAGAAGATAGCGATCTTCTTTCGGATCAGTTCTTAGTGCTGGGCATCTACCGAGAGTGAAAAATTATGCAAACCTAAAACAGTTATGTTTGGCACTAACTAGAGCTTTGTTTTAAGACTTCGTATCCCTTCGTACACCACAATGGCCACCGCATTGGCGAGGTTAAAACTACGAATATGTTCGCTATAAATGGGGATGTGATAGCTGCGCTCTACGTTTTCTTGAAGGATATGTTCATCGAGCCCTTTAGACTCTTTTCCGAAAATCAGAAACATGTCGTCGGTATAGTCAATTTCGCAATAGTCTTTTTTGCCATGACTGGAGAGGTAAACAAAATTGCCCGCCGGATTTTTTTCATAAAAGTCAGCCACGCTCTCATAAATGGTCACAGAAAGGTGTTGCCAATAGTCGAGGCCAGCTCTTTTTAAACGAGCATCGTTTAGCTCAAAGCCGAAGGGTTTAACCAAGTGTAATTTAGAGCCAGAGCCAAGACTTAGTCTGCCGATATTGCCTGTATTATTGGGAATTTCTGGTTCGAAGAGGACGATGTTAAATGCCATGATTTATTATAGAATATGCTTGTTTTGGAGCTTAAAAGCTCGACTTAGCTATCTGCGCAAGCGCGAGCAAAATTTGGGTAAAATTAAACGGCTTAAAGATAAGGCCTACACTTGAAAAGGCTCAGCCCAATTAATATTAAACCACTTCGATGCAAAGAAAAAGGGAGATCAATTGCTTGAGCTCCCTTAATCAATCAAAGAATCATGAAAAAATACTTATTTCCAACCCCCTCCTAAGGCCCGGTAAATATTTACCATGGCTCCAATCTGTTGCTTTTTAGTCTCAATTAATTCGAAGCGCGATTGTAGCGCTTCACGTTGTGTTAATAGCACCTCCATATAATCAGCGCGGGCCGACTGGAAGAGACTATTGGATATTTTCACCGAACTATTAAGGGCACTCACTTCCGCCGATTTAGGTAGCTCGACTGTAAATTTTGAATTCTACTGAGCTCATTAATCACCTCAACATAGGCTTGTAAAACCGTTGCTTCATACTCGTACAGGGCCTGAATTTGCTTTGCATTCGCATTGTAATAGGTTGCTTTTATAGCCCTTCTATTAATTAAAGGAGCGCCTAAATCGCCGGCAAAATTATAGAGTAAGGACTGGGGCGAGTTGAGCAGGAAACTCGGCTTAAAAGCCTGATAACCGAGACCGGCACTAAGGTCGAGGCTAGGGTAAAAGTTCGCCTTCGCCACCTTGAGATCTAATTTAGCCGCCTGTACTTTTTGTTCTGCCGCACGAATATCGGGGCGGTTAGCCAGAAGCTGGGCAGGCAATCCGGCATACACGGTATCGGGAATAATTAGATCTAAGGAACTAGGACTGCGGGGAATTTCTTGTGGATAACGCCCCAATAGGAAGTTCAGATGATTGCTTGTTTCCGTTATACTTTGTTTGATGCCAAATTGCAAACTCTTGGTATTTAAGAGTTGCGCTTCAAAACGCTTTACCGCTAACTCAGTTACCTTAGATGAGGCCTTTTGGAGCTTTACGGTACGAAGAGCAGCACTTTGTAAAGTGATGTTTTGCTCTACTATTTCCAACTGCCGATCAAGAACTATTAGTTCATAATAGTCTTGCGCAATTTCCGCTACCAAATTGGTAATCATAAAACGCTGACCTTCAATACTAGCTAAATAGCGTTTAGCAGCAGCGTCTTTGGCATTGTGCAGCTTCGACCAAATATCGATTTCCCAGCTGGCAAAAGCGCCAAAGTAAAAATCTGAAAGAGGATCAGGTGTGGGTGTTCCGGGAGCAATATCGGTAGTGGCATCATTGGCACCTTTACTGGTATAGCGGCCAGGTTTATCCAATCCTGCGCCAGCATTTAAACCCACAAAGGGGAGATACTCGCCTCTACGGGCTTGAACCTCATTTTTGTGGATGGCAATTTCTTGCAGACTGATATTTAACTCTTGGTTGTTTTTAAGAGCCGTGTCTATCAGGGAGATAAGCACAGGATCTTGAAAGTATTCCTGCCAGTTTAACTGCGCTATATTGGTGCTATCTACAGTTTCCTCAGTCTTGCTAAAGCTATCGGGCATTGTAGCACCCGCGGGCTTTTCGAGCAAGGTGGGACCTTTACAGCTGTATATGCTTAATGCAGATAAGCCTAAAAAAAGGAGATTGAAAAATTTATACTTAAACATCTTATTAAAATTATTCGGTTAGTGGGCGTTCGTCTTCGTCGCGGATAAGCGTGCGGCCTTTAGCAAGGCTGGCAAAGAAATAATAGAGTCCGGGCACGACAATTACTCCGAAAACGGTTCCGAATAACATACCACCCAAGGCCGAAGCACCGATAGTACGGTTACCAATCGCGCCAGCACCAGAAGCAAGTATTAAGGGAATTAAGCCCGCGATAAAAGCAAAGGAGGTCATTAAGATTGGTCTAAACCTCACTTTTGCACCCTCAATGGCGGCATCAAAAACGCTCGCTCCTTTCTGTCTTTCCATTTCGGCAAACTCCACGATTAACACCGCATTTTTACCCAATAGACCAACCAGCATGATGAGCCCAATTTGAGCATAAATGTCATTATCGAGTCCCATTAATTTGAGCAGTAGAAATGAACCAAACACTCCCACTGGTAAAGAGAAGATTACCGAAAGCGGTATGATAAAGCTTTCGTATTGCGCCGCTAATACTAGGTAAACGAATATTAATACGATTAAGAATACATATAAGGACTCATTACCTCTATTGGCCTCATCGAAGGAAAGCCCTTCCCAGGCGATATCATATCCTCTTGGCAAGGTTGACTCGGCTACTTCGCGGATGGCATCAATAGCCTCCGCCGTGGTATATCCCTTTGCCGGCAAACCTCTAATAGCAGCCGAATTGTACATGTTGTAGCGTGTAATCTCATTGGGCCCCTGTTTTTTCTCCATCCTCATAAAGGCAGAATAGGGCACCATATCACCTTCGTCATTGCGTACAAAAAGGTTCAATACATCCGTGGGAAGTCTTCTAAACTTAGGGTCAGATTGCACATAGACCTTGAAGAATCTTCCGAAACGAATGAAACCCTGTTCATAGGTGCTTCCAATTAAGATGTCGAGGTTTTCCATGGCCTTACCAATAGAAACCCCTTTTTGCATGGCCAGCTCATTATCGAAAATCAACTCATATTGTGGATAGTTAGCCGCAAAGAAGGTGAACAAGCCAGAGAGTTCTGGTCTTTTACCAAGGTCTTCCAAGAACTGCTTGTTGATCTTATCGAATTCTTGATAATCGGTGGTGCTAGTTTTATCCAGGAGTCGCATTGAGAAACCACCGGAAGAACCAAAACCGGGAATTGCAGGGGGTTCGAAAAATTCAATGATAGATCCTAAGGCTTTCGACTTTTCTTCTAACTCTTCCATGATCTCTGTTACAGAATGCTCTCTTTCCGACCATGGTTTTAAGTTAATCAAACAGGTACCTGCATTAGAACCACGACCTTCGGTCATGATTTCATAACCTGCCAGAGAGGATACAGATTCAACGCCGTCTATCTCTTCGCAAATTTTCTGTAAACGTTGGGCTACCTCATTGGTGCGCTCCAAAGTGGCACCTGGAGGCGTTTGGATAATGCCATAGATGGTGCCCTGATCTTCCGAAGGAATAAAGCCGGTAGGCAGAATTTGGTTTTCGAAAAGAATCCCTAAACCGAAAGCGATAAGTATGGAGAAAGTAACTACGCGACGGTTTACTATGCGTTTTAATAATCCTGCATAAGCGCCTGTTAGTTTGTCGAAACTTCTGTTGAAGCCATCCAAACTTCGGTTTAGTAAATTTCTTTTCTTAGGCTTACCATGGTTGTTTTTTAGCAACATGGCACATAAAACGGGGGTCAGCGTTAAGGCAATGATGGCAGAAATCACAATGGAACTAGCCATGGTAATGGAAAACTGTCGGTAGAAAGTACCTACCGGACCCGACATAAAGGAGATGGGCAAGAACACCGAAACCATAACCGCCGTAATGGCTATAATGGCTCCACTGATTTCTCCCAGTACTTCTTTTACCGCATTAAATGGAGATAGGTTCTTCTCATGCATTTTTGCATGCACCGCCTCTACTACTACGATGGCATCATCTACCACAATACCAATGGCTAATACTAAGGCAAAGAGGGTTACCAAGTTAATGGATAGTCCAAAGAACTGAATTACAAAAAAGGCACCGATCAGCGATACTGGTACCGCCAGAATAGGAATTAAAGTTGATCGCCAATCTCCTAGAAAGATAAATACCACCAAGGCAACTAAGAAAAAAGCATCTCTCAAGGTGTGGATCACTTGTTCGATAGAGGCATCTAAGAATTTAGATACATCATAACTAATTTTATAGTCCATCCCGGGAGGAAAGTCCGCCTTCAGTTCTTCCAGCTTTTCTTTTACATTTTCAATTACTTCGCTGGCATTACTGCCAAAGTTTTGTTTCAGTACAATTGCGGCTGATGGATGGCCATCAAGGCTGGAGTATATATCAAAGAACTCACTGCCTAGCTCTACTTTAGCAACGTCGTGCAGGTGTACACTTTCCCCTTCTGCATTAGCGCGCACAATAATATTTTCATATTCCTCTGGCTTATTAAAGCGGCCTTTATAGGTTAATACATATTCTAGCGATTGGGCCTGTATACCTGAACTTGTTCCTAGTCTTCCTGGCCTACCCACAATACTCTGCTCCTGCAGGGCTTCCATTACCTCTTCGGTAGAAATGTTGTAGGCCCGCATACGGTCTGGGTTTAACCACACACGCATCGCATATTTACGACTCCCTAAAATTTGAGTTCTCGCTACCCCGTGAATCCTATTAATTTCAGGGATCATTTTAACATCTGCGTAGTTATAGAGGTACTTCTCATCCATGCTCTCATCCTTCGCATAGAGGTTAACATACATCAACATACTGGGCTGGATAGGGGTAATAATTACCCCTTCTCTTTGCACCAAGTCGGGCAAGAGCGGCATAACCTGGTCAACCCTAGTTTTTACTCGAATTACCGCTTGGTTAGGATCCGTACCCGGTTCGAAGATTAGGCTAAGAGTAGCCTCTCCCGCACTGGTGGCATCAGTAGCCATATAGCGCAAACCTTGCACCCCATTAATAGAGTTTTCTAGGGTAATTAAGGTTGAATTTACCAGCACCTCAGCACTGGCGCCTGGGTAGGCAATAAAAATATTTACAGTAGTTGGAGCGATCTGAGGAAACTGCGAAATAGGCAGTTGCTTAATGGCCAGAGAACCCACAAAAACTATAATCACCGATATGACTATCGCCAATACCGGTCTATGAATAAACCGTTTAAACATGATTTAATTTTTTAGGATTTGCAATTACTCTGCGTAGAGATCTAGGCTTGCGAGCGTGGCTTTTGGGTCTTGGAAATCGATCGATATTTCATCGTTTTCTTTAACCAACCTTAAGCCTTCCAATAGAATTTTATCCTTTACCGTTAGCCCAGAGCTCACAACAAACAAGTGAGGCAATTCAGCAGCAACCGTAATTTCTCGAGCTTTAACAATATTGTCTTCGTTAATCACGAAAACAAAGTGCTTGTCGAGCACTTCAAAAGTGGCTTTTTGAGGGATAATTAAAGCGTCTTTTAGGGGCACGGACATCAAGATACTACCAGTTTCTCCATGTCTTAACAAACCTCGAGGGTTGTCGAAACCAGCTCTGAAAGAGATGTTTCCCGTTTCATTATTAAAGTCTGCTTCTATGGTTTCAATTTCTCCATTTAAGGGAAAAACTTTATTGTTAGCCATTAGCAATTTCACCGCCACACTGCTGTCCTTTTTTACGTTGACTTTGTAATCCAGGTATTTTGCTTCGGGCACATTGTAGTACACCCACATGCGGCTATTATTAGACAAGGTGGTTAGGAAATCACCCTCATCAATTAAACTCCCTTCTCGTACCTGAAATCTATCAATGATGCCATCAAAGGGGGCGTAGATATTAGTAAAGCTTAAATGAACATTGGCTAAAGATAGTTCGGCTTTGGCCTTTTCAAACTTGGCTCTTGCCATGGCTAACTCGTTAGGCGCCACAATATTACTATCGGCTAAGTTTTTGGTGTTGCGATACTCTATCTCGGCATAGTCCGCTTCTGCTTTAGCCTTTTCATATTCGGCTTGGTACAAACGAGGCATAATTTTGAAGAGTAAATCACCCTTCTTTACGTGTTGACCTTCGTCAATGTATATTTCTTGTAAGAAACCTCTTTCTTGGGCTCTTAACTCAATATGTTGGATGGAGTGGATTTGACAGACATATTCCTCCGTTAAGGCGGTGTCCATCTTTATAGGGCTGCTAACTTTAAAGCGAAGTTCTTCTTCTTTTTCTTCTTCGTGATGAGAGCTACAGCTAAACAGGCTGATTAGGGCTAGAAAGCCGATCAGCAAAAAATTCTTTTTCATGGGAAATTGATCAACTAAAAATTCTTTGATTTTGCTTATCAAGCACCATCTTAAATGGCCTTGACGAATAACCTTAATGGCTATTGAACACCGAAGTGTTTAAACTCAGGTTTCAAAGAAATTCTAAAGTCGAAAAACTTGCTGCAGTAGATAGGTGGGAATAGGCTTTAAAGAACAAGTGCTTTGTTGAGCTAACCTGCTAGAAATATAGCCAAAGAAATATAAGGAGCTATTGTTAAAAGATACGCTTTGACTAAGATTTTTACCAAAGCTTTTTTTCTCAATGCTTATTTCTTCTTCGCTGTCAAGGATCTCGGAAATAATATGGAAATATGGTTTTCCAACAGAGCCTTTTTTGTAAAAATGTGGATTTTCAATCAGGTTTAGTTCAGGGCTAAACTCCGCAGAGGTCTTATCCTGAATACTTATGCTTCCATCTAAATTAAAGGCAATCCCTGCGACAAGGGAGCTTAAGAGTAAGAATATGGATAGCAGCTGTTTTCTCATTAGGCGGCAAAAATACGTATTAAAGTAATTCTCTAGGGATTATGGCATTTAAAATATTCCTAAAACAGATTTCACACAATCCAAGGGAAGTTTTTACGGATAGATCTAAGCTTGTTTTATTAAAAAAAGATTAACTCTTTAGTAAAGTTTAGTCAAACTTTTATTAAGTATAGTAAGGCTTTAATTTTATAATTTATTTTTTTACGTCAAGATTTTACTTAGAACTTTTCGCAACTTTGTAGGCAATATAATTACTGTTTTTAAATGAAAATTAAACAAAGTCTTTTCTTGGCCTGCCTTAGTTTAGGCATAGTTGCTTGTCAAGAACCAGCCAGCACAACAGCCGACGCGAATGCTGAAGCACCGGTTGAAAATGCCGAAGCCATGGAGGAATCAGAGAACGAAACTGATAATTTGGCGCGAGTAGAAGAAATAAAAGCTTTACGAACACAAATTGAGAATTGGTCAAAAGGACAAGAAGCCTACACTTTAAGTACTGACTCTTTACGCCCTAAGCTAAAGCAGAAATGGTCGCAAATTCACTTCTACAGTGAAAACGGAATGGTTAAACGGATTAAAACTTACCCTCATGCGGCAGTATCGGATCGTACCGAAGAGTTTTACTTCGAAAATGGCGCGCTTGTTTTAGCGGTTATTGAAGATCATGGTAATGCCGAAGGTGAGGCAGAAGTGGCGGATAAAATGTATTTCTACCAAGCGGGAGAAGTAATTGGCGAGGAAAACAGTGCCAACGAAAAGGAATACGCGATTAAGTCTTCCGACGCCGAAGAGCTTTTACAGGAAGCAATGGAGTATTTAGATTTGATGAAGAAATAAGCAAGGCTGTTTTTAAACAGGAAGAAGCCGTCAGGAGTAATTCTGACGGCTTTTTTATTTAACGTGGAACTCACGTTTTAAGCAATCGAAAGCTTTGGGGATTTCCTTCTCTTTCAATTGTGAGAAGGTAAAGGCCCTTTTTTAAAGTACTGATATCTATGGGCGACTGTTCATTCTGCCCACTCTGCATAAACGCCCCCTGTTCGTCTATAATTTCATAATCGAAGCTTCGGGGCCCATCGGTAAATTGAAGATAAACTTTAGCGCTAGCGGGGTTGGGGTAAACCGCGATTTCGGGCTGAAAGACGGGTTTTTTTTCGATCGTCAGATCCGCATCGATATTGGCGATAATACGAATATTCCCCGTGGCAAATTCGGAAATAAAGAGACTATCGTTTTTTGCTACTATCCCATTGGGCTGGCGAAATTTAGCCGAGTCAAGAGCGCCATCGGTAAAGCCAGCAGTAGAGCCAGCATACAATACAACGCTATCCTGATAGTCTATAAAAACACGGAAAATCTTATGATTTTGAAAGTTGGTCGCCCAAATACTACCGAAGGCATAGGTTATAGAGCCTAAGGCGCTGGCAGGGGTTCCTGGTAGGCTGGCAAGATATTGCAAGCTATCGGGGTAAACCCTGTAAATATTTCTGTCGTTAAAATTTGCTAAGTATAGATGTCCTTGGTCATCATAGCATAAGCCCACCGGACCATTCAAAGGACTGCCTGAAAACCATGGAAGGATAGCTCCATCGGGGGAGAGCTTCATCAATTGACTTCCGGCGTAAGTTGTAAAAAAGAGGGTGTCGCTGTTGAGGTCTTTGATAATTCCCGCGGGATTAGTAATGGCAAAACTATCGCTGAGACTGCCACTGCCATCTATTTTGTAAATAGTGTTGCCAGTATTATCGCAAATAAAAAGATTTCCTTGTGAATCGAAAGCGAGGCCATTTGGCGAGTCTAAACTGGAAACGACCGTGCTGAGAATACCTGAAGGACTTAATTTGTAAACGGAATTACCGCTGTAATCGGAACCATAAAGGTTACCTTGATTATCGAATATAAGGGCATCTGTTATCCGTGCTCCGGTAGGACTGGAATCAATAAAGGTAGAAACACTTTGCCCCCTTAAACAAAGGTGAAAGAGCAGAGCGAAAAGCAAGGCCAAATTGCGCATGAAGATGAAATAGGGTTCAGGCCCTAAAACTAAGAAACCTTTGCTCCTTAATTAAGTAAGGTTTTCATGTTTCATTTTAAAGCTAAGATTGGAAAGGATCAAAGCTTTAAACCTAAAATAGTACTAAGCCTTTTTTAGACTAATTCTTGTGCTATGGCTCTCATTCAAGGCTTGATTCTTTCCTTATATTTGACCAATTCGAGTTTTTAAGTTTCGATTATATAGAATGCAAAAGGCACTGGCGATTTTAGGTATTAATTTTCTGTTTTTATTTAGCCTAATAGGCCAAACAAAGAATAATTCCGAAAATCAGGTTGTTAAAGGGCAATTTTGGGGTATAGACGAAGGACTATCAAACCGGCAAGTGAATGCCATAGTTCAAGATAATAGCGATTTAATTTGGCTAGCCACCGATTATGGAATAAACCGTTTTGATGGTAAAAGTTTTAAATGGTTTACTACCGAAAACTCAGGTTTGAGTGATAACCAGGTGGCCTTGCTTAAAAAAGACCAACAAGGCTTTATTTGGATTTTTTACTCCGATTTGAATAAAACGAGTTTAATGAACATCGATGTCTTGGACCCAAAAAAAGAGAACATTGTAAGCCTACAAGACTTCTTACCCAAAGGTGGCATTCCCTTTGACTTTTCAGAGATAATCACCATGAGCTTGAACGAATCTGATGAAATCACTTTTGTAAGTAAGACCTCGCTCTTTTATTATAGTGACCGTTTTCACGAAATTCCTTTAAAAGGATCCAATGTATTGGATTTAAGAGGTGTTGAACGCTCGCCAGCAGGTGATTTTTGGCTTAGCTACTATATGCTGTATTCGGAAACATCTTACTTTAAGGTCATAAGTAGTTCTGGGGAGCATCTAGATAGCATCGGCTTTGAACGAAGTCGCTACTTAGATATTTATGAATGGGACTCGCTTAGCAGGCCACACTTTTATATTTATTACCACGAAATTGAAACGGACGAGCCATATCAGAAGTACTGCTACATAGAAAAGAATGGTACCGTAAAGTCAGATTTTAGAGCGGAAAAAATCTTTGGGAAGCTCGCGCTAAAAAACAATTTCCTACGGCGCTTTTTCACCAAAGCGCATGGAAATTACTGGGTGTATTCTAAGGATGAAAGGATGCTAATGGTGCCACCAGACCCACAGCAGAAGGCCGTTGATTTAAAGATCGTATCAAAACAACTACGCAATGGCGGTAGCGTTTTTGCCGATAGGCAAGGAGCGGTTTGGATTACCTCGGCTTATGGCTTGCATCGTTTTACATTAGATGATTTGCGGTTTAAGCGCTGTTTTTATGAGCAGGATGGAGTAGATCCTCGATATATTAGAGGAATAAAAGTAACGGGAAAAGGAAAGAACAAAAAACTTTGGGCGATGGCGGAGCAGCCGCGCTTTCTCTATTCAAAGCTTTTAGATGGTGGTGAGGAAAAGGTAGAAGAAACTTTTTCGGGTGGAAAATGGGCCTTGGGCTTTAGTAGCGACACCATGCTACTTTATATGTCTGATTTAGGATTGAAAATAGTAGACCCCTCAGGCGTCTCCCCCGACAGTTTAATCCCCTTGCCTGTAAATGTATCTGGTGGAGCCTGGGTAATTCATCAAGACAAGTATGGGCAACTTTGGTTTAACAGCCATTTCAGAGCCTCTTTTTTCCGCTTAGCCAGAGGAAAGTTAATAGAGTATTCGCTTTGGCATGGGGCAGATGCAAACCCTTATGTTTATCAGATCTATGAAAATGAAAGTGACACTGCTTGGCTTATTACTGCGGCGGGTATTTTCACTCTAAATTTGAAAAATGGTGAAATACTTGAACGTTATTACTCTGGCGGGAAAGGAAAATTTTATTTGCAGAATGATAATATCCAGCACTTGCTTCCTAATGGAGATGGCAGCTTCTGGCTGGCAACGGCAAAAGGAGGTTTGGTAAAGTGGAGTCCCACTAAAGGACAAATCAGTCATTATGGGCGCTTAGAAGGCTTACCAAGTAATAATGTCTATGCCGTTTATAAAGATCAGAAGAATATTTTATGGCTGTCCACGGAGTATGGAATCGCTCAATTAGATCCAAGCACTAAGAAAATCAGGAGCTACACTAAAAATGATGGTTTATCTGATAATGAGTTTAACCGAATTTCACATTATCAGGATGAGGATGGCATTATTTATTTCGGAGGTCTAAATGGCCTAAACTATTTTCAACCACTTGATTTTTATCTTGATGAAGATAATTATGAGCCAAATTTAATACTTACCAAGTTAGACATCTTTAAGGCAAAGGAAGATAGCATTTATGATTGGAAAGTAACGGCACAAAATGAGGTTCTACTAATGAAACCCGGCGATTATATTACCGAAATCACCGTCGCTTTATTATCGTATCAAGAATTAGATAAAGTTCAATATGCATACATCTTAGAGGGCTTAAATGAAAATTGGACTTACCAAGCTTCCAACGTAATTCAGCTTGGAAAACTTCCTTTTGGTGATTATACCTTAAAAATAAGAGGACAGGAGTCTAGCGGCCGTTGGTCTAGGCGAGAACTGAGTATTCCCATTTCGGTTTTGAAGCCTTTTTATCTGCGGATGTGGTTCATTTTCACTTCGCTATTTTTCCTGGTAGGCTCTGTTTCGCTCTTTATTTATTTACGTCAGCGCGCTCAAAAGGCGAGGCAAATAGAGCTCGAAAAACTGGTCGTTGAACGTACGCAGGTTATTGAGAATCAAAAGGAAGAACTTCGCTCTCTCGACCGGATGAAATCTCAGTTTTTTGCCAATATTAGCCACGAGTTACGCACGCCACTGAGTTTAATTAGCAGCCCATTAAATAAACTAATGGCGCAAAAAGATAGTTTCACCGAAAAGGAACAACGCTGGTTAAGTTATATGCAACGAAATGCTGGGGTCTTACTGAATTTGGTGAACGAAATTTTAGATCTGTCCAAATTGGAAGCAGGGCGATTAAAGCTGCGTGAAGAAGAGCTGGTCTTGTTCTCTTATTTCGAAAGTATTCTCGCGCCCTTCAAGGTATTGGCCAAGGATAAAAACTTAGAGTTTAGATGGCAGATAAATTTAGATCCAAACTTAAGGGTTGCCCTAGATAAGTCTAAAACAAATAAGGTTCTCAATAACCTATTAGCTAACGCTTTTAAATTTACTAATGAAGGTGGCAGTATTACGGTTAACATTCGCCCAGATGATGAAAATACCCTTTGGGTAAGCATTAAGGATACGGGAATCGGAATTAAGGAGTCCGACCTCAGCAAAATTTTTGATCGTTTTTACCAAGTCAGCCAGAATGACGAATCGGAAATAGCAGAGGCGCAAGGCGGCACCGGTTTAGGCCTTTCCTTATCCTTAGATTTAGTACACTTTATGGGAGGAGAGCTTTGGGCAGAAAGTGAATACGGCAAGGGGAGTGTTTTTTACCTAAAGCTTCCCTATCGCGAGCTAACTGATAGCTTCCCACTTAAAAGCAAAGATCTACAGGAAAAAAGTCTTGAGAGTAGTGAAAAAAGTAAAAACTCACCGCAGGATTATTCCAAACCACACCTTCTTATTGTAGAAGACAATTTAGAATTGCGATCTTTTATTAAAGATTTGTTAAGCGAGTCCTTTAGAATTAGCGAGGCAACAAATGGAGCAGAGGCTTGGGTAATGCTAGAAAAAACTTTGAATAACCAGGAAGAACCTTCTACTATGTGCGATGCATTTGATTTAGTGTTGTCAGACCAAATGATGCCAGTGATGGATGGCCTAAGCCTACTTAAGAAAATGAAAGAAAGTGAGGTCTTTAGCTGGACTCCATTTATCATGCTTACCGCAAGGGCGGAGGGGCGTTTAAAAATGACCGCATTGAGAATTGGTGTTAATGATTTTTTAACGAAGCCCTTTTTAGACGAAGAACTACTACTGAGAATCAACAACTTGCTTGAAAACAGCAAGAGTAGAAAGGAATTTATCAGCACCGAGCTTGCCTTGGAGAAAGATAGTAATAGCTTAACAAAACTGGATCAACAATGGCTAGAGCAATTTGACTCCTTTGTTCAATCTAATTTGGTGAAAGGAGATTTAAAAGTGGCTGAAATAGCCTATGAGTTTTCTATGAGCGAATCAACTTTATTGAGGCAAGTGAAGAAAACGACCGGCCTAAGCCCACAGAAATACTTAAAAGAGGCTCGCCTACAAAGAGCTTTAATATACCTAGAAGAAGGAGAGTATTCGCAGGTTTCCCAAGTGGCCCACGCGGTAGGCTATAACGACTTAGCAAGCTTTTCGCGCAGTTTTAAATCGCGCTTTGGTAAAGCACCATCTTCCCTTATTTAATAGCGGCTGTTGAGTTTTTTTCGAAACGCGTAGCTTCACTATCAACCTTAATTTTATATTGATTGAAGGCGTATAATGATGCTTTTCATCAAGGTTCTGACGTTTTTTGCAGTAGTGATTATAGCACCTTTGTCACTCGATATGTTGCTTATCGGTTTTTAGCTGGAGCATTGTTTGAGCATTTATTTCCCCCTTCCTCTATATTTACTTAAGCAGGCTCCAGTTAAAACTTTCTTTGGCAGTTTCCTCCGCCATCTAGCAAATCAGTATTATCCTTTTACAAAAGATTGCGCAGCAAAGGGGAGTCCTACTAGTTCGAACCAAGTCTTCTCAGATTTTACTTTTCTCACAAAAAGCCATAGGATAATAACTTAGCCTAATGCAAGAAAAGAAGATGAACCCTTTTACCTTTCGGCTCCTAGAAATTCACGATGACTGAATCGGCAAGTTTTTAAAATCAATAGATTAAGGGTGATAAAATCAATAAAATGACGGAAAAAGTCAATTTACATCTTCTAAGTTTGTTGCTCGATATGTTGCTTATCGTGCATTATTCGTAAGTAAGAAACCCTTTCTTATTATCTCCCCCCCTCCTTATTAAAGTTGGGGTTTCTTTTACGAAGTTTGTATCTTCATTAGATACTAAAAGAAAGAGTTGTTCTTCTTAGAGCAACTCTTTTCTTTTTTCAACCGATTTATTGTTGAAGCCGCTTGGGTTCAAGCCATTAATTATAAGCGGCTATACTCAAAGCTTATGTTTTTTGTGACCTATGGAGGCCTGCTAATTGCTTCGAATGATTCCATACAATTAAGGCCCTTTCACATAAGGAATTTAGTCTGCTAATCACAAAAATATTTTGAGTACAATAGGGTTTGTTGGAGCTGATTGTTTAGTCATTTTTTTAAATATCTCCCTCCTTCCTAAATTGCTGAACCTGAGCTCTAGTGCTGTAAAACCTATTTGCAAACTAAAAAGTAGGGCTTCAAAAGACTCAGCTTTCAGTGGGTATGCGTAAAAAGTGCTTTTAATAAAGGGCCGAAAAGAAAAATATCAAAGAGAGCTAACTATTTTCGAGGCTTTAAACAGGTAATATGTTATTAGGTAGAATTCTATTCTTTTCAGTAATCACAATCAGCGCGGTAGCTCAGAGTATAGATTTGTTCTTTCCCGCTTCAGAAGGCCAGTTGGTTCATCATCAAAACTATTCGCTTGCCTATAGTGAAGAGCATGAACAGGCTCTTTGGGTTTTTTATGAACTAGATAGAAATGAAACACATGCTATCGCAAAACGAAAAGACGATTTTAGAGAAGATCCTATGGTAAGAACGGGCAGTGCTAGTCTTGCCGATTATAGGTCATCTGGCTACGACCGTGGGCACTTAGCTCCCGCTGCAGATATGGCTTTTAGCGAGGAAGCGATTAGTGAGAGCTTTTATATGAGTAATATGAGCCCACAAGAACCTTCATTTAATCGTGGTATATGGAAGAATTTGGAAGCGCAGTTTAGAGAGTGGGCTGCTGCCGATGGCTCTCTTTATATTGTTACTGGCCCCGTATTAGTTCCTGGTCTAGCCAAGATGGGAGACAATCAGGTTTCTATCCCTAATTTTTATTATAAGGTAGCCCTTGACTTTGATGCGGATGAATTAGGCGCTATTGCATTTTTATTACCCAATCAGAAACTTGATTTGGAACTGGAGTCCTTTGTTGTGAGTATCGATAGCTTGGAGTCTATAACAGGTATTGATTTTTTCGCTGGCCTTGATGACGATTTAGAAGCTAAGTTTGAAGCCACAAAAGGGAATTTTACCTTTTGGAAGAAGCCACGACTTAAAGTATTAATGGGACAAGATAGCTTGCAAGCGGCTATCAATGAAGATAAGTCAAACCAAGGTATCAAGAAAGAAAATGGCAGATCTGATAATTCAGTCCAAAGAGGCTTAAGCAAGTGGCAATATCTAATCGTGGTACTTGTGGTCCTCATGATAGTATTTTTGCTCGCTTATTTAATCGCTAAGAGGAAGCGGAGAAACTAAAATGAGTTGGCGTCGCTTAAGAACTAATTAGGGCCAGTTATTTAGGCTAAATAACTGATATTAAATTAACTGAATTCATTTTCGCATTTAGCGTAACCCCATAAGACTGCGTTTTTTAAAAATGACTTGCTTATTTTTCGCGACGATACTTAGAAACAATAAAGCACCAAATCTACCAGTTATCGATTTTTTTTGCCGTTTAACGAAAACCTAGAGTCTAATTTAAAAACGCATCTGCCTAAGCTTAAAACAGCCAAAAAGGCAATACTCTAATCGTAGTGACCGCCCCCGCGTACTAAACTTCGGTCGATTACAACCCTTGTAAAAGTCGCTCTTACGAAGGGTCGCTTGTGCGATAGCCTTTAGGCCAGCGCAGGATAAAGGGTCTTTAATTTCGAATAGCTCGTATTAAAGCTAGGCGACAGATTGTTTTTTTCAATTAGGTAAGATACTTGCCTAATACTCGCCTTAGCTCCGAAATCTCAATTGGCTTTGAAAGGAAATCGTCCATCCCAGCGTCTATTACCCGCTGCCTCGATTCGGAAAAGGCGTCGGCGGTTAGCGCTACAATGGCTTGTCTTTTACTGAGGGAGTTGGCTTCATGATTGCGCCATTCTTCCACGGTACTGATGCCATCTTTAATCGGCATCTGCACATCTAAAAATACCAAGTCGTAGCTGCTCTTGTGCAGTTTCTCTAGAGCAAGGGCACCATTGCTAACCATTTCTAGCTCGGGCTCCCACTTTTCTAGCATTTTTTGCAGAACGAGTTGATTCATAAGGTTGTCCTCGGCTACTAAAATACGCTTTCCTTTCACCATAGATAAGTCGCGCGACCATTCCTGTTTGATCGCACTGTTTTCTTTGTGATCCGCATTGTATTTAAAGCTAAGCTCGAAAATGAAGCTACTGCCTTTCCCTTGTATGCTCTCTACCCAAATTTTCCCGCCTTGTCCTTCGATAAACTTTTTGGTAATGGTTAGGCCTAAGCCTGTGCCTCCGAATTTACGCGTGGTGTCGTCTCCTTCTTGAGAAAAGCTTTCAAAAACTTTATCCAACTTATCCGCGGCAATGCCAATACCACTATCATGCACTGCAAAGCGAATCTTTAAAAAGTCATCTGTTTTTTCTAATAGCTTCGTTTCAATTATTATCTCGCCTTTAGCGGTAAACTTCATGGCATTACCCACAAGGTTGAGAAATATTTGGTTCAACTTTACCCTGTCCCCTTCAATAATTCGGGGAATTCTGGGGTCTAGTTTCGTGCGCAAGTCGATACCAATTTCGTTAGCTCTAAACTCAAAGCTTTGTTGAATGCCTTGAATAAGATGGGAAAAATTAAAAGGGATGGATTCGAAAGTAATCTTCCCAGCTTCAATTTTGGAGAAGTCTAAAACTTCATTGATAATTCCAAGTAAGCTATCTGCCGAGTATTTCATCGATTGTAAATAGTGAGCTTGATCAGGGTGATGCGCTTCATTCATCATAATATTGGTTAGACCAATAATAGCATTGAGCGGCGTACGAATTTCGTGGCTTATTTTGGAGAGAAATTCCGACTTCGCTGAGGTTGCTTTTTGCGCAATATCGCGGGCCTCTACTAATTCCCGACGATAGATTTCACTCTTTGTAATGTCTAGGGAGTAGCCAATAAACATTTCAATATCTTCTTGCTCATTAAAGAGCGGTACTAAGCGCCTCAGGTGGTAATATTCCTGCCCATCTTTTTCGTTATGCTCCACCCATTCAGAAATTTGTAAGGTGTTTTTTACATCCTGATAGTGAGAGGCGCGCTTTTGGGCGAATTCTAAGGGGTAGTCGCGATAACGACAAAAGTCAAAGTCGTTTTTGCCGATTAGCCATTCCCTTAATTTAGGGTCTTTTACGGCGCTTTCGCTGATGAATATATAATTATGATTGTAGTCGGATACAATTATCTCGGCTGGAACTTGATTTAGAATCGATTCGTAGAAATTCCTTTGTTTCTTTATTTCTCGTGCTCGTTCAGAGACCTTTTGCTCTAAACTACGGTTTAACTCCTGAAGCTCTATATTAGTGCGATATAGTTCAAGGGCTCGATCCTCCAAAAGACGTTCTGCCTCCTTGCGAGCTTTTTTTTCTCTTTCTACCGCCCGTAAATATATTTTCAGTTGTTTTTCTAAATCTGCTGGCACCTAAGAAATTTTAAATTTCACTTCACTTCCATCTGCCTTAAGCATTTCGGTTTCAATTTTAAGGTCTTCTTGATAATGAGCAGCGGCGGCTTCAATAAGCCCAATGGCTAAATCGGCCATTTTCCGTTCTGAACGATAAATCATAATTAAAGACTCTCCATCACGAGTAGTTTCAAAGCGAGGAAGCTCGGCATCAGGATAAAGCTTTTTTACTTCTACGTGAATATGATTATCGATCTGCTCTAGTAAGTCGAAAGGATGTTTTACCTCCGTAAAAAAGGCGGGATAATTTTTATGAAAGGTTTTAAATAGATGGTGTCCAAAGACATTTAATAATTTTTCGGCTGGCACTTTGGTTACCTCGCTTAAGCGCCCTAATAAAGTAACCATTTCCCCATGAGGGTAAGTGCCTACTGCGGTATAACTGCCTCCTGAGGCCAAGTTGCTGCTTTCAATTATTTCATCCATGGTTTCTAAACCAAACTTCTCTTCCACTAGATCCATGAATTCCGAGAATACAATACCTTTCATATAAGCATATTTAGCTTTACAAGTTAGCAAATAATTATTTTGAAATTTAAGGCCAAGAACTTAATTCAACAGGGCTAAGTAGCGACTAAAGAAATAGGATGTGGCCGAAAATAATAAGCATTAAAAACCCGTCAAAGGTTTTTAAACTCTGACGGGTTCTTTAATACTAACAAAATTGATTATTCTGGAATAATCAAACCGTTTAGCATTTGGTCGAAGCGTTCGCGGTATTTTCCAATTACCGCCGTTCCTGTAAAAGTGTGAAACTGTAGGCTGCCGTTTTGATCTGAATAATAGTAAGAATAATAGGTTGCGTTAATACCACCAAGGTTTCCGGCCATTTCCATAAATACTACGGTTTTTCCGTTCACTGTGCGATATTCACGTTTTATCATCTCTAAGCCTTCGGATAGTTCTCTGGCATTGTCGAATGCAATTTGAGATAGATCTTCAGGGTTTATTTCAATTTCCTCAAAAATAACCATGGCATAAGCATCGCCCTTTTTGTAGGACCAGGTTAGGTCTGCTTCATCATTTAATTCGCCTGGACTAATGCGTTTCCACTTTTCATTGTCGTAGTAAACGCGATAAGCATCACCTAGTCCCTTGGCCTCGGCTTTTGCATCTTCGTCTTTTTTATAAGGAGTCTCATTCTCCTCAATAGTCGTTTCAGCAAAAGCGTTTTCACCTAAATTACTAAGGAAGTCCCAGGTTCCATTCGCATGCAGCATAACACTGTCCCCTCTTTCCGTAACCGCTATTTCTTGGGCATTTAAATTACAGACACCCAATAGAAAGAGGCCGTAGCAAAGCTTTCTTAACATTTAATTTTGGTTTAATTGTTCTATATATTTCTGATAATCACCCGTTGAAGCACCTTCCTCTTTAGCAATTTCGAAGGCCAACATCTCTTGTTCTAGTGCTGCTTCTTTTTGTCCATTTACCTCTAAGAGATGTGCATACGTATCGATAATATGATGGGCGCCTTGCAACTCTACTGCTCTTTCTGCCCAGCGTAAAGCGGATTTTAAAACGATGGGGTCCTTAACGTTTTCATAAGCGCTCCAAGCCACATTATTTAAAGCATTAGCATCATCCCAATAGTATTTTTCCACTCCAGTTAAGCAGGTTTCTCCCCAGTTTTGCCAGTCTTTTTCTTTCTGATATTCCAGCAAATTCAGTTTGAAATCAACCGCGCCTTTTGCAACATAATTACCTTCTAAAAATTCTTGCTTGGTTTTACGGTAAGCCTCTAAACCGGCTTCATCACGCGCTCTGTAAAGGCTTTGTCCCATTAGTTGATAAAGACGGTCGCTGATAAAAGCAATGGCTTCAGCGCCTTTTTCCGCTTGAACAATGGCGCTATTCTCAATAATGGTTTGAAAGGTTTTGTTTTCTAAACTTAGAGGTGCCTCCATTAAAATATTCCAGTTTGTCTCGTTCAGCCACTGGTCAAAGCTTATACTACTGAAGTATTCGTCTACCTCCTCAGTCTCAATCATATTAGCCTCCGACATTAGACTGAAGTAGGCCGACATAAACTCAGGGTTTTTAAAATTGTTGCCTTTATTGGCTAAGAAGTAAGGAATGTTATTTTCGGGATCTTTAGCCCTTTCTCCATTATCGATATAGGCCTGGGGGTCGCGATTAGCACCTACGCTTACTAAAAGTTTATCGCCTTTTTCATCTAGGTATAAAAGAGTGGGATAAGCACGAATAGTGTAGTTTTTAGCGATATCAATACCTTCCCCTTTTTCCATATCTATTTTTAGGCAGATATAGTTTTCATTGTAGTATTTAGCTACATTTTCATCGGTAAAGATATTGGCGCTCATCCATTTACAGGGGCCACACCAAGTAGTGAAGCAGTCAATAAAAACGGGTTTACCTTCTTCTTTGGCCGCCGCTAAACCTTCGGCAAAAGTTAAATTCCGAAATTCAATTTTGCTAGCCGAAAGGCTAAAACTAAAAAGGAGAGAAAATAATAAGTACTTCATAATGCTGATCTTAATTCAATGGGAATTTTTTTACGTGCCACAAGGTATTTAAATTATTGGCATCTAGCGAAAGCAGGAAAATTACAAGGCGGCAGTGGGCGCTGCTGCCAGCAAGTATGGGTCTCTTATAAAGGGCGCAATTTCCTCTCTACTCAGGCTAATTTCAATAATGCCATAGGCGTAGGGCGCAATTTCGTAGCTATTGTAAAATAAACTTAAACCCGCCGGCGAGTAGCTGAAAATTTCGGGCAGGTAAAAGCGATCCTCTTTAAACCAGAAACCTTTCGCATCTAAACTTTCCGTGGGCCCTAGCTCTTGTTCTTGGCGAAATTTGCTTTCGCAGATGGCAATGAAATCTTGCTTTTTAGCAGGAATTAACAGGCTGTCTAAGCTTAAAAGATTCTGATTATCCAAGCGATAGGTTTGATTACTTACAAAGGTATTTCCGTGTGCACCGCCAGTATAAGAGGAGTGACTGCTTTGCAAACCGAAAAGGCCGTTTTCATTAAGCACGACTTGTAGGCTTTGACTCAGCTCCCAACTTTGGTTAATCTCATCTTCGCCGTTAAGCGTGCGATACTCTTCCATCATTTGCTCAATCATCTCCGCGTACGTGCGGTAGTTTCCTTCCGAACTCATATTATTTTCCAATAAGCGGCGGCGTATTTGGCCTTCTAGGCTTTCGCTAGATGCGTAAGTAGTATCGATTTTCAAATCTTCAATATAAAAACGCATCTGCAGAAGCGAGTCTTTGCTCAATTCCTCCTCAATGGTTTCGAGGCTGAAAGTGATGGACTCGGGGCCTTTTGCTTCGGGAGGATTAGGGGCGCAAGAGTATAATAATAAGGCACTAAGGGAGAGGATGGTTTTTTTAATCATGGAAAGCTTATTGAGATATCGAAATAAACTTATTTTTGGCGGAAAGCGAAAGTTCTATGAATATATATTCTCTTCATCTCGGAAATTTTAAACTAGACGGAGGTGCAATGTTTGGTGTGGTTCCCAAGTCAATTTGGCAACGTACCAACCCGGCCGATGCTAATAATATGTGCACTTGGGCCTTGCGATTAATGCTTGTTGAAGAAGGCGATCGTTTAATTCTAGTGGATACCGGCATGGGCGACAAACAAAGCGAAAAGTTCTTTGGTTATTATTTCATGGAAGGGGAGCATAGTTTGGATAAGGCTTTGGCGACGCATGGTTTTCATCGCGATGATATTACCGATGTGTTTTTAACGCATATGCACTTCGATCATGTGGGTGGTTCGGTTAGACGCCGTGCCGATAATCCCGATCTATTGGAGGCCACCTTTAAAAACGCGGTGTATTGGTCTAATAAACACCATTGGGACTGGGCCGAAAACCCTAATCCGCGCGAAGCAGCCTCTTTCTTAAAAGAGAATTTTATGCCCTTACAGGCTTCGGGTCAAATACAATTTTTAGACCTTCCAAACGAGAATGGTTTATACGAAACTCCTCTTCCCTTTAAGGTGTATGTGGTAAATGGCCACACCGAGGCACAAATGCTTCCTTTGGTAGAATACAAAAACGAGAAGATTTTATACGCCGCCGATCTGCTTCCAAGCGTAGGCCATATTCCCTTACCCTATGTGATGGGCTACGATGTGCGACCATTATTAACCATGAAGGAGAAAGCCTGGGTTTTAAACGAAGCGGTAGAACAAAAGATAAAGATCTTTTTTGAGCACGATTCACAGCAAGAGATGTGCAGTTTAAAAGCTACCGAAAAAGGGGCACGTCTCGATCAAATTTTAAATTTAAAAGACATTTCCTAAAACTTAGGCATGAAAAAAACTTTAATACTCGCAGGGCTTATTTCATTATCTCCTCTTTTACGGTCGCAGCCTGATGCGCATTATTGGCAGCAAGCAGTAGACTATGAAATGCAGGTGGATTTAAACCCAGAAAATCATCGTTTCACGGGTAAGCAAATACTTACTTATTACAATAACTCCCCCGATACCTTAAAGGTGCTTTTTTACCATTTATACTTTAATGCTTTTCAGCCGAATAGTATGATGGATGTGCGTTCTCGCAATATTCCCGATCCTGATAAAAGAGTGGGGGATCGCATCGAAAAATTGGGTAAAGATGAGCAGGGTGAACAAGAGGTAATAAGTCTAAGCCTGAACGGTTCAGCTTGTTTTTTCGAAAATCACCAAACCTTACTTAAGGTGCTTTTACCAAGCCCGATACTACCGGGTGATACGGCCTTATTGGAGATGGAATTTAGAGGACAAGTTCCGGTACAAATCCGTCGTAGTGGTCGGGATAATAAAGAAGGAGTAGACTATACCATGACCCAATGGTATCCCAAAATGGCCGCTTACGACGAAGATGGTTGGCATGCCGACCCCTATGTAGCGCGTGAGTATTATGCGCCCTACGGCACCTTTGAGGTAGATATTACTTTACCAAGCCAATACCGTGTTGCTGCTACAGGAACTTTGCAGAATTTCGCAGACTATTGGCAAGAAGAAAGCCGAGAAGAAGATTTAGTTCTGTACAATTTAATAGAATCGGAAGAAAAGACACGCTCTTGGAAATTTAGAGCCGAAAATGTCCATGATTTTGCCTGGGCGGCCGACCCTGAGTATCTGCATGAAGCGCAGGAATTTGATAAAGACCTAATGCTCCACTTTTTCTATTTAGAAGATAATAAGGAGAACTGGCACCGTTTGCCCCGCTATACACAGCAGTTTTTTAAGGAGATGAACCAGCGCTTTGGACGCTATGCTTACCCGCAGTTTTCGGTAATTCAAGGGGGCGATGGCGGCATGGAGTACCCCATGTGTACTATGTTAAAGGGCACCGGAAATATCGCAGGCTTGATTGGTGTTACCGTGCACGAGGGCGCACACAATTGGTATTATGGTATGATTGGTAGTAATGAAAACAGCTACCCTTGGATGGACGAGGGTTTTACCACCTTTGCGGAAGAAGAGGTTTTAAATGCCATGGCCCGTGAACCTAAAGTAAATCCTCATGCGGGAGCTTTTTCCAATCATAGTTATTTAGCTCGTCAAGGTGATTTTTTTGAACCGCTCAGTACCCCCGCCGATAATTTTTCGACCAATATGGCTTATGGTATTAATTCCTATTCTCGTGGGTCTCTGTTTCTCGTACAGCTACGCTACATTATTGGTGAAGAGACTTTTAACAAAACCATGCTCGACTTTTTTAAGGCCTGGCAGTTTAAGCACCCTAAGCCTAGCGATATGCTGCGTAGTATGGAGCGCGCTTCGGGCTTGCAGCTAGATTGGTTTTATCACAATTGGGTGGAAACTACGAAAACAATAGATTACGGTTTTAAAGAAATTAACGGTAAAAAGCAGGGTACCGAAATAGTACTGGAAAAGCTGGGTGAAATGCCCATGCCTTTGCGTATTAAAATTACTTTAAAAGAAGGCATTGAACAGCGTTATTACATCCCAACCGCTTCGCAAATGGGCGCCCCCGATGAAGAGGGCTGGCAGGTTTTAAGTCCATGGCCCTGGACGCATCCCGAATATGAGGCATTTTTACCGGTAAACTTTAAGGATATTGCTAAAATTGAAATAGACCCTGATGGCTTTATGGCCGATGTGAATCGCACGAATAATACCTATCCGCAAGAAGAGGGGGAGTAAAATTGAGGGAGAATAAATCTCTTAAATTGAGCTGAAAATGGATGCTCAGAAGATTATAATTAAACATCAAGGCAGCCCGCTCTTTGTTAGAGTGGTGCTGCTTTTTATTGGTCTGCTTTGCTTTTTAATACCGCTGGTAGGATTGGTAGTTTACGTGGTGATAAATGGGACCTTTCATTTTGGGCTCATTATTAATTTCCTGCTCTTTTGGGCCCTTGGGCATTACATCCTTAGAGTCGCAACTTGGAATAGCTACGGTAGGGAAATACTTACACTTAAGGCAGACCGAATTGAGTACTATGCCGATTATAAATACTTTCGAGATTCTGAGCAAATTCTAATGGAAGCCAACAATGGTTTGGGTATAGATATTTTAATGGATGAAGCCGATGGTGGTCGCTTATTCATCTAGGGAAATGAGGGTAGCATTGAAACCGTTTTGAAGCAACGTTCTACCATACTTAAACAAATTCAAGAGGATATTTTTGAATATTAGCAGGCATGACTAAAAGCCGCTGCTTTCCTTAAGCCCGCAAGAGATAAACGATCCAGATTGTTTTTTCCGTCTATTGAAAGTCAGAGGCTTTAATCTATTGTCTAAATCACGTTTTTAGGATATTGGGAAATAAACAATCGAAAAGCAGATATTTTTCTTAAATCTTGAAATTTTACCATTTAAGATCATTTGATTGACTCTATTTAGTAAATTTGTAAAGAAATAAGCTAGGAATGATAAGGGAAATTTCCAAAGACCAGATTTTGGAGCGCATTCGATTTGAAAACCCATGGTGGATTGAAGGCAAAATTGAAGCCGATTACGATGAGATGCCACGTAGATTATACTTTGAACTGTTCAAGCCTTTAGTAAAAGAGAGGGGTATTAGGCGAGCAGTAGTTTTGATGGGGCCAAGAAGAGTTGGTAAAACGGTTATGCTCTATCATATGGTTCAAGATCTTATCGACAATGGCGTGAATCCAAAAAAGATAATATTTATTACTATCGAAAACCCCATTTATAATAACATCTCTCTTGAGCAACTTTTTAACTATGCAAAAGAAGCGACTGGCCAGCCTGAGAAATCGGATTGGCACATAGTATTTGATGAAATTCAATACTGCAGAGACTGGGAAGTACACTTAAAATCATTAGTAGATAGTTACAGGAAGGATAAATTTATAGTTTCGGGTTCTGCCGCCGCCGCTTTAAAATTTGCAAGCAATGAAAGTGGAGCGGGGCGGTTTACCGACTTCTTACTCCCTCCTCTTACTTTTAACGAATACATTTCCTTAAAAGGCTTGATCAGTCTTATTAAGCCCATGAGACTAATGTGGAATGATAAACAAACGGAATTTTATTCAACGAGTCATCTAAATGAACTTAACCGTCACTTTTTAGATTATATCAACTTTGGTGGGTACCCAGAAGTAATACTTTCCGAGAAAATTCAAGCGAACCCTGGGCGATATATTAGACAGGATATTGTAGATAAAGTTATCCTTAGAGACTTGCCAAGTCTATATGGTATAAGCGATACAAGAGAGTTATACTCACTTTTCACCACAATTGCCTACAATAGTGGTAGTGAATTTTCGCTTGAAACTTTGAGTAAGCAATCTCAAGTACCGAAAAACACTTTAAAAAAGTATATCGAGTATTTAGAAGCCGCTTTCCTGATAAAACAAGTAAAACGCATTGATCAAAGTGGTAAAAGATTTAAACGCGATAATTTTTTTAAAATTTATCTCACCAACCCTTCCTTAAGAAGTGCTTTGTTCACGCCTATTACATCAACCGATGAAATGATAGGAAACATGGTTGAGACAGCCATATTTGCGCAATGGATGCATCGAGATTGGTTCACACCATATTACGCGAGATGGAGTAATGGCGAAGTAGATATGGTTGGACTAAGCGATAACTCATTAAAGCCTATTTGGGCTCTTGAGATTAAATGGTCTGACCGGTATTTTGAAAAACCAAAAGAATTAAAAAGTCTGATTAAATTTTGCCAAGAAAACGATATTAAGACACCAATTGTTACCTCCTTAAGTAAAGAGGGAGAAGTAGAATATGCGGATGTCCATTTTCAGTTTCTACCTTCTTCAGCTTATGCTTATACCGTTGGGAAAGATACACTTGACATTAAGGGAAATAAATAAAAAAGTAAAACCAGCGATCTAACCTTCGTTATTTTCCTTCAAGCTATCTTTTAATGATTGTAGTTCTTCGCTTAATTTTTTATTGTCGGCCAGCATTTTTTGCCCTTCTTGCTTTAAGCGCCCAATCTCGCCTTGAGCTGCACTGAGTTCGGATGTTTTGCTTTCAATTTCCTTTTTTTGGCGAGCACTTTCTTCTTTTAAAGCGGTTACGTGGTTTTGTAAATCTTTGATTTCTTTTTGCAGACCAGCCGTAGACATCATATTGTAAATGATGTAAAAGAGGAATCCTACCGCAAATGTAATATTGGTGTAGAGTGGGCTATTTGGGTTTTCACCTCCTAAAAGGATTAAAGCTAAAGCAGCGCCAACCACCACAATGCCAACAACTAGTATTAAAGTTTCGAGTTTCTTTTTATCCATATCCCTGTTTCTTAAAGGCCTTAAAATTAAACTTTTTTAGACGGGAACAAAGTCCAATTGTTTTCTTTCTAAATCGGCGTTTTTAACCATCACCGCAATGGCGTCTCCCAGTTGAAAAACCTTGCCGTAGCGGTCGCCAACGATGCAGTAATTCGCTTCGTCAAAGTTATAGTAGTCGTCTTTAAAATCACGAATTCTAATCATGCCTTCGCAGTGATTTTCGCGTAATTCCACAAAAACACCCCATTCGGTAACGCCAGAAATAGAGCCCATAAAGGTTTCTCCTACTTTGTCTTCCATAAATTTCACTTGCATATACTTCACCGAGTCGCGTTCGGCTTCTGTGGCCAGTTTTTCGCGGTCGCTGCTATGCTCGCACAGTTCTTCAAAACGTTCTCTACCAGGATTTGCTTGACGATCGAGGAAGGTCTGCAAAAGCCGATGTGTCATCATATCAGGATAACGACGAATGGGCGAAGTGAAATGCGAGTAATAGTCGAAGCTTAGGCCGTAGTGACCAATATTTTCGGTACTATATACTGCTTTCGCCATACTGCGAATGGCCAATTTGGAAATCATGTTTTCCTCGGCCTTGCCTTTTACTTCCCCTAAAAGTTTATTTAAGCTGCTGCTGATGGCGCGAGCATTATTATAGTTTACAGAATAGCCAAATTGCTTTACAAAATTGCCAAGACTGCGCAGTTTTTCGGGATCGGGGTTATCGTGAATTCGGTAAACAAAGGTTTTGCCACTCGGTTTTTTCTGATCGTTCAGACCCACAAATTCGGCTACGCTTTTATTGGCTAAAAGCATAAACTCTTCGATGAGGTGATTGGATTCTTTCGATTCTTTGAAGTAAACGCCAATGGGTTCCATTTTTTCATTAAGATGGAATTTTACTTCCGCGCGATCAAAGGCCAAGGCGCCATCTTGCATACGGCCGGCCCGCAATATTAAAGCGAGATCGTTTAAGATGTTTACTTCTTCCGCTAAGGGCCCTTCTTTAGTTTCAATTACCTCCTGCGCTTGTTCGTAGCTAAAACGGTGGTCGCTATATATAATAGTGCGGCCAAACCAGCGGTTAATAATTTGCGCTTCAGGACTAATTTCAAAAACTGCCGAAAAGGTTAATTTTTCTTCGTGCGGGCGTAAGGAGCAAACCTTATTGGAAAGCTTTTCGGGTAACATCGGCACAACTCTATCAACCAGGTAAACCGAGGTCGCTCTTTCTTGCGCTTCTCGCTCTAAAGCGCTGCCTTCGCGCACATAATGGGTAACATCGGCAATGTGCACGCCTACTTCGTAATTGCCATTTTCTAACTTCTTGAAGGAAAGGGCATCATCGAAATCTTTGGCATCATGCGGATCGATGGTAAAGGTTAAAGTTTTACGGAAGTCGAGGCGCTTGGCGATTTCTGCCGCACTAATTTCCTCTCTAATTTCTTCGGCTTCCAGCTCTACCTCTTTCGGGAAGAAGCGGGGAAGGCCGTATTCGGCTAAAATGCTGTGGATTTCTACTTCGTGGTCGCCGGGGTTTCCTAAAACCTCAAGCACTTCGCCCGAAGGAGAACTCGCTTTCGGGGGCCAAGACGTGATTTTTGCAATAGCCTTTTGGCCGTGTTTAGCCCCATTTAAACTTTCTTTGGGAATGTAAATGTCTACCAGCATTTTCTTGCTGTCGGGCACTAAAAAGCCAAAGTCTTTGCTCAGTTCTATGGTGCCTACAAACTCATCTCTGGAGCGCTCAATAATTTCAACAATTTCCCCTTCGGGTTTTTTGTTTTTGCGTTGGGCATAAAGTAAAACCTTTACCGTATCGCCCTGTAAAGCGGTATTGGTATTATTAGGCGTGATGTACACATCCTGATCTAACTCTTCACAAATTACATAAGCCGAACCTTTGGAGGTAAGATCTACGCGACCTTCTACAAAGTGATCGCTGTGCTTATAGCGGTATTTCCCTCTTTCGGGTTCTTCTATAAAATCTTGCTTGCGCAAAGATGCGATAGCTCTTAAAACTAAGTCTCTTTCATTAAAATCGTTAATACCTAGCTTGGCAGAAATCTGCTTATAATTTAGCATTTTCAGGCGGTCTTCACGCAGCACGCCTAAAATAGACTTCTCAATTTTGGCTAACCTTTTTAGCCTTTTCTTACTTTTATTTTGATCTCTCATACTTTGCGAAGGTACGCATAGTAAAGACTCTAATGTTAAGGTCTTATTAAGCTCTAAATAGATGAGATCAAGAAGCTCAGTTATGGCTATGCCGTAGCCAATGGTCGAACAATAAAAAAGCGAGCCTTAGGTCTAAGTAGATCAGGGCTCACTTGTTAAGTAGGGGTGGAATTAATTCAAAATCAGATCATTATCATCTCTATAACCAGCATTATCTTTATACCAGTCAGAGTAGCTTGCGCCGCTACTTAAGGCCCAGGCATTGAAGAAATTATAAGCATTGTTAATCGGAACTTTTTCTACCGGATAGCGGAACTCATGGATAATATTGATGGCCCAAGGTAAGTTGTTCTCGGTGCGGTAAAAACGATTAAAGGCCGGATCGGAATCGTCATGGCCAGTATTATAATAACTGGCATTCGCTAGATCGGTCGCAGGCTTGTCAGCTAAATGTACTTCTCTTCCACGATCGCCATTAATAAAAATGAAGGGGTTGAAAGGGGCGTTTCCTAATAGCCCAGCATCAATGGGATTGGTAAAATTGATAATCACTTCAATCATCTCTCCAGTTACAATGGGGCTGTTTCGTTCGGTATTAATAAACAAGCCACTAGCAGGAGCGGGAATATTATCAAAGGCGTCGTCAAACACAATAATGGTAGAGCCGTTGCTGTGGCCGGCTTCTAAACCTTTTCCGTCGACACTTATAATATTATCTGTATGGTTAAATCCGCTTACGCTAGATATTAGATTGGCATCTACGTCTAACTTAAATCCGAAACCATTGCGAAAGGATGCGCCAATTGCTTTCACGCGAAAACGTCCTTCTAAGCGCACAACTTGGTTATTAGCATTAGCCACTTGGGTAAAGCGATAATTTACTACTAAATCGTTAAAATCGTAATCACCGCGCGAGGGCCATAAGTCTTCAAAGGATAGAGAGCCCCAACCAATATCAGAGGGAGTATACTGAGCATGAGCTGCATTAGGGTCATTAGGGAAATCATCTTGAGCATCAATAATTCCGTCGTTATCACTATCAATATTTGCTAATTGGGAAATATCGCATTTATAAGAACCAAGGTCGTTGATTTTGTGATTATAAGTTTGTACCACCGACCAAGCGCCATCCACCTTGTCCATTTCAATGAGTTGGGCATTTGCATCATTAGTAGCTAGGTAAAGACGATCATTGCGATCTATAGCCATGGAAGTCGGTTGGAAGGGTAGGTTTTCGGCGGAAATGCGCGTGGCATTTGCAATGCTACCATTAACTTCTATTCGATAAAGACCACTGAAACAGCACATAAATATTGTTCCGTCATCGGCTATTGCAACATCACCGCCGCCTACGGGTGCCTCAAGGCCGACTATATCAAAGCTGCTTACAACCGCGTTGTTTAGAGGGTTAATGATGTACATATCTTCGTTTCGCGCGATGTATAATAACCCGTTGGTGTGATTGTATTCCATTCTAGGGTAACTGCCATTAAAAGGATTGCCTTGCTGTGCTACATGAAAAGTGCCAGTGTTATAGTCGTAGTATCGAAGCGTGGTTCCGGTATTATAGTAAACAATATTACTATCCTTATTCACGGCGCAAGCGATAGAGCCACCTCCAACTAGGTTTGGTAAAGCGGTGGAAGTATAAGTCCCGCTTTCCACGTCTAAAGCATAAAAGCCTCCTTGACCATTAACAGCATATAGCGTTTCTTTACAGTCTTCCATTTCCGACTTTTTACCTGAAAAACTAAGGTTTAGGCTCTTAGCATCTATTTCTAAAAATCGTGAAGTAATGCGTCCATTTTGGTTGCGTTCAACGCGAATCCTTGGGCAGAAGGTTGGCAGAACTAGTTCTAAGCTATTGGTACCGGGCTGAGCCATCCGCGTGGCAATAAGCTCTTCCTCTTGACCATCAAATACGGCAAATACATAATACTTTACTTTTTCCGTAGTGAAGTCGTTAATATTAAGTTGAATGTTAGTTTCGGTATTAAAGTTAAAACTCGCACTTACCGGAAGCTCCTCTAAACTATAAGAACTTGGGCTGCTAGCAAGGGGCTCACTATTGTCCTTCTTACAAGAAATATTTAAGAATAAAGTAAGGCCAAGAAAGATAGTGGTTTTAGACATTGGGAAGCTTTTCATAATGGAAATTTCTGCTACTAATTTCGACAAATCTATCTGATTACCACAGGAGAAAGCTTTATTTTTCGACCAGTTAACAGATTTCACGATAAAATTATCAGGGTGAAGCAACCCTTTTAAACATTTAAAGTGTCATATCTATGAACGACGATACAATGACTAAGGTTTTCAATCTTCCGGACAACGAACAACGCTTGATAAAGCAGTGCAAGAAGGGTAACCTTCAAGCGCAACGCGATCTTTACCAGCGTTATAGTGGAGAGATGTTAGCCGTGTGCCGTCGCTATACCAAAGGAATTGAAGATGCAGAAGAAGTGCTTTCCAATGGTTTCATAAAGTTCTTTAAGAATATTGATCAGTTTAGAGGCGAAGGAGCAATAGGTGCCTGGATGAGAAGGATAATGGTAAGAGAAGCGCTTAATTTCATTCGCTACCAGAAAAACCTTTTTGTAGAGGTAGACGAAGAACGCAGCAATGCCTTTGGCGAAGCCAGTGTAAAACACCACTATGATGCAGAGCATTTAATGGTAATGATTGATCAATTACCAATAGGTTATAAAACGGTATTTAACCTTTATGCAATCGAGGGTTATAATCATAAAGAAATTGGGGAGATGTTAGAAATCTCCGAGAACACAAGCAAGAGTCAGCTTAGTAAGGCTCGAAAGAAATTACAAGAAAAGTTAGCGCAACATCAACTGTTGTATAAAAATAATTAATGATGAAAACCAATAACCCCATCGATTCTCTTTTTCAGCAAAAGCTGGGAGAACACAAAATGAAAGCTTCAGAGCAGGTTTGGGAGAAAATTGCTGCTCAGCAAGCCGCACCACGCAAAAAGTTAGCACCGATTTTTTACTTAAGAGCCGCTACTTTAGCCCTCTTAATAGGTCTGTCTTCATTGGTCTACTTCAACAGTAATTCGGAGCGCTTAATGAACTTGAGAATAGAGCGCGATAAGGCCAATGTGCCAGAGCTAACAAGCAAACAAAACCCTGCACAAGCAATAAGTGCTACTGAAGAAGGCCCTGATACTGAGCCCAAACAAAAGGACCCTAAGGAAAATCCAAAAAGCCCAACGGCAAAGGACCCCAAAAGCACTCCGGCCAAAGTGAGTCCTAAAAAAGCGAGGCTTATTCCCGTGCTTAAAACCTTTAATGCCGATCCTTTATTAGCTCTTAATGAAAGTGAAGCACCAGGCGCCGAGATTTTGGGAATGGAAGAGCCCGAGCTCTTAACAAAACAGCCCGGCCGCTTAAAAATTAAGGTACATATTCCTGAGGTAAAAGGCTATTACGGTCCTGATACAACAGTAGCCGAAAGTGCGGAGTTGGGCGAGAGGTTATGGGCCTATGCTACAAATCAATTTGATCGCATCGTTGCGGGAGAAAGACCCACTTTACCCAAAGCAAATCCAGAACTTAGTATTCCGCTGCCCGATTTTATCAATCGTCAATTTGCAAACTCTAAATAATATGAGAATTATATTATTAGCAGCCCTTCTTATTGCCTCAAGCTTTTTACAAGCTCAAGAGAAAAAGGAAGAATTAATCGACTCTCTCAGTGCGGAGATGGAGTATTTGGAAAACCAAATAGAGAAGTTTTCAGATTTACTCGACGCGAAGGTTGAAGCCTTGGAAAAAGTAGATTTAGATAAGAGTTTACGGGAAAGCCGCAAGAAGATTGACGAAAGCTTAGAACGAATTAAAGCTTATCGACAAGAGTTGGCAGAAGACTATCCCAACCTCAGCGCTAAGCAGAAAGATCTCTTAAAACAAAGCGGCGAGGCAATGCGTGAAAGCATGAGTGCCTTGGGAGCCGCGCTGGAAATTTGGACCGCCCAAATTGCAGAAAGTTGGAAACAATTAATGGAAGAATAGAATTATGAAATCAATCAAGAGAAACACTATAAATTTTAAACGAAAAACAAAAACAGATATGAAAAAGCAAGTAATTATGGCCTTAGCCTTCGCCTTAACGGGCTTGGGGGTACAAGCGCAAACAGACACGAATGCCAGACGTTCTTTAGAAATACAAATTGAAGAGAATACCATAACATTCGATCCAGGTGAGAAAGATTTAAGTCAAGCCGACCTAGCCACTATGATAGGTTTTGCAACTCGCGAAGTAGGTAAAATGCAAGCTAAACAGCAGCAAATAATGGCTAAAATTGATAAGCTTGAAGCAGAAGGTAAGCTTAGCGAAGAAGAAGCGGATGAGCTTAGAGATAAGGCGGAAGACAACTTTGAAGAAGGTATGGATCACTTTGAAGAAGTAATGGAAAGATGGGGTGAAGCTTACGGTGAACGTATGGCATCTTGGGCAAAGAAATTTGCTGAAGGCATGGAAGCTTGGGGTGAACAAGTAGAAAGAGATTTGGAAAACGACAGTACTATGGCAACCCCTCCACCACCCCCACCCGTGCCACCACTTCCAAATATGGGCGGTGAAGACAATGATAGTACCGAGGCTGATCCCGTAAAAAAACGAATCGTAATTTCTAAAGATGGCGTAATCTTAAAAGATCAAGACGAGGAAGTTACAGAAGAAGAGACAGAAATTAGGTTTAAGGACCTTTTTGACGAGGGAAAACGTAAAAAGAGTAAAAAAATAAACCGTACCGAAAGTTATTTCGACATAGGTTTTGGCTTTAACCAGCAGCTGGAAGATGGACAGTACTTAGTAGAAGATATTGCAGGACAGTTAAATTTTTGGAGAAGCAGATCTTTTAATTTAGGCTACGGTGCGAAATCTAGAATTGGTAATCCATACAGCAAGGTTTATTTAAAATATGGAATCGATTTCAGCTGGCATAACTTCCAGTTAGAGGGTAATGAGGTACTGATTAATAATGGTACAGCCGCGGTATTTGACACAATTGCAACTAATCTGGGTTATGAAGAGAACAAATATCACATCGCCTATTTTAATATACCGGTAATGTTACAATTAGACTTTAGCGATGCGGGAAAACGTGATGAGGCCTTTACCCTTGGAGTGGGTGGATATGCAGGTATTCGCTTACTTGCGAAAACCGAAGCGGAATACAATACCGCTCAATATCGTGAAGTAGAAACTAAAACCTACGATGATTTTTATACCCAACGTTTTCGCTACGGTGTAATGGCACAAGTTGGCTTTGATTCTTTTAAAATTAATGCCAGCTACGATTTAAACGAGTTTTTCCGTGCAGGAAAAGGCCCCGCTTACAATATGGTAAATGTGGGTGTTAGCTGGACTCTGTAAGTTTTAAACTGAGTTCGATATAAATTTTAGAGCCCTCTTGTTTTTGCAAGAGGGCTTTTTAATTTAGGCCAATGGAATGGACGTATAAAAAGTGGCAAGAGCTGGAGCGCGATGAACTATTTGATATCTACAAATTACGCGTAGATGTTTTTGTAGTGGAACAAGATTGTGCTTATCCCGAAATAGACGATAATGACAAGTTAGTAGGTCACCTTTTCGCTTATGCAGATGGGCAATTAGCAGCCTATTCTCGTTTATGTCCTCCTCATACGGTTTACCCAGAGGTAAGCATAGGCCGTGTAATCTGTCATTCAAACTTTCGAGGCCAAGGATTAGGAAGAGAACTAGTAAAGCGCGCTGTAGAACAATTACAAAAAGACTTCCCCGGGCAAAAGATTAAGGCGCAAGCACAGGAATACTTAGAAGACTTTTACAAATCTTTTGGTTTTAAAACTATTTCTGAATCATATTTAGAAGACGGTATTCCTCATGTGGATATGGTTTTGTAATGCAGAGTACAGAGTACAAAGTACAGAGTATTGAGATTGCATGACGATATTGATGGAGGTCTTACCTTCGAAGGACTGATAGGTTTTAAATCAACAATTACATAGCCCTGCGATTTGCCGCTAGGGTTGGTGGAAGGAGTTCCATTGCCATTGGTTCTCAATCAAAAGAGCTGCGGCAGCTGCGGATTCACGGTTTATATAGTATATTGAGAAGGCTGTAATAGTACCGAGATTTGAGTATTGAGTAGTGAGATTGCATGGCGATACTGATGGAGGTTTTACCTTCGAAAGACTGTTTAATTTTAAATCGACGGTGGCGAGGAAATTCAATTGTGATTCGATAGTTCCATAGCCCTGCGATTTCTAGTTGGGGTTGGTGGAAGGAGTTCCATTGCCATTGGTTCTCAATCAAAAGAGCTGCGGCAGCTGCGATTTATGGGTAGTATTGAATAACCACGAAAACTCAAGCTGCGTCAGCTGCGGATTCTCAGTTTATATTCTATTGAGACCGCTGGAATAGTACCGAGATTTGAGTACAAAGTAGTGAGATTGCATGGCGATATTGATGGAGGTTTTACCTTCGACGGACAGATTGGTTTTTAATCGACGGTTCCCTAGCCCTGCTATTTATACCTGGGGTTGGCGGAAGGAGTTCCATTGCCATTGGTTCTCAATCAAAAGAGCTGCGGCAGCTGCGGATTCACGGTTTATATAGTATATTGAGAAGGCTGTAATAGTACCGAGATTTGAGTATTGAGTAGTGAGATTGCATGGCGATACTGATGGAGGTTTTACCTTCGAAAGACTGTTTAATTTTAAATCGACGGTGGCGAGGAAATTCAATTGTGATTCGATAGTTCCATAGCCCTGCGATTTCTAGTTGGGGTTGGTGGAAGGAGTTCCATTGCCATTGGTTCTCAATCAAAAGAGCTGCGGCAGCTGCGATTTATGGGTAGTATTGAATAACCACGAAAACCCAAGCTGCGGCAGCTGCGGATTCTCGGTTTATATTCTATTGAGACCGCTGGAATAGTAATGAGATTTGAGTACAGAGTAGTGAGATTGCATGACGATATTGATGGAGGTTTTACCTTCGACGGACAGATTGGTTTCAGAATCTAATTTACTTCTACCCAAACCATAAAAAAAGCCCCGAAGGGCTTTTCAATTAATCGTCAAAACTTATAACCACCTTTTCGCTGCGCGGGTGACTTTGGCAAGTAAGTACATAGCCGTCTGCCACCTCATCGTCTTCAAGGGCGTAGTTCATATCCATTTCCACTTCGCCTTCTAAAACTTTAGCGCGGCAAGTACAACAAACTGCTCCTTTACAAGCGTAGGGCACATCAGCACCAGCGTCTAAGGCCGCATCTAAAACAGAATCGCCATCGGCGTTGAGGTCGAAATGGGTTTCGTCACCATCTAAAATAACGGTAAGCTTACTATCTACTTTAGAACCGGTTGATTTCTTTTCAACCTTAGTTTTTCCTGCTAAAGCATCGGTGGGTGAAGTAAATAGTTCAAAGTGTATGGTTGATTTCTCTGCGCCTAAGTCCTGTAATTTGGCACTTACGCCGTTAATCATCGCTTCAGGCCCGCAAAGGAAATAGCCACTCACTTCTTTAATATCAAAGAAGCGCTCGGAGAAATCACTGCACTTAAGAGCGTCAATTCTTCCTTTTAATAGATCCGACCCTTGGTCTTCGCGGCTTAAAACGTGATGCACTTCTAGGCGGTTCATATAAGTGTTTTTAAGGGCTTCAATCTGCTCCTTAAAAATTACCGACTTGGAAGTTTTATTCCCGTAAAACAAGGTAAAAGAACTATTAGGTTCTTCCTCTAAAACTGATTTTAGAATGCTGTAAATGGGCGTGATACCAGATCCTGCCGCAAAGGCAACATAATTATGTTTTTGAGTGCCATCAATTTTTGCGGTGAATTTTCCGTCTGGACTCATCACTTGCATTTCGCTGCCCACAGTTAAATCAGAATTAGCCCAAGTAGAGAATTTTCCGCCTTCTACTTGTTTAATGGCTACTCTTAATTCTCCGTCGAAAGGACTGGAGCAAAGCGAGTAGGAGCGACGAACTTTTTCGCCGGCAATTTCAGTTTCTAAAGTGAGGTATTGACCCGGGCTAAAACGGTATTCTTCGCTCAGTTCAGCGGGCACATAAAAAGCAACCGATACACAATCGGCCGTTTCTCTGCGAATATCACTTACCTTAAGCGAGTGAAATTTAGGTCGACCAGCTTTCTTTTCATTGGTGAAAAGGTCTTTAGCGCTGTTTTTCGATTTTTTGAAAAAGTTTAACATAATTCTATATAAGGCTACAAATGTAAGTTCTCAATCTTTTAGGAACAATTTGCAAAGGCTTTAAGTTTATCTTTTAGATTATATCTTTGTAACCACCTCTTAAAGAAATACACTATGACGAAAGAAATGAATTTGGAAGATCGCTTCCAGAACTATGTAGACGGAGAAAATAAAGTTGAGCCTAAGGATTGGATGCCTGAGAAATATCGCAAAACTCTAATTCGTCAAATTTCCCAACACGCTCATTCTGAGGTGGTAGGGATGCTACCTGAAGCGAATTGGATTACTCGTGCTCCCTCTCTGCGACGCAAAATCGCCCTGCTAGCTAAGGTACAAGATGAGGCCGGTCATGGTCTTTATCTTTACAGTGCCGCCGAAACCCTTGGTGCAGATCGCCAAGATTTGGTAGCGGACCTTTTAAGTGGCAAAGCAAAATACAGCTCGATTTTTAACTATCCTACTCCCACTTGGGCCGATATGGGCGCTATTGGTTGGTTGGTAGACGGAGCGGCCATTGCTAATCAAGTGATGCTATGTCGCACTTCTTACGGTCCTTATGCCCGTGCCATGGTGCGTATTTGTAAAGAAGAAAGTTTCCACCAACGCCAAGGTTATGAAATTACCATGACTTTAGCCAAAGGAACACCCGCTCAGAAAAAGCTTGCGCAAGATGCCTTAAACCGCTGGTGGTGGCCTTCGATAATGATGTTTGGTCCAAGCGATGATAATTCGCCCAATTCTGCACAAAGCATGAAGTGGAAAATTAAGCGCAAAAGTAACGATGAGCTTCGTCAAGAGTTTATCGATAAAACCGTTCCCCAAGCAGAATACCTTGGTTTAACCATTCCCGATCCTGATTTAAAATGGAATGAGGAAACTGGTCATTATAACTACGGTGAAATCGATTGGGAGGAATTTTACAACGTTATTAAAGGAAACGGCAAGTGCAATAAGCAACGTTTAGAGGCTCGTAATAAGGCACATGATGAAGGAGCTTGGGTACGCGAGGCAGCAAACGCTTACGCAGAAAAGCAGGCCGCTCGTAAGAAGAATGAAACACACGCCGCTTAAAACTTGCTCGCCAAACTAACCTAGAACTAATAAAGAAAACAATAGCATGTCAACTAAGGATAACTGGAAAATTTGGGAGGTATTTATTCGCTCTCGAAACGGTTTAAGCCACAAACACGTGGGTAGCTTGCACGCTCCTGATGCCGAAATGGCCATTAAAAACGCCCGTGATGTATATACACGTCGCAGTGAGGGCATTAGTATTTGGGTAATCCCTTCAGATGCCGTTACCGCCTCCAGTCCCGACGAAAGCGAGCCTTTGTTTACGCCCGCCGATGACAAAGTGTACCGTCATCCTACGTTTTATGAAATTCCTGATGAAATCGGCCACATGTAGGCTTTAAATTTCGGAATTGCTTAATTGTTGAAATCAGAATTGTGAACAAAGAATTACTAGAATATACTTTAAGATTAGGCGACAATGCTCTCATTTTAGGTCAGCGTTTGGCCGAATGGTGTGGACATGGACCCATCTTAGAGCAAGATATCGCCCTTTCTAATATTGCGCTAGATCATTTAGGTCAGGCCCGTATGTTACTCAACTATGCCGCCGAGCAGCAGGGGGAAGGTTTTACCGAAGACAAAGTGGCTTTTTTCCGCGATGTCTTCGAATACCACAACCTCTTACTATTAGAATTAGAAAATGGCGATTGGGGTAAAACCATTTGTCGCCAGTTTTTATTCGACACCTTCAACTACTTTCTCTATACCGACTTACTACAAAGTAAAGATGAAACCATCCGTTCGGTAGCCCAAAAAGCCATTAAAGAGATTAGTTACCACGCGCAATGGAGCGCTGAATGGTTAATTCGCTTAGGCGATGGTACCGAAGAAAGTCATACACGTGTGCAAAATTCCCTAAACGAATTATGGGAGTGGAGCGGCGAAATGTTTACTCCAGACGCGGTTGACGAAGCGATGCTACAAGCTGGCATTGGAGCGGATCTTAACGCTATTAAAGAGCGCTGGCATGAAAAAGTAGATCAAATCTTAGATTTGGCCAAACTGGAAAAGCCCAGCGGCGAGTGGATGCAAAGCGGCGGTAAGCAAGGCGATCACACCGAATACCTCGGTTTTATTTTAGCCGAAATGCAACATATTCCCCGTATGCACCCCGAGGCGAAATGGTAAATTAAAAAATTGAGATCGTGCAGCAGGAAGAGCAAATTTGGCAGTGGTTAGAAGAGGTCTCAGATCCTGAAATCCCCGTTTTAACGGTAGTAGATTTAGGCGTAGTTCGCGCAGTGGAATATCTGTATAAACACTGGCGTATTAGCATAACGCCTACCTATTCTGGCTGTCCGGCTATGAATGAAATTGAAGCCAATATCCTCGAAAAGCTGAAGCAAGAAGGCATTGAAGGCGCTCAAGTTAAAATGGTGCTTTCGCCTGCTTGGACCACCGACTGGATGACCGAAAAAGGTAAGCAGAAATTGCAGGAATACGGCATTGCCCCCCCCGAGGGAAGTTCGGCCGATAAGTCCGTATTATTCGGTGAAGCCAAAAAAGTCACTTGCCCGCATTGTAAATCACGCGATACCGAATTAATTAGTCAGTTTGGTTCCACCGCTTGTAAATCTCTGTATAAATGCCACGACTGTAAAGAGCCTTTCGATTATTTCAAGTGTTTGTGAGTTAGTATGAAGACCGCTGCGCTATGAGTAGTGAGTAGTGAGATTGGGTACTGCAATGCTTGGATAGTTTCGTTTTTGAATGGAAGGCAGTTAAACAGTATTGCAACTGGGTTGGCGAATAGGTGAAGACCTTATTCTCCAAAATGAATACTATTGCTCTAGGGCCCTGCTATTTATCGCTGGGTCGCTGGGTCGGAAAATCCAATTGTTATTCAATTCTATTTCGGGTAGAGGCGCGATTTATCGCGACTAAGTAGACTTGTATTAAGGCCGCTGCGCTATTGGTAGTGAGTATTGAGGCTGGGTACTACAATACTAGTATAGTCTCGTCTTTGAATGGAAAATGATTTATCTGTTTTGAGATGAACCTTAAATATTCAATAGCTGCTCTGAACAGGGTATAACCCCCCTTTTCCAAGCGCAAGAAAAAACAACCCAACTTTACATTAGATCATATTACGCTTAATGTTTACTTTCAAGCACTCAAAATAAGATTATGCCCTCCATTAAAAGTCTTTTTCTTCTCGCTTGCTTTATTTTATTTAGTATCGCGGCCTTTGCTCAAATCAGTCCTAGTTTAGAAAAGGCCATAAGAGAGAACCCGGAAGCGATTCAGCCTGTTTTCATAGAATTCTACAGTCCTTTAAACCTCGATTCGCTTGCTTTATCTTTCGATCAAAGGCAGTTAAGCGCGCCGCAACGCAGCCAAATATTAAACCGCCTTTTAGGCCGTCAAGCAGCAAGCAGTCAAAAAGAAGCTTTAAATCTGTTGGCTAAAGCGCAGATCCCTGCAAGTCAATACCGCAGTTTTTACATACTCAATGCCTGGGTGGCGCAATTACCCGGATCTTTAATTTTAGACCTAGCCCAATTGCCCGCGGTACAGCAAATTAAATGGTCAAAAGGCGAGCTTACGCTAGATGCCCCAGTAGAAATAAACAGCAATTTTAAAAGCAACAAAACGACGTTGTCAGGCGTAGAGCCAGGTTTAATCGCGATTAATGCCCCAGCCATGTGGGCGCGTGGTTATACCGGTCGGGGACGTAAAGTGTATATTTTCGATTCGGGGATTTGGGACGAGCATCCCAGCTTCAAAGATCGTTATATGGGTCTTAGGTCACCCGCTAATGCCTCCTGGTTTGGATTATTCTCGCCCACACCTTCGGGGGCTTTAAGTAGTCATGGCACCCATGTTTTAGGTACCGCTGCTGGTTTGGATACCGCTACGGCAGATACGATTGGTGTGGCTTTCGGGTCGTATTGGCTGGCGAACGATTTAATTAATGCCAGTACCGCGGCAGCTTTGCCCCCACAAGCTTTCTTAATTGCTGGCTTCGAATGGGCGCTCAATCCCGATGGAGATACCAATACCATTCACGATATACCCGATGTAATTAACAATAGCTGGCGCTGGCGCGATATTATCGATACCGCTCAGTGTGGTGGTTTTGTGCCCCGCTTAATGAACACCATTGAAGCGGCCGGGATAGCCAATGTGTTTTCGGGGGGAAATACAGGTCCTAATAATGTGGGCCTCAATGCCCCGCAACGCATCAACACTAATTTGGTAAACACCTTTTGTGTAGGTAGTATCGATGGCAATCAAAGTTTCCCTTACCCGATCAGTGGTTTTTCTACGCGTGGACCCAGTCAGTGCCCTGGGAATGGGCCTTTAAGTATTCACCCCGAAGTGGTGGTTCCCGGACAAAACGTTCGTTCCGCTTGGGGAGCCGATGGCTATAATGTTATTTCGGGAACCAGCATGGCTTCTCCGCATGTTTCGGGGGCGATTTTACTTTTAAAAGAAGCCTTTCCCCAGCTTAGTGGTAAAGATCTGATGGAAGCTCTTTATTTTTCGGCTATAGATATGGGTCCAGCCGGTGAAGACAATACTTTTGGTCGTGGGCTGATAGATGTTGATGCCGCATTTACCCTTTTAAGTCAAACTTACACTCCCGTAGATCCGCAACAAATTGATTACGATTTAGAGTTGAGCTCCGTGCTAGCGCCAGCCAGTGAGCCCTTTTCTTGCGATACCAGCTTTAGGCCTCAACTTAATTTTACCAATAAAGGCCTTCAGGCAATTAATGCTATAAACATTAGCGTTTACCGCGATGGCGTCTTGGTGCATAGTCAGCAGCTTAATACCAGTAAACTACAAGCTTTTGGTGACACGGCTTTGGTCTATTTATCCACTCCGCTGAGTATTCCCAAAGGCTATCATGTGTGGCAGTTTCATGCTAGCACTAGCTTTACCGAGTACGATAGTATTAACAACAACTATTACATCCGCCAGGAGCGAATTAAAGAAGCCAACCTGGCCTTTACGGAAGATTTTGAAGCTAGCTTGAGCGTTTGGAATACGTATAATCCCGATGGCGGCTTGGGCTGGGATACCGCTAGCGTTAAGGGCTGGCCCGGCAACACTAGTGCTAGAGCCATCTACTTTAGTGACTACCTGCCCCGCGAAAGTCAATACGATGATTTATACAGCGCTCGCTTAAGCTTAAGTGCAAATACCAAGGCCACCTTAGCCTTTGATTATGCCTATGAAGCCAGGGGAAGTATTAGCTCCTTGCAAGACAGTTTACACGTATTAGTATCTACAGATTGTGGCCAAAGCTATAGCCAAGTTTACCAAAAGGCAGGTATTAGTTTAGCAACGGTTAGTACTAATGGCGGGAACTTCAGCCCGAACAGTCGAGCAGACTGGCTGCGCGATACGGTCGATTTAAGTGCCTATGCCGGGCAAGAAATAATACTGCTTTTTAGAGGCGTTAATCGCAACGGTAATAATTTATACCTCGATAATATTAGCGTTTATCAAGGGCTTTGGGATCCCTTAGGGCAGATAGAAAATCGCGCAGAAACATTCTTAAAAGTGTATCCTAACCCTACGCAGAATTATCTCAACATAGAAACGAGCCGTAGTCTAAGCGAGCCTTTGTCGCTCAGTATTTTCGATAGCAGAGGGCAAAAAGTATGGCAGGGTGAACTAAAGGAGTCAAGCTTTAAATTGTCTTTAGCCCATTGGCCCGCTGGTGTTTATAGTCTGATAGCAAATGACGCGGGCTGGGGGAGTATAAAGTTTGTGAAGAAGCCTTGATGGAGATAGTAGACCGCTGCGCTATTAGATCTGAGTATTGAGACCAAAAAGTCCTTAATTCCATAGAAAGCCCTAGCTTTGATACTATCAAATGATACTATAGCTATGCGGCCTCCTTATGAAATTAACAGCAAGATTTTAGGATTACTAACTAGTATCTCCGAAAAAATTGGAGAAGTAAATGCCTCATTCTTAATAAAATCATCTCCTAGCCTTCGGAAGCAGAACCAAATTAAAACGATACACTCTTCTTTGCAGATTGAAGGCAATACTTTAACTGAGCAGCAAATAACTGCTATACTGGAGGACAAAAGGGTTATAGGGCCTACAAAAGACATCCAGGAAGTGCAAAATGCCTTACAGGTTTATGAGAATATTAGGGCCTATAAATTTGATTCCGTTCATTCCTTTTTAGAGGCGCACCAGACACTGATGGAAGGCTTAATCGATCATCCTGGAGCCTTTCGCAAGGAAGGGGTGGGCATTTTAAAAGGTTCCAAAGTTGAACACTTCGCTCCATCTGCTAAGAATGTTCAGTATTTGATGAAAGACTTATTCGCTTACCTCAAAAGTGACGAGGAAATTATTTTAATAAAAAGTTGCGTTTTTCATTATGAAATGGAATTTATTCATCCCTTCAAAGACGGAAACGGAAGAATGGGACGATTGTGGCAAACAATAATTTTAATGTCTCAATATCCTGTTTTTCAATACTTGCCTTTTGAAACATTAATATCAAAATCGCAGGAAGACTATTACAAAGTGTTATCTATCTGTGACAAAACAGGAAACTCGACCTTGTTCATTGAATATATGCTTTCGGTTGTTAATGATACTCTGGCGGAGTTAATAGGAAATTCCGTTTCTGTGAATATGTCGCAGGAAGATCGATTATTTCATTTTTGCTCCCTCAACAAGGTTTCATTTACCAGAAAGGACTATATGGAGGTCTTCAGGCATTTAAGTAGCGCTTCAGCTAGTCGAGACCTGAAAATGGGAATTGAAAAGAATTTATTTTCTAAATCTGGAGATAAAAGACTAACCATTTACCAGCTAAAAAAGAAATAAATTAAGATTAATCGCATGGTATAAAGATGGGCATAAAATGGGGCGGCCTCTCTTGATAGCCGCTATTCTTTCCGTGGATCCTCAATTAGCCGACTATTTTTAAGTGATCTAAGCTTTAATTTTCCGTCGAATTCACGTTTATAACTCCTTGACCATCTGCTTAATCTAGTTTAATAGAGATGTTTAAATGTCCGCCGAGCCCTTCATTTATAATTCTTTGTAGTGTAGAGAACCTTATGTCCTTAAGGTTTCGTTCTACTTTGGATATATACGACTTGTTTGTACCAGCAAGTTCTGCAAGTTGTTGTTGGGTTAATCCTTTTTGTTCCCTTGCTTGTTGAATTAGCACACCAAGCTTAAAAGAGTCATAATCATTTTCAAAACTATCTCTTTCAATAGTTCCCTTATCGCCAATTTGTTCATCAATGAATTGGTCAAGGCTTTTTAGGTTTTTATTTTTTGCTGTCATAGTAGTCCGTTTTTATTTGTTCAGCCTTTTTAATTTGCTGCTTAGGTGTCTTTTGGGTTTTTTTCTGAAAACCATTTCCGATTACAACTAAATTGTCAAGGTCGAAAAAGCAGAAAATTCTGAAAATGTTATTACCAACTTGAACTCTAATTTCATAAAGACCGGAAGAGTTTTGGATAAACTTTAGATAGTTCTCAGGAATCTGTTCAAGCTCTTCCATTATTCTCAGTGTCCAAAGAATTTTCTTTTTAACCTTTTCGTTTTGCTGGCTATAGAACTCTTCGAAATACTTCTTATAAAAATAGAGTTTTCGCTTTTTGTTCATTTAACAAAGATACAAAAGTAGTCCAATCGGACAACTTTGTTTTAAGACTCTTTCGCTTTTCCCGAAGGCTTGTCGAAATAGGTGACTTTTAGCTAGGAACAATTTAATACTGCAACCAGATTTTCTGAGAACGGTAATTTCTGCCGCCGCTCCTAGTTTGTAGAATGTACACGCCCTGATTTAAATCTGTAATGTTTAAGGTTTTACTAGCCTTGAAACTACCTTCTCGAATGGCTTGACCTAAGGAATTGTAGAGTACATATTTGATCTCCTGTTCGAGATCCGATTCTAAATGCAAAACACCAGTAGTAGGGTTTGGATAAACCCGCAATTCCGCCTGTAAAGGCCCTACTTCTTCCAAACCTATATTTTGACAACCTTGTTGTAGGCAACCATAAGAATCGGTTTTAAGCATGTAGAAATGCTGAATACGCACTGGGGCAATGTCATTATCCCAATCAACTAACTTACCCAGATGCAAAAAGCCTGAGTCTGGAGCTTCTTGGAAGGCCCAAATATGATTATAATCAGCAGAATCATTCAAGTGATAATAGGAGCGCATCCAAATACTGTCACCATCGGGAGTGAATTTGTAGGCTGTCACCGGAAATTTACCGGGTCTAACTTGTACATCTCCGGCCACATAAAAATTACCGTCTTGGGTGCTTATCAAATCTTGAAAACGGAAGTAAGGGAATTTAGGCCCCGTGATAGTATCGTAAATAACCTTACCTGATGTATCAATGCGACCTAATCGTATCTGGGTATAAGCAGGGTAATAACTGTTCGCAATAAAAGATAGGATCTCCATCCGCGCAAAACTATAGCTGCCGTCTCCATTATCTAAAGCAGCAATATTTTGACTGCCTAAATCTTCATTAAAAGGATGAAACCATTTTAATTGACCCGTTTGTAAATCTAATCGAGCCGCAAAGGAATGATCTATATTTAACCTGCTAGGAACATCATAATGGGTCGCTCTTCCTGAAACCAAGCAAGAACCATATTGATCGAGCACTAAATCATAGCCATAATAACCACCGTTCAAGCTTGGTATGGTATCAAGTAGCCGAAATTCCCAAATGGGATTGAACGCCGTATCAAACTTGGCCACCCAGAGATCGTATTTATTTCTATTTGTTAATCTCCATAAATCACCAGATACAACGAATGTCGAGTCCGTGTCAAATTTAATGTCTCTGATATAAGGAAGGGTTCCTTGAAATTCTAGGTGTTTTCTAGTGTAAATTGTGTCGAGGTTTTGATTAAACTTAGTAAACCTCACAAAGCCAGAATCAGCTCTTAGAAAATCTATCTGAGCAAAATAATAGTTAATACCTTTGGAAATCAGGCATTTAAAACATGTATTTACCCTATTAACTGAATCATAAGAATTAGCATAATCATAAGATTTATGATATACTTTCTGCCCAATGCTATCAAAAAGCCCGACTTGCAGAAGCCCTAATGAGTCCCGATCCTCATCGGCCACTATAAAACCACTTTCTTTAAACACCAAAGCAGGTCTATTCACCCCGCCGAAAGTAGAGTCTGTCTTGCTAAACCTTTGGGCACTTAGTTGCAGCGAAAAAAGAAATAAAAGTAAGATTAATCTCATGGTATAAAGATGGTAAAAAAAGGAATTCGCCCTCTCTTAATAGCCGCTATTGTTTCGTCAGCTCCTCTACAGTTCCACTATTTACAAGTGTTATGAGGCTTAATTTTAAATCAAACTCACGTTATATAGTGGGGAATATTAAAACGAGCAGAAGCTTATTTGGTCGAGTTTAAAATTGCTATATTGCTTATCTAAACCAATTTAATTGCTATGATTTTCGCATACATGATTGAAACCTCAACCCTAGTAACCCTACTTGGTGCTAATTTAATTTTATCCGTTTTAGCCTTGGGTCACCAAATTGCTAAGAACGATTCAAAAATTAGTTTTTCAAATATAATATGGGCCATCGTTTTATTTAGTCTGCCTCTAATTGGAATAACTTTATACGGAAGCGTTTTATTAATGTCTTATCTTTCTAAAGGCACCAAAGAAGTTAAAGAAAGTAATAGCGTCGCTTAAATTTGTGAAAACCCAAAGACTGTAAAAGCCCTGCCCTTGAGGAGGGCTTTTTTTATGGAAAAAAGCTACGCCTACTCTAAGATCTCCTTGAGCTTATTAACTTAGCCCCAAAAGAAATTTATGTCAGATTATATACTCTCTCATCAAGACGGCGGTGTTTTACGCCTGAGCCTCAATCGTCCCGATAAATACAATTCTTTCGTGCGTGAGATGGCCTTAGATTTACAAGCGCATCTGCGTAAAGCGCAAGAAGACTCTTCGGTGCGGGCGATATATTTAACCGGTTTGGGGAAAGCTTTTTGTGCGGGACAAGATTTAGCCGAAGCCACCGACCCCAATGGTCCCGAACTCACCAAAATTGTGACGGAACATTATAATCCCATTATTTTACAATTACGCGCTTTAAGCAAGCCCGTGGTGGCAGCAGTAAACGGCGTGGCGGCGGGTGCAGGTGCTAATATTGCCCTCGCTTGCGATATCGTTGTGGCCCACGAAGGCGCCAGTTTTATTCAGGCCTTTTCTAAAATTGGCTTAATTCCCGATAGTGGTGGCACTTATACTTTACCGCGCCTAATTGGTCAGCAAAAAGCTTCGGCCTTAATGATGCTGGGCGATAAAGTTAGCGCTACCGAAGCGGAAAGTCTGGGCATGATTTATAAGGTTTTTTCGGCGGAGAATTTCGCAGAAGAGAGCTTTAAGATTGCCGCTCAATTAGCAAAAATGCCGACTAAAGCATTAGTGGCTACTAAAGCACTGCTGAACGAATCTTTTGCCAACAATTTAGAAGATCAATTGGCTTTAGAGGATAAATATCAAACCGAATGTGGTTTAAGTTACGATTACCGTGAGGGTACGGCTGCCTTTTTAGAGAAACGCAGACCGGAATTTAAAGGCGAGTAAGATTATAAAATACCCATCAGGCGCAAGCCTAAAAAATAAAATATGCAAGTAGGAATTATTGGTGCAGGAGCAATGGGCTCTGGAATTGCCCAGGTAGCGGCGCAGAATGGACATGCCGTTTTTATTATCGACAATCACCGCGTGGCTTTAGAAAAAGCAAAAAAAGGACATGAAAAAATTATGGCCCGTTTGGTGGAAAAAGAAAAAATAACGGAAGACGAAGCGAAAGCTATTTTAAAGCGCATTGAATACCATTCGAGTTTAGATCATTTGGAGCATGCGGATTTGGTGATTGAGGCGATTATTGAAAATTTAGAAATAAAAAAGAACCTCTTTAAAAACTTAGAAGAGATCTGTTCTGACGATTGTATTTTGGCTTCTAACACCTCTTCTTTATCGATTGCTTCTATTGCTTCGGCGGTAGAAAAGTCGGAAAGAGTTTTGGGAATTCATTTCTTTAATCCTGCTCCTTTAATGCCTTTGGTGGAAATTATTCCCGCCATCACCACCAGTCCCGAAAACTTAATTAAAGCCAAGGAAATTATTGATTCTTGGGGCAAGGTTTCGGTATTAGCGAAAGACACCCCTGGCTTTATTGTAAACCGCGTGGCTCGTCCTTTTTACGGCGAAGCGGTGCGCATTTATGAAGAAGGTGTGGCTGATATTGCTACCATCGATTGGGCCATGAAGGAGCTGGCGGGTTTTAGAATGGGGCCTTTTACCTTAATGGATTTTATTGGTCACGATGTAAATTATGCAGTAAGCGAGAGCGTATTTACCGCCTTTTATTTCGATCCGCGCTACCGTCCTAATTTTAGTCAGAAACGCCTAGTAGAAGCAGGTTTACTGGGGAGAAAAAGCGGTAGAGGTTTTTACGATTATCGCGAGGGAGCGCATCTGCCGGAAGCGAAAAAAAACGAAGCTTTAGGCCAGAAAATAGTGGAGCGCATTGTGGCCATGTTAATGAATGAGGCTATTGATGCTTTGTTTTTAAACATCGCCAGCGCCGAGGATATCGATCTGGCCATGACCAAAGGGGTGAACTACCCAAAAGGATTATTGGCTTGGGCCGATGAGTGGGGAGCGAAGAAAGTTTTAGCTATTTTAGATAATTTGTACGACGAGTACCGTGAGGATCGTTACCGCGCTTCCGCTTTGCTACGCAGAAAGGCAAAAACGGGCGCCAAGTTTTTGGAATAAATTTTCAAGTCTTTGTAATAATTGAAGCTTAAAGCCTACTAATACCAAATAAACAAGCTTATGTACATTACTTTGTTAAAGCATCAGTGGCGTAAAACCACGCGCAGTTCCTTCTTTCGGCAGGGCTGGGGCGTGAAGATTTTAATGACCATTGTGGCCCTTTACTTCTTAGCGAGTTTTGGTGCTTTGGGTTATTTCGCCAAGGAGATTCTAAATCAGGCATTTGACGAGCCAGCTGTGCTTACTCCCATTTTCATGGGATTTGTACTCTATTATTTATTGGTGGACTTAGTAATGCGCTTCTTTTTACAAGACCTTACCGTGCTTACCGTGCAGCATTATTTGGTGCTTCCCATCGCTAAATCGAAGGTGATAAACTACTTATTAGGGAGCTCCATTTTTAGCTTCTTTAATTTATTGCCCCTCTTTTTAATTACGCCTTGGGCCATTCGCGTAGTAGCGGTTGAGCAAGGGCCAAGCGATGCAGTACTATGGTTTTTGGCTCTTTTGGGATTTGTTTTTACCAATCACTTTTTAGCCATTTATGTGAAGCGCGTTTTAGCGGTAAATGTTAAAATATTTGGCGCGGTGGCATTAGTTGTGGCGCTGGCCTTTTTGGGCGATTTTATGGATTGGTTTTCCCTTACCGAATTATCGAAAAGTATTTTTGGACCGCTGGGAGCAGATCCGCTTTTAGGATTAATAAGTTTTGGCTTAATGGCTCTAATCTATTTGGTGAACTTTCGCTTTCTCCTAAAAATGACCCACCTCGATCGTTGGAAGGTCGCGGCCAAAGAGGCGAGTAGCACCCGTTTTTCTTTCTTAGAGCAACGCGGGCCTTTAGGTTTAATGATGGCCAATGAGCTGAAGCTGATTACGCGAAACAAGCGTACCAAAACCATTTTGTGGATGACGCTTTTCTTCTCGGCTTATGGTTTAATTTTCTATACCAATCCCATTTATAAAGACAGTATTAGCTGGTTACTCTTTGTGGGGATTTTTATGACGGGCATCTTCTTAATCAATTACGGACAGTTTTTGGTAAGCTGGGAAAGCGCTTATTTTGATGGTATTCTTACCCGCGCTTACCACATGGAAGAGTATTATAAATCGAAATACTATTTGTTGGCCTTTAGCGCGGTCGTTATGTATGTTCTTACCTTGCCTTACGGCTATTTCGGCATGAAGGCCATCTATATAAATACAGCTTGTTTTATATACAATGTAGGTGTAAACACCTTGGTTTTAATATTCGCGAGTACCTATAATAAAAAGCCCATTGACCTCAGTCGCGGGAGTGCTTTTAACTACCAAGGCACGGGTGCAGCGCAGTTTTTAATTATCATTCCTTTAATGGTCGTGCCCATGCTAATGGTCTATGCTTTCGATTTATTGTGGGATGGGAATTACGGCTTGATATTCTTAGCCGCATTGGGTTTGATCGGCATCTTGTCGAGAAATTACTTCATCAAGCAAACGGTTTTAAACTTCCAGGAGAAAAAATATATTAATGCGGCGGGCTACCGTCAGCGCGATTAAAATAATTGATTATGAGCATTTTAAGCATTAAAAACTTAGAGAAATCCTATAACGGTACCAAAGTTTTAAATATTGGCGAATTAGAAATCGAAGCGGGCAAGTCCTTCGGCTTAGTGGGAAATAACGGTGCGGGCAAGACTACGCTCTTTCGTTTACTGCTCGATTTAATTCAGGCCGATAAGGGAGAGGTTTTAAGCAAAGGAGTGGACGTAACGAAAAGTGAAGATTGGAAACTTTACACCGGTAGTTTTATCGACGAAGGTTTTTTAATCGACTACCTCACGCCCGATGAGTATTTTCAGTTTATCGCCGGCTTGCACAATATGAGCACGGGCGATTTAGAAGCGGCTTTAGCGGGTTACGAGGAACTGTTTGCAGGCGAGATTCGCGGTAAGAAAAAGTACATCCGCGACTTAAGTAAGGGAAACCAGAAGAAAGTAGGCATTGTAGGGGCGCTTTTAAGTAATCCCGACATTTTAATTCTCGATGAGCCTTTTGCCAACCTCGACCCCTCTACGCAATTTCGCCTAATTGATGAATTGCAAAAAATCAATAAGGAAACGGATATCACCATGCTTATTTCCAGTCACGATTTAGGTCACGTGGCTAAATTCTGCGAGCGCATTGTGGTTTTAGATAAGGGTGAAATTGTGAAGGATATTCATACCAATTCCGAAACACTACAAGAGCTGGAAACCTTCTTTATCCAAAAGATTAAAGGCGGGGAAGTAGCGGAGGAAGCCACGGAGCAGTAGTGGAAAAAGAAGATAATTTTCACATCTCCTTTAAGGGAAAAACCTTTACAGTAGCAGCTGGCTCTAATTTGCGCGCGGCCTTATTGAAAGCAGATATGAGTCCGCATAATGGCGCCGCCCAGTGGTTAAACTGCAAAGCTTTGGGCACCTGTGGCACTTGTGCTGTGGAGATCAAAGGAGACTTAGGCCCTTTAAATGCGCGTGAGAAATGGCGCTTGAATTTTCCGCCTCATAAAGAAGCGAATCAATTACGCTTGGCTTGTCAAATTAAGGTACAGAGTGATTTAAAACTGCAAAAGCATGCGGGATTTTGGGGTGAGAAAAAGGGGGAGATAGCTTGAGTGTGGGTAAAACGAAGCCTCTCAATTAATGTCATTTGCCAAGTTTTGGTAAATTTGAGCAAAAGCAAGAAACATGAAGAACACATCTGTATCTCTCGGTGATTATTTCGATGAGTTTGTTCAGAATCAAGTCTCGGCTGGTCGCTATGAAAAATGTTAGCGAGGTAATTAGAGCTGGCCTTCGTCTTTTGGAAAACGAAGAGAGTCAAGTAATTGCTTTACGAAATGCCATTCAAGAAGGAGTAGACAGCGGGCTTGCACAAGATTTTAAGCGTGATCAACATCTTCAGGAATTAAAGGCCAAGTATAAGAAGCATGGCTAGTTATAATCGGAAAACTGGCTTTAATGTCAAACGATGAGCTTTTAAGATGGACTAAATGACCGACTCTCAACTCTAACGAAATCTATATTAGGAGGTTTATCGGCCTCAATTACGAGCGCCAAAAAATAAAATGAGAGGCTTAGTGAGTTGGGATGCGATTGAAATGAGCTCGCCCACCGAGCTCGCCTTTCATGAAAGTTTTTGAAGAGAGGAATTGGAGCCTTGATTTTTTTGGTCCTTTTTTGATCAAGCAAACAAAGGACGTTAAGAAATTAAAAAGCCAACAATTTTTTGACTGCCTAGTCTCAAAAAAGCTATGTGGTTAATCTATAAAGCAGAATTAACCTTTATCTAAAACCTTAGCTTTGCAGCATGAAAAATCAAAAGCGCGATTTCATTAGCGAAGCAATCGTAGAATACGATGGTTTACCAGCCGAAGAACAAGGCAAATTACTAATTCAGGTTTTAGAAGATCAACCCTATTTAATGGGTTTTATTACTAATGTAGAAGAGGAGTTTAGCGATTCTCAGCACGAAGCTTTGGTAGAATCCCTGTTAATTCTTACTAACGCTTTTATTGCCGCTACCGTTCCCGTGGGTATGGTTCCCGCTCAATTAATCGAAGAAATTATTAAGCTCAAAACGGACATTGACGAAGAGTCGATTGAAGTGGAAGAAGTAGAGCTCAGCGATAGTCCGAAGGTATTTGAAGACCTCCGCGCCCGCGCTGTCTTAAAATCGGATCTAGCGGAAGCGAAAGCTGAAGTACAACTGAGCTTTAACTTAATGCTCGATGTAATTATCACTGCCGTAGAAAGGGTGGTAGATTATGAAATCAGTCAACTAGAAAAAGCGAAAAAATGAAAAGCGCCTCCGAAATAGTACAGCAAATGTATGATGGTGATGCTTTTAGCCAATGGTTGGGCATTAAAGTGTTAGAAGTGAGGCCTGGATTTGCTAAGCTGGAAATGACGGTAGGCGAGGAAATGTGCAATGGTTTTGGTATTGCCCACGGTGGAATCTCTTACTCACTGGCCGACAGTGCTTTAGCCTTTGCCGCCAATGGTCACGGTAGGCAGGCCCTTTCCATTGAAACCAGTATCAGTCACCATAAAGCGATACAAGCAAATACGCGTATTTTCGCTCAGGCAGAAGCGATTAAAGAGGGCCGTTCGGTTGGTGTATATCAGGTTTTTATAAGCAATGAATCCGCGGAAACACTGGCTTCTTTTAAGGGCACAGTTTTGTTTAAAGACAAAAATTGGTAATACTTAGTGTAAATTTAACACTAAGTTCATCTAGCTTGTCAAAAATTACGCATCTTTGCAAAAGCTATGAGGATAAATTTTTCCAAAGAAGACTTTAATGTTGCCATTGCCACTTCGGTGGTTTTATACGGATTTGACGGTGACGATTTAAAAATTTTAATCGCCGAAAAAGCAGGCGAGCCCTTTGCTGGTGCACATATACTGCCTTCTTCGGTGGTGCATGTTAACGAGGACCCAGAAGATGTGGCAATTGAGTTAATGCGTCGCATTACTGGTAGTGCCGATTGGCCCATCGAAATTTTAAATGCTTTCGCAGAAGTGTACCGCAACCCTTCTGGGCGAGTGGTGAATGTTGCTTATTATGGAACTTTACAACTCAATGAAGCTTTAAGTCAGGATTTATTGCGCTCGGAATACAAATGGGTGAACGTGAATGATATTCCCCCTTTAGCTTTCGATCACAATAAAATTGTAGATTATTCACGCGAGCGTTTAAAGCGTCGGGTGAAACGTCGCCCCATTGGCTTTAGCCTCTTACCGAAAGAATTTACCATGAACCAAATCCAGCGTTTATATGAATGCGCTTTAGGTCGAGATTTGGATAAACGAAACTTCCGTCGCAAGCTTTTGAAAAGCGAGCTATTGTTGGAGACCGATCATTTTGTGCGCAGTTCTGCGAAAGCAAGAAGACCTTCGGCCTTGTATAAATTCGATGAGAAGAAATACCGCAGTCTTACCCTACGTGGTTACGACTTCGTCTATCAGTAGAATTTTTTATTCCTTTTATATATGCGATATTCGCGCCTGAAAATGGCGTCCTAAATGGGGCGTGAAACAAAATTTCGGCCCTATGAAAGAAGCATATATTGTTGATGGTATTCGTACTCCCATTGGAAGTTTTTTAGGAACCCTTTCACCGGTACGTGCCGATGATATGGCGGCCCTCGTTATTTCCGAACTCTTGAAACGCAATCCCAGTTTAGACCCCAGCTCGGTGGCAGATGTGATTTTAGGTTGCGCTAATCAAGCGGGCGAAGACAATCGCAATATTGCACGTATGTCGGCTTTATTAGCAGGCTTACCGTTCAGTGTTCCGGGTGAAACCGTTAACCGTCTCTGCGCAAGCGGAATGAGCGCAGGAGCTCAAGCCATGCGTGCGATTCGCAATGGTGACGGGGAGGTTTTTATCGCTGGTGGAGTAGAGCAAATGACGCGTGCACCTTATGTAATGAGCAAGCCATCGAAGGCTTTCGGAACCGATTCTAAAATGCACGATAGTTCTTTCGGTTGGCGTTTCGTAAACCCTAAAATGTTTAAGCTTTATGGCACCGACGCCATGGGGGAAACCGCCGAAAACTTAGTAGAGCAATACAATATTTCTCGCGAAGATCAAGATGCTTTTGCGCTTTGGTCGCAGCAAAAAGCCACGGCCGCACAGAATTCTGGTCGCTTGGCGGAAGAGATTGTTCCTGTAGCCATTCCGCGTCGTAAGCAAGATGATTTGATTTTCGATAAAGACGAGTTTATCAAACCCAGCAGTAGTATGGAGATCTTGGCCAAATTACGTCCCGCTTTTAAAAAGGAAGGCGGCTCGGTAACAGCGGGCAATTCTTCAGGCTTAAACGACGGCGCTGCGGCGCTTCTGGTAGCTTCCGAAGAAGGTATTAAAAACAATAATTTGAAACCTTTGGCACGCATGGTTTCCATGGGTGTTGCAGGGGTAGAGCCACGCGTAATGGGCATTGGTCCCGTTTACGCTTCAGAAATTGCTTTGAAAAAAGCGGGTCTTAGCCTAGCCGATATGGATATCATTGAGCTAAACGAAGCGTTTGCCTCGCAAGCTTTAGCGGTTACTCGCAAAATGGGCTTGGCCGATAATGATCCCCGTATTAATCCCAATGGCGGAGCGATTGCTTTAGGTCATCCCTTAGGAATGTCGGGCGCACGTCTCTTGCAAACCGCCGCGATTCAGCTGCAAAAAACCAATAAGCGCTATGCCCTTTGTACGATGTGTATTGGGGTAGGTCAAGGTTATGCGGTAATTTTGGAAAGAGCTTAAGCAGGCAAAACTTCAGCCTTGACTTCGATTAAAAATTAGGCAGCAAGGTCTGGATAGATAGAGGGTTTTTAATTAAAAACGAAAACCTAAGAATTGCTATTACAAGTAATTGGGCAGCTGGTTTTTTTTGGATTTGGGTCTTTTTGCGAAAGAGGCGAAAGAGACGATTGGAATACCCTTCTACATAAGTGATAAAAATTATCTTATTTCGAAGTCTCTTAAGGAATAGAATATGATTTACGAGTTTAATGGCTTCAAGCCGGTGATTAGTGTCAAGGCCTTCGTGCATGAAACTGCGGTGATAATTGGTAATGTAATTATTGGCGATGATGTTTATATCGGCCCAGGTGCGGTAGTGCGCGGTGATTGGGGCGAGATTGAAATTAAACGCGGCGCTAATGTGCAAGAAAACTGCGTAATTCACATGTTTCCTGGAGTGAGCATTGCCTTAGAAGAAGGCGCTCATATTGGCCATGGCGCAATTATACACGGAGCGAATATTGGCGAAAACTGTTTAATAGGCATGAATGCGGTAGTTATGGATCGCAGCTCAATTGGTGCCGGGTCGATTATTGGTGCTTTAGCTTTTGTAAAGGCCGACTCAATAATTCCACCGCGGAGCTTAGTAGTGGGTAATCCCGCTAAAATAATAAAGGAAGTGAGCGATGAGATGTTGGCTTGGAAAACTAAAGGTACGGAACTGTACCAACAATTACCAGGAGAATGCCATCACACTTTAAAGGAGTGCGAACCTTTAAGAGAAAAGGAGGCCAATCGCCCGAAGCAAGAGAAGCTATTTGAAACCTGGAATAGTATTAAGGGTTGAAGTTCTGTGAAAACACAAACCAAGGCTGATAAAAAAACTGGTCAGGCAGTTTAACAAATAAACGCTCGTGTTCATAAAAACGCTTTTAGTGGAGCGCCATGATTTACCTAGACTAAAGCGGCTTTTTTAACTTTATTAATCAAAATCTGCATCGGCTCTTTTTCTTGGGCCTTTTTTGGTCCTTTATCACAGATTTTTAGGGAAAACATATTGAAAAGGCGTCTTCCTAATTTTTAGCTTGAAAGTAGGGTTAAAGATAAATAGTGACCTCTACCCCTTAAAAAAGCGAGATTTAAGCATTTATATTGTTAACATTTTGCTAAATTTCACGACTGTAAAGTGCTTAAATAGGGACAGCAAGTATTTTGAGGATCTTGGGAAGATCATAATTACTTGGGGTTTAAGGCTTTACTTGTAACAGGTAATTTAATAAATATGAGGAAACTATTAACGAGGGGCTCGCTTTCTGTGGGCTCTAGGTGTGGCCCAATGGCTGATTCTGCATTTCGCACCGTCTGTAAGAGCAGACTCAAATCAAATCTTGACAATTCTTTTAATTTTTTAGTAACCAAGTTTATTTTCAATTCATGAGAAAATTTATTCAGCTAATTTTATTAGTTGCATTCGGCACCCTTCAGGCGCAGAATGATACGGTTACATTTAAGGTGGATATGAATGACTATACAGGGTCTTTCACTACCGTAAATGTTAACGGTACATTCAACGGCTGGTGCGGCGGATGTAACCCCATGACCGACGCGAATAGCGACGGTGTTTGGGAGGTTGCCCTTCCTTTAACGGCGGGCACCATTGAGTACAAGTTTACCCTTGATGGGTGGACGGCTCAGGAGAACTTTTCTCCAGGCGGTTCTTGTACCGTAACTGCGGGTGGATTTACCAACCGTACATTAACATTTAGTGGTAACAACACGGTTTTACCAGTGGTATGTTACAACTCTTGCTCGGCATGTACAGGCGTTGTGCTTAGTCAAGTAGACTTACCCATTTCTTGGGATGATGCTACCGTAAACTACACGACCGTTAGTTTTGGTGGTAATGTTGATATGGTAACAACAGATCCAACAGATGCTACCAATAGCGTGCTTCAAGTGGATAAAGGTTTAGGGACTGCAACTTGGGCTGGTACTACACTTAGTGCTGGTGGCTTAGCTACAGCTATTCCTTTTACAGTAGGTGGAGCAAATACTATTTCCGTGCGCTTCTGGTCTCCAGATGCTGGTGCAGCGGTTCTTTTAAAAGTAGAAGACAAAACGAATGGTGGAATTTTTGTTGAAACAACCGATACTACAACAGTAGCTGGTGGTTGGGAAATTCTAACTTTCAATTTCAACAACCCTGGTCCAAACGCGGCAACAATCAATACGGCTAATACCTATGATTTAGTTTCAATCTTCCCAAATTTTGGAGTAGATGGAAACACTGCTGGTGCTAAAACCTATTATGTAGATGACGTAGTTTATGGAACTATCACTACTGGCATGGCGGGTGTTTATACCATCGATCCAGCTGGTTCCGGTAGCATGAACTATACAAGCTTTTCAACCGCCGCAGCAGACTTAGTAAGTCTTGGCGTTGTTGGAGCATGTACTTTTAATGTAGCCGCAGGTTCTTATACGGATACGGTTTACTTACCCGCAATTATGGGTACCAGCAGTGCCAATACCATTATGTTTGATGGTGGTGATAGCGCTACAACTTCTTTAGCTTATAATACCGCTGCGGTTAATCAAAAAGCAGTTATCCTTATGGATGGTGCCGATTACGTAACCTTTAAAGGGTTAACCATTACGCATCCAGGTACCACAGATTCTTGGGGTATTCGTATGCAAAATGACAATGATAACCTTACGGTAGAAGCTTGTCGTTTTGAAATGGCGGTTACTACTTCAACGTCTTCAGACATTGCTGCTATAGCCAGTACGGGTTCTTCTACGAGTTCTTTTACCGAGACAGAAGGTGGTGACAATACAACTATCATCAACTCGGCTTTTATTAATGGTCAATATGGAGTACACTTTGAGGCATTAACAGCCTTCTCGGATAGTAACTTCGTTATTAATAACAATAGCTTCGAAGGAAACTACTACCGTTATTTTATGAGTGATAACACTTATAATATGACGATGAATGGTAATACCATGACCGGTATGCCTTCTACTTCTACCTCTGGTTACGGTGTAGCTCTTTATGATATTATTGGTTTCGAAATCAACAATAACGTAATTAATGCTTCTGATTGGGGTATTTATATTGCGGATGGTAACTTTGACGGAGCACCTCTGGCTACTTCAAACATCACTAATAACATGGTTACGTCTTTGTTAGATGAAGCATTTTATGTAGATGATTTCGAGTCAACAAATGTTTATTATAACAGCTTTGCCACTACAGCCACAAGTACCAGTGCTTATGGAGCTTACTTCAATGATTGTATTAATGTGGATGTTCGCAATAATGTGTTTTACAGTGAGGCGACTTATGCAGCTTACTTCGCGGATAACACAACTACTTTAGGTACTGGCTTTGATGTAATTAACTTAGATTACAATATTTACCACACTGTATCTGGAACTAACTTAGCTTATGATGGAGCGGTTTACGCAGACTTAGCCGCTTGGCAAGCTGGACGTGCTACTAATAACGTGAACTCCTTATCCGGTGATCCTATCTTCATCGATCCTACATCTGACCTGCACATGGCCGGTGGCTTAGCGAATAATGCTGCTACGCCAATTGCCTCGGTAACGATGGATATTGATGGTGATATGCGTTCTGCTACTACACCAGACTTAGGAGCAGATGAGTACTTACCCGCAACTTGTTTACCCGTTAGTGGAGTAGCAACTATTATGGCTTATGCCGATAGTGCCTCTATAGGCTGGATTGGTAATAATGGCGCAACTGCTACTTTTAATATCGAGTATGGTCCCTTAGGCTTTACACCAGGTGCTGGAACAACAGTTACCGCTCACCCAGATTCTAGCATTACCATTACGGGTTTAATGGCTAATACAGACTATGAAATCTATGTAACTGCTAATTGTGGTGCTGGTGGCTTAGGTGCGACAGTAGGGCCAACTGCCTTCCGTACGGCTTTAGCTGGACCAAGAGTAATTACTTGTGCCACTGGTACATTAGGCGCTCTTTTAACGGAAGAGTTCGATAATGCTACCTCTTTTAGTGGTGATATCGGCGGCGGGAACGGTTTCTGGATGTATGATAACAATACTACCAGCTCTTCTAATACGGGTCCTTCTGCTCCGCAAAGTGGTACGCATTATATTTATGTGGAAACATCTGGTGGTGCGGCAACGGCTTCAATGGTATCTCCAGCTGTGGATTTAAGCGCGGCTTCTCAAAATGTAGAATTATCATTTTGGTTACATGCTTATGGCGCTACCATCGGGGTACTAGATGTTGGGGTTTCTACTTCCGCTACTGGTCCTTTTACTAATGTATTCAGCTATGGCCCTGGTCAATTGCAAACGGATGAATTAGATCCTTGGCAAAATGTAGGTGTAAATTTAGATGCCTACTTAGGACAGACCATTTATATAGAGTTCTTATATACTAGAGGAGCAAGCTTCGATAGTGATTTAGCAATTGACTTGGTGGAGGTTAAATCTTGCTTAAGCTGTTTAACACCTTCTGCATTAACCTCTTCTAATGTTACTTCTACCACAGCCGATATTACTTGGACCTCTGGTGCTAGTAATTTAGGAAGCACAGTTGAATATGGCCCTGCAGGTTTTACACCTGGAACAGGTTCTATAATGACCGCTACTGCTGGTGCAGCTTCTTTAACAGGCTTAATGCCAGCTACAGCTTATGACGTTTATGTGACCGATAGTTGTGGTACGGGTGATATATCAGCTAGCGCTGGACCGATTAGCTTTACTACTCTGTGTCCAACTGCCTTTATGGCGCCTTATTTCACTGACTTTACAGCCGTGTCTTTAGGTTACCAAGCTTCTTATGAGAACTGCTGGACTATCGCTTCTGCCACTACCCCGCGTTGGGAGGCTGAAGATGCAACCGGAGGAAATGAAAATTCTACTAATACTGGACCATTCTATGATAATACTAGCTTTGGTGCCTCAGGAGGTTACTATATGTTTTTTGAAACATCTTCAGGTTCTACTGGATCAAAAGGTTCATTAAACTCTCCATTTATCAACTTCAGTAGCTTAAGTACTCCTCAGTTAGACTTCTTCTATCACATGTTTGGCGCAACTATGGGTGCTCTAAGAATATATGCTGAAGATACTAATGGAGTACAAACACTACTAGACAGTATAGTTGGTCAGCAACAAACGGCTGGTTCAGATCCTTGGTTAAATAAAGCCATAGATCTTACTTCTTTGAGTGGCTCTGTTTATCGCTTTGTATTTGAGGCCGAAAGAGGCACTTCTTTTACTGGAGATTTATCAATAGACGATGTTTCCGTTAGAGAGACCCCTTCTTGTTTCCCTTCTAATTTACTATCAGTAATTTCCACCAGCAATACTTCTGCTGAGTTAACATGGAATGCTGGTACAGGTACTTCTTGGGATGTGGAATATGGTCCGATCGGCTTTACTCCTGGTTCTGGAACCTTGGTTAACTCAACTAATGATACCTTGCTACTTACAGGCTTAATGGCTGCAACGGGATATGACTTTTATGTAACTGATAGTTGTGGCGCTGCAGGTGTGGCAACGACAGCTGGTCCAACAACTTTTTACACAGCAGCCTGCGCGGCTTCTAACCAGTGTGTTTACACTCTAGATCTATTCGACACTTTTGGTGATGGATGGAATGGTGGAGAAATCACCGTATGGCAAGCAGGTATTCCTGTTGGAGTCTATGGTTCTAATTTCACCAGTGGAAACTCTTTACTAGGTCTTACCTTAAACTTATGTGATGGTATACCAACCTATGTGACTATCAGTACTCTTGGTTCTTGGTCTTCGGAGATGGGCTTTAACTTGAGTAACCCACTAGGTGCTATTCAAGGAGCTCATACTGCTATAGGTGGATTATCTCAAGGAGATACCCTAGCGAGTTTTACTACTGATTGCTCGGCTTGCCCTGCTATCGTAGCGCCATTTATGGAAAGCTTCGATCTTACTTCTACCCCAGCTTGCTGGAGTCAAGAAGCAATAACCGGTGGTCCATGGGTTTTTGGTACTTCTGGATTAAACACTGCCTGTGGTTCTTTGGCCGATAACACTGGCAATGGCGGAAACTACGCTTGGATGGATCAATCGAGCACTGACAACGGTGTATCTTTAATTATGCCAGCGATAGACATTTCTGCATTAACTACTCCATACTTTGAGTTTTACTACAACATGTGTGGTGCGGGGTATACTCCTATAAACTTAACAATCATTGAGTATTGGGATGGATCTAGCTGGGCTTCGGCCGATACCTTAAATTTTGCCACCAATGGCTGGCAATTAGTGGCTTACACGATTCCAAGTACTTGGACTTATAACTCAGGAAATGAGGTGAAACTCCGTTTCCGCGCTGAGTCTGGTGGTAGTGGTTCAGATTTTAACGGTGATAATGCTATAGATGATGTTCGTATTTACGAGGCACCTTCTTGTTTCCCCGTTTCTAATTTAGCTCTGTCTAATGTTACCGCGGTTTCCCTAGATGTTACTTGGACCGACAATGGTTCTGCTGGTTACGGCGTAATTTATGGCGCGGCTGGATTTGATCCTGCTACTGCGGGTACCTTAGTTACTACTACCAACGATACCGTAAATATTACTGGCTTAAGCCCAATTACTACCTATGACGTATATGTTTATAGCGATTGTGGTATGGGTGATGTAAGTGATACCGTAGGTCCTGTTTCAACCACTACTGGTTGTGCACCAATCACGCCTCCTAGTATAGAAGACTTTACCAATGGTTGGACTCCTAATGCATGTTGGGATGAAGGTGATGGTGGTACGCCCGCAACTGGTCCTGCCGCACTTGGCACAGGTGGTTGGGGAACCGATGGTTTTGCAAACAACGGATTTACCGGTGCAGTGAAAATCAACTTATACAATGTTGGTGATGCGGATTGGATGCTTAGCCCGCAATACGATTTAGGCACAGGAGCTAACTTACAAGTAGAATTCGATTTCGGTGTATTTGCCTGGAATTCTACTACCCCTGCAAGCTTAGGTTCTGATGATGAGGTTCAGCTTTTAATTAGCACCGATAATGGCGCAACTTGGGTTAACCTAGCTACCTATAATAACACCTATGTTACTAATGCAACGGGTAACCATGAAGTGGCAACCTTATATACCTATACTGGTGTAGTTCAGTTTGCTATTTGGGCTACAGAAGGTGTAATAGATGATCCAGAAGACAACGATATCTTCGTAGATAACTTCGAAGTACGCGTTACTCCTGCTTGTCCAGACCCCGCAGCAGTATTGGCTACTAATATTACTAGTACGGATGCTGACATTACCTGGACTTCTAGTGTGGGTGGTGTTGGAAGTAGTGTAGAATACGGTCCTGCTGGCTTCACACCAGGAACAGGTACTGTAATTACTAGTACTACCGACTCGGTTCATTTAAGTGGTTTAATGTCTGCTACAGCTTATGATGTTTATGTAACGGATAGTTGCGGTGCTAGTGGTGTTTCTGCCACAGTAGGGCCAATTACCTTTACTACTCTTTGTCCTGCTAGCTTCTTAGCACCTTACAGCACGGACTTCGAGAATATCACTATCGGGCAGCAAACTTCGTATGAAAACTGCTGGTCAGTTCCTGCTACTACCACACCACGTTGGGAATCAGAAGATGCAACAGGAGGCAATGAAAACTCGACTGGAACAGGTCCTTTCTTCGACAACACTAGTTTTGGTTCAGCTGGTGGAACTTACATGTACCTTGAAACTTCATCTGGTGCAACCGGTGGAAAAGGTTTACTTAGTTCTCCAACTATCGACTTTGCAAGCTTAACTGCTCCACAGCTAGATTTCTACTACCACATGTATGGTGCAACCACAGGTGCGTTAAGAATTTATGCAGAGGATGCAACTGGTACCCTTACCATCTTAGATAGTATCGTAGGTCAGCAGCAAACTGCGGGTAGCGATGCTTGGATTCAGAAGAGTATCGACTTAAGTAGCTTGAGTGGTACTTCATACAGCTTCGTATTTGAAGCAGAAAGAGGTACTTCCTTTACAGGAGATATTTCTATCGACGACTTTAGCGTTGCAGAAGCACCTAACTGTTTTGCTTCTTCGGCACTTACCGTTATTTCTACTTCGAATAATAGTGCAGAATTAACATGGACTGCTGGTTCTGGTACTTCTTGGGATATTGAATATGGTCCTGCTGGATTTACTCTAGGTACTGGAACCATGTTTAATGCTACTAATGATACCATTACCATTAGTGGTTTGATGGCCTCAACAGCTTATGAGTTCTATGTAACAGACAGTTGTGGCGCTTCAGGTGTTGCAAGTACTGCTGGCCCTGCTAGCTTTACAACTTCTGCTTGCCCTCTAGCTGATCAGTGTGCTTATACAGTTGATCTATATGATTCCTTCGGTGACGGATGGAATGGCGGTGAAATCACCATCTTCCAAAACGGTGTAGCGGTAGCTAGCTTCGGTTCTACCTTTAGTACCGGCTTTAACTCGCTTGGCAATACTGTAAACCTTTGTGATAATGTTCCTACCACTGTAACGCTTAGCACTGCTGGTGCATGGCCTAGTGAAATTGGGGTAGTTGTTATTAATCCAAACGGTGATACCGCAGGAGTGCATTTAGCTTCTACAACGGTTGGAACAGGTGATACTTTATTCTCTTTCACTTCTAACTGTTCTGCTTGTCCAGCTATTGCTGCTCCATACTTCGAAAGTTTTGAAGCCAATTCTGCTACAGTAGGATGTTGGAGCAATGTATTTGTAGCTGATACCTTCTCTTGGACATTAGGTACGGGTTCTACTGGTGGTGCAATCACTGGTGCCTATGCTGGTTCTCAGAATGCAGTATTCGTTTCTACTAATGGTGGTCCTGATACTACCTTGTTCGTATCTCCAGTAATTGACATGACGGCTTTAATTAGCCCACAATTAAGTTTCTGGTACGCTCAAGAAGAGTGGTTTGGCGATCAAAACGTAACTAATGTTTACTATCGTGCTAGCGCTAGTGATCCCTGGACTTTCTTATTCGGTGATAATACCAATAGAAATACTTGGACGCAAGCTCTGGTTAACTTACCGAATCCTTCTAGCACTTATCAAATTGCTATTGAAGGGGTTAATAATTGGGGACATGCTAACGTAATTGATAGCTTATCGATTACTGATGCCGCGCAAATTTGTACTGCGCCAGATAGCGTAGCTGCCTCTAATATCGCGACTACTAATGCGGATATTACATGGGCATCAGGTTCTAACCAATCCAGTTCGTGGATTGAGTATGGTCCTTTAGGATTTACTCCCGGAACAGGTATGGTTGTTAACCCAGCCACTACTCCTGCTACTTTATCAGGATTAATGCCAGGTACTATCTATGAAGCATGTGTTTATGACATCTGCTCTGCGCTAGGCGACACTAGTAGCGCTGGTTGTGTAACATTCACAACTTTATGTGCTCCTATTACAATGTATCCATACATGGAGAACTTTGATATGGGAATTATTCCTGCTTGTTATGCCTCTACAGGCACTACCACTGGACCATTCTTATGGGCACCAGACGCAGGTGGTACACCTACAGGCCCAACTGGTCCTTCTGTAGATAACACTACTGGTACAGGTGCAGGTTTCTATATGTACACTGAGGCTTCTAGCCCAGCGGCAGCAGGTGATAGCGCTTTCTTAGAATTGCCAGAATTCAATTTGACTTCTTTAACAGTTCCAGAAATTAGCTATTACTATCACATGTTCGGTGCGGATATTCAAAGCTTAGAGCTTGAGGTTTATGACGCTACTACCATGACATGGTCTAGCATTAACAGTATTGTTGGTCAACAACAAACTGCTAACGGCGCGGCTTGGATGGAAGCGAGAGTAGACTTAAGTGCCTACACTACTAGTACTAACTTGAGAATGCGTTTCTTAACGGTACGTGGACCAAGCTTTAATGGTGACGTTGCTTTAGATGATATCACAGTAAGAGAAACTCCTGCTTGTGTGGATCCAACTAACTTAATGGTTACTAATGCGACTTCTAGCTCTATCAGCTTAAGCTGGATGAGTGATACGAATATTGTTTCTTCTACCATCGAGTACGGTCCTATCGGATTTAGCTTAGGTACAGGAACCCAAGTAACCGCAACGCCAAGTGCCTTTACCGTTACTGGTTTAGCTAGTGGAGCTTGTTTCGAATTCTACGTAAGAGATAGCTGTTCTTCAGCAACTGCGTGGATCGGACCAGTGAACTCTTGTACGATCGCTACTTGTAGTGTTAGTTCAGTACCTGTATCTGCTACTAGTGATACTACCGATTGCGATGGAGGAAGTGTTTCTCTAAGTGCAGTTTCTAGTACCGGTAACGATCTAGTATGGTTAAACAACGGTCAGGCCGTTAGTACAGGGGCAAACTTTGTTTCTGACTCTATTAGCTTCACTACTGCCTTTGACGTTGCCGAGTATGTTACTACTACTCCAGTTTTACATGTTGGTCCTTTAACCAATATTGCGGCTGCCGGTTTCGGTAACTTCTCTAACGGTCAGTGGATAACTGTAAATGATACGATTCATATCGATAGCATGGTAGTAAGACACAACAATGATGTAGTGGCTCAGGTGGTTCTTTGGACCGACGACAGCTTTAGCAACTTGGTACAATTAAGTGATACCTTTAGTACTCCAGCAGCTACTCTTGGCGACTTACAAGTACCGGTTAATATGGTAGTTACTCCAGGTGTTTACTTTATGAATGTAAACTTCATTAGCGGTGCGGGACAATTATTCCGTGCAACGGGTGGTGCTGCTTATCCATATAGCCTTGCTGGCTTAATGAGTATTGACAGTACTAACTTTGCGGATCAGTCACGTATCTATTATACTTTCGACATGACTGTTAGTAAAGCATGTATCGGTACTGCAATCCAAGGTTTTGGAGTTGTACCGGGTGCCAACGCTGGTCTTACCGACACAGTTACAGTTTGTTCTACCGAGAGTATGGTTGATTTAACAAGCTTCTTAGGAGTATATGACTTTGGTGGTACTTGGACGGATCTAAGTGCAACAGGTGCATTAACGGATAGTATTTTCGACGCAACAGCTGTTACAGCTGGAGCTAGCTACGACTTTAGCTACATCCTTGCTGGTGTAAACGGTTGTGCAGGAGATACCGCTTTCCTTAATGTAACCGTTGAAGCCGCTCCAGATGCTGGTGCAGATTCTTCTTTCGCTTTATGTATCGGTTCAGGAAACGTTATTCTTAGAACTTACATTACCGGTAATCCATTCGGTGGTACTTGGGTAGATCTTGATAATTCAGGCGCTCTTAATACTACAGGTGTTTGGAGATCGAATATAGCGACTGCAGGTACTTTCCGAGTAGCTTACATTCTAAGCGGAACTGTTTGTGCTGCCGATACCGCTATACTTACCATTACATCAGATAATGCTGTAAGTGCAGGAATCGCAGTTAGTGATAGTGTTTGTGATCAAAATGCTTCAGTGGATCTTAACACCTTCTTAGATGCTTCGGCAACAGCGGGTGGTACTTGGACTGAGCTTACGAGTACAGGCGCTGTAACAGCCAACATCTTTGATGCGACCTCTGTAACTACTAACTCTAGCTACGACTTCCAGTATAAAGTGATGTCTGCTTGTGGTGATGACTCTATTGTAGTTACACTTTATGTAGATGATTGCGATGTATCAGTACGCGAGCTTAGCACTGGCTTTATCAATATCTATCCAAACCCAACTAGTGGTTTAATTAAGATAGAAGACAAAGCAGTGAAAGGTGAAGTGAGAGTAGAACTTTACTCTGCGAACGGTCAGTTAATGATGAGCAAAAACTTCGGTGAAAACGAAGCCATGAGCTTAGACATTACCGACTACGCTACCGGTATTTACACTGTAAAAGTTAACTCTGAAAAAGGCCTTGATGTGAAACGCATCATTAAGCAATAATCAGATTGATTTAATATCAACTAAGCGCTCTGGCAGAAATGTCAGGGCGCTTTTTTTTTGGCAATTTTAAAACCTGAGTTAGACCTAAAATTATAGCCTCAGATTTTCAATAAAAGGAAAAGACTAGTCTGGATCGTGCAGCTGTAGCGGGCTACAGCAAATGAGCTAGATGCAGGATTTTCGCTTTTATTGGAAAAAACTTGTAAGCCTCTTCTAAAAAGCAGTTTTTGGCGCCTTAGACCTTCGCAATAGCCCGCTATTGCTTCAGTGCTTCGACTTAAAACCCACTATTTATAAGAGGTCTGAGGCCTAATTTTACGCCGAACTCAGGTTTAAAGGTTCTTGCTCAAGGCAGATGGCTATTTGCAAGCCTTGCGATTTTTGAACGTATATTTGTGAGCCGACAAAACCCTATCCTAAAAACTATTTTATGAAACACTTAAAAATTACGGGTGCTGTATTAGCATTGGCTGTGCTTAGCAGCTGTGCACCACAAGAAGCTAAACAAGACGAGAAAATGGCATTAGATTATCCAGAAACACGCAAAGACACCAGCGTTATTGAGGATTACTTTGGCACTATGGTGGCGGATCCTTACCGTTGGTTAGAAGATGATCGTGCTCCAGAAACAGAAGAATGGGTTAAAGCGGAAAACAAACTCACCTTTGGCTATTTAGAAGGTATTACTTACCGCGATGAGTTGAAAGAGCAAATGACCAAATTATGGAACTACGAAAAGATTTCTTCTCCTACAGACCATGGCGACTTCACCTATTTTTCTAAGAACGACGGACTGCAAAACCAATCGGTTTTATACCGTTTCCCCAAAGGTGGCAATATGGATTCCGCTCAAGTATTTTTAGATCCCAATACCTTCGCAGAAGACGGCAGTAGTTCTTTAGGTGGACTAAGCTTCAGCAAGGATGGCTCGCTCTGTGCCTACCAGATCTCAGAAGGCGGTTCCGATTGGAGAAAGGTAATCATTATGGATGCCGCATCTACGAAAGTGATAGGCGACACTTTAATGGATGTTAAATTTTCTGGGCTTTCTTGGCGTGGAAATGAAGGATTTTACTACAGTAGTTATGATAAACCCAAAGGCGGTAGCCAGTTAACGGGTTTAACTAATACGCATAAGCTCTATTTTCATAAATTGGGTAGTGCTCAGGCAGAAGATGAACTAATCTTTGGCGGCGAAGCAATGATAAGACGCTATGTGGGTGGTTATGTTACCGAAGATCAGCAGTATTTGGTTATTTCAGCGGCTGAATCTACCACCGGCAATGAGCTTTACATCCAAAAACTTAACGATCCCCAAGCGCAAATTTTACCGATAGTTACCGGTTTCGATAGTGATCAATCTATTATTCATACCGAAGGGGAAGATTTATACTTATCGACCAACCTAAATGCTCCGAACCAAAAAGTGGTTAAAACGAGCTTCTCCATGTTAGCACCGGAAAATTGGGTAGATCTTATCCCGGAAACGGAAAATGTTTTAAATGTGGGCACCGCGGGAGGTAAGTTTTTTGCCATTTATATGATTGATGCGGTAAACAAAGTTTTTCAATACAATATAAACGGTGAATTAGAGCGTGAAATTGAATTGCCTGGGCCAGGTTCTGCTGGTGGATTTGGCGGTAATTGGGATGATGAAGAAATTTATTATTCCTTCACTAATTACGTGTATCCCGCATCTACTTTTAAGTATAATATCGCTAGTGGTAAGTCAGAGCTTTATCGTAAATCAGCCGTAGATTTTGATTCGGAGCAATACGAGTCTAAGCAGGTGTTTTACACTTCTAAGGATGGTACAAAAGTACCGATGATTATTACCTATAAAAAAGGCTTAAACCTCGATGGATCCAACCCCACTTTACTATATGGTTACGGAGGTTTCAATGTTAGTTTAACACCCGGTTTTAGAACCAGTAATATCGTTTTCTTAGAGCAAGGTGGAGTATTTGCAGTGGCCAATATACGTGGCGGTGGCGAGTACGGTGAAGCTTGGCACCAAGCTGGAACTAAAATGAAGAAGCAAAATGTGTTTGATGATTTTATCGCCGCTGGCGAATACTTGATTTCTGAAGGATATACTTCTAAGGCTAAACTAGCCATTGAAGGCGGATCTAACGGCGGTTTATTGGTGGGTGCTGTAATGACTCAGCGCCCCGATTTGATGGCGGTAGCCTTCCCTGCAGTAGGAGTGCTAGACATGCTACGTTACCATAAGTTCACTTCAGGTGCAGGCTGGCATACTGATTACGGTACATCGGAAGACAGCAAGGAGATGTTTGATTACCTCTACGGGTATTCGCCAGTTCATAATTTGAAGAAAGGAACGGAGTATCCTGCTACTATGGTAACTACCGGAGACCATGATGATCGCGTGGTACCTGCCCACAGCTTTAAGTTTGCGGCGGCTTTACAGGATGCGCACGAAGGTGCAAACCCAGTTTTGATCCGCATTGAAACCAATGCAGGCCACGGTGCGGGAAAACCTACTGATAAGATTATTCAGGAGCAAGCGGATAAATGGTCTTTCATGCTTTATAATATGGGCTATGAAAAACTACCGCATCCCTACGCATCTGCGCAAGCGAGTGCTGAATAAACAATAAGTAAAGAGCAAAGTAAAAGGCCGCTAATCGTTACGACTAGCGGCCTTTTTATTGTAAAGCGTTTATTGAATAACTAGCTTTTAAAGCTCAATTACTATTGTGGTAATAAAACAGCATTAACAAAGTGTAGTGCCCCGTTGGTACCAATTACGTCGGTTCCAGTTACAGTGGCATCATCAGTATCAGCGTTGTTATCAATGATGCTTACACCTGCGCTATTAATATTCACAAAGAAAGTTAAAGCAGTACCCATGTTTTCGGCTAAAGTGTTTACGTTACCGGTGCTTAAATCGCCGGCTAAAACGTCACCAGCTACTACGTGGTAAAGAAGTACTTGCGCTAAACCATCTGTGCCAAGAGCAGATACTAATTCGGCTAAGTTGTTTACACCAGGAGTGGCGGCAACAATATCATCAAAAGCAGCATTGTTGGGCGCAAATACAGTATATCTACCCGCATTACCTGCTAATACTTCATCTAAGTTTCCGTCAGCAAGACTTAATGCCGCGCCTAAAGAAGAGTAATCACTATTTAAAGCAACTAGGCCATGTACACTTAAGGGAAGAATAACGGCATCAATTACGTGTGCTACACCATTGGAGGCGGTAATATCGGTTTGTGTTACCGTCGCAACGTCGTTTAAAACAACATTACTTCCCACTGCCGCGTACAAGCTTAAATTGTTACCAGCAGAGTTTACCGAAGCAGTACTGTAGTAACCTGTGCTTACATCGCTAGCTTTAGCGGTTACCCCTAAAACGTGGTATAATAAAACATCACGTAAACCAGCAGTGGTTAAAGCCGCTTCTAAAGCATCTAAATCGGCCAATTGCAAGTCACCTAATAAAGCGGTAAAAGCCTCATTGGTAGGAGCAAATACAGTGTATGTTCCTGCTGCGTCTAAGGTTGCGTCTAAGCCAGTACGAGTCAATGCATCTACTAAAATGCTAAAGCGCGCATCGCCTGCTACTGTTTGCGTAAGGGATTTGGGTGCTGCGGGTGCTGGTTGATCATCGTCGTCGTCGGAACAACCCGTTAAAATGAACATGGAACTGAAAGCCAAAAGAAGGCTGCTAAAAAGTAATTTTCTCATTATGTTGTTGTTTAATGTTTTTAAGGTAACGTTAAACAAATTAAAAGGTTGGAAAAACTTGACATTTATTTCATATCCGCTTAATATTTAAAGATAAAGGCTCTTTTTAGCTAATAAATTTCTTTCCTTTGAGTATAAAACCAAGACAATGAATTTAGAAATCACCGGAACAGGCAGTTATATTCCCGATGTAAAAGTGCCGAACAGCGAGTTCCTAGAACATATCTTTTTTACGCCCAAAGGCGATAAAATTGATCAAGAGCCGCAATTGACCATCGATAAGTTTAAGGAAATAACGGGCATTGAAGAAAGGCGTTATGCGAAGGCCGATCAGCAAACCAGCGACTTAGGTACCTTAGCGGCACAAAGGGCCATCGCCGATGCGGGCATAAACCCTGAAACGCTAGACGGAATTATCGTGGCCCATAATTTTGGGAACATTCCCCACGGAAAAATTCAGTCGGATATTTTACCCAGCTTAGCCACTCGCGTGAAGCACGATCTTAAAATTGAAAACCCCAATTGCATTGCCTTTGATATTTTATACGGTTGCCCAGGATGGGTACAGGCGATGATTCTGGCCTATAATTATATTAAGGCACAACAAGGGGAGCGTTATTTGGTAATTGGCGCAGAAACGCTTTCGCGTAAGCTCGATCCACACGATCGCGACTCCATGATTTTTGCTGATGGCGCCGGTGCCGCTGTGGTAGAAGCGCGTAAAAACGATTTAAAACGCGGCATATTAAGTACCGCCTCGCAAACATTTACTAGCGATGAGGCCTATTACTTATCGTACGACGTAAGCAATGATCCGAATACTGCGGATCAAACGCGCTATATAAAAATGAAGGGGCAGAAGATTTTTCAGTTTGCCCTAACTCATGTGCCGGCCGCCATGAAAACTTGCTTGGATAGAAGCGGTTTATCTATCGACCAAGTCAAAAAAGTTTTGATTCATCAGGCGAATGAAAAAATGGATGAAGCGATTATTAAACGCTTTTTCCGCCTCTATAAAAAACAAGCGCCCGAAGATATTATGCCTATGAGTATTCACCTTTTGGGCAATAGCTCGGTGGCTACTGTTCCTACTTTATTGGATCTTCTCCGCAAGGGAAAACTACAAGGACATAGTTTAGAGGAAGGCGACGTAATTTTATTGGCCTCCGTAGGCGCCGGAATGAGCATTAATGCGATAACTTATCGCGTTTAATAAGGCTTAGAAAACTGAAGCTCTGCCTTGCTTTGTAAGCTTTGGTAGAGCTTCATCGCTTCTTGCATTAGCGCTTCTTGGTAGGGGTATTTATCGCTGTGCTTACGCAGATTGGTAAAGGGCTCCACCGCAGGCGAAGGAAGACGCGCATCTAATTTCCCCAAAATTAATTCTAGATTTTCTTGTGGATTTGCACACAAGCTTTCGTAGGGAATAAATAGGCTTTGCGCATCCTCAATTGGCAAGGTGTATTGGTAATAATTTAACCAAATTTTCAACCAGTAGTCTAAACTGCTTTTATCACCTTGCGGCGGCTCCTTTTCTCCAAATTGAAAGGCTTTTTGGCTTAAACCAAATTCGTGATGCCCCAGCCAATTCATGTATTCTTCTACAAAAGGATCTTCATTCTGCAGTTCACTGTAGTATAAATGCTTCTCTAAAAGGGAGGTAGCATGCAAAAGAGGATTGCGAAATAGAACCACAAATAAAAACTTGGCATTATAAGCTCGCACACTTTTATAGCGCAGTAAGAAATTATTGTTTTTGGCTAAATAGATCTCGGTCGGGCTATTGCGCATTAGACTTTGATAGGACAAATAATCATGGTACTCATCTTCCGAAAGGGCGTACTCTTTTAAACGATCTGCCTTTAAATACGCATCTTGCGAAAGCGCCTTAAAGAAATACTCTTCCAGGGCCTCGTTAGAGTTTAAGCCTATTTTTATTCCGTCTTTATGACTGCGTTCTTTCGTGCTTTTGTCGCTGGGATGATAGATTTTTCGCCAAGAATTAGGAGCCAATAGAAAGGGCATATTAGCATAACTTAAGGAAGCAAACCCCTCCACTTTCAGTAGATGATTCATTAAGCTTGTGGTGCCCGCCCGCGCCAAGCCCGAAACGATAACAAACTCCTCTTTCGCGGTTATGCCTTGCTTTTTTTTCTGCTTAGCCTCTCTTCGGAAAAGCTTCAAACCAATAAAATAGTTATTTAAAGCAAGGCGGTGTAGCAGTTGCGATAGTTCGCTGTAGCTAGATGTGTTTTTAGGAGAAATTGGAATAAAAACTAAGCTCGCACCGATGGAAATACTGAGCACCTCTTGCCAGCTCGTGAGACTGATGATGGCCCATTCCCCTGTTTGCCAATAGCCAAAAGTTAAGGCTGGTGTAAGGATAATAAGGAGGGCGAAAATTAAAAGGGCGATAAAAGATACAAGGCTAATCAAAAGGTTAGTGGTCTGCTTTTGCATGGCCTCCAACTTTTGATCATCGTCTTCGCTAGAAATAAGCGTATTAAGCAAGGAGACGCTGTTTTCGGCCAAGCGGTAAAATTGTTGGCGGCGCCATTTTAGCATCAGAAAACTTAAAAAACTACTAAGCCCTAAGGCTAGGTAATAGAGCATTATTTATCCTTTTTAAAGAAGCGCTTTAGCTTAAGCCAAATAATATAGCCAAAGGAAAATAGCACGATTCCACCAATTACAAAAACCAAGATAATGGTGCCTAAACCCATGCCTGGGCCGATGTATAATAAAGTGCTCATCAATTAAAATCTTTTATAATGCGGGTCCAATTAGGTAGGTGATGATGACCCTCATGCTGCGAAGGAAGCACATTTTTGTAAATTACTTGTCCTTCCTTTAAAACCCAAAGTAAACCCGAGTTTTGTTCTTCCACAAAAACATTTCCGTTTTCCAATACCTCAGACATACCCTCGGTTAAGGTGAAAATTTCATTGTCGCTGAAGCTAGAATCTTCGAGGTAGTAAAACTCTTTCGTGGCTAAATCGTAGGCCATAATATTAGAATAAAAAGTACCTAGGTCTTGAATTTTAGTGCCAATGGGCCAATTAGTAGGGGTTTTAGGACGAATAGTGTGGCCGTTATTATTGAAGAAATAAATGGTATGATCGTCTAAAAAGTCTACGTCGTGCTGGCAGTAAAAAATACCGTCAATAACTTCTAAAATTTTATTGGTGGAAGGGCGGTAATGAAGAATAGTGGAAATATTTCGCAAGCTTAAAAACAGATCCCCCTCTTTGTAATAGGCGGTGGTTTTTAAAGCGGGCTGCACATCATTAAGGTGCAATGGATCATCAAGGCTGGACGATTTTATAATAAGATTAGACAAGTTATTATCCCTTAAAATTTCACTAATCGATTTGTGAAAAGTCACCTCGCCCGTATTGGGGTCTAGCCGAGATACACTATTATCGATATAGCGTATCTCTGTTTCATCGGACCGATACAAACCCTGGTAGATAATATACCAATGATCTTCTTCGGTATAGCTGCAAGCCCAAATATTACCCGCGCTATCTAGGTTCATCGCATGATGATGCACGATAGTATCTTGATGCCAAAGTTTTTTACCTGTCGAGTCCAAGGCGAACAAACCCGTTACCCCATTAAAGGAATAAACCAAAGTTTTATTCGGTAAAAGCAGAGGGTCCATAATGCGGTCGTGCTCCTGTTGCTTGTTTTTAATATTCCAAGAAATTAAGATGGAATCATTTTTCAGGTTTCGTAGTTCTACTCTTCGTTGCTTTCGCTTATTCGAATAGGAAACCAGAGCGAAAAGGTCTTCGTCTAATTTGTTCACCGGTTCAAAATCTGTAGGCGTGGGGACAAAAGTTTCGGGCAGTTTTTGTACTTCTTCTACTGTTTCTTCAAACAAATCGAAAAAGCTTACAAAGCTTAGTAAAGCATCAGAGGTGGTGTCGCCCAAAAGCTTTTCGCCCTGAGTGATACTTTTTATCAGCCAACCAAAGGTGGATAAAAAGAAAAGTACAAGCACGGCATTAGCTAGAGGAGTAAGAACTTTTTTCATGCAAAAAATAAAGGTGGCAAAGTTAATCTAATTGAAAGAATGGCAGAGGCCTAATTCGTTTACGCTAGACTTGTAAAGCCTATTTGCTCGCAGTACCTTTAAGCCCTCTCAAAAAAGCAATAAATGCAGCAGATAAAAAACTACGTAATGGGCGAATGGGTGGCCGGAGAAGGCGAAGAACTCATTGCCTACGATGCCATTTTTGGAACGCCAATTGGCTCCGTTTCCAGCGCAGGACTCGATTATAAAGCTATTTTAGAATACGGCAGAAAAGTGGGTGGCCCCGCTTTACGCAAGATGACTTTTCAAGAAAGAGGTCGGATGCTGAAAGCATTAGCCCTGCATTTAGTAAAGATAAAAGAGCAGTTTTACGAAACCAGTTATAAAACAGGCGCCACAAAAATTGACTCTTGGGTAGATATTGAAGGCGGCTTTGGAAACTTATTTGCCAATGCTTCACTGCGTCGCCAATTTCCAGACCTACCTTATTATGTAGATGGGCAAGCCGCACCACTTTCACAAGGTGGGACTTTTATTGGTCATCATATTATGGTCCCAAAGCGCGGAGTGGCCGTGCACATCAATGCCTTTAACTTCCCGGTTTGGGGCATGCTTGAAAAAATAGCCGTGAACCTTATGGCGGGTGTTCCGGCCGTAGTGAAGCCTTCCGAGCATACTTCCTTTTTAACGGAGCATGTGGTGCAAGAAATTATTAAAGCTAAAATCCTTCCTGAAGGTGCCTTACAATTGGTAAGCGGTTTGGGTCGTGGCATTGTAGATTACGTCGATACCGGCGATACCGTAACTTTTACAGGCTCAGCAGCGACGGGTAAAAAACTGCAAGCCTTACCGCATATCATCGATCGTTCGGTAACTTTTAACTTAGAAGCCGACTCTTTAAATGCTTCCATTTTGGGTCCTGATGTAGATCCGGGCATGCCCGAGTTCGATATTTTTATTAAAGAAGTACAACGCGAAATAACGACCAAAGCAGGCCAAAAATGTACGGCCGTGCGTCGTATCATCGTGCCCCAAAACCGCATTGAAGCGGTGCAGGCGGCTTTAATTTCTCGCTTAGAGAAAAATGTAATCGGCGACCCCCGCTCCAAAGAAGTACGGATGGGTTCTCTGGCTTCGCAACTGCAGGTGGAGCGTTTGCAAGAAAACATCGAACGTTTAAAGCTTTCGCAAGAAGTGGTTTATGGCGATTTACGCGACTTCGCAGTGGTAGGTGCCGAAAAATCTAAAGGTGCTTTTGTGAGTCCTACCTTATTCCTAAATACGGATCCTTTTAAAAATACCGATGTTCATTCGGTAGAATGCTTCGGACCAGTTTCCACATTAATGCCCTATACCGATCTAGCGCAAGCGGCCGAATTGGCCAATATGGGCAAAGGTTCTTTGGTGAGTTCTATTATTACAGCCGACGATAAAATTGGTCGCGAATACGTGGTAGAAGCCGCACATATGCACGGCCGTATTTTGGTTTTAAATGCCAAGAGTGCCAAAGAAAGCACGGGTCATGGTTCGCCCATGCCAGCCTTAACCCACGGTGGTCCGGGACGTGCTGGTGGAGGTGAAGAAATGGGTGGAAAACGCGGCGTATTGCACTATTTACAGCGCACCGCCATTCAAGGGCACCCCGATACCATTACCGAAATCACGCAGATTTATCAGCCTGGCGCTTCTCGCCCCGAAAGCGAAAAGCACCTTTTCCGTCAGTATTTTGAAGACTTAAAAGTGGGTGAAACAGTGTATACGCATCGTCATACGGTAACGGATGCCGACATTGCCAGCTTCGCACAAGTAAGCGGCGATAACTTCTATGCCCATGTGGATGCTACCTCTTTGGAGGGAACGATTTTCGAAGGTAAAGTAGCGCATGGTTATTATGTTCTATCCAAAGCGGCGGGTATGTTTGTCGACCCTCGCAAAGGGCCGGTTTTATTAAATTATGGCATCGATGAATGTCGCTTTACCAAGCCCGTTTACCCGGGTATGACCATCGGTGTGAAGTTTACCGTGAAGGAAAAAATTGACCAAGAAAAACGCAGCGAAGACGATATTGCCAAGGGTATTGTGAAGTTTAACGTAGATGTTTACGACGAAACGGGTGAAACCGTGGCTTTGGCAACCATCCTTACTATGGTTAAGAAAATCGATCAGTCTAGTTAAATAAGGGCTTTTTTCGCTTTCGCTAGATGCGCAGGAATAGTGCGTGGCTTAAGCATGAATGCCAGGTCTTTAAAATAAAGCAATAGTTTATAAAATCTTAAATATGTCAGAAGCAATCCACCAAGGATATATTAAAACTGAAGTGCAGGATGGTCTTGCCGAAATCGAGTTTTTCCATCCTCTTTCCAATTCATTACCCAGTCGTTTACTAGCCGAACTGGCGGCGGCCATTACCGAAGCAGGTGCCAATGAGGCGGTGAAAGTTATTTTATTGAAATCGGCCGGCGAGCGTGCTTTTTGCGCGGGCGCCTCTTTCGATGAGCTTATTTCTATCGAGAATATGGAGCAGGGTAAAAAGTTTTTCAGTGGCTTTGCCAATGTTATAAATGCCATGCGTAAATGCCCTAAGTTTATTGTGGGCCGCGTACACGGAAAGGCCGTTGGTGGAGCGGTAGGTTTGGCTTCTGCGGTAGATTATTGCTTTGCTACGAAACATGCTTCGGTAAAGCTTAGTGAGCTTGCCGTGGGTATTGGACCTTTTGTAGTGGGCCCCGCTGTGGAGCGCAAAATGGGTTTAAGTGGCATGAGTGAATTGGCGATAAATGCAACCGAATGGCGTGATGCCGATTGGGCACATCAGCGCGGATTGTATTATCATCTCCACGAAAGTGTAGCCGAAATGGATACTGAAATTGCGGCTTTAATTGGACGTTTAAAAGGTTTCAACCCCGAGGCGATGCGTCAACTGAAAGAGGTTTTTTGGCAAGGCACCGAAAATTGGGATCAGCTGTTAGCGGATAGAGCCGCTATTAGTGGTGAGTTAGTGCTCTCAAATTTTACACGTAATGCTATTAATTCCTTCAAAAAGAAATAGTTTTGCGCAAAATTTTTCGATATGACAATCAAGTTTACGCTGGGCCTGCTTTTGTCGGCCTCCCTTTTAATGGGTCAAAGTTTTGATCCGAAGGAGGATAAAAAAGTACAAAGCTTTCGCAAACAGGCGGAAGCCAATGCGGGTAAAGAACTAGCCGATAGCAGCTTCTGGAAAAAAGGTGGAAATTTCGGTATTCAGTTTAGTCAAGCGGCTTATAGCAACTGGCAAGCCGGTGGGGTAAACTCCATGGCCGGAAATACGGTTTTTAGTGCCTTTGCCAATTATCAAAGTAATAAAAATTGGGTGTGGAACAACCGTGCATTATTAGCTTACGGTTTGAACTTTCAAGATACTATCTTCAATAAAACGGATGATAGAATTGAGCTGGAAACACGCTTAGATTATCTTAAAAGTAAGAAATGGAATTATAGCGCCTTTTTAAATTTCCGTACCCAGTTTATGCCTGGTTTTGCTAATCCGGGCGAGTCGGGCGACGATTTACGAGTTTCCGATTTTATGGCGCCTGGTTATATGTTAGTCGGTTTAGGAGCAACCTACAAACCCAACGAGCGTTTTACCGCGTTTATGTCACCTGCCACTTCTAAGGCCACTTTTGTAACGGTACAAAGACTCTCTGACATAGGTGCTTATGGGGTAGATCCGGGTCAAACTGCTCGCGTAGAAATTGGGGGTTATGTTAATATCGCCTATACCCGCAAGGTCTTGAAAGGTGTAGACATGCAGGCACGTATTGATATGTTCTCCAACTATTTAGAAGACCCTACTTTAATCGATATTAATAGTGAGCTTATCTTTAATTTTACTGTAAACAAGAACATCAAAGCGAATTTAGCGCTCGCTTATATCTACGATCATGATGTGAAATTCGATTTAGATGATGATCCGGCTACGGCGGGTGTTCCTCGTTCGCAATTTCGTCAGGTATTAAGCATTGGTTTTACCTACGATTTTGGTCACAAACCAGAGTAAAGCCAACAAGAAATTTAGCAATTAGCAATCCAAGCAGCAAAGTAGAGGCTGCTTGGCTATTGTTTACGATATTTGCGTACCTAAAAAATGTTCTATGTCCGCAAGTGAAAATGCTAAGCAAAATAATCTCTCACAAGAACTATTAGTAAAGGCTTTTCGCCTGATGAGTACTGCCAAACAGATGGCGGAACTTTACGAAGATAACAAAGAAGTAACGGCTAAATACGTGCACGCTACTTCACGCGGACATGAAGCTATTCAGCTAGCCTGCGCCTTAAATTTACTACCCTGCGATTTTGTATCGCCTTACTACCGCGACGACTCTATTCTGCTTGGAATTGGCATGCAGCCCTTCGGTTTGATGTTGCAGCTTTTAGCTAAGAAAAACGATCCCTTTAGTGGCGGTAGAACTTACTATTCTCATCCTAGTTTAAAGGATGACGATAAACCAAAAATTCCTCATCAATCGTCGGCTACCGGTATGCAGGCCATTCCTACAACGGGAATTGCCTTAGGAATCCGTTACCGCGAGCTAATGAAACTTAGCACCGAGGGCGAAAGTCCGGTAGCAGTATGTTCCATTGGTGATGCCGCAATGACGGAAGGTGAAATTGCTGAGGCCCTTCAAATGGCAGCCTTAAAGCAATTGCCTATTTTGTATTTGGTGCAGGATAATGATTGGGATATTTCCGCCAATGTTACCGAAACGCGTGCGCAAAATGCCGCAGAATATGCCCAAGGCTTCCACGGTATTGAAACCCGTAGTATTGATGGCAGCGACTTTATCGAATCGTATGAAACTCTTAAAGAGGTTTTAGAACTAATCCGCACCGAGCGCCGACCTTTTTTGGTACATGCGAAAGTTCCATTATTAGGTCATCATACTTCTGGCGTTCGTAAAGAGTGGTACCGCGACGATTTAGAAGAGCATGCTACCCGCGATCCCTTCCCTAAATTATGGCAGGAGCTCCTAAACAACGGAGTAACTGAAGAGGAACTAAATAAAATTTACCACGAGCAGGGAGAAGTGGTTAAGGCCGATTATCAGCGAGCTTTAGCAGAAGAAGACCCCTCGCCCAGCGATTTATTTACCCATGATTTTGCCCCCACGCCCATTACAGAGGAGAAGGGCGAAAGAACACCTAAGGGTAAGGAAAAAACCGTGATGGTGGATGCGGCACTTTTTGCCATTCAAGAAATTATGCGCAAAGAGCCCGAAGCGCTGTTATACGGACAAGATGTAGGTGGTAGACTTGGCGGTGTGTTTAGAGAAGCAGCTACGCTTGCCCAAAAATTCGGTGATGATCGTGTTTTCAATACTCCCATTCAAGAAGCTTTTATTATTGGTAGTACGGTAGGAATGAGTGCTGTAGGGCTGAAGCCTTTTGTAGAAGTACAATTTGCGGATTATATCTGGCCTGGCCTTAATCAGCTCTTTACCGAAGTAAGCCGTTCCAACTACCTTTCTAATGGTAAATGGCCGGTAAGCGCGGTTATTCGTGTGCCCATTGGTGCTTACGGCAGCGGTGGTCCATATCACTCTTCTAGTGTAGAAAGTATCCTAACCAATATTCGCGGAATTAAAATCGCGTATCCCAGTACCGGAGCCGATTTAAAAGGACTGATGAAAGCGGCCTACTACGACCCCAACCCGGTGGTTATGCTAGAGCATAAAGGCTTGTATTGGAGTAAGGTTAAAGGCACGGAAGATGCGAAAACTATAGAACCCGATGAGGATTATGTAATTCCTTTCGGCAAAGGTAGAATTGCTTATGAGGCGAGTGCCGAAAGCATTGCGGCGAAGGAAAGTTTACTGGTAATTACCTACGGAATGGGCGTTTACTGGGCTAAAGAAGCCGGTAAAGCTTTAGGAAACAAAGTGGAGGTTTTAGATTTAAGAACGCTTTATCCTTTAGACGAAGACTTGATGATAGAGCGCACCAAGCTTCACAATAAGGTATTGATAGTTACAGAAGAGCCCGAGCGCAATGGTTTTGCACAAGGTATTGCCGGTTGGTTACAGCAGGAGGTTTTCAGTTTCCTAGATGCGCCCGTAATGGTAATTGGTTCTGAGAATATGCCTGCAATACCATTAAATAGTACTTTGGAAGCAACGATGATTCCTAATGCAAAAAAGGTGGAAGCTAAGCTAAGAGAGCTAGCTAGCTATTGATTTGTACTTTAATACCTTAAACTGGTAGTTGTAGGTTTTAAAGATTTGCCGGCGATTTTTAGTGATCGATGGACAAGAAGCTTCCTTGTTGATATAACAAGAATTTTGTTCTTTCTGTCTTTCTGTTACTAAGCCCCAAAATTTAAACATCCTTTCAATTATTCCCTCTTAATTAGATGGTTCCAATGTAGTTTTTGTGTTTGAAAAATGCAAGTTCAACCTGTTATTTATCAGTTAATTAGCTGTAAACAGCGTGTATATTGGGTTTTAGCCCCGAGGTTTATTAACAAATTGTTGATAAACATGCCCAAAATGGACCTTTATAGTAAATAAAAACTTAGCTGATTTGGAATATTTTCTTGATTAAGAGCTACTTATTGTTCATTTCTCACCAACTTATTAAGTAGCTCTAGGCGCAAGAAAAATAAGTTGAGAAGACTCTAGGTAGCGTTTCCGATATGCTTATCCTAATACTTTTGCATTAGGCTACTTTTGAATCGAAGATTTGCACGATTTGGCAAATAACGAAAGCATTGAAAAAGAAAAAGGGAGGCGTGATGCCTCCCTTCATGTTTCAAACTAAATCAAAACAATTAACCAAACCTTAACCTGTCTAAATAACTAAGGCTAGGCACTTTGGTTCACGCTGACTAGCTATTTTTTTAAATTTAATGTTAAAACACTGATAATCAATGAGAATAATTTTAGTCGCAGTTTAAACAGATATTATCACGGTCTAATAAATACATTAAAGCAGTAAGTGCCGCTGAGCCCATGGTTAATTCACGTGCATTAACAGAGTTGATATTGTCTAAAGCGGAGTGATGTACCTCAAAATAACGATGTCCATCAGGGCGTAAGCCAATGAGTACTTTATCGTCGCTGCCTAGTTGAGAGATATCGGCCCCAGAGCCGCCACTCGCAAATTGATAAATGCCATAAGGCTCGAAATAGTCGCGGTAGTTTTTTACCTCCGCCACCATTTCTGGAGTGGATTGGATGCTAAAACCGCGCGGACTAAAGCCTCCGCCATCGCTTTCTATCGCTATTACATGCTTCAGGCCTTTTTCTTTGCTCATCTTGGCGTAAGCCTTAGCACCACTTAAGCCGAATTCTTCATTCATATAAAAAACCAAACGCAAGGTGCGCTTATGCGCTAAACCGAGCTTTTGATAGAGGTATAAACTTTCTAAAGCATGCATAGAACCCGCGCCATCATCATGCGCACCGGTGCCTAAATCCCAGGAATCGAAATGCCCCGAAACCAAGATCAATTGCTCGGGCTTTTCGCTGCCTTTAAGATCTGCGATGAGGTTATAACTTTCTACACTATCGTACCATTGGCAAGCCATATTAAGTTTCAGCTTTAAAGCAGGGTTTTTGGCTAGTTCACGGCTAAGGAGTTCTGCATGATAGGTGCTTAAGGCCGCGGCGGGAATTTTTGTCACCCCATCCTCATAGCTCATACTACCAGTATGCGGATACTTATTGACACTGCTGCTGAGTGAACGAATCACCACCGCAGAAGCACCACGCTTGGAGGCTTCAATGGCACCGGCCCAGCGTTGTTTAACCGCGTTTCCATAAGCGTAACCGGTAGAAATAAAGGTTGGGTCCATCGGGATGTTGTAAAAAGCGATTTTCCCTTTTAAATCCAGACTGTCCAATTGATTGAAATTGGTGATTTCCACCAACTCGCCTTCCAGACCTCCGTCCGGTGTAGCTACTGATCCGCCGAGAGCGCAAACCGCCAGTTCTTCACTTTTAATTCCTTGGCTTACCATCCAGGCTCTTTCTTGCGGACCGCGTTCCCATTTGGGCACAGTTACAGGTTGCAGGGAAGTTTCAAAGCCAAGACTATCGATGATTTTTCGAAAGTGTAAAAGCGAGGCTGTAGCCTGATCCGACCCCGACAATCGCGGACCCATGGAACATAGTTCCGCTAACCATTTATACCCTTGTTGCTCGCTTAACGCGAGATTGTAAATGGAACGAATGGTTTCGTTGGTGCTGTCCATCTGGGCTTGACCGGCCCAAGAAAGAAGCACAAAGAAAGAGATAATTAGATTTTTCACGAACTGGCTAATTGCATTAATAATCCACAAAGGTAGGCGCCGTAAGTTCCTAGAGCATAGCCTAATACCGCTAGAAGCACCCCCACGGGAGCAAGACTAGGATGAAAGGCTGCGGCCACAACGGGGGCAGAAGCAGCACCGCCAATATTGGCTTTACTACCTACTGCTAAAAAGAAGAAGGGCGCTTTAATAAGCTTGCCGATAAGGAATAATAGTCCGACGTGGAAAGCCATCCAAGTGAGACCGACCAAGAAGAGCCCAGGGTTTTCGAAGATGCCCAAAATATTCATTTTCATGCCAATGGTAACCACTAAAATGTAGATGAAAACACTGCCGACTTTAGAGGCACCGGCACCTTCGTAGTTGCGGGCTTTGCTAAAAGATAGACCAATTCCTAGGGTGGTGGCTAAAACAATTAACCAGAAGAAGCCCGAACCTAAACTGAAACGTTCCGCTAAATAAGGGGCGTTTTCAGAAATGAAAGGAGCGATAATATCAGCCAGTAAATGGGCCAGACCCGTTCCGCCGAAGGCGATACCTAAAATAACCATTAAGTCGGTAAAAGAGGGGATGCGTGCTATTTTAGAACTGAATTCTTGCATGTGGTTTTTTAAGGTTTCCACCGCAGATGAATCCGCTTTAAAGTATTTGTCAATGCGATCGGCTTTACCTACTCCTAGTAGCAAAAAGGCCATCCAGATTTCGGCTACAATAATATCAACCGTTATCATTACCGAGTAAATTTTCCCGGAAATTAAATTGTTATCGCCTGAGAAGATTTCAAACATGGCCGCCTGATTAGCGCCGCCGCCAATCCAAGAACCCGCGATGGTGGTCATACCACGCCAAACCTCATCGGTACCAGCGCCTACTACTTCGGGGGCAATGGCGCTGAAGATTAAAATAGCGAGCGGTCCGCCCAAAATCACCCCTATTGTTCCGGTAAAGAACATGATTAAAGCCTTTGGCCCGAGACGGAAAACCTCTTTCAGGTTAATACTTAAAGTGAGGAGAATTAAACTAGCCGGCAATAAATAGCGTGAAGCCACAAAATAAAGCTGCGACTTGCCCATGAAGGGTTTCAGTAGGGCACTCGGAACTTCCTGATTGATTACATAGTTCTTAAAATCCTTAAAACTACTAATCCCTTCGAGGCTATACCCTTCTTGAATAAGAAAGGCTTTGGCCGCTTCTAAATCAATCCAATGAGGCGAAATAATATTAAAGGTGCTAAAGAGCGAAGGGAGAAAATAACACAGTAAAAGAGCGGGAATGATTTTGAAAAACTTCGAAAAACGAGGATTTTCACTCGTTTTAAAGATGAGCAGCAGCAAGGCCATTAAAATGCCGAAAACCACTGCGTCGTTAGTAATCAAGGGAATATCCGATACAACTTCTTCCATCATAAATTTTTTAGGCGCTCAAATGTAAGGATTGATTATGAAGGGAAGTAAATCAAAGGGAAATTGCTAGTCTTTTTGCTCCTTCGGTTTTGCTCCCTCATTAGTACTTGGAGTTTTAGCCTTTTTAGGACGCCTTCTTGCTGGCTTCTTTTTCTGGGCTTCACCTTGAGGTTTATCCGGAGTAGCAGCGGCTTTATTTTCGACAGGTTTATTAGTTTCACCTTTGCTTTCTGCAGAAGCGTTTTTGGGAGCAGTTTGCTTAGACGAAGAATCTTGTGGAACCTGATTTTTAAAAGTCTTATTCCTTTTTCTTTTCTTGGGTTTATCGCCAATGGGGGCGTCGGCGCGCACAAATTTTTCTCGCTCCAAACTAGCGCGGAGATTACCTCCAATAACCACAATATACTTGTTGCCCTTTTTTTCAATGAGGGTGCCGATTATGCCTGAATCAATAATTTTCACCTGACTGCCAATAGCAATGGTTTCGCTGGTGTACTTGTCGATGTTTTTATGACGAACCGCAAGTTTCTTTTGTAGATCGCTTGATTCTTCTTTTTGAACTTCACCAGAACGCTGGTTGAGCATAGCGATAAAACGCGCAATCACCTCTTTTTTATCCTTCTGCGTTTTCTGATCCATCCAACTATCGATCAGCTTTTGGAAGCGCTGCCCCCAATACATCATGCGGTCGCCTTCTTCGTTAATGCGACTTTGCTTGTTAAGTTTATCTTCTAGCTTGGTAATTTTCACCTGTTGATCGGCCTGCATTTCTCGCAGTTTACGCAATTCAACTTCCTGCTCTTTGCGCGTTCTTTCAATGCTTACTTTATCTTCTTGAATCTGCACCAAAAGGCGATCAACTTCTAAGGTGTTCTGTTTTATTCTGCCTCTTGCCTCGTGAATAATGTGCTTGGCAATGCCGCTGCGCTGCGCCACTTCGAAGGTATAAGAAGAGCCGGGCTGACCAATAATTAATTCGTAGCGCGGACTAAAAGTTTCTCTTTCAAAGAGCATCGCTCCGTTTACAATACCTTCCGTTTCGGCCGCTAAAGCTTTAATGGAATTGAAGTGTGTGGTTAGAATGCCAAAACTTTTAAAACCATTTAATTTTTCGAGGAATACCTGCGCTAAGGCAGATCCTAATTCAGGGTCGGAACCTGAGCCAAATTCATCGATTAAAAGTAAACTTTCTTCATCAGCGTGCCGAAGAAAATGCTCCATCTTCTGTAATTTGGAGCTATAGGTGCTTAATTCATTTTCAATACTTTGGGCATCACCAATATCGCCTAATAATTGCTCAAACAGGCACATTTCACTTTCGGGATGCACCGGAACAGGCAGGCCACTTTGCAACATAATTTGCAAGAGCCCCACCGTTTTTAGGGAGAGCGATTTACCGCCCGCATTAGGTCCGCTAATAACCAGCATGCGCTGTTGCGGATGAAGCTCTAAGTTAAGCGCAACCGTTTCTTTTTCCTTAAGGGCATTATAATGCCGCAGCACGGGATTATAAGCATCGCGCAGTATAATGCGCTTTTCGCGGGATATGTAAGGAACACAAGCCTTCTCGCGGTATGAAAAATAGGCCTTGGAACGATGAAAGTCCAAGTGCACCATCTGGTTTTCGATTTCTTCTAAATGCTCGCGGTAGGGAGCGAGAATGCTACTTAACTCGCGTAAGATGCGCTTAATTTCTTCTTGTTCATCTTCGATTAACTCCGAAATCTCATTGTTAATTTCTACTGTTTCGCCCGGCTCAATAAAGGTAATACTATGTTTATGGGAGGAGCCATGTTGAATTCCTTGCACCTGTCCCTTGTAGGCCGATTGAATAGCGAGTACCCTTCTACTTTCCGAAACACTTTCGTCGAAATCAGCGAGGATACCCTTGTCTCTCATTTTTTTGAGCGCTCTTTGGAAAATCCTTTCTGCGGAAGCGCGCTTTTTAACCAAATCGCGTCTAATTTTCTGCAATTCTGTAGAGGCATTCGAACGCACTTGCGCTCGCTCGTCAATTACTCGGTCTATTTCGTCAATTACCGTTTTTTCAGAAAAGAGTAACTCTAGGTTTCGCCACAAGCTCGGCAGGCGGTCTTTTTTACTTTCTATATAGCGACGAATATCGCGGTAATTAATCGCTAAGCTGCGGATTTCGGCATATTGCTCTTCGCGCAAAGCGTGACCTTTAATGGAAATTCGCGAGAGAAAAGAGCCTAGAGTAGGGTGCTCGGCATTAGGAAAATTCTCTTCGCTTAAAAGCAGACTTAAAATTTGATCGGTCTCTTTCAAGGTCTTTCGTAATGCCGATAAATCACCGATAGGCTGCAGCTCCAAAGCTATTTCTTTGGCGCGTGCGCTAAAGCAAAGTTTGGCTATTTGATTGCGAATAAATTGAAAATCGAGGGCCTCGGCCAAGTCGCTGGGATAGAGCTGCAAGAGAAATTATTTTTTGCAAAGTAAAGGGAAAGGATAAAATAAGTGATCAAATTTCTTGATCGATGATTCGATTTCGTAGTTTTAAAGTTCAAACAATGAAACCATGAATATAAAACCGACCAAGAGAGAGTATCAAGGAGATGAAGTAACCATTATTTGGCAAGCGCATAAATGCATTCATAGCGAAAAGTGCTGGCGTAATTTGGGTAAAGTGTTCCGCTATGGGCAAAAACCTTGGGTAGACCCCAATGGTGGCAGTGGCGACGAGATTCGTAAACAAATTGATCAATGTCCGTCGGGCGCTTTAAGCTATGTAGGCCAAGAAAAGGCAGAGCTTGTTTCGGAGGGAGATCTCCACGCGACTCTCGTTCCTAATGGCCCGATTATCGTAAAAGGAGCCATTAAATTCACCCATCCTGATGGCAGCAGTAGCATAGAGGAGAACCCCGTGCTTTGTCGTTGCGGCGCATCGGCTAAAAAACCGTTTTGCGATGGCAGCCATAAAAAAATAGGATTCGAGGCCTCTTAGGTAATTAGTAAAATAGAAATTTTGATCTTTTTATTTTTTAGGTTTTAAGATCAATTTCCAAACTCTAATCGGATTAATTTTTATCTAATTTTCAAGGGCTAATTATTTTGAAAAATGTGCAGGTAATTAGCCCTTCAATAGTAGCTTGTCGCCCTGAAAGGTCAGGTAGTGCTTAGCAGCAGCTTACTATTATTAGCCTTTTATAATAAATTATGGCAGGCTAAATTGGGCTAATTTCCGATTGTAATTTTGCAGATATTTTATCGTCAGATAGTTAGAGGCTTTTATCGTTAAGCTTTTTCTTAGTTTTGTTTTATAACTAATCTTAATTCTATTCTATGACTCTGCAAAAATTACTCACCTATGGGTTGCTTTTGTTGGTGACTGCTACCACTTATGGTCAGTGCCCACCGCAAAGCCTACCCTTTACCGAAAACTTTAATAGCAGTGTGGGCTGTTTTACCATTACCGACGGAGGAACAACGACCGACACATGGGTGCAAGCGGCATCAGGTGCAGGAACTGCTGGTGGCGATATCGATGGTACGGGTTTTATGGAAGTAGATAGCGATGCTGCAGGAAGTGGCAATACACTGGACGAAACTTTAAGCTCACCTTATATTAATGCTGCTAATGTTACGGGAACTCTTTTTCTTGAATTTGATCATTTTTTCCGCTCTTTAAACGCGAATGATAGTGTTTGGGTTGAAGTTTGGGATAGCATAGCTTGGCAAAGGGTTTACAGTACTAATAGTACGGTGGGTGCCTTTGGTTCCCCAGATCAGCAGCAAATTGATATTACCGCTTATGCTCATGATAGCCTACAAATACGTTTTCGTTATGTAGACAATGGTACTTGGGCTTGGTACTGGTTGGTGGACAACTTTAAAGTGGAATCCGTTTTATGTCCAAACCCTGCCGCTGTAACGGTTAGCGCTAATTCTGCCACTAGTATCACCGTAAACTTAAGTACCCTTGCCGATACCATTGCCTTTGAATGGGGCCCGGTAGGCTTCACGCAAGGCACCGGTTGTGCTGGCACAAAGGCGACTATGGGTAGTTTAAATGTAGGTTTAAGCAATGCTGATGCGAGCACCTGTGTAAACCCAATCGGTCCTGGCACCTGCTATGATATATATATTGCGAATGCTTGTCCTGGTGGTGGCTACTCAGGCTATTCTGGGCCTTATACCTTTTGTACACCTTGTACCACGGTAAACTTACCCTACTCCAATAATTTCAATGCTGGCCTTGGTTGTTTCACTGTTGTAGATGGTGGAACCAGTCCAGATACTTGGCGTGCCGCTCCCGCTGGTGGCGGCAGTAGTGGAGGTGACTTAGATGGAAGCGCTCACATCGAAGTGGATAGCGACGATGCTGGCTCGGGTGAGACTTTAGTGGAAACCTTGTATTCACCTATTATCGATGCATCTGGTGTAACCGGATCTTTAATTTTAGAGTTTGATCAGTACTATCGCAATGGTGGTTCAGATGCCATTGATGTTGAAGTGTATGATGGTACTAATTGGATTAATGTATACAACTCAGGCAGCTCCGTTGGTGGATTTGGTAACCCAGATCATCAGTATATTGATATAAGTACGTATGCCAATGCTACTTTGCAGGTGCGATTTGTTTATGATGATAATGGGGTTTGGGCTTGGTATTGGTTGCTTGATAATTTTAGAGTTCAAGAAGTGCTCTGTAACCCTTCTTCTAACTTCCTAGCTAATTACGTAGGTAGCGATAGTGTTAATCTGGGTTGGACTGCAGGAACAGCCACCTCGCAGGTGGTGGAATATGGTCTAGCAGGATTTAGCGTAGGGACCGGGACTCTTATTATTGCTAACTCTTCTCCTCTTGGTATTAATGGTTTGAACCCGAGTACTAACTATGACTTTTATCTTTTAGATAGCTGTGGTAGCTCGGTGAGCGATACACTTGGGCCTTTAAATTTATCAACCGCTTGCTTGGCGGTAAGCTTGCCTTACAGCGAAAATTTCGATAATGGTCAGGGTTGTTTTACGGTAACCGATGGCGGCACTTCAACCGATACTTGGGTACATGCCCCGATAGGAGGCTTAACCAGTGGTGGAGACCTTGATGGCACTCCCTTTATGGAAGTAGATAGCGATGCTGCCGGCAGTGGCGAAACCTTGGTGGAAACTTTAAACTCACCCATAATGGATGCGAGCGCCTATATGACTGCCGGATCTTTGAGCTTAATCTTCGACCAATATTACAATCATCTTGGTGCTGGTTCGGCATCGGTGGAAGTATTTGATGGTAGCGTTTGGACACAAGTAGCGTCATTTACGAGTGATATGGGTGCTTTCAGTGCGCCTGACTCACAGAATATAGATATTACTCCCTACGCCAACGCTAATTTGCAGGTGCGCTTTGTATACGATGATGGCGGCTCTTGGGCTTGGTACTGGCTCATTGATAATTTTAAAGTTGAAGGTCAGCCTTGTGGCGCGGTTTCAAATATTGATACCAATAGCGTAGGCACCAATAATGTAAATTTCAACTGGACTTCGGCGAATGGTAGTCTTTGGAATATCAATTGGGGGCCAGCGGGCTTCCGCCAAGGTACAGGTGTGACGGGAAGTTACGTTCGTGGTGTGAGCGCTTCCAATTATAATTTAACAGGTTTACAAGCTGCAACCTGTTATGATATTTATGTGCAAGATACATGTGCAGGGATTGGTAACGGCGACTGGTTTGGACCCTATACCGTTTGTACCGATATAAGTTGTTTCGATCCTACCAATTTAACTATTGGTGCCATCACTTCTAGTTCCGCGAGTTTCAGCTGGGTTGGCTTTGCTAATAGCTTCCAATATTCGATTGTTAATACCCCTAGTGCTGCGCCAAGCACAGGAACTTTAGGAATATCAAACAATTTAAATACTAACTTTTCTAGTTTAAGTTCAGCTAGTTCTTATTGCGTTTATGTGCGCTCTATCTGTGCCCCTGGCGATACTAGTGCTTGGGCAGGCCCGCTTTGCTTTAATACTACTTGCTTAACATTTACCGCCCCTTTCTTAGAGGATTTTGAAGGAGCAAGCACGAGTTGCTGGCAAAATGATATCGTAACAGGCAGTAAACTATGGTCTATTGGTGTTGGCTCAAGTGGCGGAACTATTACTACGCCTTATGCAGGGTCGCAAAATGCTGTTTTCACTAGTAGTAGCGGCGGTCCTTATGTTACGCGTTTTGTTACACCAGTTATTGATGCGAGTGGCTTAAGCTCTACCGAATTAAGTTTTTGGTATGGTCAAGAATCGTGGGCAGGTGATCAGAACACCTTAACGGTGTATTATCGTAGCAGCCCTAGTGCCAGCTGGATTCAATTATGGACCGATGCAAATAGTGTTAGTGTTTGGACACAGGCTGTTATCGCTGTTCCTTCTAATTCTGCCACGCTTCAATTTGCCTTTGAAGGCTCCGATGATTGGGGAAGAGCGAATGTTTTAGATGACGTGCGCATAGATGTTCCTGGTGGCTCAGTAATTTGTCCGCAGGTAAGTAATGTGGCCGTATCCAACGAAAGTTGTAGCACTGCTCGCTTAAGCTGGACATCTGTTACGGGCGGCTCAATAATCGAGTACGGCCCAGCGGGCTTTACCCAAGGTATGGGAAGCTTTACTGCCGCTATTACTTCGCCCTTTACTTTAACAGGTTTAAGTCCTAATACAGCTTATGATATTTACATTGCCGATACTTGTGGACTACAGGATACAGGTGACTATGTAGGCCCAACGCCTATAATTACCAATCTAAATGGTTTGCCAAGCGGAAGTTTTAATTATTCGGTAAGTAGCTCTAATATTTTAGACTACAGCTTTGATGCGAGCGCATCTACGGGAACAATTACTAACTATTCTTGGAATTTTGGTGATGGTAATGTTGGTGCAGGCGCAAATGTTACTCATATTTATGCCGCAGGAGGCTCTTATACGGTAACCCTTATTACCAGCGGTGATTGTGGAAACGATACTACTTTTCAAACGATAACGGACGTAAGTACGAACGAGTTTGCTTTAGCAGGATTGGCGCTTTATCCCAATCCCGTTGCAGACAAACTATTCCTACATGTAGCTGAGGGCGGTTCCTATAGTATTCAGTTAAATGATGCGAGTGGTCGCGTGGTTCGCATGTGGAATAAGGCCGTAAATTCAGGCGAAGTTCTAGAGTTTGATGTGCAAGGCTTACGAAAAGGCCTGTATATTATTAGTGTAGCCAGTAACAAAGGCAGCTACCGCGAAAGAGTACTTATCGACTAAGTATTCTTCTCAATAGTATAAATAAAGGGGTGGTTCTTGCGAGCCACCCCTTTTTGATTTTTAAAGATTACCGATAATCTTCGATAAACGGTAAAATAATTCGATAAACGGTTTTTCTACCTATTCTAACGTGAATTCGACGTAAAATCAGGCCTCAGACCCCTTGTAAATAGTGGAGTTCGAGTCTGTGCAGTGAAGCAATAGCGGGCTATTGCAAGAAGCAGAGGCGCAGAATCCCGCTTTTTAGAAGGGGCATAAATGGATTTTCCAATAAAAGTGAAAATACTTCATCTAGTTCATTTCCTGTAGCCCGCTACAGCTGCACGATCTAGACTTGTCTTTTCTTTTTATTGAAAATCTGAGGCTATGATTTATAGTCGAACTCACGTTATTCTAGTCTTCTGCTAACTCTACGAAAAGCCCTTCTTCCGTTTGCTCCACTTTGCTCAAGCCCATCTTGGCTAGACCTTTAAGACTCTTGTCCCAGGCTTTGTTGGAAAGACCCGAGCGCGTTTTTAAGTCATCTAGCGCTAAGCGAGTTTCCGCTTTTAAGATTTCGAAAATCGCTTTTTCGCCTTCGTTTAGTTCCAGTACTTTTTTGCTCTCTTTATTTTCGGGCTTCATTTGCGGGAAGAAAAGCACTTCTTGAATACTGGAATTATCGGTCAACATCATGGTCAAGCGATCAATACCAATACCCATTCCTGAAGTAGGCGGCATGCCAAATTCTAAAGCGCGCAAGAAGTCTTGATCGATAAACATCGCCTCATCGTCGCCCTTGGCGGAAAGGTTTAATTGCTCTTCAAAGCGCTCGCGTTGATCAATGGGATCGTTTAGCTCCGAATAGGCATTGGCCACTTCTTTACCATTAATCATCAATTCGAAACGTTCGGTGAAATCGGGATTATCGCGGTGCTTTTTACAAAGCGGCGACATCTCCACTGGGTAATCGGTAATAAAGGTCGGTTGGATGTAATTTCCTTCGCATTTCTCGCCGAAAATCTCATCAATCAATTTACCCTTGCCCATGCTATCATCGGTTTCGATGTTGAGCGCCTTACATACATCGCGTAAAGCCGCCTCATCCATGCCGGTAATATCGTAGCCGGTATGCTCTTTTATCGCATCTACCATAGTGATACGTGCAAAAGGCGCTTTAAAGTTTAGCACCTTGTCGCCTAATTTCACTTCGGTAGATCCCTTATTAACGCTAGTAACTACATGCTCTAACATTTCTTCGGTGAAGTTCATCATCCAGAAGTAGTCTTTATAAGCCACATAGATTTCCATTACCGTAAACTCGGGGTTATGGGTGCGATCCATCCCTTCATTACGGAAGTCTTTGGCAAATTCATAAACCCCTTCAAAGCCCCCAACGATAAGACGTTTTAAGTAAAGCTCGTTGGCGATACGCAGGTAAAGCGGCATATCTAAAGCATTGTGATGCGTAATAAAAGGACGCGCCGCAGCACCGCCGGGGATAGGCTGTAAAATGGGGGTTTCTACTTCTAAATAGTCTTTACGATTGAAAAACTCGCGCATGGCATTCATAATGCGAGTGCGAGTTATAAAAGTATTTTTGACCTTGTCGTTTACTACTAAATCCACATAGCGCATGCGGTAACGCTGCTCGGGATTGGTAAAGGCATCGTAAATATTTCCTTCTTTGTCTTTCTTAACAATAGGTAGCGGGCGTAAGGATTTACTCAGTACGGTTAGGCTGTGCGCTTCAATGGTAATTTCGCCCATATTGGTTTTAAAAACGCGACCAGTAACACCAATAAAGTCACCAATGTCAAGTAAACGTTTGAAAACAGTATTGTAAAGCTCTTTGTCTTCGCCCGGGCAAAGAATATCGCGGTTAAAGTAAACCTGCACCCGACCATGGCTGTCCATCACGTCAGCAAAGGAAGCTTTACCATTAATACGCTGGGTCATCATGCGGCCGCTAATACATACTTCTTCCCATTCTTGGGCTTCCGGATTATCTTCGTAGGCGGCGTGGATGTCCTTAGAAAAATGACTCGCCTTATACTCAGCGGCAGGATAGGGGTCTATACCCATCTCGCGTAAGCTTTTAAGGGCCTCTCTTCTTTGTAATTCTTGTTCGGACAAATGCTGACTCATAGCTTAAGAAATTTCGCGCAAAAGTAATTGAAATTAAATGTTTGTGTGCTTAATTCCATTGTGAACTGCTATCCTCTGATAGATTTCATTTCTCTAAATTGCAATTCTTATTTAAGATCTATGAAAACCACCCTTTATTCTTTTGCTATCCTTCTTCTAAGTCTTGGTCTGCAAGCGCAAAAAAAGCTTTTACCAAAGCACGAAAAGTTTGTTTTTTACGACCTCAGTTATCTTGCTTTCGCAGATGCGCCCGCCGGTACAGAAAACGCTATTTGGAGCGTAGCGGCCGACGTGGGTTTTATGTTTGAATCGAGCTGGAGTGAAAGAGGGGGCATAGGATACGGCTTGTCGTATTCCTTTCAAGGTTATGGTAACAATCATTTGATAAGCACCGATTTAAAAACGGGCGAAGGCCATTATGAACTAGGAACCGATACCACTTTCAAAAGCGCTTCGCAGAACCTGCAATATCTCTACATTCCAGTTGAACTCCGCTTTCGCTCGAAGAAAAATGAGGCGGGAAAATTTTATCGTTTTTACCTTGGCGCACGAGCCGGGGTACGAACCTTAGATAACTCTCTTATTAGACGTGAAAACTCACGGGTGCGTTATTATCAACTCGATGATTTGGCGCGCTTTCGCGCAGATGCCTATGTAAAGCTAGGTTACGGTATTACTAATCTGTATGCTTTTTATTCGCTCACGCCATTATACACGGGCGGTGAAATACTCTCTGCGGGCGGCACTCAAGCCACTACTTTAGAAAGGATACGTCCCTTTGGGATTGGTTTTAGTTTTATGTTTTAGGATGGATGTTTATGCACAGGTGTTGTGCAAACATAAATTAGACAACGTGAAAAAAGAATATTTTAAGATCGCATTCATTGCGATAATGCTATTCCTTAATTACTCCATCAATGCTCAAACTTTTGAATGGGCAAAACCCTTTGGTGGGTGGAGTTTTGATGGTGGCACCTCCATCACTGTAGATGCATCAGGAAATGTATATACAACAGGATTTTTTCAATATACAGTAGATTTTGATCCGGGAGCTGGAACAACAAACCTAACTTCAAAGGGATATTCTGATGTTTTTGTACAAAAACTGGATCCATTGGGTAATTTGGTTTGGGCAAAATCATTTGGTGGGACGAGTAGTGATGGTGGCAACTCCATCACTGTAGATGCATCAGGAAATGTATATACAACAGGATATTTCGGAGATACAGTAGATTTTGATCCGGGAGTTGGAACAACAAGCCTTACTTCAAAGGGATATTCTGATGTTTTTGTACAAAAATTGGATCCATCAGGTAATTTGGTTTGGGCAAAATCATTTGGTGGGACGAGTAGTGATGGTGGCAACTCCATCACTGTAGATGCATCAGGCAATGCATATATCACAGGATATTTCATAGATACAGTAGATTTTGATCCTGGAGCTGGAACAACAAACCTTACTTCTAACGGGTCTTTTGATGTTTTTGTACAAAAATTGAATCCATCAGGTAATTTACTTTGGGTAAAATCATTTGGTGGGACGAGTGGTGATAGGGGTCACATCACTGTAGATGTATCAGGAAATGTATATACAACAGGAGAGTTCGGAGATACAGTAGATTTTGATCCTGGAGCTGGAACAACAAATCATACTTCAAACGGATTTTCTGATGCTTTTATACAAAAATTTGATCCATCGGGTAATTTAGTTTGGGCAAAATCCTTTGGTGGGAAGAGTGATGATGGTGGTACCTCAATCACTGTAGATGCATTAGGAAATGTATATACAACAGGATTTTTCCGAGATACAGTAGATTTTGATCCGGGAGCTGGAACGACAAAGCTTGCTTCAAAGGGAGGTTCTGATGTTTTTGTGCAAAAAATAGATCCATCGGGTAATTTGCTTTGGGTAAAATCATTTGGGGGGACGAGTAATGACGGTGGCATGTCCATCACTGCAGATGCATCAGGAAATGCATATTTAGCAGGATTTTTCCGAGATACAGTAGATTTTGATCCGGGAGCTGGAACGACAAAGCTTGCTTCAAAGGGAGGTTCTGATGTTTTTGTACAAAAACTGGACGCATCGGGTAATTTACTTTGGGTAAAATCATTTGGGGGGTGGAAGAGGAATGATGTCGGCATCTCCATCACCTTAGATACGTCAGGAATTGTATATACCACAGGATACTTCGGAGATACGGTAGATTTTGATCCGGGAGTTGGAACAACAAGCCTTAGTTCAAAGGGATATTCTGATGTTTTTGTACAAAAAATGAGTCAAAGTCCACCTCTGAGAATTATTGATAAAAATTTTGGAAATAAGCTTGTTGTTTACCCTAATCCAACATCTGGAAATTTCTCCATCGACCTTGGTGATGTATATGAAAGCTCACAGGTTATAATTACTGATATTTCAAGAAAAAAGATTGAATCAATAACCAAACCTCAAACAAAAGTTTTAAACCTTTCTATAAAAGAGCCAGACGGAATTTATCTTATTTCCATTCATGCAGGAACTAAAACAGCGGTGATAAAAATGGTTAAACAATAAAACGATTTGCTAACAATGTATAAACCCAATGCTGCAGCCTTTGGTCCTTTGGTCCAAGAAATCGTAAAGCCTAACCAGCCAATAAAGATTAATTAAAACCGCACTGGGCTTATACGGCTCCTTCATCATTAATTCCTACTAGACTCAAGAAATCCATAGTCCCTAGGCTAAGGCAAAAGCAACAAACTGAAAGAAGTGAGTGGTATGATTTGAAATCATAAGTCACTGATTAAGAAATTTTTACATTTACTTTCACAAGTAGGATGATGAGCAACATTAGGTGTCGACTTCGCGCGCAGCAGATGAATTTCGAACTCAAGTTAAATAAAGTATATCGTCGAAAACACGATTACCAATCCGCTTATAAAGCCCAACCACAATTCGCGCGGTGTATGCGCATCTAGCGCTAAGCGAGCACTACCAATAATACCGGCTAATAAAAAAAGGAGTACAATAAAGGGTAAAACGTTAAGCGCATATTTGGCGGAAACAGCCATTAAGAGGGCTAAGAAACCTCCAATGCCAGCCATGTGGGCGCTGGGTTTCAAAAAGCGCAGTAATAAGAAGTGCAGTAGGATAACCAAGGCCGAGCCAAAGAGGAAGAGATAGGCTTCACTGGCTAATTCGGCTTGATAAATAAAGTGAGCGGTAAAAATAAAAGAGATCGCACCAAAGGCATAGGGCCAGCGGCGGTCTTTAGCATTCTCCATCATTAAGCTGCTTATCAAGCGCAAGCGAAAAAGTAAAAGGCTAATTAGTACTGGAATTAAATAAGTACCTACAAAAACCATACTGATGCTTAAAACTACCACTCGATGTGAGTAGTGATAAGGTAAATGACGTAGTATAAGGAAGATGCCCACAATGGGATAAATAGCAGGATGAAATAATACCGATATCGCTTTGGCCAGGCTTTTATTCATGTTATAATTCTTTGCGTAAACGCGCCACGGGAATATCCAATTGCTCACGATATTTCGCTACCGTTCGGCGGGCAATGGGGTAACCTTTTTCTTTGAGCAAGGCGGCCAATTTATCGTCGGTTAGCGGTCTGTGTTTGTCTTCCTCGCCGATGGAATCTTCTAAAATCTTTTTAATCTCTCGAGTACTTACATCTTCGCCGGCCTCATTTTTCATGCTTTCGCTGAAGAATTGTTTGATTAAAAAAGTTCCGTAGGGTGTAGAAACGTATTTATTACTGGCTACGCGGGAAACAGTCGAGATGTCCATGCCAATTTCGTCGGCAATATCCTTGAGAATCATGGGGCGTAATTTGCGCTCATCTCCGGTAATGAAATACTCTTTTTGATGCTCCATAATGGCGCTCATGGTAATCATTAGCGTTTGCTGGCGCTGACGAATGGCTTCAATAAACCACTTGGCACTGTCGAGCTTTTGCTTCACAAAAAGGGCAGCATCTTTTTGAGCCTTATTTTTTTTGTTGGTATCCTTATAGGTCTCCAACATGTCTTTATACTCGCGGCTAACGTTAAGCTCGGGGGCATTGCGCGAGTTTAGGCTTAGCTCTAATTCTCCATCGTTAATGGTGATGGTATAATCGGGAATCACTACCTGTAAATCGCCGCTAGAGTTGCTAGAACTGTTACCAGGTTTGGGATTTAAACGAACGATTTCTTCAATGGCTAATTTCAGGTCTTCTTCGTCTATGTCTAAACGAACAATTAGTTTTTCGTAATGCTTTTTGGTAAACTCGTCGAAATGATCTTTTATTATTTCGTTGGCTAACCTTACGTGATAAGTAGGAGCTTTGCGCTCTAATTGAAGGGCTAAACACTCTTTTAAATTGCGAGCACCCACTCCCGCTGGGTCCATTTCCTGTACTTGTGAGAGCACTTTTTCCAGCTCGTCTTCTTCTACAAAAATATTTTGCGTGAATGCTAAATCGTCTACAATAGCCCGCAGTTCGCGACGGATATAACCATCGTCATCGATATTGCCAACCAAGTATTCGGCGATCTGCCGATCTTGATCGTTAAAGCTAAAGGTGGCTAATTGGCTGATTAAATATTCATGAAAGCTAATGCCGCCGGTAATGGGCACTTTGCTGTCTTCATCGTCTTTCGAGTAATTGTTGGCTTGCAGGCGGTAGTCGGGCACCTCATCGTCGCTGAGGTACTCATCCACATTTATATCGTCGGCATCATTGGACTCATCACTACTCTCATTTAAGTCTTGATCGTAGTCGAACTCATCGTCTTCATTGCTGTCCGTTTCACTGCCTTCGTCGAGGGCGGGATTGGTTTCAATTTCTTCTTTAATTTTTTGCTCAAGGGCGAGCGTGGGCAACTGAATCAGCTTCATCAGCTGAATTTGCTGAGGCGAGAGTTTCTGAAGAAGTTTTTGCTGCAGCTGCTGCTTTAACATGGGGCAAAATTAATGGCGTGAAATTACTAAAGATTGTGGCTCCTAGCAATTAGTTTGCCGAAATAGAAAGATATTACAATTTAGAAATAATTAAGCCGAAATTTTGGAGTCTTAATGCGCTTTACAAAATATCCTTGGGCAGTATTTTTCGCGTCCATGTCTTAAAACGTTTACCGCGGCTTACTTCCCCATCGGGATTGAATTCTAAAGTGGTGTGCCAAGAGTTTTCGGGCTGAAACTCAATTTCCATTCCGTGTGCTACCGATTGGGCCACTTGCGTAGATGGGATAATCGCAATGCATTCGGTATTTAAATTGGCGCTGCGGGGATCTAAATTAAAGGTGCCAATTACGGCAATTTCACCGTCTATAACCATTGATTTTGCATGTAGGCCAAAAATGGGTTTCTGCTCCAGGCTGTCTTGCACTTCACCGGTCATAATTTCGAAGCGCACCGCTGCATCGGGTTTAAACTCATAAATTTCTACACCAGTAGCGAGCAGTTCTTCGCGGTCGCTTTTATAGCCACTAAAGGCTTCTACATTGTCGGTAGAAGCGAGGCTATTAGTTAAGATTCTAATTTTCACGCCCCGGTCTACGGCATTTTTAAAAAGTGCGCGACTCGCCTCGTCAGTAATCAAATAAGGCGATTGAATGTCAATAGATTTTTGGGCCCCATCTACCAGCGCGGCCAGCGCCTGAGTGGTTTTACCTCCGCCGCCCAAGCCTTCACTGCCGTCGTTTTTACCTGGGTCATCGGAAATAAAAGCCACACTGTCTAGCCACACAATCTCTCCATCGCGCAGTAATTTTTGGAAATTGGCAGGAAATTTATCCAAACGCTCACGCACTTGTGGCCAAAAATTTTCAGGATTACAGGCGTATTCGTGCAGGCGCACAAAACGATCAGGATCGCTAACGTTAAGAGCTTCTTCGGTATTGATTTCGCTAACGGCAACACTGAGGGAGTCATTCCAAAAATCGTAGAAGGAAGTGCTCATGTCGCGGGCACTTTTTCCCAAAAGCAAAACATCGCGATCGCGGAAATTATACTCATGATCGTAATCGAAATACTCATCAGCAATATTGCGTCCGCCTGTTATGGCTACCTTATTATCAACTATGAAAGTTTTGTTGTGCATGCGCTGGTTCGCAGAACGGAAATCGGTGGTGAACTTCTTAATCTTACTGAAAATGTTCTTCCCCAAGTTTACTCCGGGGTTGTAGATTTTGATGGTGATGTTTTCATGGGAGTCTAGGGTTAGAATATCTTGAATGCCCGTGTTTACCATAATGTCATCCACAAGAATGTTCACTTTCACACCGCGGTCTGCCGCTCTTACCAAATAATCGCAAGCGATTAGGCCAATATTATCGGTAGAGAAAATAAAGTATTGAATATTAATGCTTTCCTCGGCGTATTCGGTAAACCAAGCACGTGTTACCATGGAGCCCGCACCATCTTCTAAAGGGTAAACGCCCGTTTGGTTTAGCATTAAATCTTCTATCTCTGCTAATTCTGCACTGAGGGATAGGGAGTCCATGCGCTGAATATCTGCACAGTAATTTGATTTTGTGTCTGGAATAAGGTCCGCGGGCTCTGAGCAAGCAAAAAGGACCATTAGAAGGAGAAAGGTAGGAATGCGCATCTATGAAAAAAATATAAAGGGAGGCCTAAGGTAAGAATGTTCGCCATAGTGTCTGGGGGGAGACTAATAGCGAACATTCATAGTCCTCATTTAGAGAGCTGAATTCGACTAAAAATTTGCTTCTCCGATTAGAGGGAATCAACAGGGTCTTCGAGCTTGTCAATTACTTTCGTGTCGCGGGTGTTTTTTTGCACTGCGATTGCCGAAAATAAGGCGAGAGTAAAGGCCATTCCGTAAAAGCCTTTCTCACTTAAAAGTAGATCTGCATTCCATAAGCCGATTACTAAAAGCAGCACTGAAGCGATGGTGGTAAACCAGCTTACGCCATAATAGATGTCGGTTACCTCAATGTCTTCGGCACGATCGCGCACACATTTTTGTACCGAGATGGCCGAGAAAAGGCCAAATAAAATTACTGTGAAATAATAGCCTTGCTCATTAAGCATCATATCGGAATTCCACAAACCGATACAATAGGAAACCAGTCCTATTCCTAAGCTAAACCAAGAAGCGCCAATAAAGGCAGCGCTAGGTCTAATTCCGTGAAAGTCGTTTTTTGCTTTTTTAGTCTTTGTTCCTGTTGACTCGTTTTCAAACATGATAATGTTGTTTTTAATTCTGAGGCAAAGATGTGGCGAGCAGCGGCGCCGATAAAACTAAAATTGATACATTTATTGCGATATATTTAACAGGAAATTGGAAGTTTCAAAGAAATTAAAAGGGTAATGCCTAAAAAAAAGCACGATATATGATTGCGATAAAAGATTTAATTGCCATTCAAAGTGAAAAGGATCAAGTGGCATTTATTCGTTATGTGGAAGGGAGAAATAAGCGGCATGATACCCGTAATGTTGGGCTTTATAAGGCTTTTTTAAAGGATGAGGAAGAACAAATCTTGCGTGAAATTGGCGCCAATGCTTTTGGCTCTTTAAAGAAAAGACTCTGCGATCAATTAATAGAATTTACGGGTGGACAGCTCCTTTCACAGGAGTTTACAGAGGAAAATGAAGTTCTAAAACTGATTGCTTTAGCGCGGAAGCTTTTTGAAAATAATCAGATAAAAACCGGTTATACCCTTTTAAAGCGCGCGGAAAAAATTGCCCTTAGTCTTGATCTTTTCGCCCAATTAAATGAAATCTACCATCTCTTAATTGAGCACTCGCACAAAATTGAAGGCTTAGACCAAGGCAAGCTTTTTACAAAGTTGGAAAAGAATAATGCCCAGTTTATTGCCGAAGAGCGATTGAGTATTTTATACGCTAGTATGCAGAAGCATTTTAATTCGAAGCTTCACGGTGAAATGCTAGGTTCCTTGGAAAGTATTTATGAAAAGGCTTTGCTAAAATTTGGTATTTCTACCGAGCTGGCTTTTAGCTTTCGCGCTCTAAATCAGTTATGTGTGCTTTCTGACTTATTTGCTTCTCAAACTAAAAACTACCATGGCTTAGATCTGTTTTTCGAGGCGAAGATTGCCGAATTACAAGGCAGTGCCAAGGATAACGAAAAGAGCTTGCCTTATCATTTATCCTTACTCTATGGCATGAGTACCATTTATTTTCGGAAAAACCAGTTGGCGAGAAGTAGAGCTTATTTAGAGCAGATGTTTCAACAAATGCAGCGCTATCAAAAAAAGCACTTTACTATTTGGGAAGCGCGTTATGTGAACCTCTTAGCTTTAAATTTAAATTTCTCAGCCCAGCCTGTAAAGGCGCAAGAGCTATTGACGGACTGTCTAAAAAACTCATCCTTAAATGAAAGGGAAACAGCCCTTCTGCAGCTAAGCTTGGGCATGATTTACTTCCAACAGGGCGATTTAAAAGAGGTGAAAAAAATTATCGCCTCCTTTCAGAAAAGAGATATTTGGTATTTACGCTACATGGGCAATGAATGGCTTTTTAATTACAAGGCAATGGAGATTTTACTTCATTTCGATTTGGGTAACGACCAATTAGTAGAATCACGCATATTGAGCTTTCAGCGCATTTTTGCGAGGCATTCCATAGGAGATAAAAGTAATCCCCTTTGGCCTTTTTTAAAGCTGGTGAAATCTGCCCTTTTCTATCCCGAATATATCAGCAGCCCCGCTTTCGCAGAAAAGGTAGAAGATTCTATCCCCTGGAAGGGAGAAGAGGAGGACTTTTTTAACCGTTGCTTTTACGCTTGGTTAAAAGCAAAGATGTTAAAGCAGCCGGTTTATGAGACGACTTTAAATCTACTAAAGGAGCAGCCTCCATGCTAAGTCAAAAAAAAACGACCCAGATAACTCTGAGTCGTTCATTCTATTAATTCTCATCTGTGCAAGCGCCTAAAACTCTGCGTTACCAGGAGTTCTCGGGAAAGGTATTACATCGCGAATATTGGTCATACCGCTTACGAATAGCACTAAGCGCTCGAAGCCTAAACCAAAGCCACTGTGTACACAGGTACCGAATTTACGCGTATCTAGGTACCACTGTAATTCTTCGGGATCGATGCTAAATTCCTTCATTTTTTGGAGCAGGACGTCGTGACGTTCTTCCCGCTGAGAGCCACCTACAATTTCACCAATACCAGGGAAGAGGATGTCCATGGCACGCACGGTTTTTCCATCTTCGTTTAGGCGCATATAAAAGGCTTTAATATTCGCGGGGTAATCGAATAAAATTACCGGCGCATTAAAGTGCTGCACTAAGAACTTCTCGTGCTCACTCTGTAAGTCAGCGCCCCATTCTTCGATGATGTATTTAAACTTCTTCTTTTTGTTAGGCTTCGAGTTGCGTAATATATCAATTGCCTCGGTATAGCTCACTCTGCGGAAGTTATTGTCGGCCACAAACTGCAGTTTCTCGCGCAAAGGCAAGGCGCTGCGTTCGTTTTGAGGCTTCATTTTTTCTTCTTCTACTAAGCGAGATTCTAAGAACTCTAAATCGTGTTTGCAGTTTTCGAGTGCATAGGTAATAACGTATTTTAAAAAGTCTTCCGCTAGATCCATATTGCTATTTAAATCTGCGAAAGCCACTTCCGGCTCAATCATCCAAAATTCGGCAAGATGACGACTGGTATTGGAGTTTTCCGCCCTAAAAGTGGGTCCGAAAGTGTAGACCTTACTAAGCGCTAAGGCGCCCAATTCCGCTTCAAGCTGTCCTGATACGGTAAGATTGGTCTCTTTGGCAAAAAAGTCTTGACTGTAATCGATGCTGCCATCTTCCTTTAAGGGAGGGTTTTTCTTGTCTAAAACCGAAACATTAAACATCTCGCCCGCTCCTTCGGCGTCGCTGCCCGTAATAATTGGGGTATGCATCCAAAAGAAGTTGTTCTTATTAAAGTATTCGTGTACGGCAAAAGAAAGGCTGTGACGCAAACGCATTACTGCACCAAAAGTGTTGGTACGCATTCTTAAATGCGCGTTTTCTCGTAAAAACTCCATGGAGTGTTTTTTAGGTTGTAGCGGATATTCTTCCGCATTACTATCGCCTAAAACTTCCAAAGATTCTACTAGAAGTTCTACGTCTTGACCTTTGCCTTGGGAGCTAACTAAATCGCCACTTATCGCCAAGGCGGCTCCAGTGGTGATTCGCTTTAGCAGGGCTTCGTCAAACTTCTCGAAGTCAACTACCGCTTGCAAAGTTCTTATGGTACTACCATCGCTTAAAGCAATAAAACGATTGCTACGAAAGGTTCTTACCCAGCCTTTTATACTATGGCTTGTGCCGATGGGTTTTTGATCGAGTATATCTTTTATTAGGAGCATGTTGTCTTTTCTAATTGGTGGCAAAGGTCAAAATTTTTCGCTTGCAATGGAATGAAATGTTAAGAAACCATTAAACTAAGAAACTTTTTAAGTTACATAGTTTCCGCGTGTAAACTTTTTATACTTTTGCGGCCGCATGGAGAAAATCGAAAAGGAAATATTAACACGCTCAGTGTCTTTGTTTAACCGTTATGGTTTGCGACCTGTAACCATGGATGATATAGCGAAAGACCTAAGCATTTCAAAAAAAACGCTGTACAAGTACTTTGCGAATAAGGAGGAATTAGTGCGCAAAGGCGTGAATGAATCGTTCGCTTCTATTAGCAGTCGCATGCTGGCCTTACTCGATTATAAAGATGGAAATGCCATTGATATGCTATTCCAAATGGATGCACAAATCTGCGTAAGCATAGAAGAGCACGACCCGAGCATACAGTTTCAATTGGAGCGCTATTACCCCGAGGTAAGTGCCTCCTTAGAGAAGCGCAAACGTGAAATAATCTTTCGTTTAATAACAGAGAATATCAAACGCGGCAAAGAAGAGGGCATTTACCGCGAGGAGTTGAATGCAGAAATCGTAAGCTTCCTATACTACAGTAGAGCGCGCTTAATGCTGCAAGAAGAAAGTTTCTTTGAACAAAGTAAATGGTCAATTACCGAAATAATGCGTGAAATTCTAATCTACCATATCCGTGGTATCGCTTCTGCAGATGGGATAGAATACCTCGACTACAAACTAAAGAACAATAGCTAATTATATGAAATTAATGTATCCCAGCCTTTTGCTAGGCCTATTACTAAGCAGTGGCATTATGGCTCAGGCAGATGCGACTCGCTTTAGCCTTGCCGAAGCAGAAGACTATGCGGCACAGCATGCTTATACTGTGCAAGACAAAGTTTTAGAGTTCGAAAAGGCTAAAAAAACCATTACCGAAACAGCCGCAATGGGCTTGCCGCAGATTAGCGCTTCATTCGGTTATTCCTACAATGCGCAAATTCCCGAGTCACCTATTCCTGCTCGCTTCTTCGACCCTAACGCACCAGAAGGAGAGTTTGCTACGGTTGCCTTTGGAGTAGCGCATCAAAACCAAGCACAAATTCAGGTAAACCAATTACTGTTAGATGGTTCTTACTTTGTGGCTTTGCAAGCTTCTAAAGTTTTTAAAGAGACCAAAAGGCTCGATAAAGAGCAAGCAGAAATTGAAGCACGTAAAAATGTAGCGCAGAGCTATTATGGGGTTTTGGTAGCGCAAAAAACCAAGGGGATTTTAGAGAAAAACCTGAAAGTTCTGAGCGATAATTTTAGAGAAACGCGCAAGCTTTACGAAAATGGCTTTTTAGAGGATCAAGATGTGGATCAGTTAGAATTACTGATTAATAATCTTCAGAATAACATTAGTAATACCGAACGTCAGTTAGACTTAGCTTACCAATTGTTAAAGTTTAATATGGGTATGCCTTTAGATAAGTCCATAGAGCTAAGCACCAGCTTAGAGGAATTAATTACGCCTGCGCAAATTGCGGTGGGACTTAGCTTGGATAGCTTTAATGTTGAAAATCATATTACCTATCGCAGTACCTTGGCAAATGAACGTGCAGCGCAATTATCACTAGCCAACGAAAAGGCAAAATACTATCCTTCCTTAGGTGCATTTGCAACCCATAGCCAGAGTAACTTCGGCAATGAGTTTAACGATGTATTTAATTTTAATACCTACTGGATTCCAGGAACAACCATCGGCGCAAGCCTAAGCTGGAATGTTTTTACGGGCTTAGCTCGTCACGCCAAAGTGCAAAAAGCCAAAATTGATGTGGATCGTATTAGCGTGGCAAAAGAGGCCACCGAAGGTCAATTAGATCTTGCTTACGAAAGAGCTTCCAGCGACTATAAGTTTGCCATTGACAATTATAATAATCAACTACGCAACTTAGAATTAAGCGAGAAAATCCGCAATAGAACCCTTCTTAAATACAAAGAAGGTTTGAGCAGCAGCCTCGAATTAAGCCAATCGGAAAACCAATTATTACAAACACAAACCAATTATATCAACGCCATTTTAAACGCCTTAAACTCTAAGGAAGCTTTAGAGTACGCTTTGGGTAAATAAAACAAGACAAAACATGAAAAAAGTAATCTACATATTCACAGCCATTAGCTTATTTGCCGCCTGCAACCAGGAGCCTAGCTTGGAGGATTTAAAAGGAGAGCTCTCCGCTGCTCAATCTGAAATGGGCGCTTTACAAGTGGCAATCGATTCTTTGGAGAAGAAAATCGCCAGACTGGATACCAATCGCGTGGCTGAGCCAGTGAAATTGGTACCCGTGCAAGTGCGCGCCATCGCTACGCAAAATTTCGAGCATTTTGTAAAAGTTTCAGGTTTAGTAAGCAGTAAGCAAAATGTTATGCTTAGCGCAGAAGGTAATGGCCGTGTAATTAGTATTGATGCTAAAGAAGGGGATCGTGTAAGTGCTGGACAAGTAATTATTCGCCTAGAAAATGATTTTATCAGCAGCCAATTAGCCGAAGCAAAAGCAGGCTATAAGCTGGCTAAAACCACCTTCGAACGTCGAGCACGTTTATGGAAAGATAGCATTGGCTCGGAAATAGAATACCTAAATGCAGAAACTAATTTCCTTTCTTCTAAAGATCGCTTAGCGCAAGTAGAAGCCCAATTGGAAAACAGCAAAATTATTGCTCCCGTAAGTGGTGTGGTTGATAATATTACCGTAAACAAAGGCGAGTTTGTAGGCGTAGGTACGCCGGTAGTGCGCATCGTTGATTTAAATAATCTTGAGGTAGAAACTGACCTTTCAGAAAACTACTTGAAGGCCATTAAAAAAGGCGATCCGGTACAAGTAAGCATTCCTGCCTTAGGTTTAAATCAGGAAGAGAAAATAATTTTCACCAGCCAATTTATTAAACCCGAAAACCGCAGCTTTACCGTAAAAGTAGCTTTGGATAATAAAAATGCGATGATTAAGCCTAACCTATTAGCGGAGCTTACTTTTAAAGATTACCAAAACGATTCGGCTTTTGTAGTTCCTTCTATTGCGGTTAAAAAAGATTTGAAAGGTAATTATGTGTACACCGTAGTAAGTGATGCCAAAGGGAATGTGGTGAAGAAACGCTACATCACTACTGGTTACTCTTTTTCGGATAAAAGTGAGATCACCTCCGGTCTAAGCACCGGCGAACAAGTAATTATTGCGGGCTTCAACGAAGTGTCGGAAGGACAAGAAGTAAGCGTACAATAATATATTCTCAACAAGATTATGGCTAATAAAACCAATAGAAACTTCGGACTAAGCACTTTGTCGCTGCGCAATAGCATCAGTGTGTTTATCCTCTCGGCCCTCCTTATCCTTTTTGGGGTGTATTCTTACATCACCATGCCCAAGGAGTCTTTCCCCGAGATTGTGTTCCCGCTTATTTACGTGCAAACACCTTATCCTGGTAATACGCCCGTAGATATCGAAAACCTTATTACACGCCCTCTCGAAAAGGAGATTAAAAGTGTAAATGGAATTAAAAACCTTAATTCCGAATCGGTTCAGGATGTAAGTATCATTAACGTTGAGTTTAACATTGACGTGGATACGGAAAAGGCTTTGCAAGATGTTAAAGATGCGGTAGACCGTGCCATGAGTGACCTTCCATCCGATTTGGATCAAGATCCCGTGGTTTTAGACATCGACCTTAGTCGAGTACCCATCTTAAATATTAACCTTTCGGGAGATTACTCCATCGACGATTTGGTAGATTATGCCGAGTATTTACAAGATGAAATTGAAGAGTTGGGTGAAATCTCGGAAGCCACCATTACTGGTGATAAAGAGAAAGAAGTACAGGTAAATATCGATTTGCCAAAAATGCAAGCCAATGAGCTTAGCTTTAATGATGTGCAAAGTGCCTTAGCTTCGGAAAACATCAATATTGGAGCAGGTGATATCTTGTTGGGTAAAACGCGTCGCAGTATTCGTACAGATGCCGAGTTTACGAGCATGAACGAAATTCGCAATGTAATTGTGAAGCATGAAAAGGGCAATATTGTATATTTAAAAGACATTGCCGATGTTCTTTTTACCTATAAAGAAGTGGAGAGTTTTGCCCGTTTAGGCGGCGAGTCGGTGGTTTCCTTAAACGTAATTAAAAAGAGTGGTGAAAACCTATTGGATGCAACCGATAAAATTCGCGCTCTTATCGCTCTAGCCAAGAAAGATATTTTACCAGAAGGCTTGCGTATTACTATCACCAACGATCAAAGTAAACAAACGCGTAATCAGCTGGCCAACTTAGAAAACTCGATTATTTCAGGGGTAATTCTAGTAGTAATTACGCTCTTATTCTTCTTAGGTTTACGTAATGCCACTTTCGTGGGATTGAGTATTCCTTTCTCCATGTTTATTAGTTTCTTGGTGCTGAGCGCGCTGGGAGTAAGCTTAAACTTCATCGTACTCTTTTCGCTAATTCTAGCACTGGGGATGCTGGTGGATAATGCTATTGTAACCATTGAGAATATATACCGTCTTTACGCCGATGAAGGCTATTCCGCTTTCGAAGCCGCCCGCCAGGGAGTGGGTGAAGTCGCCGTACCTATTATTAGTTCTACGGCCACCACTTTAGCGGCTTTTTTCCCTCTTTTATTTTGGGATGATATTATCGGTGAGTTTATGGGCTATTTACCGCGTACGCTGATTATCGTATTAGGTTCTTCCCTTTTCGTGGCGCTTGTTATCAATCCAGTTATTGCTTCGGTATTTATGAAGAAGCAAGATTTGGATAAGAAGGTAAACCATAAGAAAGCCATTATTTTTACCGCCATATTCTTGGTACTAGGGATATTGCTTTTATTAGGTGATAACACCATTTCGGGTAATCTAATGTTAACCATTTCAGGAGGAGTCTTGCTTTTCAGCTATCTCTTAACTCCGCTTTCTGCTTGGTTCCAAAAGGTGGTTTTACCGCGCTTAGAAAAAGTATACGCTGTAAGTTTAAAGTACTCTTTAAGTGGCATTCGTCCTTACTTAATTATATTGGGTACAGTAGTTTTAATGTTTGTTTCGATTGGCTTTTACTTTTCCTCCAACCCAAAGGTTGAGTTCTTTCCCGTAAACGAACCCAATTACATTAATGTATTTGTTGAGGTTCCCTTGGGTACGGATGTACTAGCGACAGATAGTGTTACACAAAGAGTAGAAAAACGATTAAATGAGGTGTTAGCGCCTTATTCTGATCTAGTTGAAAGTGTGGTAACTAACGTTGGTGCTGAAACCGCTAGTCAAAATGAATTAGGCGGTGGCGGCGGTGGCCAAAATACGCCTAACAAAGCGCGTATCACAGTTTCTTTTGTAGAGTACGAATTCCGTAATGAAGTACGTACTACGGATATTCAACGTGAAGTAACAGATCAGTTGAATAACTGGTTACCAGGCGTTACCATTAGCGTAGAGAAGGAAAATAACGGACCGCCTGTAGGTAGAGACATCAGCCTTGAGCTCACCGGAACCGATTTCGATGTATTATTGGCATCTGCGGAAGCAATAAAACAAAAGGTTGACCGCTCAGGCATTGAGGGTATTGAAAACTTGCAAATTGACTTGGAGACCAATAAGCCTGAGCTTTTGGTAAAGATTAATCGCGATCATGCACGTCGTTTAGGTGTAAGCACCCAGCAAGTGGCGCTAGCTTTACGTACGGCTTTATACGGTTCGGAAGCGAGTAAATACAAAGAAGGAGAAGATGATTATCCGATTGAGGTGCGCCTTAAACGCGAGTATCGTTACGATGTCGCTAGTTTGATGAACCAATTGGTAACTTTCCGTTCGCAAGCCAGCGGCCAAATTGTTCAGGTTCCCATTTCGGCTGTAGCGAGCTATGAATTTAACTCTTCCTATAATTCCATTAAGCGAAAAGATAGTGAGCGTTTGGTGACGGTTTATTCGAATGTAGTAGAAGGCTTCAACAAAACGGAAATCAATAACTCAATTAAAGAGTTATTAAAAGGCCAAGAACTTCCCCAAGGTTACAATCTTAAATTTGGGGGTTCTCAAGAAGAGCAAGAGGAAAGTGGAGCTTTCTTAGTTAATGCCTTATTAATTGCTATTTCCTTAATTAGTATTATTCTCGTTTCACAATTTAACTCAGCCAGCAAGCCCTTTATCATCATTTTAACCGTACTCTTCAGTACCATTGGTGTATTTTTAGGATTGGGTATTTTCCAAATGGAGTTTGTGGTAATTATGACCGGTATTGGTATTGTTTCCCTTGCGGGGATTGTTGTAAATAATGGGATCGTTCTTATTGATTTTATTGAGCTTAGCCGAAATCGTTTACGCGAAAAACTGGGTTTAGAAGACAAAGAAGAACTGGATGACACGCACTTGGTGGAAGCGATTGAACTGGGTGGTATGACCAGATTACGTCCTGTATTACTAACCGCCATTACCACGGTATTAGGTCTTTTACCTTTAGCGGTGGGTTTAAATATCGACTTTATCGGTCTCTTAGATAATAGAGGCGCCAATATTTACTTTGGTGGAGATAACGCCATCTTCTGGAGCCCAATGGCTTGGACGGTAATCTTCGGATTAGTATTTGCGACCTTCTTAACCCTTATTGTGGTGCCGGTTATGTACCTTTTATTAGAGCGCCTGAACCGTTGGTTTAGGAAAGTAATAAAGTTTGCCTAATAGAAATACGATAGATTGAATTAGTAGAGCCCCGCTGGAAACAGCGGGGTTCGTTGTTTATAAACTAACTTTATATCAAACTCAGGATTAAATTGTGAATTTCGGTTTAATTAATTCAACGGTTTTTTTTCTCCGTTAACAGATATTAACTTGCCCCGAAATAATCGCTACTATTTTGATATCTGCTTCCTTAAAATCTCACCGCATTAGGCAAAGTGTGAAAATTTCCTATTTACGTAAGGCTAGTTTAAAGTTTTACGTACTAGGTTTAATACTAATTATAAAGGCTAGTGCGACCTTGTTTGCGCAAGGTTTACCAGCGCAAGATTTTAGCCACGACTATTTTCCTATTCAAGCCGTGGGTGAGGTGCCTTTCGATTTCATCAATCATTGGTATGCTTTTGATGATTTTCATGACCAGGAAAAATCCATTGAGAATTATCAAATTAATCAGTATTACAGTACACGATCGTTGGTTAATAGTGGCAAGTTTTCTTTTGGTGACCCTGTTACGAATTATCTTGAAGGTATTAAAAATGAGCTACTAAAAGACGATCAAGAACTGGCCGACACCATCCGAATTTACCTTTATCGTGGCGCCAGCCCTGGTTTAGGCTTTATGATGTCAACAGGTATGATTGGTATAAGCAACGGACTTATTGCCAGCCTAGGCTCTAAAGCAGAGCTAGCCTTTGTAATTGCTCATGAAATTGCCCATTTTAAATTAAGTCATGCTTGGGAATCGTATTCGCAGGGAAAGCTTAATGAGGATGATTTAGATAAGGTAGAGCTAATTGAGAACCAGCTTATACGCAGTAAAAAGCAAGAGGGCGAAGCAGATTCTTTAGGCCTAATTATTTTTAAAAACGCAGGCTATGAGACTCCGGCAGCGATAGATTGCCTAAAGCATCTGTATGAAACCTATCATCCCTTTGGGCGCTGTGATGTAGATGCGGATTTATTCCAATTGGAGAATGATTTTAGACTACCGCAGTTTTACTTGCGCGAAAAGGTAGATCCTATCGCAACCGACTACAGCTATCAAGATCGGCGACACACGCACCCCAATATTGAAAAGCGCATCAGTTTAATTGAGGCAATGGATAAAAATGCGACAAGTAGTCCATCTTCCGCTTCGGCAGATGTAGAATTTAATGCCATTCAGGAATTGTGTAAAATGGAAACGGTGCACTGGCAGGTTTTGGAGCGCGACTATCTTAATGCTTTTTACAATTCGAATTGCCTCTTACAGAAGTACCCGCAAAACCGCTTTTTACGGAAGTCTAATATACGCGCGGTTTACGGCATGGTGGTTTTAAAAGTGGCTAACCGAAGAATTAATGATTTATTAGTAGATCCAAAGCGTATACCAGGACCAGTACAAGAGCTACATCATTTATTACGCAATTTTAACACGCCCCAATTGGTAGCCCTTAGCCGGACAAAGGTTTTAGATTATTTGCAGCAGTTTCCGGAAGATCAGGAGGTACATGAAATACTGCGTAATATCAACCGCATTTTGCAGGAGGACCCCTCCATGCGCGATATTTACGCGACCCTTTTGAAGCCAAAGCCCGATTTAAATCCGATTTTAGACTCTTCCTTAACCGAGAGGCAGAAGCACATTAAGTTAAAGTACCAATTAGCCGATTTTTACCTCTATCTACTGGCCGATTTAAGCGATAGTGCAAGCATTAGCAATTTTATAAAGCCCTACAAAGGCATAAAAGATAGCTTGGCCTTAGTGAACCAACTTAAAGAGGATCCCTACAATTTCAACCTCATTACTAAGGTCCCTGACAAGGTGGTTATGATCAGTCCTAATATATTTCCCTATGCGCGCGAGTTGTGGTTAATGGACTTTCAAACGGTACGTCAAATTGAAGTAGATGTAAAAGATCGTTTAGGCGAATATCGCGCTGCTAATGCAGCTAAGCTAGATATGTTGTATCGCTTAGAGTGGGAGAGAACTAGTGTGGCCGATTACAATCGCATGAGCGCGGTGAAAGCTCTAGTTCAGGAGGCTGAAGACTTTAATCACTTTGGTTATTCCACCGCTCGCTCTCATCAAAAGTATTTATTTAAAGAGGGACCCTTGGAATATCTCACTTTAAGTGATGCACTTTATAATATCGATGGTTCCGATTGGTATCGTTTCCGCTTATTTAATATGAAAACTGGTGCTATGCTTTATCAAAGAGAGGATAAAAAAGGATCCGAAATAAGCGATCGAGAAATTGCGAACGGAATTATGGATGATTTACAAGAAATAGGCTTATTAGAAAGATAAGGCGTTTTTTGGAGCTTGTACCTAAGTATTCCATGTACGAAGTCAACAAAAATTTTTCTGGAAATACGATGATAAAAAACCCAAATATGCTAAAGCAATTTACTAAAGCAATAGCAAGCTTCATTCTCCTATTTTCAGCCTTAGCGCTACAGGCTCAGAAAACAGAGTTTGAAACCATCGGTATTGTTCCTGAATCTAAGCGAGACTTCAATAAAGTCTTGAATTTTTTTGAATTTGAGGAGAGCTATGTGGTTTTAAATTCACCTAAAACAAATGCAAAAGAACTGTTTTTTGTAGATAAAAAGTCAGGCGCGGTTTTGAAGGAATCTGAGCTAGAAGATTATTTCATGACCGGGGTAGGAATGGGAATAATAAAGAACCAGTTTGTAATTATTGGCTTGGAACCGGAAGAGGATGAGTTTTATAACAATGTGGTCTATTATTGTTTTAATCCGAAAGGAGAGCTGCTTAAAAAAGGAGTCCTTCTGAAAGAAATGGCAGCCAAAGGTCAGCTACGCGAAAAGGCCCAAGCGTATTTCGATCCCAAGGGTAATTTCTTGGTCCTTAAATCGAAGAAGGAATCGGAACCTGAAACAATTTACACAGCGGCCTTTGATGCCGAACTATCCCTGCTCAATGAAACGAATGAAACTTTTCAAAGCGTAAAACAAGTGGATAAAAGCCTTCAGGCGGCTAAGCAAGAGTTGGTTTTTGACGAGGAAGGCAATTTCTTTTCCCTTGCGGAAGATAGAAGCGGCATTCGTTTAGCGCAAAGGATAGATGGCTACACTAGCCTAAAGATCAGAATGAATTTTGATGCCTTAGGTTTAGGAGAAGGGTTGGGCTTGGTCCACTTAAATAAGCTTAATCAGGATAGCCTATTGATTAGCGCCTTAGTAATGAAAGAAGGCGAGCCAGAAAGAGAGTATTCCTATGTGGGGATTGGCAAACTCAAATTTTTCAACCTATTGGGCTACTACAATATGCTCTATAGTATTTATGATCAAGAGCTAATTTCGGAGAAGATTGTTTATTTCTCAGAGGAAGAGATGAAGGCATGGCCTCTAACCCATACCGCCGCAGAAAAATATCGGGTATCTTTTTCGCAAAGTTTCGACCAGCGGATTCTGCCCCTAGAAAATAGCAATTATCTATCCATTACAGAGCATCGCAACCTAATCTTGGATAGCTTTATTCGTGATTTTCTAATCATAACCCGACATGAGGCTAATGGCGATATCATTTGGACGAAGAATATCGCAAAGTATCAAGGGACACCTTCAGAAATCAACTACCAGAATTACTATTTTTTCACGAGCTTCAGTTCAGTAATCGCAGATCAACAAATAAAGTTAATTTTTAGTCAAAGAAATGATACGACTAGAGGCAATATTATTAATAAGCCTCAAATTTCGGTCATGACAAAAAGAGATATGAAGAAAGCTCAGCATAAAATCATATCCATAGATTTAAAAACAGGTGAAACCCTTACAGAAGAGCTGGCAAATTATGAAGAGAATTACCCGCGATTTCTGCGTGGCGAGTTTAGTGAAGACCTATTTCCAGCGGGCCCTTATATCTTGATGCGCGATTTCGAATTAGACCGCGACGTGGTGGTTAAGCTTAAATAACTAATTAAAACAATCAACCCTATTATGAAAAGCAAATGGCTTAAAGTTATTTTTTATTCTCTTGTTCTTAGTTCAGCACTTAGTGCTCAAAAAACAGAGTTTGAAACAGTTTTGCAAGTACCCGATTCAGACAGGATGTCAAACAAAGTTTTGAATATTTTTGATTTAACAGATAGTTATGCAGTGTGGAATTTACGCAAGACCACCAAAGAGGAACTTTTTTTTATTGATAAAAACACGGGTGCTACTTTAAACAGTTTCAGCGTTGAAGACGTAGCGCTTGAAGACGTTGTGGGACTCGGAGTTCTAAAGGGGGACTTGATCATTATTAGTTTAAAATCGAGACAGCAGGTTGCATTTGTGAGGTTTAATGCCAAAGGAGAAAAAGTTGGCGCAGGAAATCTTGGTCTAAAGGCAAGTTCCAAGCGCTTTCTCCCCGAGGCTGCGCTTGCATATTTTGACCCTAGTGGAAATTACCTTTTGATTTTTGCCCAAGCAATCACTAATGATAAAACGTCCCATTCTAGCCTTTTCGACGCTAATCTTAATTTAATAGGAGAAAGTGACGAGACTTACGAAAATGGGAAAAGCGTAGTAAACAAGGTTTTCGAAATAGCCTATACGCCGCCAGCTTTAATTGATGATGAAGGCAATGTGTTTTCAATGGCGATGGATGGTAAAAGCCTTCTTATTGCACAAAGGGTAAATAGTTATGCAACCATTAAAATAAACTTTAAGAAAGACCTCATTTCAGTAGGGGAGTTTATTGGAAATATTCAATTAGACCGTTTAAATACAGACACTATTCTAGTTAGCGGCTTGATTTTGAAAGATACCGAACCCGAGGATTACGCCAATAGAAAACCAGGTACCTACAAGTACTACGAGCTTTTAGGTCATTATAACATGCTTATCAATAGTTTTAATCAGGAGTTAATATCAGAAAATGTTTATTATTTTCCCTTGTCAGAGAAACAAGCCTGGCCAAAATCATACACCGCTGTGCAAGAAAGGTATAAATCAGCGGTTCAGTTTTATGATAAAAGAGTATTTACCTTGGCTAATAGTGATTACCTCACCATTGTAGAGCACCAGAATAAAGCCTTAGTAGGAGGGGATCTTAGAGACTTCCTTATCGTTAGTCGCCATGGTGCTAATGGAGAAATATTGTGGACAAAGACGGTTGATAAATTTCAGGCTGTCAGCAATGACATTGGTTATGAGAGCTATTACTTTTTCTCCGGTTTTAGTTCCATTATTTCGGGAAATCAACTCAAGCTTATTTTTAATCAAAGGCAAGATGATAAATATTCAGGAGAAAAACACATCAGTGCAAATCTTATATTTCCTTTCGATTTAAAAAGAGCCGATCAAAAAATCCTCTCCTTCGATTTAAATACGGGTGAGCTCCTATCGCAGGAAATAAGCAATTATGAAGAAACAGAGCCTCGATTCTTAAAAGCTCGCTTTAGTGAAGATCGCTACCCTACAGGCCCCTATATGATTATGCGCGATTTCGATTTGGATTGTGACCTAGTAGTGAAATTAAAAGAATAGAGATTTTAACGAGTGGGCAAATTTCGCGGCTCTGACTATCCGGGCAAAGCCACCTCAATTAAAACCATTCCTAAGCGCGGCGTTTATTCACGGCCAAGATTTACCTTTGCCGGCCATGAGTGATTTGCTAAAAACGTATCAAGGAGTGGATTCCTTAAGGTCTTTGCCGCCGGCCGAGCTCCCCGCTTTTTGCGAGGAGTTACGCCGTTTTGCCCAGGTGGAAGGCCAAGGTAAAAAGGGTCACCTTCTCTCCAGTTTAGGGGTAGCCGAGCTGAGCGTGGCTTTGCACTATCATTTCAATACTCCACAAGATATTCTCGTTTGGGATGTGGGGCATCAAGCGTATTTCCATAAAATTATTACCGGTCGTAAAGAGGGCTTTCGCCAAAATCGCCAGAAAGAGGGTTTATCGGGTTTTACTAATCGCTTCGAGAGTGACTTCGATCCATTTGGGGCAGGGCATTCTTCTACCGCACCTTCGGCTATTGCTGGTTTTTGGAAGGCGGCTCAACTGAAAAAGGAAAAGGCTGAATTTATAGCCGTAATTGGCGACGGTGCTTTTACCGGCGGCATGAGCTTCGAAGCCTTAAACTACTTAGGTCAAGAGCAGGCCGATGTGTGGATTATTCTTAACGATAATGGCATAAGCATCGACGAAAATGTGGGCGCCCTGAAAGAGTTTGGTCGCTATCAAAGTATGGCAGAAAGTCTGGGCTTCCATTATTTTCACCTAAACGAGGCTAACTCTATTCCCGCTCTTTTGTCCGCTTTCGCAGATGCGCAAGAAATAAAAGGACCGAAATTTTTACACCTTAAAACTTCGAAGGGAAAAGGCCTACTAAAGGTATCTAGCCCCCGAGCGGAAGAAAGGGTTGTAACAACTAGCTTTCAGGACGTGGTAGAAGCGAGCCTAATGGCAGAGTTTACTAGTAATGATAACTTGGTGCTTCTGAGCCCCGCCATGTTAGCAGGAGCGCAGCTAAATAGCCTTAAAGCGGCCTTTCCTACTAGGGTTATTGATGTGGGCATTGCTGAACAGCACGTAGTGACTATGGCGGCTGCAATGGCCGCGTCAGGATTAAAACCTATTGTTCATATTTACAGCACTTTCGCCCAAAGAGCCATCGACCAAATTATTCACGATGTAGCCTTACAAAAGTTGGCGCCCGTTTTTTTAATTGACCGTGCGGGTTTAGTAGGAGAAGATGGCCCGACGCATCATGGGGCTTTCGATATTAGCTTATTGAGCGCCGTTCCTAATCTGCGTATTGCGGCTCCCGCGGGAGAAAAGGCCCTACGGGAAATGATTTCTTGGTCGCGGGCGCAAGAGGAAGCCTGCTTTATCCGCTTTCCTAAAGACGATATTGATTTAAGCTACGAGCATTTGTGGAAATCCTATCGCCCGCATTGGTGGCAAAATAAAAAGCAGAAACTTATTTTGAGCTTTGGTTCTTTGGCGGCCCAAGCACAAGAAGCGGTACAAAATAGCGCCTTTGGTCATCTGCATCTGCCCATTTTAAAACCTTTCCCCGACGGAGATATTCTTGAACAGCTAAAGGAAAGCGAATTAATAATTTGCTTAGAAGAAAACACCTATGCCGGCGGTTTGGCAAGCAATTTAGCTCGCCTTAAAGCAGAGCATAGTTTAAGCTGCCAAATAAAAAGCATTTGTTTACCCGATTCTTTTATCGCTCACGCATCTCGCCAGGAGCAGTTGGAAGAATTAGGAATGACCGCTAGTGCCTTGAAGGAGTATTTAACTCATTTTTCCTAAAATCCGCGCAACGTATTTACCTACTACATCAAACTCTAAGTTTACGGGGTCGCCTGGTTTAAGATTGCGGAAACTCGTGTGCTCGTAGGTATAAGGGATAATGGCTACCGAAAACCAATCGTCTTCCGAATCTACCACAGTGAGACTAACGCCATTGATGGTGATAGAACCTTTTTCGACGGTAATATGATTGGGGTTTTTTGGATATTTAATTTTAAACTCCCAGCTACCGTCTTTTTCCTGCACCGAGTGGCAAGTTCCCATGGTATCTACATGTCCTTGCACAATGTGTCCGTCGAAGCGACCATTAGCAGACATACAGCGCTCTAAATTAACTTGATTACCCACTTTTAGGTGGCCCAAATTACTACGCTTTAAAGTTTCGTCAATGGCGGTTACCGTGTAGTTTTTACCATCAATAGCGATCACCGTTAGGCATACCCCATTATGCGCTAAGCTTTGGTCAATCTTTAGTTCATCTGTAAAAATAGATGAAAAAGTAAGGTGAAGATTCGTGCCTTCTGGACGCAGAGCCTCAAGTTGGCCCATGCTTTCTATAATTCCCGTAAACATAAATGTGATTATCTAAATAAGTGGACAAATCCGGTGGCAACTTGTTCGCTGGAATCGCCTAAACTTTCGGCGGTATAGCTGCAAACGTAATAGTAAACGCCTTCTGGTGCCGGTGCATTTAATTGCTGCGATTGCCCTGTCCAGCCGGGTGAAAGAAATTCTTCTACGCTTTTTGCTTCGTAAACCAAGCCGCCCCAGCGGTTGTAAATCTGAATTTCCAAGTCCTTAACTTGATCAATTTCAGTGGGTAAAAACTCATCGTTAATGCCATCATTATTGGGTGAAAATACATTGGGAAACCCTATGGTAAAACAACTTTGTATACAAACTTCGCTGCTTAAAGGGCTTTCATTATCGCTGCCACCAGGATCATTTCCGGCGTCATCTACCGCAGTGGCCGCATAACAACCAAATATAGGTGAGTCGCTCACAAATTTAATGGTAGAATCACCCTTTGTGGGGATGCTTAAAAAGGGTGTGTCGCCGAAACCGCCTGTGCCCGTGCGGAAGTAAATATTAATGCGCGCCACATCATTACTGCAATTGCCTAAATCTTGTAAACGCCAACTAAAGTAAATGGTATCGGGGCAAACATTGCGCAGGCTAAACTGAGGGGTGCAAGGCGCAATGGTATCGCGTGCTACATTGCAGCTAATCTGACTGCGGTTTAAAAGCGGCTGGGGTAAGCTATCACTCGCGGTATAGCGGCCCACACTTTTTACATAGTAGCAATAATTTTCGCCATTGGTTAAACCCGTATCGCGATAGCTGGGCGTAAAACTTTCGGCAATACTATCGAAGTTCCCGCTGCCACTAGGGTTTTCGCGATAAATTACGAAGCGATCATTTTGCCAAGGCGTTTTAAACTCAAAATCTAATTGCATACCGCCATCAAGTCCACTGGTTTTTAAATACACCGAGCTGGCCCTGCTAGAAGAGCCCACAAAATCGCGGTTAGGTCCAGCGTATAAATCGATGGTATACACGTAAGAGCTATCACGGGTATTCAGCCCTTGATCGTTGAACTGACCATTAACTAAACCGTTTTGCGTAGAAATTAATACGGCATTGCCCGTGTTTTCGGTGCTGCTGCGCTTCAACTCATATTGGTAAGGCGGAGGGAAAATTAAACTATCAAATTCGGGGGGAGCAATCCATTCGATGTCGATTTCGCCTGTTTGCGATGAGGTACTCGCCACATCCACTTTAGTAAGCATAGGGAGATTTAGCGGCAGGGCGGCACAAAACTCTTCCGACGCATAACTTTCGGCTTCATCGGCAAAATAGGCCACTACCATGTAGCAATAAAGCTTACCAGTTTCCACATTTTGATTGTCTAAATAGCTGCTTAGGGCCACGCCACTGCTTAGGGAGTCGATAAACTCATAACCTGTATAAGCGGGCACTCCAGTTTCACATTCACTTGGAACAAAGCCATAAGTACTTTCTCTACGATAAATTAAATAACCTTCGGCTTGCGCACAAATGCTAGGGTCCCAGTTTAAGCGTAGGGCTCTCCCCTCCGGTCCGGCCGATGGGTTCTGGGGGGCAGGGGCTACCACAGTAATTTCAGTCGTATATAAATCAGTTAGGGGAATATCGTTAAAAGCAGGGGCATCTTCGGCTTTAAAAGTTACTTGATAGGGTTGCTTGCGCACCAGGTCGCAAGTAGTGGCCCAATTAAAAAAGCCTGAAATAATAGGTAAACCGGTAGCACCGGAAAAGCTTGCGGCGGGATTAGTGATAAAGGGTCCGCCAAAAGCAGTTAGATCCACTACATCATTATCTTGGTCATCGGCCTGAACCACGAAATTTAAATTTGTCCCTGCTTCTACGCAGAAAGGGCCAATGGGTAATATTTCAGGGGGATTATTGGGGCAATCCTCAATGTCAATCTGTAAATCGCGGGTAACATAGCCGATGCGCACATAACGACCCTGTGCGTTTTTACGAAATTCTACAATTTCAAAAGCAAAATTATATTGCCCCACATTTTTAGGGACATCCCAATAAAATAAACCCGTGGTGGGGTCAATTTTTACCGAGTCTTGCACATATTGGGAATCGTAAATAGTCTGAATGGGGTCGCCATTTTCGGTACGCGAAAAAGTAAGTCGGTAAGCTAAACTATCGCCATCGGGATCGAAGGCGCCGGGATTGTGTTCAAAACGTCTGTCCTTACAACCGCGCTCTACCGGCGGATTGGTTAAAACGGGTGAACTATTAGGACCTAAACTGGGGGAGATAAAAAGTTCGCTGGCAATATAAAAAGGAACCTGATCACTATTAATAATATTACTAATACCCGCATTGCGGTTGCGGTCTTCCATGTAAATTAGATAGCTACCTGCGGCAGGATAAGTATGCGTGCCAGTATAAGTATTTTTGCGAATGCGGTTTACCTGATCGATAATAACGCCATCACGCCCTGTTAAGCATCGTGTATTATTACCATTATTTCGTAGAAGAACATCGCTACTACCATCGCCCCAGTTAATGGTTAAATCGCAGCGGTCGGCGCAAAGTTCGCAAGCACGAGTGTAAGTAGTAATTGTAACTTCATAGGTAAAACCGTTTAACCACTTATAGGTAATTTCTCCAGCACGGTTATGAGTAGCCTGCAGGCCAAAAAAACAAATTCCGAATAATAGGGTAGCGATTTTTTTCATAATCCTTTTGAAGGTCATCTCGTTTAAGCTTAACGTAAAAAACAGCTAATTGTGTTGGTCTTTAAAAGCTTTTATTGTTTCGCCCGCTGAAATGATAACTTTGTCCAAATTTAAAGATTCTTTGTTATGAATTTTAGAACTCAGGTGGCGAACGAAAAATTGAGCCACGAAATATACCTTATTAACCATCTTAATCAACTGGGGGAGATTCCCTTATCCGAGGATCAGCGGGACTATCTGCGCGAAAACCTTAAAGCCTCTAACTTTATTTTCTTTCCTCAAAAACCGGCAAATATTTTTGTCGCTTACGCAGATGATAATGCTAAAGAGCCTTATCAAATACTAGAAAAACTGCGTTTATTGGCCAATAAGTTGGTCTCCAGCTTAAATGCTCAAAAGGCAGATAAGGTTTTAATAAGCTCTTCTCTTAAGGATGCAGAAAAAGCCGCTTTCGCAGAAGGCCTGGCTTTAGGAGCCTATCGATTTACCAAATATTTTGTGCGTAAAGAGGAAAAGCAAAGTTTACAGGAAATTGTTTTCAGTCAACTAAACGCAGAGACTCTAAAAGATTTGCAGGCGGTGGTAGAAAGTACCTATGTTGCGCGCAACTTGGTTAACGAGCCGCTTAGCTATCTTACGGCCAAAATGCTGGCGAAAGAAATTGAAAAGCTAGGCCTTGAGACGGGTTTCAAGGTAGAAGTTTTCAATAAGAAGAAAATCGAGGCGCTAAAAATGGGCGGATTATTAGCGGTAAACCGTGGCAGTCAAGATCCCCCCACCTTCAGCATTTTAGAATACAAATCTGCGCAAGCAAAAAATAGCGCCCCCATAGTTTTAGTAGGAAAAGGGGTCGTTTACGATACGGGCGGTTTAAGCTTGAAGCCCACGCCAGGTTCTATGGATTCCATGAAAAGCGATATGGGTGGCGCCGCGGCAGTAATTGGGGCGATTAATGCAGCTGCTAAAGCCAAATTGCCTATCCATGTGATTGGTTTAATTCCCGCTACCGACAATCGCCCAGGCGAGAAAGCCTATGTGCCGGGGGATGTAGTGAAAATGTACGATGGTTCTACTGTAGAAGTTTTAAATACCGATGCTGAAGGGAGAATGCTTTTAGCAGATGCCTTGGCTTATGCCAAAAATTATAAACCGCAAGTAGTAGTAGATTTAGCTACCTTAACGGGAGCAGCGGCCGTTGCTATAGGTAAATATGGGGTAGTAGCCATGGGAACTGCTGATGATAAAGACTTTGCAAAACTCGATGCGGCGGGTAAAGAATGCTACGAAAGGGTAGCGCGCTTTCCTTTTTGGGATGAGTATGACGAATTGCTTAAATCGACAATCGCCGATCAAAAAAATATTGGCGGTAGAGAAGCAGGTGCCATTACCGCGGGTAAATTTTTAGAGCACTTTACGGACTATCCTTGGATTCACATTGACATTGCAGGACCCGCTTTTTTAGATAGTGCCGACCACTATCGCAGCCAGGGTGGAACCGGTGTAGGCGTGCGTTTGATGTATGAATTCTTAAAATCACTGTAATGGACGATCAATTAGAAAAACCCATTATCGGGATTAGTATTGGCGATGTAAACGGTATTGGCATGGAGTTGATTATTAAATCTTTCTCCGATCCTGAATTGTTGAACTTATGTACCCCCGTGGTTTTCGGTTCCACTAAAGCGGCCTCCTATCATCGCAATGCGATTGATATGCGCGATTTCAATTTTAATATCTGTCGTGATATATCACAAGTTCAAGAAGGCCGCGCCAACTTGATTAATATATACGAAGAAGAAGTTAAAATTGAGTTTGGCCAAATTAGTAAAGAAGCAGGCGAATTAGCTTTGGCTTCTTTAGATGCCGCTTGTACTGCTTTAGAAGAAGGAAAAATTCAGGCATTGGTTACCGCACCGATTCACAAAAAATCCATGCAAAGTGATGCTTTTCGCTTTTCGGGGCATACCGATTACTTAGAGGCGCGCTTTAAAGCGAAGGCCTTAATGATGTTGGTTAGCGATGAAATGCGCATGGCCTTAGCTACCGTGCATATTCCGATAAATAAGGTAAGCGAGGCTTTAAGCGAAGATTTGATCCTAAGCCGCTTAGAAAGTTTAGCAAAAAGTTTGAAGGATGATTTTCATCTCCCGAAAGGGAAAATAGCCGTATTAGCCTTAAACCCGCACGCGGGCGACCAAGGGGTAATTGGGAAAGAAGACGATGACATGGTGCTTCCTGCTATTGAAAAGGCAAAGGAAGCAGGAATTATGGCTTTTGGGCCTTTTCCAGCCGATAGTTTTTTTGGAGCGCAGATGCATACTAAATACGATGCAGTTTTGGCGATGTATCACGATCAAGGTTTAATTCCCTTTAAAACTATGGCTTTTGGAGAGGGAGTGAACTACTCGGCGGGCTTGCCTATAATTCGCACAAGCCCTGATCATGGCACGGCTTTCGACATTGCGGGAGAGGCTAAAGCCGATCCGAGTTCTTTCCGCCAGTCGCTCTATTTAGCCATCGACTTAATCCGCAATCGAACGATAAGTTCGGAGATTAATTCCAACCCCTTAAAAATCAAAGGCAAAAAAAAGTAGAAAGCTCTTGGGGAGATTAAAAATTTTATACATTTGCCCTCCCCAAAAAAAACAGTGGAAATGAAGAATTTGAAAGCATTTGACATTCAATTCTCAGGACTGAAATTGGGGGAGCATCAGTTTGATTTTGAGATTGATGAAAAGTTCTTTGCTCATTTTGGATATGAGGAGTTTGAAAAAGCAGAACTGCTAGCGGATGTTATTTTTGTAAAAAAAGAGAATCAGCTAGAGTTGAATTTTACTGTTTCGGGCCGAGTTTGGTTATATTGTGATATTAGCAATGAGCCTTTTTGGTTCCCCCTAGAGGCTGAATCTCATCTTATGGTGAAATTCGGGAATGAGTTTGATGACAGCTTAGACGAACTACTTATAATTCCGCATGGAGATCACAAAGTAAATATTGCGCAGTATTTATACGAAATAGCAGTATTAGCAAAGCCTTTAAAAGTGGTGCATCCCCAAGTTGAGTCTGGTGAAATGGATTATGAAGCTAAGAAACACTTAGTGAATGCCATTCCAGAGGAAGAAGAGGAGGAAGAACAAGACGAAAAAATAGATCCCCGTTGGGATAAGTTAAAAGATTTATTGAATTAATTATTTGAGATATGGCACATCCTAAACGCAGACAGAGTACAACTCGCCGCGACAAAAGAAGAACCCACTACAAAGCTGAAGTTCCTACGGTAGCGGTTTGCGCTGTTACTGGTGAAGCTCACCTTTACCACCGTGCATACTGGCACGAGGGAAAACTTTACTATAAAGGTAAAGTGGTAATGGAAAAAGATCAAGCAGCCGCTTAATCAGCGCAGCTGTTTGTATACAGTATTTAAGGCAGTTATAAAAAACTGCCTTTTTTTATGGTAAAGCTGGGTATAGATTTAATGGGAGGTGATCAGGCCCCATCAGCAGTGATGGAAGGCCTTCAACTCGTATGGCCTCATCTCAAGCCAGAAACAAGCATTACCTTGTACGGTACTGCCGAGGCCTTAGCTTTGGTGCCCGATTCTCTCAGGCTCGATAAAATAGTCTGTAGCGATTTCATTGCTATGGATGAACATCCCGTAAAGGCACTGCAACAAAAGAAAGATAGTACTCTGGTACGCGCTTTCGCAGATGCGGCAAAACAAAAAATTTCGGCTGTAGCTAGTGCTGGTCATTCGGGTGCTATTATGGTCGCATCCATGCAAATTCTCGGACTAATCGATGGTATTAGTCGTCCGGTAGTACTTTCTGTTTTCCCCAAAATCGACGGTAAGCCGCTGGTGGTTCTAGATGTTGGGATTAACGTAGATTGTAAAGCAGAGCAGTTTCTAGAGTTCGCCAGAATTGGCACAATCTACGCCGAGAAAGTTTTAGGTATTCCCAATCCCAAAGTTTCCCTTTTAAATAGCGGTACGGAAAAGTCGAAAGGAAGTTTGCTTTATCAAAAAGCCCATTCTTTATTGGCCGAGTATTCGGTCATTCAGTTTGCAGGCAATTTAGAGCCACGCGACTTATTTGATAATGAAGTAGATGCTTTGGTTTGTGATGGATTTACTGGGAATATTGTACTGAAAGAGGTAGAAGCCTTTTTTAGTTTAAGTCAGAAATTAGGACTAGAGCATTCTTTCTTAGAGCAACTAAATTATGAGAACCACGGTGGTTCTCCTATCCTCGGAGTAAAAGGAAATGTAATTTTAGCCCATGGTGCCTCAGGCCCCGAAGCAATAAAAAACATGATTTTAAGCGCCGAGTCAATTGCTCTTGCTAATTTTGTTAGTCAACTAAGCAGTATTTAGCAATAATATATGGCAGTAAAAGCAGCGATTACCGCAGTGGGAGCCTACCTTCCAGAGTTTAAATTAACCAATAAGGTTCTGGAGACAATGGTAGATACTTCCGACGAGTGGATTACCACCCGTACCGGTATCAAAGAAAGACGAATCCTGAAGGAGAAAGGCGCAGGGGTTTCCAGTATGGGAATTAAAGCCGCTCAGCAGGTTTTAGATAAGCGTGGAATTTCACCCAAAGATATAGAGGTTGTAATTTTTTGTACCGTAACTCCAGATATGCCCGTGGCAAATACCGCGGCTTTTGTTATTTCGGAGATGGGTATGACGAATGCCTTTGGTTTCGATTTACAGGCCGCCTGTTCAGGCTTCTTGTTTGGTTTAACCACTGGCGCGCAATACATCGAATCGGGCCGCTACAAAAAGGTACTTATTGTGTCGGGTGATAAAATGTCTTCTATAATCGATTATACCGACCGCACCACTTGTGTGATTTTTGGTGATGGATGTGGAGCAGTACTTCTTGAACCTAATGAAGAGGGATTAGGGATGCAAGACAGTATTTTACGCAGTGATGGCGTTGGTCGTCAATTCTTAAACATAAAGGCAGGAGGATCGATGTATCCACCTTCAAAAGAAAGCGTAGAACTTGGACAGCATTTCGTGCATCAAGAAGGACAGCAGGTATTTAAATTTGCCGTTACCAATATGGCGGAAGTGTCCGCCCAAATAATGGAACGGAATAATTTAGTTTCCGACGATGTTGCTTGGTTAGTACCGCATCAAGCGAATAAACGTATCATTGATGCCACTGCTAAGCGTATGGGTTTAGAGGCTTCTAAAGTGATGCTCAACATTGACCGTTATGGTAATACTACTAATGGTACCTTGCCCCTTTGCTTGTGGGATTATGAAGATCGTCTTAAGAAGGGCGATAATCTTATCTTAGCAGCATTTGGAGGAGGATTTACTTGGGGCGCCGTCTATTTGAAATGGGCCATTTAAACCTCGTTATTTTTTTTAGTTTTGTTTCAACACGTTAATTAATACTATAATTATCCATGGACTTAAAAGAAATTCAGAATCTTATAAAGTTTGTGGCCCGCTCTGGAGCCGCTGAGGTAAACCTCGAAACTGAGGATTTTAAGATCATTATCAAAACTGAGTCGGCTATGATTCAGGAACACCAACCGACTCAGGTAATTAGCATGCCTCAACAGCCCATGGCACAAGCGGCTCCAGCTTCTGTCGCTCCTGCGCCTTCTGCGCCAGCAGAAAGCACTAAGGCTAGTGATGATTCTAAATATGTTACGGTAAAGTCACCAATGATTGGTACCTTCTACCGACGTCCTTCCCCCGATAAAGAACTTTTTGTTAACGTGGGTGATGAAATTAATGAAGGCACTGTAGTTTGTATTATCGAAGCGATGAAGCTTTTCAATGAAATTGAAAGTGAAGTATCCGGTAAAATCGTTAAGATTTTAGTAGACGACCAAAGTCCAGTAGAATATGATCAACCGCTTTTCTTGGTAGATCCTTCTTAGTCAACCAAAAACAGCGATTATGTTTAAAAAAATACTTATCGCCAATCGTGGAGAAATTGCCTTAAGGGTAATTCGTACCTGTAAAGAAATGGGTATTCCTACGGTGGCCGTATATTCTAAAGCAGATAAGGAAAGCTTACATGTGCGTTTTGCAGATGAAGCGGTTTGTATAGGTCCCGCAGCTAGTTCAGCTTCTTACCTAAATATCCCCAATATTATTGCAGCAGCAGAAATTACCAACGCGGATGCGATTCATCCTGGTTATGGTTTCCTTTCAGAGAATGCAAAATTCTCACGCATCTGTTCCGAAAACGGGATTAAATTTATCGGTGCTAGTCCAGAAATGATAGATCGCATGGGTGATAAAGCCATGGCGAAAGAAACCATGAAAGCGGCAGGGGTTCCTACTATTCCTGGTTCTGATGGATTGATTGACACTTTCGAAGATTGTCAGCGTACTGCGAAAGAAACAGGCTATCCGGTAATGCTTAAAGCCACTGCTGGTGGTGGAGGTAAGGGCATGCGTGCGGTTTGGAAAGAAGAAGAGCTTTTAAAAGCTTGGGAAAGTGCAAGACAAGAAGCATCAGCAGCCTTCGGAAACGATGGCATGTACATGGAGAAGCTTATTGAAGAGCCTCGTCATATTGAAATCCAGATTGTAGGTGACTCACGCGGAAAGGCTTGTCATTTATCGGAAAGAGACTGCTCCATCCAGCGCCGTCACCAAAAACTTACTGAAGAAACACCTTCACCTTTTATGACGCCTGAACTGCGTCAGAAGATGGGAGCTGCAGCAGTAAAAGCAGCGGAGTATATTAAGTACGAAGGAGCAGGAACAATAGAGTTTTTGGTGGATAAGCACCGTAATTTCTATTTTATGGAAATGAATACGCGTATTCAGGTAGAGCATCCCATTACAGAGCAAGTAATTGATTATGACCTAATCCGTGAGCAGATTAAAGTGGCGGCGGGTGAACATATTTCAGGTAAAAATTACGAGCCTAAATTACACTCTATTGAATGTCGTATTAATGCCGAAGATCCGGCGAATGACTTTCGCCCATCACCAGGTATTATCAAAACTTTTCATGCGCCAGGCGGCCACGGAGTACGCTTAGATACGCATGTTTATGCGGGTTATATGATTCCTCCCTACTACGATTCTATGATTGCTAAATTGATTACTACAGCACAAACGCGTGCTGAAGCAATCGATAAAATGCGTCGTGCCTTAGATGAATTTGTAATTGAAGGTGTTAAAACCACTATTCCTTTTCACCGTGCTTTGATGGATGACCCTGATTATAATTCAGGGAACTATACCACCAAATTTATGGAAGACTTCAAGTATAAGGGAGCTTAGCGAGATAGCTAGCAAAATAATGAAAGGGCGCTTTAGGCGCCCTTTTTTTGTGCTTTGATCAGTCCTTTGTTGTGTTCATTGGGTTGAATCAAGTCCCACAAGTTACCGTATAAGTCCTCGAAAACGGCAACAGTGCCATATTCAAATTCGGTAGGCGCTCTCAAAAAATGTATCTTTCGGTCGGCCATTTTATTGAAATCTCGCCAAAAGTCATCCGTGAATAGAAAAAAGCCCACTCTACCTCCTGTTTGATTTCCAACGCTTGCTTCTTGCTTTTCATTTGCAGCTTTTGCCAGTAGGAGGCAGCATTCTTTTGCTCCTGGAGGTGCAAGCATAACCCATCTTTTATTATCGTCAATTTTTGTGTCCTCAAGAAGGATGAAATCTAATTTTTGGGTATAAAATTCGATAGCGGCATCATAGTCTTTAACTACCAGAGCAATATGAGCAATACGTTGGTACATTACTTTCTCTAGGTTTTTATTGTTTAAACAGTTTTGTGTTAATGGTTATTGATGGTTTTAGCTTTTATACAAGGACTGTTAGCCGTATCCAAAAAACCTTTGAACTTCATAAATAAAAAAGGCTCAGTCTTACGGGGTAAAACTGAGCCTTTTTAGGATTTATTAAAAGGAGCTTATCTTAATACTCCGTTAATGGTTACGTTTCCTTGCAAGCTTTGACTTGCACCAGAAGACGGACTTCTCATTTCAATAACGTAATAGTAAACACCATTAGATAAAGGTTGACCATTTGTGTTTACACCATTCCAGCCATTTTCTCTATCGTTAATGGTTTCGAAGGAAGCATTTTCATATACCTTTTCACCATGACGGTTAAAGATGCTTAAGCTAATTTGCTCGTAAGGCACACCATCCACTGGAGGCTCAATAAAGAATCTATCGTTAATCATATCACCGTTAGGGGTAATGATATTAGGAATTAGTACAACACCTGGTAATTCTGGCTCTGGTGGGATGATAGGTGGAAAGTAAGCTATACCATAATACACCCAATTCGATTCAGATGAATCTGTTCTTGCGTTACCGTTGGGGTTTTTAGCAACAACCTTTATAGCGTAGGATCCTTGGTTAATGGAGTCAGCTATTGGTCTGTTCAGCACTACGGAAGAATCGGTTGTAATGTTCCCTTCTTGACTCCAAGAGATTGCGAAAGTGGAGGTATCCATTTTGCCTCGATATACTTCATAACCTCTAACACTTTGGTCCATACAGTAGTAATGGTTCCAGTATAGTCCAATTTGAGTTTCAGATAATTTAGTAGAGTCTACTCTTAGGTTGATATTAGAACAAGTACGGGTGATTTCTCTTCCCTTACCGTTATACACAAGTAATACTGCATAGTCGTAGATGAAATTGTCTACGTAATATCCGTTAGGAGCAAAAGAATCTACAAAGAAACGAGCACTCGGGTCGGTAATCACTTTTAATAATTGCATTGGTCTAACACCAGAGTCTGCGCGGTAAATATTCCAAGAATTGAAAGTATTTACAATATTGGCATCCACTAAATCATTGTTTCCAGACCAATCTAAGCGCACATCTAGATCTCTTTCTACAGTTAATCCATCTAGTTGATAACCTGGAGATGGGCAGCCACCTACTACAATAAGAGCACTATAGAACTCGGTAAGCTCGTAACCGCACTCATTGGTTAGCGTGTTGCCATCATTACCCCTTCTAATTTGTAAAAGGTAGTTTCCATCTACATCTAAGGGTTGGTGTAAGTAAAGATCAATTTTACGGGTATTCGCAAAAGTACAGTTGTCATCAAAGCCTACGATAGGACGAGCAACGCCATCTGGTCCAATCAGACGGAAGTCGGTAGGGTCAATTGAGTTACAACGTATATTGTTGTCGAAGTCCAGTGAAACAATCGTGTCGAAACAGTTGTAGCCATTAAAGATAGGAATTTGTGTGATAGTAGCCACACCATTACCCAAGCTATCAGCTCCTTTTAAAACAGCAACATTATAGGCCGTTTTCATGGAATCTCTCTCCGTACTTAAAAAGTTACTTAAACTATTACTTGTTCCAGTGATTAGGATTTTAGGGCCATCTTGCGCAAGCGGATTACACGATGAGGTAACAGGAACTTGGATTTCACGAATCGTATTTCCGATATATAACCATTGGAATGCAGTGGTGTCGAAGCGATATTCTTTTACGTCAATTTTCATAACATAAGAACCTTGCTGGCTAGGGCTAAATGTGAAAGTACCTAGTTTTTGATCGACTACTATACCAGTAGAACTTGGAATGGGGTTAGAAATGGTGTAACCGCCTGCTAAAGGAATGTTAGTTCCTGGTCCGCAGTTAATACCTTGTTGTGGGTTGGCAAAAGTGTACACGATAGAATCACCGTCTTCTTCTAAGGCACCCTGAGCAAAGACAAATGGCTTTTGCCCGGGCTGAGTTAAGCAGAAAGCTTTACCCGCAGGAGCAATAATTTGGGGAGAACTATTATGGCCTTTCGTGTTGTTAAGATCTACTTCAATATACATGTTTGGCGAATTCGCCAAATTGGTTGAGACGTCACGACAGCAAGGCGCGCTTACGGTAATTTTATAGTTCGGACAAGGTGGAAGTATTACGTTGCCTTCATATTTGTGAATCGAAAGATCTTTAAAGGCGGGGTCCGATGGATTTGCACACTCATCTAATCCTGGTACAATCCAACCACCAGAGTTATCGCCTGGTGACATATTTGCACCCGTGGCCAAGATTTTGGGTAACGAAACTGTGATGTTAGGCCCACAAGAAGAGGTAATGCAAATCGCTTGCGCTCCTGTGCCAATTCCAGCACCACCATTATTTCTGTACCAACGCACAAAAATGCGGTACTGGTTGGCAACCCCCGTGGAGTCACCGATGTATTTATAATAAACCTCACCACTAGAGTAGTGGGAAGCTTTTAGTTCAGTTGTAAAGCTGAGTGCTGCAATCAGTGCAAAGCTTAAGAAGCCGATAATTTTTCTCATTTGTCCAATTATATAAATCCGGCTACGAACTTAAAGCAAAAGTTCATATTTACCAATCATTAACCCATTATCCATCAGCCTCATTTAGTTTAAGGTAGAAAAACAGCTAAAATATTCAGCTTCCCTTATTTACTGAGCGGCTATTTTATTCTGATAACGGAGAAAATCAAGGCTATTATGGAGCCTTACTTTTTATTTCTACTGAGTTATCGTCTTCCTTTTGTTAGGGTAATACTGCCGTTTAAGCTTTCGCTGATGCCTATACTGGGGCTATTTAGACGAATGGTGTAAAAATATACGCCATTGCCAAGAGCTTGCCCATTGTTATTTACGCCATTCCAGCCATTTTCTCGGTCGTTGCTATTTTGGAAAGATTTGTTTTCATACACCTTCTCGCCATGACGATTATAAATACTCAAACTTATTTGTTCGTAGGAGGTTCCGTTTAAGGGAGCCTGAATAAAAAACCGATCGTTAATACCATCGCGCAAGGGGACGATGATAAGGGGTTTTAAAAGGGCTCTTGGAAATTCTTTTTAAGGTGATAGATAGAGGTGGGCATTTTACAATACTTGCATAACCCCACCGTCACGTTTGGTTTAAAATGAAAAAGCCGACTTAATTACAAGCCGGCTTTTTCATTTTCTGTAAATGTTCTGAGGTATAGAGCGATTTTTACCGCCTATTACTAAGGTGTTAGCCTTATTAATTAAGTCCCAATCGTGATGCTTCCTTGATAATACTCGCTAGCGGTTGAGTCAGCCGTTTGGACTTCAATAGTATAATAATAAACGCCGCTGCTTAAGGCTTCCCCTGAAGAGTTTAACCCGTTCCAGCCACTGTCGCCATTATTAATGTTTTGGTAGTTTTTATTTTCATAAAGTAACTCTCCATTCCGTTTGTAGATGCTTAAGTTTATTTTAGTAAAGTAGGAATCATTAGTGGGTAGTTCAATATAAAATCGATCATTTATTTGATCTCCGTTGGGCGTAATAATATTGGGGATTTGTAATTTTTTTCCGTTTTTACCCGAAAATGATGCCTGCGGAGCATGATAAAAATAGATCCAATTTGATTCTGATAAACCTTGGCTTGAATTATTCTTTTGATCCTGAGCAACCACTTTGTAAATATAACTTTCTGCAGGAAGCGGGTTGCTGGAGTTCAGATTGACTTCTAAGTTATTGTGGCTAGTCATATCACCAAGTTGTTGCCAGCTGATATTGTTCGTGAGGGTGTCGATAGTACCGCGATAAATTTTATAAGCACGACTAAGCGGGTCTATGCAGTTATAGTGATTCCAAGAGAGGAAGACTTTGGATTGCGCAGGTCCACTGGGTGCGGCATTCAATTTTATAGTAGAACAAATGGGGGTCATTTCCCGTCTCTTACCATTATACATAAGTAGCAGAGAATAGTCATAAACGGTGTTAGACAGGGCAGAGCCGGCAGGCAGAGCGGAGTCTACGAAGATGCGAGCACTGGGATCTTGGATTACCTTAATGGGTTTCATAAGATTGTCGTTAATATCTCGACGATGAATAATCCAAGAGTTGAAAGTGCCTTGTAGCTTAGGACTATAAAAGTCATTATCTACGTCCCATTGTAAACGGATATTCTCGTTATTGTCCACACTCACGTAGCTCAAATTATAGCTTGGCTGTGGACAACTATCTACCACCACCAAGGCGCCATAAAATTCTTCAACCGCAAAACCACAAGAATTAAGAAACGTGTTGGCATCGCTGCCTCTCCTAATTTGCAGAAGATAGTTCCCATTAAGGTCTAAAGGCTGATGCAGCATTAATTGCACCTTAGAGCTGACACTAGTTTGGTTCAAATTTTTAATTCCTACGATAGGGCGAGGAACACCATCAGGACCAATTAAGCGGAAGTCTGTTGTTTTGAGAGAGTTATAATTAATTGTGGAAGTGAAATTTAAATCAAGGACCGAATCGAAACAAGTATAGCCATGGTAAAAAGGTAATTTGGTTATCATACTCGAGCCGTTGCCGAGGCTATCCGATCCTTTTAAGATACTTATACCATAAGCGCTTTTAAGAGAATCCATTTCCGCTTTTAAAAGGTTATTTAGGAAGGTTATAGAAGAATCGATTTTCAACAGCGGACCTGCTGTCACTTGCGGATTACAGCTCGCTCTTAGGGGTATGATAATTTCACGGATGGTACTACCTATGTTTAGCCATTGAAGAGAAATGGTATCGAAACGATACTCTTTAACAGAAAGGCTTAGTACATAATCACCCTGTTGACTAGGGCTAAAAGAGAGAATGCCGTTATTTTGATTGAGGGTCATGCCGGTGTGGCTAGGCAGAGGATTACTTGAAGTAAAACCAGAATCTAGGGGGATGTTTAAACCGGGGCCGCAACGTGGGTTAGTCGAGTACCGAGGATTAACAAGGCTGTAAACTAAAGAATCGCCGTCTTCATCTATAGCGGTTTGGGGGTATATAACAGGTGCTTGCCCCACTTGAGCCACACAAAAGGACTTACCAACCGGTGTGATTATTTGGGGGGAACTATTAGGTCCAAGCGTGTTGTTTAAGGTTGTTTCTAGGTAAAGATTCGTGGCAAAACTGATATACTCAGAAAAATTATCAGCTTGATCACGGCAGCATTGACCAGTAAGGGAAATGGTATAATCGGCACAGGCCGGTAGTATTATATTAGCTTCATACTTATAGGCCACGTATCTAGGTACCCAGTAAGGATTGTTAATGGCAGCGCTATCAGCACATACATCGAAGCCATTAATTCTCCAAGCTCCAACTGTAGACCCTGGCGCCAGATTAGCACCTGTGGCTAAAATCTGACTTAACATAATCGAGTCATTCATGCCGCAGGAAGACTCAACGCATAGTCTGGCAAATGGTGGGTGAAGCGTTATAGAACTCATGGGTAAATAAATCTGGCAGTAAAGGCGGTATTGGTTAGCCACGCCGGTGGAGTCGCCTATGTATTCATAACGTAGTTCTCCACTGCTATAATGGCTAGCATAGGACTTGGTGGTAATGGCGCTTAAAGCGAGAATTAGAATTAAAAAAAGCGAATATTTTTTCATCATTATTTTGGTAAGATTGCAGAGCGAACCTAGTAGTTTCAATTTCTGACTTCAATAGTGAAGGCCTTTTCGCTTACTTTTAAGTAGCAAGCGCGATATTTGAATGAGGCGGAATTAGCCCTATCGTTAACTCAATGGCAGTTAGCGAAGAAAGCGAGGAAATAGGAGACTAAGGAAGTCATGCAGAAATAAAATTTACAGCCTCAGGTTAATAAAGTTTCAACTCAAGTCCTTTTGCGTAATTTCGCGCATTAAACAGAGAAAAATTTCCTCGCAATGGTGATGACTACTATCCGCAACTTTTGCATTATCGCACATATCGATCATGGCAAGAGTACACTAGCGGATCGACTTTTAGAAAATACGCAGACGATAACGGACCGAGAGAAGAAGAATCAGCTGCTTGACGATATGGATTTAGAACGTGAACGTGGTATTACCATTAAGAGTCACGCCATTCAAATGCAGTACGTAGAAGAGGGTGTGTCCTATACTTTAAACCTTATTGATACACCGGGGCACGTAGATTTCTCGTATGAGGTTTCGCGTGCCATAGCCGCCTGTGAGGGAGCTTTACTTATCGTAGATGCGGCCCAAGGAATTCAAGCACAAACTATCTCCAATCTCTATCTTGCCTTAGAGCACGACTTAGAAATTATTCCCGTCTTAAATAAAATTGATCTTCCTAGTGCTAATGTGGAAGAAGTGAAGGATCAGATTATTGAACTTTTAGGTTGCGAAGACAGCGATATTATTCTCGCTTCCGCTAAGACGGGCTTAGGAATTCAAGATATTTTAAGAGAAATTGTAAAACGTATCCCCGCACCCGAAGGTGATCCAGATGCGCCCTTGCAAGCCTTAATCTTCGATTCAGTTTACAATCCCTATCGCGGTATTGAAGCCTTATACAAGGTAGTAAACGGCACCCTTAAAAAAGGGCAGCAGGTAATGTTTATGAATACCGGCAACAAGTATGGCGCCGATGAGATTGGAATTTTAGGCCTCAAGCAAATGCCTTTAAAAGAGATTAGTACCGGTAATGTGGGCTATCTTATTTCGGGTATAAAGGAAGCCAAAGAAGTTAAGGTGGGTGATACCATCACTTTGGCAGAAGCACCTGCATCAAAAGCGATTGCAGGTTTCGAAAACGTTAAACCTATGGTGTTTGCAGGAATTTACCCGGTTGACACGGAAGAGTTTGAAGAACTGCGTGCCTCTTTAGAAAAGCTACAATTAAACGATGCCTCATTAACCTTCGAGCCCGAATCATCGGTAGCCCTAGGTTTTGGTTTCCGTTGCGGCTTCTTAGGAATGTTACACATGGAAATTGTACAAGAGCGTTTAGAGCGTGAGTTTAACATGACCGTTATTACTACCGTTCCTAATGTATCGTATTACGCCTACATGAAGAAAAACCCAGAGCAGCGCGTAATTGTAAATAACCCTTCTGAGTTTCCCGATCCTACCAAATTAGATCACTTGGAAGAACCGTATATCAAAGCGCAGATTATTACTAAATCCGATTATGTGGGAGCGGTAATGAACTTAGCCATTGAAAAAAGAGGACAACTTACCAATCAGGTTTACTTGACTTCCGAGCGCGTAGAAATGAGTTTTGATATGCCTTTAGCAGAAATTGTATTTGACTTTTACGATCGTTTAAAATCAATTTCGCGCGGTTACGCTTCCTTCGATTATCATCCAACTGGCTATCGTGAAAGCGACATGGTGAAAGTAGATGTGCTATTAAACGCAGAGCCCGTGGATGCCTTATCCGCCTTAATTCACAGCAGTTCAGCCTATGATATCGGTAAGAAAATTTGTGAGAAATTAAAGGAACTTATTCCTCGTCAGCAATTTATGATAGCCATTCAGGCGGCGGTGGGTGCCAAAATTATTGCCCGTGAAACGATAAGTGCGCTTCGTAAAGATGTTACTGCCAAATGTTACGGGGGTGACATCTCGCGTAAGCGTAAGCTTTTAGAAAAGCAAAAAGCGGGTAAAAAGCGCATGCGTCAAGTAGGGAACGTAGAAATCCCCCAGCAAGCGTTTTTAGCAGTATTGAAGCTTAACGACTAAAGGTTTTTAAGTAAAATATAAAGGCGCCCATTGTGGCGCCTTTTTTTGTGAGTTCTAATGATATCTTGCACTAATACCCAAGGGCATTTTTTACGCGTCCTAATACTTCTTCAGCAATCGGTCTAACTTTTTCAGCACCGGCAACAAGCTGCTCTTCAATAAGCTCAGGCTTGGCGGTAAGGAGGTCATATTGCTCACGTGCTGCCCCATATTTTTCGTTGATGAGGTTTAGTAATTCCTTCTTGGCGTGACCATAACCATAGCCGGGTGTGATATAATTTTCGCGCATTTCACCAATCCCATCTGCGGAAGCGAGAAGAGAATAGAGTGCAAAAACATTACAGCTATCGGGGTCCTTAGGCTCATCCATGTCCTTGCTATCGGTGATAATACCCATTACTTGCTTTTTCAAAACCTTAGCGGGAGAAAAAATATCAATGGTATTGCCGTAACTTTTACTCATCTTCTGGCCATCGGTGCCGGGCACGGTTTTAACGTCTTCGCGAATTACCGACTCAGGCAGCTTTAAGATTTCGGCACCCACGCTACGATTGAGGGCGCCGGCAATATCACGAGTCATCTCCAAATGCTGTTGCTGATCTTTACCCACGGGTACAAAGTCGGCGTCGTATAATAGAATATCCGCTGCCATAAGTACGGGATAGGTGAAAAGGCCCGCGTTAACATTGGCAAGGCGGTCGCTTTTATCTTTAAAGCTATGCGCATTGGCCAACATCGGGAAGGGCGTAAAACAGTTTAAATACCAATTTAACTCGCACACGGCGGGGATATCACTTTGGCGGTAAAAGAAATTGCGATTGGCATCAAAGCCTAAAGCTAGCCAAGCGGCTGCCACGGCATTTACACTTTCCTGCCTTTTTTCGCGATCTTTTAAGGAAGTGAGAGAGTGTAAATCTGCAATAAAGAAAAAAGACTCGGCATCCTTTTTTTGCGAAAGCTCAATGCCTGGCTCAATCGCCCCTAATGCGTTTCCTAAGTGAGGAGTTCCACTACTTTGTATGCCCGTTAAAATGCGCGCCATGGTTTTTAAATATTTTGCACAAAAGTATAAAGGCTAAGCACAAAATACGGTCATTATCTTAATTTAGCGCGGTGGAAAATTTACGCTTCATTTTTGCACCGCTATTTCGGGTGTGGTTTTACATAGCAGTTTTTATTGCTATCGTACTTTTGTTCCCCTTTATTTTTATTAGTTCGCTCAGTCCTAAGACTTACAAGCGCTTCTTTTATTATGCGAGAATTTGGGCGCGTTTGGTTCTGATTCTCTGTGGGTACCGCATTTCGGTTAAGTGGCACGAAAAGCCCAAGGCAGATGGACAGTATATTATTTGTGCCAATCATAGCAGCATGCTGGACATTATGCTAACCTTCGCTATTTTCCCTTTCCCCTTTTTGTTTATTGGTAAAGCAGAACTTTCGAAGCTCCCCATTTTCGGATATTTTTACCGTCGCACCAATATTTTAGTAGATCGCTCTAGTTTAGCGAGTCGCCGAAAGTCTTTTGATGCAGCCGGTGAAAAGTTAAAAGAAGGCTTAGGTGTTTGTATTTACCCCGAGGGCATGGCGCCTCGCGCAGATATAACACTTGCACCATTTAAGTCGGGGGCCTTTCGCTTGGCAGCAGATAATCAAATAACGATTATTCCTGCCACTTTTTACGATTGCAAGCGTTTACTGCCTTATGATATCTTTCGCGGCAAGCCCGGAAAACTCAAGGTAGAAGTGCATCCATTTTTGGTGCCAGGCGAAGGCGATAAAAAAGCCGTGGCAAATACCTTGAAAGAGGATTGTTATCAGTTAATTTTGCAAACTTTACAAGACCCTCCTAAATCTCTATAGATTATGAAAATTTCCAAAGAAGAAGTTGAAAAATTAGCCCACTTAGCGCGACTTGAGTTTTCGGAGGAGGAAAAGTTGAGCATGCAGGCCGATATGGATAAAATCCTCGGTTTCGTAGATAAGATTAATGAACTCGACTTAAAGGGCGTAGAGCCCCTGGTGTACCTTAATGAAGACCGCAATATTATGCGGGCCGATAAAGTAGAGCAGAACATTAGTAAGGAAGATGCTTTGCGGAATTCTCCCGCTAAGGATAGCGATTACTTCCGCGTGCCAAAAGTACTCAAGCGCGAGGATTAGGTTTTAATATGCCTCAAAGCTAAAATCACGGATAATTATTTCCGGGCAATTGCCACTAAGAGGTTGGTCTTTATCTAAGAGCAGCCAGTAATTTATGCGAGCGCTAGTCTGTTCGCCCGGCTTAGGAACGCTAATCGCGTTACTTTCTACTTCGCCCAATTTTTTCAGACGCTTTTTATTGCGATAACTGTAGTGAAAATAGTCGGTTCGCTTTTCCAATGCTGCCTCTTTCCCGGTGTAGCTTGACCAAGTAATGGAAGTATCGCGCCATTCTATTACATGGGTGCTAATTCCATCCCATTGTGACGTTGGATGGGGTGATTTATACATTCTTTCCAGGTTTAGTTTTCCGTTGGACACGGGATGCGCCGTATAATAAAGCAAGCTTGGCGAGAGCGGGTAACCCCATTTAGAGAATTCTATGTCTATTTCGCTGTTGGCTTGACTACTGAAATTTTTAGGGTCCCAAGTGAAAAACCCTAAAACACTGTGTGGGTCTAAATTGCTTAAGGTGCCTTTTATTTCTATTTCGTACCGGCCGTAGCCCATTGGTGTTTCGCAGATGATTTCGGTAGAGTACCACAGGCTATCACTGGGTCTTATATTAAAATGCAGATATCCCCGCCAATCAACCCTTAAGTTGGCTGCTTGCGCAGAAAATATATTGTTTCCTGGACCTTGGCGTTCTTCCCCGATTTTAGTCTTCCATTGATAGCCGGCAAACTGAAAACTTTGCTTCTCCTTTCCTAATTTTAGGCCTAGGCTTTGGCAAGAAGCCAGACTTATAAAGACGAATAAGCATAAGGCAATATTTTTCTTAGAAATTTTCATGCGGACATTAATTGGTGAGCAAAATAAGGAATGCTTCGTCCTTTTAAGGAAATTAGGAGGCACAAAAACAGTGATCAGGTTAAAAATAATAAATCACTGATAAACAACTAGTTAAATAAAATAGCAAACGCTGTAGCTTGATTTAGGCCTGGCTAAGTGTATAAGAGACAATTAGCCTGTTTTGCATTATTTCACAACTAATAGTTTTTAGTACTAAAAGTTATTTAGCGTGATAAGGCCACAGCCCTTTTAGAATGGCAGCTTTAATTTCTTTTTTACCTTGCTTTTGGTACTTTTAACCAAAAGATATATATTTGGGGAAGCTTAATAAATGTGATGCGTACAATAGTGGCGATGTTACGATTGTAAGTATTTGAAAATCAACTAAAATAAAACAATTAATGCGTGGCTTATGAAAAATTATTATGTAAGGCGTTTTAAGGGGTTAGCAGCTATTGTTTTGCTATTCCTTCCAATTTGGATGCAGGCGCAGTCTGTTGCCATTACGGGAGTAGTAAAAGAAGCAGCAAATGGCCTGCCCATCCCCGGTGTAAACGTTCTAGTGAAAGGAACGTCAGTTGGAACAACAACAGATATGGATGGGAATTATACCATTCAAGCGAAACCAGGCGACGATTTAGTCTTTTCGTTTATTGGTTTTCAAGCGGCAACCATAAAGGTTACTTCCGCTCGAACGATCAATGTTTCCATGAAGGAAGAGTCTTCTGTATTAAGTGAAATTGTGGTAGTAGGTTACGGCTCATCAACCAAGAAAGAAATTACCGGTGCAACTTCGCAAGTTGACGGAGTAGAATTAAAAAAGTTAAACTTATCGAGAGTTGACCAAGCTTTACAGGGACAGGTTTCTGGTGTAACTATTAACTCTAACTCTGGTTCTCCGGGTGGTTCGAGTAATATTCGAATTCGTGGACTATCAACCTTTGGGGATAATGACCCCTTAATTTTGGTGGATGGTATTGTTTACGATTCTGAGGGCTTGAATGCTTTAAATCCAGCTGATATTGAGTCGGTAAACGTACTTAAAGATGGTACTGCTGGTATTTACGGTGTACGTGCCGCTAATGGTGTAATCATCATTGAAACCAAAAAAGGAAAATTAAATACCAAGCCGCAAATTGAATTTAGCGGCTTTTATGGTATGCAGGAAACCACCAATCGTTTAAGCTTGCTAAATGCAAATGAATACGCGATTATAAAAAACAATGCCTTTATTAATGCAGGGCAAACAGCACCATTTAATAATACACAACTAGGCGAGGGTACCGATTGGCAGAATGAAATTTTCCAAGTGGCACCTATGCAGAATTATAATATTAGCATTAATGGGGGGACCAATAAGACTCGCTATTCAATCGGCGGGTCTTATTATACTCAAGATGGTATTGTTGGCTTAGATAAGGCAAACTTTACGCGATACAATGCTCGTTTTAATGTGTCTTACGAATTATCTACAAAGTTCCGTATCAATAGCGTACTTCTTTATACCAATGAAAATCGCAGGTCATTACCAGAGAACGGAATTGGTTCTGTTCTTTACAATACCATTAATGCATATCCTACCGAACCTGTTCGTCAAACTGATGGGAGATATAGCTACCTAGAATTGGTTAATGATATTATTAATCCCGTAGCTCAAATGGAAAACATCTATAATGAGTCGGCTGTAAATAAATTAGTAGGTAAAGAAGAGTTGGTTTATACGATCAACGAAAACTTCACTTTTACGAATCGCTTTAACTACAACGCAGCCATAGTGGACGGTAAAGTGTTTTCACCATTGGTTTGGTACGGTCCGGGTAAAGCACAAAACACGGCTGTAAACGCCGATTTGGATGCGCCGAGAGTAGAAATCGCCGACAGTATTTTCTTGGAAAGAGGAGCTAGTGTTTATGAAAATCGCGATTATTATGTTGACCTTAACTTCGAGAGTTTCTTAAACTATGAGAGACAGATTAATAGAGAACATAAGGTGAAAGGAACCTTAGGAACATCGGTATTTACCCGTTCGGGTAGTGGCTTAAACGCTACAGCTTTTAACGTTCCTAATAACTCGATAGATTTTGCTGACATCTCTGCTAACCAAGCGGAAGGTGGCTTCTTAAACAACGCGGGTTCATTTGAATTTGAAGAGCGTTTAGTATCAGCTTTCTTAAGAGCAGAGTATTCTTACTTAAATCGTTACTTATTTTCCGCTATCGTACGTCGCGACGGTTCATCAAAATTTGGAGCCAACAATCGCTGGGGTATTTTCCCGGCTTTTTCAGGAGCTTGGGTATTTAGTGATGAAAGCTTTTTTGACGTAAGCTTTATCGACTTCGGTAAACTGCGCATGAGTTATGGTATTTCTGGTAACGACCAAATTCCAAACTTTGCTTACCGCGCCCTTCTTAACGGGGAAGGTGTATATGTTCTAGACGATTTAATTACTAGTGGTGTGGCAATTGGTCGCGCTTCTAACCCAGATTTGAAATGGGAAACTACCCATCAGTTTAACGTGGGTTTAGATTTAACCATTCTTAAAGAGATCAGCTTTGCCATGAACTATTTTGTTAAAAATACGAATGACTTGCTTTTCCAGCCTGATGTGTCGGGTTTATTAGGAACTTATGGTCCTGGCGGTTTTCCTCCCTTTGTAAATGCAGGTGATGTATCTAACCGCGGTTTAGAATTAGAATTAGGTTATAGCACTGACCCTACGAAAGACTGGGTTTTCTCGACCTCTTTTAACATGACGCAATTAACCAACGAAGTAATGCGCGTACCAGATGGGGTTGATTTTATTCCTGGAGCTCAGTTTGGAGTAGGTGGTAACGTGGCTACTCGTTTTGAAGTAGGTCAGCCAATTGGCTATTACATCGGTTTACAAACGGATGGTATCTTCCAAAGCCAACAAGAAATCGACAACTCTTCCGTAGTACAAGCAGGTGCTCGTCCTGGTGATCTTCGTTATGTAGATCAAAATGGTGATGGCGTAATTAGCTTTGGTGATGACTCAGATAGAACTAAGATAGGTTCTCCTATTCCTGATTTTACCTTCGGTTTAAATTTAACCGGTCGTTACAAAAATTTCGATGCCTCATGTAATCTTTACGCTGCTGTAGGTCAAGAAATCATCAGAAACTACGAAAGACAGCAACCCTATGCCAATCAATTAACTTACGTTATTGATCGCTGGACTGGTCCAGGTTCCAGTGAAGATATTCCTCGTGTAACAACAGGGGCAACTCGTAATAATGTATTCTCCGACTATTTTGTAGAGGATGGTTCTTTCCTTAGAATTAGAAATTTACAAGTAGGTTACACCCTTCCTAGAAAATGGCTAACTCGTCAAAAAGTAGAGTCAATGCGAGTTTACGTGTCCGTAAATAATTTATACACTCTTACCAACTATCAGGGTTATGATCCGGATATTGGAAACTTCGGTGGTGTATTAGCAGCGGGTGTTGACTACGGTTTCTACCCACAAGCACGTACAATTATGGGAGGCTTTAACATTAAATTTTAAGATCATGGCTATAAAAAGATATACCACAATAATTTTAACCGCCCTTGCTCTTAGCTTAACTAATTCGGGCTGTGAAAAGTACTTAGACGTTAGTCCGCCTTTTGCGCAGGATGCGGAAAACTATTTCAACTCTGAACAAGATTATGAGTTGGCTTTAATAGGAGCCTACGACTTACTCCAAGCTTCATACCTAACCTTGTGGATTGGTGAAATCGCTTCTGACAACGCTATCGCTGGAGGTGAAAGTGTGAACGATTCGGAAGGATTGCACCAAATTGAAGCCATGACGCATAATGCGGTGAACAACGAGTTGAGAAGCATATTCCGTTGGAACTACGCGGGTATTGCTCGCACCAACTTTATTATGGAGTATAAAGACAAAACCGACTTTGACGGTAAAGAGCAAATACTCGGTGAAACTCGTTTCCTTAGAGCTTATTACTATTTCGAATTGGTAAAGTATTTTGGTGATGTGCCTTTAATTATCGACAGGCGCTTAGGTTCTGAAGAGGTGACCGAAGTAGCACGCACGCCACGCTCAGAAGTTTATGCTCAAATTGAGTCTGATCTTCGTTATGCAGCTAATAATCTACCTTGGAACAATCCGGTAAAAGGTAAAGCTGAAAAAGGTTCTGCCTTGGCACTTTTAGGTAAGGTTTATCTGTATCAGAATAAGTTTGCCCAAGCAGCAGAAGTTTTAGATGAGGTTATTAATGATGGACCTTATAGCTTAATGCCCAACTTCGGCGATTTATGGTTTGCTGCTAATGAAGATAATAGCGAGACTGTTTTTGATGTGGAATATTCTAACCTTGAAGGTGGTAGCTATGATTGTTTGATTTGCTTAGAAGGAAATGCTGCTGCAGGTTTTCAAGGAATCCGTCAGTATGAAGGTCCTTTTTATGGAGATGGTAATAGCTATAATTTGCCTACGGCAGATTTATACAATGCCTTTTCAGTAAATGATCCTCGTCGCGATTTAACAGTTTTAAATTTAGACTCCTTTATTAACTTACAGCCAGATCCAGGTTCTATTAGCTATGCCGTAGGTGGCGGTGGTCATACAGGCTTCTATAATAATAAGTACATTAAGCGTCAGTCTGAATTAGGATTACCCGATGATGATTTAACTAGCCCGCTTAACTACAAGGCGATTCGTTACGCAGACGTACTTTTAATGGCAGCGGAAGCGCATACCAGAAGTAATAATGATGGCCCTGCCTTAACTTACTTAAATGAAGTTCGTGCACGCGTTGGCATGCCAGCAGTAAATGCGAGCGGCCAGCAATTAACCGAGGCCATCTGGGAAGAAAGAAGATATGAACTTTCGGGTGAAGGTTTACGTTTTTTCGACCTCGTACGTACTGGTAAAGCCGCTACCTCAATAGATAATTTCACCTCTGGGAAAAATGAACTTTTCCCCATACCGCAGGTGGAAATCGATTTAGCGGGTGGTAGCTGGACACAAAATAGTGGTTACTAATAATTTTTATATTTTTAATTTTAATCCAAATCATGAAAATGAAATCAATGAGAAGATCAGGTTCACGGTTTCTTGCTTTAGGTGCTCTGCTAGTTTTTGCGGCGGCCTGTGGTGAAGATGACGAACCAACAATTGGGAATGCTCCCAGTGCAAGTGATGCAGCCTTTACTTATGTAGCGTCTGCACAAAGCGACAACGTAATAGAGTTTACCGCTTCAAATTCTAGTGTAAGTGCTAGTTGGGATTTTGGCAATGGAGCCACGGGAGAAGGAACGAATGTTTCGGCTTCTTATCCATTCGCTGGAACTTATACTGTTACCTTAACGGTACAGAATTCGGGTGGTAGTGCTAGTAGTACTCAAGATATTACTATTGCTCAGGATGATCCAAACCTAATTAATAACCCAATTTTCGACCTGTTAACAGGTGGAGCAGCAGGGCCAGGCTTTAAGTCTTGGGCTATTGACTCGGTTAGAGCCGCGCATTTCGGTGTAGGTCCAGACCCTGTTGGTGCAGCCGGTTTATACCCAGAGTGGTATGCCGCCGCAGCTTTAGAAAAAACAGGTGCAGGTATGTATGATGACCTTTATACCTTTAAATTAAACGGTTTCGGTTTCGATATGATCACCAATGGTGATGTTTATGTAAATACCGCTAGCGCTGGTATTGCTCCTTTCAACGATACTACCGCCACTAATGTGGGCGATTTCAAAGCTAATTTCCCTAATCAATTAGGTGAAACTTGGACGCTTAATGAAGGTGCTGATACTAGTATTACCTTTAGCGGTAATGCCTTCTTAGGTTACTGGGCAAGCTCTCAAACTTACCAAATTGTAAGTATTAGTGAGAATGAATTATTCCTACGCTTCGTAGATGGGATAGCGACTAACCCAGCTTTAGCTTGGTACATTCGATTAGTTCCTGAAGGATTCGTAAGCAACCCAGATCCAGTAGCACCTTCTTACAGTCTTCCTTTAGACTTTGAAACAGTTGAGCCAGTATTTACCACTTTTGGAAACAGCACGGCTGCGGTAATTGCGAATCCAGATGCTTCTGGAATTAATACAAGCTCTAAGGTTTTAGAATCCGTTCACGGTAATGAAACTTGGGCTGGTTTCTTTGTAAACTTAGATTCTAAACTTGATTTTAGTACGCAAACTACTATTAAACTTAAAGTTTGGGCTCCTATTACAGGAGACTTCAGAATTAAGTTAGAAGAGCAAGCCAATACCAACAACTTTGTTGAAGTAGATGCTACGGTAACAACGGCTAATACTTGGGAAGAAATTACCTTCGATTTTAGTGGTACTGCCGCAGATTTCGATCGCTTAGTAATGTTCCCAGGGTGGAATGTGGCTAATGCAGGAACTTTCTACGTTGACGATGTCGTTCAACAATAAATAGAATTTTTTTAAAGAGGCGTAGGGTGTATTTCCTTACGCCTCTTTATTTTTTTAACCTAAAACGCAACTTATGAGATTGAGCATTTACCCCCTACTTGTAATATTACTTATTACAGCTTCTTGTGCAGAGGAAAAAACAGTTGCACCAGCCCTTTTACCTTCTAATTTACAAACTACTATTGATGTATCCACTACCACGGAAGGTCTCGTTAACCTTACGACCCGTGCGGTGAATGCAAATTTTTATACCGCCGAATTTTACGATTTAGACGGGCGCACAGACCTACAATCTAGAGAAGGTACTTTTTCCTACCGCTTTACCGAAAGTGGCACTTACCTTATTGTTAGCCGTGCTCATATTTCTAATATCGACTTTATTGAAAAGCGTGATTCCGTAGAAATCACCATCTCTACTAATTCAGGTGCGGGTGGAATTCCCACAACTGGCTATACTACGCCTCTTTCTTATCCCAACTATACTTTAGTTTGGCAAGATGAGTTTGAAGGCACTTCGCTATCTAGCGCTTGGACCCACGAAATTGGCACCGGAAATGGTGGCTGGGGTAACCAAGAATTACAATATTACCGTCCAGAAAATACGGAAGTACGTGATGGTTACTTGGTAATCACTGCAAAAAGAGAAGACTTTTCAACCAGTTCTTATACTTCTTCACGCATTGTTTCGCGGGGCAACCAGAGTTTTAAATATGGCCGAATCGACATTAGAGCCGCCATGCCAGAAGGACAAGGTTTATGGCCTGCCTTATGGATGTTAGGCGATAATTTTGGCACCGTAGGTTGGCCAAGATGTGGCGAAATAGATATAATGGAAATGGTTGGCGGACCTACAGCCAATAAACGTGGCGATGGCTATACGCATGGAACTGTGCATTGGTTTGATGATGGCAGTAATGTGAAAGCTGATTTTGGTGGTGCCTATCGCTTACCCAATAATGCTAAGCTATCCGAAGAATTTCATGTGTATTCTATCATATGGGACCAAAGTAGCATAACCTGGTATATCGATGATATTCAGTATCATGCCATCAATATCAGTGGCTCCTCTTTAGATGAGTTTAAAGAAAAATTCTTCTTTATATTTAACGTTGCGGTGGGCGGTATTTGGCCTGGCAGCCCCAACAGTAGTACCGTATTCCCGCAAAGAATGGCGGTTGATTACGTAAGAGTATTTCAATAATAGAAGGGAAAGAATTACTAAAGGGAATAATAGATATTTTTGAGCTCTATCGTGCCTCCATCAAATTGATTAAGGCCTTTAAAGTAAACTAAACCGCTAATATCTTCCCAATTAAGCTCCCCTTCCAAAGCACTAAAATCAAGGCTGAATGTTTGCCATTCGGTCTTGATTTTTTTAGTGCTAGCTGGTCCAAATTTAAAATGGCCTTCCGCTAAGTTCCCTTTCGCGTAATTTCCACTTTGCAAGCCAATCTCAAAATTGCATTCACTCTGCCCTCGGATACTAAATACTAGTTTCCCCTTTTCTTTAAAGTCACTTAGGTTTAGGCTTTCGCCTGATGCGTAATTAAGTGCGCATCCCCACCAAGGACCTGTGCCGGTTTCTATCACTAATAGCGAATCCTGCTTTAGCTCTATACTGCAAGTGTTTTCCCAGGCTTCTAACTTTACAGTAGATGCGGGATAACGGAAATCTTCATTTATATGGGCATCTACGGCAGTGCCCAATAAAAGGATGTGTTTAGCCTCTGTAAGCACGCTATCATTGTTAGGGTACACAATCTCCTTGATTGGCATTAAGCTCTTGTAGGGCGGCGATAAGAGTTCTTGTAATACACTATCTCTATCGCCATTATAACTCTTGTGCAAGGCTTGCCCGTTTCTGCTTAAGCCTTCAAAAATCCCTTGATCAAAACTTTCCCACAAAGGCATCTTCACTGCTCCGGAAACTCCAAATAAGCCAAAGTGATTTTCTGAGCCTCCGGGGTTTTTGCCATCTTTCCAAGGCTCGTCGAAAGCTTCGAAATAAAAGCAAGAAATACCATTGGCATTGGTCCACTCGTGGATTGAATTATAATACAAAGCTTGCTTGTACTCATCGGCTGCGTGCGAGCCTTCAGCTCCGTACATGGTATTGGTATAACTAGCCCAACCTGTTTCCCCAATGTGGATTTCCTTTTCAATACCTAGGCTATACATATAATCTTTTACCGCTTGGAATTGCTTTTTCACGCGCGCTACGCACCTTGCGATAGCAGCTTCAGTTTGGGCTTTGGTGTTTAGGTCTTCTTCGTTTTCAGTAACATACCAAAACTCTGGATCGTAATGGGTATCGTGAAAAGGATAACTGTGTAGGGAAACATAATCTACCGCATTAAGCAGTAATTCTAGGTCTTCTTTATAATAACTATCGTCGCCACCGCCCCAAGAAGCAAAATTATCAGAGGAGGTAATCCATAATTTGGCGTTTAAGCTACCTTCCTTTTTAAGCCCCTGTAGATAGTCTACCCAGTGAAGAATGATGCCAGGTTCAACATAGTAAGTGGCCGCCCAGTGTACCATCGATTCATTACCTACGGCAATTACTTTTACAATATCTGGATATTGCTGGGCGAGCTTAACGGCTTGCTCTATTTCTGCGCGATTATTAGCGGTATCGCCGCGACTGTGATTGGGCTTTTCACCAAAGGCATTTTCGCATTGCATCCAGGCGCCTAGCATTACGTACATCTCGAAATTAGGATCGAGATCTTTCATTTCTTTAATGGCCTGTAAAAGGCGTGGCGTATGATCGTAAAGCCGCGCATGGTAGGTACGAAGGATTTTAAAGCCCGCCGCATCTAATATTTTTAGATCCTCTTTAATGTCTGCCACGCTGGGCGCTTTAGAACGGTCTTGGTGACGATAGCCTCCATAGGCAATGGCAGGATAATCGCTATTTCCTAAAATATCTCGGGCCTCTATAAACAAGTTATCCTCCTGCTTACAGGAGGATAAACTAAATACTAAGGCCAGCCCTAGAAGGGCGGTCCATTTTTTCATGTCATTAAATTTTATTCTACAATTAAGCGTAGGTTTCTCACCTCTGCTCCTTGTTGAATTCTTAACATATAAAAACCAGCTTGGAAAGAACGCATATCGATTATATTAAACCCACCATCCAAGCTAAGATTTTGCAATAGTTGCCCATTTACATTGAAAATGGATACTTCTTGTTGGCCTTCGCCTAACTCAAGGTTAAGGAAATCACTCACCGGATTGGGGTAATACTGGATTTCATTTAAGGCTAATTGCTCTTCTAAACTTATATTCTGACAGCTGCCCACTAAATATACATCTTTACTGCCAGCATTATTTCTTTCACCGCCACTAGGATGGGTGTAGGTATAGTAGAAATATAAACGCGTGCCCTTGCTAGCCGTTACTCTAAAAGGCTGATTGGGCGTAACATTATAACCAGGCAAAGCGCCCGGGTCGGTGCCGATGTATAAAATACAGGTGGGACTGCCCATGCCCGTAATAGTCGGGATAAAAGTGATGGTAGGATTATTATCATCGTCGGAAAACTCGTAGTAGAAGTCGCCATTAGAAGATAAATTACGGCAAGGTGGCGCGGGATCTACCGTAAAGTTTACCACATTCGAGGTGGCCGAATCGCCAAAGCCATCAAAAGCCACTGCTTGTAAAGTCTTCTGTCCTTGAGCGGCATTCCACGACATAGTAAAGGGCGCTTGATTATCGCTCCCTAGGAGAATGCCATCGAGGTAGAAATCAACTTTTATTACACTATCGTTCAGATCATTAGCAATACTGTTGAAGTCTAACACTTCTCCCGTAAGGTAAACACTGCCGTTTAAAGGACTGATTAAGGAAACGGTAGGTGGTACATTGCTACTATTGCCAGAAATCACGTAAACTTGGTCTATATCTCTACTGCTGCCATTAGTAACTTCTAAGTCAAAAAGGTAAACGCCTTCTTGCAAACCGCTAATTGCGCTTGTCGCAGATTGGGCACTGGCCAGGTTTACGATGCTGGGGCCAAAAATTTGGGTCCATTGGTAATTTAGGCTTCCGCCTGATGGGCTGGAACTAGCGCTACCGTCTAAAGTAGCAGTGCTTTGGGGTAGCAATAGAATTTGATTAGGGCCCGCATCCGCTACCGCTTGATCATAACTAAGCGGACCTTCGTAGGTCCAAGTAAACTTACCCACGTTTACTTCACCGCTTTCAAAATGAATGCGCATTACTTGCTCGCCACTTTTAAGGGGAATACCGGTTACGGTTTTGGTAGCCCAAGTGTTCCAACCACTGGTATTGTTTACGCCAATGCCACCGAAAACAAGATCGCCGTCTGATTCTATGCGCAAGGGGCCACCGCCGGCAGAGTTACCACAGGCATAGCGCATTTCTAATTTATACTCACCGGCAGTTTGCACGTCTACGGTATATTCCAACCACTCACCGGCTGAAATCCATCCAACCACGGCTCCTTCACTTTGATTTAGTTCAGAGTCTACGTCTTCCAAAGGACGGAAGTCGCCGTTATTATTAGCGCTGAGGTCTTGGTAAGCAATACCATTGCCATTACCACCTTCAAAAACATCGTAATGCCCAGCTTCAAAAGATCCAGGAATAGGAGTCGGAATGCCAGAATAGGCATATTGCTCTCCTACTTGTACGCTCACTAAATTGGTAAGTGCGTAATTGGTATTTCCCTCGTAAACACGAGCATAGAAATTATGCACCCCAACTTGCAGACTGTCGGCGGTAACCATATAAGGAGCGCTATTGCTGGTGCCAATAAGCACATCTTCTTGGTAAAACTCTACCTTAGAAACAATGCCCATTCCCGAAGTTACTACGTCTAAATCAACAGACCCGCCAGGGTAAGCGCGCGTAAAGCTGGTGCTTAATACCCCGTCTACGTCTACATCAATGCTAGTTACCAGTTTATGTCCGGGTACATCTAGGTTAAAACCATCGGAGAAATTTACTATGATGCTATCGTTGCCATAATTTTGGGCCACATAAATAATGGTTCCATTATTATTAAAAGCCGCCGCTAAGGGGTGGTTAGAGGTAATAGCCGTGCTAACCTCGCCTAAGACGTTCATGCTGTGCAACCAATGGTAGGTTTGGGCATCGGAAACCCCGAATTTTAAGTTTCTTTCGGGATAAGAATCGTACATAGTTATGGCCTTTTGAGGATCGGTAAAGGAGAGGTATTTCCACTTTACATCATGCCATAAATTAACATTGGGATCATTAGTTAAGATGCCTGTATTTTGCTCAATTTCCGCCCAAAGCTGATCTACATAGGAAACATTGTGGCCTAAGTAAAGCGATCCACCATGAATAGGGTACATCTCTATACCGTAAGACGCGGCGATGTCTGCCGTCCAGAAAGTACCGTTGTCATAGCTGTTGCCCCAAACTCGCGATACTAGGGAGTATTGTTGACTACTAGCAAAATTGCGATTGTACATATCAAACCAGTACTCTTCAACCGCTGCTTGCTCGGTAGTGTAGAGGTAAATGCCTAAATCGCGAATGGAATCGTTGCCGGTAACTTCTCCCCAATGAATTAAAGAGGAGTTAAACTGCATGCTTTCGGAAGTCGACTCTTGGTCGTTTCCTTGCGGGAAAGTTGCAAAGCCATTGGCCCAGCAATGTCCGGCATAAGGACTAAAATTTCGTAAATAAGGGAAGAGGTTATCTTGGCGATTGCTGCTCGCCGCATCCCTTACTAAAAGATTAATCATATCGCCCCACTGGTTTTTCCAACCCGCATCGTATTGCTCTAAAAAAGCGGCGGCATGAATAAAATAGCCCCAATGAAAATGATGATCATTAATATTCACATCTTGGCCGTGACCAGCAGGATAGCCTAGCATAGCCGACCAAGTTTGATTGTAATAAAATAAGAAGGCCACCTCACCACTATTGGCTTTTAACCAATCTTCTAAACGCGCTTTAATGGTGCTTACGATTTTATTTAAAGCTACGGTATCGCCACTAATTTCAGCGACGCGGGCCGTTTGAATTAAACGGTTCATGGCTTGCCCTTCATTATACGAATCGGTCCAAGTAGCTAAGCCTTCGTTTTCCAAAAGTTTAATTTTGGTGTTCATCTTAGCCGGACTGAAAGTAGGGCTGTAAAAGTCGATATAAGGCAGGGTAGGTAATATCCCGTAGAAGGTGTTTACGGTGCTAAATGTATTGCCCGCCATCATTTTTAACTGCCCTCTTACGGTGTTGTATGTATGAGGCGTGTTAACGCTTCCGCTGCCTAAATTAGCCCATTGATGAGGTAAAAGGCCTAAAAGCATATTAGTTGCCGTGCCCTCTTTTACACTAGTCTGCACATTAAAAACCGTGGTTACTTGACTGGTGTTTTCATCGTAAGAGAAAGAACTTGTGGTGCCTGTTGGAAAAACATAAGCGTACTGCTGAAAGGCATTTGCCGCCGTTACTAAATTGCTAGAGCTCAAAGGCAGGAAGGCCAAGGACCAGTAATTCTCGCCATTTAAATTGGAGCTATACACATTTCCAGTTTTAGTCCAAACACTACCTGTGGGGGCATAAACAGAGAAGTCGGCCCCATTGCGTAAGTTCTCGATAATAAGAATCTCATTATGGATGGTAGCGGTGCCTTGATCAACGGTAACTTCCGCCAAACTCGCCGAGTCTTTCGTGAAATACACAAAAGGCATCCCTATACCTGTGGTGGCCTCCATTTGCTTTGTGCCATTTTTCCATTGCATCGTAATGGTCCAGTCGCTGAAATCGGAAATATTTGCCGCGCTAGCATTGAGGCCGTTTAGCCCCACTTTCACTGGTTCAATATTATCAATCGGTCCCCAGGGAATGTAGGTTAAAACCAAACCGCTGTTGAGGGTTTTTTCCGTGAAAGGATAGTTAAAGAGATTGCTGGAGTGCGCGTTTTTAATCTTATCGGACCACCAATCGTTGGTAGGCACGGGGCGGTTAGCTGCATTGCCCACCACAAAGGGTGTCCCTGAGGGATAACCATTTCTACCGGCAGCATCGGTGCCCGGGAAAGTGGCGGTATAGCTACCACTGCCAACATTTACTACCTGCGCTACTGCAGAGAATTGGACCAATAAGGTCAGGATAAAGATCTGCGTTAAGCGCTGATAAATTTTAATCATAACTAGATTTTAAAGAGCTTTTTTGTTTAATTAAAAGCTTAATTCGATTCGTTTAATGTGGCCACTGCGGCTAAATATACCTTGGCTTTCGGCTAAGCTTAGGCTGGATTGATCTGTTCTTTCTTCTTGGCCATTGGCATAGAAAATAGTAAGCTGGTAGCTTGCGCCAGATTGGTAAATAATAGGCACTCCACAATAGCTGAAAGCCATTTGACCTTCTTTTAGGGCGATACTTTGAAACTCACCTAAAGCATCTACATAGTCAAAGGTGCTTGCGGTGCTATTAAACTCGTCGGGGTGCATAAAGAAAGGTGCAATGCTCAGTTGACCCTGCTGTACTTTTAGTCCTAATTCGGCCCAACGGTTTAATACATCTTCCTTCACTTGTCCTGTCATACCAGGTTGCTGTACGCCAGCATTAGAAGGTGTATGCGAGTAGGCATCGGTAGGGAAAGCACCGTACAATTTTGGGTTTTTATTAGCTCCAATACCCGCTCTAATCTCGTAGTAGTGATCGATTAAGGCACCCATAATTTTAGGATCAGCCTGGGCCGCTTTACCCTTGTAAATATTCTCTTGCACAGCTAAGAGAAGTTTAGAAACCATGTGCCAGTAAATGCTTCCCAAGCCTTCGTAACCGTAAAAAGTACCAGAGCGGCCTGTAAAAGCACGGTGATTAAAGGTCTCTTCAAAAAGCTCTAACAAAGAATTAGCTTCTGTACGAGCGAGTTCAGCCCAAGGAGATTGCGCCAACTTGTTTAAACGATCTTCTAAATCTTTGGCATTGTTTAGGTCGCCATTAAAATGATAGGATTCAGGTCCTCCAATTTCTACGATGCTTTGATTGCCTTGGGCGTGCATAGCTTTGATTAAAGCAGAAGCCTTTACAAAGCTAGCGGGAATATTATTTTTTTCGATAAAAGGCGCTAAAGTCCGATCTGGGTAAAGCATATAGCTATACTGATCGGCACGATACATGGCACTCTGCTTTAATTGATCCAGTATATTTAAAGCTTCTTCCGCCTTTAAATTATCGGTGCTTAAAGCCGCCACTTGTCCTTCCAACATTTCGTAGAGGTAGGAAATTTCAACAGCATCTTCGCTAAACTCAATTAAATTGTAAGCATGGTAAAGACCATCTGCACGACGGTTTTTAGCAATCGCATCATCAATGTAGGCTAAAGCCAAGTCAAATAAATTAATAATGGCTTGCTTATCAATTTCTTGTTTTTCGCCTCCTAAACCAGAATAAGCAAGAGCGCGATAGCGATCGCCCGCATAACCGAGACTGTCGCAAATGGCCCGACGTTCTTGCGCACTAAAAGGTTTACCAAGGGAGTCTTTATGCTCTTGAAAAGTCTTTAACACGTTAGCGGTTAAATTGTAAAGCGGGCTGTTTAAAGCAAAAGCACTTTGGCTAGACTCGCTAAAGAGCGTGCTGTTAAAAGCTATAAAGCGACGTAAATAATAAAGAGTCACCATGCTTACGCCATTCCCTACGAGAGCATTGTTGGCATCATTCCATTCCGGTCTTTGAGTATTAAGCCAAATGCCAGTTTCGGGAATAAAATTATAGAGTTTGGTTAAAGCGGTTAAGAGGATTTTCTCCGCCAAATTCGCTTTAATAATATTTTGTGATTCATCCCAGGCTAAGCGACCATCGCTGCCCACAGACTCTACGCGGCCTTGAATTATTTTTTCCAAATCGTGATCAAAGTCGATGGTATCGCTAGAATCTCGAACTATTTCGGAATAAGATTTTATACGGTAAGGAACATTGGCGTAAACAAAGGATTCCTCCGATAGCATTTCCTGCAGTTTGTTGGGGTAGTGCGCCGCCGAATGTTCGAGGAGCTTCTGCAGATAAATAATCTGATGATCACCCCAATAGCCAATAAAAGACCAAGGGTCATGTTCTTCAATTACTTCCCAATCAATACCGTTTTTAGAAATACGATAGGGGTTATAACCGTCAAGCGTAGATGCGTTAACAAATTTGGCAATGATACCCTCAATATAAAGCGGGAAAGAATAGCTGAGCGCTTCCCAGTTTTGAAAAATATCGCGCCAGTTGCCTTCGTAGTTAATAATGCGATTACCTTCTTGGTCTAGGTTTTCGATGCTGAAATAATTCCAAGGGCGGCTGGGGTCACCGTGGCGGCGACTGAATGATAGTGGTAAATATTCGCGGCAAATGCGGATTAAATCGCTGTTGCCCGTTTCTTTGGCCTTTGCAACCAAACTGCTATAACTAAGTTGCTCATCCAGGCTTTCGAAAAAGTTAGCGTAGGCAATGCTTAGCTTATGGTTTACAATATTGAAGTACTTTAATAGGTCGTTTTTACTAAGCAGGTAAAGTCCTTCGAAAATACCACCACGCATAATGTTAAAGAGCACATTACTATAATGACGGGTGCTAATTAATTTGTCCTTACTGCTTTGTAAACCATCGGCTAAGCCTACTAGTTTTTTAAGCTTAAGGGAGTCGGCGGTAATTTCTGCTTCTACCTTCGCTACTAAGGCACCTTCGTTTTTAAGCTCTTCTCTTAGTTGCGCAACTTGGGCGCTAGACATATTGAGTTCTGCTACGCAAAGCCAATGCTTCTCTTCGTTTGCAGCCATTTTAAACTGGCTATGAATAAAATAAGCACCTTTTGTAGCCTTAATAAAGCTTTCGTTTTCAATGGTAGTGCCACGACGGAAATTATCCAGTTGCAGATTGGATAATAAAATCGCATCTGCCGCAAGGCCACTAGACCAAATGGTATTAGCTCTTAATGCTTCGGCGGGCTCGGCTTTGTCAACAATGCGTGCGCTGAGACTAAAGATGGCTAAAGTAGAATCGGCTATCTTTTCATTTTTCTTGTAAGCATCTACCAAAGTGCTTCTGCCACTTTGCAAGGCACTATTTACACCCGAGGGTAAAATGTTTTGCAAACCATCGAGAATGGCGATTTCGGCTCCATCAGAACTTAAGTTTTTAAGCCAGCTTTTTTTAATAAAGCCGTAGCGATTACTGAAAGACCATTCATAGCTAAAACTTAGGCCGAGGCTTTCATTAATTTCTTCGAAGCGCAGCTTATTGCCCAAGCTGTTTTTGTAAATATTTCTACGAATTTGATACAGGCCTTCGGAGCGCAGCGAAAAGGCTTCCCATAGCTGGGTGTGTCCATCACGCTTTACTTTAATTAAGGTTTTTGAACCGGTATTTTCCGCATTGTCGATAATTTTATCGTCAGTATAATAGGGAAATAAGGCCGATTCCGCATTCTTTCTACCTGCGGTAAGTCCGCCATTACTAGCAATAAAAAGCCACTGATCGCTAGGGCTAACCACTGTCATAAAGAAGGGGTCCATTGCGTGGTAGTTGGAAATCTTGTAATAGCTTTCCCCCGAAATTTCTACAAATCCCCCTTCTACCTGAGGGGGAGCTTGTTGAATAGGGTTAGAGCCAAGGAAAATTGTTTCTGCTTTAGAAGACATCAAAAAAATCTTAGGGTTTTAGTACTAGGTTTTGCAGTGCCTGTGCGGGCACTAAAGTTTTGATTTCGCGCTCACCAATTTTTAGAGTGAAGCTTTTCGCACGTTCGTCTGTGTTAAATAAATAAACGACAATACTTTCATCAGGGTTTTGCACGGCAGTAAGTAAAAGCGATTCATCGGAACAGCTAAAGCCAATGCGTTTCGCTTGGGGCTGAATGAATTGACTAAACTGACGGAGAATATAATAAAGCGGTGTGAAGTATACTTCATCGCTAATAGTATCGACTAAGACCGGCGCTACACACCAATTTTTTGCGTGATTGGGGCCACCTTGTTTATCGAGGACCATATTCCAATCTACCCAACCAGCCACCCAGTTATTTAAGCACCCGATTATATCGCGGGCATAGCGGTAAGCGGGAATATAGGGTGTGTGCAGGTATTTGTCTTCGGGCTTGGCCCAATCGTAGCCCCAGTCGGTCGCTTCTTTACGCCAGTACCAATCATCTTCCTGCCAGTGCGGGATTTCCGCATCTACGCAAGCTTCTGTTTGGATGATCATTTTATTAGGCGCTAGGGCATGGGTGTGCTGTAGTGATTTCGGAAACCAATCGTAAGTGCTGGTATACCAATGAACAGCGGTACCAGCGATATAGGGCGAAGCAAGCGAATCTTGCAAAAGCACATCGGCCCATTCTTCTAATTCCTCCCCGCGGTTTTGATCGTACACGAGAATTTTAATGTCTAGGCTATCTTCCTCTAATTGCGGGCCTAAATAGTTTGCTACGAAATCAGCAGTTTCTTCGGGCGTAAAATGCATGCTTTCCCAATTAGCATCATTACCTAAGGGTTCGTTCTCTACCGTGAAACCCCAAATGGGAATGCCTTCTGCGGCGTAAGCCTGCGCATATTTAGAAAAATACTTGGCCCAAACCGAGCGATATTGAGGCAGGAGTTTCCCACCAAAATAGGCTTGATTATCTTTCATCCAGGTTGGAGCAGTCCAAGGAGAAGCAAAAATTTTAAAGCCGTTTTTAGAGATGGCTTGCGCTTCTTTAATGGTAGGAATAATGTCATCGCGATCTACCGCAATGCTAAAAGATTCCAATAAGGTATCGCCTGGCACATCTGCATAAGCATAGGAACTTAAAGAGAAGTCGCAGGAGTTGATATGGGTGCGGCACAAACTGTAAGCCGCCGCATCGCTGGAAAAGTAAGCTTCGAGAACTTCCTTGCGTTTATGGGCGCTCATTTTTTGGAGCAAGTGGCTGCTCGATTCGGTAAAGGCACCGCCAAAACCTTCTATGGTTTGGAAAGTCTGCTCTGGGAATATTTCAATACCAAATTCAGTAACCGAGTCAAAAGGCTCGCTTTGGGCCATTTTTGCACCCGCGGCAGAACTGTTATAGATTTCAAGCTTTAGCTCGTCCGAAACCCTTGCGGGACTTTGGCAGCTAAAAAGCAAAAAAGGGAAAGCTAGCCCAAGAAAGATTTTGAAGTATTTAGTAAGTCTAGTGTAATTCATAAACCCGCACATAATCTAAAATGTATTGGTGGCTTTCCCATTGTGGATCGATGCCTTTAGCACCACCCCAACCGCCGCCCACGGCTAGGTTAATAATAATGTTTTGGGGCTTAAAAAAGGGCCATTCTAGTTCGTTCGCATTTTTATCGTAGGTGAAATAGCGCTCGCCATCTACCAATCCGTAAATTACATCGGGATACCATTCTACCGCATAGGTATGAAATTCGCCATTCATGTTTTTCACTTCTATTTCATTGCCAATCTGATTGCCTTGTTTAAAATAATAGGCGCGTGTGTGGCAAGTGGCGTGGTTAATACCGTCGCCGGTGCTGTCGTTAATTTCGTAACCTACGCATTCTAAAACATCAATTTCACCGCAGTAGGGCCAAGAGATTTCATCGCGATATTCATCACCCAATAACCAACCTGCCGACCAAGTACCACGTCCAACCGGAACTTTCGCTCTAAATTCAATCTTTCCATATAAAAAAGATTCTTTGCCTTGTGTGCTTAAACGTGCTGAGGTCCAGGGAGAGCCGGCGTCGTTTTTATGCGCTTCAATAATCAGGTTGCCGTTTTCCTGACGAGCATTTTTCAGCTTGGCATCGGTATAAAATTGCGGCTCATTATTGCCCCAACCCCAGTTGCCAACATTGTAACTCCACTTGGTGGTATCGGGTAAACCTTCGCCCTCAAATTCATCGCTCCACACCAGTTGCCATTCTTCGCCTTCCATGCTTTGGGTATTGCTTTTAGGAGTGGAAGTGTGACGTTTAATTAGTTTAAATTCAATACTTTCGGGCTGGATTGTACCCGCTTTAAAATGTAAACGTATGGGGTGCATACCACTATCTAGCGGAGAACCAATCACATAAGCTTGCTCATCTGCGAAAGCGAGGTCGCCGCTAATATTATAGCTGCGACCATCCGTGTTTTTAACGTAATCTTCCACCCAAACTCGGGCACTTGTATCGGCTTTTCCATTTATGGTAAGTCGGTAGCGACCAGCTTCGGGAATATTTACTTCATATTCTAGCCACGAATTAGCAGGCATGCTAAGGCTATCTTTATTTAGGTTTGGTAAACTACTGTTTACAAAGCTACTAGCAGCAACTACAACCGTGTTTTTAGGGCTTTCCCTTTCGGTAGATGCGTTCTCTGTGGCATTGCCGTTAGAGCAGGCAATAGCGCTTGCGATAACAATTAAGCTTAAAAAATTTCTCATAATTAGTCCTTAGTAACAAGTTGTTTTTCAATTTCTTCTAGCGATTTACCTTTGGTTTCGGGTATAACTTTAATAATAAAGATCAGTCCGAAGGCAGCGAAAAGTCCATAAAGTAGGAAGGTTAAAGAGTTACCGAGAACCTCTAATTCCCATGGGAAAATCCATTGTACTACAAAGCTTACCGCTGAGTTTATCAAACCCACGAAAGAAATAGCAATTCCCCTTATTTTATTGGGGAAAAGCTCGGAAAAGAGCACCCACATAACTGGTCCGATGGAAATTGCAAAGCTGGCCACAAAGGCAAGAATGGAAATTAAGGTAAGGGAGGTATTCATGTGAATCGATCCCTTAACAATATCCGCCTGATGTTCTTCCAAGGTGGCTGCATCAATTTTGTCGGCGAGAGCAGCAGTAAAATCACTTTCGCTGTTATAAACCGTGGCGGTTAAACTTTCTAAAGTAGAGCTGTCGAATTTTTCGGCAAAGTTGGCAATAAGCTCTGGGCTTACCGAAAATTCGGCTGTTTTAAAGGCATAAGATAAGGTGAACATAGAAAGTGCAATGCCGGCAACACCAAAACTTAAGAGTGGTTTACGCCCAAGGCGATCAATAAATAAAATGGCTAATACGGTAAAAGCGAGGTTTACCAAGCCTACTAAAATGGCTTGCATAAAAGAGGCGTCGGTGCCGAGGCCACTTTGTTCGAAAATCATCGGCGCATAAAAGAATACCGAGTTGATTCCAGTAATTTGCTGAAGAACCGCAACCACAATTCCAATAGTTAAAACTAAGCGTAGGCCCGGACGGAATAGATCTTTGATCTTAGCTTCCTCCTTGTTTTCTTCTAATTCAATACTCTTTTGGATGCGATCGATCTCAATTTTCGCGGCATCAGCACCGACTACTTTGGCCATAATTATTTCCGCTTCAGCAAAGCGGCCATGCATTATTAACCATCGTGGGCTCTGCGGAACAAAGAAGAGGCCAAAGAAATATAAGATCGCGGGAAGAGTTTCTAAGCCTAGCATCCAGCGCCAATTGTATTCATCTAGCTTAAGGTTTATGGCCCAGCTTGCATCGCTTTTACCCAATTGAAGAATAAGGTAATTGGTGAAGAAGGCGAGTGAAATACCGATAACAATGTTAAGTTGATTGAAGGAAACTAATCGTCCCCGTAAGTCTTTCGGAGCGATTTCCGCAATATACATAGGCGCTAAAATTAAGGATGCACCTACGCCAAAACCACCGATCATTCGCGCAATAACTAAGAATAGAAAAGAGGGTGCGATGGCCGAAAGGATGGCGGAAAGAGCGTAAAGCGCAGCGGCATAGCGCAATACTGTTCGGCGTCCGTACTTATCACTAATGGGGCCTGCAACCATCATCGCTAGGGTCGCCGTGAGAGTAAGCGAAGCGACCGACCAACCTAGCTCTAGCTTGTTAAGGTCAAATTCGGGTTCAATAAATTTAACAACTCCAGAAATTACGGAGGCATCAAATCCCATTAAAAGTCCTCCCAGCGCAACGATCAGCGCAATCATGGAGACTAGATTTCTATTTGTTTTCATAAAAATTGGTTCTGCCGCAGGGCATTTTTAACTAAACACTATCCAAAGCACTCCGATTACCATAAAAAGCCCAATACTCAAAAGTATATTGGTGCCTTGCTTGGGCTCGGAATTGTTTCTACTGTATAATAAAGACTTAATTTTTTCAAAATTAGGGGCGCTTTCGCTGATGCTTACCACTACTAATACGAGCGTACAAATAAGGAAAAGTAAGAGGGCGAAATGCAAGAAGTTAATATCTACGTACCAACTTAGGCTCGTAGGTAAAATGGTTTTATTCAATTCTAAAATAAGACGAGTGGCTCCTAAAACAGCACCACTGAGTAGGGCATATTTGGCTCCCTTGGCAGTGATGCGTTTGGAAAATACGCCCAGTAAAAATACCGAAGCGATGGGGGGCGAAATGTAGGATTGAATGCTTTGCAGCTTCTGAAAGAGGCCACCTTCTAATAAATCGAGAAGGGGGATCCATGCTAGGCCAAGGATTACTAAGATTCCGGTAGCAATCCGTCCCACTTTAACCAATTGCTTTTCGCTAGTTTCGGGTTTCAGCCTTTGATATACGTCGATAGTAAATAAGGTAGAGCAGGAATTAAAAACGGAACTGAGCGAACTCATTAAAGCCGCGATTAAACCAGCCACCACTAAACCTCTTAAACCAGCGGGTAAGAGTTGCATGGTGAGCATCGGTAAGGCCGCGTCGTATAAAACTTCCCCATTTTCTAGAGGAAAGCTAAAATTAGAGCCCGCTTGTACGGATAATGCGTAGGCGATAAGTCCGGGAACAACAAAAATAAAGAGGGGAAGCATTTTTAAGTAAGCGGCGAAGATGGTCCCTTTGCGGGCTTGATCGATATTACGAGCCGCTAAAACACGCTGCACAATAAACTGATCGGTACACCAATACCAGACACCTAGAATGGGCGCTCCAAAAAGAATGCCGGTCCAAGGGAAGTCAGGATCACTTAAGGGTCGCCAAAGACTGGTATAGTTAGGAGCGGTTAATTTTTCAACTTCGCTCCATCCGCCTAAGGCATCAAGACCGTAAAAGCTCAGCGCGATACTTCCTCCAAGAAGAATAAACATCTGAATCATATCAGTGTAAACTACCACTTTCAATCCCCCGAAAATAGTGTAAACACCAGTGGCAACTACCACTATTATGGCTCCAGTCCAGAAGTCGATGCCCATTAAAGTGGTGAAGATAATTCCTCCAGCAGTAATGGTAAGGGCAATTTTGGTGATTACATATCCTAAAATAGAAACCCAAGTAAGGTAGTTTCTTGCCCATGGGCCATAGCGCCTTTCTAAAAACTGTGGCATGGTAAATACACCACTTCTTAAATAAAGAGGAACAAATAGCCAGCCTAATAGGAGCAGCATAAAGGCCGCAAGGATTTCAAATTGCGCGGCGGGAAAATCGCCAGCTGCACCAGCGCCTGCAAGGCCTACAAGGTGCTCAGAGCCAATATTAGAAGCGAAAAGGGAGGCGCCGATAACAAACCAAGAGAGGTTTTTACCCCCTAAAAAGTAATCAGATGAAGCATTAGCGGTGCTAGTCTTCTTTTCTTTGATTATTAAATACAACGAAACCACCAAGATCAAGGCAAAATAGCCAATTAAAACCGCGTGATCTAAAAAGTTGAGTTGTTGGTGGTTCATAAAGTTGCAATGTTGGGTTTGCTTTTATATCTCGAAAGAGAAATCTTTGGCCTTTAAAGTTTCGTAAGATTGAGTATCAAAAGAGTACAGTCGAGCGGGTCGATGTGCAACATTCTCTTGCGTTTCTTCCAAAGCCTTTAATAAACCCATATTTAACATGCGCTTTCTGAAGTTTCCTTTGTCAAGTTTGGTGCTGAAAATGCTTTCGTAAATAATCTGTAAATCGTTCAGAGTAAACTTTTCAGGTAAAAGGTCAAAGCCAATTGGCTTTTTACGTGCGTCAGTTCTTAATGCTTCTAAAGCGTCTTCAATAATTTCTTGATGATCAAAGGCTAATCCTGGTAATTCTTCAATGTCCACCCAATGAATATTGTCGGCCCAAGAAGAGGCGTGAGGATTGTATATATCGGGGTTCACTAAAGCGTAATGCCCAACGGTTAATACTCGGCCTACAGGATGACGGTCAACCTTTCCGTAAGTTTTGGTTTGCTCCATAGTTGGGATGTCTTCAATCCCAGTAAGGTCTCTGAGTACTCGTTCGGCTGCGGTTGAGATCTCCTCATTTGGATAAACCAAGTCTCCTGGTAAAGCCCATTGTCCTTTATAAGGCTGAACCCCTCTTTCCACCAACATTACTTTTAAAGTGTTATTGAGACACCCAAACACTACACAGTCTACTGAAAAGCCAAATTGAAAGAACCTTTCAATGGGAATTTGATAATGTGAAACATGATATTTACTAGGTATATGGAGAGGAAATTCTTCTTCGCTCATTTTGGATAAGACTTATCTATTAGTTTTTCAAATGTAGAAAAAAAGTTGATATAGTACCTAGTACTATTTTAAATACACCGCTAACTTTCCATAAGTGTCTGAAAAACAAATAATAAAATATTTTTTTTACACACTTATAGTTTTTTTGAATAAAAGACTATAACTTTGTGCCAATAATATTAAAGCAAATGAGAAAATTTACTCTACTCTTTTTAATGGTTTCCTTTGGCTTTTTGCAGGCTCAAACGGATACTGTAACCTTCCAGGTGGATTTAAACAATTATACTGGAAGTTTCACCACTGCAAATGTTAACGGAACATTTAATGCGTGGTGTGGCGCTTGTAATCCGATGACGGATGCAAATAGCGACGGCATTTGGGAGGTTTCTCTTCCATTAACCGCTGGAACTATCGAATATAAATTTACTCTTGACGGTTGGACCGCCCAAGAAAACTTAACTGCAGGAAGCCCTTGTACTATAACTACTAGTGGTTTTACCAATCGTGCGCTTACCTTCAGTGGTGATACTGTTTTAGGTGTAGTTTGCTGGGAACAATGTGCTACCTGTGGAACAGGCGGCGGAACAGGAACTCAGGTTGCTTTGCCAATTACTTTTGATGACCCAACTGTAGCTTATACTACGGTTAGTTTTGGTGGTAATGTAGATAGCATTGCTCCAGATCCTACTAATGCAGCAAATAATGTATTAGTACTTAACAAGCCTCTTGGTGCACAAACTTGGGCTGGTACTACTGTATCTGCTGGTGGTTTAGCTACTGCGATTCCTTTTTCTGCTACTGATAATATCATTACTGTTCGTGTTTGGTCTCCAGATGCTGGTATCAATTTCTTGCTTAAAGCAGAAGACGTTAATGATAATACTAAAACGGTAGAAACGCTTGCCGCTACTACTCAAGCGGGTGCTTGGGAAACATTAACTTTTGACTTCAGCGCAGGAAATGAAGCTCCAGGGACAGCGGTAATTAATTACGCGAATACCTACGATATGCTTTCTGTTTTCCCTAATTTCGGAACTGACGGGAACACAGCCGGTAACAAAACTTACTATGTTGATGATGTAGTATTTGGTACTGGTGGAACGATGCTTTCACAAGTAGATTTACCTATTACTTTTGATGACGCTACTGTAGCCTACACTACGGTTAGTTTTGGTGGTAATGCCGATAGTGTTGTGGTTGATCCAACTAATGCCTCTAATAATGTGTTACTTTTAAACAAGGCTTTAGGTGCACAAACTTGGGCTGGTACTACCGTATCTGCTGGTGGTTTGGCTAGCGCTATTCCTTTTACAGCTACTGATAATATTATTACGGTTCGTGTTTGGTCTCCAGATGCTGGTATCCCATTCTTGCTTAAAGCAGAGGACGTTAATGATAATACTAAATCGGTAGAAACTTTAGCGACTACTACTCAGGCGGGTGCTTGGGAAACTTTAACCTTTGATTTTAGCGCGGGTAATGAAGCGCCAGGTACAGCCGTAATTAATTACGCTAACACCTACGATATGCTTTCTTTGTTCCCTAACTTCGGAACAGACGGAAACACCGCTGGTGATAAAACTTATTATGCCGACGATTTCGTGTTCGGAACTGGTGGTGGAACTGGTCCTGTCTTAAGTCAAATTGACTTACCTATAACTTGGGAAGATAGCACCGTAAATTATGCTACTGCCGCATTCGGTGGTGCTTCGGATACCATTTTAGCTGACCCAACCAATGCGGCAAACACCGTAATGCAAATTACTAAAGAAGGTAATGCTCAAACTTGGGCTGGTGTAACTGTTTCTTTCGGAGGTTTAGCTAATCCTATTCCTTTTACGGCTACTGAAACTACTATGACCGTTCGTGTTTGGTCTCCAGATGCAGGGGTTGATGTACTTTTAAAAGTAGAAGACAAAAATGCTGGTGCTATTTCGGTAGAAACTATTGCAACTACTACCATGGCAGGTGCCTGGGAAACCTTAACCTTTGATTTCACAAACAATGCTGCGAATACTCCAGCCTTGGATTTAACTCAAACCTATGATTTAGTATCTGTATTCCCTAACTTCGGAACAGATGGTGCTACTCAAGGCGGGCCAAAAACATTCTACATCGATGATGTAATGTTCGGCGCTGGCACTATAGGTTTAGCTGAAAATACAAGCTTAAACGCTTTTAGCTTTAGCCCTAACCCAACTAATGGTTCTTTTGATGTGCGTCTTAGCTTAGATTCACCTCAAGCTACTTTGAGCATCATTAATCTTGCGGGCAAAGTAATGCACACAGAAGTATTAAGCCTTAATGGTAACAATAGCTTACATCATATTGATGTTCAGTCTTTACCAAAAGGTATCTATCTAATTAATGTAAGCAACGGCTCTAGCAGCCATAGCGAGAAAATAGTAATTGAGTAGGTGTAAATGAGAGAGATCTCATTAGAAAGCCCCGTACGAAAGTGCGGGGCTTTTGTTTTTTTAGAACGCTTCGCAGCTAGTTTTGATAGCCCCAAGGATGTATCCCGCGGTATAGAGTGGCATTGGATATTTGTAGAAACGCGATTTATCGCGTTTAACAATCAATAGCGGGGTTTATGTCTTTGTAAAACAGGGAGCGCAAGCGGGATTAGATTGAGGGTTTAGTGGCTATTCAAGCCCCAAGGAGTTGTTTCGGGGTTTTGGGTGATTAGATCTATGTAGTTATCTGATTTATCGCCTTTGACCATAAAAAAAGCCCTCCGTTAACGAGGGCTTTCAGTATTAAAAGGGGTATTATTATACCAAACCTTGGTCAATCATTGCATCAGCTACTTTTACGAAACCGGCAATGTTAGCACCTTTTACATAGTCAATATAGCCATCTGCATTAGCGCCGTACTTGTGAGAATTGGCATGGATGTTTTCCATAATGCTGTGTAATTTGGCGTCTACTTCCTCGGCCGTCCAGTTTAAACGCATGCTGTTTTGAGCCATTTCCAAAGCGGAAGTTGCTACACCACCAGCATTAGCAGCTTTACCTGGAGCGAACTGAATTTTATTGCTTTGGAATACGGTCACCGCTTCTGGAGTACAAGGCATGTTAGCTCCTTCCGCAACAGCACTAACGCCATTGGCCACTAAGCTTTTTGCACCTGCTTCGTCTAACTCGTTTTGAGTAGCACAGGGTAAAGCGATATCACATTTAGTTCCCCATGGTTTTTCACCTGCGTGGAAACTAACACTATCGAATTTATCCGCTACTTCACTAATACGACCGCGACGAACATTTTTAAGATCCATCACAAAAGCAAGCATTTCGGTACTAAGGCCATCTGCAGCGTGAATAAATCCAGATGAGTCAGAAAGCGTAAGAACTGTACCTCCTAATTCAATAACTTTTTCGCAAGCATATTGTGCTACGTTTCCGCTACCAGAAATCACTACTTTTTTACCTTCTAAACTTTCGCCTTTGGTCTTAAGCATTTCGGCAGTAAAATAAACGGCACCATAGCCCGTAGCTTCAGGGCGAATTAAAGAACCACCCCAGTTTAAACCTTTACCAGTAAGAACACCGGTAAACTCATTGCGAATACGTTTGTACTGACCAAACATATAACCAATTTCACGGCCACCTACACCGATGTCACCTGCAGGTACATCTGTATCAGGACCAATATGGCGAGAAAGCTCAGTCATAAAAGATTGACAGAACTTCATTACTTCATTGTCTGACTTTCCTTTTGGATCGAAATCAGAACCACCTTTACCACCTCCGATAGGAAGAGTAGTTAAGGAGTTTTTGAAAATTTGTTCGAAACCTAAAAATTTAAGAATCGATAAGTTAACGGAAGGGTGAAATCTTAATCCTCCTTTATAGGGTCCAATAGCCGAGTTAAACTCAACTCTATAACCTCTGTTAATTTGTGTATTTCCCTGGTCATCTAACCAAGGCACTCTAAACATGATTACGCGCTCGGGCTCTACGATGCGCTCTAGAATTTTATGATTTTTATAGCGAGGGTTTTCTTCCATAAATGGAATAATCGCTTCGGCTACTTCATGCACGGCCTGTAAAAACTCAGGTTCGTGGCTGTTTTTGGCACGCACCAAGTCCATGAATGCGTCAATTTGAGAGGTGTAATTTGCAGACATAATTTTGTCAATTAATTATCTTGCAAAAGTAGTTTTTTTATTAATCGAAAGCTGTTTTAAATAAAGAGTGTCGCTGAAACACTTTTATACTTTTGTTTTTGCGATTAATCTGCTAGCCTTCTGCCGATATTAATCTTAGTTTTGCGCTATATTAAATACATTATGAGGGTTTTAGTTTTAGGCAGCGGAGGACGCGAGCATGCTATGTCTTGGAAGATTTCGCAGAGCAACTTATTGGAAAAATTATTTATCGCACCCGGTAATGCTGGAACAGCAGAATTAGGTGAGAATATCAATTTAAATCCTGAGGATTTCCCGAGTTTAAAATCCTTCTGCCTCGAGCAAAAAATTAATCTCGTAGTGGTCGGGCCAGAAGCGCCATTAGTAGCGGGAGTGGTAGACTATTTTAAAAACGACGCTGAGCTGAAAAGCATCGCGATAATTGGTCCCGATAAAATAGCCTCTCTATTGGAAGGCTCTAAAAAGTTTGCCAAAGAATTTATGGCTCAGCACCAAATCCCTACTGCGGCCTACCGCAGTTTTAGTAGCGGTGATGAAGTAGAAGCCAAAGCTTTTTTAACCACCTTAAAAGCACCTTTTGTGCTCAAGGCAGATGGGCTCGCAGCGGGAAAAGGTGTTTTAATTATTGACAATCTAGCGGAAGCGCAAGATGAGATAGGTGCTATGCTAGGCGGTAAGTTTGGCGATGCTAGCAGAACCTTGGTAATTGAAGAGTTTTTAGATGGTTTGGAGTTCTCCGTATTCGTTTTAACGGATGGTAAGAGCTATAAGGTCTTGCCAGTAGCCAAAGACTACAAACGTGTAGGAGAAGGCGATACGGGCCCAAATACAGGCGGCATGGGAGCGGTTTCCCCCGTTAGCTTTGTAGATAGTACCATGATGGAAAAGGTGATTAGCCGCATTGTTGAACCAACGGTTAAAGGACTAAATGAGGCAGATTTTACTTACGTGGGATTTGTTTTTATAGGCCTTATCGAAGTTCAAGGAGAACCGATGGTTATTGAATACAACGTGAGAATGGGCGACCCGGAAACGGAAGTAGTAATGCCACGAATCAAAAGCGACTTCTTGCAACATCTTAAAGCGACTGCTGAAGGAAAACTAGCCGAAGAAAAACTCGAAATTAGTGAGGAGTTTGCCACCACTGTTATGGCGGTTTCTGAAGGTTACCCAGGAACTTATCCTAAGGGAAAGGAAATTAGCGGCCTTGATAAATTAAAAGAAGTCCTAGCTTTTCATGCTGGTACTAAATTATTGGAAGACAAGATTGTTACCAATGGTGGACGGGTAATAGCTATTAGTGCTTTGGGAAGCAGCAAAGAAGAGGCTTTGTCCCGATCTTATGCCGGAATCAAAGCCATATGTTATGAAGGGATAGAATACCGAAAAGATATCGGCTTCGATCTGTAATCTATTTTTCTCCGCGACTAGCGTGACCCGCCATTTCTTTCATCCAATATAGAAAGAGAATAGCAATAATGCTTGAGAAAATAATATTGGGTACATTTCCTAATGTACCGAGTATTTCAAAAGTCCAAAGAAAAAAATCGCCCAAGGCGTATACGATATCCTTAATTTGCATGACCAAAATTTTGTGTGTCAAAAGTAGCTAAAAAGCCTAGATGTTTGCAAGACTCTTTTCCAATATAGGCATTAGAAGCATGCTAAATAGCATAGCCTTGAGCTTGCTTGTTGGTTTGTCAGTATTTTGGATTGACGATAAGTTGCTGGTAGTTAACTCCATAAGCCTTGCGTCTAACCAAAGCATTTCTCCTTTTTTGGCTAAGATTATTTTTATTCTAAGCCTTTTATTATTTGCTTTTATCTTTAATGAAGCGCAAAACCGCTTGCACATCTTTGAGGGAAATTATCATTCTACCTTTATTGCAGTTATTGCTTCTTTAAGTTTGTTTGTAGGCCTTAACGATAGTCCAAGCTATTGGCTTTTAGGACTGGGGCTAATTTTACTTTTGCTTTTGCAAGCTTTGGTGCAAAGGGAAAGTAGAATAGAGGAAGCCGTGTTTCTTCTCAGTCTTTTAGCGGGCTTTGTCAGCTATCAGGTACCAGAAGCTATCTTCTTTGCTATTATTATTCTAGCGACCTTATTGCTAAGCGCCAAATTTACCGCCAAAAGTATAGCAGCGATTATCTTGGGTTATGGGGCGGCAACTTATTTTGTAGTAGCGGTAGAAGGCTGGTTCGGCGTAGATTCTTTTACCAGTTATAAGAACTCTCTTACCGCCTTAAGCATTGGCTTGCCTTCGGTAAGTTGGATCGATAATTACGGTTTATTGATTTGGCCGATGCTAGCCGTTTTCAGCATCCTAATTCTTTTATCAATTAAGAATCGCTTAAATAACTTGCAAAGAAAGGTGGTCGATTTATGGGTAATTCTAATCGTATTGCTAATTCTAGCAAGCTTCAGTTTGGGTAATAAAACCTTTTGGCTTAGTATGCTGGTTTATAGTATTGCGTATGCCTTATCATTAACTATCGAAGCCGTGCAAAACCGCTGGGTAAAAGACTCCATCTACTTATTAGTACTACTGTCCTTCTTTTCGATATTTCTAATTCCCTAATTTCCAAGTAAAATTAGGCCTCAAATCCCTTTTATATTGGATAACTATGCTCTTTGCACTTAGATTTTTAAGAATCCTTTTTCTCAAAATCTTCCCCTAAAAAGAGCTTCTTTAGTTCCGTGGCCTCAGAGGGATCCATCTTGCCAGAAAGAATAAGGGCTAATTGTCTGCGTCGCATCGCACCTTCGTAACGGTCCTTTTCAATCTTCGTTTCAGGTTCAATTTGCGGAATGTTAATGGGGTTGCCTAATTGGTCAACCGCTACAAAAGTGTATATCGCTTCATTTGCTTTAGACTTCTTTCCTGCAATAGTTTGGTCTTCGATATAAACATCAACAAATACCTCCATGCTAGAGCTAAAGGCTCGTGATACTTTGGCTTCTAAAGTTACAATAGCTCCTTGTGGAATAGCTTGATTAAAGGAAACATTGTTTACTGAGGCAGTTACGACAATACGACGACAATGGCGATGAGCAGCAATTGCAGCGCAACGATCCATCCAACTTAAAAGCTGGCCTCCAAAAAGATTTTTAAGGTTATTGGTATCGTTCGGAAGAACGATTTCGGTCATTATCGTAAGTGAATCAGAAGGAGTTTTTGCTTTCATTGCCAAATTTTCGGCAAAGCTACATCATTATAATGCGTTAAGCCATGCTCCCGCTGCAACATCACGTTTAATTTTTGTTAAGCTTTCACTTGCGGCATCCGCACTTGGGAAGGAACCAATAGCAACACGATTTAACCGACTACTTTCGCTTATATAAGCATCGAAACCTTGCGCTTGCAGCTGAGATACGTAGTTACGTGCATTGTTGGCATCTGAAAATGCGCCAACTATAATTTGGAAGCTACCCGCTTCAACTGGGCGGTTTACTGCACTACTAGTAATGGGCCTGACGTCTTTGGGACTTTCTATTTTAGTAGTTGCTGGGGTCTCAACCTTGGGCATCGTGCTGCGAGTTTCAGCACTGCTTTGTTTTTGGCTATTTAGCTTTCTCTGATTTAAGCTAGAGTAAGGGTTGCCTCTTTCCGTCTCTTCATAGTTATCACGAGACAAAGAATCTGGACGTTTTTTAACATTATAAAGAGGCTTCTCCGCAAAGGCGTTATAATCGTAATTAACGAGAGGCTCAGTGGTAACCTTTGTTTCTTTATTGGGTTGCTCAGTAATAGTTTCACTTTCTTTTCCCTCCACAGGCTCAACAGTCTCTACCGCAGCACTATTGGTTTCAACTATCGCTTCTTCAATTGACGCGGCTGCAATTTCAGTAACAACAGGCTCTTCAGCATTTTGAAGGCTTTCTTCTACAACACTTTCGGTTTCAATTTCACTTAAAATATCATCTTCAGGGCCAAAATTCTTATTGAGCTTTTCCGCTTCTTCAAAGCTGAGGCTCGAAGACTCCTCTATGTTAGCTTCATCACTAGCTTCATCTGCTGGTTTGTTGGTTTCGAAAATATCGAGCACAAAGCCGGATACATTATTAAAGGTTTCTCTTTCTTGAGTGTAATAATAACTGCCCACGATAAGCAGAGCCGCTACTGGGCCTAGAGTGGCCACCCACTTTAGCCAATTGGTTTTAGAGGGTTCTTTAGTTCCTTTGGCAGCAGACTTACCTCTGTTAGTGACTTTTTTACCTTGATGTTTTTCAATCGCTTTATTCACCGACTTTTTAATCTCTGCCTCTCTCTCCATTGCATTTGCTCTAAAAATGTTGAGACCGTATGAGTGAAGGTCGTAGTTAATATCATGGGCTGGGTTAAACTGAAGTTTACCCATACTATCCATGTAAAGCCTACCAATTCCGATTAGATTAACTTTTTTGCCTGCGCGTAAGACTTTTTTCCAACTGCGAACAGATATCTCGATGCTTTCTATGGCTTTTTCATAGCTAACCCCATCAACGGCCGCAATGTGTTTTGCTAACAATCCATCATTTTCATTTACCCGAGCATTAAAGGCCACCCGTTTTGAAGGGGGGCGCATCATATGCGTTGCAGAATTGATCTCCGCAGGGAAGTAACGCGTTAAGAAAGCCCCAAAATTGGGCACTACAACGCATTCGTGATAGTATAATAAATTCCCTAAATGTTGGTCAATAGTACTTTGCACGGTCTTTTCTGATAAATGAAGCTAAAGGCGAAGTTACAAAAATGCTCCAATTGATAAGCGGTTTTAGACAAAATGCTATATTTAGGCGACCAATAACCTGATTGTATGACTGTAAACCATCCCGATACTCTTTATCGTATCGCATTAAGCCTATGCGATGGTGTAGGCCCCATCTTAGCAAAAAACCTAATTGATAACCTTGGCTCGGCCGAAGCTATTTTTAAAGAAACGGATAAGGGCCTTGCTGCCATCACTGGAGTAAACATTAAAGTTCGTGCGAGCTTAAGAGCTGAGTATCCCCTGAAAAGGGCCGAAAAAGAAATGAGCTTTATAGATAAGAATGCCTTTCTAATGCATTTTTATAAGGACGCTAGTTTCCCTCGTCGCCTAAAACATTGTGCTGATGCGCCTGTAATTCTCTATCAAAAAGGGAATCTCAACCTTAACCCAAGTCGTTCTTTAGCCATTGTAGGAACGCGCTCAGTAACCGAGTATGGGCGGGGTTTTTTAGAAGATTTTATGCCCGATTTAAAGGCCTTCCAGCCCCAAGTAATTAGCGGATTGGCTTATGGAGTAGACGCCATTGCCCACCGAGAATCTGTTAATCACAATTTAAAAACAATTGCTGTGGTAGCTCATGGTTTGGATAGTATTTATCCTGCCTTACATCGGGGCCTTGCGGCGGATATTCTTGAAAAAGGTGGGGCTATTATTACTGAGTTTTTAAGTGAATCAAAGCCCGATCGAGAAAATTTCCCCAAACGAAATCGCATTATTGCCGGTATGAGCGATGCGGTGATTGTAGTAGAAGCCGCTCGAAAAGGTGGTGCCTTGATTACCGCCGATCTGGCCTTTCAATATAATCGTGATGTTTTTGCCGTGCCAGGCCGCTACCGTGATACCTTTAGTGAAGGTTGCAATTTGCTAATAAAAAGTAACCGCGCTAATTTGTTAGAGTCAACCAAAGACATAGAATACATAATGCGTTGGCAACAGAAAGAACAGGTTCAACAAGCGCAACTACCTCTATTTGATGACATGAGCGCCGAGGAGCAGAATCTAATTAGTGCTATCGGAGCCGACTCACAACCGAAAGAAATCGAATGGTTGGCGAATAAGTTAGAATTACCGATGAGTAAGTTACTGGTCCAGTTAATGAATTTAGAGCTTAAAGGTCTCTTAGTTAGCATGCCTGGCAAACGTTATAGACTCGGTTAGAGAAATTAATTTGAGTACCTTTGCCCATAATCTCTGGGGAAATGAAACAAAGTCTTAGCCTATTGATGGCAGAGGATAACGAGATAAATCGCAAGTTGGCGGATCTTTTATTTAAAAGAATTCAGTTAAATCTTGATTTCGCTGTAAATGGTGAAGAAGCGGTTGAAGCTGTCTCGTCCAAACATTATGATTTAGTTTTCATGGACATAGAGATGCCGGTATTAGGTGGTATCGAAGCCACACAACAGATTAACGAAACCCTCGCTGACAAGGCGCCTCCCATCGTTGCCTTAACTGCTCATACCATGCAAGGAGATCGGGAAAGGTTTTTAGATGCTGGAATGACAGACTACCTAACGAAGCCTATTAATGTAGATGAGTTAAAGCGTATCCTCGAAAAGTATAGCAACGATTAATTCAACTTTTTTCTAGAGGAAATTTCTCTTTTTGATTAAACTATTATTTTTAACCTAACTCTAAGCATTTCACAAATGTATTTGGAGCATATTTGCTTTTACTATATCAAGCAATATTTTTATGAAGAAGCTACTATTATTTTTAGTTATTTGTTTTAGCAGTCTCAGTCTTAGCGCTCAGAAGATTAACGGTTCGGCTACCTATAAAACAGCGGGCTCAATTCCTATGAAGCTCGAAAGCGCAGAGATTACCCCTGAGCAGAAAAAACGTATCGAAGAACGCATGTCTAAAGCCATGCAAAAAGAATATACCCTTAGCTTTAATCGCAACGAATCGCTTTATGAAGAGGTGGTAGCTTTAGAGAAAGAGGGAGAAAGAGGCATGCGTTTTTTAAGTATGATGACCGGCGCTTCGGGTACTTACTACCGCAATTTAAAGGAGTCTACCATTAAGCAAGAGCAGGATCTTTTCGGAAAACTATTCTTAATTGAAGATTCCATCGAAACCTTAGAATGGAAATTGGGTAAAGAAACCAAAAGCATTGGTAATTACATCTGTAATAAGGCTACCGCAGAACGCGTTTTTGTGGTTTCTAAAACAGAAATGGTAGACGGGGAAGTAAAAGACACCATCATTAACGATACGGTAGAAATAGTTGCTTGGTACTCTATGCAAATACCGGTTAGTCATGGTCCAGGAAAATACAGCGGCTTGCCTGGTTTAATACTGGAAGTTTATGATGGCCAAAGCACCGTTTTGTGCACCAAGGTGAGTATAAGTACTACCGAAGCAGCAGAGATTAAAATGCCCGAAAATGGCGAGCAAGTTTCTCGCACTGAGTTTGAAAAAATTAGCCGTGAAAAAATGGAGGAAATGCGCGAAATGTACGGCGGCTCACGCGGTGGTCGCAGTGGCCGTGGTTCCATGGAGATTCGTATCGGAGGTTAATTTATTTCCATGAAAAATCTATTTATCACGGGCTTGCTTAGTGTGATTGCCCTAAGCATGTCTGCCCAAAATGTTTTTGTAAAAGGGACAGTTAAAGACGACCAAAATCAGCCCCTAGAAATGGCTAATATTTTAGTCCTTAATGCTGTAGATAGTAGCATGGCTACCTATGGATTTACTAATTCAGAAGGGGAATATCGTTTGCAATTAAAGGCCAACGAAAGCTATATCTTAAAGGTTAGTTATTTTGGATTGAAACCTTATGAAAAGGCTTTTAAAACGGGGGAGTCTAAAGATCAAAGTCTTACCGAGGTAGTTTTGCAAACGGATGTAAACTTACTGCAGCAGGCTGAGGTCGTTGAAGAAATGCCCATTGTAATTAGCGGCGATACAATTAGCTATCAGGCTGATGCTTTTACCAATGGTGAAGAGCAAAAACTCGAAAATGTTCTCGAAAAACTACCAGGTTTTGAGGTAGATGAAGATGGCCAAGTTACCGTAGAAGGCAAAAAGGTGGAAAAGATTTTAGTGGAAGGCAAAGAGTTTTTTGACGGCGATACCAAAGTAGCAGTAAAAAACCTTCCGGCAGATGCGATTGATAAAGTTCAGGTCCTTCGCAATTACGAGGAAATTTCACCCTTAAAAGGATTGAGCTCCGACGATCGTATCGCTTTAAATATTAAACTAAAAGAAGGCAAGAAGAACCTTTGGTTTGGTGATGCTGAGGCGAAAGTAGGTGATCCTGAGCGTTATTATGCTCACGGTAATGCGTTTTACTACAGTCCTAAGGCCAGCTTCAACCTTATTGGTGATATAAATAATATTGGCAAGGCCGCATTTACGGCGCGCGATTATTTTCGTTTTAGCGGCGGTTTCAGAAATTTAACCGGACGTTCGGGTTTTCAATTAAATTTTGCACAAGATGACCTTGGTATTCCCCTAGGACAAAACAATCGCGCCGACTATGGTATCGGTCGTTTTGGGGCAGCAAACTTTAGCTATAATCCTCGCAAAGATTTAACCTTAGCGGGATTTGTAATTGCTAATGATGCGGTAACCAGTAGTCCTTATTCCACCACGCGTACCTACATTGGCTTAGATAGTTTGAGTCCTAACGGTATTATCGAAACCTTGAACACGGAAAACTACCAGCATTCTCAAGCGGTTTTAGCTAAGTTTTCGGCCACCTATGAGCCTAAAAAAGGCGTATATGTAAACTACGATGCATTCTTTAAAATTTCCGATCAGTTAAGCACGAGCGTATTGGCTTCTGATTTTGGATTGTTTAGCAATAATCTAAGCACCCAAGAAGCCCAAAAGCCTTGGTCAATTCAGCAAAGCTTAGAGCTCTTTTTTAATAATGGCGAAAATGTCTTCTCTTTCGAAGCACAACATCTGCGCAAGCAACAAGACCCATTGTTGGCTTTGCAGGCTCAAAATCAACCCTTTGGCGCGCCTTTTACTTTCGTAGATACCAATGTATTTAGGCTTCTTCAAACTAATTTAACCAATAGCGAAAGCTTAGAAGGTAGAGCGAGTTATTACTGGGTTTTAAATACCAATAATCATTTCGAATTTAATGTGGGCGGGAACCTAAGTACCCAAGATTACCAAAATAATATTGGTGAAGGAGTACCTGGGCAATCCAATGATTTCAGCAATCCCATTTTACAAAATACGGTAGACTTTACCTTGATTGATGGTTTTGGTGGCATTCACTACAAAACCAAATTGGGCAAGTTCACCTTCCGCCCTGGAGCGAACTGGCATTATTACCAAGTACGAGATTTACAAGCAGGCGATGAGCGTATTAGAGATTATCAGGTTTTATTGCCCGATGCCCTTTTAAAATACGATATTAGTAACAGTCGCGGGATTGATTTACGATATTCTATGCAGGCCCAGTTTAATGATGTAAACCAGATTATGAACGGCTTAATTTTAAGAGGTTATAACAGTTTATTTACTGGAAACGATAGCTTAAACTACTCCCGGTCGCATAATGTAAGCTTGTTTTACCGCGATTTTAATCTCTTTAATTTCACTACCATTTTTGCGGGTTTAAATTATGCCCGCACCTTAGATCCCATTAATAACGCGGTGCGTTATATAGGTTTACAGCAAGTTTTTTCTCCTATCAATGCCATTGGCTATAACGAGTCGATTACTGGCTTTGGTTCCTACTCGCGTAAGTTTAAGAAATTTAAAACCGACTTTAGAGTTTCGTATTCTTACCTAACCATAGAAAATACGGTGAATGATATTTTAAACACCAACAATACTTTCACGCAAAATTACCAACTTGGTTTTGGAACTAATTTTAAAAAGTGGCCTAATCTTGACTTAAACTACAGCTTCCGCCAGAATGATTACAGCGGTGCCCGCAGCGCCAGCGTTTTCACCACGCATACACCTAGTGCAGAGTTAAGCGCAGTATTCTTAAAGAGTTTCGTAGCCCGTGTAGATTACAGTTATAGCAATTATGGCAACCCTGGAAGCGATACCCGCACGAGCTTCGATTTTCTAAATGCTAGTGTAGAATATCAAAAAAAGGGCAGTCCTTGGCTCTATAGTATCGAAGGTCTCAATATTTTAAATACCGAGTTTATTAGAGAAGATGCCTTAAGTGCCAACCTTATTTCTACCACTGCCTATAATGTCTTGCCCCGCTATGTTTTATTTGGGGTGCGTTATGATTTATAATGGCAGTGCTAATTTTAGGGTCTGAAACTCATAAAACTGATTAGGCGAAGTGCTTATTTAAATGTCCATCTTAATCTGTCCATATTGCCAAAGTCCTTTAGTTCCCTCGGAAGAGAGAACTTATGTTTGCGAAAACAAGCATAGTTTCGATTTAGCGAAACAGGGGTATTTAAATTTATTGCCAGTAAACCAAAAAAAGTCAAAAGACCCCGGCGACAATCAAATGATGATTAGCGCCCGTAGAGAGTTTTTAGAATTGGGCTTTTACGATCCACTCATAGAAAGCATTAAAAGTCTGGTAGCGAAGAAACTATCTTTTAGCTCCTCTAATATTATCGCCTTTGATGCGGGCTGTGGCGAAGGTTATTATTCCCAAAAAGCCCTTAATGAGCTACCAGGTTTAAACACTAAAATTTGGGGCACTGATATTTCTAAATACGCGGTAAAAAATGCTGCTGGAAAGTATAAAAGCAACTTCTATTTTGTTAGTTCCATTTATAATTTACCCGTCGCTAAAGCCAGTGTAGACCTTATTCTTTCCGTTTTTTCTCCGGTAATGGCGGAAGAGTTTAAACGCATTTTATCAACACAAGGTTATGCCATAGTGGTAAGTCCAGCTCCCAATCACTTACGTGAGATTGCCGAGCTGATTTACGAGAATTTTAGGCCGCATACAACCAATATTTTAGAGAAGATGTCTGCATCTTTTCAGCATTTACACCGCGAGCGTACTAGCTTTAAAATAGAAATGGGCAGTGCCGAAGAGGTGCTCTCTCTTTTAAAAATGACCCCTTATTATTGGAGTACAGCAGAGGAGCGCTTGGAGAATATTACCAAGAAAACAGAATTGTCAGTGAGCTGTGACTTTAATATTGATATTTTTGGCCAATAGATGAAAATGAAAAAGTCAGTTTCTATTATTGGTGGTGGACCCGCGGCAATGGCCGTGGCTGCTTTCTTGGATCCGGAAAAATTTTCCGTAACCATCTTCGAAAAAAAAAAGCGCTCGGGCGAAAGTTCCTAGTAGCAGGCAAGGGTGGCTTTAATCTCACCCATGGGGAAGCCATCCAGAATTTTATTGCGCGTTATACGCCCTCTTCATTTTTAGAAAAATCCCTCCTAAACTTTGATAACAAGGATTTACAGAATTGGCTAGAATCAATCGGTATTCCTATGTATACTGGCACTAGCAATCGAGTGTTTCCATTAAAGGGTATCAAACCCATTGAAGTTCTGCAGGCCATTGAAGCGCTTTTAGCAGAAAGGCAGGTAAGGACTGAATTCGGAAAAACGTGGCAAGGTTGGGGCGAGAATAATGAGTTAATTTTTAACGAGGACGATTCGCTTGAGTCCGATATTCAGATTTTCGCCTTAGGTGGTGCTAGCTGGAAAGTAACGGGTTCAGACGGCTCATGGCTTTCCGCTTTCGCAGATAAGGGTATTGAGACCATTCCTTTTCAAGCTTCAAACTGTGCCTATACCATAAACTGGGATCCAGGTTTCATTGCGCGACATGAGGCCGCCCCACTTAAAAATATTGCGATTTCATGTGGTAGGAAAACACAAAAAGGGGAGGCAGTTATTACTAAACAGGGGATGGAGGGCAATGCAATTTATGCCCTTAGCCCCATTATACGACAAAGGCTGAAACAAGGAAAAGCAGCTACGATTTATGTAGACTTTAAGACTACTTTGACAGAGGGACGGGTTTTCTCAAAGCTAAAACGGTCGCGTTACCAAAAGCTAAGTGACACTTTAAAGAATGATTTAAAACTTAGTACTACGCAAATAGCATTGCTAAAGGCCTATCTCCCGAAAGAGGAGTTTTTAGAAAAAGATAAACTAGCGCAAAAGATTAAAGCTTTCCCCTTAGTAGTTATCGGTACTAGTGAAATAGATGCTGCGATCTCCACTGTAGGAGGGATAAGCCTAAGTGAGGTAGATGAAAATTTCCAGCTGAAAGCATTGCCAGGGCAGTACTGCATCGGTGAAATGTTAGACTGGGATGCACCTACTGGTGGCTATTTATTACAAGCTTGTTTTAGCATGGGATATGGACTAGCCGAGCATTTAAATGGAGAATGATAGTGCTAGATGTGAAACTTAAACCGCCAGTATTACCACTACTCACACTTGTATGCAAGTTAAAAGTACAGTGCGCTAATTACTAAATACTCTCCATTAAAATTCCTAATTTCGCGCTTTCAAATTATACCATTCTACCCTGTCTACTTCATTCGAAACCAATACAATAAACTTCAAAGAGAGCTTTGCTGCGCTGAAGTTTATTCCCCGCTTTTTTAAAGAGATACGCACTGTTAATCCTTTGCTGTTTTATAGCAATGTGTTTTTGCGTCTGCTCAGTGCCATCTTACCCTTGCTTATGCTATGGGTGGGTAAAGAGATTGTAGACGAAGTGGTGCTGCAAATTGATGCGGCCGCTAAAGACTTTTATCGCCTCGGGGGGCTGATTGGTTTAGAGCTGCTTTTGGCTCTGCTTTCCGATTTCTTTTCGCGCGGTATCAGCCTGAGCGATTCCCTTTTAGGAGATCAGTATTCCATTCGTTCTTCGGTGCAAATTATTCGTAAAACCTCCGAAATAAACCTCGACCAATTAGAGGATTCAGAATTTTACGATAAGCTGGAACGGGCGCGCCGGCAAACTACGGGGCGGGTTGGACTTATGTCGAATGTTCTCAGTCAGGCCCAAGATACGGTGGTGATTATATCCCTATTAATTGGGGTGATTAGCTTTCAACCTTGGTTAATAATCCTCTTGCTGATTAGCATTATTCCTACCATTTGGAACGAAATAAAATTTAGTGGTACCTCTTATTCGCTGGTGCGCGGATGGACCCAAGAACGTCGCGAACTAGACTATCTCCGCTATGCCGGAGCCAGCGACTTAACCGCTAAGGAAGTAAAACTTTTTGGCCTCGCCGATTATATTGCCGAGCGTTTTAAAAGTCTTTCCGACCAATATTACCTTGCTTCGAAAAGCTTGGCCCAGAAGCGCGCTTTGTGGGGCGGCTTCTTTAATCTCTTAGGTACCACGGCCTATTATGCAGCCTATGCGAGTATAGTCTACCAAACGGTAGGCGCGGTATTTAGTCTGGGCGATATGACCTTTTTAGCGGGTTCTTTTAATCGCAGTAGAAATCAGCTGCAGGGCTTCTTTGGGCGCTTCACCGCTATAACGGAAAGAGCGCTGTACCTACAAGATTATTTCGAGTTTTTAGATATGCAATTCGAAAAACAGCTTGATCAGAAAAATCTTCCCTTGCCTGCCACCATAAAAGTGGGTTTCCGCTTTGAGAAGGTGGGTTTTAAATATCCCAATAGCGAGCACTGGGTGGTCCGCGATATTAGTTTTACGCTGAAAGCAGGCGAAAAATTAGCTTTCGTGGGCGAGAATGGCGCGGGCAAAACCACCTTGATTAAACTCCTTCTACAGTTTTACAAAACCTCTGAGGGCACTATCTATTTGGATAATATTCCCATTTCTGATTTCAACCGCGAGGCCTACCAGCAGTATTTTGGGGTAATTTTTCAGGATTTCGTAAAATTCGAATTAAGTCTACGTGAAAATATTGCCGTAGGTAAAATTGATGCCATTAAAGAAACAGATCGCCTTGATGCCGCCGCTTATAAAAGTCTGGCCACAGAGGTAGTGGAGAGTTTGCCTTTGGGTTACGACCAACAATTGGGCAAGCGCTTTAAAAATGGAAAAGACCTTTCGGGTGGACAGTGGCAAAAAATCGCCATCGCCCGGGCGTACATGAAAGACGCCGAGGTTTTAGTTTTAGACGAACCGACATCTGCCTTGGATGCCCGCGCGGAAACTGAGGCTTTCGATCGGTTTATCAAACTTACCCAAGGCAAAACTGCCGTTATTATTTCACACCGTTTTAGTACCGTACGCATTGCCGATCGCATCTTAGTTTTAAAAGACGGACGCGTGCACCAGATTGGCAGTCACGAAGAGCTTTTAGCGGACCCAAAGCTTTATGCGGAATTGTTTCTATTGCAGGCCGAGGGGTATAAGTAGAGTAGTGAGTACGGAGTACAGAGTAGTGAGTAGTGAGATTGATGCGCGGTAGGCTTGGAAGCTGCGGTTTTTAATGAGGGTGGCTAAGAGGGATCTTACTGTATCGACTATCCCGCCCTTTGGGCCCAGAAGGGGAGCTAAGTCGCGTGGTTGCGGCATGCTTTGTCTTTTTAAAGGGAAGTTGATTTGACAATATTATCACACAAGAAAGTTACAGATAACGGTTCGCATAAGCACTGAACGGCTTCTCGCTCTGTTTGGTAAATATCGAAAATATGTCTTTTATCAAAAAGCGAACGGACGGAGCCGCAAGCATCGCAAGCCGTTTTGTGCTTATGCATTGTTAGCATTTGTATTTCTCTTTTTAATTGCAAAGCTGTCCTGCGAAAACGCATTTGTCATCCAATGAGTAACGGTTTTTTCCAGCGCAGCCTTTCGTGTTTTGAAAATTTGGAAAGGTCCGCTTTGTTTATATATTTATAAAGCTGTTTATTAAAACCAATTTACCATGAAAGATTTCGCTTTCTTTGGAGGGCTTGATCAATAGTAAAAAGCTCCTAGTTCAATAATGAGATTTATATCATTGATAATTTTTCTTCTTAGCATTTCCTCATCCGCTAGAGCTCAGGGAACATTTAAATCGAACGATTTAATGTCAAATTATCCAGGAAGGTCTACTCATTTTAATCTATTTGTAGTTGGAGACTCAATCATGATGGCGTCAATAGGGAGATATCGGGTTTCAGCTTGGACAGACTATCCACGTTTACTTAAATCGGACTCTAGGGGGGGCAATGTTCAACTTTTTGATTTGAACAGTTTAAATCAAGATTGCCCAGTCGGTAGAGGAATCTCTTGGACGAATTCAATTGGGTATCTAAGGTTTTCCGACACCACAACTTATGATGGCTATAGAAATCAGGCCACGCTATCACAATGCTTTTCGTACCATGTATATGGAAGTGACAGCTTCCTGTGGAAGGGCGAAGGGTCCGTCTATATACCCTACAGTAATGGCACGCAGGTTACAGTTGCATCAAATTCAACTTTCTGGATTGATAATAAATTAAAGAAAGAGTTTTTTGCGCTCAATGAATTAAACGGTGACACCACCTTAAGTATTCCCTATGACAGCATTGCCGCGCAATACCCGTCAAGACAGGGTTATTCACTTTCTGAGTTTACTGTTTTTTCCCCCTTTGATTCTCAATCAGATTCTGCTTATGCCTTTGCTAATTTCATAAAATGGAATTTGAATGGAAATCCTATAGGCATTGAGAATTTCTACAGTATTGTTGATTTAAAAGATTTAAATCAACTGACTACTCCTAAAGTTTGGCCAAGCGAGATAACTGAGGTGGATGTTTATGGCTTTGGTTTCATAAGGGATAGTACGGAGTTTTACCCAACCACCAACATCTTTAAGAGAACGATAACTTCAGAAAGACTAGTGGATTCTTTGATAGATACCGTTTTAGTTGTGGATTCGCTTAAGTACCACCCAGATACTTCGAGGTTTCCAATTTATAACCGTCGTTACCTTATTCGTAACAAAGGCCCCTTCACTCTTTATGCGGAAGAGATCGAACAATACAGAGACACATTGCAATTTGGTCTAGCTGCTGGTCAAACAGTTTTACTAAGGTTGTATAAGGAATCTGAAATGTTGTACGAAAAATCTTTGATCACGAACGACTTCACTTATGATGGAGATATAAGGCTGGAGAACGCCTTTGTTCTATCCGATGGAAGAGTCATTATTAATTTAGATATTGGTTCTCGAGGATCGGGAGATAGGATTTTGTTCGTTGATACCAACGGTGCTAACTACCTTTCTCTTGATGAGAATTTTCTTGAGGTAGAAAGCGCTCGTCTTGAAGTCTTACCAAATTTAGCAGATCATGAGATCCAAATAAAAGCTTCCTCAGAAATTGCTGAGTTGAGCATTGTTGATGCTATGGGCCGTGAGCATAAGAAAACAACCCCACAAGTGCAACAATTCTATTTTAATGTTGAGGATCTTGCTCTTGGGATTTATTATATCAAAGGAAGGCTGGCAAATGGAACTATTTTCTCCAGTAAGTTTATTAAGAAGTAGGAATTAATTTGAACGAAGCCGTCTCAAAACTGACATGGCTACTTTTTGTTTAGTTAAGTGTTTGATTTGTTCGGTCTGGCTGTATATAAATGCTAACAAATAAATAATATAATAGTATCTACTCACTACTCATATCTCTGTACTCTAAAATAAATCACTTACCTAGGATAAAACCGAATTCCTCCCTCTGCCTCCCATAGCCTCATAAACAACGATTTACGGATTCTTATTTTAGCAGTCCTCACATTCTAGTATTGATCAAACCAATCTCACTACTCACTACTCACTACTCACTACTCACTACTCACATCTCTGTACTCTAAAATAAATCACTTGCCTAGGATAAAACCGAATTCCTCCCTCTGCCTTCCATAGCCTCATAAACAACGATTTACGGATTCTTATTTTAGCAGTCCTCACATTCTAGTATTGATCAAACCAATCTCACTACTCACTACTCACATCTCTGTACTCTAAAAATTGCTTGGCTATAATAAAACCCAATTCCTCCCTCTGCCTTCCATTGCCCCAGACACATCGATTTACGTAATCTTATTTTAGCAGTCCTCACATCCTAATATTCATCAAACCAATCTCACTACTCACTACTCACATCCCTGTACTCACATCTCTGAACTCTAAACCACCCTCAACTTCTCCAAAATAATCTCCAAAGCTTCTATCCGTGCTTCGGTTTTATGATCAGCTTGAATAATATGCCAAGGAGCTATTGTGGTATTGGTTTTTTGAAACATCTCTACCTTGTACTCCGTGTATTTATCCCACAATTCTTGGGCTTGCTCATCTACCTTAGTGATTTTCCAGCGCTTGAGTGGACTGCTTTTTATGTCTTTAAAACGAGCGGCTTGTTCTTCCTTGCTAATGGAGAAGTAAAGTTTAATGAGGGTGGTGTCTGATTCTGAAATCATGCGTTCGAAATCGTTTACCTGGTTCATGAAAATCTCATACTGCCTGGGGCTACAAAAGCCGTTTACAGGTTCCACTACCGCGCGGTTATACCAACTACGATCGAAGAAAACGATTTCGCCAGGCATGGGTAATTTGTTCACATAACGCTGAAAGTACCACTGTCCCTCTTCTTCTTCGCTGGGTTTAGGAAGGGCCACAATGCGATAATGCCTTGGATTGATATGGGCAGAGATTCGACGAATGGCACCACCTTTACCTGCTGCATCGCGTCCTTCGAAAAGGACCACTACCTTCCTGTTATTTTCAATGAGGGAATTTTGAACTTTAATAAGTTCTGCTTGTAATTCACGCAGGCGCACTTCATACTTAGCTAATCTTAGGGCACGGTAAACGTCAACCTTCTTCTCCGCAAAAAGTTGCTTTAGGCCTAAAGGTGAATTGAGTAGTTCGAGGTCTTCGGCGGAAAGATCGAGGAGCTTATTTTTAGCGTTCATCTTAAATGTCTATTTGTTCAATGTGGCGGTAGTAGCGCAGCACAACGTTAGGATCGGGAAGTAAAGTGGTTTGATTGTTTTTGCGAGCACTATAATCGAACTGCGATAAAACGTAGCGAATGCTTTCTAAGCGAGCCTCGCGCTTGTTGTTGGTTTTAATGATTATCCACGGACTAAAAGTGGTGTGACTTTTAGAAAACATCCTTTCTTTATAATGGGTGTAAGAATCCCAAAGCTTTTGCCCCATCATATCTACCGGCGAGAACTTCCACTCTTTAAGGGGATTGCTCATGCGCGATTTAAAGCGTTTTGCCTGTTCATCTTTGGAGATGGAAAACCAAAATTTAATTAGAATTACGCCGTCTTCATACAGCATGTGTTCGAAGGCGGGAACTTGCACCATAAAGCGTTTGTATTCTGCTTTGGAGCAGAAGCCCATAACTGGTTCTACCACAGCACGATTATACCAGCTGCGGTCGAAAAAAACGATTTCACCAGGATGGGGCATTTCTTTAATATAACGACGGAAATACCATTGACCTTTATCTACTTCAGTGGGCTTAGATAAGGCCACCACCCGCATGGAGCGTGGATTAAGATGTTCGGCAAAGCGTTTTATGGACCCGCCTTTTCCCGCGGCATCGCGTCCTTCAAATAATACCGCCACTCGTAGTTTATGTTTAGCCACCCAGCGTTGGAGGTTTACTAATTCGGTTTGTAAGAGTTTCAGCTCCTCTTCATAGCGCTGATTGCGCAAAACCTTATGGATGTTCATGCCTTTTTCATTGGCTAAATCCATAAGCTGCTTTCGCTGATGAACTTTACTCAGTTCTTCGAGACTATACATGTAAATGGTTTTGGTGATTTTTGAAGCTCCAAATTAAGGATTAATCGCATCAGAAAGAATCTAAATAACGTGAGTTCGACTATAAATCATAGCCTCAGATTTTCAATAAAAAGAAAAAGACAAGTCTAGATCGTTCAACTGTAGCGGGCTACAGCAAAGGAACCAGATGAAGTGTTTTCACTTTTATTGGAAAACTATTTAGTCCCCTTCTAAAAAGCGGCTTTCCGCGCCTCTGCTTCTTGCAATAGCCCGCTATTGCTTCTCTGCATAGGCTTAAATTCCACTATTTTCAAGGGGTCTGAGGCCTGATTTTACGTCGAATTCACGTTAAATAACCTACGTTATTTACCTTTGACTATTGGTTTAAAACACTCATCTATGAAAATATACAGGCTTGCGGCCCTTTTGCTAGTTTTTAGTGCCTGCTCCTTGGTGGATAATAAAGCGGAAACGGCGAAGCCTAAAAAGGCCAAAAGCTTTGAAAGTATTACCGTGGGTGCGCGGGGTGGCTTAGTTGGTCAATCTGCTTTATATCGATTGCTAGATGATGGAATGTATTTAGCGGTTAACGCGAAAGGAAACTGGGATACCATAGGTCGGGTGAAAGTAGAAGAGTTAAATCAAGCGGAGCAAATGCTAAACTTGGTCAAAGGTTTAGAGGTGAAGTCTTTAGGTGATGGCGACGGTACAAGCACGGAATACAAAGTGGAAGCTAATTTAAAACCAAGTGGTTACGTTTATTACCTTTGGCCAGAAGGACGCGAAAAAGTACCACAAGATTTGGTAGACTTCTACAGCTATATCCGGCAAATTAATCCACAAGTGGTATCGACACCTGCAAAAGGATAAGTGATTTTAAAGCCTTGCCTCGGCCTAAAGAGGAGAATTAGCCAGAGTTTTAAAGCACAAAATCTAGTAGGTGATGAAGCTAAAGCGCATCATTTTAGCGGTATTATTAGTTCTTTCCCTAATCTTAGGAGCTATTTTATTTGTGCCGAAACACTATGAGGTTCTACCTTTTAGCGCTCGGGCAGGCACGCAATATTGGTCTTTGAGTACGGGCTCGCAAATTGGTTATTTTAAAATAGATGCGCAGGGAGAACGGAAGGAAAGTCCTATCATTTATTTACACGGCGGACCAGGCGGCATGATTAGCGATGCGATAATCGAATCATTGCGGCCGCTTAGCAAGCAAGGCTACGACATCTACTTTTACGATCAATTAGGCAGTGGGAATTCGGCGCGCTTAGCGAATATCCATGAATATTCAGTGCAAAGACATCAGGAAGATTTACAGGAAATTGTTGCCCAAATTGGCGCGTCTCGGGTTATTTTATATGGCCATTCTTGGGGAAGCTGCTTGGCGATAAATTATTTACAAGAGCATGAGAACCGAGTTGAGAAAATCATCATCACAGGACCAGGCCCCATTTTACCGATTAATAGAGCGGTATCCCAGGAGCTTGCGCCAGATAGCCTAGGCTTACGCAATCCTCAATTTTCAAATGCTGAGGCGAATGCGAAGGTGTACAATTGGCGGAGTCGTTGGGTGGAAAAATGGGCTTACCACTTCAATTTTAAACTAGCTGCAGATGCCGAGATGGATGATTTTTTCACCCTTCTCAACCAGGAATTGTCTAAATCTACCGCTTGCTTTTTAAGGAAGAACGAGAAGAACTACCTTGGTGGCAGTGGTTATTACTGTCATATAATGACGCTTAAGAGTTTTGCGGAACAGGCGAATCAAAGAAGAAGCTTGGCGAAACTGAATACTCCCATCTTAATTTTAAGAGGCGACTGCGATAATCAGAAATGGGGTTTTGCAAAGGAGTATTTAGACCTCTTTTCGCAAGCTCAATTGAGGATTATTAAAGATGCCGGGCATAATCCCTTAGAGAATCAAAGCGAACCCTGTTTAGCTTTTATGGCCGAGTTTTTAATTAATCCCTGAGTCTTTTTCCTATTACTTATCTCGTTTTATCGCATCTGCGAAAGCGCGAAAAGTAGCGGGGCTAACACTCCAGTTGGGTGCTTCAATATCGCCCCAGGCCTGCGGTACATCGGGACTATTAAAGTAATTGATACCGACTAATTCGGGACTGTTATTGATGGTTTCCGTAGCTTTAAGGAGCCAGTTTTTCTGGTAATCTTCGGGGCCTTTTACTCCAAATTCGGTAATGAAAATAGGCTTGGGAGCAAAGCGCATTCGCCAAGACTTGCGGTGATAAATAGCGGCAAAAGCTTCTTGTTTAGTAGGGTCTACAATATTTTTATCGGGTAGGCCGTAAATGGCAAAACTGATATAGTCAACCACATCGTTGCCGGGGTACCATTCTAAAGAGCCGCGGTCGCCAGCGGGACCCCAAACACGTTTAATTTTCGGGCTTAAGCTGTCGCTGAAAAGCATTAAATAACGGTAGGCGTCGATGTATAAAAAGGGGTCTTTACTTTGCCAAGGGTAGCGCTGAATGGGGATTTCCATTTCTTGGGAAAAGCGCAAATAAACCTTTCTTTGCGTTTGATTGATAAGCTTATAGAAAGCTTTTAAACGAAGATCGTATTTACCGCCAAGCAAGTTTTCTAAACATTTGTCGTCGCGTACATTCAACGAATCTTCTATGGTTTCGAGGGTGATGATAAGATCATGTCCCCTTTTTTGCGCGGCCCAAAATTCGGCTTCGAAATTCAAATCGCCAAAATCGCCTAAGTTTATAAAGAAGTGTTCTAGCTGAACAGCACTGTCTTTTACCAGCTCAAGATTGGGGTCGTAAACGCCGATGCGAAAGGCTAGAGTATCACTTTGTTCTGCCGCGATGGGACGATGAAAGTAAGCAGAGGAATAACCGTAAGCGGCGTATTTTTCATGGTGTTTCGCTAAAGCAGAATAGTCGATAGCCGCTACAGTTTCTGGGGCCGCATCTGCGGAAGCGAAAAGAAAAAGATTTTGGGAGAAAAAACGCAAACGGTGGAGGCGACGGTATAAATCGTAATTGATGTCATCGTACTGCGGATATGCCTTAGGAATATTTTCTGAAGGAGGCTGCAGACTAATGCTAATGGCATCTACCCACTGGTCGCCAGGGTAAAATTCTTCGCAGCCCGGATAACCCGCGGGGGCCCAGATCATTTGCGCTTGGGGTAAAAGCGAATCGGCCAGCTGGGCAATGTGTTGAAAGGCGGTGATGTACTTGCTGGGATATTCCTGCCAAGGGTAAAAACGGCCGGGGACTTCCATTTCAGGATTGGGGCGGAGGTAAATGGGACCAGGATGTTTTTGTAAAGCAAAAAAAAGCGAGCTCAGTTTCGCATCATAAGTAGAAGCGGGTATCCAATCTAGAGGGTTAGAACGGTAGTTGGGCCAATATTTAGAACCCCAAGTTTCGATGGTGATGATAAGACTATTCGTGCTGCCTAAACTCTTAATATCCTCGGTATCAATGTGCCAATCATCCGTCTGATTGAGGCGCAAGCGATAATGCTCTGCGGCAGGCAGCTCCTGCTTTTGCCAAGTTTCTAGCGAAAGCTTAGCGAGAAGCTTTTCGGGGGCTGCTTTGAAGGAATTGAAGACCAAGAAATTTTTTGCATAAGCGGGATAATTGGGCTTAAACCAAAAGAAATAGACCGCAGCAGCGCAGCTTAGTCCTAAAAGCAAACTGAAAACAAAGAGGCGAAAGAGTTTTTTCATGCTGCACAAAAATAAGAGCCCTAAAGATATTTATTACGGGCGGCTCAAGGGAAGTAATTGACCTTGTGGATTTAAAATCAACTGTTCGCGTTTTTTACGTCCATAAGATGCGTCTTGAACCTCTAGCTTTAACTCGTACATGACCTGAACAACAGGTTCTAATACAATCGGATTAATTACGAAATCGAATTCTTTGTCGATAATGGGCTGATAATAAAGGGTAATGCTTTGTCCTGGCGTCGCAGCCGATTTAGAACCATACTGGGAGGCGGTCGCGTATTTTTGGTAGGACTTGTAGCTTTCGGCGGGATACACCACGCGATAAGCATCGCTGCTAGAAAGGTTAAGCGTATCCAATTTAAGGTGCATTAGCTTTTCAATTTTAGCTCTCTTTTCCCCCAATTTAGTTAGGGCGCGATCCATTAATTCGGTTTTTATTTTTTCTAAATCTTGGGCAAAATAATCCACCCGTACGAGGTCGAATATTTCCGATTGGGCTAGTATTATACTAATCTCATCGAGTTCTTCAGGCTTATGGTATTCGATATGGAGGTTTTTTTTAAGCTCAAAACCCGCAGGAATTTCGATGTAAGTATCCTTGCTAAAAATTTTGGTTTCCTTTTCATATGCATACAGCGCAATAAAGGAAATCATATCGCTATGAATCTTTAAGGGCTGCTGAGTGCTCATTGCCTTTAATTTTTCTTGAGCGGAATTAAGGCGGTCTTGCATGAGTTTATGCACTTCATCAGGCGTGTTGGCCACCTGACTTACACTAAAAACCGCCACAAAAGCATCGGCCTTTACATTGGCCAAACCCTTGGCGCTAATACTAATGTCGGCCCCCGTGCCATTATTGCCTAATGCTAGGTTATTTTCTTCGTAACGCACCCGAGTTTGATAGGTAGAATTCCCCCATACTTGAGCGAAAAGTTGAGTATTGAAAAAGCAAAGTAGGCTAAGACCGAGGAAATATTTCATAATAAAGAATATGCCTAAAAGTAAGGAGAAATTTAAAGGGGGAAGATCATTTTTTCGCGGGCGATACTAAATCCTGCTCCTTCCACCTGTTTACTAGCCTGCGATTGCGGGTCTATTAAAGGGTTCGTGTGGTTCAGGTGTATAAAAAATATTTTGCGTTTTTCCCCTTGCGGTAGATGCGCAAAACGAGCCATGCTCTCTGCTACAAAAGGGTGGGGAATACTGCTCATATCCCTTCCGGGTAATTCCTTGCCATCGAAAAAAGTAGCGTCAAGAAAGGCATAGTCCACCTCTTTAATTAAGCTAATGATGTCAATTTCCCAGCGCTCCCATTTATCAATATCGGGAATAAAGAGGGCTGATTTATTGGGGCCAACAATCCTATAGCCAATGGTTTCGGAATATTCATCGCGATGGGGAACTTTGAAAACCTCAATGAAAACACTGTCGCCCAAAGGCAATTTAGCATGATCTGTAAGGGTATGCAGTTCTACATTTTCATTTTTGATAAGCGCTTCCCAAGGCGCATTTTGCAGCAGGAAGTTTTGCATACGTGGCATTACATAGAGAGGAAGCAGGCTTGTATTAGCGGCTTCTTTACCAAAATACATCAGTCCTGTATAATGACCAATATGGGCGTGACTCACAAATACGCCCGCAAGTGTTGCGGCATATTCTTCGTGCATGTATTGATGTTGTGCGCTAATATCTGGGCTAGCTTCCAGCAAGAAATACTGTTGGGTTTTTTCATTATGAATAGCCAGACTTACCACCTTTTCGGCTAAAGCGGGATTTTTAAAAACCCGCTGGCAACATTCCTTCTCACAGTTTAATTGGGGATAGCCCGCATCTTGTGCAATACCCAGAACTACAATTTGGGTTTGTTCTTCACGAATCTGCCTCTGAGCACTACTGGTGAACGCTATAAAGTTAATACCAGTAAAAATTAACGCGGCTAGTTGGGTCGAATATCGCTTCATGCTTGCTTGATTTGAGCTTTGAAGGTAGGAAATAGTAGTTAGTACTAAGTATTGAGTGCATAGTACTGAGATTGGTGAGCTTTAGAGTAGGAAGCTAGTCTATAGTATGGAGCCTGAAAACTAGAGTTACCATTCCCAGGGAGGATTTCTAAGTATTGAAAAAGTCCTACTATGTACTAAGTACTAAATACTTTGTACTCCATAAAAGTACAGAGTATTAAGTATTGAGTACTGAGATTGGGGGAGCTTTAGAGTAGGAAGCTAGACTATAGTATGGAGCCCGAAGACTAGAGTTACCATTCGCAGGGAGGAATTCTAAGTATTGAAAAAGTCCTACTATGTACTAAGTACTAAATACTTTGTACTCCATAAAAGTACAGAGTATTAAGTATTGAGATTGGGTGAGCGTTAGAGTGGGAAGGTAGGCTATAGTATGGAGCCTGAAGACTAGAATTACCATTCGCAGGGAGGAATTCTAAGTATTGAAAAAGTCCTGAGTATCCCTGATTAGAGTTGACCGTTTTTAGATTAGTATTTCATTGTTAAA
>CAXBOS010000005.1:0-255232 GCA_963977415.1 uncultured Schleiferiaceae bacterium | reverse complement strand
CTAGGAACCCAAACCCCGAAGGGGTGGCACTTAAATGGCTGCGATGAAGATTTGATTCTAAAACTTTTTTTGACTAGAATGAATCCTAGTTTCACCCTTTCAGGGTTTATGTGTAATCCTTAAATCATTTAGCTATTATAGTTTCATCCCTTCGGGATTAGTCTCCTTTGACAAGATTATCCCTTCTTAATTTTTAAAGTTGAGCGTGTAAATCAATTGCAGGATTATGGAATTGCGGTTTAGTTGTTGAAATCCGTTTTGAGAGGTTTCGAAAATTGAAAAGCTCTAATTAAGCAAGCGAAGCCTGACCTTATTTATAAGCCTAAATCCCGAAGGGATGACATTATAGTAGAAAAGCGAGTAGACTAGGAACCCAAACCCCGAAGGGGTGGCACTTAAATGGCTGCGATGAAGATTTGAATTAACCCTTGCCAAAAAAATCATCAATACCAATTCACAACTGGAATATCGAAAACCCAATCCACCCGAATTCCCTTATCCATTCCCTGCGATAAATCGCAGGGCGATATTACATTGGAATTCCTACTGAATTCTAACTCTATTACCCTTTAATTATAAATTCCTACTCTCTGCATACGCTTCCCTCAAATCCGTCAAAACCGAATACGAACCTTTTAGCCCTAATTCCGCAGCAATAAAATTTAATACTCTTTCTTTATTGCTACGGCCGCCCAAATAATATTTAGCCGCGGGGGCAGACTGACTTTTTGATAGCTTTTCCCCTTCATATTTCACCAAGGGATGATGGTAAAAACGCATCTTGCGAAAGCTTTTTTCGCCTAAAATTTCCCCCAAATAGGCTTGGGCAAAACTGGAATAGCGCAAATCTTCACCGCGAACAATGTGGCTAATGCCAAAATGTAGATCATCGCTGAAGGAGCAAAGCTGATAAGCGGGGTCGCCATTTTTCCGACGTACCGCAAAATCCCAAACTTCATTAGCGAGCTGCGACTCTTCGCTTTCACCTTGCCCATTTAAAATGCGTACGGATTCCCCTTCATATTTCAAACGCCATTTTTGCCCCTTAGCCGCAAATGCGTGCTTCTTGCTCCAGCAATTTTGGCTAAAATGCTCGGAGCGTAAATGGGTGGAAAGCTCCTTGCGCGAGCAGGCACAAGGATAGAGTTTTCCTTCGTCTTTCAGGCGTTCAATGATATCGTCGTATTGCGATTTGCGTTTGCGCTGCGACCAATTTTCCAGAAAATCACCTGGACCAGAAGGGCCAATATCATAGTCGAGGCCAAGACTTTCTATTGTGCGGAAAATATCATCCAAATAGGTCATCCGTAAACGCGCCTGATCCATATCGTCGATACGGAGTAAAAGCTCAAGCTCCCATTGATGCGCCAATAACCAAGTATTTACGAGGGAAAATAAATTCCCAAGATGCAAGTATCCTGAAGGAGTAGGAGCTATGCGGGTCCGGCCTTTCAATTTTTAGATTTAAAGTTTATCAAAAATACTAATCACTATTATAGTAATTTGCAGCCATGAAAAGGTTTTTGGGAAATATGTTCTTCAAACTTGCAGGTTGGAAGTTGAAAGCAGAGATAACGGAGGAAATGAAGCATTCGGTGATGGTGGCAGCGCCACATACCTCAAATTGGGATTTCCCCTATGCTTTAGCGGCGTTTTGGGTAATGGGTCTTGATTTGAAATACTTTATTAAAGACCTTTATACCAAAGGTTTACACGGCTACTTTTTTCGTTGGACGGGAGCGGTAGGAGTTAACCGTTCTAAAACCCGCAATAATTTAACCGACTACGCCATTGAGCAGTTGAAGTCGAAAAAAATGGTAGTGCTGGTCCCCGCCGAAGGAACGCGCAAATGGGTGCCGAAGTGGAAAACTGGCTTTTATCGCATCGCCATGGAGGCTAAAGTCCCCATCAGCTTGGGCTATTTAGACTATGATAAAAAGGAGGCGGGCGTGCTAGGAGTTTATCATCCTACGGGCGTTTTCGAAGAAGATATGACCTATATCCAAGAGGTCTATCGCAATATCGGTCCGAAGCACAAGAAGGATTATAATCCACAGATTTTCTAAATCACTCCCTAAAAAAAGCCCATTACTACACGCAATGGGCTTAATTAAAAATAGGTTGCTTATGCTTTCGCAGATGGCGGTATAGTAGGTCTTAGCTCAATTTTACTGGGTAAGGTGCGGGGGTTCATTTTCATAAGATCCGCCACTAATTCGCCTATGTCTTCGGGTTGAATTTTCCAAGCATCACTTTCGCTTGGTTCGTGGCCATTAAAATGACTGGTTACAGAGCCGGGCATAATGGTACTTACGCGGATGCCATATTTACGCAAGTCGAGCATCATCGCTTGACTAAATCCGGTAACGGCAAATTTACTGGCGTTATAAGCTGTGCCTTGCTGGAAGAAGTTAGTTCCGGCCAAACTGCTGATGGTAATAATATAACCCTTGCTGTCCTTTAGTGCAGGAATGGCCGCTTTGGAAGTATAAAACACCCCGTTTACATTGGTGTCGATTACTGCTTTCCATTCCTCAATATCCATATCTTCGATCGGGGCGAAATGACCGATACCAGCATTGGCAACCACTAAGTCTAGTTGTCCCCATTTTTCTAAGATCTCGGCAACTGCCTTTTCTTGGGCGCTGTAATCGCGAACGTCTAATTCTAAAGCTAACACTTCACCCTGTGGGGCTAGGTCTTTGGCGGCCGCTTCCGCAGATGCGATACTACGACTACTTATGGCGACTTTCATGCCTTCTTTTAAAAGATATTCGGCGATGCCGTAGCCGATGCCTTTGTTGCCACCGGTTATGAAAGCTACTTTGTTTTCTAATTTCATGGATTGGTCTTTATAAGGTAACAGGTCCTAAGCCTGAACGTTCATTTAAAATAAGGAAATCTGCCCGTGCTCGTCGCTATCATCCTGCATTAATACGGGATAAACTTTCTCTTCTTGGGCCAGCGGTATATTTCCCACTTTACGCATCCCCCGCAAAGGGGCCACTGTATGCGCTATAAGCTCCTCACTAGCAATGGGCTTAAAAATCTCTGAAAAGGTTTTTTCATCCCTTTCGGGAGATAGCTTACTCAACCATAATTCCTGTTTTTCACGATTGAGAATAAGGGGAATGCGAGCCTCCTTCATTTTGGGATTATTATGAATTTCCTGTAAAAGGCTATTTGCACGAGTGGTTACAATGCTGAAGGTGAAAAGGCTATTTTGGTCCTCGGGATTAATCCAGCGCTCGTAAATTCCCGCCATAATCATCGGTTCTTTATTGGCCATTTGAATATAATAAGGGAAAGTTCTGCTGCCCTTATGGTGATGCTCATAAAATCCATCTAGTACCACCAAGCAGCGTCGTTTTTCGGCTGCTTCGCGATAAGCGGGTTTTTCGAAAATGGTTTCGGAGCGGGCGTTTAAGGTGTGATTCCAAACTTGCTGCGCCTGTTCTAAATTCTTTGTCCACTGGGGAACGAGGCCCCATTGAAAGAGTTTCACCTCTTTTTTTTCTTCTTCTAAAACTATCGGTAAAGCCGGATGATCATAGCCATTAGCATGAAAAACGGGACCGCTAATTTCGCGTAAACGTAAAAATTGTTGTTCCAGCTCTTCAATGGTTTCGGGGCCATAACCTATGCGCTTGGCATAGTCGAGACTTCTTTTGGATAAAGCGGCGGAATCGTAACACATGGGTTAAAGTTAAGGATGGTTTTTGAACTTCATGTTTTTTTTCGAGTCACTCTCGCTTTTTTACCACAAAGCACACTGAGATTGACACAAAGTTCACGGAGGTTTTTCGGTGCGGCTATTCTTTGCGTTTCTCTGTGGTTAAGCCCGATGTTTTTCACCACAAAGCCCACGGAGAGTTACACAAAGGTCACGGAGGTTTTTTCGGTGTGGCTATTCTTTGTGTTCTCCATGTCTACTTTGCGTTCTCTGTGGTTAAGCTCGATGGTTTTTCATCACAAAGCCCACGGAGACTTACACAAAGTTCACGGTTTTTTTTTTGGGTGCGGCTATTCTTTGTGTTCTCCGTGTCTACTTTGCGTTCTCTGTGGTTAAGCCCGATGGTTTTTCACCACAAAGCCCACGGAGAGTTACACAAAGGTCACGGAGGTTTTTTTGGTGCGGCTATTCTTTGTGTTCTCCGTGTCTACTTTACGTTCTCTGTGGTTAAGCTCGATGGTTTTTCACCACAAAGCTTACCGAGTGTTTATTGATTTAAGTCACCATTTATCACTCTTTTTATTCCTTTTTTTAATAGTGATACATTGAAATTTATTAGAAGCCCAAGTTTATAATTTCCAAGCTTCATATAAGTTAAGGTTTGAGCTAGATGAACATCAGTCAAGCTTTCTACGCTTTTTAATTCGATCACTACTTTATTTTCCACCAATAGATCTATTCTGTAACCACATTCTAGTTTTACTTCTTCAAAAACTACGGGTATCGGCTTTTCTTTTTCCACCAATAAACCATCTTGCCTTAGCTTAAAAAGCAGACATTCTTTATAGGCGCTTTCTAATAGACCTGGTCCTAAAGCTTGATGTACCTCTATTGCACATCCAATAACTACCTTGGCAATCTGATTTACTGAGTTATTCATTCTGAGTGGTTCTGGTTTTTTACCACAAATTACACGGAGTTTAGCACAACTGCGCTATGGTGGTCTTTATAAGTACTTATTTGTTTTAACCACAAAGTTCATGGAGGTTTTTCGGTGTAGCTATTCTTTGCGTTCTCTGTGTCTACTTTGCGCTCCTCTCTGTGGTTAAGCTTGACGGTTTTTTACCACAAAGCGCACGGAGATTTTCACAAAGTTCACAGAGGTTTTTTTCGGGGTGGCTATTCTTTGTGTTCTGTGGTTAAGCTTGATGGTTTTTTACCACAAATCACACGGAGAGTTACACAAAGTTCACAGAGGTTTTTCGGTGCAGTTATCCTTTGTCCTTTGTGGTTAAACTTCATTCTTCACACATCCTCAAAATTAACATAAGGCAGCCGCTCTAAATACAAAACCTCTACACTATAAAAGTCGTACTCTTCAATTACAAAGCCCTCAATTAAATAAATCCCTTTTCCCTTAAAGCGATATTGGGCAGCCGATTGCGGGAAGTGAACGGTATCAATAAAATGCCCGGCTTGATCTAAAAAGGTTCCAAACATCATGTGCTGCGAAACTTGGGCGCGGGTGCTAAGATTCTTAACGTGAATTAGGTATCCGCATAAGCGCACCTTTTGTCCTTTATGCCGCGGAATGTCTTGGGCGGCAATGGTGTTTTCGGGTAGGCTTGGCACGAGCTGAAAAGGCGAACTCAAGGGGAAGCCCAACAGTTCAATTTCATCTACCGCATTTTCGAGCTGATGATGCTCCAGTTCGGGGATTACTAATTTGGGGGGCTCATTGCGAAAGAGGTCGCTTACTGGGGCCGATTTTTTAGCGGAGCCTAAAAGAAAATGCGCTTCCCACAATAGTTTTTTCTTGTCGGGCTCAATGCTACGAAAGGCATTAATGCGAATGAGGATAATTAGTTGTTCCAAGGAAATTTCTACGCGTTCGGTAAAATCGTGCAGACTCGTATATTTCCCTTTTAAATGTCTTTCGCGGAGAATATTCAGCACCACTCGGTCTTCAAAATCCTTTAAGTTTTGGAAGCCTAAAAACAGGTGTTTTTGATGCAGCGTACTTTCCATTTCAGAATGATTAACGCAGGGGGCTTCTACTGTTCCTCCGTTTAAACGAAACTCGTTGAGGTAGGTTTCTACACTGTAAAATCCTCCGCCATTATTTAGGGTGGCCAGCATATATTCTAGGGGGTAATAGGCTTTGAGATAAAGACTTTGGTAACTTTCTACAGCATAGCTAGCCGAGTGTCCTTTGGCAAAAGCATAATTGCCAAAACTTTCAATTTGTCGCCACACTTCGCTGGTAACGGCATCGGGATAGCCCTTTTCTTTACAATTGCTAAAAAACTTATCCTTAATACTATCAAACTCGTTGCGCTCGCGAAATTTCCAACTCATGCCGCGGCGCAGCACATCGGCTTCTTCTAAACTAAGGCCCGCAAAGTAATGCGCTACTTTAAGCACGTCTTCTTGGTAGACCATCACCCCAAAGGTTTCGCCTAATATTTCGCCAATCTTCGGGTGAATGTATTTACGCAGTTTAGGATCGCGGAAGCGCCTAATGTATTCGGCCATCATGCCGCTAGCGGAAACTCCCGGACGAATAATGGAGCTGGCCGCTACCAGACCAAGGTAACTATCGGCTCGAAGCTTGCGCAAAAGTCCGCGCATAGCAGGCGACTCCACGTAAAAACAAGCCATGGTTTGTCCTTCGCGCAGCATGCTTTTTATTTTTTCATCTTCATAAAAAGGCTGCACTTTATGAATGTCTAAGTCTTTCGCTTCGGGATAATTTTGCTTGACCAGTAGGAGGGCATCCTTAATTTTAGCGAGACCTCTTTGCCCGAGAATATCGAATTTATAAAGCCCAATATCTTCGGCCGAATACATATCGAAATGACTAGTAGGGAAACCTTTGGGCGGTAGGAGGGTGGCGCCATATTGGTAAATATCATTTTCGGGAATAAGAATGCCACTGGAATGTATGGTAAGGTGATGCGGGAAGCCTTCAATACGCTGACCGTATTTTAAAACTAGTTTCTGCATATCGTCCAGTTCTGCCTTTTCTTTACGCCAAGTGCTTAACTGATCAATATCGCGGCTGGGCAAACCCAATACTTTTCCCAACTCGCGCACAATAGCCTTGTACTTAAAAGTAGTATGCGAACCCAGTAAGCAGGCTTTAGGAAAGCGCTCGAAAATATAGCGGGTAATATCTTGCCGGTCGCGCCAAGAAAAGTCAATATCAAAATCGGGGGGCTGTCGCCGAGATAGGTTTATAAAACGCTCGAAGTACAAGTCCAATTTAATCGGATCTACATCAGTGATGCGTAAAATATAGGCCACTAAACTATTGGCACCGCTACCTCGACCCACGTAAAAATAACCTTTGCGGCGGGCGTAGTTTACAATGTCCCAGTTAATGAGGAAGTAGCTGTAATAACCGCGTTTCTCAATTACATCTAGTTCTTTTTCTAGGCGTTCATACACTTCTGGGTTAGGATTGGGATAGCGGTATTCCAAACCATTATAACAGAGGGAACGAATAATTTCGCGGTCTCCCGTGGCGCTGTCGGTATAGTAACGGCGGTTTTCACTGCGACTGTAATTTTTGAATTCAAAGTCGAGTTCGCATTCCTCCAAAAGCCTTTTGCTATTGGCGATAATTTTGGGGAAGTCTTGGTAAAGTTCGCTCAGCTCTTTACTGTTTAGCAGGCCCCATTGCGCCGGCGCTTGTTCTTCAGGTTTTAATTTACTTAATAGTTTGTTTTCACCGATGGCTCTTAAAAGACGATGGGTATTATAGTCACGCTTCTCGCGAAAGCTGTTGCTGCGCAGCATAACCATTTTATCGGTTTCATTTTTTAAAACCGAAAAGCGCAGTTTATTGAGCTCATGGGGGGCAATGCCAATATACTCGTAAGGGTAGAGGGTACGCTGGGGAACCTTATCAAAAGGATAAATAATAAAGGCTTCTTTTAGGGGCGCTTCTGCCGGAAGGCCTTTGCCCTCTATTTGTTCTTGGGAGAGGAAGCGATTCATTTCGGCATAGCTACTACGGTTGCGGGCAAGGGCAATATAAAGTTGCTCCACCCCATTCCTGAAATCGATGCCCACAATGGCTTTAATGCCTGCTTCTTTAGCGAGACGGATAAACTCAATATTCCCGGCGGTGCAATTAATATCGGTGAGGCAAATCTGTTCTTCTTGGTTCTCTTGCGCCCATTCTACCCACTCTTTAGGGGAGAGGATGCCGTAGCTTAAACTGTAATAACTGTGATTGTTGAGCATGATTTTAGCTTTAGCCGCGGCGATGCGCCATTATTGCGGAAGGCATGCCGTTAAAGGGGTTGGCACGCCCTAGTCCTTTCGACTCCATGGTTTTGGCCCGCGATACGGCATTCTGTCCAAAACGATTACGCATGGCATCCATGGCTTGGTAAAGACGGATTTTCTCTACGCTGTCTTCAAAAAGATTTATCTGATGACCACCGCCTACTAAATGACTCATGCGCAAGCCAATTAAGCGGACTAATAAGCGACGGTGGTAGAGTTTTTTAAAGAGTTCTTTGGCGCTGGCAATTAATACATCGTCGTTACTGCTGTAGGGGATGCGCTTTTGCAGGGTATAAGTGTTAAAGTCGGAATAGCGGATTTTCACCGTAACACAGGCCGTGAGCTTATTGCCTTGCCTCAGTTGAAAAGCGAGGGTTTCGGCCATGGCAATAATGAGGGTCTCTAACTTTTGCACATCAATGGTATCCTTCTGAAAGGTGCGTTCTAAAGAAATGGATTTTCTTTCCTGATAAGGAACAATGGGACTGTTGTCGATGCCATTGGCTTTTTGCCAGATATTAATACCGTTTTTGCCCATGGCCTTCTCCATTAATTCTACGGGCATCTCTTGTAAAGTGTGAATATAGCGCACCCCCATACGGTTCAATAATAAACCCGTTTTTTGTCCTACCATGGGAATTTTCTTCACCGCCAAGGGAGCAAGGAAGGGGCGTTCGAAACCGCTGGAAACTTCTAAGCGATTGTTCGGCTTGGCTTCACCAGTCGCCACTTTAGCCACAGTTTTATTGGTAGAAAGACCGAAGGAAATAGGAAGACCGGTCTCTCTAATAATTTTATCACGCATTTCTGAAGCTAATTTGAAACAGCCAAAAAAGCGATCCATACCCGTGAGGTCGGCGTAAAACTCATCGATGCTGGGCTTTTCAAAAAGGGGCACTTCTTCCTTAATTATTTCGGTAATAATATCAGAATACTTGCTGTAGCGACTGCTGTCGCCTTTAATGGCAATCGCTTCGGGACAAAGCTGAAGAGCAGTGCGCATGGGCATTCCCGAGTGTACACCATAGCGCCGCGCTTCATAGCTACAAGAAGCCACCACACCTCTTCCGCCCGTACCGCCCACTAAAACAGGCTTGTTGTTTAAAGCGCTGTTAGTCAGTCGCTCTACCGAAACAAAGAAGCTGTCAAGATCTAAATGAAGGACTGTTTTTTGGGTTCTGCTCTGCATTATGCTATTTATTTTAGAATGGTAGCAAAATTAGATAAAAGATCTCTTGTTTACACTTCGCGTAGATGCGAAAAAGTCAAGGGCTTGGTTTTCAAAGGGAATATTTTTCAAGTCGAGAGAAGGCTTTAACTTGTGCCCCTTACAGAGGTTTATACCCTTATTTGATTATGCCCAGATCGGTACTCACATTCGTATTATTTATTCTGATTAGCGCTTGTGAAAAGCCTAGTTCGGAAGAATGTGGGCTAGAGCAGTCCCTGTATCAGCAGGCGAATTTCCCTCTGGGTGTGGCGGTAGATCCGACTTATTTCAGTTTGCCGCAGTACGATACTTTGGTCAGTAAACAGTTCAATAGCATCACCCCCGAAAATATTTTTAAGCCTTCTTATCTCCATCCCCAAGAGAACAGTTTTTTCTGGCCTCAAGCGGATGATTTGGTAGCGCGTGCCCAACAAAATAGGCAACGCATCCACGGCCATACTTTAATTTGGCATAAGCAATTGCCTACTTGGATGCTAAACTATCAAGGGACGAAAGCTCAGTGGGAAGCGATGTTTAAGAATCACATCCAATCTATCTGTGAGCATTTTAAAGGGAAAGTAGCCGCCTGGGATGTAATTAACGAAGCTTTTAATGAAGACGGTACGCTGCGAAATTCCATCTGGCGACAGCACCTAGGCAATGGCTATATTGAGAAGGCTTTTCGCTATGCTCATGCGGCAGATCCGCAGGCTTTACTGTTTTACAATGATTTTAATTTGGCCTATAACGAGCGAAAACGCGCAGCAGTTTTTACTTTTCTCAGTAATTTAAAACAACGCGGGGTACCCATTCACGGCATTGGCATGCAGATGCATATCGCCATTAATTATCCTAGCCGAGGACAGATAAACAGCGCGATTCAGGCAGCAGGTGAAACCGGCTTATTAGTCCACCTCTCCGAAGTGGATATTTCCGTAAATCCTTTTAATAAAGGCGATTTAGATAAAGAAGAGTTATTTAACCGGCAGGCCGATGTTTTGGCCACGGTAGTTTTAGCCTACAAAGCTTTACCTAGCCGCTATCAATACGGAATAAGCTTTTGGGGTTTAAGTGATGCCAATTCGTGGATTCGCGACTTTTACCAACGTGAAGATTACCCCTTATTATTCGATGATTTCTATCAGCCTAAAGCCTGCTATTGCAAACTAATTGACTTGTTATGAGACTACTAATTAATACTTTGTTGTTTACCTTTCTCTGCCTAAATGGCCTTAAGGCGCAGGTGGCTTTATCCTATTATCCCTTTCAATCGATTGTGGCCCTATCTAGCGACAGCGAAAAAACACTTTGGCTGGATGGGCGACTGGAAAGCAATACCTTTTTGAGCAATGTGAATATGGAAGTAAATGCCATGGTGAATTTCCGAAAGCGCGATTATTACAACGTATACAGCGGCTTGGGCTTTAACTTCAATCCCTTTTATGCGGCCGAAGATTTGACTTTTACCAATGGTTATTTACTGCATTTCGGACTGCGTTTTAAGCCTTGGCAGAAACATCCTAATTTCCAAGTCGCTTTTGAGATATCCCCTTATCTTAATAGTAATTTTGACGGTGGAACCCTGCGCAGCCTCTTGGGATTAAGTTATAATTTCAGCTCGAACCGTATTTGACGTGAGTTCGACGTAAAATCGGAGGGTATAATTTATAGTCGAACTCACGTTATTTAGTCTATCCGATAGAAATATTCAGAGTTTTACCCAGTCCAATTTCGATTAGCTTGTAATAGCTAGACACTTGAATGTCGCTTAATCCGCGTTCAATTCTTGATATATAGCTTTTCTTCGTCCCGGTTCTCTCAGCAAGCTGCTCTTGTGTTAACTGGGCTTCTTGTCTAGCTTCTTTCAACATTATTCCAAGTCGAAAAGCAAGAGATTCAGTGTCAAATTTATCTCTAGATTCAGTCCCTTTATTACCGTACTTGTCTACTAATATATCTTCGAAACTTGTTGTATTTTTCATGTTCAACTGCTTTTATCTTTTAAGTACTCCGTCTTGATTTTTTCGGCCTTCGTAATCTCTTTTTTTGGTGTTTTCTGAGTTTTCTTTACAAAGCAGTTGCTTAAAACAATAAGGTCGGCGCCATCAAAGAAGCAAAGTATTCGAATGCTTTTAAAAGAGGTGATAACTCGAACTTCGTAAATTCCATCGCTACTCTGCAGCTGCTTAAAAAACTTTGTCGAAACTCTCTGTTCAAACCGAATCATGTCCAAGACATATTCAATTTTCAACTGAACCTTTTTGTCTTGATCTCTATAAAAGTCAAGGAAGTAGTTTTTATACGCAACAACTTTTCTAATCACCTTACAAAGTTAACGAATTAGTTAACAAAGTTGTGAGCGCGTTTTTTTTTGAGCTCGTTTTTTTTAGATGCTTGGCAACTAAGCTTTATATTTCCCTTTTCAAAACAATAAAATTATGAGCGCTAAGGCAGATGAGTATTTAGAAATAAATCGCGCTTCGTGGAATAAGCGCATCGACTCGCATTATCAATCCGATTTTTACGATGTAGCTAGTTTCCTGAAAGGAAAGACTTCCTTAAACAGTATCGAAGCCGCTCTTTTACCGAATCTGCAGGGCAAAAAAGTGTTGCATTTACAATGTCATTTTGGACAAGATACTTTGTCGCTAGCGCGCTTGGGAGCAGATGCGGTAGGAGTGGACCTTTCCGATAAAGCCATTGCGCAGGCGCGCGAATTAAACGAAGCTTGTAAGTTAAAGGCTCGTTTTATTTGTTGCGACATTTATTCTTTAGAAGAGCATTTGGACGAGCAGTTTGATGTAGTATTTAGCAGCTACGGTACCATCGGTTGGCTGCCCGATTTAGAGAAATGGGCGAATTTGATAGCGCGTTATTTAAAGCCTGGCGGACAATTGGTATTTGCCGAGTTTCATCCGGTGGTGTGGATGTTCGATAATGATTTTAAAAAAGTAGAGTACTCTTATTTTAAAGCAGATCCAATTATTGAAAAGCAGCAAGGAACCTATGCTGCTAAAGAAGAGCAAATTGAAATTGAAACCATTAGCTGGAATCATTCTCTCGCTGAGGTTTTAGGCAGTCTTTTCGGAGCGGGTTTGCAATTGGAAACCTTTCAAGAGTTTGATTACTCACCCTATAACTGCTTTGCTAATATGGTGGAAATAGCACCGAGCCGCTTTCAAATAAAGGGCTTAGAAGCAAAATTGCCGATGGTTTATGCCTTAGTTGCAGCAAAAGAAAAAGCCTAGCTATATGAATCGCATTTTAGTCTTTTTATTGGTTTTAACCTCCAGTTTTAGCTCCTGCCTGGGACAATGGACTAGCACCGCCTGGTATATCAATCCACAAGGGGATAGTATTAAGGGAGGTAGATATTTGAGTGAAGCTTGGGACGGAACCATAGCAATCTTTGGTATAACTGGAGGCCCTTCGGATCCAGGCCAAGGTGGGTTTATAGGACTGTTAAATAGCGATAATGGTAATAGCTTAACATACCGATACTTACCTAAGGATACGGCCATGAATTATGGTAGTGTTAAAGGAGTGCTACCAGAATTAAACGCATTTTTTTTTCGTCAAGAAAAATGGGACTCAAGGAATAGCAATTTTGCTGAAATTAAAGATGATCTAATCAGTTTTGATTCGGGGAAGATTATTGGAAAACTAAGCCCTAATGTACTTAGAGGCAGGGCTTTTACGCAAGGATCCGATAGCTTGATTTGGACTAGTCTTGGTGAAGGTTACATTTCGCTTAGGGATTTATACGGCAATTTCGTGCGGGCTTTAAATGAGGATAGTTTACCAGGAGGCAGACTGGAGCATTATTATTTGCAGTGGTTGGAAGAAGGGGATAGTCTATATGGTATTTATCGACCTAATATAGACAGTATTCGGCAAGTGAAGGTTTATGCAATACATCGAACTACTGGACAATGGGGTCCTACGAGACAAGTGGAATGCCTTCTTCATGAAGACATTGTAGGATTAAGTCCGAAGTTTAGATCGCTTCCTTATAAAATAAGTACCGAAGTAGAGCTGGATAGTATTTCTGCTAAAGCCGAACATAGTATTCAGGTACATTCTCTCGCGGGTAAAGAGCTTCTGCGTTTTAAAATAAGCAACCCTTATTTAATAGAAAATGGTAGTGGTGGTCTCTTTGGTGGCGGTAACTCTTTCGTATATCCTATCAGCATATGGGAGAAAAACGGATTTTATTTAATTAGAACTAAGTATCGACCAGATCTAAACTTGACTAAAACCTATGAACGAATAATGTTGATAGACAGTACAGGTTTCGTTCGCTATGATAAGTTGTTGGATAATGGTGCTTCCGTATTTTTAATACTTGACCTGCACTTTTCCAACCAAGGTGAGGTATATGTTAGCTATGTCGATTGGGATCGTAATGAAGCAGGCGTTTTTAAGGTCGGTAAAAGAGGTATTCATCCCTTCTTACGCAGCATTCCGCTAGAATCAGAAAATCAGCCTTTTGTTTTTACCTTCTATCCTAATCCAGTGCAGGATTACTTGCAGCTAAAAGCCATGCTCGAATTTCCTGAAGGTTCCAGCTTAAGCCTAATTGCCTTAGATGGAACTGTCGTACATGAGACTAGCATTATCGGTTCGGAGCCTGTGCTTGAAATTCCTGCTAGCGTGAGGGGAGGCCTTTATATTCTGCAAGTTTCTCATCTTTGGCTGGGACTAAAGTATGAGCGAATATTGATTAGTCGCTAAATCGATTTTATTGCTAAAGCCTAGCTGCTTGCGAGCATGGCTTAAGAGTGAAGCTTTTTACCATTTATAATAACAGAGAAAACCCCTAGCCAAGGACTAGGGGTCTAAAGGATTCAATAATCAAAACTTAATTTGTCTCAAAATTGAGTTTATACCAGTCGATATTACGGGTGAAATACATGGTTCCGCCTAAAATTAAGCTTAAACCAATACTTCCCATTAATAAGGCATAATCGGCTAGTTGTAAGGTTACAAAGAGAAAGCCATAAATAGCGATTAAAATGGTGGTAAGCAACAGAACTACTTTTACCTTTTTAAAGATGCTAATGCTATAGAGACTAATCATAGCAACAATACCCAAGGTAGATATTCCGTAGGCCAAATTAAAGTTGGAATGCTCCGAAATGGATACCAATAAAGTGTAGAATAGGATTAATGATAATCCTACTAGGGCATACTGCAGCGGGTGAATTTTACGCTGGTTTAAGACTTCCACTAAAAAGAAAATCAAGAAGGTAAGGGCGATAGTCATTCCCGCATATTTAGAAGATCGCAGCGATTTTTGGTAATCATCTAAAGGCACGAGAAGGTCTAAACCAAAAGAAGCTTCTTGCAGGGTTTTGGCGTTAAAATCACCTATCCAGCTTTCGGGGAAGTTGCGATTTAATTGTAAAATTTTCCAAGAAGCGCTAAAGCCACTATTGCTTATTTCGCGTTCATCGGGTAAAAAACTGCCATTAAAACTAGGGGAGTTCCAACTCGAATTAAGGCTTACATCTGTATTACTGCCGAGAGGAATAAAGGATAGGTTGCGACTGCCTTGCAAATCTAAGTTAAATTGAAATTTAGCATTTGTGCCCCATTGCTTTTGCAGATGCGGAATTTTAACGTGAATGCCAGAATAAATAATTTTACTGAGCTTAGAACCTGGTTCTACCTCTAGATCTTCTTGATTCCATTTAAATTTAATGATGTTTTTTATACCCCTTAAGTCGGAGATACCAATGGTAACAAAGGCATTGTGGAATTGGATTTCCTTGAGATTGGTACTGTCGATATCGAGGTCTAAATCAAACTCACCCGCTAAATGCAGATCCGATTTGTAAACCACAATTTCATAGATACCACGACGCAGTTTTTCGGGTTCTACTTCGCCATTGATGGAAAGGCTTTTAGGGAGAATTTGTAGATTTTTAGTGCTGCGAATAAGCTTGCCGTCTTTTTCATATTCATAAATAAGAGGCACACTTAAAATAGGTCCATTAATTTCTTGAGCATCGGCCCATTTGTCGCTCACTTCGGCAATCGCTTCATTGTTTTTTTGCTCACGCGATTGGATAATGGAGTTAATCATCGAGGCGGGTATCAATAATAAAAGCATCAATGTGGTTATTACCAGCAGCTTTAGCATGATGGAGTTGCGAATCATGTTGTTTACTTTTTCTAAGGGTTTGTTTTCTGTTGTCATTTTTCTATTATTTAAAAGTACTTTGAATTACAAAGTGATTGGGTAAAAAATTTTTAGTTCAGTAATTTTTCAATCGCTTTAATATGCAGTTTAAAAGCCAGTTTGCCTTCTTCCGTCGCCGAATACTTGGTATGCGACTTCCGATTTAAAAACTCCTTTTTAAAGCTCACGTAGTTTTTTGTTTCCAGCGATTTTAAATGGCTAGCTAGATTACCGTCGGTAACATCCAGTAATTCCTTTAGGCTGTTAAAGTCTAGGTAATCGTTTACCAGCAAAGCCGACATAATAGCCAAGCGAATTTTATTTTCGAAGGCCTTATTTAAATCTTTGAGTATATTTTTCACGCTTGCTGGTATTTAAAGTGCATTACCAAACCATAAGCGATGTGCAAAATGCCGAAGCCGATTGCCCAAAACACCAGACCATAACCGATAAAAACACAGCCTACTAAACCCAAAATAATTTCTAAAATCCCCAAACTTCTTAATTCCCCTAAGGTGTATTTACTAGCATTAACCAAGGCCAATCCGTAAAAGATGAGCGTCATCGGGGCCACTAATCCAATCAGTCCTTCTCGAATTAAGATGAGCGATAAAAATCCTCCTGTAAATAAGGGAATAGCCAGGTTTATCAATAACCTTTTACTTTGGGTATCCCATATTTTTTGTTTGCGTTTTTTACTCTCGCGGGTGGTGAAAAAGATTCCTGTTCCTATGGCTCCCGCTAAGGTGAGAGCGGCAATTAAGACTAACTGTACTAAACTTTCTTGGGTGATATAAGCGTGACGATAATCGAAATAGTTCTGATTATTGTATACTGTTTCGTAGGCAGCATAAGCACCAATAAGAGCGAAAATACCCGCTGAAACGCCCGATAAACCACTGAGGGAGATAAAGCGCGAAGAGCGATTCATCATCTCTTTGATCTCGGCTAAGTCTTGAAGGTATTTTTCCTGATTCATATTAAAAGTACTTTGAAGTACAAAGTAAGTTCAAATTTTTCAGACTGCTCAAGTTTTTTCAAAAAAAAAAATACCCCGTCCTTGCGAGACGAGGTATTTATGACAATTTAAAATTTTAATTAAGGTTGGGTATTAAAAAACCTTTTCAACATCTGGGTTTAGGAACCACGTTGCATTTTGGCTTCCGCCAGATGCGGCCCAACTAGCAAACTGAGGGTAAGCTTGTACCATGTCAACTTTTTCTAGGGCATGATCGAAAGTGGTTTCGGTAATAATTTCAATTCCCCAAGGTAAACCGCTGGCAGTTTTAAAATCACCATTATCATCGACAGTATTTGCACGAGAAGCATCAAAGGCAGCCGAGGGAGAGAAGCCACTGCGGTGGACTTCTAGCGCTCTGTCGTTACTGCGGAATAGGTATAGCTCAGGTAATAATTCACTACCGGCATTGGCACTGAAGTTCACGGTGAATTTTAAAGTATCGGGAGTTCTTGAAGGACCACTACCATTGTTTTGGTAATAGCTGCTTATGCTTGCAAAAACATTATTGCTTACAATTAATCCGCTGTTGTTGGCTGGGTCTAAACTTACATCACCACTTACTGAAGCGATAGAACCATTAGTCAAGGCGGCTTTACTTTCATTGCGCAGCATAAGGCCAATTCCGTTGGCTAAACCAGCACCAATTGCATCAATACTTACGGCGAATTTAGCATCTACCAATTCATTATTGGCATTGTGGCTAATCTCAACTTGATTGCTTAAAACTAAATCGTTAAAGTCGTAGTCGCCAGTAGCTGGCCATAAGTCTTCAAAAGCAACGATTTGTTTTCCTGCACTAGGGAAGAAGCTGCGGTAAGCGCGGCTCGGGTCGGTGGGGTAATCATCATTAATATCGGCTACACCATCGCCATCTTGATCACAGCTGATGCGGAAATTATCTAGGAAGTTACCTACCGAACCACCACCTGCTGCACTCACTGCTTCAAAAATAAATAGGGTAGTGGTTTGATTAGCCGGAATTGCATAAGTACCAGTATAGTTTTTCCAAGCGTCTTTTCCACTCGTCATGGTAGCTTCTACTGTTGCAGTTGCTAAGGATCCCCCAATTTTAACTTGAGCTACATCCACACCTGCTCTACCGCGGTGCCAAACGGACCACGAAATAGTAGACCCTGGCTCTAAGCAAAGCTCTTGGTATAAAGCACCCGGACGGTTGGCATTTATTTCAAAAAACTGATTGCCTTCTTGGGCAGGTACGCCACCAAAGCCAGTAGACCAAATTTCGATTTTACCATCAGAAGAGGTTGTTTGCCATCCTGGAACAGAATTTTGTGAAATGATGGTTTGACGGCCTAAAGTAATAGCAGGTAATTCAGCAAGATTGTTAGTCATGGGTGTTTCGCATACGGTGCAAGAGCTAGAAGCGGTTTTGTTGAATTGAGAGGCTCTTTTGCCTGTCATTTTCTGACTAAGATCGAAGTTTTGTTTCGCTTGCTTACTTAGGGTTTGTTGATGACCGGTAAAAGGAAGGTATAAACTATACTGACCGTTAGATGGAAAGTAAACATCAAAAGATGCTAAGCCGTTTTTAACTCTAGTTTTAGCCAGGGTATTATCATTATTATCGAGAATATAAATTAGTTCCTCTTCTACCGAAAGGTTGTGCGGATTAGTGAAACTAACTTCTAGCGTAGATTGAAAAGAAGCAGACCAATTAAAGTCACCTGCCACGTTTAGCTCCTGCATAGAATTAACATTTTGTTCTCCTGCCGCGTTTTGAAGGGGTTGCCCATCTTCTTTGTTACAAGCTACTAAAGCTAGAAGGCTAAGTCCAAAAATTATATTCTTTTTCATATCTCGTTGTATTGAGGTGTAAAGATGATAAGTTTAAAGACCAGCCAGTAATAATTTCGTTTATCGGAAAGTATTTTAAGATTTATGGTTTATGGACGGCACTTTATTGGCAATGCTAGGATTTAGAGGCCTTTTTTTCTATCAATCTGAAAGCGAAGTCAAAAAAAAAGTCCGCAACAAGGCGGACTTTAAATTAGAAGATTGATTTTAATTCAATAAGATCTTTTCGCTGTAAAAGCTTCCATCGCTTAAACGAATCTGAGCAAGGTAGAAACCTTTCGCTACCGATTTCAGACTTACTTGGCTTTGTGGGCTTAATCCATTTTGCTCCCAAACAAGCTCTCCACTTAAATTGATGATTTTAAGATCGGCCGATAGAGGGTTATTTAAATTTAATAAACCTTGGCTGGGATTAGGGAAAAGGTTTAAGCTTAAAGCAGATTTTTGACTTAGACCAAAAAAGGTGTTGGTACTTAGGTGATATTCATCATAAAGGGTCCAAGCATTATTATTACCTCTTTCGTAGATGAAAAATTTCTCTACCAGTCCATTGCTATTATTAATCACACGCACTTGTTCTGCCACTTCTCCCGAAAGGTTGTTTTTAAGATTTATACTATCCAATTTATTGTTTGAACTGAAATAGATCAGGGTTTGAATAGGGAATTTGCTGCCCATAAATTCAATATCAGCCACCAGGGAGTCCACTATGTTTTGGGCATTGCGATAAACGGTATAGTTGGTATTGTTACCAAATCCAAGGCCGCCATTTACTTCGGACATCGCAGCACTATCTACGCCATTAGGGCCATAATAAAGACGTAATTCCTCACTTAAGATTAAGTTTCCAGTGGCAGGAAAGGTAGTGTCGTAATAGGTTTGGTATAGTGTATCTCTTCCTTGGGCATCACGGTGAATTTTATCCATTTGTACCGTATCGCCATTTAAAGGATTTGTTATGTAAACGGTATTAACATTACCGTTATTAGAGCATAACCAGCTACTTACTAAGTTGCCAGATTCAAATTCACGACCCTGTAAATACGCGCCATTGGCATTTTTTAATACTTCTACGAAACCGAAAGTATCCACTGGGTTCGTACTTGGATCGATATTGATTAGGGTATTGTAAGGCATCAAGTAGTCTACAAAAATCAACTCGAAATTTCGATTAAGAGTAGGTGAGAAGTTTTGAGCTTGTGCACTTAGCGCCGTTAGGGCAATACAAAGGGTAATAATTTTTTTCATGACTTTAGTTTTCATCTGCTAGTATAACGATGCTTAAGCTTAGTTGGTTAGCGACTAACAGAATTTTTGCAAAGATAATGGAAAGGTAAAGCGTGGGCTTGCCTAGCGAAGGGGAATTGGTCCGCCCTATTTCTTTTTAAAATACACTAATAATAAGGAAACGATGAAACGAAAAGGTCCCTAAAAAGAAACTCTCCCGTCCTTAAGAAAAAGGAGCGAGAGAGTTAAACCAACCAAGCTATCTTTAGTGGGATAGGCTAGTCGCCAATTCAATTAAATTTCATTTATAGTGTTACTAGCAATAGAGATACGTTAAACGCGTATATGATAGCTTTACTATTAACAATGCAAATATAATTAACAATTTGTGATTTTCATTACTTTTTAGAAAAAAGTCAAAAAAAAATCCCTCTCAGCAATTTTGTTGAGAGGGATCTCATATTTAGGCTTACCAAAATTTAAGCTATAAGGTCGCTTTTAATCTTATTCAGAGCGCTACCCGCTTTAAACCAAGCTATTTGCGAATCATTGTAAGTATGGTCAACGGTAATTAAGTCTTCACTACCGTCAGCATGTTTCAATCTCAATTGTAAGGCTTTGCCTTCTTGAAACTGATCTAGGTCTACGGTGTCGATGATGTCATCTTCACGGAATAAATTATAGTCGGCTTCATTTTGGAAAGTAAGGCCAAGCATTCCCTGCTTCTTAAGGTTGGTTTCGTGGATACGGGCAAAAGATTTTACCAATACGATTCTCATTCCTAAGTGGCGCGGCTGCATAGCGGCATGCTCGCGTGAGCTTCCTTCGCCGTAGTTATGATCACCCACAACAATGGTTGGGATTCCCGCTGCTTTGTATGCTCTTTGCACATCCGGCACAGTACCAACTTCACCTGTTAAGAGGTTTTTAACGCGTCCTGGCTCATCATTGAAATAATTAATCGCACCTGTTAAAGTGTTATTAGAGATATTATCTAAGTGACCGCGGAAACGTAACCATGGACCAGCCATAGAAATATGGTCGGTAGTACATTTTCCTTTCGCCTTAATAATTAGGCGCATGCCTTCAATATTTTTACCATCCCAAGCTTGGAAAGGATCTAATAATTGTAGACGTTCTGATTTTTCAGCAACTTGAATAGTTACATTACTACCATCAGCGGCAGGCTCATGGTATCCATTGTTTTCTACAGCAAAACCAGCTGGAGGCATCTCTATTCCTAATGGCTCATCCAATTTAACTTGCTCACCTTTTTCGTTCGTAAGCGTATCAGTTAATGGATTAAAAGTCATATCTCCCGCAATAGCCATAGCTGTTACAATCTCTGGACTAGCCACAAAACTGTGGGTATTAGGATTACCGTCGTTACGCTTCGCGAAATTTCGGTTGAATGAAGTGATAATGGAGTTTTTACGAGTAGGATCGTCGGTATGACGCGCCCATTGACCAATACATGGTCCACAAGCGTTAGCCATTACAACCCCACCCATGGCGTTAAATTTTTCTAACAGTCCATCACGATCTGCCGTAAAGCGAACTTGCTCGCTACCAGGAGTAATGGTAAATTCAGAACGTACAGTGAGGTTTTTATCGATGGCCTGCTGGGCGATCGAGGCGGCACGAGTTAAATCTTCATAAGAAGAGTTAGTACAAGAACCAATTAAACCTACTTCCAATTCTTTTGGCCAGCCATTGGCTTCCACCTCTTTAGCAAATTGGCTAATTGGTGTAGCTCTATCGGGAGTAAAGGGTCCGTTGATATGCGGCTCTAAGGTGCTGAGGTCGATTTCAATAACTTGATCGAAGTAAGCTTCTGGATTATTATATACTTCCTCATCTCCCGTAAGGTGTTCTGCAATGGCATCGGCAGCATCAGCTACTTCTGCACGGCCAGTACCACGAAGGTAATCGCCCATTTTATTGTCGTAACCAAAGGTAGAAGTAGTAGCACCAATTTCGGCGCCCATATTACAAATGGTTCCTTTACCAGTGCAGCTTAAAGACTTAGCACCCGGTCCGAAATATTCTACAATGGCACCAGTACCACCTTTTACGGTTAGGATGCCAGCAAGTTTTAAAATTACGTCTTTGCTAGCGGTCCAGCCAGATAGTTTACCTGTTAATTTTACCCCAATAAGCTTAGGGAATTTAAGTTCCCAAGGCATACCGGCCATAACGTCTACGGCATCAGCACCACCTACACCAATGGCCACCATTCCGAGGCCACCAGCATTTACAGTATGTGAATCGGTACCGATCATCATTCCACCAGGGAAAGCATAGTTTTCTAAAACTACTTGGTGAATAATACCACCACCTGGTTCCCAAAAACCAATACCGTATTTATTCGATACAGATTGAAGGAAATCAAAAACTTCCGAGCTCTTTTGCTTGGCGTTTTTTAAATCGGCTACCGCACCCGTTTCAGCCTGAATAAGGTGATCACAATGCACCGTTGAAGGTACAGCAGCTTCTTTACGTCCTGATTGCATAAATTGCAATAGGGCCATTTGCGCAGTTGCGTCTTGCATGGCCACACGATCAGGGGCAAAGTCTACGTAGCTTTTACCTCTCGTATGAGCTGTATTGTTGTTTTCATCCCACAAGTGGGCATAAAGAATTTTTTCCGCTAGGGTAAGGGGTCCACCAGTAATTTTACGAGCAGCAGCAACGCGCTCGGGAAATTTGGCGTAAACCTTTTTGATCATTTCGATATCAAAAATCATGTTGTTGGATTTTTTCAAGATTCGCAAAAATAGTAAACGGCGGCTTTCTAATTGCCTCGATCAGAAAGCTTTTATTTTAAATTCAGTCTAAATTGTTAAACTGCTTCTAATAAAGCAAAAAAAAAGCGGCTTCCAACATGAAACCGCCTTTTTCCTAAAGTTTTTTCAGAGTTCTAACTCCATGTGGAATTTAGTCTCCTTACCTCCAGTTAATAGTGAGCATTTAAGCTCTTCCCACGTAATTTTCGGGACGAATTGCTAATAGTTCCATTTTAATTTCAGGACTAACATCTAAGCCGCCAATAAACTCGGCAATGGCTTGTTCATCGATAGCCTTATTGGTGCGTGTGAGAGACTTCAGTGCTTCGTAAGGCTTAGGATAGCCTTCGCGACGTAAAATGTTTTGGATGCCTTCTGCAACTACCGCCCAGTTTCTTTCTAAATCGGCTTCCAAAGCTTTTTTGTTAAGCAGTAATTTATTCAGTCCTTTTAAGGTAGAGTTGATGGCAATAATAGTGTGACCAAAAGGAACCCCTACATTGCGTAAAACAGTACTATCGGTTAAATCGCGCTGTAAGCGAGAAAGGGGAAGTTTAGCAGCCAAGTGCTCAAATAAAGCATTGGCAACGCCTAAGTTCCCTTCACTGTTTTCAAAGTCAATCGGGTTAACCTTATGTGGCATGGCAGAAGAGCCTATTTCACCTTCCTTAATTTTTTGCTTAAAGTACTCCATCGATATGTAAGTCCACATATCGCGGTCTAAGTCCATAATAATAGTATTGATACGCTTCATACAATCAAAAAGCGCCGCCATATTATCGTAGTGCTCAATTTGCGTGGTAGGCCAAGAATGCTGTAGGCCGAGGTTTTCTTCAACAAACTCTTGGGCAAAGCCATGCCAATCGGTATTTGGGTAGGCTAAGTTATGGGCATTGAAATTACCAGTGGCACCACCAAATTTAGCTGAGTGAGGAATATGGCGCAACAAATTTATCTGCTGATCCAAGCGCTCCACAAAAACCATTATTTCTTTTCCTAAAATAGTGGGAGAGGCAGGCTGTCCATGCGTACGGGCCAACATAGGGATATCCGACCACTCTTCTGCCATATTAGTAAGGCTAACAATAAGATCTCCTAAAATGGAGGTATAGTCTTCCTCAATAAATTCCTTAATACTAAGCGGAATCGCCGTATTATTTATGTCTTGCGAGGTTAATCCAAAATGGATAAACTCTTGAAACTGCTCCAAACCTAGGCGGTTAAAGTGTTCTTTTAGAAAGTACTCAACCGCTTTCACATCGTGATTCGTAGTTTGTTCAATCTTTTTAATCGCTTCTGCGTCAGCAAGACTAAAATCTAAATAAAGGTCTCTTAAATCGTTGAAGCGTTGCTTATCAAAATTTGCTAATTGCGGCAAAGGCAGCTCGCACAGGCTAATAAAATATTCAACTTCAACCCGCACCCGATATTGAATAAGAGCAAATTCTGAGAAATAATTGCTAAGCTTTTTAGTTACTTTGCGATAGCGCCCGTCTATCGGGGAAACTGCGTTTAATTGATTTTCCATGTTCGGATTTTTGAAGCGGCAAAAGTATAAATCTTTATGGTGCAATTCTTTCAATATCTCGGGATAAGTATCGGAGCCTATATTGAGGCCTTCCCAAAGCTCTTTAAAAAGGGTTACCGACGCTATTTACTTTTACCCATTTTAGTGTACAGTGGGCTGTTGGTGGGTTTAATTTGGCTGATGCTAAACAATATCAATCGTTGGTTAAACCTAGTGCTGGGGCTTTTTGGCTATCAGCTTGGTGAATTGGAGTCTTACAGCATTGTGTTGGTGATTATTCTGCAAATTATCATGATCTTTTTCATGGGAAGCCTATTCAAATACGCAACCTTAATTCTCTTATCGCCCTTTCTTAGTTTTTTATCTGAGAAGGTAGAAAAGGACGAGCTTGGCATTGAAACCCCTTTTTCGCTGGCGCAGATGTTTAATGATATCATTCGGGCTGTGCGAATAAATCTCCTCAATTTTATAAAGGAGATGGCTCTTACAATTGTCCTTTCCATTTTAGCTTTCATTCCCTTGCTTGGGATTATTAGTCCCTTTCTAATTCTTTTAGTACAATCTTATTTTTTAGGTTATGGCCTAATGGATTACAATGCTGAGCGTTGGCGTTATTCTTTTGCAGATACGGAAAAATGGATGCGGAAAAATCGCGCAGCAGTAGCCACGGTGGGTCTCTTTTTTTACGGTTTATTTTTAATTCCCATCTTAGGTTGGATTTTAGCACCAGCTTGGTCGGTAATTGCGGGTACTAAAGTGGCTTTGCGTTTGGGAAAATAAATTACCAGTTGCTAAAAGGTTCTAATTTCTCGGCGAAATAGTAGGATTTCCCACCCTCTTTTATGCGCAGCCAATAATGTTCTAAGCCATTGCTAATTGCTAAATAGGGTAATTGATAATGCATATTATAGCGACTGGCTTGGTCGAAAGTATCTTGACTAATTTTTACTTGGGGCGCTTTACATTCTGCCAAAAGGCAGGGTTGGGCATTTTTATAGATGAGTATATCCGAGCGCTTTAGTTTACCATTTAGGCGAAAGCCACCTTCTAAACTAAAGGCCGCTAAAGGAACTTGTAATTCGCTAATAAAGTAGTGAATGAGATGCTGTCGAACCCATTCTTCTGGCGTTAACACCAAATGTTTTTTGCGAATCTGATCCCAAACGTAAACTTGTCCGTCTTTCTGCGAAAGCTTAAGCGGGGCGGGATCTAAATTTAAAGGGACCAAGTTTTTCACTCGACAAAGATAAGCTCAATCGCTTGCGCGGAAAGGTTTTTTTTGAATGCGGTTATTAATTGAGAAGCCTTAATTTTGTTGCTTTGCAGGCAATCATTTCTATGGACTACTCTACACTGATTAACGAAATTCGCAGAAAGGATTTTCGCCCCATTTATTTTTTAACGGGGGAGGAGCCCTTTTTTATAGATAAAATTGTTTCATTAATTGAGCATACCGCTTTAGATGAGGCAGAAAGAAGTTTTAATCAGGTAATTTTATACGGATCGGATACTTCTATAGATGCAGTAATTGGCGAAGCTAAGCGCTATCCCATGATGGCCGATCGGGTGGTGGTTATTATTAAAGAAGCACAGCATCTAGGGAAACTGGAACTTTTAGAAGCTTATGCCGAAAACCCTCAAAACACTACGGTCTTAGTGTTTGCCTACAAGTACAAAAAGGCCGATAAGCGTAAAAAGGTGTTTTCCATTCTCGCCAAAAAGCATGTACTTTTTGAAAGTAAAAAGGTTTACGATAATCAGGTACCCGATTGGATTGGTATGATGCTCAAAGACCATGGCTTAAAAGCTAATGGCAGGGCAATTCAAATGTTAGCCGAAAGTTTGGGCACCGACTTAGGTAGAATTGATAGCGAAATTACCAAGCTGTCGATGATTGCCAAAAAAGGCGAGGAAATTAGTCCTGAATTGGTAGAAGCCAATGTGGGTATTTCCAAAGACTTTAACAATTTTGAGCTTTGTAATGCTTTAAATCGCAACGATTTTGAAAAAGCCTTACGTATTCAACAATATTTTCAGTCAAATCCTAAAGATAATCCTTTGGTACTAACAATCAGCTTATTGTATCGTAACTTCCGCATTTTAATGATCTTAGCTCAAATAAAAGGGGCGAGTCAAGGTGAAATGATGAAGCAAGCTGGCGTTAACATGTATGCCTTACAAGAATACTTAGGTGCATTAAAGTTTTATGATGTTCGGAAAATTGCGCGAATTATGGCATATTTGCGCGAGACCGATATGAAGTCTAAAGGAGTTAACAATGCAAGCAGTAGCGACAGCGAATTGCTAAAAGAGTTACTCTTTAAAATTGTATATCTATAACCCTATATTGGCCTACTGGCCTTAGATACATGCGAAAGTCGATTTTAACGTTTTGCCTAATTATTTTGAGCTTTTCCTCTGCCTTAGCTCAAAATACAGGCACCATTAAAGGTTTTGTTTACGATAAAACCAATGAAAACCCAGTACCATTTGCCAATGTGGTGATTGAAGGAACAAAACTTGGAGCGGTGGCTGCTAATAATGGTTATTATATTATAAACGATGTGCCCGCAGGTACTTACACCCTAAAGGCGAGTTTTATTGGTTACACGGAAACTAGTGTAGAGACTAAAGTAAGCGCTAACGGAATAATTAGTGCCAATATTTACCTTAGTGAAAGCACTGAGCTTTTGGATGAAGTTGAAATTTCTGCCGCACGAAAAGAGCGAGACACCAAAGTATTAACCTCAGTAGTTACTCTCGATCCCAAAGAAATCACACGTTTTTCCGTGGGTGGTGATGCCGATATTATTAAAGCGATTCAGGTTTTACCGGGTGTAATTACTACTGGTGACCAAGGAGGACAGCTTTATATTAGAGGGGGCGCACCCATTCAAAACTTAATCTTACTCGATGGGATGATTATCTATAATCCTTTCCATAGTATCGGTTTCTTCTCGGTTTTCGATAATGATATTATTCGCTCAGCCGATGTTTATACGGGTGGCTTTAGCGCAGAATACGGTAGTAGAAATAGTGCGGTAATGGACGTGCGAACTCGTTCTGGAAATCGTCGCCGCTTTGCGGGAAAAGCGAGCTCTAGTACGTATACCTCTAAACTTTTGTTAGAAGCGCCATTAGGGAAAAAAAATAAAAGGGGATTGGCAAGTTCTTCGTTTTTAATCTCCGCTAAAACTTCGTACCTCGATCAAACTAGTGATATTTTCTATCCTTATGTTGAAACCGAGTTTGATGGCTTGCCTTTTAGTTTTACCGATATCTACGCTAAGTTTAGTTCTCAAGCCGATAACGGTTCACAGATTAATGCCTTTGGTTTCAATTTCGATGATGGAGTTCGTTATGGTTCTGCCAATAGTATCGACTGGACCTCTCGAGGTGCGGGTTTTAATTTTACGGCAGTACCAGCATCTTCTAAAATGCTCCTTTCGGGAGATGTGAGTTATTCTGTTTACGATGTTACTGCCATTGAACCTGAATTAGTGCAAACTAGCTCCATTACTGGTTTTAACGGGGGATTAGATTTTACCTACTTTTTCCGTAAAGCAGATGAGCTTAAATTTGGAATTGAAGCCATTACCTATACAACCGATTTCGAAATTGATGCTTCTTTAGGTCGCTCTGTTCAGCAGCGTGAAAACACTACTGAATTGGGAAGTTTTGTTAAATATCGCTACAGTTCCAACCGCTTTATTGCCGAGCCTAGCTTGCGCGTGCACTATTATGGTAGTCAGTCTGAAGCTAGTATTGAACCTCGTTTAGGGTTAAAATACAATGTAAACGATTGGTTACGCCTTAAGGCTAGCGGTGGTTTATACTCACAAAATTTAATGGCCGGTAATTCCGATCGTGATGTGGTAAACTTATTCTATGGTTTCCTAAGTGGTGTTTCTTTAGGACAGGTTCCTAGCACCTTCAGAGGGGAGGATATCACCAGTAGTTTGCAGAAATCGACGCACTATGTAGCTGGTTTTGAAGTAGAAATTACCAAAGAAATTTCGGTTAACATCGAAGGTTATATCAAGCAATTCCATCAAATCACAAATTTGAACCGTAACCAGATTTATGATGAATCTAGTCCAACAGCTATTGGAAAGCCAGAAATATTAGTAAAAAACTTTCTTGTTGAACGCGGTTTAGCGCAAGGTGTTGACTTCTTAGTTAAGTACACAAAAAAGAATTTATACCTCTGGTTAGCCTATTCTGTTGGTAAAGTAACCCGAGATGATGGTGTTAGAGAATACGCTCCAGTTTTTGACCGTCGTCATAACTTAAACTTTGTTTCCAATTATTCTTTTGGAAAGAAGAAGGAATGGGAAGCAAGCCTGCGCTACAATTTCGGAACAGGTTTTCCTTTTACTCCCACGCAATTGTTTTACAGCGAACAGCCTTTTGTTGATGATCGCGGACAAACCGCAATTAATTACGATTACACCACAGAGAATGGAGAGGCGGGTGTGCTTTATGGGGAGCTAAATACTCGTCGTTTACCAAATTACCATAGAGTGGATATGAGTCTTACCTATACCTACGATATTACTGAAATACAGGTATTGGAAGTTTCGGTAGGGGCCACCAACATTCTTAACTATGAGAATATTTTCTTCTATGATCGTGAAGCCAATAAAAGGGTAAACCAGTTGCCAATTATGCCTACTGTATCACTTAGCTATTCTTTTTAAATTCTGCTTAATAACGTGAATTCGACAATAAATTAGAGCCTCAGATTTTTAATAGAAGGAAAAGACTAGTTTGGATCGTGCAGCTGTAGCGGGCTACAGCAAATGAGCTAGATGCAGGATTTTCATTTTTATTGGAAAATCTGTTTAGGCCCCTTCTAAAAAGCGGTTTTCCACGCCTCAGCAGCTCACAATAGCCCGCTATTGCTTCACTGCTTCTGCTTGAAACCCACTATTTACAAGAGGTCTGAGGCCTAATTTCAGGTCGAACTCACGTTTAATATCATAGGCTAAAGGATAGTCTTAATTTATTTTACAAGAAAGCCTCTGCCAAGCAGAGGCTTTCTTGTTTGTATGACTTTAAATAACTAGTCGCTAGAACAAAGACTGTTCATGCTCAATTGCCCCGGTGAGTGTGGCGCTAATTGAACTTGGCTGGGAGATTATAAGTTATACTTAATCACACAGTAAATCGCGCGAAAGCCATCTTTCCAGTTGATTTTTTTGCCTTCTTCAAAGGTTCGTCCATAATAACTAATGCCCACTTCGTAAATACGAATTCTCGGTACACGGGCAACTTTTGCGGTAACTTCTGGCTCAAAGCCGAAGCGTTTTTCTTTAAGACTGAGAGATTGAATAATTTCTCGACGGAAAAGCTTGTAGCAAGTTTCCATATCCGTTAAGTTCAAGTTGGTGAACATATTCGATAAGAAGGTGAGAAATTTATTTCCGATACTATGCCAAAAGAAAAGAATACGGTGTGCATTTCCTCCCATAAAACGCGAGCCATAAACTACATCTGCTATGCCGCGTAACATGGGCTTAAGGAGAATGTTAAATTCATTGGGGTCATATTCCAAATCGGCATCCTGAATGATAACATAGTCGCCTGTTGCTTCTTTAATGCCCGTATGCAAAGCAGCCCCTTTTCCCATATTAACGCTGTGCTTAAAGTATTTAAGCTCTAAATCGGGATTAGCGTCTCGATACAAAAATACCTTTTCTTCTGTCTTATCGAGTGAATAGTCATTTACAACGATAATTTCTTTTGCAAGATTTCCAATAAGTTCAACTTCCTTCAAGCGATCGAGGATGCTAGAGATTGTGGCTTCTTCATTAAAAGCAGGAACAATGATACTTAATTTGGGCATGTACTAAACATTTGGCTAGTCGGCTAAAATAGCAATAAAAAAAACCGATGCTTAGTCTTAATCATCGGTTTTGGTTTATATTCTACAACTCTAAATCGTTGTAGATAAGCAAGGGGGCTTAAATCTTTTGAAATTTAAGTGTGGTCTGTCCTAAATTCACCAAGTACAAACCTCTAGCGGCCGCACTGAGATCTACTTTTATAAGACCAGTTTCATCGATAATAATATCTTTTTGTAAGTGCACATTTCCTGCTAGGTCAATTATAGTTAGTTTCTGCTTACCTCTTAATTTGGTTTCTAAGTTAAAGTTACCAGCGCTGGGATTGGGGAAAAGTTTCAAGGTTGTTTTAACATTTTCCTTTAAAGAAACTAAGCTGCGGGGCGGTGGGTTAATATGCTCGTCTTCACCTTCTATTGGAGCGGATAGTATTTGCGTTTCATTAGCGTTAATAATTGCGCTACTTTGCGCTAGAACTTGGTTTGCGCCGCTTGCAGCAAGAATTGCCATTAAGACAAATAGAGTTTTAAACTTTTTCATTTCCTTGAGTTTTAGTTTTTGTTTTCGTTTTAACATTTATTAGATTGACAACATCGCTAATGCAAAGAGTTGCCCTTCTTTTGTTAAAGTGTAGTTAAAGACTAATTTTCAAGCATTAAGCAAAGTATTTTTGAAGCCATGTCTACTTATAAAGAGCGAAGCGCAAAGCGTTTAAATTGGTTAATATCCTTAATGACCTTATCCTTACTAGGGATTACAGGAATTCAGGCCTATTGGTTAAAAAACGCTTACGATTTAAGAGAAGAAAAATTTGAACGCGAGGTAGGTTTAGCTTTAGCAGGAATTTCCGCTAGACTTGATAATCTTGAGTCATTGCGCTTTATGTTCAATAGCTTTAACATTCAGCCTTTCTTTTCCGAGAAATTAAATCCCAAATTAGGCTTGCCCTTTGCGTCAGATAGTACCCAAAGAATGAAGGCCGGCGAACTGAAGTTAACGATGCGTTTAGGCAGCGATACGGTTTTGATATACAATAGCGACCCCAACGACTCCCTCACTTTTATCGAGTCAGATAGCTTATCTCGAAATACTATTTTACGTACTCGCCCCGATGAAATGTTACGCAAAGGCGCTCAATTAGATATGCTACTGCGGAAAATGGTGAAACACGAAATAAACCGCAGAAAACAGGATACGACTTGGATGAATCATAATATGCTCGATTCGTTAATTGCCTTTGAGCTAAAGTCGCATGGCATTGATCTTCCCTACGAGTTTTCAGTAGCAAACGAAAGAGAGGTAATTATAAGTTCTAAAAGCTGGAACCCGCAAATTCACCAACATACCACCTCATTATTTCCCAACGATATATTAACCAATGAAATTTTATCCATTGGTTTTCCAACCAAGGCAAAATACCTTTTTGGATCACTTTGGGGCATGCTCTTAATAAGTTTAATGTTTACGGTAGCTATCGTGTATACGTTTTATCGCACCTTAAATTTCTCGCTTAAGCAGAAGCGTATTAGCGATATCAAAACGGATTTCATTAATAATATGACGCATGAGTTTAAAACACCCATTGCGACCATTAACCTGGCTATTGATGCTTTAAGAAACCCCAAGGTTCGGCAGGATAACTCTAAAATTGAAAAGTATTTTGCCATGATTAAGCAGGAGAATCAAAGGATGAACTTGCAAGTAGAAAGTGTTTTAAGAATGGCTTTGCTGGATAAGCAAGAATTGAATTTAGATTTTAGTAAAGCTAGTATTCATGCCGTGATAGTGGATTGTCTCAGTCATATCTCTTTGCAACTAGAAAGTAAAAGTGGGCAACTCAAACGCTTCTTAAACGTCGATGAGACATTAGAGCTAAATATTGATGCCAATCACCTTTCCAATTCTATTATTAATATTCTCGATAATGCCATGAAATACTCAATTGGCCCACCCCAAATTAAAGTGGTAACCGAGCTAACACAAAATCACTTTATATTGATTATCAGTGATCAAGGCATGGGAATGACAAAAGAGGAGCAAAAACATATCTTCGATAGGTTCTATCGGGTAAGCGCAGGCGACCTGCATAATATAAAAGGACATGGACTAGGCTTGAGTTATGCGAAAGGGATTATAGAATCGCATATGGGCACAATAAAAGTAGAAAGTGAAAAGGGTAAAGGGAGCAAGTTTTACATCTATTTACCATTAAACAACTAATATGAAAAACAACTCTGTATTACTGGCGGAAGACGATCCAAATTTTGGATCGGTTTTAAGAGATTATCTAGAACTTAACGATTTTGATGTCGTGCTAGCTACCGATGGCCTCGAAGCTCTTCGCATCTTTAAATCGCAAGAGTCTTTCGACCTTTGTATCTTGGATGTTATGATGCCAAATAAAGACGGTTTTACCCTTGCGGCAGATATTCGGAAAATTGACAAGGAAGTACCCTTAATCTTTTTAACGGCCAAATCCATGAAAGAGGATATGGTAAAGGGCTTTCAAATTGGCGCCGACGATTATCTAACCAAGCCTTTCGATAGTGAAGTATTACTCTATAAAATTCGCGCCCTCTTAAACCGTAAGCAAGGCGATAGGGAAGAAGAACAAATTCACTTTAAGATTGGACGTTACGAGTACGACTCTGAAATGAGAATTCTTAAATTAGGTTCTAACGAAAGAACTTTAAGCCCTAAAGAAGGGGCATTACTGAAACTATTGGCTACCAATAAAAACAGTTTGTTAAAACGCAGTGATGCGTTAAACAAAATTTGGAAAGACGATAATTACTTCACAGGCAGAAGTATGGATGTTTACCTGGCTAAGGTGCGTAAGTATTTAGGCGACGATCCTAAGGTTTCAATCATTAATGTACATAGCGAAGGTTTCCGCTTGGTTGATGAAACCTAGTGAAACACATATGATTATGTACCTTACTTTATAATCTGCCAAGTATGATCGGCGAGTAATTTTACGCTATTAATAAATTCTTTAAACTTTGGCTTTTGCCATTCCTTTGGGCCAATCATCGATAAAACGTAATCATCATCTTTATTTAGGTAAAGATGATATACGTGATTTATCTCTGGCTTGAATCCCATTTTGGCACTGTAAATTTGGGCGGCTAACTCTTTACGGTCCTGAATTTCCTTGGCCTGACGAGCCAAAAGGTCTATTTGCTCTTTAATTTGTGAGAGCTGCATATCAGTTTGCTCTTCCATTGCTGAGAGCGCTCTACTGCGAATTACCCCTGCTTTTGTGGGCCGAATTACTGCACCACCAACGGTATGGGCATAAGGTAAAGTAGAGGGATTCTCGGTAATCTTGTCTTTATCTATTGGGTTAACAAAGTCTTTAAATTTGTCTTTTTCCATTTTAAGGCTGCATGATTTTTTTACTACGCTGCTGCGGATCTCTGATAGCGGTAGTATGTTTTATTAAAATTTTCTGATTCTCATTTCGTACCCAAGCGCTTTTCCGAAAAGCCCATAATATATCACGGGCATAGGCTCCACTCTCATTGATATCTACGATACGTTGAGGGTAATCTATTCCTAATTCGAAATTATAAAAAGACTGCTCCATCGATGTCATCATCCAAGGTTGATGCTTAAAAGCTAGCGGAAGCTCTTTTAATTCTGGAAGCCATTCGCTTATGAATTTGGCCTCAGGGTCCTTTTCTAGCGATTGCTTTACTGGATTATAGATGCGTATTGTATTGATACCCGTACAGCCACTTTGCATTTGAAATTGTGGATAGTGTATTCCGGGAATATAATCGAGGAATTGCTGGGCCAAAAAGGAGGCGCCTTCTTGCCAGTTTTGCCAAAGTTGATGACAGAGGAAACTCACCAAAACCGCGCGCATCCGGAAGTTTAAGTAACCGGTTTCTATCACTGCACGCATACAAGCATCAACTAAGGGGTAGCCTGTTTGGCCACTTTTCCAAGCCTCCACCAAGGTGGGCTGTGATTCTTTTTTTAGACTGTCAAAAGCGGGATTGAGATTTTTAAATTCCATGCTTTCCTCCATTTCAAATTTCTGGACAAAATGAGAGTGCCAGTGTAAGCGTGAAATAAAAGCCCGCAGGTCGCGGGGAAAAGGCGAATTCTCTAATTCCCTCATGGATCTTTGGTAAACCTGACGGATACTTAAATTACCCCAGGCGAAGAAAGGCGACAGTCGGCTACAATTCCAGCGACTTTCGTAGGGCATGCCGATGTGCGCTCCGTAATTTCGATAAATCTTCTGCGTTAAGTAATCTTCTAACCTAAACTGTGCGGCACTTTCGCCTATTTTTTGAAAACTTGTAGGCCAATTTTTTAGGCGCTTCTGCAGAAGCGGACTAATGCCAAATTTGCTTTTTAAATGTGATTTTAAGGAAGGACAGCAAGACTGCCAAGCGGGTAAATTGGGCTGATCTAAATCTTGGCTCATGAAATTCCGCCAGTTTTCATCCCAGTCGACCCGATTTCGACGTCCTCTTTGCACGGCATTTTGTTCTAATTCCTTCCACAAAATGCCCTTTTCAGTGAAGAGTTTTGCTAATTTCTTATCGCGCTTATAACTGAGGCCCTCGCCAGTTTCTTGGTAAGAGTAAACTCTTTTTATTGAGTAGTGGTTGGCTATTTCTGAGAATATTTCATGGCCATCTCCTTCTAAGACCAATATTCCGTTAAAGGCCTCTTTGTTAGTCGCCTGCATATCTACCAAGGAGTGATACTGTGCTTGCCAATGGCGTAATGACCAAGAGGGGTCTTTTAAATAGAAATCTTCAAAAATAAATAGCCCTAAAAGTGGAAGCCCATCTGCAATAGCGAGTTTTAAAGGGGCATGATCTTGCCAGCGCAAGTCACGCTTAAACCAGATTAGATTTAGGGCTTCTTTCAAGCTAAACGTAAATTAGCCCTTCATTAGAATCGCCATAAGTAGTAAAGTCGCCGCAAGTATAGGACATGGCACTCATGAGGGCCAATAAAGCGTCGAGGTGATGCCAAGTTTTAATATCGGATATATTAAAACGAATGGGATCTTTAATACAAGACTTTAGCCGTAAGGCACATTCACGAATGGCACTTTTACTGGATTTATAACCAAAGTCGGCCAAATTGAATCGCTGCGCCATCATTTTGGGGTAGGTTTCAAAAACAGCGCTTCCCGCTTCTTGGCAATGAGCACTTAAATCCATTGCGCGTGCGGCTAATCCACCTAAAAACATGGGCGACATGGCTTTGGTTTCTATATCGGCTTTGCGAAAATGATAATTAGAAAAACCCTCTAGCCCTTTATATACTCCAGGTAGAGAAAGTGGGGCATCTAAAAAAATACGCTTAGGCTTGAAATGAGCTACCGCGTTTTTAATAAACTGATCGGCATCAACCTTTGCTTCCGCTTCTAAAAACAAGATCTGATTATCTTGAAAGATTGCGATAACGGTATTACCTGACAGTTTACTGCCGTAGTCTATGCCAAAAATTACAGACATATTAATTGTTGCTACTAAAAATTTCCTTGATTCGTTGATTGCGGTATGTAAATATTCCCGCCACTCTACTTTTTACAATTATGGGATGAAATAGTTTACCTAAAAGGCTAAAAGGCACTTGATAGTTTACAATATCAATAATTTCGGTGCCACCCTCCACCTCTTTAAAGAAGTGCTGATGGTGCCAAATTTTAAAAGGCCCTTCTATCATGCTATCGATAAAGTACTCTCCTTTTTTCACTTGGGTAATTTCCGAACTCCAGGGTAAGGCTATGCCCAATAAGGGTGCAACTTTATAGGAAATAACCATACCAGCATACATTTCTTGTTGCTGCTCATCAATCATACGCATATTCATTTCGGGAGGCGTAAGTTGCTTGAGGTTGATTGGTTGAGAAAAAAAATCCCAAGCTTCTTGCTTACTTAAGGCAACAAACTGTTTAGCTTTTATGGTATACATGTAAATCTGATTCCCCAATAGAACACCACTCTAGGTAATAGGTTCAAATGAGGGAGCTAAAAAAAAAGCCCCGCATTTGCGGAGCTTTATATTTGAAAAGAAGGTTTTCTTTAAAAAGAATCCCACATACTATCGTACTTAACGGCACGTGGGGTAATAGACATTACCGGAATTTCACTATGGTAGATAACTTCTTGAAGTTCATTTCCTAAAAGGTAATCGCTGAGGTCACTACCAGGGCCGTCTTCCTCGGTAATTATTACTAAATCACCTTTCGCCTCGTAGGCATGGTTAAGAATATTACGAACCACACTTTTACGCTTAGGATTTTCAATTAAGGTTGTTTCGCAAACTACGCCATGATCGGTAATAAATTTCTCTACTTGGTGCATGTGACCGCGTAGAATATTGAGCTTCGACTCATCTTCTTTAACACCTACCACTAAAATTTTAGATCCAAAAATACGGGCGTACTTCAAAGCTGGCCCTACTTTCTCTTTACTATGGCGATCCATAAGTAGAGGGAAAATAATAGTTTCAATTTTCTCAATATTACGTACCCCTTTAATGGTAACTACAGGAGGTTTAACCAAGGTCGCGGTGCGGTAAGCATTACTGCCAATAAAACGTTTTCGCAAGTTTTGAGGCTTGCCATTCGTTCCCATTATTACTAAGTCAGCATCTATTAAAGTACTTACACGAGCAATTTCTTCATACACAACTCCTTCGGCAATCATCGTATTTACAGTGAAACCAGATTTTTTTGAGAACTCTTCTGCAATCTTTTTTACTTCTTCAGTTACTTTTTGACGTAGGTCATCTGAATTTTTAGAGTCAAATAATTTTGCAAATGCTCGGGAGTCTTCAATAACCGAAAGTATGGTGAATTGCGCGTTTTCAGAGGCTTTCGCGAAGATTAAAGCCTGGTTTAGTGCATTGAGCGATTGTTCCGAAAAACCAATTGGCACTAAAATTTTAAAGGAGTCAGACATATATTAATTTTCTTTGGCCCAAATTTAAGTTTAATACCCAAATTAAGCATGCAAGCTTCAGAAATAATTGTCAATCCCGATAATAGTATTTATCACCTGAAATTAAAAAATGGCGAAGTCCCACAAAAAATAATTACCGTTGGCGATCCAGATCGAGTAGAAGCGGTGGCTCAGCATCTCGATCAAGTATTTTGGCGTAAGCAAAATCGTGAGTTTCATATTGCTTCGGGACGAATAGGGCAAGAAAACCTGCTTATTATATCCACAGGTATTGGTACGGATAATATCGACATTGTTCTGAATGAGCTGCAATTGGCCTATGCTTGGGATTTAAGTTCTCGCACTCCTTTTGCAGAGGAGCGGCCGCCTTTGCAAATTATTCGCTTGGGAACGAGTGGTGCTTTGCGCCCCGAAATTGAATTGGACAGCATCTTAATTTCGAAGGCAGCGCTGGGCTTTGATGGCTTAATGTATTTCTATGAAAATACTTTTGATTTCCCTGATTTAGGATTAAAGGATTTCCCCCGACCCTATCTAGCGGAAGCAGATGGAGGCCTTTTAAAACGCTTTAGCGGCATTGCTGATAATGTTGGCACCACAGTTACCGCCAATGGTTTTTATGGACCGCAGGGGCGCAGCGTTATCAGTCCAACTAAGAATAAAACTTTTCTGAATGATTTGGCATCTATGCAAATAAAAACCGGCCGAATTACCAACTTAGAGATGGAAACGGCCGGAATTTATGCTTTGGGTTCTTTACTAAATATGCAGTGCATTTCGCTTTCTGCAATTTTGGCGAACCGTCTTTTAGGAACTTTTAGTGCTAAGCCTGAGCAGAGTACTCAAGCCTTAATAAAAGCTGCCTTAGAGGTGCTTAGCGCGCCACATTAACCGCGCGAGTTTCGCGGATAACGGTAATTTTAACCTGACCAGGATAGGTCATTTCATTCTGTATTTTTTGGGAGATGTCGAAGCTAATTTTTGCAGCATCAGCATCGGTAACTTGTTCGCAATCCACAATAACGCGGAGTTCTCTACCCGCTTGAACAGCATAAGCTTGGGTTACACCTTTCTGAGCAACGGCTAATTGTTCGAGGTCTTTTAAACGCTGCATATAGCTTTCGGCAATTTGGCGACGCGCACCAGGACGGGCACCAGAAATACCATCACAAACCTGAATGATTGGTGAGATTAAGCTGGTCATTTCAATTTCGTCGTGGTGAGCACCAATGGCATTACAAACCTCCGGTTTCTCGCCATATTTCTCGGCCATTTTCATTCCTAAGATGGCGTGTGGCAATTCGCTTTCTTCCGAAGGAACTTTACCAATATCATGTAAAAGACCGGCACGCTTGGCAATTTTAGGATTGAGTCCTAATTCTGCGGCCATAATTCCACAAAGGTTAGCTACCTCGCGGCTGTGCTGCAATAGGTTTTGACCATAAGAAGAACGGTATTTCATTCTACCTACCATCCGTACGAGTTCAGGATGCAAACCATGCACGCCAAGATCAATGGTAGTCCGCTTACCCACTTCAAAGATTTCCTCTTCAATTTGTTTTTTGGTCTTCGCACAAACTTCTTCAATACGTGCCGGGTGAATTCTACCATCCGATACAAGTTTGTGAAGGGACAGGCGAGCGATTTCTCGACGAACGGGGTCAAAACAGCTTAAGATAATTGCTTCGGGTGTATCGTCTACCACGATTTCCACACCAGTCGCCGCTTCAATAGCGCGAATATTTCGTCCTTCTCTTCCGATGATGCGACCTTTTACATCGTCGTTTTCAATATTAAACACCGATACGCTGTTTTCTACCGATTGCTCGGTGGCTATGCGCTGAATACTTTGGATTACAATTTTACGCGCCTCCTTAGCGGCAGAAAGTTGGGCCTCTTCCATGGTAGTTTGGATAAAAGCGGCGGCGCTAGTGCGGGCTTCTTCTTTAAGGGCCTCCAGCATTTGGTTTTTCGCTTCCTCGGGGCTTAGTCCAGAAATTACTTCTAGTTGCTCCACCTGCTTGCGATGCATTTTTTCTAATTCTACCGCACGACGGTCGTTCGCTTCAACTTTTAAGGCTAACTCTTCTTTAACCTTTTGATTTTCTTTGAAATCACGCTTGTTGTTTTCAGCATGTTCTTTTGCACGAGCTTCGCGCTCTTTTGTGGTATTATAGCGTTCGGTAAGCTTTTGCTCTCTCTTACTGATTACCTTTTCGTGTTCTGCTTTAAGTTCTAAGAACTTTTCTTTGGCTTGTAAGATTTTCTCTTTCTTAATGCCCTCTGCTTCTTTTTGAGCTTCTTCTAAAATCTTAGCGCTCTTGTTTTTTAGGGCGGTTTGGTTTAGTATATAGGCTATAACAAAGCCAATTACTAGTCCACCAATACCCATAATAATAGTTAGTGTTTCCATTTATTAATTTTTGGTCATAAAAAAACCCGCACCCTTTCCGTGTTTCGTCTAAACTCCGTTCAGACAGGATCGGAGCTTACCAGGCAATTTCGGTCTTCCTCTACGTGGAGGTATGACCTAGAAAACCTGAGCTAAACTCCTATAAAGTTAATGTTGAGTTTAGCAAATACAGGAATAGGATGCGGGAAAATAATTAAAGAACGTTCGCTAGTCGATAGCTTGTTTCAGTTTAATGGCCAGTTTATCTAATTGCTTACCTACTTCTACACCATCTACCAAATGGTCGGTATGAATTTTTTCTAAACGAGATGCAAGCTGTAAGGCGCACATGGCCAAAAGGTCTTGCTTATCTCTAACGGCATAACCATCTTCATATTTATGAAGGATAGCGTCTATGCTTTTTGCAGCTTTACGAATATTTTCCTCTTCATCTCTGCGGATGGTAAGAGGATAAACCCGGTCGGCTAAATTCACTTTTATCTTAAGTAAGTCAGACATCTAAATAGATGGCGATTATTCGTTTAACAAGGCTATGCAGCGATCAATTTCCCGCATAAGCGAGCCTAATTTTGCTTTGGCTTGGCTGGCTTCCTCTGGGCTACCAGCTAAACCGCGTGCTAAGCGTACCCTTTGCAATTCGGCTTGCGTTTTTTGCAGCAATTGAGATTGTTCGTCTAAACTTTGTTTTAAAAGGGCGATTTGCTCTTTTAATTTTTGGTTTTCTGATTTAACTACCAAATGATCGGTAATTAGCTGGTTGGCTAAGTTTTCGATGCTGCTTATTTTGGCGTCAATCTGACTCATTTCTCGTATTACTCCAATGGTCAAAGGTAGGGAGAGTGTTTTGTTCTACAAACACCTTAAGAGAGAATAATTGTAGGTAAACGAATTACTTTGGTTAAAGCACTGCATTACATATCGGTTTGGATCTTAAACCTGCCGTTATTTGGAAACAATCGCCTCAAAGTCTATGTTTTATTAAAAAGCATTTTGGCCCTTATCTCTCCAAGATATTTTGCATTGCTAATCATGCCTTAGCTGCAAACTATGAATTAAAAAGGTCTGATGCCTAATTTCACGTCGGACTCAGGTTTTAAACCTGAGTCCGGCAGTAAATTTGGATATCAGATTTTCAATAAACGAAAAAAATAAGTCTGCGAACTGCAGCTGTGGCGGGCCACAGCCCAAGGAGTAGATGCTATTTTTTTTCGGATTATTGGAAACCATAGCCTCAAAGTCTATTTTTTATTAAAAGCATTTTGTCCGAGATCTCTCCAAGATATTTTGCATTGCAAATCATGCCTTAGCTTTAAACTATGAATTAAAAAGGTCTGATGCCTAATTTCACGTCGGACTCAGGTTTTATCCTATTTTTGCATCGGCTTTGACACTAGAAAAACCATAAAAATGCGGAACTTTTTTATTTCCCAACTTTTCATTTTATCCTCTTTCTGGCTGCAAGCGCAGAAGGTTTATCCCCAGGATTATTTCGCTTCGCCGATTAATTCACCCATTATTCTGGCGGGGACCTTTGGGGAACTGCGCACGAATCATTTTCATTCGGGCATTGATATAAAAACGGAGGGGCGTATAAATATGCCTATTCTTGCTTCCGCAGAGGGCTATATCAGCCGCATTAAGGTTTCACCTTATGGCTTTGGTAAAGCTCTTTATTTGCGCCACCCCAATGGTTATACCACTGTTTATGGTCATCTTCAGTCTTTCGATCCAAAAATTGAAGCCTTTCTTAAAGAAGAACAAAAACGAAGAACCTCCAATGAAGTCGACCTATTTCCCGCTGCAGGTCAATTTAGTTTTGCCCAAGGGGAACAAATCGCACTTTCGGGTAATACTGGTGGCAGCGGTGGTCCGCACTTACATTTTGAAATTCGTAATACCGCCACCGAAAAAATCATCAACCCCTTACTTTTTGGCTTAGAAGTAGCCGATAATATTCACCCTGAGCTTAAAGATTTACAAATCTACCTTTTTGCCAATGGTGAAGTGCAAGGCCAAGAGGAACGAAGTTTACTACCTGAGGGAAATGGTAATTATCGCCTGAGCGGAAATGGAGTAGTGGAAGTAGAAAGTGATTTTGCCTTAGGAATTCATGCCATTGATAGATTAGATGGCGCTTCTAATCGAAATGGTGTTTATGAATTGAAGCTTTTCGTAAACGACGATTTACACTATCATTTTCAAATGGAAACCTACGCTTTTTCTGAAACTCGTTTTATTAATAGCCACATCGATTTTGCCCTAAAGGATTGCTGTCGTCGCGTATTACATAAACTCTACCTCGAGCCCAATAATCAGTTGAGTGTTTATCCTAAGGGGAAAAAAGGCGACTTGATTAGCTTCGATAAAGATACTTTGGTGCAAATTCGTATCGAAGCTGCCGATTATGAAGGCAATACGAGCAAGCTTAGCTTCCAATTAGATTATAAGCTACGAATGCAAATTGAGGAAGATGCCGAGAATTTGCCTCTGGAGAAATGGGTCCACAATAAGCCGCATCAATACGAAAAGCAAGGACTGAGCCTGAATTTTAAAGCAGGTTCTTTTTACCGAGACATCTTTTTTGAACATGAGGTTTTAGAACCGGTAAAGGGCTTTTTAAGCGAAGTACATCGTGTGGGTTCAACCGCGATTCCTATTCAAAATTACTACGACTTAGGTATTAGTGTTCGGTATCTTAATCCAAAATGGGATACTAAGAAATTATGTATCGTTGGGGTAAAAGATGGACGAATTATAGATTATGAAGGGGGTAGTTATTCTCTTAATATGGTACGAACCCGCACCCGTAATTTTGGCGATTTTGCAGTGGCCATCGATACTGTCGCTCCTACCGTGAAGGCAATTAATTTCGCATCTAGCGAAAGCCTAAAAGGGAAAGGCCCGTTACTAATTGAAATTCGCGACGACTTAAGTGGGATAAAAAATTATAATGCTTGGGTTAACGAGCAGTGGTGGCCCATGTATTATGATGCCAAAAAGAAAAGACTTATTTTAAATCTGGAAGATTTACCCAGTGATGTGAGTAAACATAGTCTACGATTAGTGGTTGAAGACGATAAAAAGAACCAAAGTGAGGAAAATTGGGAACTTATTGTTCCTTAGATGCTATTTTCGCATTTTGTTCGTTAAGGCTAAGAATGAAGTATTACCTATTATTTATTTCTTTTTGTATCACTTTTTTGGCGCAGGCCCAAGAAGAGGCAAAACCATTGCAGCTTAGTGGTGTGGTTTTAAGCGGTGATTCTATTCCTCGGCCTATTCCTTTTGCGCATGTTTACAATGAAAAAGTTTCCCGCGGCACGATGACCGATTCAGAAGGTTTCTTCTCCTTCGCTGTTTTACCAGGCGATACCGTTATTTTTTCTTGTATTGGTTTTCAAAAAGAATATTTAGGTATTCCCGATACTTTAAATCTTACCGCCTATTTGGCGCGCATTCAAATGAAACGCGACACCACCCTACTTGAGGAAGTAACACTTTATCCTTGGCCTACTCGCGATCGTTTTAAGGAAGCTTTTTTGGCTACCAACATCACTACCACAGCCAACGATATTGCCATGCGAAACCTAGCCTCGCAGGCTTTAAAAGATCGCGCAGCGGCTATGGGCATTAGTCCAGAGGAAGCGCAAGACATGGCGATTAACATTCAAAATCAAGATATTTATAATTTCGGTCGATACTCCAATCAAGCTAACGGAGGCACCGCAATACTAGGCGCTCTTTCTAATCCTTTAGCTTGGCACCAGCTCTTTCAATCTTTTAAGTAGTGATTAAAAAACCCATGCGCGCCAAGCTTTTCCTTTCCATTATTGCTATCCTCTTGTTTTGCTCCACGGGTTTATACTCCCAAACTATTTTTGGCACCATTACCGACGATAATGGCAAAGGAGTAGACGGTGTAAAAGTTACTCAGGGTTCCTTCTACACCTTAAGTAATAACGATGGGAGCTATAAGCTAGATGTGCAAGCCGGCAAAAACTTACTGATCTATTTCACCAACTTCGGCTATTTACCCGATACTACTTACATCAGTATTGCTAAAGGGCAGAAGCGTGAAATTAACCGCCGCATTATCTTAATGGAAAATGTTTTAGGCAATATTGATATTGTAGATCGCAAAGCTCGTTTCGATAATCAGGTGCAAGTTGGCTTAAAATCTATCGAAGCCTTTGTTGGTCCAAACTCGGGGGTAGAAGGGATAATAAAAACCTTACCCGGTGTAAGCAGCTATAGTGAGTTATCATCCCAATATTCGGTGCGTGGCGGAAACTTCGATGAAAACCTCGTCTATGTAAATGGCATTGAAGTCTATCGCCCTTTTTTGGTGCGGAACGGCCAGCAAGAGGGCATGAGTTTTATTAACTCGGCTATGGTAAGCAATGTCAACTTTTCGGCGGGTGGCTTTGAAGCGCGTTACGGCGATAAAATGTCGTCGGTTTTAGATATCACCTATCGCAAGCCCAAAGAATTTGCAATGACCTTAGAAGGTAGTTTCTTGGGAGGTAACTTGGTGTATGAAAACACGCACCTTAATAATAAGCTTAGTGCCATGGTGGGTGCGCGATACCGTACTAACCAGTTGTTGGTGGGTTCTTTAGATACAGAAGCGGATTTTGTGCCGCAGTTTACCGATGTCCAGGCTTACCTCACCTACGATTTGAATGATAAGTGGGAGTTGAATTTCCTTGGAAATTATTCGCGTAATCTGTACCAAGTTATTCCCCAAAGTCGCACCACAGATTTTGGAACTATTCAAGAGTCCTTGCGACTTAACGTATTTTTCGACGGTAAAGAAGACTATGATTTCACCACTCGTTTTGCGGCGCTTGGTGCAAAATATCGACCCAGTAAAAATATGCAGCTGCGATTCCAAGGCTCAGTCTTTCAAACAACCGAGCAAGAATATTTTGATGTTATTGGCGCTTATCGCTTAGGCGAATTAAATACCAATTTGGGAAGCGATGATTTTGGCGATATCACTTTTACGCGCAGCATTGGTTCCTTTCAAAATTACGCCCGAAATTACCTCGATGCGATTGTGGCAAATCTAAGTCATAATGGTATTTACGATAATGATGAAGTTACCTGGCGCTGGGGCGTGAAGGTGCAAATGGAAGATATTATTGATCGTTACAAAGAATGGGAACGCATCGATTCTGCGGGCTATAATGTGCCCAATAATACAGGTTTTAATTACGATTCGCTTATTGTTACTTCCGTAGATGCGCAAGGAAACCCACGCGGCGGTATAGTTTATAGTTCGGTTAGACAAGAAGATAGCTTAAAACTCTTCGAAAGCTTTGCCAGTAAGGTCAATGTAAACTCCTTCCGTTTTACCGCTTATGCAGAAAGGTCACGAATATTTGATTTGGAAGACCATGGAGACCTCTTCTTAAACTTAGGAATTCGCAGCCATTACTGGACTTTCAATCAACAAAATGTAATTAGTCCACGCGCAAGTATTAGTTGGAAGCCTAGCTGGGAAAAGCGCGATATGGTCTTTCGTTTTTCAACAGGATTTTACTATCAGCCGCCTTTTTACCGTGAGATGCGTAGGTTAGACGGTGGATTAAACGAAGACATTGTTGCGCAGCAGTCTATCCATTTCGTTTTAGGAAACGATTATCAATTGCGCATCTGGAACCGTCCTTTTAAAATGGTTACCGAAGTGTACTATAAGTACATGAACAATCTCATTCCTTACGATCTCGATAATGTTCGATTGCGTTACCGCGCGGAAAACAGTGCGACCGGTTTTGCCACGGGAATTGATTACCGCATAAATGGTGAGTTTGTAAAAGGTATCGACAGTTGGGCAAGTGTTTCCTTTATGACAATTCAAGAAGATATTGAAGACGATGGGGCAGGATTTTTACCACGCCCTACCGATCAACGTTTTAATTTTAAAATCTTCTTTCAAGATTATTTACCCAACGACCCAACTTTTAGAGTAAGCCTAACCTTGGCTTATGGTACGGGTTTACCTTTCGGTCCACCGCAAGCAACCGCAGTAGAACGTGTGTTTAGATTGCCCGCTTATCGTCGGGTAGATATTGGATTTTCGAAAGTTTTAAAAAGTGCGGGCAAGGTTTACAACAATAAGTATCTCGATAGCTTTGAAAGTTTATGGATAGGCTTGGAGGTTTTCAACTTGCTTGATATTACCAATACCATTAGCTATCTGTGGGTAAAAGATATTAGTACCGCACGCGACTATGCGGTGCCAAATTATTTAACCCCACGTCTCCTTAATGTTAAGATGGTGGCTAAGTTTTAATTTCTGCTTTTCATTCCCTTATAAAGGTCTATTTTTGCAGCCCAAAATTGGAAATTATGTTCAGTAAATATTTGCGTTTAGGTTTAACGGCTCTCTTCTTTGGTTTGTCGGTATGGCAATTTATCGAAGTAGAAATTGGCAATGGCATTATGTGGTTATTGTTGGCGGGCTTAGTTATCTTTACCTATTTCCGTAATGAAAGTATCCTTTTAGCCTTCTGGTATTTACGCAAAAACGATATGCTAAAAGCCCAAAAGGCACTAGGTCGTATTAAAGACCCAGAGAATGCTTTAGTAAGAGGGCAATTAGCTTATTACTATATGCTTTCGGGCATGATAGAATCGCAAAATGGCATTGGCAAAGCCGAAACGTATCTGCGTAAAGCATTAAAAACTGGCTTGCGCATGAATCACGATCAGGCCATGGCAAAATTGCAATTGGCCGGTATCGCTTTGGCAAAAAGACGTAAACGCGAAGCTCAGATTCTTTTAACAGAAGTTAAAAAGTTGGATACAAAAGGTATGCTTAACGATCAGGTTAAGATGCTAAAACAACAAATGAAGCGCATTTAATTTTTTGAAGCCCAAAAAGAGAAAAAGTAGTCCTAGAAAAGGAAAGGCAAAAAGTACCCGAAGAAGCGGGAAAACCCAAAAGAAATCAAAACTTAGGCGCTTTCTCCTTCTTTTTGTTAAGCTTGGTTTTTTAGGATTTTTCGCCTTAGCTCTTTTTGTAAGTAGCGTTTATTTAGGATTTTGGGGACCGCTTCCTAGCGCCCAAGACCTGAGCAGAATTGAGCAGGCCAAAGCCACTCAGATTCGCAGTAAAGAAGGCGAACTCTTAGCAAAAATATACAGCCAAAACCGCGATCCTCTTAGCTTTGAGGAAATGCCACAACACTTGCGCGACGCCCTAACTTCTACCGAAGACGAAAGGTTTTACGAGCATAATGGCATTGATTACCGCAGTTTAGTGCGCGTGGTTTTCAAAACTATCTTAATGGGCGATCGCAGCGCGGGCGGCGGCAGTACCATCAGTCAGCAATTAGCGAAAAATCTTTTTGGTCGTCCCGATTTTTCGTGGTTTAGTATGCCCGTTAACAAGGTGAAGGAGATTATTATCGCTCGCCGCATCGAATCTATTTACACGAAGGACGAGATTATAACCTTATACCTAAATACGGTAAGTTTTTCGGAGAATACTTTTGGAATTGCCGCGGGTAGTTTGCGTTTCTTTAATCGTTTACCCAAGCAATTAAAGCTCGAAGAATCGGCGGTATTAATCGGCCTGTTAAAAGCAAATACCTATTATAATCCTCGCTTAAATCCCGAGCCCGCCTTGGAGCGCCGCAATACGGTGCTGGCGCAGATGGCTAGGAGTGAGAAAATTTCACTTGCAGAAAAGGATTCCCTGCAAGCTCTGCCTTTGCGGTTGAGCTATCGCAATTTAGACCGCGAAAGCCCGGCTGCCTATTTCAGTAGTCAGGTTAAAAGTGAATTGCAAAAGATTTTAGCCGATAAACTTCGTCCCGATGGCCGCGAATGGCAAATTGAAACCGATGGATTAATCGTAACCACAACCTTAGAGGCGAAACTACATAATGCCTTGCGCAATGCTGCTTTAGCGCATCTAAGCCAATTGCAGAAAAAGTTTGACCAACATTGGTCAAGTAATAATCCTTGGTCTTCTAATCAAGTATTTTTTGATCAAAAATTAGCGCAAACACCTTGGTTTAAGAGGATGTTGGCTAAGGGTTTGAGTGAGGAAGAAATTTTTGCGGAAGCCAAAAAAACACGGCCCATGCGTTTATATCACCCGGCTGGATTTATAGAAAAGAAGCTCAGCATGGAAGACTCCTTAAGCCATTATTTAAAGCTTTTGCGCATTGGTTCGGTGGCCCTAGATCCGCAATCGGGAGCAGTACGCGCTTGGCTAGGAGGCTCTAATTTTCAGTATTTACCTTACGATAATGTGCTTGCGGTAAAACCCACGGCCTCTACTTTTAAACCACTTGTTTACGCAATGGCTTTAGAAAATAACGAAGAGCCTTGTACCTACTTATCTGCCGAAAGGCAAGAGTACCCGGGCTACGATAATTGGTCGCCCCGCAATTACGACGATAAATACGAAGGCTATTTTAGCATGACGGGCGCTTTGAAAAAGTCGATCAATACAGTTACGGTAGAGTGGTTAATGAAATACTCGGAAGAGGAATTGGCCATTTTAGCCCGTAGAATGGGGATCGAAAATAAATTACCCGAAGGCCCCAGTATTGCTTTGGGCACAGGTTCTGCCTCTCCCTTGGAAATGGCTATTGTTTACGCCTGTTTTGCCAATGGTGGCTATAAGGTAGAGCCCTATTTAATTGAAGAGGTGCGCTCATCTACGGGAGATATTATTTATAGGCATCTGCCGAAGAGCAAAGAAAGAGTGCTAAAAGAGAATACCGCCACCCTGATGAACTATATGTTGCGACAAGTGGTAAAGGATGGAACGGCGGGCTCGCTCTCCTGGCGCTATGGTATTAAGGATGAGTGGGCCGGTAAAACAGGTACTTCACAGAATTATGCAGATGCTTGGTTTGTAGGCTATAATGATGCCTTGGTAATGAGCACTTGGATGGGGGGTGAAAATTCCCTCATTCGGTTTCGTTCGGGCGCTTTAGGCTCGGGCTCAGCTATGGCCTTGCCAGTGTTTGGCGCTACTATTAGAGATTACAAAGGCTCTACTTATCGTCGCAACCAGTGGGTTACATTAGATTCTAATCAGCGGGAAGTTTTAGCTTGCGCAGATTGGCGTGAGGCCAATGTAGGTGAGAAGCTAATGGACTTGCTTGACAGAATAGGTGAGGACCCAGACGATGAGGAGAAAGAAAAGGGCGACTCGTGGTGGAACCGAATTTTTAAAAAGAAAAAAGACTGAGCGCAAACCCAGTCTTTTAATTTGTCTCCGTAATTTGATATTATCAAATTACGTTTGTGTTTTTTCTAAGGATTATAGCCGAAAACTCTTTTAAGAATACTACTAACTCTTGCGGCAGGATCTTGTCTGATTTTAGCCTCTTCTTGGGCTACCACTAAAAACAAACCATTTAGAGTTTGATCTAAAACGTAATCTTCTAAATTGGGATTTACCTTTTGTACAAAAGGAATGCGATTGTAGTTAGAAGCAATGGGATTCCAGTATTTGGTCAGCTCCACTTTGGTTATAGCATCTTTAATTACTGGGCGGAAAGCCGCTTTTAGCTCATCTCCAGTCGTTCTCCTTAAATATTGAGTAGCCGCATCATTGTCGCCGCGGTAAATGGCAAACACATCGTTAAAGCTCATTTTAGTAATGGCGTTTACAAAGATAGGGGTAGCTTTAGCGGATGCTTGTTCGGCTCCGTGATTAAGCGTTTCAACAAACTGATCTACAATAGACCCCATGCCTAAGTCACGCAAAGTAGTGGCGGCACGATCCGCTTCTGGAGGAAATGGAATTTTTATAAGAGAGTTGTTTAAAAACCCATTATTGGCTGAACTACTGCTTACGGCATTGGTTATACCCACGCGTAAAGCTTCTTTGAGGCCAGTGCTAATTTCACTCTCACTCGGTGGTAGATTGGAGGCTCCTTGGGCACCTTGTTCGGCAATTTGCATTAAAACATCGCAGGATGTTATTGTAAATAGCACCAAGGCTAGGGCTAATAGTCTTTTCATCGTTTTTGAAATTTGCGGGGCAAGGTCGGAAAAAAAATAAATGAATTTTCAATTCCGACGGAAGCTTTATAATCTGAGTTCGATGTAAAATTGGGCCTCAGACCTTTTAGATAGAATGGGTTTTAAGAAACCCAGGCGCTGAAGTTATAGCCGGCTAGTGCAAAGGGCTAAGGCGCCTAAAAACGTTTTTTGGAAGATGCTTAGCCCTGTTTTTTCAATAAAAACGAAAATCCTGCCTCTAGTTCAATTGCTGCAGCCCGCTACAGATGCACGATCTAGATATGGTTTTTCTTTTTCTTTAAAATCCGAGACTATAATGGCAAGCTGAACTTAAATTTATAGTAGAAAGAATACCTTTGAATACTCTCAAAAAAGATTAATGCAAGCAGAAATAATAGCCATTGGCGACGAAATTCTAATTGGGCAAACCATAGATACAAATTCTTCATTCATAGCAACCCAGCTTAATCTGCTGGGTATAAAGGTAGAGCAGAAGCGGGTAATTGCCGATAGCGATGCAGCCATTCGTTTAGCCTTAGATAGCCTTCACCCAAAAACTTCGATGGTTTTTATGACCGGGGGTTTAGGTCCAACCAAAGATGATATCACCAAAAAAACCTTGCTCGATTATTTTGGAGGAGAAATGGTTTTTAATGAGGCAGTTTACGAAAATGTATTGTCATTATTTCAAAGCTTTAACCGCGAGCCAAAAGAGGTGCATCGTCAACAGGCCTATGTACCTAGCTCCTGCAAGGTGATTATTAATGATGTGGGAACCGCCCCAGGTATGCACTTTGAAAAAGAAGGTAGACATTATTTTTCTAGTCCAGGGGTACCCTATGAAACCGAGCATTTGGTAAAGGATAAAATAGTGCCTTGGATTATTGAGCATTTCGAGGCGGGTGGCTTGTTTCATAAAACAGTTTTGGTGCAAGGACGGGGCGAAAGTGATTTGGCCGAAATGTTAAGCGAATGGGAATCGGCCTTAGCGCCTAATTTAAAGCTAGCCTATTTACCTTCTCCTGGTTTGGTTCGCTTACGCTTGACGGGATTTGCAGAAAGCAATGCCAAAGCCAAAGAAGAAGTGGAAGAGCAGATGAGAGGTTTGGAAAGTATTTTGGGACCTTTGATTTTTGGCGAAAATGCGCAATCACTAGAAGAAGTGGTAGGGATTTCTCTAAAAAATAAAGGGCTTACTCTCGCTCTTGCAGAAAGTTGTACTGGCGGATACATCGGTCATTTAATTACCAGTATCGCGGGCAGCTCTGAATATTTTATGGGGGGCGTAATGAGTTACAGCAACGAAGCGAAGAGCGATTTTTTAGGGGTTAGTAAAAAAAGTTTAGAAAATTTCGGGGCCGTGAGTGAGCAAGTTGCCATCGAAATGGCGGAAGGAATTAGGGCCCGAATGAAAACAGATTTTGGTGTTGCTACCACAGGGATTGCTGGTCCAGGTGGTGGAAGTGATTCAAAACCAGTGGGTACCGTATGGATAGCAATAGCTGGCCCAGATAAAACTAGCACGAGAATGTATCAGTTTGGAAAGGATCGGGGGCGTAATATTCGCAAAACGGCCTTGATGGCTTTGGACCTTCTTCGAAAAGAAGTTCAGAAATTTAATCAATAGGTTTGTGTAGCTGTAAAATTTACCTACTTTTGCCAACCCAAATTTAAGAAGCGAAATCCATGTCAAGAGTATGTGAGCTGACCGGTAAAAAGGCAATGTCAGGAAACAATGTTTCCTTTTCAAATAAGAAAAACAAGCGCAAGTTCAATGTGAACTTAACGCGCAAGCGTTTTTACCTAGCGGAAGAGGATCGTTGGATCATTCTACGTGTTTCAACATCAGCGTTGAAAAATATTAATAAGAAAGGTTTGGCTGCGGTTTTAAAAGACGCGCGTGCCAACGGATATCTAACCAAGTAAAGAATTAGATAGCAATGGCCAAGAAAGGTAACCGTGTGCAAGTGATTTTGGAATGCACTGAGCACAAAACAAGCGGAATGGCAGGAACGTCTCGCTACGTATCTACCAAGAATAAAAAGAACTCTCCTGATCGTATGGAGCTTAAAAAGTATAATCCTATACTAAAGCGTCACACGGTTCACAAAGAAATTAAATAAAATAGTAGACCATGGCAAAGAAAGTTGTTGCAACACTTAAATCTGGTGACTCCGCCTCTTTCACTAAGGTGATTAAAATGGTAAAGTCAGAAAAAACTGGTGCTTATTCTTTTGAAGAAAAGATTGTAAACAAAGAGCATACAAAAGACTTTTTTAACTAAGTCGAAAGTATATTATTATAAGACCCGCTATCTTTTGGTAGCGGGTTTTTTGTTATCAGATAGAGTGTTAAATAAGAGTCCTTTGCTATTTCGAGCAATACCACTCTTTTTTAGGATATTTGCCAATATTTTTCAAACATGGGTATATTCGGAAAACTCTTCTCCAAAGAAGAAAAAACCGCTCGCTTAGAGCAAGGTTTAGAAAAAACAAAAGAGAGCGTTTTTTCTAAATTAACCAAGGCCATAGCAGGTAAGAGCAAGGTTGATGATGAGGTACTTGATGAATTAGAAGAAGTACTGATTAGCTCCGATGTGGGTGTATCTACTACTGTAAAAATCATTGAACGTATTGAAGCCAGGGTAGCACGCGATAAGTACGTGAGTACCTCCGACTTACAAGCTATTTTACGGGATGAAATTGCTGCTCTTCTTTTAGGGGACGATAATCAGGATGATAGCCCTGAGATTCCTAGTCAAAAACCTTTTGTTTTAATGGTGGTGGGTGTTAATGGTGTGGGAAAAACGACGACCATTGGTAAATTGGCTCACCAATATAAATCCGCGGGTTTAAAAGTGGTTTTAGGAGCTGCAGACACATTTAGAGCTGCCGCTGTAGATCAACTTACTATTTGGAGTGAAAGAGTGGGTGTGCCTATTGTGAAGCAAGCCATGGGCTCTGATCCTGCTTCGGTAGCATTCGATGCTTTGCAATCTGCCTTAGCGCAAGATGCCGATGTAGTAATTATAGATACCGCCGGTCGCCTTCACAATAAGGTAAACTTAATGAATGAGTTGAGCAAGATTAAAAGAGTAATGCAAAAGCTTATTCCAGATGCTCCCCATGAGGTACTTTTAGTCTTAGACGGATCTACCGGTCAAAATGCCTTAGAGCAAGCCAAACAATTTAGTAAGGCCACCGATGTAAGTGCTTTAGCGGTTACCAAATTAGATGGTACGGCCAAAGGGGGAGTGGTAATAGGTATTTCCGATCAGCTAAATATTCCCGTAAAGTATATTGGAGTAGGAGAGCAAATGGAAGACCTTCAGATTTTCAATAAACGTAGTTTCGTAAACAGCCTTTTCAATTAAATATATGCGCACAAAAACGCGGAAGAAAAACAAGATTAATATTATAACTCTCGGATGTTCTAAAAACATCTACGACAGTGAAGTTTTAATGGGCCAACTGAAAGCCAATGGCAAGAATGTAGCGCATGAAGAGGATGGAAATATTGTAGTGATAAACACCTGTGGCTTTATCGATAATGCGAAAGAGGAATCGGTAAATACCATTCTTGAATTTGTAGAGCGCAAAGAGGCTGGTGAAGTAGATCAGGTATTTGTTACCGGTTGCTTATCTGAGCGGTACAAACCCGATTTAGAAAAGGAAATCCCCAATGTAGATCAATACTTTGGCACGCGCGATTTACCTCTTTTGTTAAAGGCTTTAGGTGCCGATTATAAAAAGGAATTGGTGGGTGAGCGTTTAACAACCACGCCACGCCATTTTGCCTATTTGAAAATTTCGGAAGGTTGCGACAGACCTTGCTCTTTTTGTGCCATTCCTTTAATGCGAGGTGGACATAAAAGCACGCCAATTGAAGATCTAATTACCGAGACGCAAAAATTAGCGGCCAAAGGAACCAAGGAGTTAATCCTTATCGCGCAGGATCTTACCTACTACGGATTAGATATTTATAAGAAACGGGCATTAGCTGATTTATTAAAAGAATTGGTAAAGGTTGAAGGAATTGAGTGGATTCGTCTGCACTACCTTTTTCCTACTGGTTTCCCAGAAGACGTTTTAGAAGTGATTCGGGAAGAGCCAAAGATTTGTAATTATATTGATATTCCCTTGCAGCATATTGCCGATCCGGTTTTAAAATCTATGCGTCGCGGGACTACCAAAGAACGCACCGATAAATTACTACGCTTAATGCGTGAGACCGTTCCCGGTATTAGCATTAGAACTACTATTATAGTGGGTTACCCTGGCGAAACAGAAGAGGATTTTGAAGTTCTGAAAGAATGGGTGAAAGAAATGCGCTTCGAGCGTTTGGGTGTATTTACCTACTCACATGAAGAAAATACCCATGCCTTTAATTTGGAAGACGACGTTCCTGCTGAGACCAAGCAAGAACGTGCCAATCAATTAATGGCTATTCAGCAAGAAATTTCGACAGAATTAAATGGGGCTCATTTAGGTAAGAAAATGCGGGTATTAATTGATCGTATTGAAGGTGACTATTTCGTTGGTCGTACCGAATATGATTCTCCCGACGTAGATAATGAAGTGCTAATTAGTGCCGACTATTTACCAGTAGGTGAATTTATTGAGGTGCTTATTACGGATACTACCGATTACGACTTATTCGCCATTCCTTTAGAGTCCGAGCTCGATATAAAATGAAGTACTGATCTTTAAATGCTAAGACTAAAGGTTTACCTATCTATTAAAATAGTGCAGCGCTATGGGTAGGGAAGACCTTGAAAATGGCTCTTTAGAGTAATACATGATATAAAAAGAAAATCCAGCCTAGGCTGGATTTTCTTTTTATTGGAAACCTGATGTTCTATGTTTAGTTGAACTCAGATGTTTTATCAGCGGTGAAGGACTATTTAGCGAAGTACAGTTTTACGTAGGCCAGCCATTTTTAGAGCCGCTACTGCAGCTTCAATGCCCTTATTACCGTGCTTACCACCGGCACGATCTAAACTCTGCTGTTTGTTATTGTCCGTTAAAACACAAAAAATAACTGGAGTATCAAAACGTAAATTTAGCTCCGTAACTCCTTGGGTAACGCTATTACATACGAAATCGAAATGCTTGGTTTCTCCTTGAATTACGTTGCCTATCGCGATTATCGCATCATACTCATCACTTTCGCAGAGCTTCTTACAAGCGTAAGTGAGTTCTACCGCTCCAGGAACTGAAATATGACGGATATCCATTTTTGCGGCACCACAGGCCTCTAATGCTTCCCTTGCACCAAGGTAAAGCGCATCCGTAACATCATGGTTCCATTCAGAAACCACACAGGCAAAACGCATGTTGGTGGCTTTAGGTAGAGCCTCGGGATCGTACTGGGATAGATTGTTACCTGACGTAGCCAAAGGAAAGAAATTAGATTTTAGCCTTTACACGAGCAATGTAGCGATCGATATCTACGGCTTGACGAGCATCGGGGAATTCACTTTTAATTCTTTCGTAGAATTTAATTGCTTCTTTATTATTGCTTAAATTTTCGGCTAGCATGCCAGCTTTAAGTAGATAGAAAGGAACAACAAAGTCGTTAGAATTAACGGTACTAGCTTTCGTATAATATTCTAGCGCTTCTTCAGATTGGTTTAGTTCTAAAAAAGCATCTCCAATAGAACCTTTAGCAATAACGCTTAAAATAGGATCCTTGGTAGAAAAATCGTCTAACAAACGAATGGCATTATCATATTCTCCTAAACGTAAATAACTAATCCCAGCATAGTAATTAGCCATTTCGCCTGCTTTGGTACCAGAGTAATCAGCGGCAACGCTTAAAAAGCCAGCATGACCAGCAAAACCTTCTACCGCTTGTTTTAATGAATCAGCTTCGAAAAGTTGCTGTGCGTGGTAAATTTCATTTTGAGCCTCTAATTCGCGGGGCTCTTGATAAAATTTTAAAAAGGCAACATAACCACCTACAATTGCAAAAAGAGCAATTGCAAAAGCGCTTAACGCTTTACCGTTTTCTTCGAAAAATTTCTCAACACTGGAAATAGACTGGGTAACATCAATTAGTACTTCGTCTTCTTGCTTCTGTTTTTTAGCCATGGTATGCTTTGTATATTCACAAAATAGGCGGCAAAAGTAACCAAAAATCCTTTTTAAACTATCAATCAGAAGCTAAGTAATAGCTTATTTTCGCAGCCGATGTATTTAAAGGATTTACACATTCTCAATTTTAAGAGTTGGGAAGAGGCAAAATTTGATTTTAGCCCGAAGCTCAATTGCTTTGTGGGACTTAATGGTAGCGGGAAAACGAATCTTCTGGACGCAATCCATTACCTAAGTCTTACCAAAAGCTATTTCTCTAGTCGTGATAATCGCTCGATTAAAAATGAGGCCGATTTTTTCATGATTGAAGCCAATCTTCATCGAAAAGAAGAAGAGGTGCAGCTATATTGTGCCTTAAAAAAAGGGCAGAAGAAGGTTTTTCGCAAGGATAAAAAGGAATATGAGAAATTAGCCGATCATATTGGATATTTCCCCGCGGTAGTTATTTCACCTTATGATCGAGACTTAATAACCGATACGGCCGAAATCAGACGACGCTTTACGGATAATGTAATTAGCCAAGGCAATGCTACTTATTTGCATCATTTGATGCGCTACAATAAGGCTTTGCAACAGCGGAATAGCCTTCTTAAGTTCTTTGCTGCCAACCATAAGTTTGATGTAGATTCCCTCGAAATTTATGATCATCAATTGGTGGAGCATGGCGAGTACATTTACCAACACCGTATGGAATTTGCTGAAGCCCTTAAGCCGCGCATTCAGCATTATTACGAGTTCATTAGTCAGGGTAGGGAAGAAGCAAGCATCGAATACCTTAGTCAAAGGCACGAATCTACTTTTGAAGATATGCTTTTGCAGACACGCTCTAAAGATCGCGTTTTGCAATATACCAGTGCCGGTGTACATCGTGATGACCTAATCTTTAAGCTAAACGGCGATAGTATCAAGCACTACGGCTCCCAAGGGCAGCAGAAGTCTCTATTAATAGCGCTAAAGCTTGCTCAATACGAATTTATTCGAGATCATCAGCAGCTGGTTCCGGTACTTCTACTGGATGATATTTTTGATAAATTAGACGAAAAGCGTGTGGCCACTTTGGTGAAATTAGTTCACGATGAGGATTTTGGTCAAATATTTATCACGGATACGCATCCTGAAAGGACAGTTGACTTGGTGAAACAAATAGATGCAAACGCTAAGATTTTCGAAATATAATGTACGATTCCAATCAATTTAAACTAGGTGATGCCCTGCGAAGTTTCCTTCGCTCAAATGGTTTGGAGGAAAAGTTTGTATTAGCAGAGCTTAAGGCCCATTGGAAAGATTGGGCAGGCGAAAAGGTAAACGACAATACCAATGACCTTTACTTGAACAAAGGGGTGCTTACAGTTTATCTAGGCTCAGGTGTTTTAAAAGCGGCCCTTTCTATGCGTCGTGAAGATCTGCGCAAGCATCTCAATAAAAAGTTAGGCGAAAAAGCGATTATTAGAGTAGAACTGCGTTAAGCAAAAAAAAAAGAGCCACCATAGTGACTCTTTTGTATTTAGAAAAGTTATTCGCTTAGTGCTTGGAGCGCTCCGCAAAATAGAAGCTCCCTTCGATAGCTGCATTTTCGTCAGAATCACTTCCGTGTACTGCATTCGCTGCAATAGACTCCGCATATAATTTACGGATTGTACCTTCTTCTGCTTCCGCAGGATTAGTAGCTCCGATTAATTTACGGAAATCAGCCACAGCATTATCTTTTTCTAGGATAGCGGCAACGATTGGACCAGAAGTCATGTAATCAACTAGTTCGCCGTAAAAAGGACGCTCTTTATGTACTGCGTAAAATTCTTGAGCATCATGCTTAGACAATTGAGTTAATTCCATTGCCACGATACGAAAGCCCGCGTTGTTTATCATTGCTAGGATAGCACCGATATGACCATTAGCCACAGCGTCGGGCTTAATCATGGTAAAAGTTCTGTTTGTAGCCATTTGTAAATTATATTTTAGCTTAAATGTGCGGCGAAATTACCGCAATGAATTCTGCTTAACAAGACTTTTCCCACAAAAGTGTCTACGCCTTGAAAATTGTTTTACTTTTGCGCCCGTTTACAACAGGTTTAATTATTATACCCACTTAAAATGAAAATTACCAAGTATTTAGCTCTAGCATTTGCTGGATTATTTGCAATCACATCTTGTACAGACGATGAAAATGCAAGCACACCAGCCTTTTTAACCGTAACCGAAGCTGGTTCAGGTTCAACAGGTGGCGCAATTACCATTACTCAAGGAGAAACTTTATCTTTTGCGATAGACGCACGTAAAGGAGATTCTGACATGGAAACTTTTGCTATTAGCATTTCAGGCGTTAACACGGTAAACCCAATTCCTACTAGCTTACAAGGAAATTCTTTTCCTTATACTCTTTCTAATGCTGATGACGAAACTTACCGCGATACAGTAGTTTTTGTAAATGCAGGAAATAACTTAGGTAACACGGTTTATACTTTTACCGTAACTGATAAAGATGGTAACACGGATGAAGTTAGCTTCAACGTTACTGTTGATGCAGGAACAACTGCTTTATCTTCTCCATCTGCCTTTACTTGGACGAGAGTTGGTGGTGCTGCTGCTACTGGTCTAGGTCAATTTGGTTTGAAATGGACTTCCAATAGCTCAACTTCTGCTATCGTAGCTTTAGATGCTGGTACTAAAATGGTTGAATTAACTCCTGCTGATTGGTCAAGTATTGCTACTCAAGAAGATTTAGCTTCAGCTATTTCCTCAGGTACTTCTGTAACGGAGTACAGAGGTGTATCTTCTTCTGCTAACGGTACTTATGATGATGTTTTAGGAGTAAATTACAATGGAGTAAATTATATCTTAAACATTACTCAAGGTGCTGTAACAACTGGTACTGCTGGAACTACAATCACAATTAATGGTGAGTACAAAAACTAAACATTAATATTTTGTTATATGAAACCCTGGTTTAGGCCGGGGTTTTTCTTTTCAATACAATTATGAAATTAGATATCCTTGCTTTTGGCGCCCATCCCGATGATGTTGAACTAAGTTGTTCTGGCACTTTGGCCAAACAGAGTTCTTTAGGTTATAAATGTGGAGTGGTAGATCTTACTCAAGGAGAATTAGGTACCCGAGGTTCTGCGGGAATTAGATTGGAGGAAGCCCAAGCAGCAGGCAAAATTATGGGCTTGGCAGTTCGCGAAAACCTCGGCTTTAAAGATGGATTTTTTAAAAATGACATCGAGCATCAATTAGAGGTGGTGCGCATGATTAGAAAGTATCGTCCCGAAATTATTATTGCTAATGCACCCACCGATCGCCATCCTGATCACGGCCGTGGTTCATTTTTAGTTAAAGAAGCCTCTTTTTTAGCAGGCTTACGCAAGATTGAAACTGTGGATGAAGGACTCGTTCAAGAATCATATCGCCCCAGCTTATTACTGTATTATATTCAATTTCAGAGTTTGACGCCCGATTTCATAATGGATATTGGCGAGCATATTCAAACCAAGGTAGCTTCTATTAAGGCTTACAAGTCGCAGTTTTATGATCCAGAGTCTAAAGAACCACAAACGGTAATTAGCTCCAAAAACTTTATGGATAGCGTTTACTACCGAGCTCAAGATATGGGAAGACTGATTGGCGTAGAATACGGCGAAGGTTTTATCAAGTCTCAAGATTTAGGTCTTTCTGACCTTATGCATTTAAGCGGAGTACGTTAGAATATACGGCCGAAAATTTTTCAGCAATGGCCTCATAACCAAATTCATTTTGGGCAAGCGCGGCTATTTTTTCATGCTCATAATTTTGGTGATTGTGGTACATATCGCTTAGAGCTTTAACCAGTTGATCACTATTATTCGCTTCGATTAGTAGGCCGCGACTTTTATCGAGCAATTGTGGAATACCGCCTACGCGAGTAGCTATCACAGGACGTCCTATACATAGAGACTCTAAAATAACTACCGGTTGATTTTCGATATGGCTAAAAAGTAGAAAGCAATCAGATTCCTGCATTTCTTGGGCAACCGCTTCTTTGCTTAAAGCCGGTAAAATGCGATACGCCTCCTTAGGTATTTGGGAATTATTAATATGCATTAGTAATTCATCGGCTGGGCCATCACCACCAATACTAAGAGATGACAGAGGAAATTTTTTATGGAAATCTGCGAAAGCGGAAACTATCCCGCTAATATTTTTAGTGCTTTCTTGCAGACTAGAGATGTGCAGCACTCTAAAGCGTTGAGAATTAACTTTGGCTTTATAGTGGAAGATATTGGTATTAACCACATTGCCAATGGTTATTTGAGGACTCCTCACGCCAAAGTCTTTTAGTGACAGCCCTAGTTGATCAGAAACGGGCGCTACAAACTGTGCTTTATTAAAGATGAGTTTCGCTACCAATCGATTAGCCAACGATAGATCTTTTCTACGGTTTTTTTGATAAGCCGAAAAATGTTCGCTTATAATATAAGGAAGCTTCAAGTTTAAGAGAAATAGCCCCGCTGGATAGGCAACATGTAAATGCGCTAAATTGAAATGAAACCCGCGGCTAATCAGTTCTTCATAACCCTTTTTAAGAGCGTTTAGGTAACTAGTAAAAGGTAATTTCTTGATAAAGTAAACTCGACAAACCGGCACACCATTCTCAATCTGATAATCTATAGAGTTGGCATCTGCCGCAAAGGCCCCTAAAACTGCCCCAGGTATTTTTGTTTGAATTGCAAGAATATGCTCTGCCACGAAATTCCCTAAACTAGGATGAACTTTTGAGGGGTACCAAGAAACTAGGTGAAGTACGGAGGTTGATAAAGATTTCACGTTTATATGCCTATCAGGCGATAAATGCGGATTACAATTTTTTGGTAGTAAAAGGCTAAGATATAGCTAATGATTAGGGCGGTAGTTAGAAGCAGGTAGATATTGAAATAATCTCTAAACTGCAGAATTATCATTAAGCAAAGGACATGCAATAAGTACAGAGAATAGGAGATGTTTCCGGTAAAGAGGAAGAAGCTTTTAATTTTTGCGCTGCTAACTTGATAAAGCCAAAGTGCTAAAAGCGTATAACCAAAAAAGGCAGGAATATCATTAAAAAGCATGGCTTGGTCGCCCCCTTTTAGGGCTGCGGTTGCATAGATTAGACAGGCAACTAAGCCTAAACTTAAAGTTTGCCAAGGGCGAATTCTAAGTTCAAATTGATATTCTCTTTTTTGCAGCCACTGCGCCACCGTAAAACCAAGTGCAAACTCCCACAGGTACTGCAAGAAAAAGCTATTGTACACACGTAACGATTCTTTACCTAAATAAAATACTAGGGCCGACCAGCATAAGCTAATAAAAAAACTGGCGATTAGAAATGATTTACCCTTGAAAGCCTTTCTTAACCAAAGAATTAGGGGGAAGGCAAGGTAGAATTGTAGAATCATGGAGATAAACCACAGCGGGTACCCGTATGATCCAACAATGGATTCATCGAACATTTTGTAAAATAAAAGATGCCCACCTAGAGCGTAGAGTGAGCTTGTATAAATGGGTACAAAAAGCGCGATTAAAGCGGAAATAAGTACAATTATTATGTAAGGAATATAAATTTTTGAAAGTCGTCTTTTTAAAAAGGCTGTATAGGCAATGGGCTTACGTAGATGCGAAAGATAGAGCCCGAAGCCCGAAAGAAAAACAAAGAGGTGTACACCAGTACCGCCAAAGCGACTGGCCGTTAGAAGGTAAGAAGGAAGATCAATTTTATTAAGGTAGTGGTATAGTACGATAGTCAACATCGAGAAACCTTTAAGAAAATCTACAATGTCTAACTTTTTCATGTTGGTGTTTGGTCCAGTAGTACTATGGGGAAATGGGAGCTCTAAATTATAAAAAAATGCTGGTTAGGGAGGAGTTGCGGACTATTAAATAAAAAAGCCTTCCTTTTTGAAGAGGAAGGCTTTCGGGGTGGAAGATGGGTCTCGAACCCACGACCTCCTGAACCACAATCAGGCGCTCTAACCAACTGAGCTACAACCACCATAAAGGTCCCATGTAATTTGGGTCGGCAAATGTAAGAATAGAATATTAAAAGACTCTATTTTTTTGAAAAAATTAAGGGGTGTTTTTTCTTCTTTTCCCTAGCTCGCGCATCAGGCGACGGTGAAAGTCTAATTCGGCTTTGTAATACTTGGCAGCCCCGCGGGTACCAAGGCATGCCTTAAATTTTTCAAAGTATTGAATTTTAAGCTCAGAGAGTTTTTTCTGATCCATAAGCTGGCCTAAAATCATTTTTTCCAGCTCAGCATCACTCATTTTCGAAAAGTCATTTTTTTCTCTTTCCACTCTTTCTTCTGGGGGAAATTCTGGGTGACCTTTTAAGATGGCTCGCATTTCTTTTTGATACTGATTGTAAACCGGCCAAAATTTCTGGGCCATTTCCGGACTGAGATCTAATTTCTCGGTGAGGTATTGAATTTTAAAAGATTCGATTTTCTGGAAATCTCGATCATGTCTTTGGGCATTAGCAAAAAACGATGAGCCAAATACTAGTAAAATAGCGATGTGTTTAGTCATGATTATAAAAATTCGTTGGTATACTGATTAAGGTAGTTATCTAATTGCTCTTCATCAAATAGCTGTTCAGAATCCAAGTCACTTAAGTCTATGGCTTCTTCTTCCAAAAGAAAGGTTTCTGGGTAAGCAGAGTAGGGGCTATCGCTAATAAAATCATCCAAGGCCGCTTCACTGACCATGTTTAAGTTCGCTTCCTCCGGCCTATTATAGTTGAAGTAGTAAATTCCGGCTACAATCAAAAGGCTTAGACTTGCCGCGATAGCTAAGCTATTATGCCAGCGCGGCATCTTAATCACCTTGTTTTCCCTGTGGGGGATTTGTTTTAAGGCTATTTTCTTTTTCGCAAAATAGTCTTCTGGGATATTGTATTCGGGATTATTCATAACTAAAGCTTAGACATTAGAAGTACTTAATAGTTTAATTGAGCTGGAAGCTTTTTTTTATTTTTTCTTTGGCATGGTGGTAAGAGGCCTTTAAAGCGCCCTCTGAAGTTTCAAGAACCTTACTCATTTCATGGTAAGGCATTTCGTCAAAGTAGCGGAGCTTAAAAACTATTTGCTGCTTTACTGGTAAAGCAGCAATGGCCTTATGTAAATCGGCTAAAGCCTTATCACCATTAAAAAATGGGTCATCATTCAAAGCGGCTAAGGAGTTACCCTCAATTTTGGCATAACGCTTTTCTTTTTTAAGACTCGCAAAACTCTGGTTGCAAACGATCCGGAAAAGCCAGGTGTAAAAGTTAGATTCCCCTTTAAATTTTGGTAAAGCTTTCCAGGCGCTAATAAAGGAGTCTTGCAAAACATCATCAGCAAGGTCGTGGCGAGCAACCAATTTTCGAGCCTGCCAATACAAGGGCTCGGTAAATTGATCTACCAAGGCATTAAACAAAAGTTCAAAGCGCTTTTGCCGCAACCATTCTTTCCATTCTTGAGGCTCTACCATTAATCGAAACTAATCTATTTCCCTTGGAGAGTGAAATCTAAAAATAGTTTAAAGTGCTTAAAAAAAAGGTGGCTAAAATTGTGATTTAATGATACCGATTGATATATACCTAAAATGTAAGTCGTTGATTAGTAGATTCGAGTATTTTTAAATAAATTATTTTCGATACTAATTTTTCATATCTTCGCTCTCAATATTAGACCCATAATTTTCCAATCATGAAAAAAACAACACTTTTTTTAGCAGTAGTGGCCATTTTGGCGAGCTGTAACAGAGAAGAAGCCTTAACTTCTGCCCAGGGCGGAAATTCGGGTAATCTCTTTGTAAAGAATTACGAAGCATCAGAATTGCAAGGAATGATTACTCCAATGGCACAGTCATTTGGATTTTCAGGTAAGGCTGCTGGTGTACAAGCAAACTATACTTATCGTGGTTGGGCTGAGCCAGTTCAATTAAATTTAACTGCCTCTGGAATCCCAGGAACAGAAAATTTAGTTGGAGCCGCCGCTGTAATGGACTTAAGCGCCTCTGCAGCATGGACCGTTAACGATATCGTTTTTGTAGTTTGGCATGCCGCTGAGGTTGATGGTCAAAACTCAGGTTCGTATAACGTAAATGGACCAGGTCCTAAAGTAGGTGGTTCAATCACTGCTTACAAACAAGTAGGTATTGGTCAGTACGAATTTAAAGATCGTGTAGACTTTTTTGATGCAGACTACCATGAGGTTTACGGAGACGTAAATGCTGGTTCTGGTAACTACGAAATTATGATGGCTGGTCAAAGATCCACCGCTACTTCAGGTTACTTATTATCAGGTCATGAAGGTGCCGTAGTTACTAGAGTGGACTACGATTATATCAACGATGAGTTTTGGGAAGGTTCTATTCGTGAAATTCCATTACCAGGTTTAGCTGCCAATGATATTGTAGGAGCTGCTAGAAGGTTTTACGTAACAACTGGTGGTTCAGGAAACAATTCATCGGCAACTGGCGGTGTTTACGAATTAGATCGTAATCTAATTAATATTAACAAAGGAGAATCATTAACGTTTTCTTACCCAGGAATGGCTATTGCCATTGATAATAATGAAAAACAACCAGGATTGGAAAATACAGATCACATGTTTGTGGTTGGCGCTAGAGGTGGTGGTTTAGAGTTACGTCATCAATTTGTTTCTTGGATTCCAGGAATCTCCGCAACAAACTTTACGTTAGGTGCTCCAATGAGTTTCGGTGTAAATGATGTAAGTAACCTAGAACGTGGTGATATCACTATCGCAACCAGTCCAGATGATCCCTTCCGTGATCCTAATCTAATGCCAGTTCCTAATAGAATTAACTGGAGTCCAGAAAGAACTTTTGTGACTCTACATAGTACTTCTCAAGCTGGTGCGGAAACTGTTTATAATTTTTCAGACAACGGTGTTGGTGGCTTTACGCGCAATTTTGTTCCGAATATTGGAAATGCTATTTCAACTGAGTACGATTCTGCTTTAGATGTACTTTACGTAGCCATGGGTGGAGATGCCAATGGTAAAGCGGTTAAAGTGATTGCTTTAGATAGATTCGCTGGTCAGTCTCCCATTATTAATACTTACGATGTAGTAGGTGAGTTTGCTGATCCAGCAATTGGAGTTAAAACTCTTTCTAATGGTTCTCAAATGACTCCAACAATCAACGACGTAAAAGAGATTACTATCTACGGAAGTAGAAATATCGCCATTGCTGCAGGTAGTCAAGGTGTATACTTTATCCAAAGAGATAAGTTTTAATAATAGTTTGAAAACTAAGGCTGTTACTCAATAAGCTGAAAAAAGCTATATAGAAATTCCGGTCTTACAGAAAGTTTTAGAGCCTTCCTTTTGAAAAGGGAAGGCTTTTTTTGGTTATAGCTGCTTTGCTGTGAAAGGTAAGGGACTGCATTAAGCTGTTCCGATGAATGGAGGAGCCCCAAATAGAGAAGGGAGCTTCATGCAGAATCAGTCTTCAGGTCTTAAGTAAATTCGTGGGTAAGAAATTCCTAATAAGAATAATTCCACGTCATTTTATTCGTAATAGTCTTGGAAGGCAACAATATGTCCACTGTTTATCAAATAATTAATAGTCGAACTCAGGTTATGGTGAGGTGATTCTCGGTTAGTGAACCAGAACATTTTTGATGGGAAAGCCAGAATCTTATTAAATTATTAAACACTAATTTTTGGTAATAAAGCGTCTAACTCTAAGATAATACAGCGGAAAGGAGGAAAAAGTGATAGTAGCTTGGAGTTAATCGAATAAAGAGCACCTCTTATCGTATTTTATGATAGTCTACCATATATATTGATTGCCTAAGTTACTGAATAGCAGAATAAAATATTTATAAACAAATTATTTCTTATAAGATTTTTTCATACATTTGCATATTATACTATTACCCATAATTAAACAGACAATGAAAAAAATCACACTTTTTTTAGCTGCAGCAGCCGTTCTGGCGAGCTGTAACAGAGAAGAAGCCTTAACTTCTGCCCAGGGTGGAAATTCGGGTAATCTCTTTGTAAAGAATTACGAAGCATCAGAATTGCAAGGCATGATTACTCCAATGGCACAGTCATTTGGATTTTCAGGTAAGGCTGCTGGTATACAGGCAAACTACACCTATCGTGGTTGGGCTGAGCCTGTACAATTAGATTTAACTGTATCAGGAATCCCAGGTACTGAAAATCTGTCTGCACCAGCTCGTTACATGGACTTAAGCGCCTCTGCTGCTTGGACAGTAAATGATATCGTTTTTGTAGTTTGGCATGCCGCTGAGGTTGCTGGTCAAAATGCAGATTCATATAATGTAAATGGATCAGGTCCTAAAGTAGGTGGTTCAATCACTGCTTACAAACAAGTAGGTATCGGTCAGTACGAATTTAAAGATCGTGTAGACTTTTTTGATGCAGATTACCATGAGGTTTATGGTGACGTAAATGCGGGTTCTGGTAACTACGAAATTATGATGGCGGGTCAAAGATCCACCGCTACTTCAGGTTACTTATTATCAGGTCATGATGGTGCAGTTGTTACTAGAATCGATTATGATTATATCAATGATGAATTTTGGGAAGGTTCTTTCCGTGAAATTCCATTACCAGGAAGATCAGCTAACGATATCGTTGGTGCAGCAAGAAGATTTTATGTGACTACAGGAGATGCTTTCGGTCAAGGTAATGGTGGAGTTTACGAGTTAGATCGCAACTTAATTAACATCAACAAAGGAGAATCATTGACTTTTGCTCATAGCGGTAGATCAATTGCGATTGACAACAATGAAAAATTACCTGGTTTGGAAAATACAGACCAGATGTTCGTAGTAGCCTCTAATGGTGGACAATTTGAATTACGCAATCAGTTTGTATCTTGGATACCTGGAATTTCAGCCACTAACTTTACTTTAAGTGCGCCAAAATTCTTCCCTATTAATGGTGGTACTAACAACTTAGAGCGCGCGGACATTACAATCGCAACAAGTTCTGATGATCCATTCCGTGATCCTAACTTAATGCCAGTACCTAATAGAATTAACTGGAGTCCAGAAAGAACTTTTGTGACTATTCATAGTTCCAGTCCTGGTGTGGAAAGCGTTTACAACTTTACCGCTAATGGTAATGTTTGGACTCGTAATGTAGTTCCTAATATTGGTAATGCTATTTCAACTGAGTACGATTCTGCTTTAGATGTACTTTACGTAGCCATGGGTGGAGATGCCAATGGTAAAGCGGTTAAAGTGATTGCTTTAGATAGATTCGCTGGTCAGTCTCCCATTATTAATACTTACGATGTAGTAGGTGAGTTTGCTGATCCAGCAATTGGAGTTAAAACTCTTTCTAATGGTTCTCAAATGACTCCAACCATCAACGACGTAAAAGAGATTACTATCTACGGAAGTAGAAACATCGCTGTTGCTGCAGGTAGCCAAGGTGTTTACTTTATCCAAAGAGATAAGTTTTAATAATAGCTCTCAAATTACAGAAGTAATATGAAAAAAGTATTAGTTGTATTATTAGGTGTTTCCTTTTTAGCTTCGTGTAACCGCGATTCTAACGAAACCCTAAACCAAGGGGTGAACATCGAGCCTTCTCAGGCTGGTGTAATTCACTACGAAAAGTCACAATTGGAGAAAGATTTTACTCCAATGAACTCTTCAACCAATCTAAGTGGTAAGTCAAGCGAACAGCTTAACTACACTTTCAGAGGTTATGCTAATCCAGTAGAGTACGGTGGTACTGATCTAGCTGCTAGCGCGGTTTTCCAAGTAGACGATATGATTTTTGTTGCTTGGCATACTAATGACTACGGTCAATTAAACGCTAATGTTGGAACAATTGCCGGTTCTTTATGTGCCTACCGTTTAAGCGGAATTGGCCAGTATGAGCTAATGGATAGAGTTGACTTTGAGCAACATGATCTATATGCTGTATCAGCATATCGTAATACTGCTACTGGCAATATTGAGGTATTAATTACAGGTCAAAGAGACCCAGCCACTTCAGGTTATGTATTAAATGGTCACGTAGGGGCAGTTGTTGCCCGTATGGATTATGATTACATCAACGACGAATTCTGGGAAGGTTCTTTAAATGAACTTCCTTTAACTGGTGTAGCCGGAACAGGTATTGTAGCTTTAGGTGCAAATTACTTTGTAACTACTGGCGATGGTATCGGTGGTGGAACAGCTCAAGGTGGTCTTTTCCAAGTTGATCGTTCTTTGCGTAATGTTATCGCTTTAGATAATAATATTACCGATGCAATTGATATTGAAGTAAATCCAGGTACAGTTACTCCAACAGGTGGTGATTTCTATGTTTTAGATAGAAATAACGCAGGTGGTATGGCTACTAACGTATTCGTAAAACATTACGGTTTCCAAAATTTTGGAAATGTTGGTTCATTAGTTTATAATGGTATCATCGCTCAAAATGGTGATCACAGATATATTCCTGCAACTTATGTGAATGATCCAATCAATATGGTGATTCCTGACGCAGGTACTGATATTTGGGTACGTGACATGGACAACGATATTGCTCCTGCAAATCAAAGTAAAGGCCATTTAGTAGTTGCACAAAACAAGCGTTTCAATAATGTATTTAATGGTTTAAATCAGGATTCACTATTAATAGCTTACGGAACTAATGGTAATGGTACTGGTTATGTATACAAAGCCAGAGGTGGACAAGACGTTAATGGTAATACTGTTAATAGCCCATCTTTAATTGATCGTTCTTTTGCAAAAGGTAAATTTTCAGCTATCACATTCGACCCTGCTTTAGGTGTTCTTTATTGTGGTGGTGGTGAAGATGCTCCTGGTGATGCAGGTATCTCTGTAATCGCAATGGGTGAGTTCTCGGGAGATTCAAATCCAATGGGCGATCCTAAGCCATTCGTTAGTACTAACGATTTAGTAGGGAAACTTGCTTTACCAACTAGTGTTAATACTTTCGATAATAATGGTGGTGCAATAACTGTAAACCTTGGGACTAAGGCAGTAAATGATATCACTGTTTATCAAGCACGTCACATTGCTGTATCTTTAGGTGAAGATGGACTTATGTTCATTCAAAAGAATCACTAAGATTTAGTTTTTAATATTATAGAAGGCTCCCCTTGGGGAGCCTTTTTTTTTGCTTATAATTTGGTTTTAGTTAGTGTTTTTCCATTCAGCGAATTTATTCGACTCTTGAACTAGAATTAATAGCAGAAGATCGACTTTCATATACACTAGCCTTGATTGTAAGTTCTTCATTAAAGAATGATTAGTGCAATCCGGCAATGATTAAAAAGTTTATTCAATTTTTATAGTATGAAAAAGATATTCGCAGTAATAGTAGGTTTGGGCATTATGGCTTCATGTAACCGAAATGCCAGTACAGATTTTCAAGGCAGTTCTTTGAGTTCAGTGGAAGGTGGGCTGCAGCATTTTGAAGCCTCTCAATTAGAAAGAGATTTTACTCCAATGATGGAGAGCACTAATTTAAGTGGTAAAACTGGTTCTCAGTTAAACTATACTTTTAGAGGATATGCAAATCCGGTTGAGATCGGCGGAGTTGATTTAGCAGCTAGCGCGGTTTTTCAAGTAGATGATATGATTTTTGTGGCTTGGCATACCAACGATTACGGTGCTATGGGTCCACATGGCACAGGTACAGTAAAAGGTTCCTTATCTGCCTACCGTTTAAGTGGTATCGGTCAATATGAGCTTAAGGATAGAGTGGATTTTGAGCAACATGATTTATACGGATTATCGGCTTATCGCAATAGCCAAACAGGAAACATTGAAGTGATGGTTACTGGACAGCGCAATACCGATAACTCACAGTACACCTTAGCAGGACATAAAGGTGCCATTGTAGCCAGAATAGACTATGATTACATTAACGATGAGTTTTGGGAAGGCTCCCTTATGGAATTACCATTAATTGGTGTTGCTGGAACTGGTATCGTAGCTTTAGGTGCTCAATATTTTGTTACTACTGGTGATGGTAGAGGTGGTTCCAATGGTGTAGGTGGCGTTTTTCAAGTCGACCGTTCGTTACGAAATGTGGTTGCCTATGATGCAGGAATCACCGACGCAATAGATATCGAAGTAGATCCGAGAACAGTTAGTGCCTCGGGTGGTGAATTTTATGTGTTAGATCGCAATGCGGCTTTAGCGCCATTAACCAATATATTTATCAAGAAGTACCAATATTTTGGGGCTACCTTAAACAACCTTGGCATAATTTCTAGCAATGGCGATCACCGCTTCGATGGTGTATCTTGGCACAGAGATTTGAATAATGATATTGCCCCCGTTAGTTACAGTAAAGGACATTTGGTTATTGCTCAAGGCAAGCTTGGAGCAGGTTTTCCCAACGGGGTTCAGAAATTGGATTCTATGCTAATTAATTACGGTGTGCCCAATGGCGGAAATGGATATATTCACAAAGCCAGAGGTGGACAAAATAACACGGGCGCTACACCATCATCTCCAAGTATAATGGATAGAGCTATACAAATGGGTAATTTCTCAGCTATTTGCTTTGATCCTGCTTTAGGCGTTCTGTACTGCGGAGGTGGTGATAATGGCGCGGGGCAAACACGCTTAAAAGTAATCGCCATGGGAGAGTATGCCGCCGATAAGGCCTTTGTTAATACTCATGATTTAGTAGGGGAATTAACTTTACCTTCTAGTGTATTTACCGTTGGAGGTGGTACCATAAACTTAAGTGATAAAAATATTAATGATATAACGGTTTATCAATCGCGTCACATAGCCATATCTCTAGGTGATGATGGTTTGATGTTCATTCAAAAGAATCACTAATCTTGTTTTAGACAGTATAAAAGGCTCCCCTTGGGGAGTCTTTTTTTATTTCTCAGATTCAATAACTGCACTTAATCGAAGGATATTACCATTCAACGAAATTAGGACTAAGGGACTCGATTTTTAGTTATAATATTGCTGGGTATATCCAAGCCAAAGAAGTATAACGGTAAATTTTTACCTATCCATGTCTAGGATTGGAAATAATTTAATTAAATCTATCACCTCTAATATGTTACGAACTAAGTTTTTCGCATTTGCAATTCTCACTCTAGTAATTAGTCAATCTTGCACTAGAGAAACGCCAGTAGGCCCAGTTACTCCGCCAGTAGAGCCTAACGGTGTTATCATGACTCATTATAATATCGGTGACCTTAGTGGTCAGTTGATAAATATGAATGATACTTTCTTAATAAATAACAAGACGGGTTCGGCACCATTGTCGTATACCTATCGCGCTTATGCAGAACCAGTAACCTTCCCAACTATGGGTGGTACAGAGACTCTTTCTGCATCAGCAATATTTTCAATGAATGACGTGGTTTTTGTAACTTGGCATACTACTCAATCTGACTTTGGTGGTGCGATTTGCGCTTACAAGCAGAGCGGTATCGGTCGTTACACCTTTATGGATAGAGTAGACTTTCCTGATGCCAGTTATTATGAAGTAGCAGCTAGTGAGAATAGCTCTACTGGTTATTACGAAGTGTTTATGGTAGGGCAAAGAGATCAGTCCTCTTCTAATTACCTTTTAGCTGATCATGCAGGTGCGGTGGTAACGCGCATTGATTACGATTATATTAACGATGAGTTTTGGGAACCTTCTGCTAAAGAATTACCCTTACCAGGTGTAGCTGCTAATGATATTGTAGCAGCAGCAGCTCATTATTATGTTATTACTGGAAACGGAATAGGCAATGCAGATGGTGGCTTATACCAAATCGACCGTAGCATGTCTACCGTTGAAAAAGGTGATTTATTAAGCATTGATGATGGTATCTCTTTAATTGTGAACCCTTTAACCCAAAGTGTTAATCCGGGTGCCAATTCTTATGCAGAAGTATTTACTTTGGATAGAAGTGGCTCTGAATATCGTATCAAATCAATAGCGATCAACTACGACTATACTACCGATCAAACCAATTTCACGGCTTTGCAACCTTATAGCACTAGCAATGGTATTACCATGGGTACTAACGATGGCGAAAGAGGCGACTTAACTTGGGCTCAAGGTATTGAGGCAGGTGCAAGTAAAACAGATTCTCTTATCATAGCTGCAGGTGTCGACGGAATATTCGAAGCGGGTCCAAGCCAAAACTCAATCTTCAATGGCGTAGCTAATTTCGGTCCTTGTTTATCAACCGAGTTCGATGCAGGTTCAGGCTTACTTTATTATGCCGATGGTGCCGATGGTGTTAAAGTATTGGCCATGGGTCAGTATGTGGTAAATAACCCAACTACTAATCTTTATGATGTAATTGGCAACTTTGTACCTCCTACTTCAGCTAGTGGAAATCCTAACTTACCCAACACTTTCTATATCAAGGAGATTTCATTGTATAGATCGAGAAACATAGCATTAGCCACAGGCGACGCTGGGGTATACTTCCTACAGAAAAATAGAGACTAAAATCTCCTAATTATACATTGGGCCCTTCGGGGCCCTTTTTTTTTGCCCTGTCGTTTATCGACAAAAATAAACCGCTTGTCTATGCCTCGATGATAAGGTACCTCTCATCTAAAACTTTGATATTGGGGGTGAATTTCGTGCCATCTTCGTAGTGTCAAAGAGTAATAATACTCATTGATCCCAAATTCTACGATTATGAAAAAGATAGTTTTAATGTTAATTGCGGGTAGTATGTTACTTAGCTGTAACCGCGACTTGTCTTACATGGATAATGAAGAAGTAGGAGTGGATAATAGAATCCAGTTAAAAACGGGTTCGCAAGTACAAGGGGAGTTAATTCCACTTTCGGATAACTTCACCATTAACTCTAAAGCAGGTTCTACTTTAAATTTCACGTATAAAAACTTTGCGGAAGCGCCTCATTTTCTTGAATACACTGAGGAGTTAAACGGTGGTTTGGCTACAGGAACTTCCAATCTTGCGCAAGCTACTTCGGTAACGGCTGATGGCGAATTGGTTTTCGTAACCTGGCACTTAGAAGGCGCTAAATACGGCGGTGCTATTTCAGCCTACAAGCTAAATGGCAGTAATGGTAGTTACCAATACACCGGTCGTATTGATTTTGTAGATACCGATTGGCATGAAGCAGTGGTAAACCGTAATAGCTTGACTGGTAATTATGAAATTTTTGCAGTGGGTCAAAGATCACCATCAACTTCAGGATACCTTTTAAATGGTCATCGAGGAGCAGTTGTAGGTAAGGTTTTATACGATTATATTAATGACGAGTTTCTTCCAGCAAGCAGCTACAAAGAACTTCCTGTACCTGGTTATGGTGCTAATGGAATTATTTCCTCAGCTGGCAAATATTATGTTGTAACCGGAAACGGAACAGGGATAAATACTAGAGATGCCCAAAGTGGTATTTATGTAACTGATTATAATCTCAGTAACGTTTCGGAAGCCATGACTATTACGGATGGCATTTTTATTAAAGAAAACCCTTTTACTGCCACTAATTCTAATGTTGATTTTGCAGTATTAGACAGAACAGGAACGGATAAAGTGCAAGTAAGAACCGACATGAATACTTCCCAAACTGTTTCTAACTCGATGTCTTTTACGATCGATTATTACAATGGTGCCGGAATTAACTCTCTTGAATTAGAAAGAGGAGGGATGGCTTTTGTTCCTTACACTTATGCAGGAAACACTGTAGCCAGCACAGAGTATTTATTGGCCTTAGGACAGGCTGGAATCTACTCTAAAAATCACAAGAAGATCAACAACGGTGTAAACTACTGCTTAGCGCTTACGCACGATCCTGCTTCAAGAGTGATTTACGCTGCCGCCGGTGAGCAAGGTTTAAAAGTTATAGCTGGCAATGGTTATGATGGTGGAATATTAATTAATGCATACGATTTAATCGGGCTTTTTGTTCCTCCAACCAATGCTTCAATTAGCGGCTTTAACGTAAAAGATGTATCAGTATATTCTTCCACTCACTTGGCCCTTGCAGTAGGTGGAACCGATGCTAGCGGCAGCAGTGCACGCGGTGGTGGTGTTTATTTCGTACGTAAATCGTAATCAAAGAAAGGCTTTAATACCCTTTTATCCCTATAATTCTAAAACTCGGAGCTTCATCTTCCGAGTTTTTTTTGCTTTTAGCATTATCGGGGATAAGTCTTTTGCGATAAAATCTTCCTGCAATTAGTTATTCTTAGCCCGGTATGGCTTTAGCGTTTTGGCTTGAAATCCACTATTCATAAGAGGTCTGTGGCCTGATATTACATTGTATTCAGGCTTTTGCCGCGCCAGCTCGTCGTAAGCGTTTTCGCTTGTGTATCGCTTTCGCAGATGTTAATACGAATGCTATAAAGGGTATCTGACTTAAGCTGGGTTTTCAAAAGGACCCTTCACTTGAAATCGCCCTATTAATAAAGGCTTGACTTTTTTTAGGTCTAAGTTTTTCTTTTAAAAGAATGGCTGGGTTTACTTCTTTCAGTTCTTACCTTGAAGTTTAGACAAAATAAAAGGCAAGCAAGTGCTAAACAGGGCCGCCGCCTTACTAGTACTAACGTTTGGACATCAATCGGCTAGTAAGGCTCGTCACTTTTTAAGTGTAATCTATTAAATGTTTTTATTTTCGGAACTAGCAGAGAACTATCCGGCCAGATCTTCATGCTGATGCGAACCGAGAGGATAAATAGCTGCAATTCTGATACGAATGTTTCCGTAAATCTCCTACTTAAGGAAGAAATTGAACTTCACCTTGGGTTTTGGTCAAGGGTTTTCAAAAAGATAAATAGGCTTTGCCTGCGCATCTATAAAAATGAAGAGCATGCAAGCGGACTTTAATTGAAAACTAGGCCTACTATAATCTGTAGCCTAAAATCATTCCAATAGAGAAAATGTAGAGGTAATCGTTTTGCTGGCTAAAATTTTCCTGACGGGTAATGGTAAGATCTAAGCGTGAGTAGAATTTTTGGTTCACCAATTTTTGATAGCCAATACCTACATACTGATTATCAAGGCGATAATTTTGCTCGACCAAACCGTTATTAAGCAATAAAACTCGCTCATCTGGTACAACGCCACCCCCAAAGGTTACTTGAATGAAATCACCTTTACCGCTATAAAATTGGCGGTATAAAAAGTTATAGGTACTTCCCCAACCGTAGGCATCATTAATAAAGAAGGGCCGAAAGTTTATATATTCAGAATCCCAGTAATAGCCCAGTGAACCAGTATACATGGTAACAATATTAGTTAAGAAGTCGAGATAGCGTATCCCTAAAGATCCTTCTAGTTCTGTCTTACCAATCATACTATAATATTCGGCGCCAAAGCGAAAGCTAGGAAAAATAGCCGAAGGCGAATACCCCACATTTAGGTACATATAGGAATTCTTACTAAGGCGTGGGAAAATATCAATTTCCCCTTGCACCCCTAAGGAGGCGAAAGCGCTTGGTTCTAAAATACCTACTGCAGCATCGCGTTGTCTGTCGGCCACATTAACGCGGCCAATGATTGCACCGATTTTAGTCTGTCGTCCGTATTGTAAAAAGCCAAATAACCAGGGTTTATAGATTTTTGAAAAATAATCCATCGAAACCCCCACCGCTAAACCATCAACAATTAGTTGATTTAGAAGAAAGGTTTTAAGTTGTTTAAGTTCATTGTTTTCAGGAAAGCTGTCTAACGCGAGAGTGGCAGCGTCGAGGCCTTCATGGTAGCGGTTTTCGGCAACTAGCGATTGCACTTTACCAACGTGGAAAAACTCATTGTCTTTTGGAAAGCGCTTAATACCATCATCTGCATAGCGAATGGCAAGTGGGTAATCCTTGTCATAGCGTTCATTATTTAATCTAATTTGGTAGATGTCAATGACAGTGGTATCCTCTGAAATCAGTTCTTCGATAATACTTCGAGCCGGCCCATATTTTCCATCCCATACTAAAGTACGTGCTTTAAAAAGTTTGTATTGGTAATAGTTAGTGGGACTTTGATAGATAAGTAAATCTAGAATCTTACGAGAGGCATCATATTCTTTGCTATAGGCAAGCTCGCGCGCTTGGGCGAAGGCAGAATCTGCGTCAGAGGAAATCTCTAAAATTTCTACTGGTCTATTAGTAGTGTCTTTTTGCCCACTCAAAGTGAGGGAAAGAAATAGCAAAAAAGACATTGAAAAGAAGGTCTTCAACATGAGCTTAAATTATATGCCGTTAAAAATAATAGGTCGCAGTGTTAAATGCGACCTATTTCGGTTATAAGTTGTATTTAATCGTTGAGTTACTTTCTAGCCACAGCTTTTTGGGCTGCTTCAACAATTTTATCGGTACTAAGACCGTATTTTTCTAGTAACTGATCTGGGGTACCGCTTTCTCCAAAACTATCATTTACGGCTACAAATTCTTGGGGTGCAGGAAAATTTCTGCTTAACACTCCTGCTAAACTTTCGCCTAAGCCTCCCGCAATTTGATGCTCTTCAGCTGAAACCAAAGCACCGGTTTTTGCCAAAGATTTTAATAATGCTTCTTCATCCAGAGGTTTAATAGTATGGTAATTTAGTACTTCGGCACTAATCCCCATGGCGTCTAATTGCTCGGCCGCTTCTAAGGCTTTCCAAACTAGATGACCTGTAGCTGCAATGGTAACATCGCTACCTTCTTGTAGCATAACTGCTTTACCTATTTCAAATTTTTGATCAGCGGCAGTAAAGTTGGGAACTTTAGGACGACCAAAGCGAAGGTAAACTGGACCTTCAAACTCGGCAATGGCAATAGTTGCTGCTTTCGTTTGATTGTAATCGCAGGTATTAATTACGGTCATGCCTGGTAGCATTTTCATCAAACCTAGGTCTTCTAAAATTTGATGCGTAGCGCCATCTTCCCCTAAGGTAAGTCCGGCGTGGCTAGCGCAAATTTTAACATTTTTACCCGAATAGGCGATCGATTGTCTAATTTGATCGTAAACACGACCCGTAGAGAAGTTAGCAAATGTTCCCGTGAAAGGAATTTTCCCTCCAATGGTTAATCCTGCGGCAATTCCCATCATGTTTGCTTCCGCAATCCCTACTTGATAGAAGCGATCGGGATGTGCCTTTTTAAAAGCGTCCATTTTTAGTGACCCTGTAAGGTCGGCACATAAGGCAACGACGGCTTCGTTTGTTTCGCCTAATTCTGCTAAGCCTGCTCCAAAACCTGAGCGGGTGTCTTTCGCGCCTGTATCGATGTACTTCTTCATATTAATTTAATTTAACAATGGTGGTGGTGCCAGAAGCAACAGTAAATTCTTCTACCACCGAATATAAACTTTGTCTTGATGATTTAACTCTAAATACAACGCGGTACTGACCCGGTTGTAAATTATAACTCTGCCGAGATTTTTTAGGGTCGAGGTCGGCTACCCAAATTAATTCAGTGCCCTCGTATTTTAAAATGCTTCCGAAACCAGGTGCCGAACTTTGCAAGTTTACCACTCCCGGAGGAGGAATGCTTATGGTAGTAGTTTCACCCGCGTTTATTTCCACATGCGGTAGAAAAATTCTGGGTAAACTGAGGATTTCTAAATCATACTTCCCCTCCAAGTATTGCTGACTGCTATTAAACTGCTGCAAATGAATGGGACGATTTTCATCCGGCATATAAATTAAAGCGGCTAGCTCGTCGTTGTTTACCCGCTGTGGATTTACCAAACGCAGACTGCCACGCGGTAAATCTAAACCGATAATATTATGTGCTCCCGCCGAAATACTAATGTTATCCTTCTCCCTTTCGGGGATGGAATGCACCACCATGCGATAGTTTACCAAGGGGTCTAAGTAAATTGTATCGGGTAAGCCTTTAGGATTAAGAGTATGAATTAACTGACGATCTACTTTCTTGCTTACTTTATTGTAGAAGCTTATGGCCACGTCGGTTTCGGTGGGAAAGCCGTTACCATCTAAGAGATTTACTTGAGCGGTAGTATTATCTAGGGCTTGCGAAATCACAATCCCTAACACTTTTTCGAAAGTTGCTTCATCGGCGGCATCGTAAAAGGTGCCTACACATTCGAAGGTTTGCTTAAAATTATCGTCCAAGCCAATACCAATAACGAAAGGCTTTAAAGCTATGCCACGTTCTTGTAGTAAACGCGAGGCGGCACAAGGGTCTTCATCGCAGGCCTCCACGCCATCGGTAATAAGGATGATGATATTCCGGCAATTTTCACATTCTCCAAAATCGTAAGCCGCTCTTTCTAAAGATCGGGCGATAGGGGTAGTGCCTTTGGGACGAATTTCCTTCAAGGTTCGCTTAATGCGTCCGATGTTATTCTTCGCAAATGGAACTTCTAGACGCGTATCATTACAATCTTGCGGTGGAACGGGTCTTTGATGGCCGTAAACGCGCAAAGCCAACTGAAAATTGTCATTATTTAGTTGGGCCAAGCTATCGAGCATATTGTTCATTAGCTTTTGGGCCACATCTATTTTCTGTCCACTTTCCCAGCGGGCATACATACTTTGCGAACCGTCAAAAACAAAAAGAATACGGGTTAAAACCCCTTCCTCTTTTTTGTCCTTTTGAGCACTTAAAGAAAGACTTAGTATACTAAGAAGTAATATTTGGCTTAAGATGCGCAAATTAATAGTCGCCCATGGTTTCCTCTAATTGAGAAAGGGCATTACTAAGTTGTTCGTCACTTGGAGCGATACCATGCCATTCGTGTGTGCCTTCCATAAAGTCAACACCAGCACCCATGGCGGTTTTCATAATTACGCAAACTGGTTTTCCTTTACCAGTATGTGCTTTTGCTTCTTCTAAGCCGGCCACAACCTGCGCAACATTATTACCATTTTCTATATGAAGTACGGTCCAACCGAAAGCCTCAAATTTAGCGGATAAGCTTCCCATTGCTAAAACATCGTCGGTAGAGCCATCAATTTGCTGCCCATTAGCATCAATCGTCATGATTAAGTTATCTACCTTATTAGCAGGAGCGTAAAGGGCTGCTTCCCAGATTTGTCCTTCTTGTAATTCGCCATCGCCATGTAAGGAGAATACTGTTTTAGGATCGTTATTTTGTTTTTTACTTAAGGCGGCGCCAATGGCTACCGATAGACCTTGACCTAAGGAACCAGAGGCGATGCGCACCCCAGGTAAACCCTCATGGGTGGTAGGATGCCCTTGTAAACGAGTATTTAATTTTCGAAAGGTATTAAGTTCTTCCACGGGGAAATAACCAGCCCTACTTAATACACTATAGTAAACTGGGCTAATGTGGCCATTGGAAAGAAAAAATAAATCTTCATTTTTTCCATCCATATCAAAATCACTAGCATTGTGATCCATAATATGGTGAAACAAGCTTACGAAGTATTCGGTGCATCCTAAAGATCCACCTGGGTGGCCAGATTGCACGGCGTGTACCATTCTAACAATATCTCTGCGAGTTTGAGAGCAAATTTTTTCTAATGCTGCAATATCGGCCATTTGACTAAAATTATTTGCGGCAAAATTACCCAATAGCTAAGGACTAGCTTGGCTGATGTTGAAAAAATATGATAAATCGTGGAGATCAGTCTCTTTATTTTCACATTATCCGATTAAGCTCAACCCCGATACTTGACTTTTACTAAAATCTGACACTTTAATTTAAGGCTGAACTCAGCATATTAGCTATATCTTTGCGCATCTTAAAAAATAAAGCATGAAGTGTGGAATAGTAGGATTACCCAATGTGGGCAAATCCACATTGTTTAACTGTTTATCGAGTGCCAAGGCGCAGTCTGCAAACTTTCCTTTTTGTACTATAGAGCCCAATATAGGTATGGTAACCGTACCCGATCCACGGTTAACTAAGTTAGAAGAGTTGGTTAATCCCCAACGCGTACAACCTGCCACGGTAGAAATTGTAGATATCGCGGGATTGGTTAAGGGGGCCAGTAAAGGGGAAGGATTAGGTAATCAATTTTTAGGAAATATTAGAGAGTGTAATGCGATAATGCATGTTTTACGCTGTTTTGAAAATGAGAATATCACTCACGTAGATGGAACAGTAGATCCACTGCGCGATAAGGATACCATTGACACTGAACTGCAGTTTAAGGATTTAGATACCTTAGAAAAGCGTTTAGATAAACACCGCAAAGCAGCTCGTACGGGTAATAAAGAAGAGCAAAAAAATGTGGAATTCCTCGAAGGAGTAGAAAAGCATCTTTTGGCAGGAAAAAATATTCGTTCTCTTTCGCGCAGTGAAGATGAGGATGAGCTTTTAGCTGAAATCCAGTTCTTAACAGATAAGCCAGTAATTTACGTATGTAATGTAGATGAGGCATCTGCGAAAAGCGGCAACCAATGGGTGGAGCTAGTACAGCAAATGGCGAAGGAAGAAGAAGCCGAAGTAATTCATCTTGCGGCAGCAATGGAAGCCGATATTTCTGAATTAGATAGCTTCGAAGAACGCAGTATGTTCTTAGAAGATCTAGGTTTAAAAGAAGCCGGTGTTAACCGCTTGATTAGAAAAGCTTATACCTTGTTAAATCTTCAAACGTATTTTACAGCAGGCGTAAAGGAAGTTCGTGCATGGACTATTAAAAAAGGTTTTACCGCTCCCCAAGCAGCCGGCGTAATCCACACCGATTTTGAAAAAGGTTTTATTCGGGCTGAAGTAATAAAATATGCGGATTTCGAAAGTTTTGGCTCTGAAGCTGCGGTTAAAGAAGCTGGGAAATTAAAAGTGGAAGGAAAAGAGTATGTCGTGCAAGATGGCGATGTGATGCATTTCCGCTTCAACGTATAAGCATCTTAATAAATTGTGAAAAAGTTGTAGCCTTAAAAATATCAGCATTTAATGGCTATTCCTAATTTTAGCCCTCATCCAAAAGAACAGCATGTCTACTGAGCAAACTAGTTATAACGAAGACAATATTAGATCCCTCGACTGGAAAGAGCATATTCGCCTCCGTCCCGGTATGTATATTGGTAAGTTAGGCGATGGCTCCAGCTCGGACGATGGTATTTATATCCTCGTAAAAGAGGTTTTAGATAACGCCGTAGATGAGTTTGTTATGGGTGCTGGCAAAACCATTGAAGTAACCATAAAGGACGGTGAAGTAACAGTGCGCGATTACGGTCGTGGCATTCCACTCGGAAAAGTGGTAGATGTGGTTTCAAAAATTAATACTGGTGCTAAATACGATTCTAAGGCTTTTAAAAAGTCGGTGGGATTAAACGGGGTAGGAGCCAAGGCAGTAAATGCCCTAAGCGATTACTTTAGCGTACAATCGGTCCGCGATTCTAAAACTAAAATTGCTCGTTTTGAAAAGGGGGTTCTAGTTGAAGATGCGGAAATTAAAGAATCCAGTCTGCGCAAGGGAACGAAGGTGCAGTTTAAGCCAGACGCGGCCATCTTTAAAAACTACCGTTTTGTAAAAGAGTATCTCGAAAAAATGTTGTGGAATTATGCCTACTTAAATCCAGGCTTATCCATTATGTATAATGGGGAGAAATTTTACAGCGAAAATGGCCTTAAAGATTTATTGAACGATACCCTCGATGCTCCCATTATTCACCCCATTATTCACCTCAAGGGAGATGACATAGAAGTGGCACTAACGCACAGTGAACGTTCGCAGGGTGATACCTATTATTCTTTCGTAAACGGACAGCATACTACTCAGGGTGGGACGCACCAAAATGCTTTTCGCGAAGCGCTCGTAAAAACTATTCGCGATTTTTACAATAAAAATTTCGATGCGGCGGATATCCGCGACTCAGTCGTTGCAGCCGTTTCTATCAAAGTAATTGAGCCGGTTTTTGAATCGCAAACAAAAACCAAATTAGGGTCGAATGATATTGGTCCTGATGGCCCTACTGTCCGCACTTTCATAAATGATTTTATGAAAACCAAGCTCGATAATTTCTTGCATAGAAATGAAGACGTGGCGGAAATCATTCATCGTAAAATTCTTCGCGCCGAAAAAGAACGCAAAGAATTAAGTGGGATTAAAAAATTGGCACGCGATAGAGCCAAAAAAGCAAGCTTACACAATAAGAAGCTACGCGATTGCCGAAAACATTACAACGATCAAAAAGACGAGTTTCGCTTAGATACTACTTTGTTTATTACAGAGGGTGATTCTGCCAGTGGTTCGATCACTAAATCGCGAAACGTTAACACCCAGGCGGTTTTTAGTTTAAAAGGAAAGCCCCTTAACTGTTATGGTTTAAGTAAGAAAGTAGTTTACGAAAACGAAGAATTTAATTTATTGCAAGCCGCCCTCAATATTGAAGATGGATTGGAGAACTTGCGCTATAACAATGTTGTAGTTGCCACCGATGCCGATGTAGATGGCATGCATATTCGCCTATTATTAATAACTTTTTTCTTGCAGTTTTTTCCCGAGATAGTGCGGGAAGGGCATCTCTATATCTTGCAAACACCCCTGTTTCGTGTGCGCAATAAAAAAGATACTTATTACTGTTATAGTGAAGAGGAGAAAAGAGCAGCTTTGCTAAAAGTTGGGGCAAAGGCTGAAATTACCCGCTTTAAGGGTCTAGGAGAAATTTCTCCAGATGAGTTTAAGAATTTTATTGGGGATGATATTCGTTTAGAACCAGTAATGCTTGGCAAAGACTCTACCATAGAGCAAATTTTGGAATTTTATATGGGTAAAAATACCCCGAAGCGCCAAGAATTTATAATTGAAAACCTACGGGTCGAAAGAGACCCAACTGAAGAGTCGCAAAAAGCTTTACTAAATGAAGATTAACGCGGATAGTTATTCTAAAATAAACCTGGTGATTCTCACCTTTTCGCTGATAGCCATCTTAACCGATACAACGCTTTCATTCTTACAAGGCTCCTATTCCGGCAATTGGTGGTTGGGTGGCCTTGGGATTTTTTTAATTGTCCTCCTAATTTATCGGGGTCCAGCCAAATTTAAGTACGACACCGAAGGAGAAGTGATGAATTTAAGTACCGAAGATAAAATTTGGGGAAAACTTTTAAGGTCATTTGAAAAGCATTACGAATTTCCTAAACGGAAATTTAAAAGCTACAAATTAGAAGGTTGGTTTTTAAGAAGAAAACTAACAATATACATAAACAGTCGCAGCGGGGCCGTTAAGGAAAGAAGCCTTATTGTTTCACATTTAACGTCAGACCAGCGCAAGAAATTAACGAACTCGCTAAACAAATACTCACAGATAGCTAAGCATGGCGGAAGAAGAAAACGAACTACAGAATAATAACAGCCCAGAGTCTGAAAATGAACCCATCATTACCCGCGTTTCGGGAATGTACCAGGATTACTTTTTGGATTATGCCAGCTATGTTATCCTGGAAAGGGCAGTTCCAACTTTAGGTGATGGCCTAAAGCCGGTGCAGCGACGTCTTTTACATGCTTTGCGCGAGATGGACGACGGGCGTTACCATAAGGTAGCCAACGTTATTGGTCAAACCATGAAGTATCACCCACATGGAGATGCTTCCATTGGTGATGCCTTGGTTCAATTAGGTCAGAAAGATATCTTAATTGACGCCCAGGGAAACTGGGGAAACCTTCTTACGGGAGATAGTGCGGCCGCGCCGCGTTATATCGAGGCGCGTCTTTCTAAATTCGCTCTAGATGTTGTTTACAGTCCTAAAGTCACCAAGTGGCAAAGTAGCTATGATGGTCGTGGTAAAGAGCCAGTAGAGTTTCCTGTTAAATTTCCATTACTCTTAGCCCAAGGCGTGGAGGGAATTGCCGTAGGACTATCCACTAAAATATTACCGCATAACTTTTTAGAACTGATTGCTGCGGCTATTAAGGTTTTAAAGGGACAAAAATTTGAATTATTCCCGGATTTTCCTTCTGGGGGAATTGCCGACTTCACCAATTATAATAAAGGTTTAAGAGGGAGTAGGGTTAGAGTTAGAGCTCGTATTTCGGTGCTGGATAAGAAGACCTTAATTATTGATGAAATTCCTTACACCACCACAACAGGAAGCTTAATTGATAGTATCCTTAAGGCGAATGATAAGGGTAAACTGAAGATTCGTAAAATTGAAGATAATACCTCTGACAAGGTAGAAGTAGTAGTGCATCTTTTTCCTGGCATTTCGCCTGATCAAATGATTGATGCTCTTTATGCCTTTACCGATTGCGAAATATCCATTGCTCCGCTTTCGTGCATGATCGAAAATGATACTCCGGTTTTCCTTCCGGTAGATGAGATCTTAAGACGCAATGTTGACAATACCCTGAATATCCTCCGGGCCGAGTTAAATTTCGAGCTGAACGAATTGCAAGAACAATGGCACTTTGCGAGTCTTGAACGGATCTTTATCGAAAATAAGATTTATCGCGACATTGAAGAAGCAGAAACTTGGGAAGAGGTGCTTGAAAATATTCATTTAGGTTTAAAACCTCATATTGGTCATTTACTGAGAGCTGTGAATGACGACGATGTGACCCGTTTAACCGAAATCCGTATTAAACGCATCTCTAAATTTGATAAGTCAAAAGCAGATGCATTAATTGAAGCCTTAGAAGGTAAAATTGAACAGGTTAAGTTTCATTTAGAGAATTTAGTAGATTATGCGATTGCGTGGTTTCAAAAAATTAAAGAAAAATATGGAAAGGGTCGAGAGCGTAGAACTGAGATCAGACTCTTCGAAGATATTGAAGCTACCAAGGTGGCACTCGCCAATGTAAAACTTTATGCCAATTTTGAAGAAGGCTTTATTGGCACCAGTCTTAAAAAAGATACTTTCATTACCGACTGTTCCGATATAGATGATATTATCGTCTTTCTCAATAATGGCCAAATGATGGTGACGAGGGTTGATCAAAAAACGTATATCGGCAAGAATATCATTCACGTCGATGTATGGAAGAAAGGGGACAAACGTACCACCTACAACATGATTTATCGCGATGGTTCCAAGGGGAGTTCTTTTATGAAACGCTTTCAGGTGACTTCCATAACACGCGACAAGCTCTACGATTTAACGCCTGCAACGCCTGGTACAGAGGTGCTACATTTTACGGTAAACCCTAATGGAGAAGCCGAAGTAGTAACGGTTTACCTCCGCGCTTTGCAGCGTTTGAAAAAGCTCAAATTTGAAATTGATTTTGCCGAGTTGGCTATTAAAGGTCGTGCATCGAAAGGTAATACCGCCACCAAATACCCCATTAAGAAAATCGAAATTAAAGAAGAAGGAGTGTCAACGCTTTCCGCTCGAAAAATTTGGTTCGATGAAGCGGTAAATCGCATTAACACCGAGAATAGAGGTCGCTTACTGGGCAGTTTTAATGGAGAGGATAAAATATTGGAAGTAACGGCTGATGGTTATTATCGCATCCTTACGGCAGATTTGAATCTTCACTTTAGCGATAATGCCGTAATTATTACCAAGTATCAGGCAAGCCGTCCCTTAAGTGCGGTATATTACGACGGTGAAAAAGAAAGACATTTTGTAAAGCGCTTTATTCCCGAAGTGGAAGATCGCAAAGAATTGTTTATTTCAGAAGAGAAAGAATCGAAACTAGAGTATGTTAGTTTAGATTCTAAGCCAAGAATTGAAATAGTGTTCCGCAAAGTTAATGGTAAGCAAAGAGATAACGAAGAGGTTATTTTAAGTGACTTTATCTCTGTAAAGGGCGAAAAAGCCCAAGGTAACCAACTAAGTAGGGATCCTATTCGTAAGATTAATATACTAGAGTCTCTTTTAGTAGGAGAAGAATTTCCGGAGGAAGACTCAGATAATCAGGACACAAAACAGAATGATGAACACAACAATGATAAAGCAGAAGGCAGCGATGGCCAGATTACGCTTAGTTTGGACTAGTACGCTTGCCCTATTTTTTTCTGCTTTTTTGCTCCAAGCGCAAGACAGTTTAGATGTTCAAAAATTAGGTCAACTCTCTTATAGCCAAACTATAAACGATGTTTGGGGCTGGGTAGATACGGCTAATAGCAAAGAATATGCTTTAGTGGGTGTTCAAAATGGTCTTTCGGTAGTAGATGTTACCAATCCTAACAATCCCGTACAAACTAATTTTTTTGCCGGTGCCAGCTCAACTTGGCGCGACATGAAAACCTTTGGAAAATATGCCTACACGGTGCACGATGTTTTCAATGGTACATCCGATGGAATTTTTATTCTAGATATGACGACCATCGGCAATCAGTTCCCCACTTTTTTTCGCCGTAAACCAACGCTTACAGTGGGTAACGCGTCCGGAACATTAACAAGAGCCCATAATTTGTATATCGATGAAAATGGTTTTATGTATTTATTTGGAGCCAATCTTGGAAACGGTGGGGCTTTAATTTTCGACCTTAATACGACTCCTACTAACCCTACTTTTGTTGGTGCTTTTGACGATTTTAACTTACACGACGGGGTAGTACGCGGTGATACCCTTTGGGGTGCAGCAGTGCTAAATGGATTTTTTATGCCGATAGATGTGACTGTGAAATCAGCGCCAAGTATTTCTGCCACCCAAACCACTCCTTTTAATTTCACTCACAATATTTGGTTTAGCGACGATAACCAACGCGTATTTACTACCGATGAAAAATCAGGTGCTTTTATTGCCGAATACGATGTTAGTGATTTTAGCAATATCAGTGAAACGGATAGAATTCGCACTTCTTTTGGGAATGATGTAATCCCTCATAATGTACATTTCTATAATAATTTCCTAGTTAACAGTTATTATACTGCGGGCTTACAAATTTTAGATGTGAGTCAACCTGGTTTTATGATTGAAACAGGCTACTACGATACTTCACCTGCCAACGGCGATGGTTTTAGCGGTTGCTGGGGAGCTTATCCTTATTTACCAAGCGGTAATATTTTAGCGACAGATCGTCAAACTGGTTTATTTGTTTTAAGTTCTGATTACAGCCGCGGTTGTTATCTTAATGCTACCGTAGTAGATTCGATAACTAGACAAAATATCATTATTGCCAATGTTGAGGTTTTAAATACGGATATGATAGGCACCACTAATATTTTTGGAAATTTCCGCTCCGGACAAGCGCAAGCAGGAACCTTTCAAGCCGTAGTTTCCAAAGCTGGATATTTTACCGATACTTTTTCCATTACAATGAGTAATGGTGTAATGCTTAATAAGCAGTTTGCTTTATTATCCTTAACTGTTTCTAGTAAAGAACAAGCCTTACTAAACTCAGTTAGCATTTATCCAAATCCTACTCGTTCCATAGTTAAACTTTCAGGCTTAGCTGAATTTGGTGGAGACTTGCAATGGTCTCTACTTGACTTAAGCGGAAAAGTGCTGGAGCAAGGCCAGTTAGATGTCCAAAATGCAGAGATCGATTTTGATAGCAATTATCAGGGCTATTACCTTTTGCAATTAGCAAACCAATCGGCCAATAAAACCTATAGCCTAACTTTTGAATAGAAGTTATTGATTTTTATCATTAGCCAAAATGGCCCGATAAATTTCATTTACACTATTTTCCCAAGAATGTGATTGAGCAAAACGGATGCGTTCCGCCTGTTTTGCTTCATCATTTTCTTGAAAGGCTAGTTCTATCGCTTTTTCATAGCCATCAGCTCCATCGGCGAGGTATACATGATCTTTAAAAACTTCCATAGCACGTGTGGGGGTTGCTAGAGTAGGTTTCCCCATAGCCAAGTACTCGTCTATTTTACGAGGATAATTACCAATGGTCATTTCGTTTAATTCTTGCGGGTTCATGGCCAAGTCGAAAGCTGAAAGATACTGCCCTAGCTCTTCTGGTTTTTTTGGACCGAGGAAATACACATTTTCCATTTGGTGCAACTTACTGGCTTTAAAGTGTTCGTCTTCCGGACCCACATAAACGAAAGACCAATCTTTGCGATTCTCAGCGAGGTCTTCGAGTAATTTCAAATCCAATCGCAACTTCAATAGGGCGCCAATATAACCGATGCGCGGATGCGGAATATTAGCAAATTCGGCTGGTTCGGCGTGATTTAAAGTAGGATCGAATATACTGAGATCGCAGCCCTGACCTACGTAATAGCTATTCAGATTATGCTCGGCGCAGTAGTCTTTTAAGTACAATGAATTGGCGACTGCTAAATCATACTTTTTTAGCAACTGCGGTTCTAGGCGCAGACCGTGTTTTTTAAAGTAACCAGTGGAAGTGAGATTATCGCGTGAGTAGTAGATATTCAATTTTGACTCGAGTAGCTCAGGCGCTAAAAAACCTTGAAACATCTCACTGTCGTTGAAGAAGTAATAATCTTCAAAGCCCATCTTGGCGGCAGCCTTGCGAATTTCGGCAAAGAATTTTTTGCTAATTGATTTTAAAGCCCAATCGTAAATAGCGCCGTCGGGTAACCAGTTAATGGATTCCATTAAAACGGCAGGATCTAGGGTGTAGAGGCCATCCTTAATATGTGTAATTGGTTCCGATTTCCCTTCGAGGACTGACAAACGCCGCTCAATAAACTCACGGTCTTTTTCATCATTTTTCAGTTTTGTAATGCGGTCCAAGGGCCTGTTAACATAAAGGACTGTATTGTCTTTTGCGACTACCTCGGCAATGTTTTTACAGTTGCTACCAATGGGAACGTCCCATGGTTGGTTGCCAACAAAAATGAAATTCTGATTTTTCAAGAGCTGATGTTTTCCCAAAGGTAAAATCTTAAATGTAAATATTTGGGGACTGAGCCTTTAAAAATTAGACTAGGCTTATTTTTTTGAGTCAGAAGCCTGTCCTTAACAAATTTATAGTGGTAAATTTGGCTAGCAAAGTAATTTCAATGAGCCAAACAAGACTACCCGATTTTGTTGTGATCGGGGCCGGGAAATCCGGTACTACCTCCTTAAATGAATACCTTAAGGAACATCCGCAGATTTTTATGAGTACCCGCAAAGAGCCTAATTTCTTCGCGTATGAAATGGCGAAGGAGGAAGACTTCGATTTAGAAAGCTCCAAAGAGTTTTATCGCGACTCGGTATTGAAGCTAGACGATTACTTAGAACTGTTTAAAGGGTCCAAGGAAAGTCAGTTATTAGGGGAGGTTTCCAATACCTATCTAAACAGTGAAATGGCCTGTGAACGCATTAAGCATTACATTCCCAACACAAAGTTAATTGCCATTTTAAGACATCCTGCCGACCGACTGTTTTCGCGTTATTCGCATTATGTAAGAGAAGGTTTATTGCCAGAAGATGGCGGTTTGGACAAGGTTTTTGATAAAACAACTAGCTGGTGGCTTCGCCCCGATATGATTACCGAAGGTCTGTATTATGGCCAGTTGAAAAGGTATTATGATAATTTCCCTCAAGAGAATATTCGCGTTTATTTATACGAGAACTTCATAAACGACACCGCTGGTGTGGTAGAGGATATTTTTAAATTTCTAGCGATTGATCCTTCTATTAAAGTGGCCACCGATATCGTGTATAATAAGAGTGGTACCGTTAAAAATAAAGCGGTAGATAATTTAGTGGGGCAAAATAGTCCGCTAATTACCACTTTGAAAAAAGTAGCACCAGGTTTGCATCGTTGGATGAAAGACAATGTTCTAATAAACCGCTGGTTATATAATTTGCGCAATAAGAATTTACAGAAAGCAGATTTTTCTCCCAGCTTAAGAAAGGAGATTGTAGATAAAATATACGCTGAAGACATCAAAAAGCTCGGGAATTTAATTGGTCAAGATTTAAGTCACTGGTTAAAAGCCTAGAATGATAGCGAAGGTATTATCTCTTTTCCGCTCGCAAAAGGTGCTTAGTATGCTAAGCAGTATTAGTGGCGCAGCATTGGGCTTGGTTACTTTTGGCTTATTGGCGCGCACTTTGTCTAAAACGGATTTTGGAATCTTTTCTATTTTCTTGGCTTTTCAAACGGTCTTTGAAATGTTGCGCAATGGCCTAGTTGGTAAACCCTTAATTAAGTTCGTAGCCGAATCGGATGATGAAGATTTAAGTCGCAATATTATTGGCAGTTCCTGGCGTTTTGGACTTTTAAGTAGCCTCTTTGTTGGCGCTTTGTTTACCGCTGTTTTTATGGGTATTTATGTGGTATATGGAGATAATGACTTCCTTTTATACTCGTATTATTTTTTGCCGGTAGCCTTACTTTCTTTACCATCCAATATGGCTACCTGGGTTTTAAATGCGCGTTTACGATTTGATAAAATGATATGGATACGAACCTCTATGCAAGTGATTTATATTGCAGGAGTCTCTTATGCTTATCTTAATGATTACGCCAATCTCAACTTTATTTTCATCACCTATTTAGTGGCTAGCGCGGTTCCTAGTATAATTTCTTTAATCGCAGGTTGGGATGGCTTGGCAAGTATTACCGCTGCTACTAAGGCAAAATCGAGAGAACTTTATTTGTATGGTCGTTATACAATGGGAACTTTAATCGGGGGTACTTTATTACGCAGTTCCGATGACTTTCTAATTCGTTTCTTCTTGGGCCCTGAGGCAGTGGCGATTTACCAGATTCCTCAGCGATTGGTTAATTTGATAGATATTCCCTTAAGAGCGCTGGTTAGTTTTTCTTTCCCCAGCTTAGCGCGCGCCAACAAAAGTGGAAGTGCCGAAAATTTTAGAAGAGAGTTTGAGATAAGCACTGGTTTTGCTTTTGTTGTGTTGTTTCCGGCTGCTTTGGGAACTTTCATTTTTGCCGATAGTTTAGTGGTGCTTTTAGGAGGGGCCGATTATGCCAAATCAGCCGTTTTACTGCGCATTTTCTCTTTCTTTATGGCTTTTACGGCCTTAGATCGCTATTCTGGAGTAGGCTTGGATGTGTTGGATCGCCCTAAAGTGAATATGAATAAGGTTATTATCATGTTGGTGATTAACATCGTGGGTGATTTATTAGCACTTTATTTCTTTGAAGACATACGCTGGGTAGCCTTTGTAAGTATTTTAACCTTTGCAGGAGGAACACTTTTTGGATTCCGTTATTTAAAAGATATCATCCCTTTTCGTTTTTTCCGATGGTTGAAATTAGGGATTGAAGAAAGTCTTAGACTTGTTAAAAAACTTGTGCGTAAGTAAGTAGAATTTAGTCGTACATTAATTCCCGATTTGAGAGTTAAGCTTAAATTTGGAATAATCTTGTGTGCCTATGTCTTTGATGAAAATATTTTTAGTAGAAGATAATGAGCTTTATGCCAGGGCTACTAAACATCATTTATCCTTAAATCCCGACAACCAGGTAGAGCATTTTGTAACGGGTAAAAGTTGTTTAGAAAAACTCTATTTACAACCCGATTGCATTTTATTGGATTACTCTTTACCCGATTTAAGTGGTATTGATGTTTTAAAAAAGGTTAAGAGCAGCCAGCCCGATTTACCAGTAGTTATTGTTAGTGGACAAGAAGACGTTGCTACGGCAATCGACTTACTAAAGGAAGGGGCCTACGATTATATTGTTAAGGACGAAAATTCCAAGGAACGCATATGGAAAACCATAAACAATTTACGGGAAAATGCTAAGCTTAGAAATGAGCTGGATCGCTTGCGCGAAGAAGTGAATTTGAAATACGACTTTAGTAGTATTAAGGGTAGTAGTGTTCCCATAAAGAAGGTTTTTAAACTTATTGAAAAGGCGATTCGTACGAATATTACGGTTTCAATTAGTGGTGAAACAGGTACAGGTAAAGAGTTAGTGGCCAAGGCCATTCATTATAATTCCAAAAATAAAAAGGCACCCTTAGTTACCGTGAATATTGCCGCCATCCCCAAAGAGCTTTTAGAAAGTGAGCTATTTGGTTATGAAAAAGGCGCTTTTACTGGCGCTATTTCCCGACGTATCGGTAAATTTGAGGAAGCTAACGGTGGAACCCTATTTTTAGATGAGATAGGAGAAATGGAATTAAGCCTGCAAGCGAAATTGCTGCGCATCTTGCAGGAGCGTGTGGTGACTAGAATAGGCAGTAACAAGGAAATTAAAGTGGACACTAGGATAATTGTTGCCACTCACAGAAATTTAAAAGAGGAAGTTGCCAAGGGTAACTTTAGAGAAGATTTGTACTACCGATTGCTTGGTTTACCGATTGAGTTGCCACCTCTACGTCAGCGTGAGTCAGATATTATTTTATTAGCCAAGTATTTCTTAAAGCTTTTTCTCGAGGAAAATGAAATGGAAGAGATGCGCATTAGTGAACAGGTGCAAACAAAATTACGCAGCTATTCTTGGCCTGGAAATGTTCGTGAACTTAAGGCCGTAATTGAATTAGCAGCGGTGCTAGCTGACGATGGTATTATCGAAGAAAAAGATCTTAATTTTAATACTGTGGGAGATGAGCTTGATAATTTGGTGAGCGAAGGGCTAACTTTAAAAGACTACAACACAAAATTGATCAACTATTATCTTAAAAACCATAATAATAATGTGGTAGAAGTTGCTAAATTGCTTGATATTGGAAAAAGCACACTTTATAGGATGTTAAAAAATAAGGAACTAATAGTAAATTAAATACAATGGCAGATCGAGTTTATGATCTCATTCAGCTAGAAGAGCTAAGTGGAGGAGATCAAGATTTTATAAATATGATGGTCGATACTTTTTTAGAGCATACTCCCGGGCAGCTCGAAGAATTGATTAAAGCTCAGGCTTCCAATGACATGGTCACTTTTGGTGCCATTTCACACAAGATTAAGCCTAATATAGATATGTTCGGTATCAAGAAAATTATTCAAGATATCCGCGACTTAGAACAATTGGGAAAAGCAGGTCAAAATAATAGCGAATTGCAAACCAAGCTCGCCAATGTAAAGGCCGAATTAACTATCGCTTTCGAGCAATTAAGACAAAGATAATGGAGAAAAAAGGCAGGGGCGAAATATTGGTCATCGACGATCAACCGATTATGCTTAAATTATTAGAGCAAATCTTGAAGGATCGTTATGATGTGGTTTCTCTAGAAAATGGTCGTGAAGCTTTAGAGTGGATGTACTCGGGTAATATTCCTGATCTAGTAGTAGCGGACTTAAATATGCCCGAAATTGATGGTTTCGAATACATTCAGAAAATTAGAGAAAGTGGTTTCTTTTACGACGTGCCGCTAATTGTACTTTCGGGTGAGGAAAGCAGTACTGAAAGGATTAAGTGTTTGAAGCTTGGTGCGAATGATTACTTGATTAAGCCTTTTAATCCCGAGGAATTACGTTTGAGAATAGACAACCTCATAAGACTAAAAGGGTGAAAAATTTACTTTACATCGGCAATACTGTTGAGATCAAAGAATCCCTCTCTGAGCGCTTTGGTAGCTCCTTGATTCACGTCAAAAACGTAGTTGGTTTCTACAATCAAATCGATCAACTAGATGAGGTGGATATGGTAATCTGCGAGTATAGCTTAAAAGGACTGAAAGGTGATGAGCTTTTCGAGCGATATGCGAGTATTTTAAACGAAAAGAAAATACCCTTTGTTCTAATTACCAGTCGAATAGATCCGGAAATTAGAGCGAAACATTTGCGCAGAGGAATTATTGAGCTTATTATTCGTGCTGATCAATTGGCAGTAGTGGCGGATAAAATTGAGTTTTACCGCAGCATGCTAGATATGCGACTGAATAAGTCTCGTAACATCCAAAGAACAGAGTATAAAATACCTTTGGCTAAGCGAATTTTCGATATCGTAGTGGCTGGAACAGCCTTATTTTTCATCTCTCCGATCTTGATTCTTACTGTGATTGCCATTCGATTAGAGTCGAAAGGTAAAGTCTATTACATCTCCAAAAGGGTGGGAACAGGTTACCGTGTATTCGATTTCTATAAACTACGCTCTATGTATACCGATGCAGATCAAAGGGTGAAAGAACTGGCCCATCTAAATCAGTATGCCGAAGAAGCAAAAGAAAAAGCGGAACAGAACCCAATGGCAGAATTGCCTCCCCGTAATTCGCCTCAATTAATTAATAAAGATGGCAGCCCAATGTCGGAGGCCGAATACCAAGAATTAAAAAGGAAACAAGCAGCAGGAACTTTTGTAAAATTTAAAGATGACCCTCGCGTTACTAGCGTTGGTAAAATTATTCGCAACACCAGTATCGATGAATTACCCCAGCTAATTAATGTTCTTAAAGGCGACATGTCTATTGTGGGTAACCGTCCGCTGCCACTTTACGAAGCGGAGCAACTTACTTCTGATGACTGGGGCGAACGTTTCCTGGCGCCAGCAGGAATAACTGGTCTTTGGCAGGTAGAAAAACGTGGCGGTGGCTCCATGAGTGAAGACGAACGCAAAGGTTTGGATAATAAATATGCCCAAAATTTCAGCTTTTGGAACGATATACGATTGATTTTAAGAACTATACCAGCTCTTTTTCAAAAAGAAAATGTTTAATGATTATTGTGCTTCGACTTTTTAAGGCCTTTCTTTTAATAGTACTTTTGGCGCCGCTTTCGCTAGATGCGCAAACATTTGGCAGAAGCAATACTAAGACTAATATCGATTCCTTAATAATTGATTTGGCCGACTATTTACCGCCTTTAAATTTGTTAATCGATACCGCAGTGGCCAAGTCCCCGCAGATTAAATATTATGCAGAGCGCCAAAAAATGTTTGAGTATGAAATGTCCATGAACAAGAAGAAATGGATGGAAGGAGTAAAGTTCAGTGCCAATTATTTATCGGGCGATAACTCTCTAAGTGATGGTGCTCTTGCTTTAACGGGTTATAACTATGGCGTATCGATGCAAATTCCCCTTTCTACTTTTTTTGGTCAACGCGATCAGGCGAAAATGGCCCAAGCCGCCAGCGACGGGGAAAATGCCAATAAAGAATTGGCTATACTTGAAATCCGTCGTGAAGTAGAAGAAACTTACAGTCGCTTGTTTATGTTACGCGATTTAATTAAAGAAGCCACCGACGCAAAAGAATCGTCTCAGTTTATTTATGAGCAAGCCGAAGCGGCTTATGTTCGTGGCCAGGTTTCCCTAGATGAGTTGGGTCAAAATGCTGACCTTCGATCTAAATGGGCGACTAATTACATTACGCTTAAAACCAATTTTTACGACACTTATCGCCAACTAGAACGACTAGTAGGTGTGCCATTTAGTAAATTCAACAAGGATTAAGTAAATGTCATTACTGCAGTTTTTTAGGCTACTGAATAGAAACTTAAATCTATTCCTACTCTGTGCCCTAACGCTGGTGGTAGTGACCTATATGAGTACCCGAAACTTACCAAAGTCCTATGAATCGGAAATGGAAATTTTCACGGGTATTGCTTCAGGTTTAAATATCGAAGCGGTTGACAATACTAAAGTTGACTATTTTACTACGAGTACCGAATACGACAACTTAATTAACATTATCAAATCACGCCAAACTTTAGAAGAAGTAGGGATGCGTCTTTTGGTGCAACATATGATGTTGGATAGTGCTAGTCCGGCCTATATCAACGCGGAAAACTATGGCCACTTTCGCTATAAAATGCCCGATAGTTTAGAGAAAATTTTGCTCGATCCATATTCTGTAGAAAATACCCTCCGTCGCATCCGAAATTATCGTCAGATCCACTTTAATGATGAGCGGGTAAAACTGACTTTTGAAAATAGTAACTCTCCTTATAGTTACCAGAGAATCGCCAATGTTGGGGTAAGAAGAGTGCAAAGTTCGGATTTAATAAAGCTTTTCTATGCCTCAAATGATCCAGGAATTACCCAAAATACCCTTCTCATTTTAACAGAGGTTTTCACCAATAACCTAGCGACTATAAAAACGGGGCAAAGTGATGATGTGGTGGGCTATTTTCAGGAAAAGGTAGATGAAGCAACGGAAATATTGAATGAAGCAGAGGCCACTTTACAGGATTTCCGCATTAAGTATCGCATCATTAACTACGAGGAGCAAACCCGAAACCTAACCATCGAAAAAGAAAAGATGGAAGATGAGTTTCAAAAAGAACTTGCAAAAAAACGCGCCGCTGAAGCAGTTATTGCGAAGCTTGAAACCCAACTTTCCCTTAATAATGTAATGATCACCTTGGGGAATGCCATTCTGGTGAAAAAGAAGGAACTAATTGATTTGCGTTCTCAGATCGCCGAGATGGAAACCTATCTTAACGATCCAGACTTGTTGAATTTATTAAGAGCCAAAGCGAGCCGCTTAGAAGATGAAGTGCGTAACCAGCTGATGCAACGTTATCAATATAGCCGCACTACTGATGGTATTGAGATTTCAACTATCATCGGCGAATGGTTAAAGTATACGCTTGCGCTCGATGAAACTAATGCGAGAGTTGCGGTTTTTGCCGATCGAAAACAATATTTTAAAGATCAATATGATCTCTATGCACCATTAGGCTCCCAGTTTGCCCGTTTAGAAAGAGATATAAATATTAAAGAATCCAATTATCTCGAGCTTCTCAATAGTTTAAACCAAGCTTTACTGCGTCAAAAGAGTGAATTGGTATCTTCAGGAGGATTAGTAGTGACTTCTCCGCCACCTTTTCCACACACTCCCAGTCCATCCAAAGCTATGCTTCTAGTTGTAGTCGCGGGTGTGATTGGCTTTATTGTGCCCTTCCTATTTATAATAGTAAAGGAACTACTAGATTCTTCCATCCGCACACCTGAAAGGGGCGAGGAGCTCACGGGACTGAAATTATTAGGTGCCTATCCCGACCTTACCACGCGTAGTGAAGTGAAGAATATTGACTTTGAATGGCTTCATGATAAAGCGGCGGCGCTTATTACCCAAAACATTCGTTTAGAAAGCCGTAAGAAAGGGAATCCTAAAGTAGGACAGGTTTGTAAAAATCTACTTGTTTTTAGTACCCGCCCGGGTGATGGTAAATTGCTCACTACTCATGTTATCGCTAATGAACTGGTAAGTCTCAATTTTAGAGTTTTAGTGCTCGGCTATAAGGATCTGCCGGAAGGCGAAACACCTTATTATGATTACCTTAAATACGATTCGGATAAGCGTTTTGTTAATTCTGAGCATCTCAGTGAGTTAATCCCTATTGGTTATGATCCTGGTCTCTATGACTATTGTTTCCTAATTATTCAGCCTATTCTCGTTAATCCTTATCCTTTAAACTTATTGGAGCAATTCTCAGCTGGACTATGTATTACTGGTGCGTTTAGAAATTGGAATAGAGCCGATAAAACGGTGCTCGAGGATTTTATGGAAACTCTTCAGTTCAAGCCCGGTTTAATGCTTAATGCTGTGGAACCTGATTATATGGTTTCTGTTTTAGGAGAAATTGAGAAGGATCGTTCTCTTCTAAGGGTGTTCTTAAAACGATTGCTTAGCATGCAGCTTCGTGCGGCTAATCCTAAAGGCAAAAAAAGAAAAGATGCAAAGTCTAAAGCTAAAGAAGAAGACTTTATTATTTAAAAAAGTTTCCTTTTTGTTCTGCAGGCATATCAAAATCCCCATCCTTATCAGGATTCCAATACTTCATAGTGAAAACAAAGGTTAATGGAATAAATGTGGTAAAATGCTCTGGCATTTGGGTCATAACCTCGTTACCATAACTAGCCGCTAATATACCGGCGTAGCCCGAAAGGGAGGCCATAGCAATGTACTGCCTCTCTTTGTCTTTGTATTGCCAAGTGCGCCATATGCCATATCCTAAAATAAAGAGCCAACTGTAGACATAAATAGTATGTCCCACTCTTCCCGTTTCGGCGCGAATACGGGTAAACAATCCATCGGTTGGAAAGCTCGCCATCCAGGTACCAGGGGAAAAACGTTCTCCCCAAACACCAGCCGTACCTACTCCGGTACCAATAGGCTTATTGGCTAAATAGATACTAAGCATTTCTCTATTTTGAAGGCGCACGTTTAAACTGGGATCATCGGAATCTAAGGCCGTTCTAAAACGCTGAATATCGTAGTTTCCAGAACCAATAGTTGTGAATTTTAAAAAAGAAAAAACACTAATCATAATGGTGGCACCGGCAATGAGAATACGCTTATTACGAATCATAATCAAGTACAGAATTCCTCCCGCGCCTGGTACGGCTAAAGCTCCGCGAGTACCACTAATTAGCATAGCATAGGCACAGGCTAAGGCTACCGTAAGATAAAAGGCGCGTTTACGCAGACTGAAAGGTCCTAAGAAGAGTATGCCCGCTGAAATAGCGGTATGCCCCATACCTGCGCCGTACATCCCTGCATCGGTAAAGTTCCCAAAAATACGCAGCTTGCCAAAAAGTAAATGGGTGGTGGCAGCTCCTTGATCGAGCCAAGCTTGCTCAAAACGGTCTACCCCAAAAAGCTTTTGCTTTAATCCCCAAAGTGCAGCGACGAGCGAAAACCACATCCATAAATTAACAAAGGTGTACCAGTCTTTTCGATCGCGTACCAACACGAAACAGAGCGTAATAATTAGGAGCTGATAAAGGGCAATACCCCGCATAGCATAAAACCAAGCGGCGGCAGAGTAGGCAAGTGGATTGGCGATCTCTAGAACGATAAAAGCCATCCAAAGTATCATTAAGAAATTAACAATATTATAAGCCCCCGAAAAGTCTACTTTTTTCCAAAACTTGAAGAGCATTACAATTAGGGACATCACTAAAAAGAAATCCACTCCAAGTCCTAATGGCGCTTGAAAAGGCGCGTAGCGACCAAAAGTTGGAATTATATAAGCAATCACCATGGCCGACCATAGGCCAATTTTCGGGTTCTCAAAGAACTTAGCAAAATATAAAATGACCACTGGGATAATGAGGAAAACGGCAGCAATTACAATTCCTTTCTTCGCTATAAGCGTACCCGCTATAACCGCGAAAATTACGGCGTAGAGGTATTTAAGATAAGGCTGTATGCTTTCGGGGATGCTAAATTTCATACCAGGAGAAATTAGTCGCTACCATCATCCTCGTCTTCCTCTGCATTCTCACTGTCCGTATTGTCCCAATCTAAATTATCCTCTAGGGGCGCTTCAGCCTGTAGATCAATTTCGGCTTTCATTAAGGCCTCTTTTAATTTAAGAATTTCAAAAAACTTAGCCTTTTCCACAGAGAAGTAAAGATAATTAAACAAGTTCACGGAACCATAGACCGAGCGTCCGCTGCGGGAAAATGGCTGACGTACCCCTTCAACATCATTAAAAATTTCATGTAGGTTACTAAAATGAAAGTGTAATGTTTTTTCCTTTTTATTATTTTGAAGGGTCAATACTAAATTGCGATCGTAGTTGGGTTTCACGATGGAATTTGCGATAATGTCCTCAACAATATCTTTCTCTTTAATGTCCTTAAGTAGTTTGCTGTCTAAGGTTTTAATACGCAGCACATATACCTCCTCATCGTTTTTTTCTTCAAAGAAGTTTAAGGCCTTTTTTAGGTCTTTGTAATACAGCATACAGTAATAGGCATCTAAATAACTATCCCAACCTCTTTTTCGGGCGGGATACTTATACTCTCCATTTTGAAATACTTTAACGAGACAAATCAGCGTGTCCTTACCATATTTAACATGGTAAGCGGAGAGTGATTTTATATTGTCAATTCCAAACAAATTGTGTTTGGCTTTGTAAAAATCTTCATTGCGCGAAATCCCAATGGGCGGAATTATGTTAGGCCATTCAATCCATTGTCCATCTGAGCTGTAGCTCCACCCCGAAATACTATCCGAAATACTGAAATAAGGCACAGGGTTAAAAATTGGAAGAGCCTCACTTTCTCTTATTTGACTAAAGCCAAATAATGAAGTGAAAACAAGGTAAAGCGCAAAAATATTCCGTAAATTCATAGTGTCACAAATTTAAGTACTAAGTATCGCTTGTATCCAAGAAGAAAGGATTTATTTTTGAAGACATTAACCAACAACAATTTACTTTGGCCCAGCCTAAGATATCCTTTTTAACCGTTAATTTTAATCAGCCCGATATTACCCTGGATTTACTGAATAGCTTGGTAAAATTAGAAAACCAAGACTGGGAATGTATTGTGGTTGATAACGGCTCAGCAGCCAGTAGCCTTGAGGAAGATGTAAAAGTCTTCCCAAAAGTCAAGTTTTTACGCAGTAATGAAAATCTTGGTTTTGCGGGTGGAAATAATATCGGACTGGATTTATGCGAAGGAGAATACATCTTTTTGGTAAATAATGATACCGAGCTTCCACCTGATTTCTTAAACGAATTAGTCCCTTTTGTTGATAGTGCTAGTAATCTTGGCGCGCTTAGTCCCCGAATAATCTACCATGATGAGCCAGATCTTATTCAGTATGCCGGTTCAACCGAGATGAATAAAGTTACTATTCGAAGCTTCGGCGTGGGGTTTAGGGAAAAAGACCAAGGGCAGTATAATGATATCCGTAAAACACCCTTTACCCACGGCGCTGCCATGTTGGTGCCGCGGAAGGTTTTAGATATTGTAGGCCCCATGCGAGAAGACTACTTTTTATACTATGAAGAGTTAGATTGGTGCGAAAGAATCCGTCAGGCGGGATTCGATATTTGGTATTATGGCCCTACTTTTTTATGGCATAAGGAATCGGTTTCTACCGGAAGAAATTCTCCATTTAAAACCTACTATGTTAATCGCAATCGTTTGCTTTTTGCGCGTCGTAATTACGATGCCAAAACGCGTGTTTTGAATTACCTTTACTATAGCTTTATTGCCCTCCCCAAAAACATTTTGAGCTTTCTCCTTAAAGGGGAAACGCAACAAGCAAAGGCTTTTTGGCGAGGCTATGTATATAATTTAACCCATAAATCTAGTGCACATGCGGATCGGTATTGAGGCCCAAAGAATATTTAGAGAGAAAAAGCATGGGATGGACTTTGTTGTGCTGGAGCAGATTCGTTTTTTGCAAAAAATTGATAAGAGTAATCAGTATTTCATCTTTATAAATGATGGTCCCGATAACAAAGTTATTGAGGAAACACCCAATTTTAAGATTTTCGTTTTTGGCGGAGCTTACCCACTGTGGGAGCAAATTTACCTACCTCAAAAAGCTAAAGAACTCAGATTAGATATATTGCATTGTACTTCCAATACAGCACCCATAAATTGTCCTGTACCTCTTATCGTAACTATTCACGATTTAATATACTTAGAAACGAATCCGCTTACCGCGAAAGGTTATTCTTCTTACCAAAAGTTTGGTAACCTGTATCGTCGTATGGTAGTGCGTAAGCTGTGTAAAAGTGCAGACTTAATCATTACCGTTTCACATTCTGAAAAAGTACGTTTCAAAGAAATGGGCTTGGCAAGCGATGATAAAGTAAAAGTTATTTACAATGGAGTAAGCCCTCATTTTAAGCCAATTAAGGATGAGAAATATTTAGAAGAAATTCGGTCTAAATATAAACTCCCTGCCAAGTTTTTTATGTTTTTAGGGAATACCGACCCCAAGAAAAATACGCCTAATACCATTCGTGCTTTCGCTCGATATTGCAAGGCCTATGGCACAGAGCATAAATTAGTTATTGGCGATTTAGATCCACAAGTTATTAAACAGTACTTGGCTAAAGATGGCTTAGAAGAGTATTTTGAGCACATTCACTTTACGGGCTATATTTTAAATACCGAGTTACCAGCATTAATTAATTTGGCAGATGTTTTTCTATACACCAGTTTAAGAGAAAGCTTTGGTATTCCTCTTCTAGAGGCAATGGCTTGCGGTACTCCCGTGGTAACGGGCGATAAAAGTAGCTTACCCGAAGTGGCAGGAGAGGCAGCCTTAAAGGTAAATGTAAGTGACCCCGATTTAATTGTAGAAGCCATGCATAAATTGCTTTCGCAAGAAGGGTTAAGAAATAAATTAGCGGAGCTGGGCATAAAACGCAGTGCCGAATTTAGTTGGGAACATACCGCTCAAGGTGTGTTAGAACTTTATCAAAAATACGGAGCACATTAATATGGCAAATTATTCTCCTGTAAAGTCTATTCGACGCATCGTTCCTTTACTTAATAAGTCTATCGACGATATTAGTGAAGAGCGGTGGAATGCAGTTTCAGGTAGGCTCGAGCAATTGCAAAGCCTAAATCCGCAGATAAGCATTGTTTTAATTTGTAGAAACGAAGAGCGTTACCTTTTCGGTTGCTTGGCTAGTCTTTCGGAAATAGTAACGGATAAAAAAGTAGAGCTAATTGTGGTAAATAATGGCTCTACCGATAGGACGCAAGAAATTTTAGACCGCCTAGAAGTAAATTGGGTTTTAGAAGAAAATCCAGGCTGGGCTGAAGCTCGTCAAGCTGGGGTTAATAAGGCAAAGGGAGAAATAATTCTTAGCGCAGACGGCGATAACCTTTATCCGCCCACTTGGGTAGATGCCATGGTAGACCCACTGTTAAAGGATCAAAAAGCAGTGATCACTTGCGGACAATATTGCTTCTATACCTTCGATGATAAGTACCCGCCTTTTATGTCGGTTTACCAAAATTTCCGTTTGGTAAATTCTTTAATGCGCCATGCTAAACGTCCTCATCTTAATTGTTTAGGTGGTAATATGGCTTTAAAGAAATCGATTATCGATGCCGTAGGAGGTTATGAAATGGGCATCGGAAGAGGAGAAGATGGTGGCCTTGCATTCCGCATGCAAAAGCACGGAAAAATCTTATTCATGCGCAGCAAAGCGAGTTACTCTTACTCCAGTTTGCGAAATATTGTAACCGATGGCAGCTTGTGGGATGCCTTTATGTTTAGAATTAAAACCCATTCGGGTCGTTTATTCAGTTATTTGAAATCTCAAAAAAGTTAATATGGAATTTTGGTTTTGGTTTTGTCTCCTCCTTGTTTTTTATACTTACTTGGGATACGGCATAGTGCTTTTCATCTTGGTGAAAATTAAAAAGGTTTTCGTTAAAAACCGCAGCTTCGACCCTAATTATCAGCCTGCAGTAACGCTGGTGGTACCGGCTTTTAACGAGGAGTCTTTTATTATGGAAAAGGTTAAAAACAGCCTCGAGTTGGATTACCCTAAAGATAAACTGCGCATCCTTTTTGTAACGGATGGTTCTAACGATAATACCTATCAAATTTTAAAAGAAGCGGCAGGAGTAGAGGTAAGCCATGAAGATAGACGTGCGGGTAAAGCGGCCGCGGAAAATCGTGCCATGACTTTAATCGACACGCCGATTGTGGTTTTTTGCGATGCTAATACTTACCTCAATAAAGACTGTATTAAAAACTTAGTTCGTCATTACGACGACCCTAAAGTAGGAGCCGTTTCCGGCGAGAAACGTGTTTTAAGTAGTGGCGCCGACACCGCAAGTGCAGCAGGTGAAGGCTTGTACTGGAAATACGAAAGTGCCTTAAAGAAGTGGGATAGCGAGCTTTATACAATTGTTGGTGCAGCGGGTGAATTAATTTCTTTTCGCTCCGAATTGGTGCAAGATTTAGAAGAAGACACTATTCTCGACGATTTCATGCAAACCATGCGCATCTGCCAGAAGGGCTACCGAGTAGTTTATGAACCGGAATCTTACGCAGCAGAAACCGCTAGTGATAACGTTACGGAAGAGCTGAAAAGGAAGGTGCGTATTGCGGCGGGCGGTTGGCAATCCATGAGCCGCTTGTGGAAGATTTTGATTCCCATTCCTCAGCCTTTGCTAAGCTTTCAGTATATCTCGCACCGCGTATTGCGCTGGTCTATTTCGGCCTTTGTGTTGCCTCTAATTTTTATACTTAATATCTTCCTCTTTGCTCAATCATGGATGTACGAATACCTATTGTACGCCCAAGTGGTATTTTATGTAACCGCCTTAATTGGTTGGTTTTTAGAGAATCGTGCGATACGAGTAAAATTACTTTTTGTTCCGTATTATTTCTTAATGATGAATTACGCCGTGTTCGCGGGTTTTGGTCGCTGGCTAAAGGGCTCACAAAAAGCTACTTGGGAACGAGCTAAAAGAGCCGAGTTAAAAAGCTAATATGCGTCACTATTTTATGGCTTTTATGGCCATTTGCTTTATTCCTTTTGCTTGCGCAGATGGGCTTGCAACAGAAGAATTGCAGGCCAAAGCGCAAGGTCTTTACCGCGGTAAAATATCCTTTGCCCAAGGCAATCAATACATTGCTTTGGAATTGAGGGAAACGGGCCATTATAGTTTGAGCTACAGTTCAATTACAGATAGTACCAAGCTTGTTAAGGAAAAAGGTGTTTACGTTTTAAGCGAGGATGGAATTATTAATTTAGCGCGTCGCTCCATGTTTCTGCGCAACTTTAAGCTTTCGCAAGATGATAAAATACTGTTGCTAAATTCTAGTGCTAAACCCTATACCACTTATGCCGATTCGAGCTTTTATTTAGACAAGATTTCTAAAATTGCCGATTAGCTCACAGTCTATTTTCCCTACACTTTTTAAATTCAGATTCTTTTGACTACTGCAGAAAAACGCCAAAATTTTTTAAATGAAGGCCGTTTAACCATTGAGAAAAAGTTAATTCATTACCGCCAGCGCATTCGCTTAATCAGCAGTTTACGTGTACTGATAGCCCTATTGGCCCTTTTCACTTTTTACCAGTACTTAAATCTTCAGCAGGATTGGCTTTGGTATTTAAGCCTAGTCTTTTTAGCGGGCTTTGTTTTTTTGGTGCGGATCTATTTTAATCTTAAAGATAAATTTGCCTTAGAACAGGCCTTACAGGGAGAGTATGAGATGGAAATCAAATACTTAGCGGGGGAATTACCGAATTTAGAGCATGAAGCGCAGATTGAACTTGAAAATCATCCTTTTGCGCAAGATCTTAACTTATTTGGTCGTCGCTCACTTTTTCATCATCTAAACCGCAGTTTTAGTAATGAAGGCAAAATTTTATTGCAAAGTGATTTATCGGAACGGGAACCTTTAGGAGATGTTGAAGAGCGCCAAAACTCATTAAAAGAATTAGAATCTCATCCTGAGTATATTTTAAAGTACCGCTCCTTAGGCCGCGGTATGGAGGAGAAAGGGCCAAAGGTTAATGACCTTATTGCAATTTGGCGCGAAGAACCCCTAAAAAGAATTTCGCTGCTTCTACGCATGATTATGATTATGGGGCAGATCTTCGTGGCATACGCGCTTCTTATGCTTATTTTCCAGCCTAGTACGGAGACCTTTAAGATTTTAAATTACGCGGTAGTATTCAATTTGATTGTCACTTTTTCTCAGTTTAAGCATCTGCGTAAGCAACAACTTTTGGTAAGCAAGTTGAGCGATTCTATGGAACGTTATGCTAATCTTATTGCACATTTAGAGCAGCACCCTTTTCAAAGCAAAGCCTTAAAGGAGCAATTAAACAGCTTGGGAACGAGTTTTAAGGCATCTCAAGCACTACGACAGTTAAGTGCAATTTTAAATTCGCTGGAGCAGATGGCGAATGTTTTTGTTTTAATATTCTTAAATGGTTTTTTCCATTATCACTTACACCGCTTACATAGCCTGGCCAAATGGAAGGAAAAACATGCTGATCATTTATCGCAATGGCTGCAGGTAACCGCTAATTTTGAGCTCTATTCTTCCTATGCCAATTATGTTCAGAATCACCCTGATTTCCATTGGCCCACACAAAGTGAAGATCAAGTATTAAAGGCACAAAACTTGGCGCATCCTTTAATTCCTGCCACACAAAGGGTTGCTAATAGTTTCAGCTTTGACGACTTTCAACAAATGATTTTAACCGGTAGTAATATGAGCGGTAAAAGCACATTTTTACGCACCGTGGGTCTTAATTTGGTTTTAGCCAAAAGGGGATTGACGGTTGCGGCGGATGATTTTACTTTTTACCCTTTCCAAGTTTTATGCAGCATGAATCCTTCTGATAATATTCACGAAAACACCTCTTATTTTCAGGCTGAGGTTATTCGCTTGAAAGGCTTGCTCGATAGTATCAATGCCGAAAGAACTTCGCTCTTATTATTAGACGAGATTTTGCGCGGCACCAATTCCGATGACAAAAAAGAAGGTACTCGTTTGTTTTTGAAGAAGATAGCTCAGCTTAATTGTATCGGTATTATTGCTACCCACGATATTGATATTTCCAATCTTAGCGAAAGCGCCGCTGATGTTTTCGCGGCTTATTTTTTCGAATCTACCGTGAGTGGAGGCAAATTAAACTTCGATTATAAATTAAGACAAGGGGTTTGTTTGACGCCCAACGCCACCACTTTACTGCGGAACTACGGTATTATTTAATGAAGTTTATAATTTCCAGCAATTTAATAATAAGGTGAAGCACTAAGTGTTATTAATGCTTAAGCTTTAGTGTACTTTCGCCAAAATTATGTCAGGAAAACTCGATTTCGGAAAAGCTCCTTTGAGTTTATTGCTTCGCAAGCAGGCTCTACCCGCTTCCATTGGTATTTTAGTTATGTCGGTTTATGGTATTATCGATACCATTTTTGTAGGCCGCTATGTGGGAGCTTTGGGCATAGGTGCGATTACCGTTGTACTGCCTATTACCTTTTTAATTTCCAGCATTGGTATGGCCATAGGGATTGGTGGCTCATCGATTATCTCGCGTTCTTTTGGAGAAGATAAGCCCGAAAAGGCGGTGCGGGTTTTTGGTAACCAAATCAGCTTGAGCCTCAGCTTGGCTTTGTTTTTTGTTTTAGTCGGTTGGTTTTTTCAAGATGGGGTTTTAAAAACCTTCGGCGGCAAAGGCGATATTTTAGAGCCCGCTATTGAGTATTTCCGAATCATTTTAGTAGGCGTGCCCTTTTTGGCTTGGGCCATGATGAGTAATACCGTCATTCGCGCCGAAGGTCATCCGCGCATTGCCATGTTTACCATGATAGTGCCGGCCATTACCAATTTAATTCTTGATCCGCTTTTTATTATCGTTTTTGAGATGGGCTTAGCTGGAGCAGCGTGGGCGACTACAATTTCCTATATCTCAAGTGCGATTTTTACCGCTTACTTTTTTGTTTTCGGTCCTAGTAATATGTCACTTACGTGGATGTGTTTGAAACCAAAGAAAGCGATCATTAAAGAAATTACTTCCTTAGGTTCGGTTACTTTAGCAAGACAAGGCACCATTAGTGTCCTTTCCATTGTGCTTAATAATTCCCTCTATAGTTTTGGGGGAGAGTTGTCTCTCGCCGCTTACGGAATTGTTAGTCGCGTATTGATGTTTGCCAATTTCCCCGTTTTAGGAATTTCCCAAGGCTTTCTGCCTATCGTTGGCTTTAATTTTGGAGCCAAAAAATTAGAGCGTGTTTCTGATGTAACGCGCTTGGCCTTAAATACCGCGACTATAATTGCGGGGTTTTTATTTTTGGGAATTATGATTTTCACCCATCCTATTGCTTCACTTTTCAGTAATGATCCTGCTTTGTTGGAGCGCGCGGTTCCTGCAATTCGGATGGTCTTTTTAGCCACCCCTTTATTAGCCACTTCATTAATGGGATCAGCCTTTTTCCAAGCAATTGGTCAAGCTCGTTTAGCCATGATTTTAGCTTTGAGTAAGCAAGGCTTTTTATTAATTCCATTATTATTAATTCTACCGCATTTCTTTGGCATCGAAGGAATATGGTTTTCTTTTCCCTTAGCAGATATAGGGGCGGCAATTATTGCTTTGCGCCAGCTCGCTAAAACGCCTTATGTGCAAATGCCTTGGCAAAAGAATAAGCCCAATGGCTTAAAATCGGAATAAAAAAAAGAGCCCGAAGGCTCCTTTTATCCTGAGTTCTATTCAAACCTAAAACATCGGTTTTAATTACTTAACGTGAATTCGACAATAAATTAGAGCCTCAGATTTTCATTTTTATTGAAAATACGTTTAGGCCCCTTCAAAAAAGCGGCTTTCAACGCCTCAGCAGCTCACAATTGCCGGCTATTGCTTCACTGCTTCGGCTTGAAACCCACTATTTACAAGAGGTCTGAGGCCTAATTTTACGTCGAACTCACGTTATTTAAGGACCATTTTTATGCTTTGCTGAATTTGAATCAAACGCAGGCATCATATGCCCTTATAAGGAGCAAGCCTTAAAGTAAAAGCGATAAATAATAAGTGACACTAAAGAGGAGGAGAGACCAGAAAAAGATTGTTGAGTAAGGGCTCTAAAAATGTTTCCAATAAATTAAAAAATCCATATCCGGCCTTCTTTGCAGCAGCCTTCTATAGTTGCAACTCATTTCGTATTTTTTTATTAAAAATCCTGTGCAATAGTTTTTTGTTGAACTTACCTTAGTTTAAGATTGAACTCAGCTTAGTATCTTGCTGCCATGAAAAAACTCCTTCTTTTTTTCCTTTTGCCAGCCTTTGTAAGCGCTCAAATACAGCTCAGTGAGAAAGCGGAAATTAGTTTAATCACCTGTGGGCCAACCCAAACCGAGCTTTATTCGGCCTTCGGACATTCGGCTCTGCGAGTTTACGATCCGGTTAAGCAATTGGATTTGGTTTTTAATTATGGAGTTTTTGATTTCGATCAGCCTAACTTTTACCTCAATTTTACCCGTGGTAATTTACTTTATAAATTGTCAGTAGGACATTTCCCTTCTTTTCGGGCTTATTATATTTCCGAAGATCGATTTCTGCACGAGCAAATACTAAATCTTGACTCCACACAAAAACAAGCCTATTTCAACTTTTTGCAATGGAATGCACGTCCCGAAAACTCCGATTACCTCTATGATTATTTTTATGATAATTGCGCAACTCGCATTCGCGATGGGCTTCTAAATGTCTTGCAGGATGATCTTAAAATTGATTCTAATTATACGAAAGGAGGGGAAAGTATTCGGGCACTTTGCGATATGTATTTGCAGCAACAACGCTGGGGCGATTTAGGAATCGACATTTGTTTGGGTCTTCCCATGGATAAAAAAGTTGGAACCTGGGAATATATGTTTCTGCCCGACTATTTAGAAGAAGCTTTTAGCACCGCACAAATAAAAAGTACCGATAGTAACACCTGGGAACCTTTAGTTAAAAAGCATAATGTTTTGTACACGGTAAAGTCCACTGCTGTAGATGCGCCAGTAATGAGTCCTTTCGTTGCTAGCGCCCTTCTTTTATTAATTGCCCTCTTTTTTACGATGTGGTCTTATCAAGATCCGCGGAAAGCGAGGTTTTTCGACCTTTTCCTGTTTTTGGTTTTTGGGCTCATCGGTCTCTTATTGATTGTTTTATGGTTTTTCACCAATCATCAAGCGGCTGCTAATAATTTAAATGTGCTAATCTTTCTTCCTACGCATCTGCTTTTAGCGATGGCCCTATTTCAAAAGAATTGGTCGCGCTTAACGCAGAATTTGTTGCGCTACACTCCCTACTATTATGCGATTTTATTAGCGGTTTGGATTTGGCTTCCACAAGATTTGCATTTATCCTTTATGCCTCTTTGTGCTGCCATTATTTTAAGGACTTGGCATTTAGCCTATAAAGATAAGAGGCTTAGAATGCTTCACCGATAAAAAAGTAAAAACCAGGCCCTTCGGCGGTAAAAGCAAAATCGAGGCGAGTGTAAATATCTTTTTTGGGGAAAATCAAAAACCGCAAACCCGCACCGCCAGTCAGCAACATTTTATTTATTGCCAGCTCATCCCAATTTTGGTAAACGCTTCCGCTAGATGCGAAAACTGTAGCACCCCATCTTTTAGAAAAAGGAAAGGGTAAAATGCGATACTCAGCCTGAAAAGCCATCAGATTATTAGCCCGATAGCGACCATAATAATAACCGCGCATTATACTTTCGCCTCCCAAAAGTGACAACATATTAAAAGGGGCCGCGCCATTAATAAACTGACCGAGGGCTTGTAAGGCAAGAACTTGATTTGACCCTAAATCGTGGTACCAGCGGTTATCGCTTAAAATACTACTGAAGTTAAAATCGGAGCCCGTCGTCTTATTGTAATTTAGAAAGCTGAGCTCCGCAAAAGCGCCTTTTCGCTCGTTAAGAACATTATGCCGGCTATCGTAAACTAGGGAAAGGCCCAGTCCTAAATTAAAACTACCATTTGCACCAGAAGGGGAGCTAGTAATTTCATCTTGCCAAATAAAATTACTCCTGGCCAAATATTGAACGTCGGTATAAATGCCACCATACCAGTAGCCTTTAATTTGCCTCAAGAAATGTTCTTTAAGTAGTAAATAATTGGCATCGACTAATGCTAAAGGTTCACTCGGTGTATTTTGTCCAATACCATGGTAAAAAAGCGGGAAAACCTGATATCGCAAACGACCCAATAACATATATTTATCCTTGTCTCCGTAGTTGGCATGGTCCAACCAAATCCCATATTGGTTTTCGAGGGTATAAAAACCAAAAGCACTTATTTCACTGAGGCGATTGCGTAGATCGTTTTTTGCGTAATAAAGGTAAAGACCTGCAATGCCAAACTCCCATTGTGTTTCGGGCGAAAATGCAATGGTAGGGTAGGCCAAGAAATTGGGCTTACCATCACTTGCTTCCGCACTATTAAAATTCTTTAAATAGCGTTCTAGCCGCGACTGCGCCTTTACAGGAGATAAGTTAAAACTTAATAAGAAAAGGAGAATGAATGAAATTCTCACCTATGAATTTATAAGTGTATCCCAACAGGAAGCATTGGTTTCAATTCAGGATGAGCCTTGAAGTGATCTTTTACAAAGCGGGTCATTGGAACAACGCGCATGCCTGTTTCTTCGATTTTGGCAAGCGTCAGAACCAACATTTCTTCGGCTCTGCCGTCGTCCTTAAATTTTTTAGGAAAGTCGCAGCGAGTTAAAAAGTATTTACGCTCTTGAATTTGGTATTCAATTATGGCTAAGCGTTCACCCACACGAACTTCAAAATGACGCATCTCTTGATTGTCGATAACTTCCATAATTATTCTTTAGCCTACAAAAGTAAGCAATCCTCAATTGATATTTTAAAATGTTATTTGAACTTTTAGTTGAAATGGCCTTAAGCGTATTTTTTGCAAAAAGGTGGGGTCATGATTGAGGTTTTTTTGAAATTTTAAGTAAATCCTCTTGATAGATTCAATAGAAGTAATAATTTAGGGCCCTTAAATCTATAAGTGAAATTATGAGAAAACTATTACTTTTATTAATGATGTCCTGCACCTGGCTATTTTCGGTCGGCCAAGGGACAGTAACGACAAACCACTCGGCTAATAATGGCTCGGGTGCAATTACTTTCAACGTAAGCGCAAATACTCCGGTGGAAATTACGGGGATATCCAATGTCTATACTACGGGTAATACTACTGGCGATGTTTGGGTTCGAGTTGGCGGTGTAACTCCAGGTGGTTCTCCAACGGTTTCAACTGCTAACGGATGGACTCAGGTGATTACAGGAGCAACCATCACTGGTGCTAACAGTACTTCATTGGTCAGCATTCCTTTTGGAGGTACTAAAATTAGTTTGGCGGCAAATACAGTGTTAGGAGTATGTGTTGTTGGTAATACTCGTTATCAAACGGGGGTGGCATCTGATGCACCAACTCATACAGATGGGACCTTAACTATCACGACTGCTGATAGCGTCGCCTATGGAGGTACTTTTCCAAGTCCAACTATCAATCCTAGAAGATTTGTAGGTTCAGTAACTTATGCTTTGGCAGTTACGGGTAACTGTACTCCATTTACGGGATTTTTTATTGATAGTATTTCTTCGGGTGCAGCCAAATTAAATTGGACACCAGGCGCAAGTAATACTTCTTTTAAAGTAGAATATGGTGCTGCTGGTTTTACGCCAGGTACGGGTACTACTGTAACAGGAAATTATCCGAGTACTACTCAACCACCAGTAATTTTAACTGGTTTAAGTCCTAATACTGCTTATGATGTTTGGATTGAAGAGTATTGTAATACGGGTACAGATACTGTTGGTTTTCCTACGCCTCAAGGCTTTACCACTACAAAATTGTGTGCGGCTCCTACGGCCTTTACCGATTCTAACCTAACTTCGAGTTCTATCGATTTAGGTTGGGCGCAAGCAGGTTCTTATAATTCAGCTTGGATTCTTTACGGTCCTGCAGGTACTACTCCTGGTAGTGCGGGTTGGTTTGTTGACTCGGTTCAATCTCCTGCTACCACTTATACTATTACTACATTAAATTCTAATACAGATTATGATATTTATTTAGCCACCAATTGTGGTTCGGTAAATGGTATTAGTGATACCGTAGGTCCTATTAGTATCACTACGCCAATTTCTGGTCCGCAAGGCCTTAATTGTACAGTAGGTAGTCCGGGTCCATTATTCTCCGATGACTTTGAAAGCCAGGGAAGTTGGACAGGTGACTGGGGAACTGGAACTACGGCATCAAATTGGAACTACCGCACGGGTGGAACAGGTTCATCTGGAACGGGTCCAAACGGGGCGCATTCGGGTTCTCAGTATATTTATACAGAGACTTCAGGAACACCAAGTGGTGCTAACATTGAGGCTATTTCGCCTCGTATTGATTTAAGCACTTCTTTTAATAGTGCTGAATTATCATTTTGGATACACGCCTTTGGTGTAGGAATCGATACCGTCAAGGTACAAGTAGGAAGTACCGCTAATGGTCCTTGGACGACCGTATTTACCAATGTAGGTCAAATCCAAACTGCTAATGCAGATCCTTGGCAAAATGTAGGGGTTAATTTAGATGCTTATGTTGGAACTGCGATTCACCTGCGTTTCGTTGTGGTGCACGGTTCCGGCTTTACTGGTGATGTTGGTATTGATTTGGTAGAAGTTAATTCTTGCCAAACTTGTCCGAATTCAGGTAATCCCAACTTGGTATTTATTTCAAGCGATAGTGCTTCCTTTACTTGGACTGGTTCAGGTACATCTTACGATGTTAACTGGGGTCCTGCAGGATTTACACAAGGTTCGGCTTCTACCAACTTTGATAGTACTTCTACTAATGGTATCGGCATTGGCGGTTTAAGTGGAAATACAGCTTACGATATCTATGTTAGAAACGATTGTTCAGATTCTGCCAATGGTTTTGGTGGCTGGGTTGGTCCTCTAACTTTCGTGACCCTATGTAATCCATTTACCGCTCCTTACAGCAATAACTTTGATACGGATTCATTATTAGAGGCGCCAATTTGTTGGGAAAATGCATTAATTGGAGGAACTTCATCAACTGCTGTAATAGCAAGGGTTGAACAAGCGACTACATTTAACCCTGCTGTTTCGTCGCCTAATTATGTAAGACTTTACAATTTCAATGCGGATACCACTTGGTTGATTTCACCTCAATTTTCAGATATGAGTACTAGTGCTAATCGCATTAGCTTCCAAGCAAGAACCACGACGACCGCTACAGGAAATGATATTATCATTGGTTCAGTATCTTCTCCAGGAAATCGCGCTAGTTTTAGTGCTATTGATACCATTACTATCACCAATGCTTATGCACAATATGTAATTGATATTACTACTGCCAATGGCTATAATGGCACGGATGAGTTTATTGTGATTGCCCATGCTGGCCCTACCTTCCGTACTTATTATATTGACGATTTTGTTTATGAACCTATTCCAAGTTGTAATCCTCCTTTAGTTAGTTCTTTAGGCTTCACCTACACTACGGCTACGGATGCCCAGGTATTCTGGGGTAGTGGTTCAGATGGTGATACCACCTTTATTGAATATGGTCCTTTAGGCTTCACTCCTGGAGTAAACTCATTAGGAATCATTTCTGTAACAGGTGCATTAGATACGGCCTTGATTACTGGATTAACTGCTGAAACAGACTATGAATTTTATATTCAGGACAGCTGCTTTGGCAACGGAACCAGTCCTTATGTAGGACCAGTAGCTTTCAAAACCGCTTGCGCTATTACTAGTGCTGCGATTTTACCATTAGTAGATGGATTTGAGAACTACACTAGCGGACCAACCTTTACAGGTTCTAACGCTTATTTCTGTAACCCATCTTATAACTGGACTTTCGTTCCTGCTGGCAACGGTAGAGCGAGATTGCAGGCTAATGCCCTTTATTATAACACAGGTGCGCAAGCCTTCACCATGGATCAAAGCTCATTCCCTTCTCAAGTAGAAACGAACAGCTTAATTATGACCGTAAACCTATCTAACTACACTACCGCAGGTGGTATAGAGTTGGGCTTTGTTATTATGGATCATAGTGCTACGGTTCGTCCAGATGATAAAGTTTATGTGCGCGGTTCGGCTTCGGATCCTTGGATTCAAATCCTTGACTTAATTACTACCGTTTCAGGTACAGGTTTCCACGATTCAATTACCAATTTGGATATTGTTGGTCCAATTACCAATGCTGGTCAATCTATTGGAGCGGCAACGCAAATCATGTTTACTCAGTCAGGCCAATCTCAGGCAATTAACGCTACTTGTTGTGAAGGATACTCTTTAGACGATGTTAGCTTAACAGCCGTATCATGTCCAATACCTACTAATCTTAGCGCTACAAATGTGCTAGATACAGCTGCGACTCTAAGTTGGGGAAGCTCAGCTAGCGCAGGTAGTTATCAGTATTGGTTTGGTCCTGCGGGCTTCTTCCAAGGAACAACCACTGTAGGAGGTGTCAAGCAATTCACCACCAATTCAAGTGTTTTAGTTGATACTTTAAGAGAGCAAATTTGCTATGAGTATTTAGTAAGAAATGTTTGTGCCCCAGGAGATACAAGTCTTTGGGCTGGACCCTTCCAGTTCTGTACTCCTTGTAGCCCAATAAGCGCTCCATACTTCGAGAATTGGGATGGTTTAACAGCTCAGTCTAAAGACTTAGGGTGTTTTACTTCTTTTGAGAGTCCGACTTTTGCTACTTCGAATTTCACGGGAGTAACAATTCAAAACTCTACTTTCAATAATCCAATTAGTGCTCCTAATTACGTAGAGTTGGATAATTCAAGTGATGTAACAACCCCTCTAATGTTAATCTCTCCTTTAACCTCAGACCTAACGGTAGGTGATAAGAGATTGAGATTCCATTACAGAACTTCGTCTACTTTTAATCCTACCAAAATCATTGTAGGAACGATCAGTGATCCATTAAACCCCGCAACATTTAACGCGATTGATTCAATTACTCCTACAACTATTTTCACGGAGTACATTGTTGAGCTAACCGCTGCGAATGGTTATAATGGTACCGATAATAGATTCGCTTTAGCACATTCGGTTGAGTCAACTTTTGACGTATTATATGTTGATGATCTGCACTATGAGAAGATTCCAACTTGTATTCGTCCAGATTCTTTAGCAATAAGCAGTATTTCTGATACGTCTGCTACTTTTAATTGGGTCTCCAATTCTGGAACGGGAACTAATTTCGAGATTGAATACGGTATTGGACCATTAGGTGATCCTGGAAATACTAGAACTCTAGTAACAGGAACAACTTTAACTCCCAATACATTAACACCAGGTACCGGCTACTGTGTATGGGTACGTGAGATTTGTTCACCTGGAGATACAAGTTTCTGGAGAGGTCCAGAGTGTTTCTCAACTCTTTGTCCTTTAAGTGGCTATATGGCGCCTTACTTTACCAATTTCACCGGTATTAGTATTGGTCTGGCTTCTGGAACTCCGGCAGGCTGGGAAAATTGTTGGACGCATAATACAGTTTCTGGCTCAGTAAGATGGGAGTCTGAAGACGCTAGTGGTTCGAATGAAAATTCACTAAACACTGGTCCATTCTTCGATGCTACCACTCCAGGTGTTGCAGGCGGTACTTATATGTATCTTGAGACTTCTACTAGTGGCGGACCAGCAGAATTGACTTCTCCACTAATTAATATGTCTAACTTGAACAATCCTGAGTTAGAGTATTATTATCACATGTTCGGTGCAACCATTAATTATCTATTAGTGTTTGCAGAAGATGCGAATGGTGTACGTACACAAATTGATAGTATTGGTGGTCAGCAACAAACTGCTGGTAGTGATCCTTTCTTAATTCGCAGCGTTCCGCTGAATTCATTAACGGGTACCAGTTATAACTTTGTATTCCAAGGTCATAGAGGTACATCCTTTACGGGAGATATTTCTATCGATGATGTAAGTATTCAAGAAGGAGTTACCTGTCCTAGACCAACTGGTTTAGCACAAACTGCTTCTACAATGACTTCTGCAACTATTGCTTGGAATGCAGGAACTGGAAATAACTTTGAAGTTGAATATGGCGCTCCAGGTTTTACTCAAGGTGCTGGAACAGTAGTTACTGCTACTGCTAGTCCTTATGTAATAAATGGCTTAACGGCAGCAACAACTTATGAGGTTTACATTCGTGAGATTTGTGCGCCGGGAGATACTAGCGCTTGGGCTGGACCAGTTCAAGTGGCGACAGATCTTTGTGCAGCAAGCAGCCAATGTATGTTCTACTTTGACTTAACCGATTCATTCGGTGACGGTTGGAACGGAGCAGAGGTTTCTATTCAACAAAATGGTATTGAAGTAGCTAAATTCGGCAGTTCATTTACCACAGGAACACTTTTCCAAGATTCAGTTGCGCTTTGTAATGGCTTGGCAACAAGTATTATTTTAGATCCTGCTGGTTCATGGCCATCTGAAATTGGAGTTATTGTTTACGATCAGTTTGGCGCTGCTATTGATTCATTTACAACAGCCAGCCCTGTTCCAGCAACAGGAGACACCTTGGTAAGCTTTACGGCTAGTTGTGGTTTCCCTTGTCCAGATCCAACTGGCCTAGTAGCAACTTCAAATGTTGGTTGTGATAGCATTGAAGTTGATTGGGTTTCTGCATCAGGCGGTTCAATCATTGAATTTGGACCAAGCGGTTTTGCTCCTGGCTCAGGTACAATGACAGCCGTTGTTACTGCTCCTTATACTTTAATTGGTTTAAGTCCTGCCACAGCTTATGATATATATGTTGCAGATACTTGTACCGGCGATACTAGTAGTTACGTAATGTTAACCACCAGTACTGCTAATGCGCCGATGCCTGTTGCGGTTGCAAACGCTACCAGTTCGATTATAGGAGGTCAGTTTACCGTTTATGTCGATGCAAGTGGCTCAACTAATGCTACTACCTATACTTGGGACTTCGGTAATGGAGTAACGGGTTCTGGGGCTAATGATACGGTTGTATTCTTAGGAAATGGCGTTTACAATATTGTATTAACGGCGACAAATGCTTGCGGAACAAGCACGGATACCATTGCCATTAATGTAAATATTGGCTTAGAAGATAACCCTCTTGCGAATAGCTTGAATGTTTATCCTAACCCTGCCCAATACAGCTTTACTATTAGTTTCCGTGAAGTAGGAAGTGCTGACGTACAAATTACTTTAAGAGATGCTCAAGGCAGAAACGTAATCAACATGAATGATCGCATGCAAAGCGGTAGTTACAGCAATGATATTGATGTTTCAGGCTTAGCACGTGGAATTTACATGTTAGAAATCAAGTCTGGTTCTTTAACTGCTCACCGTAGGGTAAGCGTTAAATAAGAATTAGTCCCTAATACTAAAAGCCGCTCAGAAATGAGCGGCTTTTTTTTTGGAATCAGTTTAGTAGCTATATTTGAGGAAGTTCGGTAGATTTTTAATCCTTAAATTTTGATTATGAAAAAAAAGTTACTACTATTTTTCTCTCTTTTAGCGCTATTTAGCTGGGGACAGGGGACAATTACAACCTCTCCTCCCCATACGCCAAACAATGGTCAAAGTGGGATAACTTTCGCTGTGAGCTCCAATACTCCCACCGAAATAACTGGTATTTCCAACATTTTTTCTTCTGGAGCTACTTCTGCTAGTGTATGGGTTAGAGTTGGCGGTGTAAATGGCCCACCCACAATTAACACGGCCAACGGTTGGCAAGAAATTATTGTTAATGCCACACTTACCGGCGCAAACAATACTTCCTTAGTTAATATTCCTTTCGGAGGCACCGTTATTAATATTCCCGCTAATACCCCTGTTGGTATTCACATTGCGGGTAATACTCGATATCAAACGGGCACAGCCGCAGATGTGGTAACCCATACCGATGGTACATTTACAGTAAGTACGGCCGACTCTGTTTCTTATGGTGGTGGTTTACCCAATCCAACCTTTAACCCAAGAAGGTTTGTAGGTTCTGTAACTTATGCCTTAGGCATTAGCGGCGGTTGTACTAACCTGTTCGCTAATTTTAGCATTGACAGTATAGCTACTGATTCAGCCCAAATAAATTGGACTCCAGGCACCGGTAATTCTGGATACCGCATAGAGTACGGGCAAATTGGTTTTGCACCGGGTTCTGGTACAGTAGTAACAGGAACTTATCCTGCCAATACCCCCCCCGTAAATATTAACAGCCTAATTCCCGATACAGATTACGATGTTTACTTTACCGAATACTGTGGTACGGATTCAGTTTATTTTCCTGCGCCACAGATATTCACAACTCTTCCTATCTGTCCTGCACCCAGTGGTATAAATATTATTGCTTTAGATAGTAACTCTGTAACTTTTGTGTACACTGCAACTACCGACTCACTGAGTTGGGAGTGGGGCCCCGGCGGTTTTACCCAAGGAACTGGTACTTCTGGTACTAGCATTGGCGACACTATTACCGTTAGCGGCTTTATGCCTAATACTAATTACGATTTAGTATTAACATCCGATTGTAGTTTAAGAGGCGATGGATTATCGCGATCAACTACTCTCAATTTTACTACGGATTGTGGTTATGGCGTGGCGCGCTTTACCGAAAATTTTGATGGCACTGCTTTTCCTTGCTTAAGAGCCTTTACAGATGTTAGCGTCGGAACACCAACTGTCACCATTACTACCGCTTTTAATCCTACTTCTGCTCCTCAACAATTGCAGCTTAATAATAGCTCTGCAACAGGCAGTAATCAGGATGTAATTCTTTACTTCCAACCTTTCTTTGGGATTTCGGCTCTTAACAAAATGGTAGAGTTTAATGCAAAAACAACTTCTACCACGCCTACTACTTTAGATATCATATCTATCCCAAATGCCGATTCTGCAGGTACCTATAATATAATACAAACGGTAACTTTAACTACTTCTAATCAGAGATTTACGATTAATCTAGATGCCGCTTCTAATTATAATGGAACCGACGCAACCATAGGCTTCAGACATGGTGCACAAAATACTTTTCAGACCATTTTAATCGATGATTTTGTCTATGATGTCATTCCTACTTGTATACCAATTGATCCTTTCACAGTTACTACCTCTGTCGGCGGATCTGATGTGTATTTAAACTGGGCTAGTACGGGCAGCGTTCCTGGAGCAAATGTTCAATATGGAACTGCCGGTTTTACGCTTGGTACAGGAACTATAGTTGCAGCAACCGATACCTTTGCTATTATTACTGGTTTAGTCGACAATACCCAATACGATTTTTACATTCAGGACTCTTGTGGTACTAATGACTTATCTGTTTGGGTGGGGCCTTTCTCAGTTCTGACTGGATGTTCCGCTCCGCTGCCAACGAATTTACCCTTCTTCGACGGTTTTGAGAACTTTAGCACTGGACCAACTTTTAATGGTACTACTAACTTATGCGCCTCTACTTACGATTGGCGTTTTGATGCATCCAATCAAACCGCCTCACGCATGAGGTTACAAGCGGGTACAACCTTTTATAGAAATGGCGCCCAAGCTTTAACAATGGATCATTCACCCAGCGCACCTGCTATAGAATCGAACTTTTTGACCTTAACGGTTAACTTAACTAATTACACTACTTCTGGAGGTATAGAGTTAGGTTTCTACATTATGTCACATGGTCAAGAAGCGAGTCCAGACAATAGAGTTTGGGTAAGAGGTAATCCTGGTAATCCTTGGGTAGAAATTGTAAACCTAGACTTAATTCGCTCTGGAAACGGAGTGTATGATTCTGTACAAAAATTAGACATTGTGGCGCCTCTTGCGGCAGCAGGTCAGTCGGTTGGCGCGCTTACGCAGATACGTTTTGGACAAAGGGGAAGGTTCTCTGCCAGTAGCATTAACTTTTCTGACGGCTTCACTTTTGACGATGTGACTTTGAATACGGTTAGTTGTCCACAGCCATCTGCTTTAAGCGTAAGCAGTATGCTTGATACTACCGCTACTCTAAATTGGACCGGTACTTCAAGTGCGGGACAATTTGAATATTGGTTTGGCCCAGGTGGTTTTTATCAAGGCACTACTACCGTTGGTGGCGTAAAAGCCCTTGCCAGTGCCAGTGGAATTTTGGTGGATACCTTAAGCGCACAATCTTGCTACCAGTTTTTAGTGCGCGCAGTTTGTGGACCGGGAGATACAAGTACATGGGCTGGCCCATTTGACTTCTGCACCCCTTGTTCTCCGATTTCAGCCCCTTATTTTGAAAATTGGGATGCATTGGCGACGGGTAAAGACCTAGGTTGCTTCGGTAAAATAGAGGATCCAGCTTTTTTCACAAGTACTTTTGCTGGAGCTTTAGTAACTCAGTTCGGGGTGCCATTTTCTGGTGCTCGTCAAATTGAATTAGATAATAGCAGCTCTACTTTACCCTTAATGATTGTTTCTCCGCCCACCACCGATCTTACGGCAGGTGATAAGCGCGTACAAGTGAGAGCAAGACAGAGTTTTGCTGCTGTTCCGCCCACCCAATTGGTGATAGGTAGCATTGCTAATCCTAGTGACGCGAGCACCTTCCATCCTTTAGATACTTTCGATTTAACGGACGCAAATCCCCATGATCGTTATGTAACTAACTTTACAACGGCCAATGGTTATAATGGCACAGATGCTTACTTTGCTGTTGCGCATGGTGCTAATGCTACTTTCCGTACTCTGTATGTGGATGATCTTACTTATGAAGTAATCCCATCTTGTCCCCAGCCTTCAAATCTTTCTGTTTTAGCAGTAGATTCAATGAATGCCACGGTTGCATTTACTCCTTTTAGCGGTAGTGCGGGTAACTTTCAAATCGAATATGGCCCCGGTAGCTTGCAAGGTTCTGTGTTAAATAGCTTGCTTTTGGTTTCGAATGATACTGCTAACTTTAGCAGTCTTCTATCTAATACAAACTATTGTTTCTGGGTCCGCGAAATTTGTGCTCCAGGTGATACATCTGCTTGGTCAGACCCTTTCTGTTTTAAAACACAATGCCAGGCGATTTCAGCACCTTATTTTAACAATTGGGATAATCTATCGGCGGGTAACGACCTAGGCTGTTTTATAAAAATTGAAGATCCAAGTTTGGTTAGCAGTAACTTTTCAGGTTTAACCATTCAAAGTTCAACCTTCAACCAGCCGGTGTCTAATCCAAATGTGGTAGAATTTGATAATGGTAGTCCCGTTACCTCTCCTTTAATTATGGTTTCTCCTGTAACAACTGACCTAACCGCTAGCGACAAGCGTCTTCGTTTCTTCGCTCGTTCTAACTCTGTTTTCAACTTGCGTACCTTAATTGTGGGTTCCATAACCAATCCTGTAGATGCAAGTACCTTTAGTCCTTTAGATACTTTAACCATGACAATTTCAATGTTAGAGTATATAGTTGAGATGAACGCTGCCAATGGATATAATGGAACAGATCAATACTTTGCTATTGCTCACGGTCAGAATTCGACTTTTCAGACGATTTTCTTAGACGACTTACATTATGAAGTAATTCCTTCTTGTGTTCGCCCTAACAGCTTAGCAACCGCCAATATTACACAGTCTACCGCAGATCTTAGCTGGGCTAATGCCAATGGAAATACTAGTGCATCTTATGAAATAGAATATGGACTAGGCTTATTGGGTGACCCTTCAAATACGAGAGTAATTCAATCCGCAGCTAGTCTTAATCTAACGGGATTAACTGCTGGCACTGGTTACTGTTACTGGGTACGGGAAATTTGCGCCACAGGCGACACAAGTTTCTGGGCTGGCCCAGAATGTTTCTCTACACCTTGTCCTAGCAGCTACGCCGCTCCTTATTTTACCAACTTCGAAGGTATTACCATTGGCATCGCTGCAGGTACACCGGCTGGTTGGGAAAATTGCTGGACGCATAATACCATAACTGGTTCGGTAAGATGGGAATCAGAAGACGCTACTGGTGGTAATGAAAACTCCACTTCCACAGGGCCATTCTATGATAATACTTTCCCAAGTACTACAGGAGGAACCTATATGTATTTAGAGACTTCTACTTCGGGTGGTCCGGCCGAATTAATTTCTCCGGGAATTGATATTAGTACCGTTACTAACCCAGAGTTAGAGTACCACTACCACATGTTTGGTGCAACCATCAATAAGTTGGTGATTTACGCTGAAAACTCTAGCGGTACTAGAACAGCTATAGATAGTTTAATTGGAGCTCAGCAGGTAGCTCAAGCCGATCCATTTATGCGTCGTGCGGTATCTTTAAGTTCTTTAACTGCTGGCGTTTATAACTTTATTTTCGAAGGTCACCGAGGTACATCTTTTACCGGGGATATTGCTATTGATGATGTGAGCGTTCAACAAGGAGCTAGCTGTGCCAGACCGCTAAGTCTTAACACGAGCCCTATCTCTACTAATTCTGCCGTAGCACGTTGGACACCATCTGGTAGCCCAGTTTCTTACCAAGTAGAATATGGTTCCACGGGCTTTACCTTAGGTACGGGTACTAGTTTAACTAGTACTGCTGATTCATTAGTAGTAACTTTTCCAACAGCTAATAACCTTTGCCAAGAAATCTATGTGCGCGCTATTTGTGCGCCTGGTGATACTAGCCTTTGGGTAGGTCCAACTGTTATTTGTCCGACCGCAAATCTTTGTGATAGCATTGATCAGTACAATGCGAGCTTGAAACTATACGATCAATCGGCTCTATTTGTCCCTTGGGCAGGTAACGCGGGTGATGTTGAAATTTCTACTGCACAAAGTGCATCTTCGCCGCAGTCGTTCCGCATACATGATGGTGGTACAGCTGGCTTCTCAGATTTAGTAGCCTTATTTGATACTATCTCTAGCGGTACTTGGGCAGTAGAATTTGACCTATACGTGCCAACCGGTAAAGGAGCCTACTATAATATCCAGCAAAACTATATTGGTGGAGCAGCAGGAAACCTTTGGGGTGGAGAAGTTTATTTCTTAGGTAATGGAACAGCGCAGGTAGTTTATACTACTGGTTCTACTTTAGCAGGAACCTTTAACTATACCCAAGGACAGTGGAATACCATTACCACGGTGATAGACCTGGATAATGATTCCATCTGGGTAGAATTAAATGGTGCTTCAACTACAGTAGGATATGTTTATTCTAATGCCAATGCAGGTGGCCCATTACAGTTTAATGGTGTAAACTTCTATTCTGGAGTTTTAGCGGGAAATACTTACTCGATTGAGTATTTTGTAGATAACTTCTGTGTTAGTCCTCGTGCAAATTCTTGTCCAGATCCCACCAACTTAGTGGCAACCGCTAATGTTGCTTGCGATAGCATTGAGTTAGATTGGACGAGTAATAGTGGTAGTTCGGTATTGGTTTATGGAATAAGTGGCTTTAATCCTGCTACGGGCGGAACAACGGTAAATAATATTACCGCTCCATATTCGGTTACAGGCTTAACAGCTAATACAGCATACGACTTCTATGTTTCTGACATCTGCGGAAGCACTACTAGTAATGCCATAAGTATTACCAATAGTACGGCTAATGCGCCTCAGCCAGTAGCTAGTTTTACTATTGATAGTGCCATTGTGGGTGGAACTTATCAGGTTTACCTAGATGCATCCGCTTCTACTAATGCTAATTCTTATCAGTGGAGCTTTGGTAACGGTTCTAGCAGCAGCGCCATTATTGATACAATGATATATAGCGGTAATGGTAATTATACCATCACCCTTATTGTATCAAATGCATGTGGATCTGACACGGCTACTTTCACTACCAATGTGAATATTGGTCTAAACGAAAATGCTTTAGCGAACAGCTTAAGTGTTTATCCAAACCCCACCCAGAAGATGCTTAATATAAGCTTCCATGAAGTGGGAAGTGCCGATGTTCAAATCCTTTTACGCGACGCTCAAGGCAGAAGCGTACTAATGATGAACGACCGCATGCAAAGTGGTACTTACAGCAATTCTTTTGATGTATCAGACTTAGCAAGTGGTATTTATATGCTAGAAATTAAATCAGGTTCTTTAACTGCTCATCGCAGGATTAGTATCAAATAAGATTTAATTAGTAATATTAAAAGCCGCTCAGAAATGAGCGGCTTTTTTTTTTGAATTCAATTTCAAAAATTTAGCACTAGGATTTTCTTTTTCAGCTCAGGAAGGCTGAACTTTGCCCTATGAGTTTTAAAGTGGGAGACATTGTAGCATTCTTAGATGAAGAAGGAACGGGAACCATTATCGCCATAAAAGGCGATAGGGCCGAAGTGGCCTGCGATCATGGCTTTGATGATACCTATCCACTCAGCAGCTTAGTCTTACGTAAAGCCATGCCAGTGGGCGAGGTTATCCAAAAAGATAAGCCAAATAGCGCGAAAATATTAGGTGCTGGAAATAAAAACATTAAGCCAGGCTTTTTGGAAATAGACCTTCACTTTGAAGCTTTAGTAGATTTTCCCAAAAACTTTAATGCCCACGAAAAGTTGCAGATTCAGCTACGGGAATGTCGCAAAACCTTAGATAAAGCGAGCAGAGCGGGCATTAAAAAGGTGGTGCTCATACATGGAGTAGGACAGGGGCGCTTAAGAGAGGAGATTTACTCGATGCTCGAAAGAATGGATAAGATTCGTTTTTACGATGCAAGTTATGCTCAATACGGAAAAGGAGCAACCGAGGTGGAACTGCTATAATTTGACTTACTTTTGCAGCGAAACAGGCCGCCTTATCGCTCCAATTTATTGGGGAGGAAAGTCCGGACAACATAGAGCACCGTGCTTCTTGAAAGGGGAGGATCTGCGTAAAGCGGAGACAGAAAGTGCCACAGAAAATATACCGCCTTTACCGGTTATGCTGGTTTAGGTAAGGGTGAAATGGTGCGGTAAGAGCGCACCGCGTTTTTGGTAACAAAAACGGCAGGGTAAACCTCGCGGGTTGCAATGCCATGTAAACTGAGGATTGAGCGCTGCTCGCGCGATCTCAGAGGGTAGGCAGCATTAGATAAATGATAAGGGTTTTTAGCAATTTGGTTCGCCCAGGGTTAAGAATACAGAATCTGGCTTATAGGCCTGTTTTTTTTTTATGATTAAGAAGTATCGGCAAATAGTAAAAGAAAAAGGCTGGAAGGGCTTAAGGCAAGAAGCCGGCTGGGGAGTAGTGTTGCTTCTTTTCACCTTCTTTTTAGTGAAGGGTTTAATTTGGCTCGCGATATTTTATGGGCTTGTTAACCTCGGTTCGGATTAGAGACCCTCTTCATTCCTTCTACCCAAATCCAAAAAAAAAGGCCACCCATTGGTGACCTTTTATAATTTATTAGAAGTTAGAGAAGTTTAAGCCTCTACCGCTTCCTCGTATTCGGAAAGGTAACGCTCGGCTTCTAAAGCTCCCATACAACCTGATCCAGCGGCAGTAATGGCCTGACGGTAAATTTTATCTTGCGCATCGCCAGTAGCAAATACACCGGGTAAATTGGTGCTAGCTGTACCAGGCTTAGTTTTTAAATAACCAACTTCATCCATATCGAGCTGACCTTTAAAAATATCGGTGTTCGGTTTGTGACCAATAGCAACGAAAAATCCTTCTGCTTCTACTATTTGTTCTTCACCCGTTTGATTATTCTTAACTCGCACGCCACTAACCGTTTTTTCTCCCAATACTTCTAAGGTATCGGTATTGTACATAATGGTGATGTTCGGCGTGTTTTCAACGCGCTTAATCATAATTTGTGAAGCACGCATCTCACCCTTACGCACTAAAAGGGTCACCTTCGGGCATAATTTTGATAAATAAGTTGCTTCTTCGGCCGCAGAGTCACCACCACCTACAACCACTACATCTTTACCCTTAAAAAAGAAACCGTCACAAATAGCACAGGCACTAACGCCGTGGCCCATCATTTTCTTTTCCGATTCTAAACCTAAATATTTTGCAGTAGCTCCCGTGGCAATAATTACTGTACGAGCTTCAATTTTAGTGTTTTCGTCGATGGTTAGTATATGACTTGCTCCAGGGATTTTGCTGAATTCAGTTTTGGTAACCATTCCGAAACGAACATCTGTTCCAAAACGTTCTGCTTGCTTTCTAAAATCTTCCATCATTTCAGGTCCCATAATACCTTCTGGGTAACCGGGGAAGTTTTCAACGTCAGTGGTCGTAGTCAATTGTCCACCTGGCTCTAGGCCTGTATACATGATAGGTTTTAAGTCGGCACGTGCCGCGTAAACGGCCGCAGTATATCCTGCAGGTCCCGAACCTATAATCACACATTCGTGTTTTTCCATTTCTAAAATTTTGAGCAAAGTTAATTTATTAAAGCAGCTTTAAAAGCCACTTTTGTCACCTATCTATATTTCTATAGATGAGCTTTTAACGCAGTGTCAGGATTAGGTCATCTTGGTGAACCATTGCATTAGCTTTCAGGGCTATTCGTTCTACTTCTCCTGCAAAAGGTGCCAAAATGGTACTTTCCATTTTCATCGCTTCAATAACAAAAAGAGGCTCATTTTTTTCTACTTTTTGTCCTTCGCTAACCACAATACTGACCAGTTTGCCTTGCAATGGCGCGCCTATATCTTTATCGCTGCCTATTTTTTCGTTTAATACTTCGTTGGAAGAAATGCTGTTGTCTTTTACCTCTACATGACGATTTTGCCCATTGAGCTTAAAGTAAACATGGCGATTTCCGTTGGGATAGGGATCATTTACACTCAAAAAGCGAATGAGAATGTTTTTCCCTTGATCAATTTCTACCATAAACTCTTGGTCTGGCTGCATGCCGTACCAAAAAATGAGACTGGGGATGCGCCAAACTTCACCGTAGGAATCTTTAAAAGTGGCGTAATCTTGGAAAACTTTTGGGTAGAGTTTGTAGGAAAGGAAATCAAGAAAGGTATAGCTCTGCCCAAAAGCCTTCTGAAATTCGGGAAACTCCTTATCAAAGTCAATGGGATCCAAATGGGCATTCGGTCTGTCGGTATAAGCCTTCTCGTTTTTAAGTACCGCTTTTTGAAATTCTTTTGGGAATCCGCCGAAAGGCTGACCTAAATCGCCTTTAAAAAAGCTAATTACCGAATCGGGGAAGGATATCTCATTCGCTTTCGCTAAGATGTCTTCCTTCGAATAATTATTGGTGGTCATAAACATGGCCAAGTCGCCTACCACTTTGGAGCTAGGCGTAACTTTTACCACATCGCCCATTAGTTGATTAGCATCGCGATAATTGGTTTTGATGGTATTAAATTTATCTTCGATGCCAAGTCCACGCGCTTGCGGTCTTAAGTTGCTGTATTGCCCGCCAGGAATTTCATGCTCGTATAATTGCGCCGTTCCCGATTTTAAGCCCGACTCGAAGGGATAATACCACTCTCTCACATCTTCCCAGTAATTACTAAATTCATTGAGGCGACTGAGGTTAATAGGGTTTTCTCTTTCATGACCTTTAAGGCTGGCTACCAGAGAGTTGAAATTGGGCTGGGAGGTAAGCCCACTCATCGAGTCGATGGCTACATCCACCACGTTAACTCCTGCTTCAATCGCTTTCAAATAGGTGGCCGATTGCATGCCTGAAGTATCATGTGTATGCAAATGGATAGGAATATCAATGACCTTTTTCAGTTCAGTAATTAAGGTATGTGCCGCATAAGGTTTTAGTAAACCTGCCATGTCTTTGATGGCCAAAATGTGAGCACCCATATCTTCTATTTCCCGTGCTAAATCTAAATAGTACTGCAAATTATATTTGGGATGCGCTTTCGGATCGCTGATATCGCCGGTATAACAGAGACAAACTTCCGCCAGTCCTCCCGTTCTTTCCCGCACAGCTTGGGTAGAAATTTTTAGTTGTTCGGTCCAGTTTAAAGAATCGAAAATGCGGAAGATATCGACACCAGTTTCCCAAGATTTTTCAATAAATGATTCTACTAAATTATCGGGATAGGCTTTATAACCTACCGCATTACTCGCCCGAATGAGCATCTGCGTAAGCACATTAGGCATGGCCTCGCGTAAAAGCCTCAGTCTTTGCCAAGGATCTTCTTTTAAAAATCGTAAACACACATCGAAAGTGGCACCGCCCCATATTTCCATAGAAAAGAGTTCGGGAAAGTTTTTCGAATAACTCTCGGCTACTTTAAGCATATCAATAGTGCGCATACGCGTGGCAAGCAGCGATTGATGTGCATCTCTAAAAGTGGTATCCGTATAATAGATCTTTTTCTCCTTAGCCAACCACTGACTGAATTTTTCGGGACCCAATTCGGTCAGTAGATTTTTCGTACCTGGTGTGTGAGCGGAGTGTTTATCGAAATCGGGAACTTTCGGGCTGCGGAAGTTTCGGCCGGGGTCAGGTTTTTTAACTTCTGGATTACCGTTTACAATAAGGTCGGCGGTGAAGTTTAAAATACGCGTTCCTCGGTTACGGCTAAGCTTGAGTTGCATTAATTCGGGATGCTTTTCAATAAAGCTTACCCTTTGCAATCCCGCTCTAAATTCGGGATGTGAAATTACGTTCTGTAAGAAGGGAATATTGTTTTTAACACCTCGGATGCGAAATTCAGACAAGGCCCTTTCCATGCGGCTTGCCGCTACATCAAGACTACTTCCCCAAGCCGATACTTTAGTAAGCATGGAGTCGAAAAAGGGAGAAATTTTCACGCCTGGATAGCTACTGCCTTCGTCTAAGCGAATGCCCATTCCAGCTGCATTACGATAGGCGATGATGGTGCCATAATCGGGCATGAAATTATTTTCAGGATCTTCGGTAGTTATGCGGCATTGAATAGCGAAACCATTGAGTTTTATTTCCTCCTGAGCCGGTATATTAAGCACGGACCCGTTTAAAGACTCACCTTCGGCAATTTGAATTTGCGCCTTCACCAAGTCGTAACCCGTAACCTCTTCCGTTATGGTATGTTCTACCTGTATGCGTGGGTTAACTTCAATAAAAAATATGTTTTCATCCTTATCTACCAAAAACTCGACGGTACCCGCATGGGTGTAGGAAACGGCTCTGCCAATATCAAGGGCATATTGGTGTAAAGCTTGGCGAGTTTTATCACTTAATGTTGATGCGGGAGCGACTTCCACCACTTTTTGAAAACGCCTTTGTACGGAACAATCACGCTCATGCAGATGCACCAAATTACCGTGTAAGTCTCCGAGTAATTGTACTTCAATATGCTTGGGGTCTTCCACGTATTTCTCTAAAAACACGGTAGGATCTCCAAAAGCTTTAGCTGCTTCATTAGCCGCCTCAGTAAAGGATTTTTTAAGTTCATCTTTACTTCGTACTATGCGCATTCCGCGACCACCACCACCCGAAGCGGCTTTTAAGATTATGGGGAATCCAATTTCATCTGCGGCAGCGAAAGCTTCGTCACTATTTTGTAAGTTACTAGCACCTTTAATTATGGGGACATTTACTTTTAAAGCTAATTCCTTTGCGGCAATTTTATTTCCCAGTTGTTCCATTATTTCGGGAGCAGGTCCAATGAAGGTTATCCCTTCTTCGCGGCAGCGACGGGCAAAATTTATGTTTTCACTAAGGAAACCATAGCCGGGGTGAATGGCATCTATCTTTTGGTTGCGGGCAATTCGTAAAATCTCTTCAATGTCGAGATAAGGTTTTAAGGGTTCCTCGTCAGGACCAATTTGATAAGCCTCATCTGCTTTATAGCGATGTAGCGAATAACGGTCTTCAAAACTGTAAACAGCAACGGTGGTAATTTTTAGTTCGCTCGCGGCACGAAATACCCGAATAGCGATTTCTCCACGGTTAGCAACAAGAAGTCTTTGGATAGATTTAGCTAGCATAAAGGATGGTTTTTTTTTGGTGCTCTCAATTTACGGATTTTCCCGCCTTTGTCCGAAAGATTTTGAGGGAAATTCTAGGAAGAAAAAGTCTGAAATTGGCTTGCATATTAATTTCATCCGATATCCAGTTAATTTTGGTCTCTGTTGAAAACTTGATATATTTTTTCGGATAAACCGGAGGCCTACCTAAATTTATCATTACATTGTGATTATCATTTCGCTGATTGAAAATGCAAATTCTACCATTTGTTATCAGACTCTTAACCAGTCTCTCAATAGTATTAATCTTTAGCCTTTCTCAAAGTTCAAAGGCTCAAAGTTCTGCGCTAAGGGATGATATTAAAAATCGAAGAATGGCCCTCGACACCGTAGGTCCAGATGATCAGGTTGTTATTTTGAACGACCTGGCTCGAATGTATTCGTCCTTCAATATAGATTCCTCTAAAATAGCGCTCAATAAAGCGGTTAAAATTGCCCGTGCTAATAAGCTTGAAACTAGATTAGCAGACCTTTATAATAGCTTCGGAATTTTAAACTTTATTACTGGAGAATATGATACTGCAATTGGGTATTACAATAAGGCATTAGAAATCAACTTAGACAATTCACTAGGTGCTGGGGTTGCAAGGAACTATAGTAATTTGGCCAATGTCTATTTTTCCCGCGGTGATGCTTTCAAAGCGGTAGAAAGTTATTTGAAGGCTGAGCGCTTTGCAGATTCTATCCAAGACTCCAACACTTTGGCCGATATTTACAATAACCTGAGCCAGTATTATTTAGCCGTAAATAATCTTAGTGAAGCAAAAAGGTATATCGATAAATCTATCGTTCTTGATGCTGGTAAGGGCTATATTGACCTTGTAGCGCAATACAGTAACCTCGCACTTGTTTATATAAATATGGGGCTAGAAGATTCGGCCCTCTATAATTACAATAAGGCGTATAATCTAAGTGTTCTTCATAAGCTAAACGATTCTAAGGCTTTGATTTCTAATAATTTAGGTAAGATTTGTCTGAATAAAGGTTTGACAGATTCGGCCTATTACTTTTATGCACGAGGTTTAGAAGAAGCGAAACCCATCGATTTTTATAACCAAAGCATAAACTCCTATAATGGCATTGGTCGTGTACAGCTAAAGAAAGGGCAATATCAAGAAGCACTGGCTACTTTTGAAACGGTTCATAAAATGGCGGTTGATCTAAAGTTGAAAACAGAAGAGGTGGAAGTGCTTTTTTTATTAGCCCAAACCAAATATTACCTTAAAAATTATAAAGAAGGCTATGAAGATTTTGTATCTGCTTACAAATTAAATGATTCCTTAAATAGTCAAGAACAGGTCAGGAAAATGGCCGAATTAGAGCAGCGCTATAAATTTGAAAAAATTCAGGCCTTAGAAAAGCAAGAGAGTGATTACCGCGAAGCAGAGCTCCGCCATGAAATAAATGACCAAAGATTTAAGCAATTTTTAGTGGTAATATTTCTGCTGGTAACGATTCTACTACTTAGCTTAAATATTTATACAAGACGAAAAAATAACAAACTTTTAGTCTCCAAAAATTACCGGATTGAAACTCAAAATAAGGAGATTTCAAAACAAAAAGATGCTCTTGATGTACAGCACCAAAATCTGGAAGAGTTAAATGCCTTCAAGGATAAGATTTTGGCAGTTTTTGCACACGATTTACGCAGTCCTCTTTCGTCCATTCAGGGTTTATTGGAATTAATTGGAGATGCTAACTTAGACGATTTAAAGCTCTTTCAAAGTCTTACCAAGAAGCTTAATGGGCAAACTATTATTTTATTGCAAAATTTGGAAAACCTCTTGGCTTGGTCTAAAATACAGCTGGGGGCCAAAGAGTTAAATAGTCCAGTACTTATTGATGACGCTGAGAAAGAAATACTATTGGTAATAGATTTATTTCAGCCCTTAGCTAATGAAAAGGAAGTAAGCTTAAAACTTTCGGTTTTTGGATCAGAGGGCAAAAAATTTATGAACTTTGAAGTGGCACGTTTAATCTTAAGAAACTTCATTTCAAACGCTCTAAAATACAGTAAAAACAAAACAGAAATTTTAATTAGCGCCACTTGTGATAATAAAATCTGTCACTTTAGTGTAAAAGATTCTGGCTTAGGAATAGACTTTAAAAATCAGCATGATATTTTTAGCGAATCTGTTACCAGTACTTTAGGAACAGGAAAGGAAAAAGGTAATGGTCTAGGACTCATGCTTTGCTCTTATTTTGTGAAACAAGCAGGCGGTACAATTGGCTTCGAAAGTACCTTAGGCGAGGGTAGTAATTTTTGGTTCGAGCTACCTCTGGAGGAACAAATTTCTTAGTCATTAATAATTATCACAAAAAAAATCTGAAGCTGATTTTATGATCGGCTTCAGATTTTTTAGTCTATCCAAAATTGTATAAATCTGAATTTGGCTAAAAATTCGGCTTCAACATGTATTTCAAGTAGAAATCTTCAATTACGTCCACTGCCTCTTCGGCCGTATCTACTACCTTAAAAAGATTTAAATCCTTCTCCGCGATATTGTGCTCCTTTTCCAAAAGTTGCTCTTTAATCCAGTCTAGTAAACCGCCCCAAAACTTACTTCCTACAAGAACGATGGGGAAGCGTCCGATTTTTTTAGTTTGAATTAAAGTTAGAGCTTCAAATAATTCATCTAAGGTTCCTAAGCCACCAGGCATAACAATAAAGCCTTGTGAATACTTTACAAAAATCACCTTGCGAACAAAAAAGTAATCGAAGTCTAGGCTTTTATCGCGATCGATATAAGGATTAGGCATTTGCTCGAAAGGCAGATCGATGTTTAATCCTACCGAGTTTCCATTTCCTTCTTGCGCACCAGCATTTCCCGCTTCCATAATCCCTGGCCCACCGCCAGTGATAATTCCAAAACCCGATTGGGTTAAGCGGTAAGCAATGTCCTTGGCCAATTGGTAATAAGGATTATCGGGCTTGGTGCGCGCTGAGCCAAAAATGCTTACACAAGGTCCCATGCGGGCCATACTTTCGTAGCCATTGACAAACTCGCTCATAATTTTAAAAATCCCCCAACTATCGTTGGTACGAATCTCATTCCAGCTTTTTTGTTCAAAAGCCTTATTTACTTTTGGATCTCTCTCCTCCATAAATTTTATCTCTTTAATTCTATTTCTAAAAACTTAGCAGTGTAACTTTTCATGTCGGCCACCATTTGCTCTGGAGTGCCTTCAAAAACAATTTTACCACCTTTTCCTCCGCCATCAGGACCAATGTCCACAATGTGATCGGCTAGTTTAATCACGTCCATATTGTGTTCAATAATAACCACGGTATTGCCGCGATCTACTAGTTTTTGTAGCACATCCATCAAAACGCGCACGTCCTCAAAGTGAAGCCCAGTAGTAGGCTCGTCTAAGATATATAAAGTTTTGCCTGTATCGCGCTTGCTTAGTTCGGTTGCTAATTTTACCCTTTGAGCTTCACCACCAGAGAGAGTAGTAGATTGCTGCCCCAGTGTGATATAGCCTAAACCTACATCTTGTAAGGTTTTTAGCTTGCTATAGATTTTAGGAATACTTTCAAAGAAAATTACCGACTGATCAATACTCATATTAAGCACATCTGAAATCGATTTTCCTTTATAGCGGATTTCTAAGGTTTCACGATTAAATCGTTTGCCTTGGCAAGTTTCGCAGTTGACATAAACATCGGGAAGAAAGTTCATTTCAATCAGGCGTAAGCCTGCACCTTCGCAGGTTTCGCAGCGACCGCCTTTAACATTAAAGCTAAATCGCCCAGGTTTATAGCCTCTCACTTTAGCTTCGGGAATTTGGGTAAACAAATCACGAATAGAAGAAAGAACACCCGTATAAGTGGCTGGATTACTTCTTGGCGTGCGACCAATGGGACTTTGGTCAATATCAATAACCTTATCAATATTTCCTAAACCATCAAGTTTAGTGTAGGGAAGGGGTTCTTTAACCGATTGGTAAAAATGCTTGCTAATGGCTGGGTAAAGCGTTTCGTTGATCAGCGTAGATTTCCCGCTACCCGAAACGCCAGTAATCACTACTAATTCTCCCAGAGGTAATTTTAGGTTCACTTTTTTAAGGTTGTTTCCCGTGGCGCCGCTTAATTTTATAAAATCACCATTGCCCTTTCTACGCTCTTTGGGAACAGCAATTTCACGTTCACCGTTAAGGTATTGGGCGGTCATGCTTTCGCTAGATTGGATATCAACGAGATTTCCTGCTGCTACAATTTCTCCGCCGTGAATTCCAGCGCCCGGGCCAATATCAATAATGTAATCGGCTTCTTCAATCATATCTCGATCGTGCTCCACCACAATTACCGAGTTGCCTAAATCGCGAAGATCTTTGAGCGATTTTATAAGCTTTTCATTATCTCTTTGATGCAGTCCAATACTAGGCTCATCTAAAATGTAAAGTACATTAACTAATTGTGAACCAATCTGCGTAGCTAAACGAATACGCTGCGCTTCACCGCCCGATAAACTTTTGGCCGAGCGATTAAGGCTCAGATAGCTTAAACCAACATTCAGGAGAAAGTTACTGCGCACCGCCAATTCTTTAATTATCTCGTGACCGATTTTCTTTTGGTTTTCGGTCATGTCTTTCTCTGCTTTCGCTAGCCATTTATGCAAACTGTCGATATCAAATCGGGCGAGGTCAGAAATGTTTTTTCCTCCAATTTTAAAGTGCAAAGATTCTTTGCGAAGCCTATCTCCTTTGCACTCCGAACACTCTACTTCATTCATATAGCTTTCAGACCAGCGCTTTATGCTGCGACTTTTCGCCTCTTCATTTTGGCTTTGAATAAAGTTTACGACCCCTTCAAAATTGAGACTGTATTTGCGGGTGATGCCTAGGGTTTTGTTTTCTACTTCAAAAACTTCATCCGCTCCGTAAAGCACCACATCTAAACCTTCCTTAGGAATATCTTTGATGGGAGTATTAATGGAAAAACCATAGCGATCACCAATAATCTCAATCTGATTGAAAATCCAGCTTTGCTTATAGTCGCCCAAGGGCTCTAAACCACCTTTCTTGATTGTTTTACGATCATCGGGGATAACCTTTTTAAGATCGATTTCATTTACCTGTCCCAAGCCATTACAGCGCGGGCAAGCCCCTTTCGGAGAATTGAAAGAAAAAGTATTCGGCTCCGGCTGCGGATAGGCAATTCCCGTGGTGGGGCACATTAAATTTTTACTGTAGAAAGCCGCTTTTTCCTGGTCTTTTTCTAAAACCATGAGGATACCGCTTCCTTGCGATAAGGCAATATCAATGGACTCTTCAATACGCTTGGCATCTTTAATATCCACTTTTAGTCGATCAATTACCACTTCAATATCGTGGGTTTTATAACGATCTAAGCGCATGCCAGCGCTAATATTTTGAATCACGCCGTCTACCCGTACTTTTAAAAAGCCCTGCTTAGCAATTTGGCTGAAGAGCTCCCGGTAATGCCCCTTGCGAGAGCGAACCAAAGGCGCGAGAATGCTAATGTTTTTTTCTTGATATTTTTCAATCAACAACTCTTTAATCTGCTCGCCCGTATAGCTAATCATTTCTTCGCCCGTATTATAACTGTAGGCAGTAGACGCGCGGGCATAGAGTAAGCGAAGGAAATCGTAAATCTCGGTGACAGTGCCAACCGTAGAGCGCGGATTTTTACTAGTGGTTTTTTGTTCGATAGAAATTACGGGGCTAAGTCCATTAATTTTATCCACGTCTGGTCGCTCCAAGTTGCCTAAAAACTGGCGAGCGTAAGCCGAGAAGGTTTCGATATAACGACGCTGACCTTCGGCATAAATAGTATCAAAGGCCAATGACGACTTTCCACTACCACTTAAACCAGTAATTACCACTAGCTGGTCGCGCGGTATTGTTAAATCAAGGTTTTTAAGATTATGTACTCGTGCACCAAGCACTTCGATTTTTCCTGACTCCAAAAGCGAGAGATTGAAATTAAGGGCAAAAATACCGCCTTTTTAACCACTTACATAGCAATAAAGTTTCTCTTTTATCATTCACTTTAAACTGTGGATTACTTCTTGGCAAATATTAAATTGGCATGAAAGGAGTCAATACCTTAGGGGCCACTATACAATTACTTATGCGAGGCTTATTTATCCGGATCATTGCGGTCTATTTCGGAGTGTTAACGTTTGCTCATGGGCAGATGAATAACGCAGTATTTATGCAGGAGAAGTCGGCCTGGGTTGATAGCCTGATGGCAAGTATGACCTTGGACGAGAAAATAGGGCAACTTTTTATGGTGGCTGCTTATTCCAATAAAGGCGAAAGTCATCAAAATGAAATTTTGAATTTAATAAAGAATGAAAACCTAGGAGGTCTTATTTTCTTTCAAGGAACCGCTCAGCGGCAAGCAGAATTAACCAACTTTTATCAGCAAGCAGCCAAAGTGCCATTAATGATTGCGATGGATGCCGAATGGGGTTTAGCAATGCGCCTTCCCGAAACTTTTAAATTTCCATGGCCCATAACCGTTGGGGCCATTAGCAACGAAAAATGGGCTTACGAATATGGAAAAGCCATGGCTGTGCATTGCAAGCGATTGGGAGTCCATATTAATTTTGCTCCTGCAGTAGATATTAATACCAATCCTTTAAATCCCATTATTGGTGCCCGCTCTTTCGGCGAAAACCCGCAAAAAGTAACGGAAATGGCTACCGCTTTTATGAATGGCTTGCAGTCGGAACATGTTCTTGCTTGTGCCAAACATTTTCCTGGTCACGGTGATACCGATAGCGATTCGCATAAAACCCTACCAACCGTTTCACATGATCGTAGTCGACTAGATGCTGTGGAACTTTATCCTTACCAAAAACTGGCAAAAACTGGTTTAGGAGGGGTAATGGTAGCACATTTAAATGTGCCTGCTTTGGATGCTAGTGGCACGCCCAGCTCCCTTAGTAAAGATATTGTTGGTCTCCTAAAAAATGAATTAGGTTTTGGCGGTCTCGTTTTCACAGATGCCTTAAATATGCAAGGCGTGGCTGCAAAGTATGCTCCTGGAATGGTTGATTTAGAAGCGATTAAGGCTGGTAATGAAGTGCTGGTTTTTTCCCAAAATGTACATTTAGCAAAGGAGAAAATTTTAGCAGCAATAAATGATGGCAGCCTTGATGCAGCAGAAATTGAGAAAAGCGTGCGCAAGATTTTAATGGCTAAAAATTGGTTTGGGCTTTCACAAAAGAAATACGTAGAGCCGAATAAAATTAATCAAGACTTAAATACTATTCAAGATGAGGTGCTTAACCGTCGTCTTTTCGCTGAAGCCACAACCTTGTTGGTGAATAAAGATAAAACCTTACCTATTCGTGATTTATCTAGTAAAAAGATCGCTTGCATTACCGCTGGCGTAGAAGAGGGATCGGTATTTCCTAACACTTTAAAGAAATACACGCAAGTAGAACACTTCTCCTATTCAAAAGCTAGGGAAGAGGAAATTATTGCGGCATTAAGCGATTACGACTATGTTATTTTTGGACTGTATACTAGTAACTCGAACCCTTGGAAATCCTACCGTATTAGCGATGAAATAAAGCGTTTTATTCGTCGGGTTTCTTTGCAAAACAAATTGATAATTGACTTATTTGGCAACCCCTACGGATTAATTGATTTCCCCGAAGCACGCCGGGCCGAAGCCTTATTGGTTTCTTATCAAAATCATTCGGATGCTGAAAGTATTGGTGCGCAAATAATTTTTGGTGCACTAGGAGCAAATGGACATTTACCGGTTAGTGCGGGAGAACCTTTTGAGCCAGGTTTCGGATTGAATACCGAAGCTATTGGCAGAATGGGTTTTGCTTTACCAGAAGAAGTGGATATGGATGCCACGAAGCTGGCTGAAATCGATAATATCGTAGAAGACGCCATCCGCCAACGAGCAACGCCAGGGGCCCAAGTATTAGTAGCTCGCCACGGCAAGGTTATATACAATAAGGTTTTTGGCACCCAAGATTATTCCGCTAAACACCCCGTTGGCTTTGAAGACCTTTATGATATTGCCAGTATCACTAAAATCGCGGTTAGCGTTCCCCTTCTAATGAAATTAGTAGAAGAGGGTAAAATCAATTTAGATAAAACCTTAGGGGATTATTTATCAATTACCAAAGGGACCAATAAGGAAGACATGGTTTTGCGGGAAATTTTGGCTCATAAAGCAGGACTGCAGGCTTGGATTCCATTTTATACTCGAACCTTAGAGGCAGGAAAATATAAGGAAGGCTATTACAGTACGAATAGAGATTTTAATTTCCCAAATGTGGTAAATGAAGGACTTTACAGCAGCCGCTACATTCGCGATACGGTAATTCAGGTGGTTCTTGATTCTAAATTAAGAGATACGCGCGACTACAAATACAGCGATTTAGGTTATTACCTCTTTATGGAGTTAATTGAACAGGTAGAAGGTCGCCCCATTGACGAATTGATTCACGAGTTTTTATATGCTCCTATGGGAGCTTTTAGTTTAACCTACGAGCCCACCAAAATATTTCCAATGGAGCAAATAGTTCCCACTGAAGACGATAAGGTATTCCGCAAAGCCATGGTTCGCGGTTATGTGCATGATCAAGGTTCTGCTCTTATCGGCGGTGTGGCAGGGCATGCCGGACTATTTGGCAATGCGAATGATTTGGCCAAATTAATGCAGATGTACATGCAGAAAGGAGAGTACGCGGGTATTCGCTATTTTGATTCGGTTACGGTAAATGAATTTATTCGTTGCCAATATTGTGATGAAAAAAACCGCCGTGGGATAGGCTTTGATAAACCTCAATTAGGGGGAGCTGGGCCAACTTGCGGTTGTGTTTCGGATAAAAGTTTTGGACATTCTGGCTTTACGGGTACTTTGGCTTGGGCCGATCCGGAAGAAGAAATTGTCTACATCTTTTTATCCAATAGAGTATATCCCGATGCTGCCAATCAAAAACTTTTAAGTCTATCAACACGCACGAAAATTCAAGAAGTAATTTATGAAGCGATTAATACAGAACATTCTAGCACTAAGCTTTTGGGCCTTAATCCTTAATCCTAATCACGCATCTGCGCAAGCGCAAAAAGCGGAGAAAACCTATAGCGACACAACCGTGGTGGAGTTCTTCCCCAATGGAATGCCTTATGTGATTAGCACCTATAATATTGAGGGTAAATTGGATGGCCCTAAAATGGAATTCCGTCAAACCGGCAGCATTACCTATTTAGAGAATTACAAAAACGGAGTATTAGAAGGTCAGACCCTGAAAATTTCCAATCGTGGCAAAGTCACGGAAAAAAGCAATTATGTAAACGGGCAGTTAGAAGGCGAATACATGAAATATTATGGCACTGGCACTAAACAAGAAAGCTCTTATTTTAAGAATGGCTTGCGCGATGGGAAAACGATTTGGTATTTCACCAATGCTAATATGAGCACCGCCATGAATTATAGCGCAGGACAATTGGCAGGCGAAGCTAAAACCTATTATCAAGAAGGAGCTATTAAAACTGTGTTCAATTATGAGGAGAATCTCCGCGAAGGTTTATTCCGCGAATTCTATGAAAGTGGAAAAATTAAAGAGGAAGGCGAATATCAAAAGGATTTGAAAACGGGTAAGTGGATTACTTACGATGAAGAAGGCAATGTGATTAAGACAAAGAAATACAAAAAAGGAGAACTGCGCTAGTGAATATAGGAATTGTAGGCTATCCAACTTACGGAGGAAGCGGGGTAGTAGCCACCGAATTAGGAATGTACCTTGCTCGTCAAGGGCATAAAGTTCATTTTATTAGTTACAGTCAGCCTGTACGGCTCGATGTTTTGGAGTCGAATATTTACTATCATGAGGTAAATGTTCAGGATTATCCGCTCTTCGAATACCAACCTTACGAGTTGGCCTTGAGCAGCAAAATGGTGCATGTAACGCTAAAGTATAAGCTGGATGTTATTCATGTGCATTATGCCATTCCACATGCCTATGCGGCTTATATGGCTCGTCAAATTTTGAAAGAACAGAATTACGATTTACCCGTTATTACCACCTTACACGGTACTGACATTACGCTAGTAGGGAAGAATCCTAGCTATCGAGAAGCGGTGAAATTCAGCATTAATCACAGTACCGTTGTAACCTCAGTAAGTGAGAGCTTAAAGCAGGATACTATTTCCTTTTTTAATATTAAACGCGAGATAGAGGTAATCCCTAATTTCGTGGATTTATCGCTTTACAAGCCCGATGAAAGCTGCAAAAATAACTTTGCCAGCGAAGGACAAAAAATCATCACTCATGTTTCCAACTTCCGTAAAGTGAAGCGCATTCCGGATGTGATTACCGTTTTTGATCATATTCAAAAAAATATGCCCGCCGTATTGTTAATGTTAGGCGATGGCCCTGAAAAGGAAATAGCGCGCAAACAAGCACAAGATTTAGGCATTGCCGATAAAGTTAAATTCCTCGGCAAAACCTCTGAAGTTGAGCGTATACTTTGCATTTCCGATTTGTTTTTACTGCCTTCAGAAACAGAAAGTTTTGGTTTAGCGGCCTTAGAAGCAATGGGGGCAGGCGTTCCCGTTGTGTCTTCCAATACCGGAGGACTAGAAGAAGTGAATCTTCACGGTATAACCGGTTATACCGCTGAGGTAGGTGATACCGATGAAATGGGTAAAGGTGCCGTTCATATCTTAGAAAATGAAGAGCGCTTAATGGAGTTTAGACAGCGCGCCCGCCAACAAGCCGAAAATTTTTCCATTCATAGTATTGGCCCGCGCTATACCGCTCTTTATGAAAGAGTTATTGCTCATCAAAAAGAGTTGAATGGCTAAGCTTAAAGTGCAGCGTTTCGATAGAGCTGATTATTTTGGCGATTATGTATTTTACATAAATCGTAAAGAAAGTGCGCGTATTCCCTTTGGGCAAAGTTTTGAAATTGACTTAGAGCCTGGTTATTATCAAATAAATATTGGCGGTAAGTGGGGATTGGAAGCCGAGGCTTGGTTTACCATGGGCGAGCATCGCAAGGGTTTTGTAGTGGAAGCACATTGGCTAAAATCGCAGGAAAGGAAATGGCCAAAGTGGTATCAACTAAGCCTCCAAGAAAAGCCTTTTATTCAGTTGCCCCTTAGGGGAGAAGTGCAGCAATTAAAACGCAATTACCAACAAGGACTTATCCGATCATTATTATTTTCCCTCTTGGTTTTCGCCTTCTTAATCTGGCTTTATGTGCTTGCGCAAGAAGAGCAAAATGAAATATTACAGCTGGCTGCCATTTTAGGATTACCCTTTATTTGGTTCGTTAATAAGGGCATGCGTATGGCGATGTTGAAGAACACCCCGGAGCGGCTGTAGGGCCGTATTTTAATGCAAATCGAAAATGGGCGCCTGCTATTTTTAAGGGATAAGGTCTCTTGTTAAGCCCTCAATAATTTGTAAATCTGAGCGAATCATGTTAAATTAGCACGTGTGATTAATAAATTATTGTAACGTGTAATGAATACGAAGCTCACTTTAACAATTGAACAGACTGTTATTGAAAAGGCGAAGCTCTATGCCAAATCTAAAGGAAGGAGTTTGTCGGATTTGGTAGAAAATTACCTTCAGCTTATGGTTGAGGATAAAGAGGTTCGGTCCCTGAATTCAGCACCCATAGCATCATCCTTACGAGGTACCTTTAAGGCTCCAGCAAGCTTCTCGTATAAAGAGGAGTTAGCAAAGGCTTTAAGCCAAAAGCATTTGTTGGATGAATAGACTTCTAATTGATACCGACGTAATCTTAGATTTCTTTTTTGATAGAGCTCCTTTTGCAGAGCATTCCGCACAAATTATAGCACTCTGTGAGGCGCAAACAGTAAAAGGTTATGTAAGCCCAGTAATAGTAAGTAATTCCTATTATCTATTGCGGCAAACAGCTCGTCATGAAAAGGTTATCGATAGTCTCAAGCAACTGTTAAGCTTTATACATGTACTGCAAATGGACAAGGCTGTAGTGATGAGCGCCCTAAACTCAAAGTTTAAAGACTTTGAAGATGCCTTACAAAATTTCGCAGCCACTCGCAGCGGTGAAATTGATGTAATAATTACCCGTAATGTAAAAGACTATAGTAAAAGTCAAATCGCTGTATTAACGCCAGAGGATTTTATTAAATCGCTGGAATTAAATAGATAATTAAACGGCTTATTAGATTTTAATTTGCTCGCCAATTCGTCACATTTTGCAATTCACCCCCCAACCCGTTTCACGGGATAACCTTTCCCTTTTAAAAAACTGGTGATTTTATCACGTAAATTTCCTTGGATTATAATCTCGCCATCCTTTACCGAACCACCCGTAGCACAATGATTTTTCACCTCTTTGGCCAAGGCTTTCAGTTCATCTTCCGAACCTACAAATCCTTTTATTAATACCGCTACTTTTCCACCACGGCCTTTCTTTTCAAGATGAGCTTCCAGTGCCTGATTCTGTGGCGCCAAGCCTTCTTTATTGCTGTCCTCTTCTGTCCAAGAGGGGGCAGATCCGGTTGAGTAAACCATGCCTCCTAAATCGGCAAGGCTATTTAAACTTTTCTTCTTTGCCATTATTTTAAACCGATCTCGCGTAAGCGTTCATTTAAATATTCGCCGGCGGTAATATCCTCGTATTGTTTCGGGTTGGCCGAGTCAATGCAGTTTTCTAAACAATTTAAGGGCATCTCTGAGCGGGGATGCAAAAAGAAAGGAATACTAAAGCGGCTGCTGCCCCAAGCTTCTTTCGGAGGATTTACCACACGATGTGTGGTGCTGCGCAGTTTATTATTAGTATGCCTCTGAAGCATATCGCCCACATTCACAATAATTTGCCCAGGCAAAGCGGTAACACCGAGCCATTCGCCCTGTTTATTAAGTACTTGCAGCCCATCTGCGGAAGCGCCCATTAAAAGCGTAATTAGGTTAATATCTTCATGTTCGGCGGCCCGTACCGCATCCTTGGGTTCCTCGGTAATGGGGGGGTAATGAATGGGACGTAAAATACTATTGCCATTATGGATGTGCGCATCAAAGTAAAACTCATCCAATCCTAAATATAAGGCAAGCGCTCGCAACATATCGCGTCCCGTATCTTCCAGCGTTTGGTAGGCTTCTTTGCCTATCGCGTTAAAGCGGGGCAGCTCAGCCACCTCTACATTGGCCGGATACTCTTGGGCAATGGGGTCATTATCTTCCACGTATTGTCCGAAATGCCAAAACTCCTTTAAGTCACCCGTATTGCGGCCCTTGGCATGTTCCTTTCCAAATCCAGTATAACCGCGCTGTCCGGCAAGACCGTCAATTTCATATTGCTTTTTTTGTGCTTCTTCCAGTCCGAAAAAGTTCTGCACTTCCTGATAAAGTTCCGCACTTAAAGCATCACTTAAACGGTGATTTTTTAAAGCAACGAAACCAATCTCTTCGTAAGCTTTTCCTAAGTCTTGCACGAAGTTCGCTTTTCGCTGTGCATCACCACTTAAAAAATCAGCTAAGTCAACCGAGGGAATACCAAGTTTTTCGGACATTTTATTGAAATTTCCACAAAGGTAGAGAAAAGCATTAATCCGAAAATAGTATAAAGCATGTGCTTTTTAACAGCTGCTTTATTTCTGCAATTCTTGTTTTTTAAGGATTAGGATTAAGATAAAAAGGTATTTTTGGAACCCTCAAAAAGCACAGCATGAAATTCAACCGCAAAGGTTTAAGCGATACCCAATTAATTGATTTTTACAAAGCCATTTTAAAACCTCGTCTTATCGAGGATAAAATGCTCATCACGCTTCGTCAGGGTAGAATATCGAAGTGGTTTTCGGGCTATGGCCAAGAAGCCATTTCTGTTGGTGCTGCTTTAGCAATGCAAGAAGATGAATTCATTTTACCCATGCACCGTAATTTGGGTATGTTTACTACGCGTGAAGTTCCACTGAACCGACTTTTTTCCCAGTTTTTAGGAAAGGCCAATGGCTTTACTAAAGGCCGCGATCGTTCTTTTCATTTTGGAACGGTAGAGCATCACTTAGTGGGAATGATTTCACATTTGGGGCCTCAACTTGGTATTGCCGATGGCATTGCGTTGGCCCATAAATTAAAAGGTGAGGATAAAGTTTGCCTAGTTGTTACGGGCGATGGTGGTGCCAGCGAAGGTGATTTTCACGAAGCCTTAAACGTCGCGGCGGTTTGGAAATTACCGGTAATATTTTTAGTGGAAAATAATCAGTGGGGACTAAGTACGCCTAGTGATCAACAATTTGCCTTTAAAAGTTTTGTTTACAAGGCCATCGGTTACGGCGTAAAAGGCAAGAGTATTGACGGCAATAACCTTTTAGAGGTTTTCCATACCATCCAAGAGATTTCCGCAGAAATAAAACAAGATTCCGTTCCCTTCATCCTTGAGTGTCGCACCTTTAGAATGCGCGGTCATGAAGAAGCTTCGGGGACCAAATACTATCCCGATGGCTTACAAGATGAATGGTCGGAAAAGGATCCAGTAGAGAATTACCGCGCCTTCTTAATTAATGAGGGTATTCTGAGTCCTGAGGAAAATGAAACCATTACCAATGCAATAAAAACCGAAATTAGTTCGGCATTTGAAGAGGCGTATAAAGAACCTAAAATAGAGTTTAATGAGGCCGAGCAATTCGCAGATTTATTTGCGGAAAACCCTCATAGTCCTACTTTACCGGAAGGCGAGAAGCGTGAAATGCGTATGGTAGATGCTTTCCATAATGCCTTAGATCTGGCGATGGAGCGTCATCCTAAGTTGATTTTGATGGGTCAAGATATTTCAAAATATGGTGGCGTTTTTAAAGTAACCGAAGGCTTGGCCGATAAATACGGGGAAGACCGCGTGCGCAATACACCTTTGTGCGAATCGGCTATAGTTGGTTCGGCCTTAGGCTTGAGTATTGCCGGGTATAAGGCGATGATGGAAATGCAATTTGCCGACTTCGCCACCGAAGGCTTCAATCAAATTGTGAATAATCTCGCGAAAATACACTGGCGTTGGGGACAAAATGCGGATGTAGTTATTCGTATGCCAACGGGTGCTGGTGTGGCGGCGGGTCCTTTTCACAGCCAAAGCAACGAGGCTTGGTTTAGCCATGTACCTGGATTGAAAATTGTATATCCTGCTTTCCCGCAAGATGCTAAAGGTTTATTGCTTAGTGCTTTAGAAGATCCAAATCCGGTTATGGTTTTTGAGCATAAGGCGCTCTATCGTTCCATTTATGGCGATGTTACAGAGGCCTATTATACCACGCCCATTGGCGAAGCACGCGTAGTGCGCGAGGGCACAAAAGCAAGTATTATTACCTACGGCGCTTGTGTTCACTGGGCGATGAACCATGTGGAAGAAGAGGATTTAGACGTAGAAATTGTTGACCTGCGCACCCTAATGCCACTCGATAAAGAGACCCTTTTAAGCTCAGTTAAGAAAACAGGCCGTGCACTTATCCTTACGGAAGATACGCTCTTTGGCAGTATCGTCAATGATATCGCCGCTATTCTTACCGAGGAAGCTTTTGAGTATTTAGATGCACCAATAAAAAGAGTAGCTAGTTTAGATACGCCCGTTCCTTTTGCCGCCGATTTAGAAAAAGGCTTTTTAGGAAAGGATCGCTTCAAGGCAACTTTACAACAATTATTAGAATACTAAATTGTCATTTTCAGGACCTTACTTAGGCTCCTTAAAGTGCTCAATGGTTTTAAACTGCGAAAGACGCTCTTCGCTATAGGTAGTGAAGGGCCTGTCTTTTTCGGGGCTTTCCGCCAAGAAGCGTTCGTAATATTTTTGCGCGGGTTTTTTATCGGCGAAGTTTTCATCGTAAGAGCGAGCGATATAATAAAACATCAAAGGGTCTTCCTTGTACTCGTACGATTTTTTGAAGGACTCTACCGCGCGGTTGTATTCTTTTAAAATGTGCTGATTAAGTCCTAAGTAAGAATAATAAGCCCCCGTTTTATTGGATATTGCCAATTTCAAGGCCTTGCAAAAACTAGCTTCACTTTCTTGGTGATTACCATTCTCAAAATAAGCGAGTCCCATATAATTGTAAATCAATTCTGTAGGTTCCTCTTTAATTTCCATCCGCTTTAAGCAATGAATACTTTGAGAATAATTGCCTAAATGATAATTCGCAATCCCTAAAAGCTTTAGCTGATAGGCACTAGAGTCTTTACTAATACGAAAATTGACTTCAATATGCTCCTTAATGGTAGCATACTTTTCTTGTCGGTACGCGGAGTTAGCCGCCAAAATGCGCAGCGGAATATGATCCGGATCTAGCTTTAAAGCGAGTTCAACTAAACTATCGGTAGCAGGGTAATAGCGGATTTCAAGATAAATTTTGGCGAGACCGAAAATCGCCTCAATATCCTCCGGGTTATTGGTAATCGCATCTTGGTAGCTAAAAAGTCCCTGCTGAATATTGCCCAATTGCAGTGCCAAGTAGGCCCGCTGTTTGTGGTAATAGGAATTGGAACGGTCGCTCTCAATTAAATTCTGGTAAAGCTCTAAAGACGCGCGATATAAGCCCTTATTTTTATAAAGTTGAGCGAGTTTGCTCTTGGCAATAGTATGACTGTCGTTTAGGGCAATTAGTTTTTCATAAAGTTCGGCTGCTTTCTTAGTCTGGCCTAAATTCTCAAAACAGCTAGCCGTGTTTAAGAGGTAGTATTCTTCGTCCTTGCTCTGCTGGTAAATTTCTTCCAAGCTAATTAGGGCCTTATCAAATTGCATTAAGGCCAACTGGTTTTTTAAGACCAACTTTAGGCTGTCGCTCTGTGCTTGCGCAAGATGCGAAGAAATAAAAAAAGCGATCAAAAGGCTAATTCGTAGCATCATAAAGGATTTACCACAAATTAACTAAAAATTTAGTTGAATGGTGATGTTAATTTTAAATGCTACTTCTTTGGAAGAATTTAGTCAGCAGCCCGAGGGTGAAAACTAATGATGGTGTCCCGTAATTGTTGTTGGCTGAGGTGGGTGTAAATTTCGGTGGTGGTAATACTTTCATGTCCCAACATATCTTGCACCGCGCGCAGATCGGCGCCGTGTTTTACCAAGTGGGTAGCAAAACTATGACGAAAGGTGTGGGGGCTAATTTCCTTGCGAATCCCTGCTTTATAAGCCGCTTCTTTTACGATATTAAAAATCATCGCTCTACTTAACTTCTTACCGCGGCGGTTGAGAAAAAGAAAGTCTTCTTGGCCGCGCATAATTTCTTGATGCACGCGTACTTCTTTGCGGTACAACTCGATGCGTTTTTGGGCTAAAGCATTTATAGGGATGAGGCGTTCCTTATTTCCCTTGCCATTAACGCGAATAATATCTTCTTTTAAAAAGAGGTCGGAAATGCGTAAATCGGTTAGTTCCGAAACACGTAAGCCACAACCATAAAGGGTTTCTAAAATCGCCTTATTGCGCATGCCTTCGGGTTTGCTGAGGTCTACTGAATTTATCATGGCCGCTACTTCATCTTCCTCTAGGTACACCGGTAATTTGCGACTTAAACGCGGGGCATTTAGCAGTTCGGCGGGATTGCTCGAACGGTAGTCTTCCAAAACCAAGTACTTGTAAAAACCTTTCAAGCTAGAGATAAAACGGGCCTGACTATTGGCGCTAATTCCTTCTTTCGAGAGATGCATCACCGCTTCTTCTAGCGCTTTAAGATCCATATTTAAAGGCATCCAATTTCGATCTTCGCAATAAGCCGCCAGTTTAAAAAGGTCGCGCCGATAGGCCTTTACCGAGTTTTCCGCCAAGCCTTTTTCAATCTTCATATAATCGCAAAACTCTTTAATGGCGCTGCTCCAGTTCATTTAGTACTTTTGATGCCCTAAATGTACTAAATGAAAATTGCCATCATCAACGGTCCTAACCTAAATTTGCTGGGTAAACGCCAACCTGAAATTTATGGTGGTCAAAGCTTTGAAAATTATTTGGAGCAATTGCGAGCTGCCTTTAGTCATTTGGAAATCAGTTATTTTCAATCCAATATAGAAGGCGAATTAGTCAATGCCCTCCATCAAGCGGCTGAAGATTCGCAGGGTATTATTCTCAATCCCGCTGCTTTTACTCACACTTCGGTAGCCTTGGGCGATGCCGTGAAAAGCTTAGACTGTCCTCTTATTGAAGTGCATATCTCCAATATCTTTCAACGAGAAGAGTTCCGCCATTTTAGCTATGTATCGAGTGGGGCCAAAGCGGTAATTTCCGGTATGGGCTTGCGATCTTACGAAATGGCTTTGCGTTATTTTTTAGAGGCTTAAAAATTTAAGTCTTTAAAAGTCTTGCGCTTACGCAGATAAAAAGACGCGACAATACTTTTCGGGTAAACCCCTTTTAATGATTTTAAAGGGGCCGATTTCCGCTTTCTTTTTTCAAGAAAGAGGGCATTGAACATTCCGTAAAAGGCAAAATGGGCGCGTAATATGGCGAGCAGTAATTTCGGTTTCCCAGAGAGGAGAAAACGAATAGCCGATACTCCATCTAAAACTAGTCGGGCTAAAATAGTAGGAATGGCGTGGCTATGCGGCAGGTTTAAGAAGAGTATAATTAAGCTATTGCGAAAATTGAGATAGGTTTTTTGGGGCGAATACGATTCTAAAGTGGCGCCTCCTAAATGGTAAACTTCCGAAGCAGGCTCTACCGCTACTTTAAAACCTGCCAGTTGTAATCGCCAGCAAAGATCAATTTCCTCCATGTGGGCGAAAAGCGTTTCATAGAGTTTACCTACTTGCTCAAAGGCCGATTTCCGTACCGCCAAACAGGCACCAGTAGCCCAAAAAACTTCTTGGTAATTATTGTATTGTTGCTGGTCTTCTTCCAAATGATCGAAGATTCTGCCCCGACAAAATGGGTAGCCTAAAATATCGATATAACCACCGGCGGCGCCAGCGTACTCAAAATGTTGGGGGGATTTCAAATCCTTAATTTTAGGCTGTAATGCCGCTAGGGTCGCATCTGCTGTAAAGCGAGAATAAAGGGGTTCTAGCCAATTGGGACTAACCTCTACATCGGAGTTGAGCAAGACTACAATTTCTTCTTTAATGTGTTTCAGGCCCTTATTATAACCGCCTGCATAGCCATAATTATCGGCTAAAGCAATGATTTCTACTGCTGGAAATTCAGCCTTCGTATAGGCAATGGAATCGTCGCTTGAATGATTATCGATAAGATAAACCTTGGCCAGTGGAGAGCTGTGCTCCAGTACATTAGCTAAAAATCGTTCGAGGAGTTTTTTTCCGTTCCAGTTAAGTATGGCAACCGCAATGGGGGCATTAGGCATGTTTCCAGCGTTTATGACTCCACAGCCAATTGGGTGGGTCTTTTTGTATTAATTTTTCCAAAGCCCGTAGGTGGGTATTGGTAATCTCGTAGGTTTCGGTTTCCTGAGGCTTATCGAAAAGCAATTGCGCTTCTATTTCGTAAAAACCACGTTTCACACGGATGATGTCGATGAAAACTACCGCTAAATTACATTTCTTACTGAGGTTTTCTACGCCTAAATGCACGGGGGTAGATTGGTTTAGAAATTGGCCCCGGTACTTAATCTTACCTTTATGTGGACTCTGATCGGCCATAAAAACATAGAGCGGATTAGGGTCAGGATTATTTAACATAAAGGGGTAGGTATCCGCCATTTTAAAAAGTTTCAGGCCGAATTGCTCCCTAATTTTAACAATTAGTTTATTAAAGCGGGGATTTTTAAGGGGGTGGTATACCGCATAGCAATTTTGAGGTACCACCAGAGGAATAGACATGGCAGTCCACTCGAAATTAGTATGGTGACCCATTACCATGATTAAGCCTTTATTCTGATCGTAAAGCTTTTGGAAGACCTCGGGGTTACGCAGCACAAATCGCTGGCGCATGGTTTTTTCGGAGATGCTAAGGCTCTTGAAAGATTCAACTATTATGTCGGCAAAATTGCGGTAAAATCCTTTTTGGGTTTTAAGCTGTTCTTTATGCGACATCTCTGGAAAGGAAGCCTTTAAATTTCGTTGAATAACTGCGGAACGATATTTTAAAACAGCCCCTAAGAGCCAAGCGATAAAATTGCTAAGCCCATAAATGAGTCGGAAAGGTAAAAAGGACACGATACGGCCAAAGGCCACCGCAATCTGGTAAACAATCATGCCGCAAATTTAGCGGTTTATCCGGTCTGCACCAGTAGTTCCCAAAATGATGTTTTGATTGGTGCGCGATCCGAATTCACGAGCATTAGGATCAGTATCAGGATCAATCGTTCCCGGTCCACCATAAGCGCGGAAGTAAAGGTCACGTCGCCAGTCGCGGCTTTGCAGTTCACCCAGTGCGGTGGAATGGATTAATTGAAACTCTTGGGTAGAGGGTTCAAACTCACCAAAAACAAACATCTTATTATTTTGAGTAACCACGAAATCGCTTTGCACTTTGTTGTACTGCCAAATTATGTAGGCGGGCATATTGGGTTCCATGGCTCGGTGTTCTTTTTGGTCGGGTCTACCATACATTAACCACACCCTGCCACGGTCTGTTTTATAGCCCTGACGTAAGCCACTACTAAAAAGTTGATTCGTTTCTTTCACTTTACGATGGTAGGTTTGCCAAGCTTGCTCGGGAGCAAGTGGTTTACGATTACGCCAGAAAGCCAAAAAATACTGTTTTAGCATTTGTTCATCGGCTTGTGCTAAAAGATTATCCTGACTAATCTGCTCCCTTTCAGAAGAAATAGGGTAGAGGTATTCTACATATTTATAAACACTATCGAGGTTACCCAAGAAGTCAACAAAAGTGCCCGTATAGTCCTCTACTTCAAAACTACCCGGAAGAACTTCACCTTCCGCATTTTTACGATAGAAAAAAGTTTTGTGCTCTATAATTTTTTCACCCTTTTGATCAAGAGCTTCAATTACTAAGTTATAGTTTCCACTAGGCAGTTTTTCTATATTAAAAGCATTGAGTACAGGAATAACGGGTGCGGCCGAACTTTTAATAAAACCTGCGTAGTTATTGAGTTTATTGCCGGTACTTTCATCTTGAATATAATAGCGCAGCAAAAATTTAGTGTTTGCGCCCAAAGCTTTATCTAAATTATAAAGTTCGTTATAGAAAGAAAGTTGCTTCGTGCTTTCAGGGAAATAAGGCGTGCCACTACTAATAGTGGGGACTAAGGCATAGCCGGAGCGAATATAGGAGTTTGTGGAAGCTTCACTGGCGGGAGCAAAACTTTCAAGAAAAACGATTTGGGAATGATCCGCTTGTTCTTTATCGATGGTTAAAACAATATTGCGAGAAAACTCGTAACGCTCAGTGGTATCGTTAATATCTACAATTTGCAATTGCATTTCGTAGCTGCCCTGCTCTAGTAGAAAGCGCTGTTGGTGGAATAATACCTGATTAAGATTATTGGTATCTGTGTAAGCTGGACTAAGAATACGGAAGCGGTCGCCTGTTATAATTTTCCCATCTTGGAAAACACTTACAGTAACTTCAATGCCTCCCAAAAAAGCAGACTCTTTTTTAACATAATCGAGGCTATAACTATCAATGCCAAAGTATAGTTCTACGTAAGACTGTCGTTGATCGGTCAGAAATTCCGAAACGGAAATATAGAGGTTAGTTTTTTTTGCTGACACGAAGAAGCTGATAAACAGCAAGATAAATACTTTGCGCATAGAGTATATATTTCGAAGTAGAAGATTATACGAATATAGACAGAAAAAGAGGCTTAAGGTTGTTTGTAGAGCTAAAAATAATTTTACATTTGCATCCCCTAAGGAAAATAGGGTATTTTATTGGAGAGATGGCAGAGTGGTCGAATGCGGTAGTCTTGAAAACTATTGAGGGTCACACCTCCGGGGGTTCGAATCCCTCTCTCTCCGCATAGATACAGTAACAAATTGTATCAAAATGCTCAAAACCAAGGTTTTGGGCATTTTTTTTTGCTTTCAACCTGTATCAAAAAACACCGTTTTGTACCCCCTTTGGGTTGCTTAGCGGCTTGCTTTTTTTCAAAACCCAAAAAAGCAAGCCAGCAGTGTGACAAAACGATACATAATGATACTAAAATCAAATAGTTACGATTGGTTTTTTAGGTCAAAGTTTGGCACTTTTGAAATTGAAATGGAGGGCTTAATGAACATTAAGTCGTATGTTAAACGAAAGGTCAAATTACTCGCTGGTGTTTTACATCAGCCGCACTCGTCCTAAGAAAAATGGTGAGTGTCCAATCTATCTGAAGATCAACATTAATGGGGGAAAAGCCAGTTTTCCCATCAAGCGCCACGTCCTCCCGGAGCAGTGGTCAGCAGAGAAAAGTTGTATGAAGGGGCGTACCCAGGAGGCACAAACCTTCAATAAGTACCTCGATGCTATTAAATTGAGAGCTAACAAGTTATACAATGAATTACTTGTTAGTTATGCGGAGGTAACTGCACCGATGCTTAAAGATGCCATCCTCGGCACCAATTCAGCCCGCCCTAAGACCATCATCACTGTTTGGGATGACCACGTAGAGAAGCTTAAATCGCTGGTGGGTAAGGAATGTACCTACCCCACCATGCAGAAGTATCGCACCGCTCGGAATCACTTCCAGGAATTCCTCAAGAAGAAATACCGGGTTCATGATGTTAGTGTTAAGCGTGTGGATCATGAGATGATCGAAGCATTTGAGCATTTCCTTAAGACGGAGAAAGGGTGTAACTACAATACCAGCATCAAGTTCCTTCAAAATCTCAAGAGGATTACCACTATCTGTATCAGTAATGGCTGGCTGGTTAAGAATCCCTTCATGAATAAGAGTCTCTCATTAAAAGAGGTTGCGCGTCCCTACTTGAATGAAGAAGAGCTCAACCGACTCATGAGACTCGAAATTAAAATGGAGCGTTTAGATCGCGTGAGAGACTTCTTTTTGTTCGCTTGCTTTACTGGCCTCTCGTATGCAGATGTGAAAAAGCTCACTCGGGAAGAAATTGAATTCACCGAGGATGGCTACTGGATCAAAACCAGAAGACGTAAGACCGGTGGCAAGGCCAATATTCCACTTCTGGAAGTGCCTTGGAAGATCATCATGAAGTACAACCCCTTCTTTGAGGAGCTCTTTCCAACCGACAAAGTGCTTCCGGTAATGAGTAACCAAAAGCTGAATGCATACTTAAAGGAGGTAGCTGACTTAGCCGGTATCACCAAGAAGCTGAGTTACCACATCGCTCGGCACACTTTTGCGACCACTGTAACCATGTTAAATGGTGTTCCAATCGAAAGTGTGAGTAAGATGCTTGGCCACAAGAATATCACCTCTACGCAGCATTACGCGCGAATAATCGATCAGAAGGTATCCGAAGACATGAAGATGCTTTCCAGTCGCTTAGAAAGGAAAATAAATATGAATTGGGCATAATAAAAAAGAGGCCGGTGAGCTCAAGGGCTTACCGGCCATTATTCAATTATGGAAGATACTTTTAAGATTAGATCCTATGGGTTCCAGGAGTTGGCAACACTTTATTTACCGAATATTCAGCCAAGAAGTGCGTCAGCTCGACTAAAAATCTGGATAACTCGAAATAAGAGTTTAGTAGAGAATCTGGGTAATCTTGGATGGGTTCCCGGATGTAAGGTGCTTACACCAGAAATGGTTAGATCAATAGTAAATTCCCTTGGTGAACCATGATTAAATGCATTCTATGCTAGATGGAAACGTTGATTGTGGACTAACGTTTTTATAAGATTTAATTGTCATACCCTACGTCAAAGTCCTGGTCATCAAATTCATCTCTTAGAGAGTTCCCAACAAATTTATTTTTCCAAATTATCCTGGTGCTGACCCACTCTTCATCGTAACCATCTAGCGTGGTTTTCACCTTTCCAATGGCATGAATGGTGCTCTCATCATTTTGATATTCCATGAGAAGGTCAAAAATATCCTTTTCAATAATTTCGAGCTCATAATCATCAGCTGCTGCTCCCAACCCGGACAACAGAATCTCGAAACGCGTATTCGGTATGCATCTCTTAATCGTGGTAAATTCTTCACATTCAGTGCAGACTGATACAATGTCGCCGAATGTTTCATAGTACTTATTCGAACGTTCACTAAGCACCAATATGTTATGTAGTTGACCTTTACAGCCTTTTACTTGACATCCCTTCTTTTTTTGTAACTCTCTCAATATCTCAGTTTCAATAGAAAGAAGTCTTTTGAATTCTTCTAAAAACGCATTTACTTCATTATTTGCATTTCGAACAACCATCAAATTCTCAATGCTTTTCTCCGCATTAGGTGACCAATTGAATGAGCCATTTAGAATTACTAACTGATCGATAACTGCAAATTTGTGATGCATATAATTTCGAGTATATGGCATCTTCAATAAACGAATAATGGCTCCAAGCTCAATGAGCTCATTAATTTCTGCTTGGTGAGATCGATTCTGCCAATTATCTGAACAGATAATGTTCAATTCTACGTCACTTTCTAATACAGATCGAAATAATTCAGCATATGTTTTAAAGTTTATCCAAGCTACAGCAATATATATTGATGATTTTGCCGCCCTGATCTCCCTCTCAATTACTGATTTATGATCTTCAAAATGAACCTCTGTCTGAATCATACATCAAAAATCTAGTTTGGAGTCTTATTCCTTGTAAGGTCGAATCGGATTTTTTTCTTCGCAATGAATACTTTGCTTATGTAAACATCAACTCCTTGACCAACCTGCATGGTTTCATTAAAGTTGGCGTACTCAAAACCTGCCTTTTCTAAACTTTCGCGAGGCAAGATGCCAACAACTGAATAATCAATTTCAACAATTACATGATTGTCATTAACACGGACCACCTTTCCATGAAACTCCTGGCCTTTTTTGAAGAGTTCATTAATCTTTGGCCAAGGATCTTCATACAGATTCTTTAAACTGCCAATAATTTTGAATTCTGCTTCATCAAGAGCTGTTACTTGAGCATCTAAGACTTCACCAATGAACTGAGATAGCTCAGAAACACTATATCCAAGCCAAGAGATTTCTTCGTTAGGAATATGGACAAACTGGTTGTTCCAAACCCCTTCTAGATTGCCTTTATGAACTTTAATTACTTTAAATTCAATTTTACTTCCCACCTCAGGACTGTCGTTAGTCAACCAGGGGTTTTCCTCGTCCACTCTTCTTGACATGCTTATAGTCCCGGTGTTAAAGTCAATTTCGAGAATCTTAAAGTTATATTCATCACCAACCACCAAGGTGTTTTTGCAGGTCACACATGGAAGCCAAGATGATTGAGATGATTTGACATACGCTCTTAAGCCAAGTAAATTCACCAGAGCTTCGCGTTCTGAAACATCTTCAACTTCACAGGAATAGATATCGCCCACTTGCAAATTATTGGCATTGACTCTTTCCTTAAAGCCGTAAGAACCAGAAACACCGTTATTTGAAAGTATCGCAATTTTATAGTTCTGCGAATTGCTGCCTCGTGATGGCTGAAAATCTACCGTGTTTATCACTTTGGAAACTTCAAGCGATTCGTGAGAGTTGATAATTTTTAGAATCTTGTTAAAAAAGTCATAGCTATTGGGAAAAGAAATCAAATAAATGCTATCACATCCTTTATCTAATTTCATCCGCAGCCTTCTTAGATAAGGCCTAACGCCTTGGGTTTGTGCCTTGTTTGTTTTTGCTAATAAGATTGTGCCTAACTTAAACGGGCTTCTGATATAGTTAAGTTCTATTTCATCTCCTGTGTTTCTCTTTACGATATTCAAAAGGTATTGGGTGAAATCAAGAACTTCTTTGGAGTAATTATTATAATCTGAGTTAGCATAGAGTTCTTCGCCAACAAGTTCCAACTCATTCAAGAATATGGGAGTGTAAACCCCATGTTTGTCCAGTTCAACTAACTTCGAAAGTACATCAGACAGGGTTGGGTCATTTTCGACCTCAGGATCCAGAAAATATCGTTTGAAAACGGCCTTACCGTGTCTGCCTAGGCGTTCAGATAGCTTTTGTAAAATCGTCAAATCTACTGCGCTTCTAATATTCTGATCTAGGTGACTTCTGATTAACGGACAGACCACGTGGGGAATCGCAATTTTGGCGGCATTAATAACATTCTTTGTTTGATCTTTATCCTCTTTAAGACGTAAAATTAAACTACCATTTTCCTTAAAATAGGGGTCCTTTGAATTCTTGACCCACTTAACTTTAAACTGAGTATCTGGGTCGTGGATTAATTGATTAAAAACTGATGACTTGAAGTAAGTATTTAGACTAGAATTTACCTCACTTGAGATCCTCGTTTTGGAAAACCATCTAAAAAGATCAAAGAAGGGTTTGGTTATTACAGCCTTTAATTTCTCCGCACGATCAGGATCTTGAACAATTAGAAATATAAAGACAACAAGAATCGCGGGAACTAATCCAAACTTTAGAATTTCCTCTACTAACTTATTCATATAATTCATTATTAGGGGTTTCCAGGGCAATGCATTCTGGATCATCACAGAATACTTTTATCCCTCCATCCTTTGAAACAAGTCCTCCGAGATTTTCAATTGTGATCTCTTTGGAACAGTTTAAGCATGTGATTTCGCCCAAATTGATTCTATCCAATAGATTAAATTCCTTAAGAATATCTTGCAAATCTTTGTCGTGAATTGCTGGTATATTAACTTTCTTTCTAACCATAATTTAATTGCATCAATATAATCCTTTTGTAATTAATCTACTTAGATCTAAATAGGTCAATTTATATCATTTTTTGTACTAGTTTGTCGCCCCCACCTCGCCAGGGAAGCTAATCTTCGCTTTCACAATCATGTGAAATCATTGAAGATGCAGCACGACCATAGTCTTTCTTTTGCTACTACCGCTTCCGGGATGCTCGGAGGTCTCTCCCGAGCCTTGTCGGAGCAATTTTCCAACACGACCATCACATTTCCAGGCGTCATTGACGTAGCTGCATATGCAGTGGTCAGTGCCAGTGTGGGCTATTGCGTAAAAGTAGCTATGGATCTCATCTATCAACGATTCCGCAAAGGGAAAGATACAAAGTGAGAAGCGTTCTAGCCATAGGAATTATCGGTGGGCTTCTCTATTGGGGTAGTCGAGCATTGAGTGCCAAACGATTGAGCGATAAATCTGTGGTGCGCACTCTTAATCCGCGTATTGCGAAAATCACCTTTACTGGAATTACACTGGCCACGGATATCTACGTGGACAACCCTACCAATGTCAGTGTTCAAATCACAAAGCCTGTAATTACGATTTCCACTGGTGGAAAGTATGTCGCTTCTAGTGTTCCCACACGGGATCAATACACCATTGCACCTCTAAATCAAACCTCTTTGGGAGTGGCTCAGGTGGAAGTGCCCTGGAGTGCATTAACTCCCTATATCTCCAATCTAGTAAGTCGTATTCCCGCACTCGTTCGTGGTGGCAACACCAGTATTCAGTCTCTCAACCTGCCCTTGGAATACCGCTACTCGGTGTATGTGAATGACATCTTTTACGAATCAACTCCTGAACGCCTGGTATGAAAACAAGATTTCAAATAGGGTCTATTACCAGCGGTTATCGCACGATTCGGGACGGAAGAAAGTATGATCACTTCTTTCCCAAGCCAGAAGTTTCCGATCGAATCATCATTGAAGATGGTGAGGTTGAAGACACCGTTGATTTAATGAAACGTGTGGTTTGGCGATACATCGATGATACCAAAGCCATAGCCCTGCATTTACAAGGAGAATCTAAAATCCAGACCAGCCAGAATATCTGGGACTTCCTCTACCATCATATTCAGTACAAGCTGGATAAACGTGGTTTGGAGCAACTAAGAAGGCCTGCGCGTAGCTGGGCAGATCGTCAGGAAGGAATCGACTGCGATTGCTTCTCCATTTTCGCTAGCTCTATCCTCACCAACTTGAAAATCCCTCATGCTTTTCGGATCACCAAATATGGTGGCGACCACTTCCAACATGTGTACGTGGTAGTTCCCAACGGTACCGGAAACATCATCATCGACCCTGTGCTCTCCCGCTTCAACTACGAAAAACCTTTTTCAGAACATAAAGATTTTGATATGAACCTTTCCGGTATAGACGTGGCTGTGCTGAGTGGCCATGATGACGAGCTCAGCGATGTTTTACTTGGCTTTCCTGACTTCGATGAATTGGGAAATGCAAGCGAGGAAGAACAGTTGGATGCAATGTATCGCTATCTGGTTTCTACCCGAAATGCGGTAGCAGCCAATCCAAATCATATATCGCACATCGAGGATCCTCAGGCATTCTTAAAGATGCTGGATTATGCTATCCAGTATTGGTACACCGATAAGCGTGATGAAGCGCTTGAAGTACTCGCGCAGAATGAGGAGAAGCTCAACTTGAAGAATGGTTTTTCCGGCTACGAGGACGATTGGGATTGGGATGATGATGCACTCGGTGCTGCTCGAAGAGGCTTCTTTAAACGTATAGGCGATTTCGCGAAGAAAGTTGGTTCAGGCATCAAGAACGTAGCGCAAAAAGTGGGTAAAGCCATTGTCCGCTACAATCCACTAAGTGTAACCGCTCGACTTGGATTCTTAGCCGCCATGAAGCTCAACTTAAAGAAGATGGCTTCTAAGCTTAAATGGGCGTATGCTACTCAATCACAAGCCGCTGCGAAAGGTGTTTCGGCTAATGAGTGGCGTAAAGCGAAAACTGCTTTGTCAAGAATTGAAAGCCTGTATGCTGATAAACTTCAGGGAAAACGAAGTGCATTAAAAGATGCCATTCTGAAAGGACGTGCCGGTGGACTTAACGGGGAACTGCATCCGGATGCCTATGACTTGAGCGGGTTGGGCGAACCTATTTCCATGACTGCTGCTGTGGCTGCTGCTACTCCAGTTATTGTAGCTGCCATTAAGATTCTAAAGGACTCCGGTTTGTTTTCCCCTGGTGAGGATACATCCACCAATAATCTTCAGGCCGAGGCTGCCTCTGCACAACAAACCTCCAATGTACCTAGCAATGTGAGTATTCCTACTAATGCACCATCAATGCCCATTGTCCAGGCTAGTGTTCCGCCATTAGCACCACCACAATCTACTGCTGCACAGGGATCATCCGGTGGCGGCATCATGGCCTTTGTGAAGAATAATCCGGCTGTGGCAGCCCTGGGAGCAGGTGCCGTACTCATTGGCGGTTATATGCTGCTCAAGCCGAAAAAGAAAACCTCACGGGGATTATCGGGAACCCGCAAAACACCCACAAAAAGAACCTCCACAAAACGCAAAAGCACAATCAAAAAAGTAACGCTTAAATAAACATCTCATGAGAACAAAGAAAGTATCAAACAAGGCCATGCTGGGCGAGCTGCGCTCTCTGGCTATGATCAGTGGAGGAATGATCCTCGGTACCATGGGAGGAAAAGCCATCGACAAAGTGTTGAAGGTGGACGATACCCTTCCTGGCTTCCAAGCTAAAAAGTTTGTACGTCCAGCTGCACTTCTTGGTGCAGGCGTACTTGGAAGTCTCAAGCTTAAAAATCAAGATCTCAAAATGCTATCTGCCGGTGTAGGTGCATCAGGTGTAGTCTCAACAGTTAAGGTCGTTTTGAAAAAGGACTTGTTGAGCGGCTTGGATGGCACTCCTGAAATGGCAGCTCCAATGACGGTATACCAGGATCCGGTCGTGCATTCCATTGAATCCTACGAACCCAATCTTCCAGCCTTATCGGCTAGCACCTATGAGGTAGAAGAGCAAACAATAAAATCATACAGCCCTGGCGAGGTTGTAAGCGATTATACTGACGCCGAAATCGAAATCATTTAAACAACGAATCATTATGATGACATTAGGAGAAATCACTCAAAGTGAGTTTACACTTCTCGGCGCAATCAGTGACGAGGAATTGCTTATGGCCTTGGAAGGAGCTACTCCCCAGGCAAAGAAAAAGTTTACCAAGGCGATTCGCCAATTCGCGCGAAGCCGAAACATGGCACCCAGTAAGGGCTCCAGAGGTGAGTTGGAGAAACGCTTACACCTCTTGCCACGCGATATCCAGGAAGGCCTCGCGCGTAAGACCTTGCAAGCGGTGGATGCAGCTTACTATGTGGTAAAGGATGTTTCCGGGTCTCGCGTTCAGAAGCTCTTGAAGGACGATGACAACAAAGTGGTTGGTTTGTCCAATATCTCATCTGCGAAGTTGGAGAAAGGCAATTTCTTCATGTTGAATGGTCTTACTCTTCTCTCTGGTGTAGCTGGTGCGGAAGATACCGTTCACGATGTGAATTTCGGTGTGATTCCGGATTATCTGCGCAATGGTGAATTCGAGTTCATCGCCAATGGCACCAACTTGATTCAAAATGCTTCCAATGAGCTGTTCAACACTTCTGGTCAAACCATTCCAGTTGGACATTACCGTTTGGACAATCCTAAACTGATCAAGGATCAGCAAACCATTGAGTTTAACCTGGAGTGGGGTTCAAACGCGCCAGCTGGAACTTATGTGAAGACTATTCTGCGCGGAACCATCATTGTCAAAGCATAAGGTTAGGGAGCCATGAAAGACCACAAGTTCCAAATGATACGCATTGGGGTGCCCCAGGCCGGAGCGACTGTGAGGTTCACCGGTGAAACGGAGAAGTCTTACGGTCGTATCCGGGGCATTTTCGTGGCCTTACCCGACCCTAAAATAGAATATGGCGCAACCCTGAGTTTTAAGGTTGGAGGGCAGGACGTATTTGATGACGATCACGATGTACGTCTTATTACCTGTGGACAAGGGGTTGCGCCTAATAACAAGTTCTTTCGATTTGAAGAAAAGCTCGAGGCCGCAGGGAATGCTTTTGAAGGTAGATATACCGACCCCAGCATTGAAGGGGTAAGCTTTCCCTACGAAGCCAAAGTTTTTTTGTGGTTAGTGAATGAGGAAGAATGAAAGGGATAGTTAGGCTCAATCGGACGATTCAGGTGTACCGCCCTTTTCAGGTGGTGCCCCTTGATTTCCGTTTATCTGGAGATGCAGCAGAATGCTTTGGTGTACAGGCAATCGTGGTGGGGCGAATCCCCATGGATAGTCCGGTAATCCCCGTCTTTGGTGAATATTCATTAGAGTTTGAGGGCAAGAAAGTCCATCCGGTCAACTTTACAGTGCCGCTAGTAAGCCAGGAGCATTTTAATGACCAGACACACCACCGTCCCGAGCTTCTTCCCCTTTCCATTCAACAATTACAAAACCGCATGGTAACGGGCTTCTATCGTGACCTCGGTATGCAGGAATTTGATCCTGAAACTGCGGAGTTCACCCCGTACAAAGTTCGATTCACCTTTCACTGTTATAAATCATGATATCTGTTGAATCCATAGGATATGTAGAGCGTCTACTGGCCACTCGCCAGGTGAAGGATTTTTACTTGGATGTCTTCACCTTGGTGTTGGATCCTTCAAAGAGGGATTACTATGCCGATGCCAACCGTGGCTATTACTACCTGCTTACCCATGAGCTACCTCAAGGTACCACCATTGCCAGTGAGACAGCTATTTTACAGGTAGATGAGAATTGGCCATCTCGCGGGATTACCAAGATTCAGGAGTTTGGTGGTCAACTGGCTATTCATCTTCCATCTCCAGGAGCCCTTTCCCAAGTTGAATTCATTAGAGCCATTCCAAGAGCATGAGCGAACTAGAGAAAAACAGACGATACAATATCGCTTCCACCATTCGAAAGGCGATTTCTGCTCAGCGCACGCTCGGCCACCAGGACATCATGTGTTCGGCTTACCTCTCTAAAAGGGGCAAAAAGCTCAACAGCATTGACCGTTCACCTTCCAAGAATTTCACGCGTTTGATGCATCAGTACATCCAGTCTGAAGCACCAGATAAGCTGAGAGTTGAGCTACGAGGGGATGACGATATGCTGCTCTGGACCAAGACCTTTTCATTCGATGTGGATCCGACGCCTATGGTAAACACACAAACCGATTTCCAAGGTCTGGGTGAAGCCGAAGTTAGTGACCTGTTGAATCAAAAGATTGCGGAGCTCAGACGTACCGAAGAGCTTGAGGAACTGCGAAGCGACAATGAGCAACTCTCCCATGAAAATGATCAGCTCAAAAAGCAGATCGAAGAAATGGAGGAAGTTGTAGAAGCAAAGAAGAAGGTAGAATACTACGCGAATATTCTTGGCTTGGCCTTTCCTGGACTAGCCAAAATGCTAAGTGCCACACCCCTTGGAAACACCCTGGGAGCTCTTGCTGGAATAGAAGACACCTCTACAACTATTGATGAAACTGAGAAGACTCAAAGGGAAACCATCATCGAACTGGTAAGTGAATTCATGCAGTCGCTAGATGACGCCCAACTTGGTCAACTCTACCTTGTATTTATTGAATTGAGCAATAACCCATCCCTGATTGGAGGGCTCCTTGCTCATTTGACCCAACAAAATGAACAAGCATCATGAACTATCAAAAGACCATTCTCATTAAGGCAAAATCCGATGCCGAGGCTCAGGAAATAGCCACAGCTATGAGCAGTATGTCTGGTCATTTTACGGCCAAGGAATGGACGTCTATTGGTAAGAAATTGGCCAGTAAAGTGACTCAAATGCGAATCCGATTGATGATCTAATGATTCCTGTGCTTCCCATATCAAAAGAGCAGCAACAAAAGATCCTTCGCGGGTTGATGATTGCCGGTGGACTCTATCTGGGCTATCGAGTAACCCGTAAAGCCATTAAAAACATGCGCTCAAGAAACACTTCTGTATTGGCGGATCAAAGCCCTGAAGTGCGACAAGCCATGGGCTTACGCTCGGCTATGAACCCGAGTGGGGTTTCCTGGCTCATGTGGAGTGACGGTACCAATGAGGATGCCATTGCTCAGATTGCTTCGCAAATAACCAATCTGGATGCGGTGGCTACCGCTTATCGCAACTTGTATGGGAAGGAACTTATTCAGGATCTGCAAGGAGAACTTTCAACCGACAAATTCAACGCATTTCTACAAACCATCTCGAACAACCGAATCAATAACAGTTCGGGTTCCTCAAGCAGTAGCAGAAGTTCTTCTGGAGCTTATACCGCTCCCCAAAGGATGATTGTTGCCAAACGCAGCGTGTTTGTGCGGACGTCTCCCGATGCTTCCTATCATGGTGCTTGGTATGAGGTGGGCGAAAACAAGAATATCTACAAAACGGCTAGCCCTGGAGAGTTCATCGGCTATGCTACAGGCAAACAACATTTTGACAGCAAGAACAATGTGAAGTTCATTGAAGTGGCTTTTCGAGTTGGCGCTGTAGCACCAGGATCTTTAGCCTCGAAGGTTGGGCAGTCTATGCTTTTATGGATAAGTGCCTCCAGTAATTATATAGCTCAGTTCACCTCTGAATCCGCTCTTGCACAAGCCTATCCTAATGCTCGAAATCAACTGAGCTATATGCTTCCCATTCCAGGTTTGGGTTGGTTGTCGGCACCTGGATCAAGAGTGATTACCAATGAAGCGGCAATGGTATTGGGTGAAAAGTTCCAGCCCATTGCAAGTGTACTGGAAGATGTTCTGCTGGGCTACCCGGTGATGAGCTTGGATGGCAACGCTATGAACTACACGCTTGTGAGAACCCTGGAAGGCAACGACCGATGGATCAATTCTAATCAAATAAGAACGGAATAATGGATAAAGAAAAATTTACAACTACCTATTACCCGATGGCTGTAAAAGCAGGACAGCGATTTGGTATGAAACCTGAAATCATCTTGGCCCAAGCGGCATTTGAAAGTGGCTGGGGCTCAAGTTTTGGGGCCCGAGTTCGTAAGAACTTTTTCGGCATAACCGCCGCAGGTTCACCCAATGAATTTTGGGACGGTAGCTATTCGGTAGCCAACAACCAGTATCGATTAAAATTTAGGGTTTACAAAACGGAACAGGATAGCTTCTATGACTTTGCTCGTTTGATATCGAGTCGTTACAAAACGGCACATGCTGTGAACAACGACTCTACCGCCTACGCTCGAGCAATTGCTTATAGCCCCTATATCAGCGAGAGTAACGGTGACAACCGCGAGAATTACCGCAAGGGTATTATCAGCACTTTCAATAGCATCTCGAGCATTGTAAAAAAAAAGGACTTGAGTTCATTGAGTCAAAACCTGGAAAAACCATTGGGGTCATGCTCATAGCGGGAGTAATAGCTTGGTTTTGGCTTAAAAAACGAAAGAAATAGTATGGCATTTACACTAAAGGAAATACGCAGTGGCAGCACCAGGGTCTTTTCAACTAAAGAGTTGCTGGAACTTATTGGAGACAGGGTAAACGATGAAATCATCATCCGTGACGAAGTCTATCAAATTTCCTCTTGTGCAGACTTCTCACTTGGAGGTAGCGCGGGAAACATTGACTGGATCACCTTAGAGCTGACCATTTTGGAAAATGGGGAAAACGTCTTCTTTAACCCTGAAGTGATTACCGATACAGATTCGGTTTTCCTTACGGTTAATAGCGTACTCTACCAATATGGTACTACACGAGACTTTCATATTGAAGGGGATCGTCTTTATTGGCATGGTGGCTTTGATCTGGAAACCACTGATAGAGTAGTGCTGCGCTATCCCAAAACAACCTTAGAATCTTAATTATTAATTACAAATCCGATAACCATGAGTGAGTTTATCAAACAGAAACAGGTCGAAGGCTTAGTAAGTGCGCTTGCCTCCAAAGCTCTCGACTCCGCCGTTGTAAAGAAGTCGAACAACCTTTCTGATGTCAATGCTGCATCAGCCCGAACCAATCTTGATGTCTATTCAAAGGCCGAGGTTCAAAATATGGTAGCAGGCGCTGAAGACGCCTATAGCGTTGCCTCCATTACCGCACGCAATGCCTTAACTGGTCTTAAAGTATCGGATCGTGTTTTTGTCTCCAATGATGGAGATGGAAAGTGGGCTCTGTACTTGGTCTCTAGTGTTACCAATGGTCAAGGTTCAACCTCAGAGTTTGTCAAAGTAGCTGATGAAGATCTTTTTACCAATGCTTTATCCAAGGAGGCGGTAAAGAGTGCCTATGAAAGCAATGCCAATACCAATGCTTTTACGGATAGCGAGAAGAGCAAGCTTGATCATTTGAGTGTTACTCAGCCAGTAAACTTAGATCAGATTGAGAGTGATTTAGCTGACAATATCGCCACAGCAGATACCGCATTAACTACCGCTAATACGGCCAACAATAAAGCCATTACCGCTCAGAGCACTGCTAATACGGCCCGTACGGAGGCCGCTGCTGCTCAATCAGCCGCGGATACTGCTCTAAGTAATGCAGCCACAGCTCAATTAGCGGCCAATAATGCACAATCAACAGCCAACACTGCGGAGACTAAGGCAGATAATGCTCAAGCTACAGCTAATACCGCTCGTAGCGAAGCGGCCGCAGCTCAATCCACCGCGGACACTGCTTTAAGTGCTGCAAATGCACGTGAGTTGGCCTTTACCGAAGCCGTAGAGGACTTTACAGGCATTGTGAGCGGAGGAGGTCTACCAGTAGCTCTTGAGCTGAATCATTTAGTGGCTCCTGGATTTGTGCCGATGGTTTTCTTCAATGGTATCCGAGTGAAAACGGTTTCGTTCACGCCAGGATCTTCCAACCTGACCTATACGGTTCCTTATGAGACAGAAGGAACCGATACCCTTACGGTTCAATACGCTCATCGTTAAAATTAAACCATGGATCGCATTAAAGCCAAACAGGTGGAGGGTGCCATGGACTTGAGTTCCGGTCAGCAAGTGACCGGGACCAAGTCCTTTAGTGCACCCCAGCAATTTACAGGAGGCCAAATGATTATGGTTGCTTATCAAGATGCGATGTATTGGTGTCAGCAAGAAGGTGTTTTAGAAGAGCCAGGAAACTCTAGACTGCTTGTTCAGGAAGGAAGCTTGGTAATAGAGGTTTTTGATGGCGAGGCTTGGGTGAGACCATGATTAGTAAGAGTAAAAGACTGGTTATTACTTGGGTGGCCTTAGTGTTTCTAATTAGTACCACTTATATCGCCATTTACCAGGATTTGGAAACCGTAGCCACCACTTGTATTGCAGGGGTAATGACGATTCTATCAACCTATATCTGGGCAGAAACTAAAAGACCGACAGACCACAACAAATGAGCAAGCTTAAAGGCATACTGATCCTTGGTACAGGCTTATTGCTTTCGGTAAGTCTCACTTGGCTTCTACATGATGCTTGGCAAGAAACCCAGCGCTCCTATAAGCGCGTGCTTTCAGCCAATGTATCGCTTCAAGAAGAGCTGATTGAATTCAGGACTGAAAACGGCCAATTGGTTGCACAGAATCGTGTTTTGGAACTGAAAAGCAAAGAGCTTGCCGCCTTGCTCCCTCAAATGGCTTCAGAAATCAAGCAGCTTGGGGTGAAGCTTTCACGCGCAGAATCTGTGACTACCGCTGGTTTTGAAGTAAAAACCCCAGCCACCGTTCTGCTTCGTGACTCCATCATATATGATACGGTTCCGGTAAAGCTATTTAGCTACGATGATGGATTCTTTGATATCGAAGGAACTGCGATTGGCGACCAGCAACAACTCAACCTAGCCTACCGTGACACTTTGGTTCAGGTGGTTTATCGAGGGGAACGTGAAAGACCTTGGCTTTGGATTTTCTCTCCTCGAAAACTCATGCAGCGAGTGAGCTTAAAGAATCCTAACGCTCAGATTGAATACACCCAACACATTGAAATTGAAGATTGAATCCACACGAGCGAAATATTGCCATCGAATCCTTAATTCAAAGAAAGGAAGCGGCACGAGAACCCTACACTTTTGCCGAAAGGGAATTCATTGCTCAATATGAAGGAGCTGGTGGGTTAGCCTCTAAAGGTGCACGCGGCCAAGGCTTGCTTCATGAGTTTTATACCCCGGAGTGGCTCTGTAAAAAGATATGGGAGCTGGCCATCCATCATGGGTATGATGGAGGATCTATTCTGGAGCCTTCCTGTGGAACCGGTCGCTTTCTTAAGGATGCTCCAAAACATCCGGATATTACCGCCTTTGAGATCAACCCTTTTGCGGCACGTATTACAAAAGTGCTGTACCCGCAGGTTAAAGTCTACGACCAGCATTTTGAAACGGCTTTTCTCCAGGGGCCGAGATATACCTCTGTTTTAACGCGCGATATAAGCTGGCTCTTAGATTACCCTTTCTCTCTGGTCATTTCTAATCCTCCTTACGGCAAGTACAGCGGTCAATATGCTCCTTTTTTCAAAAAGGAAAAATTCAAGCAGTTCGAGACGTTCTTCATGTTCAAGTCTCTGCAACTGCTTAAACGTGGTGGCCTTCTAGTCTTTGTGACATCCAGTAACATCATGCGAAGTGGAGTTTCCTACCAGGGTGAAAAGGAAAAGATCAGTGAATTGGCTGACCTGGTAGATGCCTACCGGTTACCACCTGTCTTCAAGCATTCACAAGTACCCACAGACATTATCATACTTAGAAGAAAATGAAACGATACGAAATACCCTCACATGCCGGAACGATTGTCCTAGACGGAGTTGATCTGAATGAGCTAGAGCTCCAAATCAGCGACATCGAACGCGATTTTAAAGTGCGTGAGATCGACATCACCTTCAAGGAAGAAAAGCTATACGACAATCAAGTGCGTAGTTCGCGAGATGCCTACAACTTCATCAAGGATGTCATTTTTGATGGGATGGAGATTCAGGAGCATTTTGTCGTGCTCTATATGAACCAGGCCAACCGAATCACTGGCTACTACAAGCATTCAAAAGGTACGATCAACTCTACCCAGGTCGATATAGAGATTATCACCGCTGTAGCCATTAAAACATTATCCAAGGCGATGATCATTTCCCATAATCACCCAAGTGGAAATACCAGTCCCAGTGAGGCGGATCGTAGGATGACCAAGAAACTGAAAGAAGCAGCTTCGATGTTTGATATATCGGTATTGGATCACATCATTTGTACCGCTGACGGTTATTACTCTTTTGCTGATCAAGGAGAAGGATCGCTTTCTGGTCCTGGCGAAGATTCGGTGATAACAGCCATGCGTGAGCGTATTCTGAAGGCCTTGCGACAAGTAACTGCGGCTAATTCGCCTAACATCTATCGAATGATCCAAAGCCAGGAGGGCTATCAAAAGTTAGAAGAACGCATTCTTGAGAAGGTCTTGCGAGACAATCGAATTCCGGAAGCAGTCATCCCTCAAATTGAAATGGAATGGAATTAATCGCACCTCAATATTCAAGGGCTCGTATTGCCGCTTTGAATCACCTGCGCGGTGAGTTAAACTATGAGCTAAAAACAGCTTCCTCACAACGAAGAAAGGAAATCGAATTACAGATTGCTCAGGTGCGAAACGGAGTATTTCCGGAGGGCTTTAACGAGGATGAAATGGTTTTGTTGGTTGAGAAGGACAGAGACTTCTCGAATGAACCACTAAGTACCACGGAGCTCATGACCTATGGAACTTATTTCCATATCCATCCTGAAAAGATCTGTGGTCAGGAGGTGGTGAGCAGTTCGCGCGATTTCCCGGTGAGCATTTCAGGAACCAGGGAAGATGTAGAAAGAGCTATTGAAAGCACCCTGGACAGCCAAAATGATATTGAGCTTGAGGCGCAAGCCTTAGAGCTGGAACTAAAGCTATTTGATCTATGAGCTATTTAAATGGAATCAGCAGTGCCTCTGGTTTGGGTAGCCTTAATGGATATACCGCTGCGCGACTAGCAGCACAATCAGAGACCCTTAAAAAACTTTTGGCCGAAAGTCCTGAAATGGACGGCTTGGGTAGAGCTACCACTTCGAATGTGATGCCCTTTTCAGAGGTGGTTAAACGGTACAATCAGGGAATCTCAAAAAGTGAAATCCAGGCATGGGTATGGTATAAACGTAGTGTGGGTGTACCTATGCATGGCTGGGAAGCCTATTTTTTGAAAGAAGGCGAAGCTACCAAGGAAGTAAAAGTTAAAACAGCAACGCTACTATACGATAACCGGATGGCCGAGATACGCATGGCCTATCCAGGTGAAGTATTGGGAAAGTGGATTCGTGATGAGGAAAGTAAGTCCGGCACCAGCTACCACATCGTTCGTTCCGGGTCGGGCTTATTTAAAGTGAAAACCCAGGATTGCTCCCTTATCAAAGGTGAAGCTACGAGCAATCAAAAGGAGCTCAATCGCCTGGTTGAGGAAGGAGTGCTCTTCTATCATGGTGGTGAATTACTACCCCTTCCGATCTACACTTTTGGCAATATGTACGACCGTGAACTCCAACTTGAGTCGGACAAGCAATACATAATCGAGGCTTGGGGAGAATCCATCTATCAGAATCACCTCAAAGAAATTTCAGGGGCTAAGCCCCAACTCATGACGGTAACCAACCCGGATGAAAAGGAACGCCCCATCATTACCGCTATCTCTGATTTTGCAGCCAATTTGGACACCTTCTTCATCACTCAGGTTCGCGAAGAATACATGGATGTGGAATCGGCCAGCGAGTTCAAAAAAGTCAATGGTCGCATTGCACGCAAGAATGCAAAGGAATCCATCAACCTGCAATTTGATGGTGAGCGCAGGTACACCTTGCAAAACGTTTTTATCAAATGGCTTTATACCCTACAAGAGACTGACTTTGTCAAAAGCTCGGCCATTGATATTTCGGATTACTACCTCCTTAATCGTCCATTGCGCGATGACCGATTGAGCAAAGAGGAAAAAGCGGAACTCAAGGCCAATGCCCGCGAGGAAGGCGAAAAGCTTTTTTCAAAGTTCCTGCACGAAGTGCTGACTTTTGAGGATCAACAGCGACTAGATTATTCATGGAACCGTCTTTACAATGCTCAGGCGGATATCAAGCACCACAAGGTTCCGGTTGGATTTGAATGTTCCCGGAAATTTAAAAGTGGTGTCCTCCAGATCACGGATATCCAACGTGAAGGTATCGCCTTTATGGAGGCCATGGGGTCTGGAATCAATGCCTTTGACGTTGGCGTTGGGAAAACCATGACCGCCATCACCAATCTAGCGCATGCCCTATATAGTGGTAAATGTGCCAGGCCTCTCATTGTAGTACCTAAACCTACCTACAAGAAATGGATTGCGGAGCTCATTGGTTACACCGATAAGAAATCCGGGGAGTTCGTTCCTGGGGTGTTGTCCTACACCGATGTCCAGCTCAACGATTTGTACAACCTCGGCACCCAGGTCATCAAAGGCTTGAACTTGAATAAGCCAGTGGCCAAAAAGTCGATTACCATTGTGACCTACGAAGGATTCAAACGTTTGGGCTTTGGTCAGGATGTTTCGGAATCACTCTTTACCGAGCTGGTTAATATCGTGGGCCAGTCTTCTGAGAAAAGTGAACGCGACAAGGAGATCAAGTACCAGAAATTCCGGGAGATGATTGGTGTGGGTCTCAAGAATACCGTGGCCGATGTGGATGCTCTGGGCTTTGATTATGTAGTAATCGATGAGGCGCATCGTTGTAAAAACGTCTTTGCTTCGGTAAAAGCAGACGAGGACAAAGGCAAACGCTACAGCATTCAAAGTGCGGTTTCGGAAACCGGTCAAAAGGCCTTTTTGATTCTGAACTACATCCAGCGCAAGTATGGTCGAAACACCATGCTGCTCACCGCTACGCCATTCACGAACTCACCGCTGGAAATCTACTCCATGCTCTCCCTGGTTGGCTACGAAAGTTTGGTGAGCAGCGGGATTTACAATATCGATACGTTCTTCGACCTCTTTGTGCTCCCAACTATTGAGTGGACGGCCAATTACAAGGAAGAGATCGTTGAGAAAGAAGTAATCAAGAGCTTTACCAACCGCAGGGTTTTACAAAAGCTCATCTACAACCATATTCTTTATAAAACCGGTGAAGAGGCTGGGGTTAAACGCCCGAAGAAAATCAACCTTCCCATGATCTACAATCTGCTAGAGGATAAACCCGAGCAGCGTTTACCGGTAAAAGATCAGGCGCTTACCTATATCAATATGATCCCACTACAGCGAGAGAATCAGAACAAGATCGTTTCGTTGGCCAAGAAATCCACAGAGGGAAAGCTGGATATGGGTAATCTCTTTAGAGCATTAGCCTATAGCCTGGATAATGCCTTATCTCCTTATTTATTGGATGGCCAGCCGGAGGATTACCGAGAGTTCGTGAAGAATTCTCCCAAGATTGCCTACGTGATGGAGTGTATTGCCTCGGTGAAGGACTACCATAAAAAGCGCGGAGAAGAAGTGTCTGGCCAGGTCATTTATATGAACCGAGGAAAGCAATTCTTCTCGATGATCAAAGAATACCTGGAAGAAGAATTGGGTTTCAAACGTGGAGTCACCTACTCTAAAACCAAGGTGGACGAGGTAGAGATTATCTCCTCTGAAATCAACGATACCCGAAAAGAGAACATCAAGGAGGCCTTCTTGGAAGGAGTGGTGAAAGTCATTATTGGCACGGCTACCATTCGAGAAGGTATTGATCTGCAAAAGCGCGGAACGGTTATCTACAATTGCTATCCTGAATGGAACCCTACAGATATTCGTCAGCTCGAAGGACGCATTTGGCGACAGGGAAACCAATTTGAATACGTGCGGGTAGTGATGCCCCTTATCCAGGATTCCATGGACGTGTTTGTCTTCCAGAAGCTGGAAGAGAAAACGGCTCGAATCAACGACATCTGGTTCCGGGGAGATCGTGGCAACGTGCTAGATCTCGAAAGCTTGGATCCACAAGAAGTGAAACTGGCTCTGATTACCGACATCGACCGGCTAGTGCGTATGTTCTTCGACCAAGAAAAGGAAGAGTTACAACGCCAATATAAACGCATCCGCCATTCCATTTCTCTGATTGAAGAGATCAAGCGAGATATACAGTATTATCGTTCTTATCGTGAGAAGTCGATAGAAGCCTTGCGTGCTTTCCTGGCTTCCCTTAAAAATAGTCATTGGTTGACCGATGAGCAGGAAGAAGGCGATAGAGTAAAGCTCCAGAAGAAAGCGCATCAGCTGCATGACGACCTGGAAGAGCTGCTATCAGCAACAGAGATTGGCGATAAGGAAATCATCGCTATGGAAAGGAAGGTTGACGCGAGTTATTCCATGCTGGGTATCTACTTTTCGAATAAATGGTACCTGGAGTACCTGAAAGAATACGTCTCCAAAGTGCGTAAGACGGAGAAGACCGTACTGAAAAGCAAAGGCTTTACCATCGACTCTGATCTTGACCTAGTGCTCTCAACCTATACCAAAGAACAGGATGCCTTGACTTCACAAGTGGAGCGGTACAACGGCGATCAGGATAGTCTGCGCTGGGTGGAGTTGCGCAAAGAAATCCAGGAGAAGAAGTCTGCGCTCCAGGTGGAAGGAAAAACAGCTGAAGAAAGAGCAGCAGAATTTGCCAAGCTCAATTACCTCTTGGACTACAAGGTGGAACTGCCATCTCGGACGGAACCTGAGGAGGAAGAAGCGGAATTTGAAGTCATCGATGAAGACGACAGCATCCTGGAACTGGAAGCCCTAGCCCTTGAATTAGAACTTGAACTTTTAGCGATTTAAACCATGATTACTGTACAGAATTACCTTAATACTGCTTGCCATTACGATTTCTCTACGTTCCCAGAAGTCTTGAAGAAAGGCGATGACCTGACTCGTAAAGCTTTAGCTCAGAACAGCTATTCTGGAAATGAAACCATAAAGCGTGTTGTAGACACCTACATTGAAAAGCTCAATACCTATGTAGAAGCACAAAAGCCAAAGCCAAGCAAGGCTTCGAAAGAAAAATCTAAGAAAGCTTCAACTACAGGAGCTAAGAAGGCGAAACCCAGAAAGCCATCAATGAAGACACCAGCAAAGAAATTTTCCTCTGAGCCCAAGTCAGTAGAAATGCTACCAGAGGAAATACGCTTCATCCGCAGGTACGTGGCTATGAATGGCAAAGTGAAATCCAAGCTTGCCGTGATGCGACTGCTTTCTTCACTTCAGAAAGCCATGCTGGAGAAACGCATACGCAAAACCAGTCCATACGCAAAGGAGATCTTACAAATCCAGGATCAACTGATCCGTTGTGCAGATCGTATGGGTGATGAGGCGGAGATCAATATCGCAGCCAAAAATCTAGAGCATTACAAGGAGGTCGCTTCATCACAAAGAATTCGTGACTCTATTGCGCTTTTGAAGCGATTTGTAGCCATACATGGCCGCGAGGGAATAGAAGAACGAGCAGAACGCCTTCTCAAAGCCATGGAGCGAATGGTGAAAAATGGTAAGATCAGCAAGGATGATCCTTACGCCACTAAACTCAATGAAGCCTACAAGTCATTAAAGATCTTCTTACGGGATAAAAAAGCGTCTCCTGAGATCAAGGAAAGTGAGCTCAATGGGATTTATGGTCTATTGGGAATGTCGACAGGAAAATCAAAGGCCTGCAAGCCGAAAGGACTTTCCGGGGTCGTTTCCAGTGAAGACCTTATGAATATGGACTTTGAAACCATCGGTTTACGAGGTAAGTTCCAGGAATTAATTGGTGATCCTTCCGTGGGATTCACGGCCATGGTCTTTGGTCAACCTAAAAGCGGAAAATCTACTCTCATGTTGGATTTTGCCCACCACCTGGCCAACAAGCATGGAGAAGTGCTTTACGTGGCTTTTGAAGAAGGTTACGGCTATACTTTGAAGGAGAAAATTACCCGTATAGGTGCCATTCATCCACGACTACATTTCTCCGAGGAATTACCAGGGAAACTAGGAGCCTATGACTTCGTATTCATTGATAGTGTGAGTCGAGCCGGTATGGAGCTGGAAGACGTGATTGAGCTTAAAAACAAGTATCCTCGAACCAGTTTCATATTCATCTTCCATGCTACTAAAGATGGTAAGTTCAAGGGCGGCAATGAATTGGCCCATGAAGTGGATGTGATCATTGAAGTAGAAAACGGTATGGCCAAAGGCAAAGGCCGTTTTGGACAAGGGGAAATGGAGGTGAGGTTTTAGTGTTTATAGTTGAGTTATGCAGTCAGCTTTTTAGAATCATGAAGTTACCATTTACATATAATCCAGTCAATCAATAACGCTCACATGAGGGTCTCCATAAAGATGAAGGCAAGCGGAAGCGGCTATGGTTGGATATTTTTCATGGACAACAAGGTTTGCACTATTAACAGCATTAATAATTTCCATTCCATTATTTAAATTGGAAATAAAAGTCCTTAGCCAAACCGGAGGGATACTAACGTGAAGTGCCCAAAACGGAGCAATTATGGATGAATAACCTAGGCCGATATAGCGTTTTATTATTGAAGAAATACTGTTTTCAAAAGGGGTACTGCGAACTGAACCAGAATGGCAAACAAAGAAAATCAGAACTTTACCTTTACCTATATATTTATCCAGATTCATACGTGGATGGTCATCGGGGAAAATGACTTGTTTTAGGGCAATATCACTTCCTCCATGTGCACAAATAATATTGATGTCGGAGGCGATTGGCTCATCAGGTTCAAGGTTAGTAGTTATTTGAAACTCTTCTTCCACTAATACATCTTCCAGTTTACCGTGAAGCAGATTTATAGTGAAATCACCTCCCGTAGTAGGAATCCAAATTGACTTGGTGTAATCTCTTTTTAGCTTGCATTTATTAGCATATTGAATATACCATTCTGTACTCAAAACATTTCCGACAGGCCTTTTTTGGTAGATTGGCTCCCCCTCTTTATTTAAAAGCAAGTTATGAGGCCATCCGGCAAGATCCATGTCCATAACCATAAGAAGCGGTGAGGCCGAATAGTCATTAAAACTCAATCTGAAGAACTCAAAATGAGCAATATACTGATCAGATTGTTGACTGTGCTCTTCTGGTAAGATTGTATGAACCATGCCGGAGGTTGACTTATTCGTTTCATCAAAAGTCAATTTAGAAAAGAAGCCATTATTAATCAGCTTTTTGAAATCTCTTAGATTCCAGCTAGACACATCTAAGCAAGAAAACTGATTTTTGGTCAATTCCAGACAATAAAGCCTATTTTCAGACTTTACTAACCAAAGAAATGCTTGATCATTACCCGTATTCAACGCTTTAAGCGTTTTACCGATAGAGCCATATGTATTTTCGAACGCCTGAGTAGTGGTTTCGGGAATAATTAAAGGTGCAAACTCTTCAGCATCTTTTTGTTGGAATACCAAACTAAAATCGCTTTTAATCATAATCGCCAAAAGCAAAGCTTCGAAGTCCTTTTCGATGATTGCGTTCTCAACTAATCTACTAGCAATTTTAATAGCCATAGTATTATCGTGCACCAAATCTGATGCATTACGTGTGGAGCTTAGCTTTAAGAGTGATTCCTTGAGTAGTGGTTTGAGGGTTTTTAAGTCACCTTCAATAATGGCCTTTTGATTTTTCACCGTTTCCTCTGGTACAATCAATTCAAAGGTTGCCAGATAATGACCCAACCCCGTTGAACTGAAATCTGCCTTTGGATAAAGCCTTCGAACATTATAAAGGGTGAGTAACCAAGGTAAAGCATCATGGATCCCCGTTTGGTAAATATCTTCTCTGTTTTCATTTAGATAGTCCAAAATTAATGACGGCAAATTTTCATCCATCATCTGGAGTAGAGTTGTAAAATAAGTATGCGCGATAGATCTTTTTTCATAGCTATCTAATCCTAGATGAGGGGGAATATCTTCATAGATTTTTTTGGCCCATGGATAAAGTCCAATGTTGCGGAAAAACTTAACTCCTTGCCAAATGACCTCTTTCACATACTTGTTTGTTACCTTTTCCTGAAAATTTAGTGCCTTGAACAAACTGCAGCTAGCATAGAGCAAAGCAGGAATAACAGACCCAGTAGCTGAGTAGCATCTGAATGAAACCAAATACCCCCAATGAGAGAGATTGTCTTGGTAAGAGGCTATCTGAATTTCCTCAGCTAAATCTCTTGATTGTTGGTAATACTCAGAGCTACTGTAACGATCCATAACCAACCCAAGAAGGAAGTAAAAGGGTTCTACATTTCCTGAATCAATTAATAAAGCTCTTAAAACGGGGAGTTGAATCATTACACCATGAATAAGATCTTCGTCCCAGGATAGTTTCTTAGTAATGTCCTGAAGTTGATCTATGTTGTAATTTATTATCTCATCTCGATCCTGTTCGGAGATTCTAGTTGTATCTAGTTTGAAGTCAGAAATCCTAACTTTAGATTCTTGTTCAAAGGCCATTTCTAGTAAATCTTTGAACTTAATTGCTACTCGTTCATCATATTCAGCTTCAGGTGTTTGAAGGGCTACAAGATCTTTTGTCTCAATGAGCTCACTATACAATGAGAAAAAGCAAGGAACTAGCGCAGCAATAGATGTGGCCTGGTACTTTTCCAATAATGCCAATACAGTGGCTATATTTTCTTTGTACGTTTTATAGTCAACTGTAATGACCTCAAGCAAAGTATTCAGCGAAGCTGTCATTTCTTCAACTGAAACATCTGCAAACCCAGTATGAGAAAGGTGAAGCTTGGCATTTAATTGCCTCAGCGTCTCTTCAATATCCATGTTGGATTGATTCATCATCTATAAAGACGCTATGTTCCTAAAAATCGAATTAAGATATTCTTTGTTCTTCTCAATAAAAAGCACCTTGTTCTCTGCAAATTCATCTTTAGTAACATTACCATCGCTCCAAACCTTTCGGACTTTTTCAAACGGTGTTACTGATAGAATGAATGCTGAAATGTGAACTTCAACGTCTTTTTTGTCAGTTTTTAAGTCTGCTTGAATTTTAGCTTCCAAAGTGGATGCATCGGTGTTGCACCACAATACTTTTGGATTATTGAAGTGTGTTTCTCCTAGTAAAATACCTTTCGGATCAAGGAAGTAGATATATTGTTTTTTGCCATCAACTACCCAAAGGATAAAGTCAGGGTAAAATGAAGAGCTATCCATGAAGAAACCAATGCCTTTAACCGATAGGTTACGAAGAACAAATAGCTGCTTGTCCTTGAATTTATCTGATTCCTTAACGAACTGGCGCAAATGGTCGATAAAGTCTCTTTCACCATCATTTAATCGAACAGGAACAGTTTTAATTTCTTTGAACTTCTTGCCATCAGCGATTGAAGCTATGGGTGAGTAAAGGTGCTTATCAAAGTGAATAGATGGAAGGGTAGCATCATCCTTCTTATACATCACTTTAATCTTAGCTTCTAATTCTTTAATGAACGAATCGTGTTTCTTGGGCACCTTTACAATCATGGTGTGTGAAGCGGGGAACATGGCTTCATGCTCTTTATGTGAAAGCATATCATAGGTAAGGTGTTCTGAAAGGAATGCCTTTTCTTTATCAGCATAAAACTTATTGATGTAGTCCTTTACCAAGCTCACAGCTACTCCTTGTACTTTGCCTGAAATAGCTTCATTGATACCAAATTGACCTTTATGGCTTAATAGATTGAAGCCACCATTTTCTATTAGTTCGGATAGCACAGGTTGATTTATAATTAAGTTTTGATACCCTTTGAGTAGCTTGAACCTGTTGGCTTCCAATGAAAGTGAGTTGTAGTCGAGAAAGTCTCGAAACTCTTTAAGGAAATTCTCTTGATAATCTACTACCTCTTCAGCCACCTGGCTATTGAAACCACCTGCTGCAATGCTGATTTTATTACGCATGTCAATAGTGACCCTTTTCGCCACATCCGCGCTATATTTCAATTCAATTAATTCATCCTTAAAGGATTTTCCTTCTTGTTTTTTGAAGGTCATTATTTGCCCATCCCAAAGCTCTTCATGGTTGAGTTTGATTTCTATTGGGATATTGGTGTAATCAGGTACTTCTTTCTCTATTTCCGTTAAGAAACGATTCATGTAAGAAGCGTTCAAACCCATTATTGAAATGGTTTGTAATGCTCTGATATGGTAAGCAGCGTTGGCTTCTTCTCGTTTTAGGGATAGGTTTTTACCCTTTAGACGAACACCACGACCAAACAACTGAATGATTTGAGCACCTTCGCTTTTACCCATGTTCATTAGGCCCATACTTGAAACTCTCCATGAGTTCCAACCTTCGATAAACTTCTTAGATCCAATTAGGATATTGATGGTAGAGTTAGTCTTTGAAATGGCTTGAAATAATGAGTTGGAGAAGTTATCATCCTGAATGGTTAATTCTCCTTCCGTATCTGCTTCAAGCGTTTTAGCATACTTAGGTACATCACCAATATTGATGACTGCAAAATATTGATCACTGGTTTTGGTCTTTAATGCAATTTCACCTTCTGCCTGTTTTACCTGGAAGGCTTCTATGTTACCAATGCCATTGAAAACCTTGCTTAAAATTGTCTCAGCAATTGGTTTAGATGTTCTAAGGTGTTCAAAGTGTCCTTTGAAAATATCATTGCCATCTGCATCTCTTAGCCCTGTGCTGTCATTAAGTATTTTGTCAATATCCACCTGTAAGGAAGCAGGTGATGAAAGTGCATACTTAAAGAACTTTATAATCCTAGAAACATCAGAAACACTTTCCTTATCTCCTTTAGTTAAGCTGCTTGAATTGGAGCTTATAACACGGCTTCCAACAAATACCCAAAGTGGTTTCTCGATGTTGTATTGGCGCAGCTCTTTTTCATATTTCTCAAACAATTCAAGCTGCTCGTAATAACCTAACAAACTGGCTGCTAGAAGTAGCTTGTTTTGTTCTTCACTGTACTCATTCTTGGTGTCAAGGTTGAACACACTAAAGTCTTTGCCATAACCATCTGTATAGAAATGGCGATAGGAGTAGTCAAAAATGATGGACTTGCCGTATTCCTGTAATAAGTCTTTGGTGCTGTTGGTAATGATCTGACCAAAGGTTGCTGAATACTCGAAGGTGAATGACCCTTCTCCACGAGTTAAATGCTCTCTTAGGTTTTTCCATGCTCTTTCTTCTGACTTTTGTCCCTTGTGTCCTTCATCTATGAATACCAAGTTCTTTGACTCTGAGAAATAATCTACATCAACACTTACACCTTCTCCTTCCTTGTCTTTAACCAATTTGGTAATCTCTAAAATGAGTATTTCACCTTCTTTGGTTTTTAGGCTTTCTTCACTTCCTGAGTATAGTTTTGCATCAATGCCGCTTTCAACACAGCTTTCGTAATGTTGCCTGCTTAATCCTTCATTTGGGGTAATTAGAATGATGTTTTCCCATTCTTTGAAGTACTTGGTGATTTGCCAATAGTTGCAATGCATCAATAGCGTTTTACCACTTCCGGTAGCCATCCAATAAGCAAGTTTCTTCAAGTCTTTTTCTGTGTAGGCTTCTATTTGCTTAAAGTCTTTGCTTCCTTTAGCATAGTCATTCAGCTTGGCAATCAGTTGATTTGCATTGTTGCTGTATTGGTCAAAAAAGTACTCGGTAAATAGCAAGGCAAACCATTGGTAGTATTTGAATGTGAGAAAAGGTTCTGCGCGATTTTCACGGAGTTTTTTCTCATAACCCTGGATGGCTTCATCGTACTGCTGTATAGAACGATCTTCAATGAGTTTGTCTGAGTTAGACATTAAAGCACTGGCAAAATAGGTATAGCCTGTTGAGCTAGTGCCTGATTCTTTGTTGTTAAACTCATCTCGCAAGTCTTCAAAGACTTCATAACCCAACTGATGCAAGATGTACCTGAAAAGGACAAGTTGTTTTTCTAGTTGCATACTTTCTAATTCTCTTCTTGGTTAGTTGCATCAATGATTTTTAAGCGAAGTTCTTCGCTGAAATCATCTTCATTTATAATTGAATAGATTATCTCGTACAAAAGGTCTTTATCTATTCGGTTGTCTGCGACATGCACTGATATGTTTTCCATTTCAATAATGAACCTATCTACACAGTATTCAAGCCCATTTAGCTCAAGAAAATAAGCTCCTAATGCTATACTGCTTCTTTTGTTGCCATCACTAAATGCGTGAAATTTGTTAATTGAAAATACCAAGTGGGTGATCTTTAACTCAAATTCTGGATAATACAAGTCATTTTGAATGTGTTCTAAAACACCTTCTAGTAATCCAATATCCTTCATCCCATGAGAACCACCTGATTCATTTATGATGAAGTCATGTGTTTCGATGGCATGCGCTATGTCGAAATAGTTAAATGCCATCTTATCGGTCTTTTAGTCTTTTGAAGACATCAATATTCTCTTTTAGCCTTTCTTCAAGCGTTTTACTCTTTTCACCGAGAAACTTTTCAAATTCATCTGCGGTGAGATGGGTAACATAGTTTTTTAGTTTTTCATGAAGTGCATCTCGAAAAACCATATCTCTACTTGCCATCAGCGTTCTGGCTTTTTCTAGCAGGGGAGTGAAAGCTGCATCGTGAAATTGCTCGAATTGATTAAAAAGCAACTTTGCTTCAGGCATAGTTAGCTTTCGACCTTTTTCTTCTTTCTTCTTTGTGAGAATGTCAGCAAATCCATTTTCGTAAGCGGCTATTAAGTCTAGCACTTCCGAATACATAGTATCTCGGACTGACTCTTTCTGCTTGAGCTTTAAGATTTGCTTATACTCCTTTGCATTTTCATGAAAGATGGATTTATAGACAGCATCCGTGAATTGAGCATATTTCCACTTATTATCTACTATACAATGATCCAATGCATCCGTGAATGCCTGACGATAATTGTACTCACGAATGGCGCTGGGTAAGAATTCTTCTTCTCTTTGGTTAATGTACTTGGTGTTGCCCCCAATCTTGCTGTTTATAGTATCAATAACAATATCCAAGATAAGGACACGAAGTTGTTTCGCTCTATCACTTTCAGTGAGCAACATGCCGATATTAAGAAAAGCACGGAAGCTAAAAACTCCTAAAATAGAGGTCTTTTTGATACTCTCTTCCATGATAGCGACATTCATGTCGGTATCATCTGAATCCATGGTGCCGACATCCGTGTCGCTACCATCCGGCATGGTCGGGACATTTATGTCCTTACCATCGTACAAGTCTCTTATATACTGCTCGAAAGCTTGTTTAAAGTCATTTAACCTTTTACCCTTGAGAACTTCATAGCCATTCTCCTTAAACTCAACTTCGTGCTGCTCCAAATAACGTTCTACGGTACGTTCATCAATATCGTAGAATTGAGCGATTTGCCGTTTGGTGTAGCGCAAACTGCCTTCAAACAAAATACCCGAAAAGGCCACTTCTTGCTCAATCTCCTGTAGGGCATACTTGTTATTAAGTATGTTCTTCCTGTGCACGTTTGATGTAGTTAAATCTTTGGCCATAACTTAGGGTAGCATTTTATTTTTGAATACTTCTTCAATGGGCTGATAGCCTTCTATATGTGCTTGATCATTGATATAAAGCAGATCATATTCAAAGGCTTTGAGTCCTGTTTCTAATGTGGCTGCATCTGCTTTGAAATCTTCTATACTCCAATCTTTCACTGAGCGCCATACAACCAAAATGTTTTTGTTGGCATTGTTATGACCGTAAATGAATTGGTATTTTTTACCATTGAGTTCTTTGGTGATGCATTTCTGCATGTGAAGCCCTATGAGGTAGTTGAAGGTTTCTACCAAATCAACAGCTTGCTCTGTATCATAAGTAAAGCCATCCCATACCTTTAGTTTGTAATCCCAAGGGTCTTTCATGGCGGCTGTATTAACTAAGGTTTGGCTGCCTTTGGTTTCAAACTCCAAGAAGTATTTGGGAATGTACTGCTCAAATTCCAATGCCTTTTGTACTGCATCTTCTGAGGCATTGAAGGCAATGTTTTCCAAGGCTTCTTCATACTGCTCCAAGCGTTGGTATTTGAAGAATACTCCAAGACCATTCATGCTGCCATCTTTTGGCTTGCCTGATTTCCAATCGAAGGTGTAGGCTATTTTTTTAACCCTAGGAATAATTACGGAGTAGAAATATTGCCCTTGTTCTATTAGAATGCAATGTCTACTACCGCTATCTTCCTTATTCAACATTTGAACAGCTTGAAAGGTAGTACCTGATCCTGGGAAGTAATCAAGTACAATCGCCTTTTTACCTGTTGAGCACACTTTCAAACTATCCAAAACTGCATAGGGTGACTTAGGGAAATCAAACGGGTCTTTACTTCCAAAGAGATTCGTGATTTCACGTGTTCCATTATCTCTAGCGGAGTATTTGGCATCATCCCACCATGTTCGAGGCAATGAGCCTTCCGTATTGATGAATTTCTTCCTATATATCTGATAACCATCAGACATCTTTTTGAGTAGAAATTCTGAAATGTTATCGCTAGTCCTTTTTAAGCCGTATTTCCAGACTTTTTCGACTCCATTATCATCGATTGGAAGCAACATCTTTTCATTGCTTTCAGGGGCTTCAAGAATATTGTATTCTTCCTTAGATTCATCCCATTCTAAAGATGGGATTCGAATTTTATTAGTTGTTGTGTTAGCATAGAATGGAAAGAATTGTTGCTTTCTGTCCGACCTGTTCGAGTCAGTGCCATTTTTCCGAAAATTTTCCCACTCAAATGGTTGTCCTGTTTTCTCGTCTATCTCATCATAACGATCTAATTGCTTCTGGCTGTGTGAAAGTCTACCAAGAACAGCTGCAGAAGATTTTTTGTAGAACAATCCATATTCGTGATTCACTGAAAAACCTTCAACAGTTGATCTGCCAGAAGGGTTATTTCTAATGCATACCGTGCTTAATCTATTCCGAAAGCCAAAAGCGCGATCTAGAATATGGCTAAGATTCTCTTTTTCATAATCATCAATGGTGATACAGGCAATTCCAGTATCTGCGATCAGCTGCACAGATTCTTCTATCCTTGACTCAAGAAAAGAACACCACGATGCGTGCTTAAATGAATTCTTGTATAGAATTTCAGTTGCACTAGTATTATATGGAGGGTCTATATACAAAGCCTGAGTTCTGTTTTGCAACTTCTCATTTAATTCTTTCAATCCATGATAATTGTCAGAATGGATTAGTGAGCCATCCAGCAATTTCTCCAATTCACAATGCTCAGATAACGAGTTGAGCAATTCTGATTTAAATGCTTCATTAAAATGGAGTGTATCAATCGGTAGTCTTCTCCAGGTATGTAAGTCAGCCTTAAAGTCATCTGTGTTCTTCGGAAGTGACTTTTCTCCAAACAGATCTTTCCACTCAGCTACCTGCTTTTCATTTTTAATGACTTCTTCCAAAATGGGTTTGGCTGCTTCTTCGCCCACATACTCCACCAAGCGGTCAATGGTAATCACCCACTCAGTACTCAGCACAAATTTCTTTTTCTCCCACAGCTTTTTTTGGAAGTCTTCTATCTGGCTGACAAAGTCAATTATGGTATCGGCAATGGACTTAAATACCTTAATGGTTTTCAGGTTGTGCTTTAGTCGCTCAAAATGTGAATCAGTGTCGGTTACATAAAGGTCATCCACATTTACCAATTCACTCTTGATATAATAATCCAACTCTCGCTCTAAGAAGCCTTTCAGGTTTTTATGAATAAAGAAATCGTGTTTATTCTTTCGGGTGTAGTGTTGGAGCTTCTTTAAGAGTAGAGGCTTACTTTCTTGTTCTTTCCATAGGTTGGCAAATATTGGTTTGGTGCCAAATTCCTTTTTCAAGAAATCAAATGCAATTTCATCCAGGGTGTCTTGCTTGCTATTGCCCTTTACTTTCTTCTTTTCATCATCACCCAATGGTCTGTACTCAAAGTAGATGGTGATTTCTTTCTCGTTTACATCGGGCTGCTTGTTGGCTAACACAAATTGCAAGTCGCTATCATCTTTTTCTTTGATTTCAGGCGACTTGTCAGAAAGCATAAAGAAGTTGGTTTCTTCGGCCTTTACATTTCCTTGCTCAAGCTGTGCATTGTGCAATTTGAAATTCACCACAAGGTTACTATCTGCTGTCTGCACCTTGAAAGCATAATGGTTGAAGGTCTCAGATGACTTGATGTAGTATTGATCCTGATTAGCCCAATGAAAGTGGGTTTCTTCTCCGTTGTAAGGCACAACATACTTTTCATTCTTACCAAACCTACGTTTGCTGATAAAGTCGCCCTTATCATAGTAGCGAGAGAAGAACAAGGTCAGGTGGTTGTATATCTGATTCTCAGTTTCAACCGAGACAGTAGATTCAGTCGCTTTTGCTTTTAACTCTTGATATTGGTTGATTTTGTCCTTGCCAAACTTTTCAAGAGTTTTCTTTTCACTCTCGTCTGCTTCTAACCAACCTTTTATGATATCATCCTTTTCGAACTCTGCGATTTGCTCCTGTATTTGCTTGGCTTCATCGGCTGACAAAGTCTGTAATTCTGCTTTTACCTTATCTACCAACAGTTGGTCAATAAAGGTGGCAATCTCTTTCTTTTTGTAATGGAGAATTTTGTAGACACCAAAATCCAAGTCTTGTGAATCGAACTGGAAGAGTTGATTGAGGAAGGATTTTAGTTGTTCTAATGGTGTACTGTTATTGGCCATGTAACCTTTATTTCTTTGAATTTTTCAGTTCTTTACTTGCTATGTTGAGTGCATTTTCAGCTTCATCTTGGTCTTTGACAAGTTCTATCACCTGGTCTGCAAGCCAAAGCGTAATGAGTTCTTTCTCATTGACCTTGAAAATTTTGGCAAGAGCTTCAACGTGCTCACGTTTGGCTCTTCTTTCACCACGTTCTATTTTGCTAAAAAGTGGTGTGTCCATATCTAGCTCAGCGGCTACCTGTCGTTGTAGGAGATCTGCGTTTTCCCTAAGCTCTCGGATTTTATTGCCAAACCGCATAATGCGTGAAATTAGACTTGTCAATTTTTGGTAAATCTAACTAAAGAAGGTTGAATGATTGGTAAAATTATGTTTAGAGTTACAAAACTTTAATGAAACGATGATGGCTAAGCTAGAATCCTTAGACTTCTTCCCAATCGCAACAAAAAATCCTCCCAGAGGGAGGACTTTCGTACCACAGACGTCTCAGTCTGTTCCAAATTCAGGCCGAATTGAGGGTGAAATGGAGGGCTGTTAAAGCGTAATCCGACCTGAATAATGTCTTATTGGTTGTCTACCAGCGTGTAGAACCCAGGAAATTGGGTGGATTTCTCCAGAATTCCGTGCTCTTTCATGTAGTTGATGTAGTTCCGAGCCATCCTTTCCTTGATTTCCAGGTGTTGAGATATTAATCTTCCCAGATCCTTGGACGACATGGAGCGTTTTTCACCGTAGAGTTCCTTGGCGAGAGCTTTTAGGTCAACTGAATTTCGTTTTACCGTTTCCTTTGGACTCTTTTCACCAAGGAATTCATGGCGGCCTTTTTCTTTATTCCAGCCAAACTCCATGATGGGTACATCCAGCGGACTGCCATCGCGAACTTTTAAAGCTTTGATCAGGGAAGAGTCGGTGTTTTCGTCCTTTTCAATCAGAAGAATACCTGCTGCCTTACGTTGCACTTCACTTCCCAGGTGTCCGCGAAGCTTCATCCCGGAAGGAGCCATGTGGAGAACACAAACCACCACCGTATTGTAAATGGCAGCAATGCGAATCAGCTCTTCAATCAAAGCAACGGAACCTTCTTCCTCATTTACTCCAGGTAGCAAATCCCCAATTCCATCAATCACTACCATGTGGATCCCGCCAAATTGATAGAAATACTTGTCCATGGATTCCATGATGAGCTTCATACGCTCGGCTCTAGAAATACCCACCAAACAAAAGGCTTTAAACCAAGAAGGAGGCCGTTTTAAAGTAGAGCGATTGACGATGTAGGTCAGGTTTTTATAGAGTTGGTATTCACTCTGTTCTGTATCATAGAGCAATACCCCTTGACCATTGTTGTTCTCCTGTACCATGGTTCCCAAGGTGTCGATGTCCAAACCTTCGGGTTTTATACTTCCTGAAAGAATGCCACCTAAGAAATTGGTTTTACCACTTCCTTCAGAACCAGCAACACACATAATGTTCCCAGGAGCGCCAACGGTTACATCATTGATCTTGATCAGTGGCTCTGGCTCTACCGGTGGCCGACTAAAGTCAATTTCACAAGTCCGCATAATGGCCATGGAATCTTCATAAGCGATGTCTAGCATCTCACGGAAAAGCATTCTAAGGTCATCCGCTGTGTGTCCCAGTGCAAAGAAGTCCGAAACGTCTTTTTGATCCTTTTCTCCAGAGAGTGGCAGTCGCAGCGATTTGAGATTGAAAGCCTTGTATTGATGCTTCAAGGATTCCATGGATTTTAGTCCGGTCTCGTCCACATCATAAAGCAACACCAGGTGCTTGAAACGGAAGCTGAATGCTCTGAGCAGATTCTTTGGAATGTGTGCTGTTTCACTGTTCATAGAAACGGCATTGAATCCATGCGCTGAAAGTGAAATCACATCCTTTTCCCCTCCGGTAAAGAAGAGAATATCTCCACGAATCGGCAGCTGCTCTTTTCCAAAAACGTACTGCTCGGTTTTCTCACCGGTAAAAAGAAAGCGCGGCTTGGAAAAAGGTCGATACAGCTTGGTAAAGCGAATGCTCTGGTAGCCAAATATGGGTTCGGAATCAGTGGAAACAAATTCGTAGCGATTGCCCGTTTTACCTATACCCTGATAGGAAGCTACTGATACCACATTGAATCGACCCAGGTACTCTTTAGTTACCCCGTATTGTTTCCAAAAATCCAATTCAACCGGAGTGAAAGCTTTCACTTTAAGAGGAAGCTCATTTTGAGCGGTCTCAAATCCTTCGTGGATGCTTAGTAACTCACTGGCTCGGCTCAATATTCCAACGGATTCATCCACCAACTGGTCAATTTTTTGCGAGGTAGTCTCTAGTCCAAGGGTAAGTTCCTGATTGATGATTCGGAGGATTTTCACGAACTCGTCTTTGTGCTCGCAAGCCAAAGCGAAGATCTTGCCCACAAAGAAGAAGCAATCCCCGCTGTATTCAGCATCCCCAAAATCCTTGAACTTGTACACTCTGGATCTTTTGTCGAAGAACACATAGCAAGAAGCCTTTGTGTCTTCATAAAACGGACTCTTAAAAGCTTTTCCGGTTCCGTGCATTCTGCTTCCCAGGAAGTGCTTGAATACGTCATAGCCATTGTTGGTAGCGTCTAGTATGCTCTGCTTATCTAATCCCATGTCAGTGTGCTTTAAAGAATTGAGGGCAAAGCGCCACTGTGATTACGGTTTATAAACTCTTCAAGGTCATCTAAGGCCAGTTTCCTTTTACCGCCAATGTGATGATAGGCCACGAGGCCTTCCCGCATGTACCGGTACAAGGTGTTTCGGGAAACCTCCAGGTAATCGGCAGCTTCCTCGGTAGTTAAAAATTTCTGCTTCGGCTTAGGTGCCAAAAGCTTTGCCTGGAGCTCCTTAAAACTGCGCTCCATGCTGTCCAGTCGCTGTTTTAGACGATCCAAATCCTCTTTGGTTTTCTTATCTGTATTCCACATAGCTTTCGTTTTGATGGATGCAAGACTAAGGGGATGTGAGAAGAAAAATGTTAGACTCTAATAGAGGTCTAATACTTTTCTCAATTAGTCATCTTCGCAATACAGTTTGAAAACCTCGGTCAATTCTCGAGTGTAGGAGCTTTCGGGTTTCTTTCTCCTTTTTAGGGCACCAATAGCCTGTCTGGCACTACTTAGATCCAGGTTGAAGAGCCAACCAAAGAGCTCGATTAAGTCCTTTTGGTGGATGATACCATCCTGACTGCCAATCGAATTGCTTTTGGAAAGGGCAACAATCAACTCTAGGAGATCTGCTTTACTACGGTTCCAGGTCAGTTTGCTTTTACCCATCCCATTCGCGAACAGAGAGAGCTGATTGTTTAGGAATGGGTTTTTCCCACTGAATGGCGCATGACCAGGAAAATGAGCATGTAAATCACGAATAGGAAAGAAAGTGTCGATGTGCTTGATCCTATGGTTGATCAAACGGATACAACGAGATATCAGCCGCTTCTGGATCTCCAAAAATCGGAGCACAGTGTCCCGGACCAATTCATTATTCGTGTATTCGACTTGGTATTTGATCTTGAAGGTGACTTTTACCAACCAGTCGTCCTTCTTTTTCTTGGGGAAGTATCGTTTTTCCTGGGACTTCGCATCGAACAATAAAAGGTTCAAGGCGCGTATCGCCCCAAAAGCATTATCACTGTCGTTGGTTACAGTGTCTATCTGATCCTGGAGCTTTCTTAGAAGAATCTCACAGTAATGATCGTAGTCCTTGAGAGTAGCGTGTCCATTGAAGTTTAGGTCAATTATTTCTGTTGTTTCAAATAGGTTTACTGGTATTTGCCCGGTTCTTTTTCCGAGCTTAATCTCGGCCTTGGATATTTCAGCCAGTATGGTTTCAAGAGAGCTTAACATGTTGGTTGATTAATTATTCCGGTAGTGTTAAACTCCAATTGGAACCCTGTCAGCGAATAGAGGCAATCTCTAGCAAATCCATCCTTGGCAATGCGGCAATGGTATATATATATACATTGCCGCATTGCCATACCGGATGTGGGTTTGGAAATTTCCGATGCAAGTATTTGTAGTTCAATTCATTGCAAAATCCGTTTTATCAAAAAAATGCGTTGCCAAACGCATGAGTTTTGGCAATCGGTGGTTCTCTTTCAGTGACAGTCTCCATTTGGAGGATTGAGTACCTTGAGCCTGTGACTGTTAGAGTCCAATTCTTAGGTCATTTGATCTCCGAAGCAATGACGATTCTCAGCTATGAAGCGGTTACTCTTCACACCAGGTCAAAATGGTGCGCAATTAAAGCACTTTTCGTTCTAATTTTTTCGGTTACTTTCAAATAGATATTAAGAATGTGAAGTTGATTAAATCGCACAAAATGATAAACCCATCCAAGCCCAATGAATCCATTTGTATGACGCTGATATACCTGTCTACTCAAGCAGGATCGGTACCTACTTTTGTAGCCTTTGATCAGTACTCTCACTATTGCTTTTTCGTGGAGCCGGTAGAAGTGCTGGATGAAGCAGCTATGATGAAGGCCGTTGGTAAGCTGATGAACCATGAAGACTTTCAGCGAATCGAACATAAGGGCTTCAGTTTGTTGGTAGATTTTGGTGACGAGATACAGGAAGAACTCAATCTGATTGCTCAAGAGCATGAGGGATCAGTGAGTTTTGAGCCGGAGGAATTTGAGTTAGCAACTGAAGTAAGTGACTTATTTAATAATATTGGTAGGGTAAAGGGTGATTTTATCAAAAATCAGGGGCAATAGCTTATTCTGTCATCAGAAAAATAATAGGCTTCTCAGACTAGAATTTTTAAATTTTTGGTCTCTAAATTCCTGTGAAATCCAAAGAGTTTTTATCTATGACTTGTAATAATTTATGATTTGTCTCTCTCAGGTACCAAACTTCTTGGATTAAATGTTCTATCTCTTTCTTTAGCCATTTGTTTTCTATTTCCACTAATTCTGAATTAAGCTGTCCTTCAATATTTTCGCTAAAAAATTTTACCAGACTAAATTCGAGCTTCTGACATATTATGAGCAATCTCATGACAGAAAGGGCATTTGATCCATTTTCAATTTTTCGGTAAGCATCGGGCGAGATGTTAAGCATAGAGGCTATGTCTGCTTGGCTGAGTTTTTTTTCCTCACGACGTTTTTTAATTTCAAATAATAAAGCGGACTTTAGGTTCATAATAAATCCGATAAATAGGACTATATGTCCGATAGCCAATAATATACGAAGTTAACTTTGTGCGAAGTAACTGAAAATTACGATCATTTAATTAACTAATTATTTTTATGAAAAAGTTTTTTTTAATCGGGTTAGTTGGTGTTTGCTTCGCAAGCCAATCCTTCGCACAAATTTGTGGTGGAATAATTACTGATTCTGGTGATCCACCTAGCGCTCAAAATGGAATTGAGAGTACCGACTGTTCTTTATCTGGATCGGATTATAGTAGTTTTTACAGACACCTAGAAAGCTATCAATTAAAAGCTACCGACGCAGAGGTCAATGTTCACGTCAATCTAGTTATTTGGCAGGAAAGCGACGGATCCGGGAATTGGCAGAATACAGCCGCCCAATTAAACCGCTTAAATAATATTCAACAATTGGTTAATGACCAGTGGATCAATAAAAATGCGGGTCCTTCAGACCCCGTTTCAGGAGTTACTGAAATACCTAATTTAGATAAACGAATTCAGGTAATTTGGGAGAACATTGTCTTTATTCCCAATTCAACAGAGGCTCATTCAACTAGCCTATCTGGGAAAAATACATATTTGCTTAATAATCACCCTGATTTGCTTAATCAATTGAATATTCATGTTGTTATGTCGCCTATGCCAGGCGCTTATTGGGGGTATTCCAATGGTGCAGGCGCGTTTTATCCAGCAGTAGTAACTTCAGATGATCCACAAGGCTCAGGTTATAATTGTACCATGCCTGGAGGGGTGAGCTGTCCAGTATCGGCTCCAAACAATGTAAGGGACTGGTCTTGGGCTCACCATCTAGCTCACGAAATTGGACACAACCTAGACCTCAAACATGTATATTATGGAGGTAATGAATCCTGTAATAGCAATGCTCACGATTACATGGATGATATATTTCCGCTAAATGCTGCCTGGTGTAATCCTCCAAGCCCGCCCGTTGGCTGTAATGTTTGTGTTCAGTTTGATGACCCATGGGTTGACCCAAGTGTAGATCCCAATGACGGTTATACCAACAACTTGATGAATGGACATGAAGGCAGATACTTATCTCCAAAGCAGTGTGGTAAGATGCACAGAGCTTTAAGGAGATATAATATTAAAAACTTCACAAGCGGATATAGTACCACCCCAAGGGAAATTGTTCAGAATGAAACATGGGATTTTCAATTCCGGATTTACTCGGATTTAGTAATTAAATCTGGAAACACCTTAACGGTAAAGTGCTTACTTCAAATGCCTTCTCAAGGTAGAATCTTTGTAGAGCCAGGAGCACATTTAATTGTAGACGGTGGACATATTACCAATAGCAATATAAACGATGGTCAGGATTGGTCTGGCATTTACTTGGAAGGAAACTCTAACCTTGCCCAAGTGCCTGCTAATCAAGGTAAAATTAGCCTGATCAATGATGGTAAGATTAGTAATGCACGTGATGCAATTACCAATATTTCTGTTAATGCCAGTGGAAACTGGATATGGGGAACAACAGGAGGGATAATTTATTGTGAAGACGCCCATTTTGAAAATAACAGAAGGGATGTTCAGTTATTGGCATATGTATCTCCAGATGCTAAGAATGAAAAGTACGATGCGACTTTTCTCAATACAACCTTTAAAAGAAATGATGGCTTTGGCATAGAGTCAGTTAACCCAAGTGTGACCATGTGGGGTGTGGCAGGCGTTGATGTGAAGGGCTGTACGTTTGAGAACACCAATACCTCAGATTTTGCTTATGACGGTGGAGCAATCTACACTATTAAAGCATCTTATAAGGTAACTGAAAGCTCAGCCACAACACCATCAATTTTCAAGGGATACGCAGATGCAGTTCGCAGTGAAAGTGATATATCTGTAGCTTTTCCTATTAAAATTATTGGTGCTCAATTTGAGAATAACATCCATAGCGTCTACTTAAATTCTGTGGTAGGCTCCAGGGTTTCTCATAATAATTTTAAAGTCAGGACCAGTCATTCCTACGTACCTCCTGCGGGTTCTAATTTTCAGAATTCGGCTTATGGTGTCTATATGGATTACAGCAGTGGCTTTGCCTTAGAGGAGAACGTGTTTGAGAATTTGGATAACACCAATAATCTATCAGCAGCCATTGTGGTAAAGGATAATTGTGGGGCATCGGACCAGGTTTATCATAATACAATCGATGAGTTTTATTTTGGGATTCAGGCGATTAACAACAATCAGAATGGTTTTAATTCAAACTTAGGCTTAAATTTCATTTGTAATGAGTGTGGCACGACTACTGCAAATACAAAGGACATTCAAGTTAATGAAAACGGTCTGGTCGCGGGTATTCAAGGCGAGAATTTAAGGCTTCCAAATAATCTATTTTCACCAAATACCTTAACTAGACACTTTGATAATTTTGGTTCATATACAATTTCTTATGAGTATGGCACTGGAAACAATAGAGTTATTCCAACTCAGCATTTAGGAATTAATCCTATTGCTTCAACAAGTCAGGCAGCCGTTTCAACTAATTGTCCAGTAATTGCAAAGCCAGAGGCATTGCCGGGTCCGGTTCTAACAGAGTTAAATCAGATTGAAAATGCTTTGAGTAGTGATCGTTTATTAATGTCGCAACTTCTTGATGAAGGTAGTACCCCTCAATTAGAGTCTCAAATTTTATTTGCGAGTAATCAAACAGAGTACCAGACTTTATATTTAGATCTTATGGATATTTCTCCTTATGTATCTATTGATAATCTACTTAACGTAATTTATATCGAGGATTACCCTGAGCTAGCCTTGCGAAATATACTTCTGGCTAATCCGCATGGTCTAAGAGATGGTGAGGTTTGGGATGCCATTACAAACCGGACCCCAGCCTTAAGTCAACAAACCATTGATGATCTTGAGAATGGCCAACAGACCATCACGGCTAGGGATGTACTTGATCGCCAAATTGCTAATAAGCAGGTGAGTAGCGAACGTTTAAGCAATCAGTATATTCGCTACCACGCGGATCACATGGATTCGGTTGGCTTGAATAGCTTAAACGTAATTGAGAATCACCTTAGAACTCGTGATGAATTGCATTTTAGATATGCTTTAGTAGATCTGCTTATTTATAAAGATCAGGCAGAAGCTGCTCATGACGTTTTGGACTCAATACCACTAGCTTGTGAGATGGGAGCTGAAGATGAAGCAGATTACTACAGTATGGTTGATTACTATAATTTATTAAGAAACCTAAGCACTGAGGAACATCAAATAGAGGGTCAAGCAATGACAGACTTGATGGATATTGAAGCCACGGGCAGTGGGTATGCGGTAGGTCGTGCTAGAGCTCTATTGAAGCTTAATAATCAACCGGTGTCCTATATTGAGCCACTTATCGATCAAAATGGAGCGCTTATGTCTAAGCGCGCTATGGTAGTGGATAGACCTGAATTTGCATCACAAACATTTGCTTTGTTTCCAAACCCTGCATCAACTGTTGCCGTTATTCAATGGGATGCGGATAAGGAAGGCTTGTGGGAAGAAAAAATTTCCATTAGAGTAATAAACGTGGCCGGAGCCATCGTGCATGATCAGGTTATTCCTGATGCCTCGATAAATGCAGCTCAGATTAATGTTGAATCTTGGTTGCCGGGTAATTACATTGTGGAGGTTATTAGTAAACAGACCACTATATTTGAACAGAAATTGAACGTACAACCTTAATAATTTAAAAGGGGGCGTTTTACGCCCCCTTTTTTTAACCTTAATATGCGATTAGTCTTTTTCTTATACATTTTATCCCTTTCTGCACAAGCACAACGATTTAGCCGAACGGACCTAAACTTTGGTGGAGCAAATAGACCAGCTTTACTCTTTGTAGATAATGACATGGTGATAGCTGATGAAGATCAGGACTCCTTAGGACTTTTACAGATTGGATTATTCGATAGCACAGGTGTTAAAACCTTCTATAAATCCTATGATTATTATGAATCACCGGATTCCGTAAGAAGGGTTTCTCCCTGTTTTAAGTGTTTAAAAGCCAACAGAGGGTCCTATTTTTTAGCCCAGACAGATTTCATTCGGAATGATTCCGCTTTTGTACGATTTACTAAGTTTAATCATAATCTGGATACTTTAGTTACCGCAAAACATCTAGAATATCAAGGTGGAACACCTGAAGTTTATGACTTCGTTTTTGATACTGATTCGACTTTTATTGTAACAGGATTACTTTTCAGGTTGACCAACTATACTAAATATGATTTATGGGTTGCCAAATTTGATACGGCTTTTAACCCGATTTGGGAGCTTAGAATCCCCGATACAATTCCAGGCATGAATGGCGGTTATTATGGTGATGATTTAGTTATTGACCAGTACGGATCCTGTTTGGTGACTGGTAGAGCGAACCATTATGTTCCGACTCAATCTAATACCGATCATTCCTTTTCCGCGCGTATCGACCTCCAAACTGGGGCCTTAAAATGGTTTTACCCCTTCAATCAGGATTTGGGTAGTCAAAACATTGCCGCTTTAGATAATGGGAATGGTACCTATAGTTTTGCTCGGATGGAAATTTTAGGATTTTGGCCAAATACGATAAACTATGCGTACCCCACGAGGATGAGGCTTGGTCGTATTGATACTTCAGGACAAGTTGTTTACGACACCGCCACTGGACCTGAGTTGCCTTATTTTCGGTTTGAGGATTTGATAAGAACCAGTGATGGTAATTTCTATGTAGCTGGCGATATTCAAGTGCTTCCTGGGAATTTTCCAATCACAGCCTACAAATTCACCCCACAGGGGGACAGCATCTGGATGCGCTCTTACTATCATTTGAATGACTCAACTGATCTCAATCACATCTGGGCTTTTCAGGAAGCACCGGATTCCGGGTTTTTACACCTTGGAAGGTTAATAGATCTAGATAATGATATCGATTCGGTTCGCACGCTTCATTTCTACATGCTTAAAACCGATTCCTATGGCTGTTTACAGGAAGGCTGTCAGAGTATTGGGATCGAGGAGTCCCATTTTAAGCCAGCCGGATTAAACGCTTACCCAAACCCCAGCAATGATGTCCTAAATTTAGAGTCTAAGCTCCTAGATGAGGTTTATTATGAACTTTATAATTCCGTAGGACAGCTAATGCACTCAGGGCAATTCCAGCAGAAGGTCAGAATAGATCTTTCAGGAATCGCTCCTGGTGTTTACATGCTGAAATCACGGGCCAAGGGAGTTGCTTTAGGTTCTCAAAAAATTATTATCGGATCTTAATTTAAGGCGTTTTACGCCCCCTTTTTTTAAAACTCGTTATGCGATATTTAGTATTACTAACTTTATTCTCCCTTTCTTTAAATGCACAAAGGTTCAGTAAAACGGACCTTAGTTTTGGAGGAGCAAGTAGACCGGCTTTACTCTTTGTAAATAGTGACATTGTTATAGCTGATGAAGATCAGGATTCTTTAGGACTTCTACAGATTGGATTATTCGATAGCCTTGGTACTAAAATTTTTCATAAGTCCTATGATTATTATAAATCACCCGATTCAGTATTAAGGGTTACTCCCTGTTTTAAGTGTTTAAAAGCCAACGGAGGATCCTATTTTTTAGCCCAGACAGACTTCATTGTGGCTGATTCCGGTTTTGTTCGATTTACCAAGTTCAATTATAATTTAGATACATTATTTACCCAGAAGCACCTGGAATTCCAAAACGGGCAACCTGTTATAAGAGATATGAAGTTTGATACTGATTCAACTTTTGTGGTATCTGGATTACTATTTAGGTTGACCAATTATAATAAGTATGATTTATGGGTTGCTAAATTTGATACGGCCTTTAATCCGATTTGGGAGCTTAGAATCCCGGATACAATTCCCGGTATGAACGGTGGTTATTTTGGCAATGATCTTGTGATTGATCAGTACGGGTCTTGCTTGGTTACTGGTAGAGCGAACCATTATGTTCCAACCCAATCGAATTCCGATCATTCCTTTGCTGCTCGTATTGATCTCCAAACTGGAGCCTTAAGATGGTTTTACTCCTTCAACCAGGATTTAGGTAGTCAAAACATTGCAGCTTTAGATAATGGGGATGGTACGTATAGCTTTGCTCGTATGGAGATTCTAGGTTTTTGGCCTAATACGATAAACTATGCGTACCCCACTAGAATGAGGTTTGGCCGTATAGATACCTTAGGAAATGTTGTTTACGACACTGCTATTGGACCTGAGTTACCTTATTTTCGGTTTGAGGATCTAATAAGAACCAGTGATGGTAATTTCTATGTAGCTGGCGATATTCAAGTGCTTCCTGGGAATTTTCCAATCACAGCCTACAAATTCACCCCACAGGGGGACAGCATCTGGATGCGCTCTTACTATCATTTGAATGACTCAACTGATCTCAATCACATCTGGGCTTTTCAGGAAGCACCGGATTCCGGGTTTTTACACCTTGGAAGGTTAATAGATCTAGATAATGATATCGATTCGGTTCGCACGCTTCATTTCTACATGCTTAAAACCGATTCCTATGGCTGTTTACAGGAAGGCTGTCAGAGTATTGGGATCGAGGAGTCCCATTTTAAGCCAGCCGGATTAAACGCTTACCCAAACCCCAGCAATGATGTCCTAAATTTAGAGTCTAAGCTCCTAGATGAGGTTTATTATGAACTTTATAATTCCGTAGGACAGCTAATGCACTCAGGGCAATTCCAGCAGAAGGTCAGAATAGATCTTTCAGGAATCGCTCCTGGTGTTTACATGCTGAAATCACGGGCCAAGGGAGTTGCTTTAGGTTCTCAAAAAATTATTATCGGATCCGGAGTTCAATAGGTCTTTATAACCGTTGAACTTTAACTGTATACTGCCCTCCGTTCTTAAGCGTTACCTGAAGTAGGTATAGCCCTTTGTTGCTAGGTAGTTCTAACTCAGTTTCATTTATTGAATAATTACGCAGCGTTCTTCCATTTAGATCTAGAAGCGCTATCGAGTTAATTTCCAAGTCTGTTTTTAGCTTAATAACACCATGACTAGGGTTGGGGAATATATCCAATTGGGCTATTTCCAGTTCTTCGCTGGATAATAAAGACCAGTAATCACAAGCCTGGTTGTTAGTGCTACGGTTAAGAGATAGGTCATTGTCTGAATAGCAACGTAGATTATGACTTGGTAGGGAAGCTATTTTAAAAGAACTTCCATCACAAAGATTCGGCTGGCTATCAAAAAGGGCGCTGTAATTCAATGCCCCCAGTTTAGGGTATATCCGCTGATTTAAAAAAGAAGAAGCGCTAATTTGGTAGCTGGGCTGACCATTGATAATCAGCGTATCCATAGGCACACTTATATCGAAATAATCTAAGCTGACTCCAGCTATGGTTTCCGTTCCTTTTGCAGTGACAGTAGCGATCGGTGTATCAGGACAACCAAATGTGGTGTCTAAGGGGGCATATTGCCAAGAATCGCCAACATTAGCATTGAAATCATAAAGTAAGAAGGGCCCTTGACTAGTGAGTCTAAAAACCGAGTCATTGCGGGTGGCTAAAAAAATATCCGGCCAAGTGGCGGTAGTGTCTTGAATAAGGTCATTTGGCCCTGGTCCGGTGCGAATCTGGCTTAGCCCACTTACTTCGAAGCGGAGCCAAGACATGCCATACATAATGGTATCTCCCGAGTGGCTTACTTTTTTATATCCAGTATATCCGGATTCAGAAAAGGTAAAGTACCAAATGGCGTTTTTGCCAAAGTCTTGTTGGGCTAAACCCAATAATGGTAGCAAAAGGAAGCAGAGTAGATGTTTCATGGTTATATTATTAAAGTCTAAGATAATGAATTTTTAAGGTTTACTATGCATGATTTAATTGAGTTTGAGAATAGAACCTTTTGAGGGCAAGTATTATATTTGGACTAGTTAAGTCGAGGATTTGGGTGTAAAACCCTCCTGCACACGAATAGCTTGCTTAGCGGCTTGACTTTGACATAATGGCCTCGGTAAATATTTGAAATTGAGCATATTGGAGAGCTGGGTTCAAAACCCGCTCTCTCCGCAAGAATCCCGCACAGAGTAAGCTGATGCGGGATTTTTGGTGACGGTATCCCGCCTGGGATCAGCGACCGTAGGGAGCCAATCCCTTTTTTTAAGATTTGAGACGTGAGATCGCTGCGCTATGGGATTTGAGAAGGGTTTAGGCAATTAATTTAGATTTCGATTTTAAGGCCAAGCTTGCTTGAAGCCGAAAGGAATGGAAAAAGCCTCGAAGGGCGGAGCCCAAAGGCTTTTCGATTTGGTATCCATTAAGGAGTTTGTAGGGAGCAAATCCCTTTTTTTAAGATTTGAGATGTGAGACCGCTTCGCTGTGGGATTTGAGAGCATGTTTAAGCAAAATCAATTGTCCTTAGAGTAGCCTTTTATAACGTTCCTCCATAACCTGGTTGTAGGATTTTTTCATGGTGTAGGATAGTAATGAACGATCAATCCATTCGAAGGCTTTTGTGTTATTCTTTAATATACGATTGAAGGCTCCTTTGATCTGTTTAGGTGTCAGTCCTAGCCCTGATGCCAACTGCTCAAAATGTTCCCGTTTTAGTTTCTTTTTCTTTCCTTCAAGAGTCAATGCCAGTTCTTCTTCATCTTCAGGAAAAACAATGGCCACATTTAATAGATCATAAGCAGGGGCAAGGCCCCAACCAGACGGATTTTTCATCATGGAAAAATTTTTGAGATGCATATCATTATTACCCGTCAGAAATGAAAATAGGGCCAAATCAAAGAAATAGGTTTTGTCCAATAAAGTATTACTGGAATAGGTATCTAGCGCCTTTCCCACTTTTTCCATGGAGCTTTTATACTTGTCGAAGGCCTCTGTGATCTGGAACATATCGAGCATGTGGATCTTTTCACCTTTGACCGTACGATCTATTCGTTTGGTGAGGTAACAGAGTTCCCCAGAAGCCAATCTAATCAGTGAAGAGGGTACTACCGGTATACCAAAAGTTTCTGCCATGCGCATGGTGAGATGCTCATTTTCGGGCATTTCCGGAAAACGACCAGAAGGTGGTTTAAAAATATAGTTTCCACCTAATGCACCTACAATGGTAAGTCTGGTATTTGCGGGATTAGTAGATTCTGCCACCAACGACATGGATAATTTGGCTTGCACTCCAGGAACCGATACACTTCGCTCCACCACGTTTTTAGCAAGCTTATCCATTTGATCCAATGAATACTCTATTTGAGGAGGGTTTGGGGTTCCAAAAAACTCCAAAGAGCACTTTTCATGAAAGTCTTTTTCACTTGCAATGGAACCATAGCAGTACAAACATTTATTCTTCATCTTCATTAAGTATTGGTTCAACACTCACCGCACCTATGCAATTCTTACAGCAAGCCAAGAGTAAACCCATGCGATCATTCTTATTGATCTTCCAGCTCTTTGAAGCGATGTCCAATAGCCATCCTTCTGGAATCAATCCTTCAAAAAAAGGGAAGAGTCGATTGTCCGTATAAGGGTCTGATGTAACCGGCATAGTAAAGGTGATGAAGTCATTGGGATGCTGTTCAACATATTTTCCAGCGTACTGAAATACATATTCCCCATCATTGGTTTCAGTGAGAATACCTGCTAATAAACCCTTGTATAGTACTTTCCCCTGTCTCATTCAATTAGTTCTTTGCTGTTTACAGGAGCTAGCTCATGTCCAAACATCTGGAGTACCAGATTTACCTTATCCATATTCAGGTTTGTTTTTCCTTGTTCTATTTTACGCACCACTGTTAGTGCAACTCCTGTGCGTTCTGCAAATTCTTCCTGGGTGAGATTAACTTCCTTTCTACGTTGTTTTACAAATTCAGCTAAGTTCTTCATTATATGTTTAAGGATATAATTAAGATCAAATGTATCAAACTATATTTAAAAAGATATAATAATGATTAAAAAAGTGTAACTGTATGTTTTAACATATAAAATTAGTGATTGAACTAAAATGTCAAGTAGAGAAATGAACCATGGACAAAAACATTTAAATTTGAGTTGTTAAGTCGAGGATTTGGGTGTAAAACCCTCCTGCACACGAATAGTTTGCTTAGCGGCTAGACTTTGAGATATTGACCTCGGTAATTACCTGGTATCCATTAAGGAGCTTCTGGGGATCAGCGACCGTAGGGAGCCAATCCTTTTTTTTAAAGATTATGGATCTGAGACCGCTACGCTGTAGGATTTGAGAACAGATTCATCAACGGGTTTTTTTCAAAACCATAGACTTCAACTAAAGCAGATAGAAGACTAAGAGAAGATTTATACCACTAATAGTTTCATCACTAAGCAGCTAGATCTTAATTTCACCGCTCAATGAAAGCTCTCACGCCATGAAGCGCGACAAAAATTTTTACCGCTACGAACTTTTGAAACTAGCCGAATTACAAGGAGATGTGCCCCTTTTTTTTAGTGGGATTTATAAGCATGCTGATGATTCCGATTGGGTGACTTTGTCGACTATTAAATTGTTTGATAGTGCTCCTGCTAAAATGCTTTGCAGTCATATTAACTTAGAACGTGCTGAGGTGAATCTTTATCTTAAACTTAGTGCCGAAGAAAACCAAAGAAAAATCTATTTTTTGGGAATAATAAAGTCCTACCAACACTACGGAACGGCGCGAGGGGGAATAAGCTTAATTCGCTTGGGAAATAATCTAGTTCCTATTTGGATTAGTAAAACTAGTGCTGAGGAAAACCAAGAAATAGCTAAGCGCATTGAGTTAAGCTTGCCTGCCTAAATTTTAGTATTTAGTCTTTGGGTATTATCTTCCACCGCTTAAACCAAAAAAAAAACAGCAGAGCATGAAGATTAAAGCGATTCACCTTTTCTTAGGATTGGGAATTTTAGGGATGGGAGCTTGTAAAGACGACGAGCCCGCAACAAATCAGGGCGGTACTAATGGAAATTCAGGTCCCGAAGGTTATAGTCTAGTTTGGTCGGATGAATTTGATGGCCAATCAATTGATCCTAATAATTGGGTCTTCGAAACAGGAGACGGAACTAACTATGGTCTTCCTTCTGGCTGGGGGAATAACGAATTACAGATCTATACCAATACCAGCGATAATGCCCGCCTAACCATGGATGATGGGAACGAAGTTCTGGCGATTACCGCGCTAAAAAATGGCGAAAATTATACTTCGGCTAAGCTCACTACCGAAGGTTTACGTAGTATGCTATTCGGACGTTTAGAAATAAGAGCTAAGGTTCCGAGCGGTAATGGCCTTTGGCCGGCACTTTGGTTATTGGGGGAGAATCGCCCCATTATTGACTGGCCAGGCTGCGGCGAAATTGATATTATGGAAGTCCTCGGTCGTGAGCCTTCTAAAATGTATACGACCTTACATTATGTGAAAGCAGGTAATACTAAGGGCGAGTTGCAACAAGTTCATGAACTAAGTGCGGGCGCCAATTTCAGCGATGATTACCATGTTTACGGTTTAGAGTGGACGCCTACGAAAGTGCAATTCCTTTTGGATGATGTGATGGTCTTTGAAGAAAGCATTAGCGCTGATATGAAAGAGTTTCAACGTCCTTTTTACGCTATTCTCAATTTAGCAGTAGGCGGCTTTTGGCCGGGTAATCCCGATGAAACCACTGTTTTTCCAGCCAATCTTTTTATTGATTATGTGCGCTACTATTCCATCGATAATTTAAGCATCCCAAACCCACCGCTACTCGATCCCAACGAAGAGCGCCTAGGGCCAGTGTTGGATACGAACTTAGCTAATGCGGCGATTAAAGAGGGCTTTTCCGCTTTTGGAAATGCCGACATGACTGTTTATGGAGCAGGAGGGGAGCCAAATTTGCGCTTGTCGGATACGGCAGTAGATGGAGACTTTAGCCTAGTTTATGATTTTCCTGGTGGTAATTGGGGCGGAGCTTTTATTGAGCTTGAGTCGCCCAAAGATCTTTCAAGCTTTAGCAATTTAAGGTTTGCTCTTCAAGCATCTGCGAGTTTAGACAATGCAGAAATTAAATTAGAAGGACTTACCCAGCAAACCAGTGATGTTGTAATGCTAAAAGATTATACCGCCCTGCCACTTAGCAACGGTTTTGTAGAATACACCATTCCTTTAAGCGACTTCACCAATCTGGACTTAAACTCGGTGCGTATTCCGTTTGCTATGTGGAACGCAGTAGATGCCGCGGGAAGCTTTAGTCCCACTACCGTTTATGTGGATCAGGTATATTTCGACTAAGAACAGAAGAAAAAATAGATTAAACAAAGGAAGACCCTCTATGTGAGGGTCTTTTTTAATTTGGATCATTTTGCTATCAGAGGGGACGGAGAGCTCACTTTAGTTACTTCCTAATGCTTGAATAGCTAGTTCATAAATTTGAAAACTCGATTCTGAACTTAGATTAACTCTAACCCTTAGCCAGGCGTATTGGTAATCATCAGCCACTTTTTTACGAAGCACTAAGTAATGCTCAAAGGGATAATTTTCATAGTAATTATTTGAAATGCGGTAGGTACCTACCGAAGGATTAACAGTGCGATCAGATGAGTAAAATTCTACTGAATTTTGGAAGTCAGCATTCATCATAGTACTATCTATTTCCAAACCCTTGAGGTAGCGGGAGGGAACACCATAATCCCTTATATGGTGGAATTCATTGATAGGGCGGGTACAGTTATAATTGGAATTCAAGGAGTAATAAGTAAGCGTTCTAAACAGCCAAGGATCACTAGAGGAAGTATCTCGGCAAGCATATATTGAATCAAGATGCTTGTGTGAGGCTATTTCCCAAGAAGGATTTAAATCATTTGCTTCAAGAAATAGGGAGCGTGTTGATATGTTTCCCAGGACGGTTGACCATATATAGCCTAAACCTAAGTCTGGAGAAGAATCACCATCTAAATCTATGTCGATGACCTCCTGAGGTAAAAAATCATATACCTGAGGAGAGCTATATAATACATGGTAGTCATTTGCATCGTATTCTCCTACCTTGAAAGGAAGATCCACCAGAACTTGCGGTTCGGTACTTTCTTTTTTGCAAGAGAAAATTAATAAGGATAGCGCGAAACAGAGTAATGATATTTTCATTGCACTAATTTAAAAAATTAATTAATACTAAACTTAATAAAGATAGCAGACGATGTTTTTTTCTTTGTTTTAGATGAGGATTAATAATCAAATTTGAAAAACAGAAGTTTATATTAATCACTCATTTTTAGTAATGGAAATGACTTTTCAAATTTCACCCATTCGACCTGATAGTTTTTAGCAAAATAAGAAGCAGCATGTCGGTTGGCCCGCATTTCATAGGTCTGGAAGCGATGCGGCCTCGGGTTTAGCGCATCTGCTTTAAGCTGCTTAGCCCGTGCAGCGCTAATTAAACTGGGAAGGCCAATTAGAGGTAAATAAAATAGTCCGTAAATCTTACTATCGAAGCTATGCCCAAACTCGTGCATTAAGAGAGGATCACTCAGTAATTTTTGGCGGAATTCAACATTAATAAGGTCATCTATGGCAATATAAATAAATGTAGCGAGGGACATACCGCTGCGTTTCAACCGTTTTTCGCTTGTACTAAAAGTAGCGCCATCAAAATAATCGACGCGCTGAATAAAACCGAAAGCATTGAGGCTTTGCGCCCAAATATGGCCGATTAAATTTTGGGCTAATTCCCAACTGTGGCGGCTAGTGCCTTCCCAAAGACCTGCGTAAAAGTCTTTTCTTTCACTTAGGTAGAAGTGCCCACCCAAAAGCTTTAAAGCATGGGTGAGTTTGGTCCATTTTCCATGCCTAATTCCTTGAAGAATCCCAGCGATAATTCCTAGACTAGCCAAGGCTAAGTTTAGAAAAAGGTAAAAAACTATTAGCTCCGCAACGATTCCGCCAATGAGCGGCAGTAAGGCCACTATTTGATAGAAAATGGCCAAGATCAGTCCCGCTAAAAAGCTTTGGACGCATCTACTGTAAGTGAAAGACGGAAAACCAATAAGCCCCAGTAAGACAGGGGCAATGCCGAAAATAATGGCGGTAAATACCAAAGGAAGGTAAAAGGTGCTTTGAAAAAGGGCCTGCATTTTTTAGGGAAAATCTGTCGTCTAAATTAGTTTGGAAAAGCCTAGCTTTCTTATTCGGGTCAAGATTCAAAAAAATCAAAGCTCTCAGGCAAAAGCATGAATATTTTTTTAATCCTAAAAAGAGTAAATAAGGCCTTGATCTTAAATAAGTAGATTTTAGAATGAGCCCTCCTATTTCAACGGGCCTCCTTGAAATCAGTCCTTTATATAAAGTTGTAAGCCTAATTTTCGCAAAACTTTTGCTGCAGTCGTTTGCCTGGCTAATTAAATTAGGTCCTAAAACAAAAAGTGCTCAGCAAATGTCTTAAATTTAGCTTCGCAAAATTGTAAATCCTTCTTTGCGCATTGCTAATTTGGTAAGCACCGCGATCTCCTGAAAGCTCGGCTAATCCAAGAAGGAAGGAGATTTTAAATGCGAGTGCTTAACACAAAATGGTCTGTCCCCGCTGCTGAATGATGAAAGTAATAATGGAATGAAGAAACTCTTTTTGGTCTTAAGCTTACTATTCGCATTTCATGCAGAGCTTAAGGCGCAAAAGCTTTTTAAGGTAAGTAAAGGGCAGAATTTAGAATCGGTATACGGGGGAGTTGGATTAGAGGAATCGCGCGATATTATCGATTTTCAAAATGGCTTTGCAATGGCTGGCTGGCAAGAGATTTCCAACAATAGTAAGCCCCTTTCGGTAGATGCGTCTTTATGGATATTAAATCATGCGGGCTCTGCTATCGTTTCTAAAACTTATGGCGGTCCGGACTTTGCCGAAATAGGAGAGGGTCTCGCAAGGGCCGAGGATCAAATTTTTTTAACTTATCGTAAAACCACCGAGGAAAATAGGCTAGCCAATGTTAGTGCGAGCGATTCCTTATTTGTTCTCGGTTTGGATTCTAAAGGGGAAATTCTTTGGGAGTTTAAACATGGTTCCAAAAACTGGGGTTTCGCACCTAAAGATATTTTGGTGGACAGCCAAGGTGATATTGTTGTTTTAGTGAATAGTACTAATGATAAGGCGATTGAAGGAACCTCTATTCTGAAATTAAATAGGCAGGGCAAGTTCCTCTATTCATCAGCTATTTTTTCTGGTGAGGAGGCTCAAGGCGCTAGCGCTTTCGAATTGATGGAATATGCTCCGAATCTTTATTATACCCTTTGCAATAATTTGGCGGCTCAATATCCTGTTTCGCTTCTTTTCGATGGAAAGGAAAGCAAATCGCTAAAAAGCCATCCTCATAAAGAAGCTAAAAATGTTTTTCTTTTTGGCTTCGATATCGATAAAGACCAGGGCCTCATTTATTCTGCAGGCTTCTCAGTTTCATCTGGCGACACCAATGCCTATATCGCGGCTATTAACACTTCTTTTGAAATTTCAAAAGAAATTAAAGATGGCAGACCCGGTATGGAAATGCTTAAGGATATTGGTATCAGCGGTGAAACTTTAATTGCAGGGGGCTTAAGTAATTTTGAAACGGAAGGTGGTTTAGATGTGCTTATCTACCACATTAATGCCCAAGATTCGATTGAATTGATTGAAACTATGGGTTCTAAATTCAACGAAACGATAAACCATATGCGCATTCTTAAAGATGATCCGCAAGTTTATTTCACCGGACAATTAATGCAACTCGGAGTAGAAGAAGGAAATGCTTATTTAGGCGGATTAATAGCGAATGCAGATTTGGAATCTTCCGAAAGCTGCTTAAATCCGCGTATAGCCTATGTCGATAATTTATTTACCCGCAATCGAAAAACCAAAGAAGTAAACGGTACCACCGCTTTATTAACCAATCATGCTAGCTTTTTTCAGATGCTTAATCAGCATAATATCGAGTATGTAATTCTTTACGGAGCGGATGCTTTAATGAATCAATGGTATTTAAATGGGGCGCAAAAATCGGGAGCACAATACGCCTGTGTTTTAGAGCTGCGGAATTTACTGAAATACGCGGCTGATAATAATGAAAGCGTTCGTTTTGGCATGGCTATGGGCGGATGGAAACCCATGTATACTAATAGCCTTATTGTAATTGATGATATTATTGCGCCGATATCTTATTTAAATCTTACCAGTAATTCAGGAAAGCTATCTTTTTTTGTTTTAGAAGATGAGTTTTGGAACCCCGGTGGCAACCGCGAGGTAGATATCGCCAATGAAGCGGGTTTCCGATCTTCGCCACGCGTGCAAGCTTTATTAGGGTCTGCTTCTTTACCCGCCTGGACCGACAGCACCACTTTTATTGATGATTTAAATACTTTGGATAGTAGCGTTTCGGATGCGGCGAAGGCGGAACTTTTAGGCTACTACTACTTTAAATTGCAAAGAGAGCATTTGAGCTATTTACGCGATTTAATGCAAATCAAAAACAGATCCGCCAACATTCAATTTATTGGCGATTATATTGGGGCCTTAGAAATTGACTTACCGCAAATAAGTTTTTGGGACAATAATAAAAATTACTATTTCCATTATAATGTTAATACAGCCGCACCCAATTACACCAGTACCACTGAGGAAGCACAGCGTAATTTGATGGCCGATAGCATTAAAACGCATATTGGCGTGGATGGCGTTTTTTTAGCTAATTATGTTTTTGCCAGCAGCGATAGCGCAACAATAGATTACCGATATACCAGTGCTAATCGAAAAACAGCAAGAACTTTAGAGGCTTTTATGCAAATTAACCCTAATAGAAAATTGCCGTTAATTCCCATTTTAAGTGCCGAAGATGCCAATAATTGCAATCGCGATTCATCCTCACGTGGCTTCTTAGGCAATTGGCTGGGAGGACCAAATAGTTTGCAGAGTGCGGAAATGCAATGGATGAACCAGTATAAAACGGCCTATGATGGAAATACTGCGCCTAACTATAATTACTGCCCTACCTGTGCTACTGGCGTTGAAGTACGCGGCATGTGCTGGTATTTGCTTAATTGCGTCGAAGCCAATCATGCGGTAGTTCCCCCGTTTTCCGACTATGGTCTATCGCCTTGCTTTGCGCCGAATACGCACGTGTTTTTTGGTCAAAATGAGCTGGCCAATAACTGGAGCGTTTACCCGAATCCAGCGGAAGACTTTTTAATCATAAATCCAATTAACAGAGCTGACCAGAATTACCAGTATCAACTTTTAGATATCAATGGTAGAGTTCTTTTAAGCTCTGATAACCTGATAGGCACAAGTAGATTAGAGCTTAGTAGTCTAGCTCGTGGAATCTATGTTTTAAACCTCCGAAGGGGTAATAATTTTAGCTCTTTTAAAATTTTACATTAAGGCTTAGGCGCTAGATTTCTAGCGATGCTGATCGATTAAAATCATATTGCCGTCGGGGTCTGTTAAAGTAAGACTGGCAGGACCAGTACTGTTCGTATCAATTTCAGGGCTACTACTAATCCCATTAGCGCTTAATGACTTTTGGATAGCACGAATGTCGTCGAAGCTTTCGATGTTTTCACCATTCTCATCCCAACCAGGATTGAAAGTGAGAATATTTCCTTCAAACATGCCTTGGAAAAGCCCGATTAGGGAATTCTCGTTTTTCATGATGAGGTAGTTTTTGCTGAGGTCTCCCCCTGATACTTCAAAGCCCAAGTTTTCGTAAAAGGCTTTGGATACTTTAAGATCTTTAACACTGAGGCTAACTGAAAAGGCACCTAATTTCATAGATTCATTTTTAAAATTATTAGTCTGGGCATCTGCGGAAGCGGAAATACTGTGAAGGCTAAAACCCATTGCAATGGCTAAACTAAAGACAATAAATAAGAGCGTCAATTTTTTCATTAGGATTGGTCTTTTGGATGCTTCTAAATTAATTTATAATCTCTTGATTTTGTAGAAATTAAAATTTCGCTACTTTTACCTCAGAATCTGAGGTATGAAAAAATCCTATATTAAAGGTTTTTTAGAAGACATTATTCTCCACTTGATTGCTCAGGAGGGCGAAAGTTATGGTTACGAGTTAACGCGCTTGGTGGAAGAAAAGACCGAGGGGATTATTAAACTCAATGAGGGAGCCCTTTACCCGGTTTTACACAAGCTAGAAAACGAGGGTTTACTAGTAAGTGAATTTAAAGATAGCGGAACTCGTCCTCGCAAATATTATCGTTTAGCGGCCAAGCCCGAAGCGAAGGAAAGAGTAGAGGAGATGGCGCTTTCAGCGAAAGCTTATATTACTGCTTTAAACGGTTTATTTAGTTCTTAATGGAAATGCAAAAGGAGAGAACAGTTAACCCCGAAGAATTACAATTCATCTTTAACTTCTGTAAGAAGAAGGATATTTATTATGTAGATCTGCGCATGGAATTGGTGGATCACCTTGCTAGCCGCGTGGAAGATATTTGGGAGAAAGATCCACAACTTAGTTTTAAGGATGCTTTCCATAAGGTGTATAAGTCTTTTGGGATTTTTGGGATGCTAACTTTGGTAGAAGAGCATTCTAAAATTGTTACTAAAAAGTATTGGACACACACGAAGCAGGAGTTTAAGCATTGGTTAAGGCCGCCACAGATTTTTGCCACAGTCCTTTTTATGGTGCTCTGCTATTTGAGTTTAAAAGCACTGCCAGTTTTAAATACAGTCATATGGGGTGTAATCTATGTAAGTGCTTTATCTACATTTATTTACATGTTTGTGAAAGCGAAAAGGCTTTCTAAAAGAATGTCTGGAGAGAAGTCGATGCTACTCGCCAGTTCCCGTTATTATTGGTGGTTTTTATACTATCTCCTAATCCTGCCTGGGCAATCGCAATTTGCTGTTGACATGACTTTTAATTTTTCACCTGCACCAATGCTTAGTGAAGGTGGAATCATATTCACCTCCGTGTTTTTCTGCCTTGCCCTTATCTATAGTGTGGCCAATCTTAAAATGATTATGCTGGCAGAAGAACAAGTAGAGAGTTTAAAGGAGAGGTTGAGTTTTTATCGGGTTTAAATCTTAGTCTTCTGATTACTCAAACATTAAGGTCCTAATTTCCTTAAACCTAAAATCATATTCCCTTCATCGAAAATTATCGGCTGCTCGTCTGCGATTTAAACATCTTAGCAAGATAATCCAGTCAGATGAAAAGATTTACTATTCTCGCATTAGTGGTTTTGGGCTTTATTTTTAGTCCCCTACAGGCACAATTTAACTTTAGCGCTACTGGTCTTAATGGCGTTTCCATAACTAATCCCACGTCTTTAGATTTTGGTCCTGATGGGCGACTTTACGTATCCGTTCAATCTGGCGAAATCTACGCCTACACCGTGCAAAGGCAAAGCGCCAATAGCTATAATGTTATCGCCACAGAAACGATTTTGTCGGTGAAGCAAATCCAAAATCACAACGATAATGATGGTGCCTTGCACAATGTAGTGAAGCGACAAATTACTGGATTAATGGTAGATGGAACCGCTACTAATCCCATTATTTACGTTACTTCCAGCGATTACCGCATAGGCGGTGGTGGTGGCGGTTCGGATATTAATCTGGATTCTAATTCGGGAATAATTTCACGCTTGGTTTGGGATGGTAGCCAGTGGATTAAAGTAGATTTGGTTCGTGGGCTGCCTCGCTCGGAAGAAAATCACAGCACCAATGGACTGCAAATCGATAAAATTAACAACATTCTTTACGTCGCTTCTGGCGGAAACACCAATGCAGGCGCACCTTCTAACAACTTTGCTTTTTTAACAGAGTACGCACTATCAGCGGCAATTCTAGCGGTAGATTTAAATGCTATAAACGCACTTCCAGTATTAACCGATGCACAAGATGCAAGCCTTTATATTTACGATTTACCCACGCTAGATGATCCTACTCGTGCTAATGCAAACGGTATCGACGATCCCAATCAGCCTGGATATAATGGCATTGATATCAATGATCCTTTCGGGGGAAACGATGGTTTAAATCAAGCCAAGTGGACCACCACTAGTCCTGTGCAAGTCTTTGCTACAGGATTTAGAAATGCTTTTGATGTGGTGCTTACGCAAGATGGTAAAATGTACACTTGGGATAATGGCGCGAATCAAGGTTGGGGTGGACATCCTGCCAATGAAGGCGTAGGAACTGCTACCAATAATTGGCTCATCGGCGAACCAGGTTCTACGGGACCCGGCCCCAACGACGATAAGGTGAATAATAAAGATGGTTTACATTTTATTAGCGGTCAAGGTTATTATGGCGGACATCCTAACCCGGTTAGAGCGAATCCGCTTGGGGCTGGGTTATTTACCCACGACCATGCTAATGGTGCGGGTGGTTTAAATGGTGTGTGGCGTCAGGCCGTTACCAGAAACCCCGCTACCACTTTACCAGTCGATTGGCCTCCGGTTGATCCCAGTTTAGCCGATCCCATCGAAGGCGACTTTCAAAATGCGGGGGTGGATGATCAATCACTTTTTACAATTACTGCCTCTACCAATGGAATGGCTGAATATACTGCTAGTAATTTTAGTGGTTTGATGAAAGGAAACCTTTTAGCAGCAAGCTTTAACGGGAATATTTATTCGGTAAAACGCAACGCCGTTGGCAGTATTAATAGCCCATCTGACGTAAGTGTGCTAGCCACAGGTTTTGGAGCTGTGCCCCTAGATGTGTGTAGCCAAGGCGACAACGATATTTTCCCTGGTACCATTTGGGCGGCTACCTATGGTTCTAATGCCATTACCATTTTTGAACCCCAAGATTTTGTGCAGTGCTCAGGGGCAGATGACCCCACCATTGACGAAGATCTAGATGGTTACACCAATGCCGATGAAATTGCTAATGGAACCAATCCTTGCAGTGGTTCTAGCTTTCCGGCTGATAACGACAAGACTTTAATCAATGGTTTTAAGGTAAGCGATCTTAATGATCCCGATGATGACGATGATGGTTTAAATGATCAAGTGGATTTCTTTGCACTAGATGCCAGTAATGGTACTACTCTTACTTTAGCTTTCGATTATCCGCTGCTTAATGGCGATCCCGGTATCGGTTTGTACGGCCTCGGGTTTACGGGCTTTATGAGCAATGGTATTAACGATTATTTAGAGCTCTATAAAAATGAAGACAATAGTCCCGTAGAAATTATCGCTGGTGGAGCAGTGGGCCTACTTTCCTTCAACGATGCGCCCGCGGGTTCTCCTTTTGGAGCCAATAACGATTTGCAAAACGGTTTTCAATTTGGCTTGCAGGTGGATCAACAAACTTTAGCCTTTGAACTAGAAACTGCCATTTTAGGTCCGCTCTTTCAGGCCAATCCCCAAGGTGATCAGTTCCATGCTTTTTATGTAGGAACGGGCGATCAAGACAATTACATTATGATTGGCGCCAATGCGAATCAGGGTAATTTGGTGATGAGCGTTTGGCAGGAAGAAAATGGTCAGCTCGTGCAAAGCGATTTCCCGCTGGCTGGATTAGCAGCAGCATCCGAAATTAGCTTGTACTTAGAAATAAATCCTTTAAACCAGAGTATTCAGCCGAAAATTGATTTTGGTAACGGCAAGCAAAACTTGGGAGCGGCTCTGCCATTTCCAGCTTTTATGCAAACGATTTTTAGTTCCAATCAGGCTTTAGCCGTGGGAGTGGCAGCGGGAAAAGCTTCCGCAGATCCCACATTTAATGCGACATACGATTATATCAAAGCGAATTTCGCTCCCAATACCCTATCGGGAGAATGGACTTATATTAATGACGCATCTAGCTGCCAAGCTTTAGGAAACGGTGGTTCTTGTCCCCAAGGCCGCCACGAAGCTGCTTATGTACAAGCAGGCGAGTGCTTTGTGCTTTTAGGAGGAAGAGAGCATGGTTCAAATGTGAATCTCTATCATCCAGCCAGCGATACTTGGACCGTGGGTGCAGCGCTGGGTTTTCCTTTACATCACTTTCAGGCCATTGCCCATGAAGGATTGGTTTATGTTGTAGGTGGCATGACGGGTAATTTTCCCAACGAAACACCGCTCGATCGAATTTATATTTACGATCCCTTGGCGGACGCTTGGCATCAAGGCCCAATAATTCCCCAAAATAGAAGAAGAGGCAGCGCGGGTTCCGTGGTGTACCAAGATAAGTTCTACTTAATTGGTGGTATTCAAAATGGGCATACCAGTGGCTGGGTGCCTTGGTTCGATCAATTTGATCCAACCACCAATACTTGGACAGTTCTTAGTGATGCGCCTCGTTCGCGCGATCATTTTCACGCCAGTTTAAAAGATGGTAAACTGTACGCTGCTGGTGGAAGAACCACTGGTTTAACCGGCTATTTCAGCGATAATATTTCAGCGGTAGATGTGTATGATTTTAATACCCAATCTTGGAGCACCGTAACAAATAATTTACCCAGACCGGTAGCCGCGGCTAGTACCGCTATAATTGGTAATGAACTCTTAGTAATTGGAGGAGAAGATACCGCGGCAACGGCGTCTAATCTTACCCAAGCTTTAAACTTAAGCGATTACAGCTGGCGCCTGCTCGATTCTTTAAACGAAGGTCGTCACGGAACGCAAGCCATTGTTAATAATCAGAAAGTATATATGGCTTCCGGTTCTCCCATAAAGGGCGGCGGGCAATTACTATCGCAGGAAGTATTTAGCTTCTTGGCTAATCCTAGTTTACCGCAGTTAAACGCTAGTATTAAAAGTAACTTAGCACTAGCCACAGAAATCGATTTCGGAACTATTGCGGCGGGCCAATCTGCACAAGCGACTATCTGGTTAAAAAATCAAAATGGCAACCAAGCAATTTTAATTGATTCCATCCTTTGGCAGCAAAGTACTTTAGGTCTCAATGCCGGCATTGCCGCGGGATTACCCTTGCACCTCGGCGCAGGAGATAGTATAGCTTTGACTATTAGTGCGGCTTTGAGCGCATCTTTTCAAGACAGCCTGCAAATTTTTAGCTCGGCTAGTAATTCCCTACAGAAACTTAGCGTGAAAGGGCAAGTGGCTATTTCGGAAGCGATTTTAATTAATTGTGGTGGACCAGCCTTTACCACTGCGTCTGGAGAAGAGTTTTTAGCCGATCAATATTTTGCCAATGGCTCGCAATATCAAAAGGTTCAGCCTATAGCCAACACCAACGACGATAATTTATACCACAGTGAACGCTACAATACTAATTTACAATATTCCATTCCGGTGGATGCCAACGGTAGCTATTTAGTGGACTTACATTTCGCCGAAATTTACGCCCCTAATTTTTTTACCGGAGCAAGGGTTTTTAATATAAAACTAGAAGGTAATTTAGTGGAAGCGGCCTTCGATATTTTTGATACCGTAGGTGGCGCAGCCGCTTTAATTAAAACCTATTCGGTAGTAATCAACGATGGTTCTTTAGAACTTAGCTTAGAGTCTTTGGTGGAAAATGCCAAGATCTCCGCGATCGCTGTTCGTCCTGCTGCCGCTCCTTTATTGTTTAATCCGAGCAGCCATCATTTTCAGTCTACGCCGCTTAGTTCAACCGACAGCATCAGCTTGAGTTTGGTAAACAGCAGTGCCAATTTGGTATTGATTGATTCAGTTAAATTACTGGGCGCTCATCCGCAAGATTTTAGTCATAACCTCAATGCCAATAAGGCAATCCCAGCGGCTTATACCAACAATTTCACCGCTTATTTTCAACCTCAGAGTAGTAGCCCAGTAGTGCGTTCTGCTCAGTTGCAAGTGTATTACGATGGTGGTCTTATTCCTGCGGTACTTAGTTTATCGGGTGAAGCGGCTTGTCCTGCAGCGGGCCAATCTTGCGATGATGGCGATGCTAGTACAACAAACGATACCACCGATGGCAATTGTAATTGTGCCGGAACTACTGTAATTGCTAATGCTTTCAGTCTTCATATTAATGTGGGTGGTCCTGCTTATACCGCCGCTAATGGCGATCAATTTAGCAGCGATCAATATTTTTTAAACGGCAGCACAGCCGGTGCCTTGCAAAGTATCGCTGGCACAGCTGATTCCACTCTTTATTCCAGCGAGCGTTGGGCGGCCAATTTGGCCTATGCCATTCCTTTAACTGAAGCGGCCGATTATCGTGTGACCTTATATTTCGCTGAAATTTGGTCAGGCGCATTTGCTCCTAACAAGCGTGTTTTCGATTTAACGATGGAGGACTCCTTATACATCAATGATTTAGATATTTATAATGAAGTAGGTGCTAAAACCGCTTATCAGTTAACCTATACGGTAGCTGTAAATGATGGCTTCCTTAATATCAATACGCAGGCCTCGGTTAATAATGCTAAGCTTTCTGCGATAAGCATTGAAAAAGTGATTAGTACACCTTCTGCTTTACCTTACTTATCTGCCGCAGCGCTAAATTTCACGAGTAGCATTAATGCGAGTTTAGATAGTGCCTTAGTTTATTTAGTTAATCCCAATACACTCGCGTATCCCATTGATTCAATTATGGCCTCAGGTGCAGATACGGCTGTATTTAGCCTGCAGACAGCGAGTAGCGTTTTGGCAGGAGGAGACAGCCTCGTTATGTGGCTTTATTTTGATCCTACTAATTTATTATCAGGTACTTATGCTGCAAATTATGCCATCTACCTAAGTGGTGTAAATACGGCTTTAAGCCTAGATGCGCAGGCCAGTATAAATTGTCTTCCCACGGGAACACCTTGTAATGATGGCGATGCCAACACCATCAATGATCAGGAAGACGGGAATTGTAATTGTGCGGGTACACCTAATCAGCCGCAAAACTTTAGTCTGAATATTAATGCCGGCGGTCCTGCTTATACTAGCGCTAACAGCGGAAAGGTTTATATTGCGGATCAGTACTTTAAAGGCGGAATTCCTATTAGTACGAGTGCTACCATTGGTCAAACTGCTGATATGCCACTATACCAAAGCGCTCGTTTGGGTAAAAATATGTCTTATGTTATTCCGCTTCCGCAAGAAGCGACCTATCAAGTTACCTTGCATTTTGCGGAAATTCAGAACTATTTAATGCAAGCAGGGAGAAGGGTTTTTGATATTTCGGCCGAAGGCGATTTGGTGATTGATGATTTGGATATTACCAATCTAGTGGGCGGCAATCAGGCTTATTCCATCACCTTTAGTGTAGAAGTAGCCGATGGAGAATTAAATCTCAACACTGCGGCTAGCGTAAATAACAGTCTTATTTCGGCAATAGAAATTAGCAGTGGTAATACGCCACCAGCGCCCAGTCCTATTTTGGTAGCCCTTAGCTCGGCGCAAGTTTCGCTTAGTGCCGCTCAGGGGCAGATGAGCAGCTTGGATTTTTACATCTATAATAATGACAGTATTACTCGCAGTTTAGACTCTCTACTATGGTCGGCCCAAAATGCGGCCTTAAGTCTAAATATTGCGCAAGGACAAAACATTGCCGCGGGCGATTCGCTTTTAGGAAGTTTTACGTATCAGGGTAATTTGACCGATGTTTTGGGCAGCAGTTTAGCGCTGAGCTATTACTTAAACGGCGATAGTTTAAACCAAAGCATCGACTTGCTTTCTACTTGTCCAGTGGCAGGTAGTGCTTGTGATGATGGCGATTCTAGCACCCTAAACGATATCGAAGATGGCAACTGCAATTGTGCCGGTAGTCCCATTGTAAACCCCAATCCTAATTTCAGTCTTAATATTAATTGTGGCGGCGCAGCCTACCAAAGTGCAGCGGGAAAAAACTTTATTGCTGATCAGTATTTCCAAGGCGGTTTCTCATTAAGTTCTTCCGCCACCATTGCCAACACCAGTGATGCTAGTCTGTATCAGAAATACCGCATTGGTAAGAATATGTCTTATGCTATTCCTCTGCCTGCGAGCGGCGAATATGACGTGACCTTGCATTTTGCCGAGTTACAGAATTATTTAATGAAGCCGAATGCCCGTATATTTAGCATTAGTGTGGAGGGTCAGGCCCAGATCAGTAATTTAGATGTTTTCTCGTCGGCTGGAGCAGGAGCGGTGGCGTATACCGAAACTTTTACTGCTTTAATTACCGATGGTGAGTTGAATATAAATACGGCCGCGAGTATTGAAAACTCTATACTTTCCGCCATAGAAATTACGGCTTTAGGCGGTTCAGCTAAACGTGCTGTAGTAGCCGATGAAAGCGAGCTTGAAGTACATGCATTACGTTTAGATATCTATCCCAACCCGGCGCAAAATGAATTATTTGTGGAGGCTAGTGCAGAGATAAAGCAAATACGCATTCTTTCTTCCGATTGCAAAGTATTAATGCTTCAAGAGGCAAATGCAGTTTCGATGATGACATTAGATTGTGGTAATTTATCGAGCGGATTTTATCTTCTGCAAGTGGAAACCTCCGAAGGTTTAATGACCAAACGTTTTATGAAGGATTAACGAAAAGGCAGCATTTACCCTCATGTTTTGAACCTAATGGTAAAAAGAGAAGATAGGTCTGGGTTCTTAAGCGGGAGCAGTTATGGCTTGTCGCTTTTTGATTGATACTACCGAGATGTCGCAGCTACCGCAGCTCCTTTAATGCATTCAGCTACCATTGAATCTCAAAAATCGATTACCTTCATTTATTGTACAAACCATACTCTAATCTCAAAGCAGCGCGGTCTTTTAGCTCACTGAAGAGAAGTGCCACCCTTTCAGGGTTCGTGGTTTAGGAGCCTATGGTTTCTCTATGATAGTTTCATCCCTTCGGGATTCATAGCAATTTGTAGAATTAGAAACCATCTCAGATTCTATTTCCCCTTCTGCAAAAGTCCCAGCGGGACGACATCTCGATAGAAACCCATAAGCCACAAGAATACAAGCGCCGTCGGTGCGACATCTCGATAAAACTCCCCCGCCTGCGAGAGCCTTAAGGATCGGGTTGCAAGTTTTATAATTAAAGAAACGATTCCAACTATTTATTTCAGGGAAAAATCTAAAATCTCAAAGCACCACAGTCTGAAATCTCACAACGCTAGCGGTCTCAAAACCTTATTCCAATTCTATTTTATCAATGAGGAGCTCAAAACGCTCCTCTTTTTTATTTAAGCGCTAATGGGACCAATGGGTTTTTACCCCAATCGATGCTTTGTGAGGGGCGGATGATTTTTACTTCCGTCTTTTTCTGTCTGAGCCTTATTTTCAGTTTGGCCAATCTCAAAAAATGATAGCTCTGGCGGAAGAACAGGTAGGGTCTCTTAGGGAAAGGCTTGCTTTTTATACCGCATAGATTTACCGATAAATTTAGACCTGAAAAATTAACAAGAACAGCATCTTGTTTCATGTAGTTAATTAAGAAACCATTTTTTTCTGACTTAATCATTCCTATGTTACTGTTCTAGATACATATAAATGGATTTTTGTCGCTTTCAAACTACTTGAATTTGTTTATCCCTCAGGCTAATATTTTTCGTAATTTTATCTTAACTGTTAGATTTATTACAAATTCGGTCCATCTAATGACAAATTCCCTAGCTAAGGAAGGCGAAAAAGATAAAAAAGAAAAAGAATCATTAAGAATTGTAGGTATAGGAGCTTCTGCCGGAGGTTTAAATGCGATTCATGAATTATTTGACGCCCTGCCAAATAATACCGGCCTTTGCTTTGTTATAGTTCAACATCTCTCGCCAGACTTTAAAAGCTTAATGCCGGAGCTTTTAGCAAAGCATACTACCATGCCTATTTATACTGCTAAGGAGGGCATGGCGCTGCAGAAAGATTGCATTTACTTAAATGACCGAAATAATAATTTAGAGATTAAAGAAGGGAAGCTCAGCTTAACAGATAAGGCCCCACAAGGTAAACTTAACCTACCTATTGATCTCTTTTTAGAAAATATCGGAAAGCAGTTTGGAGAAGACGCCATCGGAGTTATTTTGTCTGGTACCGGTTCGGACGGCTCAAGGGGTATTAGGTATATACAAGAAGAGGGGGGCATAATTATGGTTCAAGAGCCTAGTAGTGCTCAGTTCGATGGGATGCCAAAATCAGCGATTTCTACTAATTTATGCGACTACATTCTCAGGCCCACGCAGATAGGAAAGATTATTACTCGTTTATCATTAACCGCAGCCAGTTTTCGCAAAAGCTTAGTACCGCTCGATGAGCAAAGTGACATTTATACTAATATATTACATGCTATTTTTTCTGTTACCGGTGTAGATTTTACCAAATATAAGCGGAACACCTTATTAAGAAGGTTAGAGAAGAGAATGCACTTACACGGGCAGCAATCTCTTCAACAATATGAAAACTATATAAAAGAACATGAGGAGGAGTTAAACATCTTAGGTCAGGACTTCTTAATTGGGGTTACCAGCTTCTTTAGAGACTTTGAAGCATTTCAGGTATACAGTAATATCATAGTACCGAGTCTTTTAAAAGATCGTGAAGATCAATCGGTGGTTCGAATTTGGGTCCCTGGTTGTTCCACGGGCGAAGAGGCTTATACTTTAGCGATTATAATGGACCATTATATTCGAGAGAATAAGCTGGATATTGATTTTAGAATTTTCGCTACCGATATAGATAACAGAGCTTTATCCTATGCAGGTATGGGGCTTTACCCTTCTAATGCGGCCAATGAGATACCACGCGATTATTTAGAAGAGTATTTTATAAAGTCAGGGAACTCCCTAAGGGTTATTAGTAGAATTAGGGAAAAGATCGTCTTTTCCTACCATAATTTAATTAATGATCCTCCTTTTATACGGACTGATTTAATCTCATGTCGGAACCTTCTAATTTACTTAGGGAATGAAGCTCAGAAGGTTGTACAACAGAATTTCTTATTTTCTCTCAATCAAAACGGCTTTTTATTTTTAGGACCAAGTGAGTCTCTATTAATAGAGGAGGGGCACTATACTCCTGTAAATTTAAAGTGGCGTGTTTTTCAAAAAACCACTACTTCAGGATCCAGATTACGGGATGAACTTTCTTTGCCCAGGCTGCAATTAAGTAGTAGACTGGCGGCAAGTAACCGCAAAACCTTTAATTCGGTTCATGATCGAGAGCGGCATTTTCATCAATATATCTCGCAGCATTTTGGTCCCAGTGGCATTTTCATAGATGAGCAGTTTAATATCCTCTTTATTAAAGGAGATGCAGGGCGCAAGCTAATTTTGCCTGAAGGTATTTTTCAAAATAATTTGCTAAATATTGTTGACCAAGACATTTCTTTACTAATTAGAAATGGTACGAGAAAGTTAATAAGTGGTGAAGAGGCGGCGGTTCGGTTTGAGAACTTATTGGTTAAACGACAAAATGAAAATTATTCTTTCGACCTAACTTTTCGAAAGGTAACGGGAGTTTCAGAGCTCGATGCAGTAATATTTATTGAGTACAGCGAGGAAAAAGTGGTAGATGAGAATATCACCATCAGCACCCTTGATGCAGATGATATTAATAGTAAAAAAATTGAGGCTCTCAAGTACGAGCTTAAAATGACCCAGTCGGATTTGCGTAATGCGGTTGAGGAATTGGAAACCAGTAATGAAGAGTTGCAATCAGCCAACGAAGAGCTGATGGCTTCTAATGAAGAACTTCAGAGTACTAACGAAGAGCTGCAATCTGTAAACGAAGAGCTTTACACTGTAAATACTGAGCTACAAGAGAAAGTAGAGGAGATGCTAAAGCTGAATAACGATATCAGCAATCTGCTTAACAGTACCGATATTGGCACTCTTTTTTTAGATCAAAAACTATGTATAAGAAAGTTTACACCAAGTCTTAAAAAGCATTTCCGACTTGAAGAGTCCGATCGAGGCAGGCCCATCAATTCTTTTGCTTCTAACTTTGATGATCAAACAAGTAGTTTAATTATGTCTTCTGCTAAATCCGCTCTAAGCGATTTGGCGCTAAATGAGCTGGAGGTCAGTGATTTAGAGGGTAATTATTTTTACTTTCGATCTTCACCATTCATCACAGTAGACCGCCATATTGATGGAGTGATTCTCACTTTTGTAGATATAAATAAACTTAAAGAAACGGAAGCTAAAGCAAGCTTATCTGAAAAGCGTTATGGTGATCTCTTCCGTAATATGAATGAAGCCTTTTTTCATGCTCACTTAATTGATAAGTCGGAGGATGAAAATGAATCTGATTGGGAGTATTTAGAGTTGAACCCAGCCTTCGAAAGGTTGTGCAAGGTGAATATGGATAATATTCAGATGAAGAAGCATTCTGAAATTAGGAAACTGGTAAATCTTCCCTTGGAAAACTGGCTACCAAATTTTAGAGAAAGCGCCTTAGAAGGAACGGATCAAAACTTTGAAATACATATAGCAGCAACAAACCAATACTTTATCCTGCACATTTTTAGTCCTAATAAGGGTGAATTTGCTGTTCTTTTCAGCGATATTACTGAGCAGAAAGAGTCTCAAGAGAAACTTCAATTATCGCTAGATCGAGTAAATATTGCCGCTGAAATTTCGGATCTAGCCTTATGGCAATGGAACGTAAAGGAGGATTATATTGTTGAAGCTAATCAAGAGTGGCATAATATATATGGCTTAAAAACTGAGAATGTAAAAGAGGAATGGCTTAAAATATTACACCCAGATGACATAAGTGCAACTTGGGAGAGTATTAAAGAGCACTTTGAGGGACAAACTAGTTTTTATAAAAACACATTTCGTTTAAAGAAAAAAGGTGAAGAAAAAATTAAGTGGGTTAGAAATATTGGAAAGGTAATTGAGTGGGATGAAAGGGATGAGCCTAAAGTTGTTATGGGCGCAAGCCTTGATATAACGGAGGAGAAGGAGCTTTTAATAAAACTTGAAAATGAGAAACTCCTTTCGGAAAAGATTACCGAAAACACACCAGGAGGAATATATATTTATGACTTAGTAAAAGGGACAAATATTTTTAGCAACTCACAGTATAAAGAGGTCTTGGGCTACTCCATTGAAGAAATGAATTCTTTAAGCGACAAACAGTTTCAAGCCTTATTTCATGAAGAAGATCTCCCAAAAGTTCTAGAGCATATGGGAATTGTCGCCTCAGGGAAAAGTGATAGACTTGATTATCGCTTTCAGCATAAAGATGGTCAATGGGTATGGTGTCGTTCGATAGATAGTCCTTTTACATTTGACGATGAAGGGACTTGTACCAGCTTTATTGGAATATTTTGGGATGTTACGGAAGAGAAACAGGCGACAGAACGAATTAGAGCATTAGATCTTGTTTACCGTCAAACATTAAATAATTCTGTAGATGCAGTATTACAGTTAGATCTGAACGGTAAAATCATTTTTTATAATAATGCTTTCAAAGTAATCCTAGCTAAGGATAAAGATCTGGTGGGGCAAAAACTAAGTGACCATCTACCTCCAGAGGCAAGTGCCAAATTGGAGAGAGGTTTGGCAGAGTTGAAATCGCAGAAAAACAAGGATGTTAAGCCAATTGAATTTCAAATAGAAGGGGATACTCCAGGGTTGAAAATTTGGATTGACGGCAGAATGACTGCTACTGATACTGATGAGCATTCGAAAATAATTATTCTCAGTTTACGCAATATTACCAACCGGAAAAGTTACGAGGAAAACCTTAAAAAGGCCAAAGAAGCGGCCGAAGAAGCAAGTCTGCATAAAAACTATTTTTTAGCTAATATGAGTCATGAAATTCGTACTCCTATGAATGCCATTCTGGGTTTTACGGAAATCATGAGGCGAGATAAGCTAAAGCAAGAAGAAGCTAACTATTACCTAGATATTATTACTGCCAATTCTAAGCAATTGCTCACAGTAATCGATGATATAATTGATGTAGCCAAACTTGACACTCTAAAAATCAAGTTAATTCGTGAGAATTGTGACCTTATTGAAACTTCAAAAAAGTTGAAAGAGAGTTTTGGTCAGATCCGTAAACAATTAAATAAGGAGAGGATTGACATAGAATTGGATTTACCGAAGGGTTCTAATAAATTTATGGTGAGTGCAGATATAGGTCGATTGCATCAAATTCTAGTTAATCTTCTTAATAATGCCTTTAAGTTTTCAACTGCAGGTAAAATTACTCTTGGCTTTAGAAAGAAGAAGAGCATTATTGAATTCTTTGTCAAAGACAAAGGAATAGGAATCGCAAAAGATCAACAGGAAAGCATTTTTGAGATTTTTAAGCAAGTAGATTACGGACAAAAAGACAATCATGGCGGTACTGGCTTAGGTTTAGCTATTTGTAAAGGTATAGTAGAATTAATGCAGGGTGAGATTTGGGTAGAGTCTGAGTTAGGCAAGGGCAGTACCTTTAAATTTACTATGCCTTATATCGAAGTTGAAGATGCGGATTTTGAAGAGAAAGAGGATCATAGTGAAGATACTTTAAGGGAGCTTATCGATGGTCAGGAAGTATTAATTGCTGAGGATAATCCCGTAAATCAAGTTTTGATAAAAGCTGTATTGAATCCTTTTAATCTGCACTTAACCTTTGCTAATAATGGTAGAGAAGCAGTAGATTTTTACCTGGAGAAGAAATATAGATTAGTTCTTATGGATATCCGCATGCCAGAACTAGATGGCTTACAAGCCACTAAGCTTATCTTAAAGAAAGACCCAGAGGCCTATGTGGTAGCGCAATCTGCATTTGCCATGAATGAGCAAAAATCAGAGGCTATGAAGGTGGGATTTGTAGATTACCTTTCGAAACCGATTAGTAGGACAGAGCTCTATAGAGTATTGATTAAGGCTTTTAAAACAAATACATAGTAAGCACACAAACAACTACTTACAGTGCTAAAGTCAAATTCTTTAGCCCAAATAAATTAAAATTTATATCAACTCAACCTTATCAATGAGGAGCTCAAAACGCTCCTCTTTTTTATTGGCAATTAAAAAGGTGAGTTCTTCAATACTGTCTTTATCGAAATTGTCCATATCTAAAAACCGCCCGCGAAAAGAAGGACGCATGTCTTTCAAATCGACTTCTACCGTTTGCCATTCGGTTTTAGTAGAAAAAGTGTAGATATAGGAGTAATAATCGCGACTGTTATGTTTGATGCGCACTTGGTAGTTCTTACCATCTCCTTTTACACGTAGTTTTAGTTTGCTAAAGCCTTTCGTACTCAGTTCATCGAAATCGTAGCGTAAGGAGGAAAAACCACCATTATTTTCGAGAGAAACTTCACCCCAAAAACGTCCGTGTCCGTCTTCGGTAACGGCAAAATTTCCAGCCGATAGTCCGCCCATAACGCCGTCATCAACAATGCGCCAGTTTTGGGTATTGCTGTTTTTATCGAAATCGAAAATAAGGGCAGGGCTGCTTATCATGCTTAGGAAGAATATTGTGCTTAGTAATTTCATAAATATATCGGTTGGTGAGTTATGATTATTTTTTTAAACAAACATACAAACCCGTTCAGGCGCAGAATGTTTTAAAAGGGAGTTTAGGCATGAGGCCAAGAAATTCTATCTTGCTACCTTAAGTTAGCCAAATAAATTCAATGATAAATCCTCATTTCCGTAAATTCTTAGAGCAGTTTCCTGAATTGCATGAGGCGCAGATTGAAATTTTGGCCGAGCATATTCCGCACCGTGAATTTAAAAAAGGCAGTATTTTACAAAAGCCAGGGGATGTACCCCACGAATGTTATCAGGTAGTACAGGGACTTTTACGGGAATACCGTTGGGAGGACGGAAAAGATCGCACCTTGGCTTTTTACGATGAGCAAAAAGGAACGGTTTCATCCGAGTATTTTGTGAGTGAGAGTCCGACTGAAAGTTATCTCGAATGCCTCGAAGACAGTTTGCTGATTGTGGGAACGAAGGATGTAGATGCCGCCAATTTTGAGCAGTTTCCCATCCTGGCGGAAATCAGTTTTAAAATGATGGAATTAGATCGCAATGCCCAAAAAAAAGATTTCAGCAATTATGTGGGAGCAGCCCCCATTGACCGTTACCGCCTCTTTTTAAAGAACCGTCCCGGTTTAATTCAACGCGTGCCTTTGCATCAAATCGCTAGTTATTTAGGCATGACGGCCGAGTCGCTTTCGCGGATCCGTAAACGGATTTAAAACTAAGGTCGAGTTCAGGTTTAAGGGAAGCTTAGTTAATGGAGTTTTCACCCTCTAATGCCCCTAAATATGCTTTAGGTTTTAACCAAAGAACAAAGGCCAGACCTACTTCTCCTAAAATCATCGGTGCCATAAAAAGATGGGTCATTGGTAATTCCCAAGTGGCAAAATAGCTGAAGTTATGACTTAAGCCGTGAATTAGTAAATAACCGATTGCGCCAAAGAAAAGCATGATTTTAAGAAAGCCGTAAAATTTTGAACTGCGTGGACTAAGCCAAGCAAGGCCGCCTAAATGCAGTCCAAAAACGATAAGGCCCAATGACCAAAGTCTCTCAAATTGGTGTATGAATGGGTAGATTAATCCACTTTCTATTTCTTGCGCATCTAGCGAAAGCGCCCCGAAAAGTGGGACAATAGCAAAAAGCAAGATAGCAGAATAGACAAAGCGCAGCCGGGCGGTAAGGAGTCCTAAGCTAGAGTTTAAACCGCGGTAAATTTTCAGGAATCCCCAAGACGCCAATACATCACAAATTAAGATACCGACCCAAGCGCTTAAGGCAAGGTGATATTCGCTGCGATTGCTTACAAAATAGGAGCTTAATTCTTGCGCATCTAGCGAAAGCGCGGCTTCAAAAAAACTGAGCATAGCGACCATAGCAAGCACTGCCATAATAATAATACTAAGGCCAATAATTTTGGAATATTTGAGATGGGCGCGAACAAAATTACTATTAGCTGACATGGTTTTACCTTATTTGATGAGGCAAATGTAAGCTGCGTGTACAGTTTTATTCCTTGACGAAAGTCAAGACTATTTATACGAGATCGAGATTCGATTTAGTAATTTACTCGTAGCGTAAACTTTCTATCGGGTCCAAGCGGCTCGCCTTCAAAGCAGGGTAAAAACCCGATATTAGTCCTACTGCTAAACATAATACGGCCGATAAAAGCATCCAGGTCCAAGGAATAATAAAGCTACCACCAATACCGGCCGAAACCGCATTACCAATAGCAATTCCGAAAATGATACCGCCCAAGCCACCAATTAAGCAAATAACGATGGCCTCGGTTAAAAACTGACTTAGTATAGCTCGGCTTTGGGCGCCCACTGCTTTCCGTATTCCAATTTCGCGCGTGCGTTCGGTAACGGAAACAAGCATGATATTCATTAAGGCGATAGCGGCACCTAGTAAGGTTACGGAAGCAATTACGATTGCGGCAAGACTAACATATTTAAGGTTTCCGATAAGACTTTCGCTGAGGTTATCACTGCGAATGATAGCAAAATTATCTTCCAATTTCGGCTTGAGTTTACGCACCGCCCGCATAGTAGCGGTGGCTTCCGAAACCACTTCTTCTAAGTTGAGACTTTCGTTGGCCATTACGTTAACAGCAAAACTTCTGCCTTGCGTAGCATAAAGCGATCGTGCTTTGGAAATAGGAATAAGCACCGATTTGTCGCCACCAAAACCGAAGGAATTTCCCTTCTCGGCTAAGGTGCCAATTACACGAAAGCGGGTACCAGCAAACTGAATGACCTTTCCGACCGGATTTTCCTTGGGAAATAGATTACGTACAATTTCTTGTCCGATCAGAACTGTGGCATCCGATTCGTCAATATCGTTTTTGGTAAAGTTTCGACCACTCTCTAATTCATAACCACCAGTTAAAAGATAGTTTTCATCAACTGCCATAACCGCAATATTGGGATTGGTAGCTTTGTTCTCGTATTTCACTTCGGCCACGCCAGTAGCCATAAAAGAAACGCTGGTTTTCGCCTTTACTCCAGGCATTTTGTCTTTAAAATTTAGCGCCTCGTAATAGCTGATATTGGGATAATATTTCGGCTTTTCGCCACCACGACCAATGCGAATATTGGGACTACGGTTTTGAATGGTAAAAGTATTAGCTCCTAAAAGTGCAAATTGCCCCGTAAGCGATAATTTTATCACGTCAATAGCCGTTAGAATGCCCACCAGCGCCGTTATGCCAATGGCAATAATTAGGCTGGTTAATATGGTGCGCAGCAGCTGAGTTTTTATAGATTGCAGCGCTATTTTTAGATATTCGAAAAACATGGCTTTTTGCATGGCACTAAATTACAATATATGAGTGGCTCGGAAGAGAAAGTTTCTACCCAAAATAATATTCAGCAAGCTATTCCTCCCGAAGGCTCTTTGGCTTTACTAGCTTTAGGCGCAAAAGGTTTGACCGCTTGGCGTCTAGCGAAAGCGAATGCTGTACCCAATGAATAATACGAAATGCTTACTAATTGGCTGGGATGCAGCGGAGTGGGAGCTGGTAGATCGCTACCGAGCATTGGGTTTTATGCCCAACTTAGATTTGCTTTTAAAAAGTGGAGTCGGGGCCAATATGGCTACTTTACAACCTGTGCTAAGTCCTTTACTTTGGACCAGTATTGCTACGGGTAAGCGTCCGCATGAGCACGGAATTCTCGGTTTTGTAGAATGGCAAGGCCAGAAAGTTATTCCCGTACAGGGCAGTACGCGTCGTAAAAAAGCCTTTTGGAATGTATTGGAAGAAGCGGGTTTAAAAACCCAAATTATAAATTGGTGGCCCAGTCATCCCGCAGAACAAAGTGGTAAACTCAAGGTCTCCAATCAATTTTGTGAATTTCCGCAAGAATTGACAAATTGGAATTTAGCCTCGGGTTCTGTTTATCCGCCTGCGTTGCGGAAGGAGGTGGCTGATTTGCGCATTGCTCCTCAAGAATTAACGCAAGCCCATTTGCAGCCCTTTTTTCCCAATCACAGCTGGGAAGATTTACAGACTGACCCCATGGTCGGCAAGGTAGCTCAAGTTTTAGCGCGTTCGGCCTCAGTGCATAATGTTATTACTAAGGCTTTAGAAAACGATGATTGGGATTTTTCAGCGGTTTATTTAGAGGCCCTCGATCATTTTGGACATATCGCTTCTCAATATTTAGCGCCGAAATTAGAGGGGATTAGTGAAGAAGACTTTCGAAAATACGCGGAAATAATTCCCGCCGCCTACCGCTGGCACGATATGATGCTCGGGCGTTTGATGGAATTGGTGGGGCGCGATTGCCATATCCTAATTCTGTCCGATCATGGTTTTGAAGTTTCTACCAATCGCACAATAAATCTCCCCGATCTTCCTGCTTCACCTGCTTTAGAGCACCGTCCCTACGGTTTTTTAGCTGCCACTGGTCCCCAGTTTAAACGTAACACTTCCCTGTACGGCGCCAGTCTTTTAGATATTGCTCCTACCATTCTCCAGCTCTATAATCTGCCCTTAGCGGAAGATATGCCCGGTCGCGCCTTATTGGATTTATTTAAAAAGGAGCAAAAGCCCAGTTTTATTCCAAGTTGGGAATTGAGTGGTCCTGGCCCCAGTTTTATGGCTGGGGAAGAAGGCAACCAACAAGCTATTTTACAGCAACTTGATGACTTAGGTTATATCGATTTAAGCGGTGCGGATCAGGCTCAGCTAATTAAGGAGGAATGGGAATACAATCGACTTTTAAGTTTATACGATGCAGGTGAGTTTCAGACCGCCTGGCAAGGCTTTAAAGAGAGTTTCCTAGCGAAGCAGGACTTCCGTTATTTAAATTTAGGAGCCAAATTATGCCTAGAATTAAAGGATTTAAAGGCCTTTGAAAGCTACTTTGCTACTTGGCCTCTTTCCTTTGCTAATTCTCCTTTAGCCTTGTATTTTCAGGCTTCGGCCGCTATGCTAAAAGGCGATTTTGCTTTGGCGCAAAAACAGCTACAAGAGATTGAGAAAGCAGGATTGGTTAGCGCCCAGGTCTATTTTGAAATCGGTCGCACGGCTTTCCTTTTGGGGGAGCTTAGCATGGCGGCAGAATACTATGAACGATGTCTAAAACTCAATCCTAAGTACAGCAGTGCCTTAACGGGACTGGCTGAGGTAAAGGTGGAGCAAGTGCTTTACGATGAGGCCATTCTGCTTTTACAAGAAAGTATTTCTCTACGGTTCTTTCAACCCCAAGCCCACTATTTGTTAGGTATCTGCTTTAAGCAAGAAAGTGAACTAGAAGCGGCATTACAAGCTACAAGTATTGCTTTAAAACAAGCACCCAAGCACAAGAAAGCACGTTTACTTTTAGCACAATTACAGCCTAACCAAGAACAAAGTGCGGCTTCCAAAGAAATTATCATCGTAAGCGGTTTCCCTAGAAGCGGCACCAGTATGATGATGGCTATTTTAGGAAAAGCGGGTTTTTCATTAGTACAGGATGGGCAGCGAATAGCGGATGAAGCCAATCCTAAAGGGTATTACGAATATGAGGGAATTAAGCATCTAGCGGAAGCGCCCGAAAAATTTGGCGCAAAAGAAGGGCAAGTGGTTAAAGTAGTGGCCCCTTTATTACGCTATTTACCCCCCGAAAACTACTATCGCATCCTTTGGATGGACCGTCCGATTATTGAGATTATAATTTCGCAAGAAAAAATGAAGGGTAATAAAAGCCTGCAAAACTTTCCCTATCAATTGGCAATGCAAATGGAGGAGGAACAGAAGAGGGTTTTGCAGTGGATTGATGCTCAGGCAAATATGAGGGTGGAGAAATTCGCATATCAAGAATTTTTAGTGAAACCTGAGGCGGTAATGAAACAGTTGGCGCGTTATTTAAAAGGAGATTATAATTGGCAAAAAGCTGCTGCTGAAATTGATATGAAGCTATATCGTAGTAAAATTGGTTAAGCCCGAAAAGATTTGCGACTTTTGTCGCTTTAAGTATTATGAAAAAAGAAACGAGTCACTCAGAAGCCCTACGTTACCTTTCGGTAGCGGGTGGCGTACTAGCCCTTAATAGTGTTCAGGCCCAGATTAAATACGTGGATTTACCTGATACCACCTTAAATACTAATAATGCCTTTTTCGATTTAAATATTGATGAGGATACTTTAGGCGTGGTGGATTATCGTTTCATTCAATACGTTGATTCGGGATCTTTCAATATCAATGGTAGCTTTATTCAGGCGGTTAGTAATGCGGGTAATTCGGTTTTAGGATTGGATTATGCCAATTATGCCTATCCTTTTAATCTTAGTCCGGGCGATAGTATTGGTCCAGGACAAGTTTTTAAAGGGGCTGGTGGCGCTAGTGCTTTCGGGCAGCTAGCCTTAACGGTAGATGGCGTTTCCTATCCTAACGACAAATTTAAAGGAGCGGTTAATGGCCTAATCGGTTTGCGTTTCCGCGCTGATCGCGCTGATACCATTCGTACCTTTTATGCATGGATTCGCGTTGAAGTGGCCGCCGACAATAAGTCGATGACGATTAAAGATTTGGCTTGGAATGAAGCTTATGGCGAAGGCATTAAAGCGGGCGAAGGTGCTCCTTGGATTGGTGAGCAAGAAATTGAACTACCTTCGAATTTAAAGCTTCAGCAATTAGCAGATTATTTGCAAATCAGCTCGGCTGAAAAGCAAGCAAAACTTAGTTTCTACAATTTACAAGGATCGCTGATTGACAGTCGCCAGATTGAAAAAGGCGAGCAAAAGCTTAAACTCGATTTTCTACCTAAGGGGATTTTAATAGCCCATTTAGAAGACGGTAGCGAGGAAAAGCAGATTAAGGTATTGATTTATTAATCAATAAACCCTGCCAAACTTAAAATCTCATCTGCAATAGCGAGGCAAGCAGTGGCGGCGGGAGAAGGGGCGTTTAAAACGTGTACCGAATTCTTGTGATGCACAATTTTAAAGTCATCTACTAGATTTCCATTGCGCTCAATGGCTTGCGCACGTACGCCCGCTCTAACGGGACGGATATCTTCCATGCTTAAGCTGGGAACCATTTTCTGCAGAGCCTTTAAGAAGAGTTTCTTGGAAAAAGCCCTTTGCATTTCGCCCATTCCTTGCGAAGTGTGACGCATGAATAATTTCCAAGTTCCAGGATAGGATAATGCATCGTAAGTGTCCTTCCATGAAAAGGATGTAGGAGAGTAACCTTCTCTCTTAAAGGAGAAAACGGCATTAGGTCCGCATTCTACACTGCCATCGGTCATGCGGGTAAAGTGCACCCCTAAAAAAGGGAAGTCAGGATCAGGAACAGGATAAACTAAATGTTTTATTTTTTCCTTGGCTTGCGGAGTAAGTTCGTAATAATCGCCTCTAAAACCAACAATGCGCACCCCAGGATTGGCCCCATCTTGCTTGGCTAAGCGATCGCTTTGTAAACCGGCACAGAATATTTTTTTACGGCAGTAAATGGTCCCTTTAGAACTTTGTATGCCCGATAAATCCTTATGCTCGAAGCTATTAATAAAAGCCGTATTCAGCATCAGCTCGCTGTGGGGATTTATTTCCTGTATAAGATCAACCAGCTTTTGGCAAAAGCCAACATAATCGATAATACCGGTAACAGGCACTTTAATCGCTTTGATTCCCACCACATTGGGTTCAATGGCCTTTATTTCTTCGGCATCGATAATCTCCATGCCTTCAATTTCATTGGCGAGGCCCTTTTGGTAGATGGCTTCTAAAGTCGGCAATTCGGATTCTTGGGTAGCTACAATTATCTTTCCGCAGATATCATGATCAATATTATGCTCTTGGGCGAAAGCGACCAGCTGCTTGCGCCCATTGACACAATTGCGCGCTTTGAAACTACCCGGTTTATAATAAATTCCCGAGTGAATAACACCAGAGTTTCGGCCCGTTTGATGCGCACCAAGTTTGCCTTCTTTTTCTAAAATGGCTACACGGCGCTCGGGGAAAAGCTTTTGGTATTTATAGGCTGTCGCTAAACCAACGATACCGCCGCCAATTACCACCAAATCAAAACTCTTTTCGATCATGTTATTCCAAAAAAAAATTGAGAGCCAAAATTAGTATTTGCCTCTCAATCAAAGATTTTAATTCAATTATTATTTCTTCTTCTTAATCGTGAAGACGCGTGAAATATTAAAACCAAAATGTAAATCGCCTTCTAACCAAGAACCCGTATTCTGAGCAAAAACATAAGGCTCAGCTACACCTTGGGCATTGGTTACGAAAAGTTGGAAAACATGACCGCCGGTCTCAATATCCATTCCGATAGAAAGGGCATTGCTGAATTTCTCCAAACTGGGCGCAGCGCCATTTTCACCAGGTACAGGATAGGAATTCCCGTTAAACTGTGGCACATATTCTACCGTAATCGCGTGCATTTTAGTAATCTTATAACGCGCGGCCAATCCTAAAGCAAAAATGGTATTGTTGTCGTTTGGAGTTTCCACTAGATTGAAATGTACCAAAGTAGGAACAATTTGTGCGGAAATATTTGGCGTAAACTTACGTGCAATAATCAACTCATTTACAAAGCTAAAGCGTGTTGTAGCATTTCGGTCTAAGCCATCGTTAAACCTTTGGTTAGCATAATAGACCGACGAAAATCCAGTGATGCTTACAGGCATGTTTTTCTCACCTTTCGACTGACGGGTGAGGCGATATTTAGCAAAAGCATCGTAGGTCTTTAAAAAGCCGGTATGGCCCAAACCAACATTTAACCATTCTTTTGGACTTTAATCAAGGGTAAGGCGCACTTGGGCATTATCTAAACCAAAGAAATTATAAACGAAATCTTGGTTAAAAGCCCCAAAACGGTGTAAAATAGTGTATTGCAATACGCCTTCACCGGGCATTTCATTGGTTTGGAGGTTTACCACTTTGGTCCCTTTCCAAGTAGCAAAGGTGTATTCGGTTTCAGGGAGGCTGCTAGCTTCTAATTCAGCTAGTAAATCATCTTGGGCACTTAAACTTAGGCTTAAAGCCAAGATGAGGAAGAAGTCTAATTTATTCATAAGTGGCGCTTACTTTAACCGCTAAAGAATTACTGATATTATCGGCTTTCGCCGCAGGGATTTCCACCTTGTAATCCGAGGCTAAAATATTGAAGTCAGATTTTAAGCTGAGCTTGCCGCCCTTAACGGTAATCATAACTTCTTGTTTAATTTCTTGGCTAACGCCGTGCATGGTCATGGTGCCTGCTAATACCTGGGTGTATTTTCCATCTTTGTCGAGGCTAATCTTTTTATAGTCTACAATTTCACCGGTGAATTTGGCCGTAGGAAATTGACCGCTTTCCATATAGTTTTCATTAAAATGCTCTTGCATCAGAGCTTTTTCGAATTGAAAGGCTTTAATGGGTACGAGGAAGGCAAATTGTCCATTATCTAAGTTTAAGATGCTGGAAACTTGTTGGTTAGTTGCGTCGATGTTTTCTACTGGGGTGGCCGAGAAGAAGCTCACTTCGGCGTTGCGGGTGCTCAGTTTTTGCGCAGAAGCAGCTAAACTGAAAACGAGTCCGAAACTGATAAAGAGTGTTTTTTTCATAATGGTTAATTGTTTTGGGCGCCATCGTTTATCCAAGACTGAATCTTATCGATATCACAATCGGATAATTTTCCTGTGGGTGGCATTAAAGGTCCGTTAGTATTATTGATGCGTCCCATCATTTCGCCATCGGCGGCAATTCTTTGGGCCGATGTATAGGTACTAAGATCTAAACCACCTATACCATTTGGGCCTACATGACAACCGCTCGTAGCGCAATTTTGAGTCAGAATACTTTTTATATCGCTTTGGTAGCTCATATTTTCGGTTAGACAGCTGTCTATTTGCCCATTAGATTGTTCGGCTAAAAGATCGACCTTATTTTCCTTTGTGCAAGCATAGACCAATAAAACAGCCAAGCCAAGCATCATCACTTTCCTCATTCTTAATTTTTACAGTTAAACTATCGCGAGCCAAATTAGTTTATTCTATTTTAACGGCTGACACTATTTACTTACGACAGTTTAGCCAAAATGGATGGTTTAATTTTAAATTCGTCTCCAATCGTTATCCGAGGAGCTTGTTTTAAATTACATTTAGCCTATGAAAAAATCGAGAGTAATTGCGACGATGCTACTTAGCATCCTTTTAGCCGCTGGAATTTTTGTCTATTATCAGTTTAATAAACCGCACCGCGATTTTTCTGCGGAAGAAGCGGCTTATACTTTAGGTGCAGAGGAATTAGTGAACGCCTATCAACAAGATCCTTCTCTTTCTGATTCACTTTATGTAGATCAGTTAGTAGCGGTAAGCGGAGAGATTAGTGAAATAAAAGAAAATGCTCTTTTACTTAGCCCTGGAATTTATTTGAGCTTGGATAGTACCCAAAGTATAGAAGCCCTATCGGTAGGCCAACAAATAAGTTTGATAGGACGGGTTTTGAGCTATGATCCTCTTTTTGAAGAAGTGAAAATGGACAATGCCCGCTTTAAAAATTAGTAAACGTTCTTCGTCTTTTTAATCCGCAATATTTGCACAAAAGCAAGAATGAAAAAGGCACTGAGGCTTAAAGCTGAGGCCTTCATGTCGCCCGTTATCTGTATGAGGTAGCCATAAGTTATCGTTCCAAAAATGATAGCGATTTTTTCGGTTACATCATAAAAGCTAAAGAAACTGGCATGCGAATCGGTTTCGGGGAGTAATTTAGAGTAGGTGCTGCGGCCAATGGCTTGAATACCTCCCATCACTAAACCTACTAAAGCTCCTACGCCGTAAAACTTATATTCAACCAAAGGGTCGGCTTTGTCAAGCAGATAGGCTAAAACACAAATTATGGCCCAAATAGAAATACTGATTTTCAAGGATTGTAAATTGCCAAACTTCTTAGAAAGGAAGGAGAAAAGATGCGCTCCGCCAATACCCACAAATTGAATAATTAAAATTGTAGCAATCAATTTGCCGCTTTCCATGCCTAGTTCATTATCACCGAAAAGGCTCGCCAACAGTATGATGGTTTGCACGCCTGTGCTAAAAAAGAAAAAGGCATAGAGGTATTTTCGTAAATTAGAATCGCTATTCACGTGCAGGGCCACTTTTTTGAGCTCACGGAAGCCACGCCATAAATAGCCGCTTTCTTTAGGTTTGCGATTATTAATATTATCTGGCAATCTCCGAAAGGTAACTTGCGCAAAGCCTGCCCACCAAAAGCCAACCATTAAAAAGCTAATTTTAGTGGCTTGTCCTGCGTCCGTTAAACCGAAAGACTCGGGGAAAGTGATCATCAGCAGATTGAAAATCAACAACAAGGAAGAACCGATATAACCTAAAGAAAAGCCTTTGGCACTCAAGGAATCTTGTTCTTCAGGCTTGGCGATTTCGGGTAAAAAGGCATTGTAGAAAACTAAACTTCCCCAAAAACCAATGCTAGCTAAAGCACTCATGGTTAGGCCAAAGAAAATATTGCTCGCATCAAAAAAGTAAAGACTTAAGCAGCTTGCCGATCCGATATAGGCGAAAATCTGCATGAAGAGTTTTTTATTACCGCTGTAATCGGCGATACCTGAAAGAATTGGGCTTAATAAAGCCACTACTATAAAGGCGGCAGAAAGACTGTAACTGTATAATGCGGCGCTTTCGTAATTAATACCAAAAAGGGCCAGTTTTTCGGGACTAACACTATTAAAATAAATTGGGAAGATAGCGGTGCTTATTACCAAGGAGTATACGGAGTTTGCCCAATCGTAAAAGGCCCAGCCGTTTTTAATTCTTTTGCTTGACATGACCGCAAGATAATATTAAGATTGATATGTTAGAACTCTCTCGTGCTCTGTATCTTTGCGCAATGCAATTATCAGAAAATCAAATTTCAGACTTCCAAGGCTGGTTAAAACCGCAATCATCTATAATTATCACCAATCATCAAAATCCTGATGGCGATGCTGTAGGTTCAGCCACTGGACTTTGCGGAGTTTTACAAAAAATGGGCTATCAAGTTCTGATGCTGATGCCTAATGACTATTCGGAAAATCTAAAGTGGATGACTTTAGCCGATTCTGTGCGCTTCTATGAAAATGACCCCGCTTACGCAGATGCGCAAATTGCCAATTGCGATATTATAATTCACTTAGATTACAATAGCCTAAAGCGAAGTGGCCCCATGCAAGAGGCTCTCAGTTCCTCAGCGGCCAAAAAAATTGTAATCGATCATCATCAACAACCAGATGATTTCGCAGATATTTTGGTTTCGGATACCAGTATGTCTAGCACCTGTGAAATGGTGTATCACTTTTTAGCAGCTTTAAACTGGACTGCCCATTTGGATAAAAATCTTGCGGAAGCTTTATACACTGGCATTGCTACCGACACGGGTAATTTTAGGTTTAGCTCAACTAGTCCCGCTACCCACAATGTAGCCGCTCATTTGTTAGCCTTAGGGGTAGAAAGTCAAAAAGTTGCTAGTCGTGTTTACGATAGCAATACTCCTAGTCGCTTTAAACTATTGGGAAGAGCCTTAAATAATATGGAAGTTCTACCCGAATTTCACGCGGCTATAATCTCTTTAAGTGCAAAAGATTTAGAAGAATGTGGCTACAAGAAAGGGGATAGTGAAGGTTTTGTAAATTATGGCTTATCCCTTATTGGAATTGAGTTGAGCGCTTTCGTATGTCCAAGGGGAGATATTTTGAAATTGAGTTTCCGCAGTAAAACTACCTTCGATGTTAATGCTTTAGCGCGCAAACATTTTGAAGGCGGTGGTCATCGCAATGCGGCCGGCGGTAGTTCCAATTTAGGCTTAGAAGATACGATTAGTAAGATTAAAGCTCTTTTACCAGAATATGCAGAAGAACTTAAAGCATTGTCGAATGTCTAAAACAAACTCACTTTTTCTATTCCTCCTGCTGTTCTTTTTTGCGGCCTGCCAAGATTTTGGCTCCAAAACCAAAGAAAATCAGGAGTTTACGACACCTAAAAACCCACGTAATAGTAGTATTGAGGCACACCGCGAGTTTTTAGAATTGGAGAAAAAGTCCATCCAAAATTACATTACCGATCGTAATTTAGACCTGCAGCGCAATGGTACAGGAATATATTATCGCATAGAAAATAACCCAGTATTTGATTCCATCATTAATGTTCAGAGTGGGGACGAGGTTACTTATCATTATAAAATTTCCCTTTTAAACGGTAGCGAATTGTACAGCTCGTCGGCAGATGCGCCCGCTATTTTAAGAGTGGATAAAGAAGATGCAGAAATTGGTCTCCATGATGCACTGAAATTAATGCGCCTTGGGGATAAGGGTCTATTTATATTACCTTCGCATCGCGCCTTTGGGGTGTCTGGCGATCAAAATAAAATACCGCCTTTCACTGCTTTGGTGTATGATTTAGAAATTGTTGATATCCAAAAATTACAAAATCCCTAAAAATGAGAAACTTCTGGATGACCGCCTTGCTATTAGGTGGCTTACTTAGTAGCTGTAATTCACAAAATGTTGTTACGGTAAATGGTCAAAAAATGGAATTGGAAGATGGCGTTTATGCGCATCTGGCCACGACCGAAGGTGATATTTTAATTGCCTTAAACACCGAAAAAGCGCCTTTAACCTCTGCAAATTTTGCGGCACTAGCAGAAGGAACCCATCCTAGTGTTAGCGAAGAATATAAAGGAAAGCCTTTTTACGATGGTTTAGTATTTCATCGCGTAATTCCAAATTTCATGATTCAAGGGGGAGACCCACAAGGAAATGGAATGGGCGGCCCAGGCTATAAATTTGATAATGAAATAGGAGAAGGTTTAAGTCATAATAAAGGAGTTATCTCCATGGCTAATTCTGGTCCAAATACAAACGGAAGCCAGTTTTTTATCACTGTGGCCGAAACGCCACACTTAAATGGTTCGTATAATATTTTCGGTAAAGTAATGGCCGGACAAGAGGTAGCTGATGCGATTAGCAATATGCCTCGCAACCAGCAAGATCGTCCCGACACCGAAGTTACCATGACTAAGGTTAGTATTATCCGTCAGGGTAGAGCTTTTAAAGAATACAATCCCGCCGAAACTTTTGGTCAAGCGCAAGAAGCAAAAATTGCCGCTGATAAATTAAAGCAAGAAGAAGAGGCCAAGAAAATGGCGAGCCTAACTGAAGGCGCAACCAAAACTTCTACTGGCATGTACTATAAAGTGCTTACCGAAGGAACGGGTCCTAAGCCAGAGGAAACTCAAAAAGTTAAGATAAACTATGCGGGCTATTTAGCGGATGGTTCTCTATTCGATACCAGCATTGAAGAAGTAGCTAAGAAAGAAGGAAAGTACGATGCTCGTCGTCCTTATCAACCTATCGAAATTGAGGCTAGCCGTAATGCTCAGGTAATTTTAGGCTGGCGCGAAGCGGTTACCATGATGAATGTTGGTGACAAATGGCAGCTGATTATTCCTCCTCACTTAGCTTATGGAGAAAGAGGTTACCCACCCGTAATCCCAGCCAACGCTTGGTTGATTTTTGATGTAGAAATGGTAGAAATAGTAGAATAATGCAAGACGGAATTTACGCTAAATTTAGCACCCCTAAAGGGGAATTCACCGTGCTTTTAGAGCATGAAAAAACACCTTTAACAGTAGCCAATTTTGTTGGATTAGCGGAAGGTGCAATTGAAAACGGAGCCAAAGAAAAAGGCAGTCCTTATTACGACGGTTTAAAGTTTCACCGCGTTATTGCCGACTTTATGATTCAGGGCGGAGACCCAACTGGTACTGGCTCTGGCGGACCAGGCTACAAATTTGTAGACGAAATTCACCCCGAACTTAAACACGAGGCCAAAGGTATTTTAAGTATGGCAAACGCAGGACCTGGAACCAATGGTTCTCAGTTCTTTGTGACTCATGCCGCTACACCTTGGTTAGATGGTAAACATACCGTTTTCGGCAAAGTGTCAGAAGGTTTAGACGTTGTGGATGCAATTGCGCAAGGTGATACCATGGACAAGGTAGAAATTATCCGTCAGGGTGCCGCAGCGCAAGCTTGGGATGCCGCCGCAGTTTTTGCGGAAATGATGGGTAAGCAAGAGGAAATTAAAGCCGCCGCTCGCAAACGTGAGGAAGAAAAAGTAGCAGCTTTAGTAGAAGGTTGCGAGAAAACGGCTTCTGGTTTATACTACCAAATAAAAAGCGAAGGCAGCGGTGCAAAGCCGAATAAAGGTCAAACCGTAGCGGTGCATTATCGCGGAACTTTACAAGACGGAATGGTATTCGACGATTCCTACCAAAGAGGTGAGCCCATTAGCTTTCCGGTTGGGATGGGTCGTGTTATTCCCGGTTGGGACGAAGGCATTATGCTGCTTAGCGTAGGTAGCGAGGCCCGTTTGGTAATTCCACCCGATTTAGGCTACGGCGCTTCTGGTGCGGGAGGAGTTATTCCACCTAATGCTTGGCTTATTTTCGATATTAAACTCGAATCGGCTAAATAAATTACTAAGGCTGCCCGTTATAAGGCAGCCTTTTTTTTGTCCCTTTACAGAGAACTCAGCTTACAATTATTCGACTTTTTACGGTCCTTATTTTTATGTTTCAAAAGCTTCTTTTCTTCTTTCTTTTCGTGTGGCTTTCGCCAGATGCGCAGCTTTATGGGCAGAGTGAAGCTCTGAAAATTAAGGCTAATCAGCTAATAGTGCTCAATGGTGAGGCCGAAGCTTCCACTCTTTTTGATGAAAGTCATTTGTTTAAGGGTCCGAAAGTGCCCTCTGAAAAGGCGGAGCATTTTTTCCGTGCTAGCTATAATGAAATTTATCTACCCCAAGAAATTCTAATTCCCCTTCAGGCAATTTATCGCCTCGATTCTCTTTGGTTATTTGATGGTGCAGGCAAGGATGAAATAGAAGTCTTAATCGGTAATCCTAAAAACTGGCAGTTGGCCCTCAAAAGCCAAACCGATCTGTATAATCAGTGGCGCAGTTTTAAACTCAAGGGCGAAGGCGAATTCATTTTACTCAAGATATATTCTTCTCAAGCCCAAATTGGTGAACTGCGTTTTTTTGGTGAAAAAGTATCCGAGGCAAAAGCGGAAAATCTGACCGAACTGAAAGCTACTCGTCCCAGAAGAACCGTCCGAGAAATTTTCGGTATAAATGCTTTTGTCGATGATCCCCTCGATATTGTTGCTCCTGTGGCATCGAGCATTCGCGAGTATCATAATTGGGACTGGGACGAGGCTAATGGCGATGAAAATTATAAGCCTAGTCAAGGGAAGGAATTTGCTTGGTCGCCTTCTTATGTTTCGGTTTGGGATTTCGACCACTATTATGCAGAGGCTAAAATGAAAGGAATCTCGGTTTATCCTTGCATCCAAGGCACGGCGCTACCTTACCGTGGTGATGATGATTTTAATAGCAAACCGACCTACAAAGATTTCGATGCTTCAAACAGTCAATCATATCGCCATTTTGCCGAGTATGTCTATCAATTTGCGGCGCGCTATGGCAGCAGTCAAGTAGATTCATCTTTATTACTTTTAAGAGATGACCAAAAAGCACTTTCGAACTTAAATTTAATCGCTGGTTTAGAAGTATGGAACGAACCCGATAAATGGTGGAAAGGCCGCAAAGGATATTTCCATCCCTTCGAATTTGCCGCTTTTTTAAGTGCTGCCTATGATGGGCAGGAGGGGAGAATGGGACCTAAAGTGGGGATTAAAAAAGCCGACCCTAATTTACCAGTAATCATGGGCGGTCTGGCCGAAACCAATCTCGACTATCTTTTAGGGATTAAATATTGGTCGGATTATAATCGTAAGGGCGATTTCCCGGCGCAGGTTTTAAACTTTCATCATTATAGTAATAATGCCGGCGGTCAAAACGGTAATGCTTCAGGGGCCGCATCTCCCGAAAGGGATAGCCTTAAACAAAGATTGGAGAAATTAGTGCATTTCCGAAATATGAACTTTCCGCAACAGGAAATTTGGCTCAGTGAATTTGGCTATGATTCTAACCCAAAATCGCCGCAGGGAGTGCCAAGTATCGGTGCTTTTAGTGCGGAGGAAGTGCAGGCAATTTGGTTGCTAAGAACTTATTTGGCTATCGCCGCATCTGGGCTTGACCGTGCTCATTTGTATATGCTACGCGATGTAAATGCCCCCAATCCTAATAAATACAATAGCTCGGGTTTGCGGGCCGAAAAGTGGAATAAGCATGCGCCGAAGAGCTCTTATTTTGCCCTCCAATCTTTTCTTTCCCTTCTCGGAGAATATCACTTTAGTAAAGTACTGCCTCAAAGCGATGAAAGCGTTTTTGTCTATCAATTTGATTCGCAGAAAGACGGGAGTCATATTTGGGCCATTTGGCTTGGCACCGAAAGCGCTAAACAATACTTTAATTACGCCTTAAAGGTTCCTGCTACTTCCGTAGATGTGTACCAATATGACCCAAGTTTTCAATGGGAAAAAAGTACTCAAACCAGCGCTGAGGGGATTTTTAAATTGAAAGTTTCAGAAAAACCTATTTTTATAAGGTGGCAAAATTAGAATTCGCCACCATCATAACCACCACCGCCAGAACTTCTATCCGGACGGGCTTTTTTCTGATTTAAACGGTAGTTGAAATTTAAAGTTATTTGGCGCTGACGCCATTGGAAAGTTCCAAAAGTATCAAAGGTTCCTCCGTTTGCTACATTACCATTGGTGTAGTATCTACGAATACGATTATTAAATAAATCGCGCACAGCGAGAGTAATGGTGCCATTGCCTTTGAGCACATCTTTACTCCAACCTAAATCTAGAGTATAAATCCCCAAGCTTCGCGTTTGTGCGCTTTGATTGGCGCCTTGCATATTGAAAGTAATTTGTAAATCACTTTTCCAAAAGTTAAAGCGATTGATAAGACGGGCAGTGCTGGAATTATTTACTGCTCCAAAATTATTGCCTTCATAATCGCCAACTGTAATGGCACGGAAGAGGTTTAAATTGGCATTAACATCATACCAACTGCTAAATTTATATTGCAAGTTAAATTCCAAACCATAGGCATCTTGTACTGCCAGGTTAATAGGGAAAAAACGTGTAAACTCCTCGCCATTACGCTCTTCTACGACAGTAATACGTTCTATTACTCCCGTACGGTGACGGTAATAAATGCCGCTGTAAAGGCTACCTTTTTCAAAATAGCGCACATAACCCGATTCATAGCTGTCGGTAAACTCGGGGTTAACCGCAGGATTTCCCGAATAAAAATTACGGTTATCGCTAAAGCCAAAAAATGGCGCTAAGGTGCGAAAGCCTGGGCGACTAATACGGCGGCTGTAACTTACTTGAATATCGCTAAGAGGATTTATTTTGTAGGTAAAAAAGGCGCTGGGAAAAAGATTAGCATAGCTACGCTGATTAACCGTATCGTTCTGAACTTCGGTTGTTAAGTCGGTGATTTCTCCTCGTAAGCCCAACTGATAGGTCATTGATTCACGCAAGGTGCCATTGTATATACCGTATGCTGCGTAAACGTTTTCAATAAAGGTAAAGCGGTTATTAAATACGGGATCCGCTACTAAAGAACCATCCGATAAAACATCATCTAAGCCATAATCATTATCAATCGTACGCAAAGTGGCTCTGCTACCAAGCTCGTAACTTTTCTTCTCTCCTAAAGGGTGCACATAATCCGTTTGAAAAAGGTAGCTACTTTGGTATTCTAGATTATCTACCAATTGAATAAGTTGCCCGGGGCGACCAAGGGTATCTTGGGTAATGGTCGACTGTTCGCGGTCATCTTCCACGCTGTAGCGGAAGTCGGCAGTCCACTTATGCTTGTCGTTGCCTTTAAAAGTTTTTTGCCAGTTGATACTTCCTTCATAGGCTGTTTCCGTTTCCGTTTCATCATCGAAGCGGTTAATTAAGCGCACTTGGTTACCATTGGCATCCAAATCACGGTAATTAAGGTCTACTGTATTATTACCCAAACTTGGTCTAACTAAAAAAGAGCCGGTAATGCTTTGTTCGTCGTTTAGTTGGTAATCAGCCCCGAAGCGAATGGTAGCGTTAGAACCACCTCTTAATTGATTGCGCTCTCGGATAAAGGAGTAGGAGGTATCGGGCAAGTTAAATTTCTGATCGGACTTACCACCGCCTGGTGATTTGTTATACTGAAAGCTCAGATTAGTAAAAAAATTCAGCTTGTTTTTGCGGTAATTAATAGTTGCGCCCGCGCCATATAAATCGGGATAGCCGGCACTTAGGTCAAAGCTCCCATTTAGGCCCGCACGATCTTGTTTCTTTAAAACAATATTGATGATTCCCGCTTCGCCCTCGGCATCGTAGCGAGCGGAAGGGTTGGTGATTACTTCAATTTTTTCAATAACATTTCCTTGGAGCTGGCGTAAAGCTGCTGCGGGATCACTTCCTACTAAAGCAGAAGGTTGGCCATTAATTAAGATGCGCACATTACCGCTACCGCGTAAGCTTACATTACCTTCTACATCAACGGCAACCGAGGGTAGATTATTCAGGATATCGGAAGCATTACTTCCCACAGAAGTAATATCTTTTGCCACATTAAAAACGCGTTTATCTTGCTCAAACTCGAATAGTTTGGCTTCTCCCACAACATTTACTTCTTCTAAAACACTTGATTTATCTGGCTTTAAGCCGATGCGACCCAAATCTAATTTTTGGCTTGCGGGAATAGATATATTTCGTACCAATTTCTCGTAGGCGATAAAGCTAATTTCTAGGCGATAGGAACCGGGATCAGGTGATTTAATTTGGAAGCTTCCATCGAGGTCGGTACTGGCTCCAGCCATAATTTGGTCTCCTTTGTAAAGGACTACATTGGCGGTGGGCAGCGATTGATTTTTTTCATCGAGTATGATACCGCTAATTTGAGCAAAACTTGAAAAAGCCAAGAGGCTCAAGCAAGTGGAAAAAAGAGATTTTAACATAAATAGAAAACAGAGTTACTTATTTCTTGTTCGATAGAAATTATTGATATTCCTTTTTAAGACGCTCTTCCAAAGCAGACATCTCATCGCGCAGTCGCGCCGCCGCGATAAAGTCTAAGGCCTTGGCAGCTTTTTCCATTTCCTTGCGGGTTTTAGAGATGCCTTTTTTCAGCGATTCCTCGGTCGTATAATTCACCTTGGGCTCTGCTGCAACGGGAATATTAGATTCATAGGGATTGTAGGACTTTTTTGCGCCCGGTAAATTAGATTCTATCGCCTTGTTAAGCGCGGTAGGCACTTGGTTATGCTCCACATTATAAGCAGTTTGGATAGCGCGACGACGATTGGTTTCGTCTATGGTTTTACGCATGCTCTCCGTAATTTTATCGGCGTACATAATGGCTAAACCGTTTACATTACGAGCCGCCCTTCCTACGGTTTGTACCAAAGACCTTTCAGCACGCAGGAATCCTTCTTTATCCGCATCGAGAATTGCCACTAAAGAAACCTCGGGTAAATCAAGGCCTTCTCTTAAAAGGTTTACCCCCACCAAAACATCGAAAACGCCTAGTCGTAAATCCCGCATAATTTCTACCCTTTCTAGGGTATCCACATCCGAGTGAATATAGCGGCAGCGTACGCCATAACGAGTAAGATATTTGGTAAGTTCCTCCGCCATTCGTTTAGTAAGGGTAGTAACCAATACACGTTCATCTATCTCACAACGTTTGCTAATTTCCGCCATTAAATCATCCACTTGGTTTTCTACAGGACGTACTTCGATGCGCGGATCGAGTAGACCGGTGGGACGAATTAACTGTTCTACCACTACGCCCTCGCTTTTCTCCAACTCATAATCGGCTGGCGTGGCACTTACGTAGACTACCTGATTTTGCAATAATTCAAACTCTTCAAATTTCAGGGGACGGTTATCCATGGCCGCTGGAAGGCGGAAACCATATTCCACTAGGTTTTCCTTACGAGATCGGTCACCACCATACATGGCTCGAACCTGCGAAACAGTTACATGACTTTCGTCGATGACCATTAAGAAGTCATCGGGGAAATAATCTAAAAGACAGAAAGGTCTGGTGCCAGGGCTGCGACCATCGAGATAGCGGGAATAGTTCTCAATACCAGAGCAATAGCCTAATTCGCGAATCATTTCTAAATCAAATTCCGTCCTTTCCTGTAGGCGTTTGGCTTCTAAAGGCCTTTGATTTTTATTGAAGAAATCAACTTGCGCCACCATATCATCTTGAATTTGATGAATAGCGGTTTGCAAGGTTTCTTTTCCTGTGACGAAAATATTCGCAGGGAATATTCGAACGGTATCAAATTTTTCTAAAATCTCCGCGGTTTGCGGGTCAAAACGTTCAATTGCTTCAATTTCATCGCCCCAAAAATGAATTCGGAAAGCGCTATCTGCATAAGCAGGGAAAATGTCAACGGTATCGCCTTTCACGCGAAAGCTACCGCGACTAAATTCTGCCGTGGTGCGATTGTATAGCGCATTTACAAAAGAGTGAAGCAGGGCATTGCGGGCAATAACCTGACCGGTGCTTATTTCAATAACCTGGGAATTAAAAGACTCAGGATTACCGATACCGTATAGGCAACTAACGGAGGCCACCACTAATACATCCCTTCTGCCCGAGAGCAGAGAGGAGGTAGTGCTAAGACGCAGTTTTTCAATTTCCTCATTAATACTGAGGTCCTTTTCTATATAAGTACCCGAGCTAGGCAGGTAGGCTTCGGGCTGATAATAATCGTAATAGGAAACAAAATACTCCACCGCATTGTCGGGAAAGAAGTTTTTAAACTCCGAGTAGAGCTGGGCGGCAAGGGTTTTATTATGACTTAAAACTAGAGTGGGGCGTTGAATTTTTTCAATAAGATTGGCGATGGTAAAGGTTTTACCCGATCCGGTAACACCAAGTAGCGTTTGAAAACGATCACCAGCATAAATTCCTTTTTCTAATTCTTCAATAGCCCGAGGCTGATCGCCAGTGGGCTTATAATCGGAGACTAATTTAAACTCTTGAGACATGCAAAATTTCTTTATCCTTATAACATGTTGGGTACATCATGCTTTAAGCGATGTTTCATAAACCAGGCAATAAGCCAGGTGCTGAAAAATGTAAAACTACTATAGATCACTGCTATGAGTGACATTTCTGGGCTGTGTAAAATGTTGGTGGCAATTAAAATAGCCAAGGCCGAGTTTTGTAAACCCATTTCAACCGCAATGGTAAAGGCTCCATCGTGACGAATTCCTGTGAATCGTGCCAAATAGAATCCAATAAACATGGTGAAAACATTAAAAAACAGCAGGGGGATATAAAGGTTTACATTTTCGAAAAAAGAAACTTTAGGACTGCCGCCGGCAAAAAACAAGGCATAGCTAAAAACCCCAAAGAGGATGGCGGGTAAAATCCAACGCAGCGGTTTTCTTGACTGATCTAGCCAGCGCTGTGGGCCATATTCATTAACCAAAACCCCTGCGACTACCGGGAGAACTACTGTAAATAGTATTTCTTGAAAAGTGTCTAAAATACCGATGCTAATTTTGGAAGGATGCTCGTGTAAGAAAAGCTCGATGGCCAAACTTAGGTAGAGCGGTATGCTGAGTAAAATACCAAAACTATTAAAAGAGGTAAGGCTAACACTGAGGGCCACTCTGCCTTTTAGCATGTGGGTTACCAAATTGGAGGCCGTTCCACCCGGTACCGAAGCGATTAATATTAATCCTACCTTATACAATGGAGCGAGGGGTAAAAGCCAAGCCATTATAAAGGCAATTAAAGGCAAAAGTAGAAACTGCGCTCCCAAGCCTACTAAAATAGCCTTGGGATGCAGAAATACTCTACTAAAGTCTTTGAACTTCAGGTTTATACCTATGCCGAACATAATAATAGCGATGGCAATGGGCATTATAACCTGAGTGGGATTGTTCATTTAAAAATCCCTAAGCCTCGTTTTGATTTTCGTTTTCTTCCTTCGCCGCTGCTTCTTCCGCTGCCTCTGCTTTGATAATGTCCTTCACCTTAGCGGTAAGCATGCTCAATTGCTTTTTCATGGCATCCACAGTTCTGGCTTGAGCGTCGATACTTTTCTGGGCTTCTTTTACAATACTACTGTTTGGATCGCTAGAACTAAAGAAGCTCATATTGGTCTCCAATTGACGAAGTTCAGACTGGGCCTCTTGTAGTTTGCGTTTCAAGAAGTCACGCTCACTGTTAAGCTTGTCCACACCGCCTTCGTCAGCCAAGTTTTCCATCTTATTTTCAAAGCGAATACGCTGCGATTCCTCGCGATCCATATCAATGCTTTTGAAAAGTCCGTCAATAATCTTGTTGAATTTGCCATCTACCTTATTACGCTGATTGCGCGGTACTGGCCCTACTTCCTTCCAGCGATTGATAAAAGTTTTAATGCTACTTAAAGCTTCCTTCTTGTTTTTGGGATCAATAGTGAAAGATTCCAACTCGCTAAGAATTTCTTCTTTTTGCTTTTGGTTTACTTCAAAGGCTTTATCCGCTTTCTTATTATTTTCGGTCATGCGATCGAAGAAGTGGTTGCATGCTTTGCGGAAGCTTTTCCAAATCTTATCGCTTTCACTTTTCGGTACGTGACCAATCTTTTTCCAATCGGCTTGAATACGCTTTAGTTCATTCGCAGTATTGCGCCAATCATCGCTTTCCATTAAAGATTCGGCCTTTTCTAAAAGGGCGCGCTTCTTTTCAAGATTTTCTTGGTGATCTTTTTTAAGATCCTTGTAAAACTCATTCTTCGCGTGGTTGAAGTCGCGTAAAGCGGCCTTTAGCTCTTCCCAAACTTCATCGTTTTCAGGAATGTTAAGGCGACCAATTTTTTTAAACTGCTCCTGAATTTCGCCAATTTCTTTTATGGCGTTTTGCCATTCGTGGTGACGGGTAAAATTGCGAGGAATAGCATTTATCTTTTCTACGAGATTGCGTTTATCCACTAAAAGCGTTTTGCTTTTCTCACGCAATTTCGCGTAAAACTCTTCTCTTTTTTCGTGGAATTTCTTGGTGATATCGCTAAACTCTTCCCAGAGGGGCTCACGGCTATCGGGTTCAACGGGACCAGTGCGACGCCATTCTTTATGTAGTTTTTGCAATTTGGCAAAAGCATCTTTTAAATTATCGAGGCTTAAAATTTCTTTTGCCTGTTCAATAAGATGTTGCTTTGCCTCCTTATTTTTCTTGTAGTCTAGGTCGCGTAATTCCTTGTTGATATTGATGAATTCGTAAAAATTCTCAACGTGGAAATGGTAAGTACGCCATAAGTCATTACTCTTATTTCGTGGCACTGGGCCTGTACTGCGCCATTCTTCTTGAATATGATTGAACTCTTTAAAGGTGTCGCCAATAGACTCTTCCTTCGTAACGATTTCCTTTAATTTCTCAATTAAATTGGTTTTTGTTAAAAGGTTAGAATCTAGCTTAGCGCTAAGTTCATCGTAGTATTTTTTGCGCTTAGCGCGATATTCCTGAAAAATCGGACGGAATTTCTCCCGTAAAGGTTGAATGTATTCAAAGTCCATTTCAACACCACCGTTTTCCACGAACTCGGCTAGTTTCTCACTACGCTCTTCGTTAAGGTGTTTTAAAAGGTATTTGCGAATACTCTCAATATGATCTTTAATTTTTTGGATGGGCTGCTCTTTCACCAATTTCTCGGCACTGCTCACCAAGTCCTCTAAACTAAAGCTGCCATAATCAGGCATTTCTAATTCATCGGGATGTTCCTCTTCATGATCTTCATCACTCTCGATTTCGCGGGTATCATCTTCCGATTCTAAGTCGTCGTGCTTTTCTGAAATAGGCGATTTTTCCTCGCTTTTCTCAGTGGATTCGCTCGTTTCAGTGCTTTCTGCCGTGGGGATTACTTCCTCAGTTTTGGGACTTTCCTCCGTTGTTTGAGGCTTAGTAGTTTCATTAGTAGCTTCTGTAGTACTAAGATTTTTCTGTTCCATGTCTTTATTATTTTCAGACATGTTGTTCTGTGTATTTTCCATATCAATTTCCTTGATTGAAGGCAAAATTAACTGAAAAAAAGACCTTATTAAGCTTTGCCGCTCTTATTTTATCTTTCCAATTGAAAAAGCCTACTTTGGTCGCTCTAATCAAGCTTTTAAGCGAAAGATGAAACAAATATTTCAGTTGATGTCTCTTGTATTTTTTCTGATGGGCTGCTATTTATTGTACAGCTATTTATACAGCGGGGCAGATATTGCTACGGGCGTTGGTGCGGCCTCCTTTCTTAGCCTAAGCTTGGCTTTGTTTTTATTTTCTCTTTTGAAGTTTTTGAATAAGGGTAATTAGGATCGAGAGACAAAGAAAGCCTAAATACAAGAAGACTCGCGAAAGTGCCAATCGACCTGATTATTAGATCGAACTCGGGTTAAAACCGAAAAGCCTCCCAAGCAGGCAAAGCATTATTATCAAAATCGAAAAGAGCTTGGTTTTCCCAAGATGAGCCATTACTGGCGGTATCGCCACGAAAAGCCACCATTTCAGCACCCCAGTAGGCAAAGCCAATTAGTTTCCCTTGCCTTAATACCAATTGACGTAGATGCATTAAAAAATCCTTCTGCCCTTGAGCGCTGGCAGGATAATCGGGTAAAATTAAATGCTCATCCCAACCCACAATATTATTCGTCCAATCGTTCCAAGCTAGCGTAAATGGATAGGCCGTTTCGGCAATAAGTAGCTCTTGGGGGAAATCTTGCGCTAAGCTATTGAGGCTATTCTCAATTTCCAGCAAATCTTTGCCATGCCAAAGCGGGTAATAGGATAAACCCATAATATCGAAGTCAATACCAGTCATCTGGTTGAAAAACCAAGTAGCATTATTAACTCCAGCATAGTGTAGCATAACTTTACAAGTAGAATCGTGGGAGCGAACTTCTTCAATGGCCAAAGCCAAGAGCTCTTTAAACTGAGGGGTATTATCGCTAATTCGGCCAAAAGGGTGTAAAAAGCCCGGATTAATCTCATTACCAATTTGCACAATGTTGGGTGAAATACGCTGCATCACTTTAGCAGTATAAGCGCGCAGGCTATCTTTTAAAGTGCTGTAATCCAGTCCTTGCCAAGCAGCCGGTGTTTCTTGATGACCAGGATCAGCCCAGGTATCAGAATAGTGGAGACAGAGCCAAACTTTAAGACCTTTCTGTTTTAAAATTCGCGCAAGGCTGTCCACCTGCGCTAAACTTGAGCCGCGCTTCGCAGGGCTATGCCACAAGCGCAAACGCACGGTATTAACACCTTGGCTTTTAATAAAATCAAGGAGATCTATTGCAGCAGCGTTAGAGTCGCGGAAGCGCGTGCCTGCAAAGGCGATTTCGGGATAAAAAGATAAATCGAGAGCGGAAACATTTCCCAGTGTATCGCTAATGGGAGCGGCTATAACGGGCTTCGAAACGGGAGAGTCCTCTTTGCAACTAGTTAAAATTAGCAAAGTACACAGCAAGGTGAGTCCCATGGCAGCGCGGCCCAGTTGCCGAATATTTCTCCGTTCTAGGCTAGCTGTTTTCATGGATATTGTTTGATAATAAACTGACTCACCCATTTTTGAATACTATCTTTTTGACTGTCGGTTGCGCCCAAAAAAGCATGATTGACGCCCGCTAATTCGTGGTATTCGAAGTTCAAATTTAGACTGTCCATTTTAGCTACCAGCCGCCGCGATTGTTCTACCGGGACCAATTGATCTTGATCGCCATGAATAAGCAAGACGGGCGGCAGCTCAGGTTTTAGAAAATGGATGGGTGAATAATCGTGCATAAACTGACTTGCTTTCACACTATCTTTTTGCGGGTCGAAGCCCATTAAGTTTCGCGAGATATCGAGAGGCTCACGTAAAATGGCAGGTAAGTCTTCGATAAAACTATTGAGAGAATCGAGCTTTTCAGAAAAGTACAAGGTGCGCATTTCGTTGGGTCCGTACACATCCACTAAATAGTCTATTTCAGGCCTCGGCCAATCAGGCTGCGCATCTGCGTAAGCGTGAAAAGCCAGCATAAGCCCTAAATGAGCTCCGGCCGATTCGCCTAAAAGCCCAATGCGATTGCTATCCAACTCATAAGTGCTGGCATTTTTTTTCAGCCAAAGCACGGCGTCAATTAAATCTTTAATATTCTGCGGAAAAGGACTAATCCCATCTGCCGCTAAGGTGTAACTAGGCGAAATAACCGCAAAGCCTTGCGCGCGCAAATTCTCAACGGCACCATTAAAGCGATTAAAATTAATAGACTCCTTTCGGCCTGTAATCCAAGCGCCTCCGTGAATAAAAATTACCACCGGATCTACCTCAAACTTCTTTTGCGTGGGGAAATAAATATCCAGCGCCTGCTTCTGGTTATACTTTAGGTTGAAAGAACTCTGCCCTTCCACGATGGGTGCCGCTGTGTAAAATAAAAATCCTGGAAAAAAAATTAGGGGTATAAGCGGCAGAAGGAGCAGAAGCCAAAGCCATTTCTTTCGTTTCATGAATAGGGAAATAGAGTAGTGGCGAAGTTACTAAAGCCTAGTTTTATAAAAGGCTGAGGACCAATTAAATTTACCATTGATTTTGCCGTAAAATGCTCGTGCCATCTTTTAAGCCAAATTACATCGAGTAGGCTAAGCATTGGTTTAGCTTTTTGGGCCTGCCCCGCGTACTTTCCGCAGGCTCCAAGTTCGAGCGGGTCGGGCTATACGTTGCAAGTCCTCGCTCGTTCCTCGCTGTGGGCTTTCCACTGCTATCCCTCAGGCGGGATTCGTACTAGCTTGATGATTTTGGTTAAAAGGAATGCTTCGATATGAAAGGCTAGGCCACTTTTTTTTAATGCTATCATTTATAAAATGAAAGACTTAGCTTTGAGGGTTAACCAATCCAAACAATAATGAATATTCAAACTGGTTCTGATTTCATCTTGGCAAGCTCAAGTGACTCCTCCATTGTATTAAGCGCCACAGGCTCTAGCACTACCATGGAGAATTATATATATACCTATCAGGCGGGTTATGTTTCTCAATGTTGGAAAGTTTGCGATGCACCCGCCAGCACGAAGCTTATGAGTAAAGTAAATGGACAAGATGTATATATGTATATCGAAGAAATAGCGGCGGGTGCTCAATTACAAACTACCACAGAAGTGAGCCTCGCATCTCTGTGGTGCATAGTTGACGCCGTCGATACGGCAGGAATACCTTATCAAAAGATTCTTTTACTCAATGCTGACGGCCTTGATACCAACCTTTTCCTTCTTGTGTCTTTTAATCCCATCCTAATACAGGTGAACGATGAATCTTTAAGCGAGGAGAACTGGAGGATGCAAGCTGCTGCCAATACGATTTTACTAAATACTCCAACGGAACTTATCAGTCAGCAAGATTTAAAAATCTTGGTGCCCGCAGCAGATGGGAGTGTGGCACTTGAACTAATGCAGGAAGAAGATCCAATCAATCAGATAATTATATCCAACCCTAACGGCACCTCTTTGGAAAATGGGGTCTTAGGTGGAGCTACCATACAGTTCGGTTCATCTTACCTAATAGCTACCGAGCTGGATCAGCCGGTTACTCTCGCGACAGAACCAGGCACCAACAGTTGGCAGATTACGGATGATGGCTTCGGTATCATTACCATACAAAGTATGAATGAAGATGGAGAAATAATTGGTTCCTTAGAAAATGACCTAGATCAGGCAAAAATCGGGGGAGATACCAAAAGTAAAACGAAGCAAAAATGGAAGTTCACTCGCTCTGGAACTGGCCTAGTTGAACATTAAAATCGTATCATAATTGCTTTCTACTTTCCCAAAACATTTGCTGGGTCTCCTTGGCTTGGTATTTCTTTCGTTTAACACCTTCGCACATTACAATGCGCATTGGGCTGATAGTGTTGTAAACGCCTATAAAACTGAGGAGAACACCAATTTGAAATCCCAAATCACCTTGGGAGATTCGCTCTTGTTCTTATTTGAAAGGCAAAACGATCACTGTAATTGGATAGAGATTGCCATTCGTAAAAGTCACTACCAAAGTGCAGCAGGAAAAGACAAAGATGCGCTTGAAACAGTGAATGATGTTTTTCACCGCTATCAGGCAAATCAATGTGAAAAGCCGCATTTATTGCCAGAAATTTACCTAGCCTATGCCCGCATCTATGCCAATATGGAATTAAGCAAAAAAGCTTTCGTATATATTCACAAGGGCTTAGATAGTTGGAATAGTAATTTTCCTAATAAGGACGTTTTAATGGAGCTCTACCTAAGCAAGAGCTTTTTGTTCAGTAACTTAGATAGTACGGTTTACTATTTGAATCAGTCTTATGATTTGGCTCTTAAGGAGAATGACCTAAAACATCAGCAGGGCGCACTCAATGATTTGGGCTATGCCTATGCGGTGCGGGAAATGTTTGATGAAGCCAAAAGCTTTTTTAGAAAAGCACTGAAAGTAGCGCAAGAGCGGGAAGCTTACATCCAAATAAGCAGTATTTATAACAACCTTGCTGGTGTTTCTACTAATTCCCAACAAACAGCCGACTATCTAGATTCGGCCATTTATTTCGCGGCTCTAAAAGGTAATTTGGACGCAATGCAGGCCTCGAGGCAAAATGCGGCGCTTTTTCATTATAATAATGGTTCATTTAAGAGAGGCTATGATGAACTCTGGCAGTCTATGTTGCTCAAGGATAGTCTTTATAATGATCAGAAAATAAGAGCATTTGCTGAAATGGAGCAAAAATTTCAGTCCAAGCTAAAAGAGCAGCGCATACATTATCTCAATACCCAAAACAAAAACAAAACAAGGCAGCGTAACGGCTTAATTGGAGGGGTCCTTTTATTAGGCGTGTTTGCGGTTTTCCTATTTTTTCAGCGCAACCGGATAGCGAGGGAGCGGAAGCGAAGCGATTCTTTGTTGCGCAATATTTTACCGACGGAGGTAGCGGAGGAGTTAAAAAGTAGCGGCCGTAGTGAAGCCAAATTGTATGATAATGTCACTATTCTTTTTACCGATTTTATCAATTTCACAGGTATTAGCGCTGAGATGAGTCCAAAAGAATTGGTGAATGAGATTCATCAAAATTTTACGGCTTTCGATGAAATCATTTCTGGCTGGGGCGTCGAAAAAATTAAAACCATAGGCGATGCCTATATGGCGGCAGGTGGTTTGCCGATACCAATGGAAGGTTCCGTAAAGAATACTGTTTTGGTTGCTCTAGAGATGCAAGCATTTATAGACAATCGAAAAACCGAAATGGACATTGCCGGCAAACCAGCATTCGAAATGCGAGTTGGGATACACACCGGTCCGGTAGTGGCAGGAATAGTAGGTGTAAAAAAATTCCAATACGACATTTGGGGAGATACAGTAAATACTGCCAGTAGAATGGAAAGCGCAGGCGAGGTTGGCAAAGTGAACATCAGCCAAGCGACTTATGAGCTATTGAAATCAGATCCCGATTTCGCTTTTGAAAGCCGCGGTAAAATTGCAGCGAAGGGCAAAGGTGAGATGGAGATGTGGTTTGTAACTAAGATGAAAGGTCATAATGTAGCCTAGGTTTTCTTGCCAAAGTTTAAAGTAAAACCGCTTTCATTGTGGTATGCTGTTATTTTCAAAGGCTCAAGTAGACAGATCGAAATGTGTTTGATTTAAAACGGATGAATATAATTCTTTGTATTCTTATGTATTTTATTTTCAAACCAAAAGGAAACTAGAATAACGGGCATAATCAAAACCTAAAAATGAAAACCAAATTCGAATTCTTCATCATAATGCTGCTGCTCGTTGCCTGCACAGAAAAAGAAACAACTCAAATTGTTCCGCCACTGCTTTACTCAGAACCCAAAACTATCGCTGCTAGTCCCAAAGGCGGATACGCGTTAAATCAACTAACCGGAGATACTATAAAACCGATTGTTTTAAGAGGTGGAGATTCTTTGATTTCGGGTTTAGCTATTTCAAAAACTGGTAAACGCATTCATTCAGATAGTATTGCAATTCCGAAGGTTGTTGCTCTTGTTAAGCCAACCACGAGCATCAACGCCTTTCCAAGCAGGCATAGAATACCAAATTCTTTAAGCGTTGTTACCGTTAATAAAGAATCTTTAAAAACGGTGGTATTAAGGGATATAGATGAAGATGATTCGACACATTTTATTTTAAATTATCTAGGTGATACAACATTTACAGGAAGACCTTTTGCTACACAAGGCAGGGTTGTAAAGTCAAAATATCCTCAGCGTACACCTGCATTACCGTTCAGATACAAGGAAGATGCGTCAAAAAACATTAAATATTTAAACTCAGATCAAGGCTTGGCAAATGATGTCGTACTTAGTTTACTTGAGGACAGTCATGGAAACCTTTGGTTTGGTACAAATGGCGGTGGAGTAAGCAAGTATGACGGAAAATCGTTTTGGCACTTTACCGAAAAGGAGGGTTTATCTGCGGACAATATCGTGGGCATTTTAGAAGATAGGGATGGAAACTTATGGTTTGCTACTACAGTTCTTGGTGTTTCTAAGTATGATGGAGAAAAATTTACACATTTCACCGAAAAAGAAGGTTTGTCGGGCAACGCGGTTTATTCGATGTTAGAAGATAAAAGCGGAAATATTTGGTTTGGTACGAGCGGTGCCGGTGTGTGTAAGTATGATGGAAGCTCTATTACTACTTATTCTGTGAATGAGGGCTTACCTCACAACAGCGTTTGGGCGATACATGAAGATAAAAAAGGAAACCTTTGGTTTGGGACTAGTATAGGAGCAAGTATGTTTGATGGAAAAACGTTTACTCATTATGCCGAAAACGAAGGTCTTACCAATAGCATAATAACCTATATACTTGAAGATCGAAATGGAAACCTTTGGTTTGGAACTTGGGAAGGTGCATTTAAATTTAATGGGCAATCGTTTACTCATTTTACCGAAAACGAAGGACTTACTGGAAATTACGTTACCTCTATCCTAGAAGATAAAACGGGAGTAATTTGGTTTACAGGTGTTGGAGTAAGTGCTTTTGACGGGCAATCATTTAGTTATTTTTCTACAAAAGACGGAATGTCATACGATGTAGTTCGATCAGCAATTGAAGATAAAAGCGGAAATATTTGGTTTGCAACTGATGGCGGTATAAGCAAGTATCAGGTAAAACCCTTTCTCAGTTTTACAGAAACCGAAGGCTTGCCTAACAACAACATTGTATCCATCTTAGAAGACCACAGGGGATATATTTGGATTGGCACCAATGGTGGTGGTGTGACTAAATTTGATGGGGAGACTTTTACGCTTTATGGAGAGAATGAAGGATTGCCAAGCAATAAAATTTTGGCTATTTTAGAAGACAAAGACCATAATTTATGGTTTGGGACCGATGGCGATGGTGTATGTAAATTTGATGGGATTAGCTTTACTACATATACATTGCCAGGCGGGTGGTCTTACAATAGAATCCGATCTATAGCAGAAGATCATAGTGGAAACCTTTGGTTTGGCACCTGGATTCAAGGTGTCTGTAAATTTGATGGGAAGACATTTACCCAATATACCGAAAAAGAAGGTTTTTTTGGTACTAATTGGGCACAATTGTTTGAAGATAAATCAAATACTCTTTGGTTCTGTTCCCCGCGAACTCTAAGTAGGTTTGATGGAAAAAATGTTAGCTACATTACTGATAAACAAGGTCTATCTAATAGTGCTGTGATATCAATGTTAGAAGATAAAGATGGCGTTTTCTGGATCGCTACGTATGGAGGTGGATTATGCAGATACAATGAAAAAACCTATACGTACATAACTAAAAAGGAAGGTTTATCAGGCAATTTTATAAAAAATGTTGTTCAGGATTCAGAAGGGAATCTTTGGTTGAGCACAGAAAATGGACTTGATAAAATCATTCTAAATGATAGTAGTGAAACACCCAAATTTAATTCTCAAGGAAAACTAAATTCAGCGCTAAAAATTATAAATTTCACGAAAGAAGATGGTATTAAAGACTTGAGATTTAACAGCAATACTATGACTATAGATGCTAAAAATCAGTTGTGGTGGGGGACACAGAATAGCTTGTCAATGCTAAATTTAAACTTGATCCCAGATGCTCTGAGCGCGCCCAAAGTCACGTTAAACCAAATAGACTTAAATGGAAAGTTTATAGATTATCGAAATGCAAAAAATAATGCGGAATTGGAAATTACAGAGAGTAATATTATGCCATTCGAAAATTATCCAACAAACTTAGTTTTGCCATATTCTGTCAATCATATTAGTTTTAATTTTAACGCAATAGACTGGATTGCTCCTCATAAAATACGCTACAGTTATATGATGAAGGGGTTAAATAATAATTGGAGTGCTCCTACAAATGAGGGCTATGCAGATTTCCGCAGTCTTCCATATGGTACTTATACATTTATTGTACGTGCAATTGGAGAGAGCGGTCAATGGGGAGAAGCCTTGAACTATGCGATCACAATAAGACCACCTTGGTGGCACACATGGTGGGCGAGAACGGGCTATGTGTTATTATTTGTATTCATAGTATTAGGAATCATTCGATGGCGCACAATCCGATTAATAAAACGCCAAATAGAATTAGAAATTGAAGTGGATAATGCCACAATAGAGATCAAAACTCAAAAACAAGAAGTAGAAAGAGAAAGAGACCGTTCAGAAAGCTTATTATTAAATATTTTACCAGCAGAAATCGCCGAAGAGCTCAAAGAAAAAGGCAAGGCCGATGCGCGAGATTTCGAGTTGGCGAGTATTCTCTTTACCGATTTTAAAGGCTTTACTGAGCAAAGTGCTAAGCTCAGCGCTAGTGAATTATTATGGGAAATCAACTTCTCTTTTGAAGCTTTTGATGGCATTATGGATAAGTATGGCATCGAAAAAATAAAAACCATTGGAGATGCCTATATGGCTGCAGGCGGCTTACCTGTTCCCACCGATGATTCGGTTAAAAACACCGTGCTGGCCGCTTTAGAGATGCAAGCATTTATAATATCGCGCAAAGCGAAAATGGACAATGAAGGAAAACCCGCCTTCGAAATGCGGGTGGGCATCCACACCGGTCCGGTAGTGGCAGGAATAGTAGGTGTAAAAAAATTCCAATACGACATTTGGGGAGATACAGTAAATACTGCCAGTAGAATGGAAAGCGCAGGCGAGGTTGGCAAAGTGAACATCAGCCAAGCGACTTATGAGCTATTGAAATCAGATCCCGATTTCGCTTTTGAAAGCCGCGGTAAAATTGCAGCGAAAGGCAAGGGTGAGATGGAAATGTACTTTGTTTCCGTAACGAATAATAAATAAGTTAAAATGGGAAAATCCATTTAAAAAGAA
>CAXBOS010000004.1:0-314830 GCA_963977415.1 uncultured Schleiferiaceae bacterium | reverse complement strand
ATTCTACAATCAACACCATCTTTTTGAAATTATTTTGATAAAATTTTAAAGGCTTTTTCAATGGTTAAAACCACTTTACTAAAACCTAAAATCATATCCAAAGAACTTCCTTTTACAAGGCCACATTCCTTCCGAAATGGGTCGGCAAATATAAGACGAGATTTCTTATTGACAACCCTCTTTTAATAATTTTTATGACAAAGGCACTCTTGAAAAGCCTCGCCCAACTGAGTAATTCCTCTTAACCGCATAAGGCTAAAGTTAAAAGGCTCTTATTATCAGCTGCTAAGAGCAACACTAGAGCCCCCTGCTTAAAGTCTATGGGTTTTGAGAACTAATGGAAAAAGTTTTGCCATTTACTAAAGGAACTGAGTTTAGGGCGAAATTATAGATGTATTTCGCCATATCCTGGGGCTGAGAAGCTGCCGCTAAATCGGGAAAAGCCGCCTTAAACATCTCGGTTTCGGAAGAACCTAAGGCTAAAGCATTCACAAAGATCTCCCGATCACGTAATTCCTCCGCCAAACATTCTACTATAATATTCAAGGCTCCCTTAGAACTACTGTAAACCGATAGCCCGGGAAATTTCATACTACCGCCTACTCCTCCAACACTACTAATGGCCAAAATTTGACTAGCCGCTGGCATAATTTGCACTAAGCCTTGACTTAAAAAGTAAGGTACCATTACATTAGTATGGTATACCGACTGCATATCTTCATAGCTCATCTCTGAAAATGGCTTATTAATAAAGGCCGCCGCATTGTGAATAAGGATATCAATCTTTGTTAACTCCTTTTTAATTGAAGTAATGGTCGAATCCCAGTTATTGATGTCCACTTCCAATGCCTTTATATTAGGATGGCCATCTGCGTAAGCAAGAACGCCTTGCTTATTTCGACTTAAGGCATAAACTTCGAAGCCCGCGTGAGCGAACAACAATACCAACTCTTTACCTATTCCGCGACTTGTGCCGCTAATTACTACTGTTTTCATATCTATGAAAATAAAAAAGCCCCGGTATATACCGAGGCTCAATGAAATATTTGAATCTTAGAGTAACATATTTAAAGGATTTTCTAAAATACCTTTCATTGTATTTAAAAAAGCCGCTCCACTAGCGCCATCTACCACACGGTGATCGCAACTAAGGGTTATTTTCATCACATTTCCTGGAACTACCGCGCCATTTTTCACAACTGGCACTTGCTTAATACCGCCTACCGCCAAAATACAGGCATCAGGAGCATTAATAATGGCTGTAAATGTTTCGATACCGAACATACCTAAGTTTGATATGGTAAAGGTATTGCCTTCCCACTCGCTTGGCTGCAGCTTTTTATCGCGTGCTTTACCGGCGAACTCTTTGGCTTCGGTATTAATCGTAGCCAAACCTTTCTGATCTGCATTGCGAATTACCGGTACCAATAGACCCTCGTCTACTGCTACGGCCATACCGATATTAATTTCATGATTGCGACGAATGGAATCACCTGCCCAACTAGAATTAATAACTGGATGTTGCTTTAATGCAACGGCAGCCGCTTTGATAACAAAATCGTTGAAACTGATTTTTTGAGGAGCTACAGCATTAATGCTCTTACGCGCTTCGATAGCATTATCCATATCTATCTCTAAAGTAAGATAGAAATGGGGGGCTGAAAATTTCGACTCGCTTAAACGACGTGCAATTGTTTTACGCATTTGTGAAACAGGTAACTCATCGTATCGCATTCCTGCAGGAGCAGCTCCAGCTGAAGCCATATTAACCTGCGGTTGAGCCGCGCTTGGTGCTGGTGCAGATTTAAACTCATCTACATCACGCTTAACAATACGACCACCTTCACCAGATCCCTTAACCTGAGTAATATCCACACCTTTATCTTCTGCCAACTTACGTGCTAATGGAGAAGCTTTCACTCTATTTCCATTGGACGACTCTTCGCTATGAGCGGAATTTTCTTGCACGGGCTCTGAAGAACTTTCTACTCGATCTTCCTTCACCTCTGCTTTCGCTTCCGCCGATGGGGAACCGCCACTTAATAGGGCACTGATATCTTCACCTTCTTCTCCTAAAATTGCGAGAATTGAATCAACAGGAGCGGTATTTCCCTCTTCTACACCTATGTGTAATAAGACACCTTCTTGGAAAGCCTCGAATTCCATCGTTGCTTTATCTGTTTCAATCTCAGCCAACAGATCTCCTTCCTCAACCTTGTCGCCTATTTTTTTGTGCCATTGCGCTACAGTACCTTCTTCCATGGTATCGCTTAGGCGGGGCATGTTTACTACTTCTGCCATTTAATCTTGATTAGTGGGTTTTGATAAAAGGATAATCCTCTTGAATATATACGTTCTTATATAAGTTGTCTGCAGTTGGAAATTCCGACTCATCAGCAAATTTCACGCAATCCGCAACTAATTCCTTTACGCGCTCATCAATCGCCTTAAAGTCTTCCTCCGTTGCGTATTTTTTATCTTGCAAAATCTTGTGAACGATACCAATTGGGTCACGTTTTTGGAATTCAGCAACTTCTTCTTTAGTTCTATAATGTTGTGCATCACTCATAGAGTGACCTTTATAGCGATAAGTGCGCATCTCCAATAAAGTAGGACCATCACCTTTTCGGGCGCGATCAATCGCTTCTTGCATTGCGGGATAAACTATGGTAGGATCCATTCCATCCACTGGCTCACAAGGCATTTCATAGCCCAAGCCCAATTTGTATAAGTCACTATGATTTGCTGTACGCGCTACCGAAGTACCCATCGCATAGCCATTATTCTCTACAATAAATACTACGGGTAACTTCCAAAGCATGGCAAGGTTCATGGTTTCATGGAAACTTCCTTGACGGATAGCACCGTCACCCATATAACAAAGGGTTACTCCACCATTTCCTTTATACTTGTCTGCGAAAGCAAGACCAGCCCCTAAAGGGATTTGCCCACCAACAATACCATGACCGCCATAAAAATTGTGTTCTTTCGAAAACATATGCATTGAGCCACCATTTCCTTGAGAAGTTCCGGTTACTTTACCACATAATTCGGCCATAATCTTACGCGGATCTACACCAAGTGCAATTGGCTGAACATGATTACGGTAAGCAGTAATCATTTTATCGTTTTCTTCCATGGCATAAACAGCCCCAGCTAGAACTGCTTCCTGACCATTATATAGGTGAAGAAAACCACGAATTTTCTGTTGTATATAGAGGGCCGCAGCCTTATCTTCAAATTTTCTCCAAAATAGCATTTCCTCATACCACTTAAGGTATACCTGCTTTGTAATCTTTTTCTTGGCCATTATCTATATTCGTTTATGCGGGCGCAAATTTATACAAAAAGCTAACAGCCTCTTAGTCTTTTGGCAAGTGACTTTTCTCAAATGCAAATGGCAGCAGATTTTGAACGCCGTTTGCTAAGTAAACTTGCTGACTTTGAGGGTGTTTTAATAAAATATTTATCGGTAAATCTTGTTTATGCTGATATTCAGATATAACTTGTAAACAAGAACCACAGGGGAAGGGAATATGTTCGGCGCGATTTGGCACCGTAACCGCAATGGCTAAAATTTTTTGGGAAGGGAAATTAGCTCCCGCCCAAAACAAGGCGGTTCTTTCTGCACAAAGTCCACTGGGGTAAGCTGCGTTTTCTTGATTTGAACCAATAATTACCTCTCCAGAATCTAGAAGCAAGGCTGCTCCTACTTGAAAATTACTATAAGGAGAATGACTTCCGCTGCGAGCTTCATCGGCTCTTTCTACCAAGTTTTGCCAAGCATCACTTAATTGCTCAAATTGAAACTCCTGCAATTTGCAAGAGATATTAATATCGCCTTTGTTATTCATTCTTATTATTCTCCTTGCTCAAAATTGAAGAGCAGGCTGAAACGTAAAGTATTTTCTAATGGAGATCGCACCACTGGTGATGCTGGGATCAAATAGGCAAAATCCAATCCGAATACATTATATTGAATTCCCAAGCCAATAGTAAAGTATTGTCTTCCTCCTTTTTGAGAATCTTCAAATTGGTAACCTCCGCGAAAAGCAAATTTACTATCGTACCAATATTCTACTCCAGCATTGTAAATTATTTCTTCTAGCTCTTCTGAAAAGCCACCAGGAGCATCATTAAATGACTGAAAAATACCGGCAAAAGGAGAAACATTATCATCCAATCCTGCGATAATATCCCCATTGTCATCTCTAACCGGCGGGGTGGGTACAAGAAGTTTGTTTAAATCCGCGTAAAATGAGAATTTATTATAACGATCAATCTCTAAATGATAGCCAGCACCTAAACGCATATTAGCAGGTAAAAAATCAGCAGATTCTTGTGAGGTACCGTAGGAAATTTTCCCACCTACATTGCTAACATTTAATCCTGCTGAGAAACTTTGGTACTGACCGCCCCCCATACTGATACGCTTTCCTTGGTAGTAAAATCCTAAATCCGCAGCGATAGATGAGCCTGGAGTCGTTTCAATTCCTGCTGTTTGCAAGCCGTTAGTTAAATCGCTATAAATGAATCTAAGCCCAACTCCCATGCTAAAATAATCACTTAACTTTAGTCCATAACCAGCATTTAGAGTAAGCTCATAAGGTTGGCCTGTTCCTTGGGGGCTATTGTTTTCATCGCGGAAATTTATTTCGCCTAAAGAAAAATAGCGCATCGCTAGAGCAAGTCCTTGCTTATCATCAAATTTAAAAGCATAGGATACATGTGCTAAGTTGATATCGTTCACTAAGCGATTAAGCCATGGGGTATACGATAAAGACAAAGAACGAGTACCTTCTTCGAGAAAGGCTAGTTTGGCCGTATTCCAATAGATTGCATTCACATCGGGAATCGTTGCTACTCCTACGTCACCCATTCCTCCTGCACGTGCATCAGGGGAAACTGCAATAATTGGCACTGCAGTGGATATGGTTCTTAAAGATTCAAAATAACTTCCATCTCCTTCAAGACCACCAAATTGAGCCTTAAGGCTTCCTGTTGTAATAGTTAAAGCGAGCAAACACGCAATAAAGTGTTTCATCATTTGTTTTTAATCGGTTGGCAAAAATAGATTAATAATAATTAAGGAGCTTAACGTAGAATAACTAGCTTTTCATATTCATCGGCTTGACTATTATCGAGCTGGCTTCTTACTTTTAATCGGTAAATATATACGCCTTTCCCGATTTTATCGCCATAATCATCAAGTCCGTCCCATTTAATTCCAGTTACGCGATTACCTAATGAATTTATCTCTTGATTTATTGTTTTAACAAGTTTTCCAGAAACAGTGAAAATCTGTACTTGTACTTCAAGATTTTGATTGGCGCGGTTATGTTCAAATTGAAACTCGGTATAAGTGGTAAAAGGGTTCGGATAATTAAGTACCCTCTTCAAGGCTAAATCCGCACTTTCGGCTACAACAAAATCGGTGCTAACCTCGGTGGGATTGTTATAGATATCGAAAGCTCGCATCTCAATTGTATAATCACCTGGATCTAAATCAAATAGTTGGTACCTTACCTCGCCCGAACGGTAGGAGTTTAAATCCGCTTCATAAAACTCATTTAATATATAAGGCTGATCCGTTTTATTATTTAGAACTGCTCGTAAATCTTGCCCCACCCCATTTCCTACGGTATTGATTCCGGCTGAATCAGTCAAACGTGCATATATAAAGGGAGATTCACCTGTGATTCCACCTCTTACGAAAGAAGCATCATTCATAAACAATTCTATTTCGGGTCCGATATTGTCGATGGGGGCATTTTCATTATATCCGCCTACTACGATACTGTCGTAATATCCTGAGGCATCGCGTTCTTGTGCATCAAAAGAATAGTAGCTAATTCTGCCATTTCCAAATTGATAGTTTATCCCTAGCGGCACTCTAAATTCGAAGCTAAAATCCCCTTTCGAGACTTGCACTTTACCTCGATAAATCAAAGAGCTCTGATCTTTAAATCCGACTGGCGAACCTACACCATCATTAACTAAGGTTTGCCGCTGTGCCACTTTATCGAAGACACTTACACTTAAAACTCCGTCAAAATCTGAAAGTTTCAAACCGTTTAAATCCGCAACCTCACCAGTAATTTGAACTAATGAAAGTGCCTTTGCTGTATCCTGAAGAGCAGCATTTATTGGCTTTCCGTTTAAGGTACTAGTATTAACCTTGTAGTATGGAACGGCTAACCGCAAAGCTGGGTCGCCGATTAATGAAAATTTTGTTTTAGTAGATCTGCCAATAACATAGGAGTCGTTTTTGGCGGCTCTGATAATCTGACCTAGTGTTTGGGGATTGCCATCTGGGCGAACCAAAATTGTGTCAAATATTGCACTATTAAGGTCTACTGCACCTTGCACTCCCACCACTCTAGTGGTAGAAAGCAGTGCTATTGCACCACCATTGGGATTTAAAAGTAATAGCTCGCCGGCAGATACGCGCTTAGGATCATCGAAGCGAGTAAATTCACATGTGATGGTAAGAAATAAAGAAAGTGCATCCTTGTTAGACCAAGAAGTTACATCCACTAATTGTAAAAGCCTTTCTGAAGCAAGACCAATTTCACCCCCATGACCGATATAGTTGGTTAACAAGCACCCTCTTTGGACTTTGCGATACATATCACGACGAGCTTCTGGATAACTTTGACTACCCGTAGTTGTTTGCTGCTGATAAGCGTCTAGATAAATTTTCTCGACATTATAAGAACCGGAAGTTGCCTTTGCGCGTGCTTCTAGCGATTCTGACTTTGGTACAAAGTAAGAACGCTCCCAAAGTTCATCCACGTCGTCAGCCATTAAAAGAATGCGATTTCGCCAATCACCAAAACGATCTTGCCCCGCCACGTATCTTTTAATCTTATCTACATAAGATTGAGCTTGGCTCAAGGTTTCAACTGGAATCCGACCTAATCCCAAATCCATTACCGCACCATTAAAATTGATGGCCTCACCAACATTCATGTAGGCAAAATAATCGTCCGTAATAAAGGATGAACCTAAGGAAAAAGAAAAGCTCGATTGATAAGTGGGAATATAATTAGTGTTGCCACTGAGGCGATCCTTATAATCATAAGAAGCATCCCCAAAAAGGAGAACATATTTGAAGCGATTATTCGTTGAACGATCGTAAAGGTCTTTAATAAAATCGCGAATGGCGGTAATGTCGGCACCGCCACTGCCATATTCATTATAAACCTGTTCTAAACTTACAACGGAAGAAGCTACATTTTCTTGATCAGAATGGAAAGCGGCTAAATCTTCTGCCGCTGGAAGAAAATTGCTATGACTAATTACAATCATTTCCGGAATTGGCATTCCGTGTAGATTCTGAGCTTCAATCGCTTCTACATAAGTGGGAGTATTAAAATTACTACCAGTAAAAGCCACATATTCTTTTAAACTACTAGCATCTGCCACAAAGCTGTATGAACCATCCGTTTGGTAAGACCCTGAAATTTCTGCAATATTCGCAACATCAGTAACATCCCAAATGAAGAGGTTTGGGGGCGGCTGGGAAATACTATATTCGATTCGATTGCCTGCAGCGACCGAACGAGAATCTCTAAATTGTAGCGAATTGGCAATTCCAGCAAATGATAATTGCCGACGAACATTGAGAACCACCCTATCTAACCAAGCCACAGCGCTGGGATTCGCACTATTATCGTAGCTCAAATTTAGCGTGATATTTGCGCCCTGAGGCAAAAAGCTTGTGCGCTGCTGTGAGCGTTCAACGAAATTTGGATAGTCGCCAAAAGTTTGATAGGCTGGTATGGAATTGCTTAGAATTTGTTGATTCGCATATCTGGTATTGATCACTGTATTATTAGAACTAGACCTACCTACCACGTCTACTAACAGCTTTGCGGGCTCATTGGTAATAACATTCGGAAAGTTAAAACTGTAATTGTAGCTGAGGGTGAATTCAAAAACGTCACCAAACCACTGGCGCCCAGTACCTACTAAATTTACATTATCGTCTTCTACTGCAGCAAAGTCGTCGAAGGCATTTACTTGCTGTTGAGGATTACTGAGACTAGCTTGTGGACTGGGGGACTTACCTCCTCCGTTTACATTGATGAAATAATAGTTTAGATCTCGATAAATATTATTGCCATAATCATAGCGATCTCCTCCTGAATTATATGAAAAAGTATGTGGCCCTTGAGCATAAAATAGGATATAATCATTACCATTAAAAAGGCCATCCCCATTTACATCTGTCACTTTTAAGGCTTGCTCAACAATATCTACCGGGCGATTAGCACTAAAAGCTTCTGCCAGCATTCCTCCACCATTTCCTGCTACTCGAATTTCACTAATTGCTACCTCTGAGCTGCTTATATTATTATTGGTTAAAAAACTAGGCGTAATCTTATACATGCCCGTTTCAGCAACCGATAACTTATGCCATCCTTCGGCATCCAATAATGAATTATTTAACTTCTTTGAGTAAGAGACACTTTCTTCCAGGCTTGGTAAGACCTCTGCTGAAGACTGTAAGGAGAAAGAAACCAATCTACTCTTAACTCCATTGCGAAGAGCGAATGGATAAAAGCAAAAGCTCAATTGAGGACCCGCCTCTCGTGAAAAGCCTCTACCTAATTCAATTTCTATTTGCGCGGCAAAGCTAAATTGACTGAATGCTCCTAATTGATTGGAAGGGATAGCTTCCCATTTAAGATTAGTTAGGACCAGTCCTCTGCTTTTCGAAAAATTTGCGGGTACTTTACTGCAAAATTTTGGCACAGTCGGGTTCTCTGCATCAAAATCTGCCCCCTCAAAGTATATTTGCTTTTGAAGCTTCTCTGGCCCAACTGCTAAAGGTTCCAACCAATTAATTGCATAAACCTTAGCCTTATTATCTTGACTTTTAAGAGTATACAACGAAAACATCGCTAGAAAAACAAAAGTAAATCGGTACAGTCCTCGCATTCTATCCATAAAAATTCATATTATTTACTGCAAGATTAACGAAAGATCATATGAAAAAGTGCGCATTCCTAATTAGATTATATACTTTTAGCTGCGAAAATTGGTTCTATAAATATTGATTCAAGAAATATTGATTTTTTCTGGGAGGATGATATTAAAATTAGTGATGTATTCTCAAATATTTGTATCATTGTACCCGAAACTCTCAAGAGAGTATGAATAAGAAACTACTAACCCTTACGGCGATCTTCGTTTTAGGCCTAGGCTCTATGCTTAAGGCGCAGGATGCGCATTTCAGTCAATTTTACGCTAACCCGATCTACTTGAACCCTGCTTTTGCCGGTACTTCAAAGTGTCCTCGAGTAAGTTTAAATTACCGTAATCAGTACCCCGTACTAAGCATTTACCAAACCTATAGTGCTACCTACGATCAGTATGTAGAAAGCTTAAATGGTGGTTTGGCTATCATGCTTATGCAAGATGAGGCGGGTGATGGAGCCTTTGCAACTACCGATGTTGCAGTTGCTTACTCCTATCACTTAAAAGCTTCCAGAAAGTTTACGGTTTTAGCTGGCTTCCAAGCTGGTTACCGTCAAATTAACTTAAACTGGAATAGTTTTACTTTCCCCGATCAAATTGATCCTTACTTTGGGTTTGTGAGAGAATCGAGTGAAGTACCTCCAGGTAATAATACTGCGGGTGTAGTAGACCTAAGCGCTGGTTTGATTGGATATACCGAGAAATTTTATTTTGGTGTAGCTGCTTCACATTTAACTTCACCTGATGTTGGTTTCTTTGTTCAGGATAAATTACCAACCAAAATTGCAGCTCATGCTGGTTTGATCATACCTTTAGGCCGCAAGCGTCTTTACACTGATCTTCAAAATTATCTTCTTCCTAATGTTGTTTACCAAAACCAAGGTCCTTACAATCAACTCACTTCTAACATATCTTTCGCAAGAGGAGATATCAGCGGTGGTTTAGGTTATCGAGTAAGTTCCTTCAATCCTGATGCAATAGTAATATTGCTAGGTTATGCCCCAATAGAAGGACAATGGGGTGTTGGTTATAGTTACGACTTTACCGTGTCTGGTTTAAACAATGATCTTGGTGGCGCACATGAAATCTCGTTGAACTACAGATTACCATGTAGAACAATTAGAAAGAAGACCAAGGCAATAAATTGTCCTAAGTTTTAGTTTAGATATTTAAAGAGTATTATAGGCATATGAATAAACTTAAGTTTATACGCAGCATTAGCCCAGCATTGGCGGGGCTCTTTCTTTTTAGCTCCTGCGGTGGCGACAAAAGTAATGCAACAGGCTGGTCTTACAATGATAGCGACAATGGTGGCTTCAGCGTAAACACAGACTATGATGGCCAAGAAACTGGACCAGGACTCGTATTTGTAGAAGGAGGAACCTTCACTATGGGTCGTGTAGAGCAAGACGTTTACCAAGATTGGGACAATATCCCTCGCAAGGTATCAGTGCAGTCTTTCTACATTGATGAAAACGAAATTACCAATACTGATTATCGCGAATACCTTTATTGGATTCGTCGTGTATTTGATATTGACTATTACCCAGAAATCCTACGCACTGCTCTTCCAGACACCTTAGTTTGGAGAACTCAATTAGCCTACAACGAAATGTATGTGGAAAACTATTTCCGTCACCCAGCTTATAATTTTTACCCAGTTGTAGGGGTAAGTTGGATTCAAGCAATGAAGTTTTGCTCTTGGAGAACGGATCGTGTAAATGAAAACATTTTGATTAGAGAGGGTATTTTCAATGAATTCCCAGATCAATCGGATGCAGATCATTTCAACACTGAAGTATATCTATACAAAAGCGGTGAGTACGCTCAACAAAACAAAAAAGGTTTAAAGGATAACAATCCCAATAGTGCTTATGGTGACGAAGGTCGACCAGTGCGTATTGAAGATGGTATCTTACTTCCTAAATATCGTCTACCAACAGAAGCTGAGTGGGAATATGCCGCTTACGGAAACGCTGGAAACCGAGTTTACAACCGCGTAACTGATGCAAACAAATTCACGTGGAATGGTGGTTCTTCTAGAAACCCTGACAAGAAAAACAGAGGAGACATGTTGGCCAACTTCAAGCGCGGTAAAGGTGACTTTATGGGAACCGGTGGATGGTTAAATGACCAAGCCGCTACGACCATGCAAGTAAAGTTCTATCCTCCCAATGATTATGGCTTATATGATATGGCTGGTAACGTGGCCGAATGGGTTTTAGATGTTTACCGTCCTTTATCTTTAGAAGATATGACTGGTTTAAATCCTTTCCGTGGAAACGAATTCCAAACATGGGATCAGGACTATCAAGGCTTAGGGGCATTAGAGGTTTTACAAGAACCACAATATGCTAGCGATTCTAGTATCGTGCGCTTACCCGGTGAACTTCCTGTTAGAGATGTTACCGAAGAGGAAAACTTAAATCGTCGTAACTACAAAAAATCTGATTATCGCGACTTTATCGATGGTGATAAGCAGTCTTCACAGTATTACGACACAGAGACAGAAGAAGGTGAAGCTTTAATGTACGATTACTCACAAACTACCTTAGTTGGAAATACTACCCGTGTTTACAAAGGTGGTAGCTGGAAAGACAATGCTTACTGGTTAAGCCCAGGTACTCGTCGCTTCCTAGAAGAGGATCAATCAACAGACTTTATCGGCTTCCGTTGTGCAATGGATCGTGTTGGATTCCAAAATCAAGATGAAGACCGAGAGAAACGCGGCAGCAAGCCGAAGAAAGATAAGTTTAAACGTTATCGTTATAATTAAGATATTTGACCCTGACATAAACGTCAGGGTTTTTTTATGGAAATTTCTAAGCTACACCAGTTATTATTAAAGTCTCAGGGAGTGTCTACCGATACTCGCAGTATTATAGCAGGACAAATTTACTTTGCCTTAAAAGGTCCTTCTTTCGATGGAAATCAATATTGTAAACAGGCCTTAGCAAAAGGAGCTAGTTATTGCGTTATTGATGATTCGAAAGCCCAATTAGAAAGTAATACTATCCTTGTTGATGATGTCTTAACATGCCTTCAGAATTTGGCTGTCTTTCACCGTCAGTCATTAAGCATTCCCTTAATAGCCCTCACTGGCAGCAATGGCAAAACCACTACCAAAGAGTTGATTGTTGCTGCTCTAAAACAAAAATATCGGGTAGCTTACACCAAGGGTAATTTAAACAATCATATTGGTGTGCCTCTAAGCCTTCTTAGTATCACTAATGATGATGAAATTGCCGTCATTGAAATGGGGGCTAATGCCCAAAAAGAAATCGCATTTTTAAGCGCTCTTGCCCTACCCGATATCGGACTAATTACCAATTATGGCAAAGCTCATTTAGAAGGCTTTGGCGGCGTAGAAGGCGTTATAAAAGGTAAAAGCGAACTATATGATCATCTGCGTAAGCATGGTAAAAAGGCTTTAGTAAACCTAGATGACCCCATACAAATGGAAAAGAGTAAAGGCCTTACTCAAATAACTTTTGGCAAGGTCGAGCAAGCTGATTTTATCATTGAGCCTAGTTCAAGCGACACCAATTTCATTAGTGCTAAATTTTCTGGCTTAGAAATTTACTCGCAGTTAACAGGACAGTACAACTTTAATAATATCTCCATTGCCATTAGCTTAGCCTCCTATTTCGGTTTGAGCCCCGAGCAAATAAAAGCAGGCATTGAATTATATAAACCCAATAATAACCGTTCGCAGCTAGATCAAGGTAAAGCGAATATGCTATTGCGAGATTATTACAATGCCAATCCTAGTAGCGTGCAGGTTTCATTAGAAAATTTTGCTACGCTAAAAACAGAAAACAAGGCGAAGTGGGTAATTTTAGGCGATATGTTTGAACTGGGAGTATATAGTGAAGAAGAACACCAAAAGGCTGCAGATAATGCAGGTAAGTTCGATTTTGAGCAAGTACTTTTAGTGGGTAAGGCCTTTATGAAGACTGAGTCTGAGGCCATTCGTTTTTCAAGCACCAACGATTTAATTACCTTTCTCAAAGAAAGTAAGCCAAGCGGTAAAATGATTCTACTAAAAGGGAGCCGAAGCATGCAACTCGAAAAAGCGGCAGATCTATTGTAAGCCTATCTCTAATAAAAAAAGCGGCCTCATATTAATATGAAGGCCGCTTTTCTTTTATGCTTTATCTCAACTAGTCCGCTAACACAGCACGAGAGATTACAATTTTCTGAATTTCAGAGGTCCCCTCGTAAATCTGGGTAATCTTCGCATCACGCATTAGGCGCTCAACATGGTATTCTTTTACATAACCATAGCCACCGTGAACCTGCACTGCCTCTACAGTCGTTTTCATAGCCACATCTGATGCATAAAGTTTAGCCATGGCACTTTCTTTATCAAAGTTCTCTCCTTGATCTTTTAACCAAGCCGCTTTCAAACACATTAAACGAGCTGCTTCTATTTCGGTAGCCATTTCTGCTAACTTAAAGCCTACTCCTTGGTGCATACCAATTGGCTTGCCAAAAGTAACGCGTTCTTTAGCATACTTTAGAGCTAATTCATAAGCTCCGCTTGCAATACCCAAGGCTTGGGCAGCAATACCAATACGTCCACCACTTAGTACTTTCATGGCGAATTTAAAACCGAAGCCTTCATCGCCAAGCCTATTTTCTTTGGGTACCTTAACGTCTTGGAACATTAAAGAATGTGTGTCAGAACCTCGGATACCCATTTTATCTTCTTTCTTACCTACTACGAAACCTTCCATTCCGCGTTCTACGATAAGACAGTTAATTCCATGGTGGCCTTTTTCCACATCCGTTTGGGCCATTACTAAATAAACAGAGGCTGAATTTCCATTGGTAATCCAGTTCTTGTTGCCATTTATTACATAATGATCGCCTTTATCTATTGCTGTCGTTCTTTGTGAAGTAGCATCAGAACCCGCTTCGGGCTCAGAAAGGCAAAAGGCACCAATCTTCTCTCCTGCCGCCAAGGGCTTCAAATACTTTTCTTTTTGCTCTTCGGTGCCGAATTTCTCTAAACCCCAGCAAACTAAGCTGTTGTTTACACTCATTACTACCGAAGCAGAGGCGTCTACCTTAGAGATTTCCTCCATGGCTAATACATATGAGATTGTGTCTAATCCAGCACCATTGTACTTAGGATCCACCATCATACCCATAAAACCGAGCTCTCCCATCTTCTTAATCTGCTCAGCAGGAAATTCTTGTTTGCTATCGCGCTCAATCACTCCTGGTAACAATTCATTTTGGGCAAAATCTCTTGCCGCCTGCTGAATCATCAAATGCTCTTCTGTTAGTTCAAATCTCATAACAAATATTAGTTAATCTTGTAGCTTATTGAAAGGACTGCAAAGGTACATTTTATGAGCGAAAAATTTAATAGAAAGCATTTATACAAAGCATTAGGTTTAATGTCTGGCACTTCCTTAGACGGGCTAGATATCTGTGCTGTAGAATTTTGGCAAGATGAAGCTTGGCATTTTAGAATCAATCAAGCAATTACCCTCCCCTATTCTGAAGATTGGCAGGAAAAATTACGGTATAAAAACCTATCTGCCGAAGCGCTATTGGAACTTAACCATAGCTATGGAACCTTTCTCGCGCAAGCCAGCAAAAAGTTTATTGATGACCATCAGCTGGAGGTCGATTTTATTGCTTCCCATGGGCACACTTGGTTTCATCAACCGCATAAAGGCATCACCTATCAGCTTGGCGGTGGACCAGAAATAGCCGCCTTTACCAGCATTACTACTATCACCGATTTCCGCAGCAACGATGTTATAATGGGCGGGCAAGGTGCTCCCTTAGTTCCCATTGGCGATAGAGACCTTTTTGCCGAACATCAAGCCTGTTTAAACTTGGGAGGCTTTGCTAATATTTCCTTTGACCAAGATGGGCAAAGAATAGCTTTTGACATTTGTCCCTTAAATATTGCACTCAATTTTTACTGCCAAAAACTCGGACTACCTTACGATGACGGCGGTGTAATTGCTGCCACCTTCCCCTTTGATCAAGATTTAGTAGCCGAATTAGATGCTTTGGACTTCTACCAAAAAAGCCCTCCTAAAAGTTTAGGTATAGAATGGGTACAAAAAGAAATTTTCCCCTTAATAGCAAAAAGAGAATTAAGCTTAGAAGTAATCATCGCTAGCCTTAGCGAGCACAGTGCGCGACAAATAAGCAATTGCTTAATTTTTAACAATATAAACAACTGCCTTATCACGGGCGGCGGCGGACTGAATGAACATTTGATTGACCGAATCCGTTTTTTAAGCAGTAAAAAAATAACGCTGGCACCTGAGGCAGTATTACACTTCAAGGAAGCTCTTATTTTCGCCTACCTTGGTCTCCTCGCCTTGGAAAACAAGGTGAATGTATTGAGTTCTGTAACGGGTGCCAGAAAAGATCACTGCAGTGGACGTATTTTTAAACCTGGCTTCAAGTAGAAATAAGCTTAATTGTGGATTTCGGATTATAATGGCGATTCTATTTAGCAATTGCGTAATAAAAGCCTCTTGATTTTATACTTTTGCGCCAACTAAGAAAAAGCATGAAGGACTTACTAAAATTATACGAGGCAAAAGCAGCAGAAATTGTTTTTCACTGGCACGATAGCTTAACTACCGCAGAAGGCTGGGTGGTTATAAACTCTCTGCGTGGTGGAGCAGCTGGCGGCGGCACCCGTATGCGTGAAGGTCTTAATGAACACGAAGTTCTCAGTCTTGCTAAAACCATGGAAATTAAGTTTACCGTTGCTGGCCCAGCCATTGGAGGCGCCAAAAGTGGCATAAACTTCAATCCAAATGATCCGCGTAAAGCGGGCGTTTTAGAGCGCTGGTACAAGGCGGTAAAACCCTTATTAAAGAACTATTATGGTACTGGTGGTGATTTAAACGTAGACGAGATCCATGAAGTTATCCCTGTTACGCGTGAACTAGGAATTGAACATCCGCAAGAAGGTGTTTTAATAGGGCACTTTCAACCCAACGAAAGTAGTAAAACTCAAAAAATAGCACAGCTCCAAAAGGGTGTTCTACTTCCCGTTGCAGCTGCTGAACTTACCCCCGGTGAAACCAATCAATATACCGTAGCCGATTTAATTACGGGTTATGGTACAGCAGAATCGGTACGTCACTTTTATAACATTTACGGCGGCGAGCTTAAAAATAAACGTGTTATTATTCAAGGTTGGGGAAATGTGGCTTCAGCAGCAGCATTCTACCTTGCTAAAGAAGGTGCTAAAATTGTGGGTATCATTGACCGTGTTGGTGGATTAATTAATGAAGCCGGTTTTAGTCTTGAAGAAATTGTAAGCCTATACAATGCACGGGAAGGAAATTTCCTCGTAAGTGATAATCTTATTCCTTTCGAGAAAATCAATCACAAAATTTGGAGCATTGGTGCTGAAATTTTCATCCCTGCTGCCGCTTCTCGATTAATCTCCAAAAGCAATTTAGATGAAATGGTTGATAATGGACTGGAAGTAATTTCTTCGGGTGCCAATGTGCCATTTGCCGATAATGAAATTTTTTACGGGCCAATTGCCGAATATGCCGACCAAAAAGTAAACTGTATTCCCGATTTCATTTCCAACTGCGGCATGGCGCGCGTTTTCGCCTACCTAATGCAAGATGAAATAGAATTAAACGACCAAGCAATTTTTGACGATACCTCTACGGTTATTAAGAAGGCCTTAGAAAACACCTATGCCTTAAAATCCTCTAAACTAGAAATTACAAAAACTGCTTACGAAATTGCTTTAAAGCAACTGGTTTAAGCCCAAATAAACTCTTGTATGTACACTTTAATGATTGTGGTTTTTGTCTTAGGTTATCTTGCAATTGCCTTAGAACATAATATTCATGTTGATAAAGCCGCTTCTGCCCTCATCACGGGCACACTCTGCTGGGCTATTTACGTATTAGGTGCCGAAGGAATTGTAGACTTTAACACCATACCGCATTTCATTTTACAGATGTTTGCCGACGAAAAAGGCATAACCGCACCCTTAGAAGTCACCCAACATTACGTTACCGAGTTTCAAATATTAGAACATTTGGGGGAAATTGCCTCCATCCTTTTCTTCTTAATGGGCGCCATGACTATTGTTGAGCTTATCGATGCTCACGAAGGCTTTAGCGTAATTACCAATCGCATTAAGACCACTAATCGCCTAAAGCTGATGTGGATAATCTGTATTCTTACCTTCTTCTTCTCTGCTGCTTTGGATAATCTTACTACTTCTATTGTAATGGTATCCTTACTTAAAAAACTTATCGACGATCAGCAAGATCGTTGGCTTTTTGCAGGGATGGTGGTAATCGCAGCCAATGCAGGTGGCGCTTGGTCACCTATTGGAGATGTAACCACTACTATGCTTTGGATTGGCGGACAAATTACCGCTTCGGCCGTAATTATTAAACTAATCATTCCATCGCTTTTCGCTATTCTTATTCCTCTTTTTATTCTCAGCTTTAAAATGAAGGGTAGTGTAAAACGTCCTTTGCGTGCCAACAGTAAAGAACATTTCATTAACCCAACCACCGAAAGAGAAAGGAATATTGTATTCACAGCCGGTGTATTAGGGCTTCTTTTCGTGCCAATTTTCAAAACCTACACCCACCTTCCTCCTTTCATGGGAATGATGATGAGCTTAGGTGTTTTATGGTTAATCACCGAATTAATGCATCACTCTAAAAATCGTGAAGCACGCTATAACCTATCTGTAATTGGGGTTTTACGCAAGGTAGATACGGCCAGTGTATTATTTTTCTTAGGAATTTTATTGGCCGTTGCCAGTTTGCAATCAGCGGGTCAACTTGGTGAATTAGCCAATACCCTTGATGATAGTATTGGTACCGATACCGAAACTGGGGTATACGCGGTGAGTCTAATTATCGGTCTTCTTTCAGCCATTGTAGATAATGTACCCTTGGTAGCCGCAAGTATGGGAATGTATGATATTCAAGCTGCTGCAGGCGGTTTGTTTTCACAAGATGGGCTTTTTTGGGAATTCCTCGCTTACTGCGCTGGAACTGGCGGTAGTGCTTTAATCATCGGGTCTGCCGCTGGTGTTGCCGTAATGGGATTAGAAAACATCTCCTTTGGATGGTATATTCGTCGCATCAGTCTTCTGGCCGTAATTGGTTATTTAGCGGGTGCCGGAGTGTACATCATTCAAGAAAGTATTTTCCACTTATAAAGGGAACGCTAAAGTTCGATTTATAAAAACATTCTAAAATCCGCTTAGGCAAATCAGCAGCTTAAGCGGATTTTTAAGCTTTAAACTTTAATTTGTTAATTTCTCTATGCAACCTGCATACGTAGGTGCTTTGTAGGCCGTTATATTTACGGCATTAACAAGCACATCTATGAAAGTACCTTTTCTTCAAATTAGCCTTCCGGCAGAAGAGTCTTTAAGCGAAGAACCCATTGAAAAAACCTTAAGCGTTTGGGAATTAGTGAGCAGCGGTGGACCAGGTGGAATCCTGATTATGACCGTGCTTTTTATCCTGTCCATTATCGCAGTATACATTTTCATAGAAAGGTGGGGAGCGATTAAGCGAGCCAATAAAATGGATCTTAATTTTATGAATAACATTAAAGAAAATGTTATGAATGGCCGCCTCGACTCTGCCTTAGCGCAATGTCAATCTGAGAACACCCCCGCAGCACGTATGATTGCCAAAGGCGTTTCACGCATCGGCAAACCTTTAAAAGATATTAGCACCGCTATTGAAAATACTGGCAAATTGGAAGTTTCACTCCTCGAAAAAAACCTTCCTTCCCTAGCCACCATCGCTGGAGCTGCTCCGATGATCGGTTTCTTGGGTACCGTAATCGGGATGATTTTAGCCTTCCACGAAATGGCAGCAGCGGGCGGACAAATTGATATTGAAATGTTAGCGGAAGGAATTTATACCGCTATGACCACCACCGTTGCAGGCTTAGCGGTGGGAATTATCGCCTATTTAGGTTACAATATTTTAGTAAGTAAGGTGAATCAATCCATTTACAATATGGAAGTGCGCGCCACGGAATTCCTCGATCTTTTAAACGAACCCGTTTAATATGGACTTGAATCGCCGAAGCAAGGTAAGCGCCGAATTTAGTATGAGTAGTATGACGGACATTGTGTTCCTATTACTCATCTTCTTTATGATCGCATCTACCTTAGTGACTACCAGCGCGCTAGACCTAGTATTACCCAAAAGTGATGCACAATCAGTAAAGCGCAAAGATGTAGTAGTGAACATATCTGCTGACAAGCAAATTTCCGTGGGCAATACCATTGTTAATTCCAATGAATTGCAAAATGAAATCCTAAGACAGGTCAAAGATATCGACGAAGCCGTATTATTGCTTCGCGCAGACGGAGCCGTACCCTACGAAATGGTAGTAGATGTAATGGACATTGCCTATCGTAATAAATTAAAAATAATCGCGGCCACAGACCCTAGTTAAGATGAAAAGCTACTTTAAAGATAAAGATCAACGCAACGGACTAATTGGAACCCTAATTTTCCATAGCATCCTCTTTGTCTTATTTCTTTTCTTAGGCCTTAGCTATTACGATCCTAAACCTGAAGCGGGCGTGCTTATTAATTTCGGTTATGCCGAAGATGGCTTTGGCGAAGAAGCTGTAGTTAGCAAGGAAAGTCCTAGCAGCGTTAGCAGTACTTCCAATGCGGAAGAAAGTGTGAAAACCCAAGATTGGCAAGATGCGCCTAGTATCAGTGCCAGCGAGGAAAGCCAAACTAAAAAAGAAGAAAACAAGCCCGAAAAAACAGATACTCCCACAGAAACACAAGAGGAAAAGCCTGTTGAAAAGCCCGACCCTAAACCGTCTAATGCCCTTCAAAGTATTTTGGATAATACCAAAAACTCACAATCTGGTGGGGAGGGCGTAACTCAAGGTGGTGGCGATCAAGGTAAAGAAAATGGCGACCCGCGCTCTAGCAATCGTATTGGCGACGGCGGCGGTGGTGGAAATGGCGACGGAAACTATTTACTTGGTAACCGTCTCGCTTTAGCCAAACCCAAACCCAATTACCCTTGCAGTGATGAAGGTCGTGTGGTAGTGAAAATCTATGTAAACCAATCTGGTAAAGTTGTGCGGGCCATTGCAGGCGAAAGAATCCCAGGCGGCGCAGCCTCTACTACAACCAGTAGCTGCTTGTACGATCAAGCTAAAAAAGCCGCCATGCAAACCACTTGGGAAGCCGATGGCAGCGCCCCCGATCAACAATCTGGCTATATCGTTTATAATTTCAAAAGAACTTGAGTCGCTATCAGGAAACGCTGGACTGGTTGTTTCAGCAATTACCCATGTATCAACGCGTGGGCAAAGTGGCTTACAAAGCCGACCTAAACAATACCATCGCCTTAATGAAACTTTTAGAGGAACCGCAAAATTCTTTTAAAAGCATACACGTGGCGGGCACCAATGGCAAAGGCTCTTCTTCGCATATGTTGGCCGCCATTTTTCAGGCAGCTGGATATAAAACCGGACTTTATACTTCACCCCATTTAGTAGATTTCCGAGAACGCATTCGTATTAACGGCGAGTGCATTGCCCAAGAAAAAGTTTGTGATTTTGTAGATCGCTATAAAGATAGCTTTAGTCAACTAGGTCTGAGCTTCTTTGAAATGACTGTTGGCCAAGCTTTTCATCATTTCCGCGAAGAAAAAGTAGACATTGCCATTATTGAAGTAGGCATGGGTGGTCGCTTGGATAGCACCAATGTTATTGACCCTCTTATCAGTTTAATTACCAATATTGGCTACGATCATACTGAGTTTTTAGGTGATACCCTCGAAAAAATTGCGGGCGAAAAAGCTGGTATTATCAAAGCCAATAGACCCGTGGTGATCAGTGAGATTCAAGCGGAAACCAAAGAAGTATTTAAAGCCAAAGCACTCGAAGTATCCGCCCCAATTTATTTTGCACTCGAAGAAATTACTTATCAGCAAAGCAACTATAAAAGCGACCTAATAGGCCGCTACCAAGCCAAAAACTTGCTGGGCGTTTTAATGGTTATTCGCTTAGCTGAAAAATTAGGTTTCAATCTACAGGATCATATTCAAGAAGGACTAAGCTCCGTAAGCAAGCTTACCGGTTTACGTGGTCGTTGGGACATTATTCAAGAAAACCCTTTAACCGTCTGCGACACCGGCCATAACGAAGCGGGAGTACGCGAACTTATTGACCAAATTAAAAGCAATAGCTTCCGTCAACTTCATATGGTTTGGGGCATGGTGGGCGATAAGGACAGTCAGGCTATTTTGAGTTTATTGCCCAAGAGTGCTATTTACTATTTCTGCGCGGCCTCCATTCCCCGAGCGAAAGATGCCGATGTTTTAAAACAAGAAGCCTTAAAGCTTGGCCTTGCGGGCAAGAGCTACGCATCGGTAGAGGAAGCTTATCAGCAAGCGCAAAAAAACACCCATGCCGACGATTTCATCTTTGTGGGAGGAAGCACCTTTGTGGTGGCCGATTTTTTAAAGTCCATCGACCAGATCTAAACTAAGCCAAGCTAGTCCACAAACGACCGAACTCATTTTTAAAGCTGCGGATCAAACTGGCATCTTCTAAAACTACAATGTTTTCGTAATTACTGCTTGCCGCAGAACGGGTCCAATTGTAACTGCCCGTTATTAAAAAAGCACTATCGAATAGGGCAAATTTGTGGTGCATATGCACTTTCGTGTGATCCGTTCGTAGCGGGATTCCCTTTTCATGGAGATAATCTATATCAGAGCCCATATCAAAGGCCTTATCATTATCGGTAATAATCCGCACTCGTAATCCTCGTTGATGCGCCGCCAAAATAGCCTCACTAATAATGTCATCACTAATGGTGAAAACGCAAATATCTACCGACGTCTTCGCGTTGGCAAGTTGATATAATATCGCATCTCTACAAGCGTCGCCAGGACTAAAATAAGCACGACCTTTAGTTTCATTATTCTCTCCCTTTGAGCCTAAAACCAATTTAGCTCCTTCATAAAACCAACTTAAAAGATGCTGCGATTCTGTATTAGCGCTCGCTTCTAATGCTAAATCCCTAAATTTACTGAGCAACCATGAATTATTGGCATCATCAAAGTTTAATTCTTTCAATAATGCCTTTAAATCCTTTCTTTCTTGTCGCGATAAATATTGATCCTCTATCGAGCGCTCCATCTCCGCAAGAAGCTTGGCAATTTCATTATTCATAAGTCATTTTTATTTTGAAAGCTTCAAGATTTCACTTTTCAGAAGATCGATTTGCTCCTGAAAAGCACCTACACTGCTAATATTTTTAGTTATCACTCGATCTACCTGCCATAAATCTACTATCGCCGATAATAAAACCTCCTCTTCATAATAATCACGAGAGATAGCACTTAAACTCATTAGCTCTTTTGTAAGGCTTTTTAAACGACGTAGTTTCCAATCTTCAGCAGTTTCAAAAAGATAAATCTTCCCTTGCTCTGTCTTACTTAAATTAAAGGAAGACTCTTTATAAGCGATTACGATATCACCAGCGCCAAAACCCATACCCTGCTCTAACATACTGTTGTCGGCCAATTCAAAGGCACGGTAACTTAACCCTTTCGAGAGAGGTAAACTTAGCTGCCCCATTTGAGTCAAAGACTCACGATCTGCTAGATACTCTAACTTTAAAAGTTGCGTAATTAAAGGTACACCAATCAGGCTAGGCGGTAATTTACTCGGTCTTAAATTGTGTTTTGCGCCTTTTATCAAATCCTTACGGAAGATATCAAAGTGGTAAAGATCATTTACCGACAGATCTTTCTTTAGCAAATCGTCTACAGAAATGCCAAAATGATTAGCTATTTCTATGATAGTAGATAATTTAGGCTCTGCTCTTCCTTCTTCATAAGCACCTATACTGGCACGCTTTAGATTAAATAAGTCAGCAAAATCACTCTGATTCAGACTTTTAACACCTCTTATCTTCTTTATATTTTTACCTATGCTGGACATACCTACAAAAATTTATTGCTAATATTTTTGGCTAATCTAATTTTATTAGTACTTTAGCCTTGTAAAACTAAAAATATTATCATGAATTACTACAAAGAAGTTGAAAATCTTCCGCCTCCAAGGAAATTTGCATTATATTGAAAGCGTAAAACGCAGGAAAAAGAATACTAAATATTAAAACTTAAAATCAATGACAAGCTATTTCGACAAGGTAAAATCATTTGTTCTAGACCTAGACCTCAGCATCGTTTATCAAAATGAAGAGGAAGAAATTTTAGTAATTGAAGACGAAACTTCCGGTATTAGCAATTTGGTTTTAGCTTGTGCTGATCCGATTCTAATTATGGAACAATTTCTCTTCGAGCTAAAAACCGACGACAAAGAAATCCTTAAAAATCTCTTGATTAAGAACCGAGACATTGTGCACGGTGCTTTTGCCCTAGACGAAACCGGAAACCGCGTTATTTTCCGCGACACCTTACAAATCGAAAACCTCGACGCAAACGAATTAGAAGGATCCATTAATAGCTTAGGAATGCTCTTAAGTGAATACTCGGACGAACTCATCAAATTTTCAAAACATTAAAAAAACACGACAATGAATATTTTAAGAAGACTTTTTAGCATCGGTAAAGCCGAAACCAACTCTGCTCTAGACAAACTAGAAGACCCCATTAAAATGACGGAGCAGGGTATCCGCGACTTAAAAATGGATTTAGACAAGGCACTGCACGCTTTAGCGGAAATCAAAGCACTTAGCATTCGTGCTCGCAATGATCAAAGTAATTTTGAAAGCAAAGCTAAAGACTATGAAAAGAAAGCGATTATGCTATTGGAACGCGCCGAAAAAGGCGACATGGAAATGGTCGAAGCAGAACGTCTTGCCAACGAAGCTTTGACCAAGAAAAACGAGAACAAAGAACAAGCGCAGCGCTCTTTAGCCGACAAGAACAAGTTCGATGGCAACATTAGCACCATGGAGTCAAATATCAAAAAACTCCGTCAACAAATTAGCCAGTATGAAAACGAGCTTAAAACCTTGAAAGCTAGAGTTAAAGTAAGCTCTGCCACCGTTAACATTAACAAGCAAATGTCTAAGATTGATGGTTCCGGTACTGTTAGCATGCTAGAGCGCATGAAAGAAAAAGTAGAGCAAGAAGAAGCTCTTGCTGAAAGCTACGGCGACATTGCCAACGAAAGCCGCTCAATTGATGAAGAAATCGACAAAGCCCTTGATGGCGCTAAGTCTAGTCAAGTTAGCGATGAGCTCGCTGCACTAAAAGCTCGCTTAGGCATGAACAAAGCTGACGATAGTAAAAGTGAATAAAAAATAAATTATGAACGAATTCCTTAATCTCATTTTCAACGGAGCCAATGCCATACCTACGGCATTGCTCCTCTTTATCCTCCTCTACTGGATAATTGTAATTATCGGCTTATTAGATACCGAGTTTTTAGATTTCGATATCGACATAGATGGTGAAGCTGATTTTGAGATTGAGGGAGACGTCTCGGGTGATGTGTCTTGGTTAAATAATGTGCTCGTATTTTTCAACCTCGGCCGCATCCCCTTTATGATTTGGTTAAGCTTTGTTAGCCTTCCGCTGTGGCTGCTAAGCATTAACATCAATAACTTTTTAGGCCTCGAAAGCTTTGTTTTCGGACTATTAAGCTTTATACCTCTGCTCTTTCTGAGCCTATTAATCTCTAAAGTGCTAACCACACCCTTCGTTCGCTTTTTCGAAAAATTAAATGAAGACAGTAAAAAGAAGGAAATTATTGGCAAAATAGGCACAGTTATCAGCCCGGCTTCTGACCTAAATAAAGGCATGGCTGAAATCAACTATCAAGGCAGTTTTTTAAGACTCTATATCCGCAGTCCGAAAAGCCAGCCTGTACTTAAAGGTGAACAAGTCCTTTTTATTGAAAAGCTCGACGAACCGGGAGTTTATCTGGTGGAACCTCACCTCAGCATTAGCTAAAAACCAATCAATCTTTAATTCTCTTTATGGAAATTTTTCAGCAAACCTACATGGTGGTAATCATTGTAGCCGTAGTTCTAATTTTCGGGATTATCGCCATGTTCTCCCGCTTCTATTACAAAACCTCTCAAGGCCAAGCTTTAGTTAAAACCGGTGTGGGTGGTATAAAAGTGTCCTTCAATGGCATGATGGTCATTCCCGTTCTTCACAAGGTGGAGATTATGGACATCTCCCTAAACACCATTACCATCGACCGCAAAGGCAAGGATGGCCTAGTGTGTAAAGATAATTTGCGCGCCGATATCAATGTGGCCTTTTACGTACGTGTAAACGAAATGGTAGACGATGTAAAACGCGTAGCTCAATCAGTAGGCTGCAGCCGCGCATCTTCTAAAGAAGCCCTGCGTTTACTTTTTGACGCCAAATTTTCGGAAGCTTTAAAAACCGTGGGTAAAAAATTCGACTTTGTTGATTTATACAACCAACGCGATGAGTTCAGAAGAGAAATCATCGACATTATTGGCACCGACCTAAATGGCTATGTCCTTGACGATGCCGCCATCGACTTCCTAGAGCAAACTCCTCTAGAATCTTTAGATCCCAATAATATTTTAGATGCGGAAGGGATTAAAAAGATCACCGAAATAACCGCTAGAGAAGCAGTTAAAGCCAACTTCATTCAGCGTGATAAGGAAAAGGTAATTAAGCAACAAGACGTGGAAGCCCGCGAAGCTATCTTGGTTTTAGAAAGGCAATTAGCCGAAAGCGAAGAAAAACAGAAACGCGAAATAGCTAATGTTAAGGCGCGCGAAGAAGCGGAAATTGAAAAAGTAAACCAAGAGGAAAAACTCAAATCGGAAAGAGCAAGAATTGCTACCGAGGAAGAAATTGAGGTAAGCGAGCAAAATAAAGAGCGCCAAGTAATTGTGGCCGCCAAAAATAAAGAGCGCACCGAAGTAGTTGAAACGGAAAGAGTTGAAAAAGACCGTCAGCTAGAAGCCACCGAACGCGAACGCATTGTTACGCTTACGCAGATAGAAAAGCAAAAGGCGATTGAAACCGAACAGAAAAACATTCAAGAAGTAATTCGCGAGCGTGTTGCCATTGAGAAAACTGTGGTGGATGAAGAAGAGCGCATCAAAGACACCCGTGCTTTCGCAGAAGCGGAAAGACTAAAAAGAGTCTCTATTACTAAAGCCGAAGAAGAAGCAGAAGCTTCACTTGTGCAAGAAATTAAGAAGGCAGAAGCTGCTAAATCAGCCGCTGAGTTTGGTGCCAAGCAGAAAATCATTGATGCAGATGCTGAACAACAAAGCTCGGTGCAAAAAGCAGAAGCTATTAAAGTTTTAGCCGAAGCCGAAGCCTCTCGTTTTGCTGCAGCAGGATTAGCCGAAGCCCGTGTATTAGAAGCCAAAGCCCAAGCGCGCGAGAAACAAGGGGAAGCAGAAGCTTCTGTTATTGAAGATCAAGCGATTGCCGAGGCACGCGGTATTGAAGCGAAGAGTTTAGCCCAAGCGGAAGCCGATTTAAGAATTGGTAAATCAGCCGCAGAAGTTAATCAAGCCACAGGCCTAGCCGAAGCGGAAGTAATTCGCAAGAAAGCGGAAGCGGAAAAAGAAAAAGGTCTAGCCGAAGCGCTAGTGAACTTAGAAAAAGCATCTGCGGAAGCGGAAGGAATTGACCGCAAGGCCAAAGCCATGAAAACCCTAAACGATGCGGGTAAGGATCACGAAGAGTTTAAACTACGTCTCGATAAAGACAAATCGGTAGAATTGGCTGGTATACATATCCAGAAAGATATTGCCGATGCCCAAGCTCAGGTTTTATCAGAAGCATTGCGCAGTGCTAAAATTGATATTGTTGGGGGTGAAAACGTCTTCTTCGATAAAATCGTAGGCGCCATCACTTCTGGAAAATCTATGGACCGTCGCATTGATAACTCGGTAGTATTTACCCAGGTGAAAGATCAGCTTCTTAATGACCCATCCGGCGCAAGCCTACTAGAAAAAGTACGGGGTATTGTAAAAGAATCGGGCATAAGTACCGAAGACCTTAGAAACCTTAGCGTAGCGTCTTTCCTTACTCGACTAATTAATAGTACCGATGATAGCAAGAAGCGCAGCGTGCTGGAACAAATGCTGAATTTTGCCAAACAAAACAATTTGAGCAATAGCAGCGCCGACGATTTTGGCATCATCGAAGACTAAAACAAAAGCCAACTAGAGCGCGCTTTGCGGCGCGCTCTTTCTTAATAAAATCAACCGCTTCAAGCTAATTTTGTATGGCTCAAGAAAATCAAGAAGTAAACATTGAAATAGGTAGCTACGAGGTAATTCGTGACCGATTGAGTAATCATTCTGCCGATTTACAAGAACGCTTGCAGCGCCTAAACGCGGCGCGCAAAGACGTTTTCGGAGCCACTGAAACCAAACTAAAAGCTACGGAAAGGATTAGCACGGAAAACAACTGTCTAGCCCGCGATATTATTCCGATAGGCAACAATTATTTTTGGTTCGGCTACAATGTACACATGGGCCTGAAAAGCGAAACCCATGTAAATGATGTTTTTAGCACCTATCACTTTCAAGAGGAAAGCCAAAACTTTAAGCCCTGCGAATCCACACTACTTAATAATGAGCAGTTTTTACTAGACTTTGCCAATCTATACCAATATTACCGCGAAACGGTTTTTAGCAAATTTGCCCGCATCGGCAATGCCATCTTTATGGTGTTTCGAGTAGGAAAAAGCGCTAATGATATTAAAACTTTCAAATGGTCGCTTATTGATGGTAAATATCAATACGCCGGTAACCGTAGTGACCATGAATTTAAATACCCTCAACAGCACGAATTCACTTGGGAAAAGGTCAGCCGCGATATGCACCGCAAAGGTTTACACCCTCACATCTCTATAAAGGATCGCGTTTTTATTGAAACTACCGGTGGCGATCTTACTCTAAAAATTGAAGACAATACCGATACGGGTAAAGGCATTTACAGCGAACCCGTTGAAGACAAAGACCAAACGCTAGATGACGCGGAAATTTACTTTGCCATTATTAGCAACCTCATCGCGCTTAAGGTAAAACCCTACCAAGAAAAGGATTTTCGCTACATAGTTTATAATGAGAAAATTCAAGCCTGTGCTCGCATGGACGCCTTGGAAGATTCTTGTGTTTTACTGCCCGATAATCAGGGGATCATTTTCGCCAAGGGTTATTATATCCAAACAGGGGAAGTGAAGCTCTTCGATATTCAGCTCAACAATATGCTTTTTGAGCGAAAAATAGCCTCTCAAAATGGCGAGGATTACCTCTATATCTTTTATCAAGCCGAAAGTGGTATTTATATTTTATTGAATTATAACATTATTGATCAGAAAGTTGCTACGCCTATAATTTGCAATGGCTATACGCTATTCGAAAGCGGTGAACTTATTTTCTTTAAGGCCGAAGAGGAACAAAAAAGAGTACATCTCATCCAAATTTGGCAAACTCCCTTCTACTCGCCTAACCACGTGATAGAAGCCCAAAGCGATTCCTACCTTTATAAAATTGGCAATAAGGAAATTGTGCGCTTGATGAGCGAATGCAGTGAACTAATTAAGCTAATTGGCAAAGATGATCGCTACGCAAATTTATACACCGATTTAAGCAAGCAAAGCACTGGCATTATCGATGCCTACCATTGGATTAATCATACCGAAGTAGAAAAGATTTCTCAACCCATTGAAGCCATAAAAAACACGGCCACCGCTGCTATTGATGAATACGAGAAGGTTCTAAAAATTAAAGCCCATACAACAGCGGAAAGTGCGAGCGTACTGGGAGAGGCTCATAAAGCCATCTCCAAAATAAAAAATAGTCAGGCAAAAAATATTGACGAATACGTTAATCGCCTTGCCTTACTTAGAGAGAATAAAGGGAAAGTTATTGCCTTAAAAGATCTGCGCTACAGCGACCTTGCCGCCATTGAAGCTTTAGAAAATGAGTTAAGTGAGGTTAACGATCAATTGTCGAAAGCCACTCTGAATTACCTTCTCCGTAAGGAAGCGCTAGAACCTTATGAATTAAAAACGGAAAAACTGAAGCAGGAGCTCGACCAAGCTAAAAAGGTAACAGAGCTTAATCGCTTAGCGGAAGATATTATCCAGATTTCAGCTGAGCTCGACCTCCTAATTGAAATCGTAGGTAATTTAAAAATTGACGATGCCACTCAGTCGGTTAAAATCATTGACGCCATTTCTACGCTCTATGCGCAGTTTAACCGCATCAGCGCTCAGCTTAAAAACCGTAAAAAAGAATTACTTAGTCTCGAAGGCGAAGCAGAGTTTAAGTCCCAAATAAAACTCATCAACCAAGGCCTTACCAATTACCTCAACTTGGCTGATTCAGCCGAAAAGTGCGATGAATACCTCAATAAGTTGATGGTTCAGCTGGAGGAATTGGAAGCGAAATTCGCAGCCTTTGATGAGTTTATAGAAATCATTGCCGAAAAAAGGGAAGAGCTTTACAGTGCTTTCGACTCGAAAAAAGTTCAGCTTAATGAAGCCTTAAACAAACAAACGCTTAGTCTGCAAAAATCAGGAGGCCGCATCATTAGCGGCATCCAAAAAAGGCTCGCCAAACTTAAGAACGAAGGCGAAATGCGCACCTTCTTTGCCAGCGATTTAATGATTGAAAAAGTACGCGGCATCGCCGAACAACTTTTATCATTGGGCGATTCGGTGAAAGCAGATGACCTGCTTAGTCAGCTAAAAACCAGCTACGAAGATGCCCTACGACAAAGCAAAGACAAGCAAGAACTTTTTGTAAACGGCGAAAATATCATTCAACTGGGCAAGCATCAGTTTAATGTAAACACCCAAAGCATCGACCTCAGCATCGTTTATAAAGACGAGAATCTTTACTACCATATTAGTGGCACCAACTTTTTTGAAGCCTTGCAACCCGAGGCCCTTGAAGCAACCCGCAGCGTGTGGGACCAAAGCCTGAAAAGTGAAAATACCCTAATGTATCGCGCCGAGTACTTGGCTTATCACCTTTTTCTGGAAGCCCAAAAAGGCCGGAACGAGGAAGAAACCAAAACTCTGGAAGAATTGCATCTCCTTAATGACAGCGATTTACAAGAATATGTGCTGCTCAAAATGGGCCGTAAATACGATGAAGGTTACGTAAAAGGTGTGCACGACAAAGACGCTATGCTCATTTTAAAAGCCCTGCTGAAACTTCATTTTAGCATCGGACTTTTACGCTATAGCAGCAATGCCCGCTGCCTCGCCTATTTATTTTGGAAACGCGAAATTTCGAGCGAACTGCGCGAAAAGTGGGAAGAGAATATGCGTATTATTCGCAGCATTCTAAAAATATTTCCTCAAAGTAAAAGCTTCGTAAACAGTATTGCCGAGCTAAAAAATGATATTCAATCCCTTCCGCTTCAGCTAGATTGGGTAGATGACAAAGTACAGGAAGATGCCGCTCATTACTTATTCCACCTTTTAAGTTCAGAGCAAAAGCTAGCCTTTTCCCTCTCCGCTTGGGATTTAAGTGAGCAGTTTGAATTACACCTGAAAAAGAACCGCTGGACCAAAGATTATGAACTGTCTTTGAAAAACGAAAAAGACAAAAAAGGAAAGAGCTTTCAAACAATCCTATCTTGGCTTAAAGCCTACCAAAACCAAGAGACAAGCAAGCCCTTTTCGGAAGAGGTAATGCGCGAGGCCAGCGTCCTTTTAATGGATAAAACGCTTGCGCTAGATGAGCATCAAAAAGTAATACTCTCCGAAAAAATAGAAGGACTAGAAGGTGATCACCCTTCTCTTGAAAAAGGACAAACTACACTTCACTATCCACATTTTATGGAGAAGCTGCATCGATTTGAAAGCACCACGGTACAGGATTTTCTGCGCTTTCAAAAATTGAAAAAGGATTTACTAGCAGCCCAGAAAAAGGAATTGCGCTTACAAGAATTCAAACCCAAGGTGATGAGTTCTTTTGTTCGCAACCAATTATTGGATGAAGTTTACTTGCCTTTAATCGGCGATAATCTTGCCAAGCAAATGGGCGCTGCCGGTGCCAATAAACGTACCGACCTTATGGGAATGCTTTTACTCATTTCCCCTCCGGGATATGGTAAGACTACCTTAATGGAGTATATCGCCAACCGTTTGGGATTGGTTTTTATGAAAATAAATGGCCCTGCCATTGGTCACGAAGTTACCGCTATTGACCCTTCGGTAGCGCCAAATTCTGCGGCGCGTGAAGAACTGGAAAAACTGAATCTCGCATTTGAGATGGGCGACAATGTTATGATCTATATCGATGATATTCAGCATTGTAATCCCGCATTTTTGCAAAAGTTCATTTCACTCTGTGACGCGCAACGCAAAATAGAAGGCATTTACAAAGGTGTCAGCAAAACTTACGATTTCCGTGGCCGAAAAGTGGCGGTAGTGATGGCGGGAAACCCCTATACCGAAAGTGGCGATAAGTTTCAAATTCCCGATATGCTATCCAACCGAGCCGATATTTACAACCTCGGAGATATTATAGGCGGCAAGGCCGAAGCCTTTGAAAATAGCTATTTAGAAAACAGCCTCAGCAGTAATCCCAGCATTGCAAAACTGAAAGATCAAAACAGCAAAGACTTCAAAATATTGGTCCAAGCGATTGAAAGTGGCGATACCAGTCAGATAAGTTTAGAAGGAAAACACAGTAGTGAAGAAATAAAGGAATACCTTCAGATTTTGCAGAAAATGCTAAGACTGAGAGCGGTAATTTTAAAAGTAAACAAGCAGTACATTCTTTCGGCTGGACAAGCGGAAGAGTATAGAACGGAACCTCCTTTTAAGCTACAAGGCTCTTACCGCGATATGAATAAAATGGTAGAGAAACTAAGTCCGATAATGAATGAGGAAGAACTAGAAACTTTAATTCTTTCGCATTATGAAAACGAATCGCAAAGTTTAAGTTCGGCAGCGGAGTTCAATTTCTTAAAACTGAAGGAACTCTTGGATTTAATGAGCGAAGACGAGAAAAAAAGAAAAGAAGAAATCCTTGCAGTCTTTAGCCGTCAACAAAAAATGAAGAGCTTCGGTGGAAATCAAATTGCGCCGATTATAGAACAAATGGAGCGAGCAGGAATTGCCTTAGATGAATTAGTGAAGATTTTTCAAGGCCCCACAAACCTAACTAAATAAAGAATATTTAGATGGAGAATCAATTTTACCAAACTGAAGAATCGGTAGCAGAGTACATTGCAGCGGCCAAAGATGTTAATGGAAGAAGGCTAATTGAAAAATTAAAAAAACATCTCCCGCAAGGATCTTTACTACTTGAAATTGGCTCAGGACCTGGAAGCGATTTTGAAATTTTAAAAGAAGTGTACCGCTCGGTCGGCTCTGATTTTTCCACTGGATTCATACGCCTCCTTAAACTTCGCTTTCCCCAAGATGAATTCTTAAACTTGAATGCGGTAAGTTTGGACACTACGCGGAAATTCCAAGGCCTTTACTCTAATAAGGTTCTGCATCATTTGCACGAAAAAGAACTAAAAGAATCCATCTTGCGACAAGCGGATTTACTGGAATCAGGCGGAATTATCTGCCATTCTTTTTGGAAAGGGGAAGGGAATGAAAACTTTAAGGGGCTGCATGTGAGCTACTACAGTGCTGAAAATCTATCACTCCTTTTTCAAGATCACTTTAAAATCATTACCCTAGAGGAATATGACGAATTTGAAACTGGAGATTCACTAGTATTAATTGCTAAGAAAAAAGACCACTCCTAATCGCCTAGCTGACTAAATTACTTGACAACACTAAAAACGAAAACATAAAATGAGTCTATTTAAAAATCTTTTTGGCAAAAAAGAAGAAGAACCAAAACCCTTCAGTCGCAACGTTTTAGACCTAAGCATGGGCTATATTTTCGAATATGATTTACGCACTTGGGAAGTTACCGGCGAATACGAATACGACTGGGGCGATGAAGAATTTAGCAAAGAATACAAGGTTTCCGATGGTAAGGACAGCTTTTACCTTTCGGTAGATGAGGACGACGAAATAGAATTGCTGTGGTGTGAAAAAGTACCTATGCGCAAACTAGGAGCGGAAATCGCCAAAAATATAAGCGATGGCTCAGCCCCTCCAGAAACTATAATTTACGAGGGTAAAAGTTATTTCCTAGATGAAAAATCGCCTGGATATTTTAACGACATGACCAAAGGTAAAAACGACGATTGGCAAGAATTCATCGCTTGGGACTACTATAACGAAGATGAAACTTTAAATTTGACCATTGAACAATGGGGCGAACGTTCCTTCGAGGCATCTTGGGGGAAGGTAATCTCCGAATTCGAAATTTCTGATATTCTTCCAAGAAAATAAGAACCATGCGCATCTATCATTATCTCAGTCTTTTAGCAAGCTTATTTTTAATTAGCGCTTGCGGACCTAATACCCCGGTTTACGAGAAAAACCCCATCGACGATTTAGTAAAAAAAATGACTGAAGTGCCGAACTACAGCATTATGCTTTACGACATGAACTACGATGAGAGTAGCGAAAAGTATTTGCATCAGTATCGCATCTTAAAAGAAGACAGCTTCAACGATACTTTAGTTTCAGAAACCACCGATTGGCTACAAGTAAGCGACAGCTATTTCAATAGCAATATCGACAATATGGGTATGGCGCTTATCACTAAAGTAGATGGAAAAGTGGAGAAGAAAGTAGCACCTCCCGGTTATAATAATTATGTTGGCAACGAGAAGTACGGAAAATGGAACCAAGGTTCGGATGGCAATAGCTTTTGGGAATTCTATGGCAAATACGCCATGCTGCGCTCCGTATTAGGTTATGGTATGTCCCCAATTTACCGTGGCGGCTGGAACGATTATCGTCGCAATTATTATCCCTCGGGCAGAACCTATTACGGTAACAACACTAGCGGCGGCACCCGCTTCGGTACTAATGGCAGCCACAATAGCAATCGGAGTAGCACCTCTACCTGGAATCGCAAACCCACTACCTTCAAACAAAATGTGCGTAGTAAAGTTCAACGCAGTAGTAGCAGAACTAACAGTAGAAACTCACGTTCCTCTTCACGCTATCGCAGCAGTTCTAGCAGTCGCGGACGCGGATTTGGTGGTGGAAAATAATTAAGCAAAATAATAGCAATATGACAACCGAACTTGTAGCAAACGAATGGCTTAACTCCTTTTTGCTTTTTCTCATTTACCTCAGTAGCTCCCTTATTTTACTCTTTATTGGAAAATGGGCCTTTAAGCTGCGTAAGAGCACTATCAACTTTAGTAATGAACTGGTTGAAAAGGACAATCTTGCTTTCAGCTTTGCCTATGTAGGATATTTCGCAGGACTAATCCTTGCGGTAGGTAGCGCCATTTACGGCGAGTCAAATGGACTGCTAGTTGACTTGGTGGATATGGGAATTTTTGGCTTGCTCGCCATTATCCTTTTAAACCTCTCCTCTACCATTATGGATAAAATTACCCTTTCTAAATTTTCGATTTGGAAGGAAATTACCGAAGACCGAAATGCTGGGATGGGTATTATCGAAGGCGCCAATTACTTAGGTTCGGGATTAATCATTTTCGGCGCTATTACTGGTGAAAGTGGCAACTTGCTTTTTGGCATTTATACTGCCCTACTCTACTGGGTTTTAGGCCAAGTTTTAATTTTAATTAGCACCGCCCTTTACAACAAATTAGTACCCTACGACATTCATGAGGAAATTGAAAAGGATAATGTGGCCGCGGGTATTGCCTATGCGGGACTAATTATCGCCATGGCCAATTTAATTCGAAACGGCCTAATGGGTAATTTCGACAATTGGGTGGATACGCTCATGGAGGTGGGCTACGAAGCAGGTATTGGTATTATCATTTTACCGCTTATTCGCACTTTGGTAGATAAGATCTTATTACCAGGTCAGAATTTAAATGATGAAATCGCAAACCAAGAAACTCCTAATTCGGGTGCAGGTTTAATTGAGGCCTTAGGCTATATTGGTGGATCTATGCTTATAATTTGGTGTATCTAAATTGAAACTTTCACGCTCTCCGGTCTTAAAACTTGCGCTCTTTGCCACAGGACTTTCTGGCATTGTAGCGGAATACATCCTGTCTACCCTCGCCACCTATTTTATTGGTGACTCGGCCACGCAATGGTCGCTTATCGTTTCGGTAATGCTCTTCTCTATGGGATTAGGCAGCAGGTTTAGCAAGTACTTTAACGAAAACCTTTTAGTTAAATTCATCGCCATTGAATTTACACTCAGTATTCTGGTTTCATTCGCCAGCCTATTCGCCTATACCGCGGCGGGCTATACTGAATACGTGGGCTTTATTATTTACGGACTAAGTATTCTCATCGGTACTTTAATCGGTCTCGAAATCCCTCTGGTAATCCGCCTCAACGAAGAGTTCGAATCGCTGCGCATCAATGTAGCCAGCGTTATGGAAAAGGATTATTTAGGCTCGCTCGTGGGCGGATTGTTTTTCGCCTTTGTCGGTTTACCCATCTTAGGTTTAACCTACACCCCTTTTATACTAGGAATGGTAAACTTTATGGTAGCCATCCTTCTTTTTTTAGTGGTTAAAGACGCTTTAAAAATTAAGGCTAAAGGCCTGATAAGTTTGTCCGCCGTTATCGTCTTCGCAATGATTAGCACCGGTGCCTATTATGCCAGCCCCATTATCCTGCAAGGCGAACAAGCCCGTTACAAAGACAAAGTGGTTTTTGAAAAGCAGAGCAAATACCAACGCATTGTAATTACCCAGTGGAAAAACGATTATTGGCTTTACATTAATGGAAACCAACAACTTAGCACCATTGACGAAGATAAATATCACGAACCATTAATCCATCCAGCGCTAAATATTATTCAAGAGCGTAAGCATATTTTAGTGCTCGGTGGCGGTGATGGATGTGCGGTAAGAGAGATTCTAAAATACCCCGACGTAGAGAAAATCACCTTGGTAGATTTAGACTCGGTAATGACCAATATGGGGAAATACAATCCTATTTTACGCGAACTTAATGAAGACGCTTTTCACCATCCTAAATTAGAAATCATCAATACCGATGCATTCAATTTTATGGAAAAGGGCGAGAACTATTACGATGCGATAATTGTCGATTTACCCGATCCACGCTCAGTGGAATTAAACCGTTTGTACACCTTACAATTTTACCAGCTTTGTCACTTAAAATTAAAAAAGCACGGGGTATTAATAACCCAAGCCGGCAGTCCCTATTATGCGACCAAAGCTTTTTTATGCATCGATAAAACCATGGCTGCAGCGGGATTCACCACCCAAAAAATGCACAATCAAGTAATTACCCTTGGCGAATGGGGCTGGGTTATGGGAGTGAAGTCTTGGCCAGAAGACAAAGATTTAAAAAGCGCTTTACAGCAGATGAGTTTTAATGTTCCCACGCGTTGGTTAAACCAAGATGCGATGCTATTGATGTGTAACTTTGGCAAGAACATTTACGAAGCCACGAACGATAGCATAGCAATAAACCAAATTCAAAACCCTGTTTTGTACCGTTATTACCTCCAAGGAAATTGGGATTTATATTAAATGAAAATGGTAAAGACTAGCATATACAATTTGCGCTTTTGGTTATTGGAAACTGACGCGAGTTTACTAAAAGAGCACTTGCATAAATTCCTGAACGAAGCGGGTTATGGCATTGTGGGCTTTAGCGAGCATCAATTTCAACCGCAAGGTTATACCGCCATTTGGTTGCTTAGCGAAAGTCATTTAGCCCTGCACACCTATCCCGAAGAAGAACGGTCTTACGTAGAACTGAGCGGCTGCTCCAAAGAAATGAATGAGCGCTTTAAAACTCTATGCCACCATCACTGGCCAAATAAAATTCAACGAGAAGAATTGGACATTATGTAAAGGCCCTAACCTCTGAAAGCCAAGTATTTCTGAAGTAATAATAAGCTATATTCGCACATCAAATTTTGATAGAACACCCTATGTTACGACTAATATTTGCGCTGTTATTTAGCCTAAACCTTCAGGCCCAAACCGAAAACTATCAGATTATCATCCACGGTGGAGCGGGTAATGGCCTTAAAGCCGAAAACTATTCTGAGGCACAAATAGCTGCTTTTCATCATTCTTTACGCCGGGCCATTAGCATTGGCGATAGTGCCTTGCAAAAGGGTACCGCTGCGGTTGAAGTAGTAAGCCTCGTTATCCAACATCTCGAAAACGACAGTCATTTTAATGCCGGCAAAGGAGCGGTTTTAACTTATGAAGGCCTCGCTTCTTTAGACGCTTCAATAATGGATGGCCACAGCGGTAATGCGGGAGCTGTGGCTGGACTTAGCTGCATCAAAAATCCTATTACCGCTGCCTTAGCGGTGCTAAACAACTCTCCTCATGTTTTACTCAGTGGCGCTGGCGCAGATTCATTTAGCCTGCATAATGGGCTTACTCAAGTAGACCCTTCCTATTTTATTACCCAGCGTATGAAAGGCATCCACGAAAGTATAAAAGGCCATCAAGGCGCCCTAGACAGTATCCGTGATTATAAAATGGGCACGGTGGGCTGCGTGGTTAGAGATCGTCTAGGTAATATTGCTGCTGGCACTTCTACCGGCGGCATGATGAATAAACGCTATGGTCGCATTGGCGATTCACCTATCATTGGCGCAGGCACCTATGCCTCTAATGCTACGGTGGGAATTAGTTGTACCGGCCACGGCGAGTACTTTATCCGTAATGCAGTCGCTTATCAAATTAGCGCGCGCTACGAATTTCAAGGCCTTAGCAGTCAGGAAGCTGCCGATATCGTACTACATGAAGTTCTAAAACCTGGCGCGGGTAGCGGCGGAGTGATTGGCATCGACAAGGACGGGAATTTCATAATATCCTTTAATACTGCGGGAATGCTGCGGGCTTTCAAACAAGAAGGAGAAGCCGTTCAGAGCTATATTTTCGGGGAAGGAGAAAAATAATTCCCTTAAAAACAAGGCCTTATAAATTTATTTTATTTTTCTTGGTTACTGCTATAGCAAAATCGAAAAACCCTCTTATATTTGCACTCCCAAAACAACAGGGCGATTAGCTCAGCTGGTTCAGAGCACCTGCCTTACAAGCAGGGGGTCACTGGTTCGAACCCAGTATCGCCCACAAAAAATCCGGAGATGAAAATCTACCGGATTTTTTTATGCCTTTTTGTTTGTGGATCATGATGGATCATGCGCAAAACAAGCTAATCTGCCACGGGATAAATCAGGTGGTTATCAATATTGGACCCTTCTTAATTTTGGATTTTAAACCCGAAAATCATAGCTTAGATAAATATCAAATATGTCGCAAGCCTGCAGGATTGACATGATTAGACTGAATACATAAACCTCAAATCACCCCTTTTGAAGCATGTTAAAAAGAACAGTCATAATGGGCTCCTTAACATTTATCCTGAGCTACCTCATCTTAAGCCACTGGCTAAGTGGAGTAGATTTCTTAGGTCTATTACTAAGGTCTATACTAATCACCTTGATCGTTGTTCTCGTTCAAATTATTGCTGTTAGAACATGGGAAAAGCTAAGGTAAAGCGGAAACCAGGTTAATCCTAACTGGCCTTTGAAGCTTTAATAAGTCAAATCCTCAATATAGGCCTGGCTAAAAAATCATTAATCCTTTGCCCTAGACATTTGACCCTTTCCTTAAAACGCTATAAAATTGCTCCATCACTACCGAATGTGGCAATGTTAAAGCTGAAATACTAATAAAAACAATCAAAGTCCCGCTCATAGGCAGAAAAGTAAAGTACGATAACATCAAGAGCAGGGCAATACCAAAAAGACTGAGAAGAGTATAAGGCATTAATAGCCAAATAAATTGAACAAAATTGAAATTGAATATTTTAGTCTTTAAAAAATCAAACTCCTCCTGCAGCACCTCCATAGAATGGAGCGTTGCAAAATAGATACTAAAACCTATCAAAATAGATTGTGTGAAAAAAGACAAATGAATCAGGCCTAAGATTAAGAGCTCAACAGCAACATTCTTCAAGCTGATTCTACCTGCGAATCGAGCAAAGAAAAGCAGAAAGCTGAGAGTACTAATAACGAGTACTAGTTTAAACACGGGCGACTGAAAAACCACCAACAGCTGCAATAAATCTTGACTCGCACCACAAATTTGGAAAATCTCGACCTGATTATAAACCACAAGTGCCGACAAGATAGAACTGCCCCACAAGAAATAAAGGAGGGCCTTCATTAAAGCATTAATACTATTATAAGAGCTTAGTTGAGATTGCCCAAAATGATAGGCAGATAAAATTAAAAACAAAACTATGCCCACTTGCGGGAACAACAGCCAAATAAGAACAATCAAGGTTATCAATGCAAGGTAGAATCCATAAAAGAACGCAGGACTTGCTTTGGTATTCTTAACAAATAAAACATGATCAATGGCCCCGTGCGGAATACCGACCAGCGCAATTAAAAAAACAGCCAAAGACACTTGCATCCACATGGGTATATCTCCTATAATAAGCTGCAAAAGCCAGAGGAAAACGTTTAAGAAAATAAAAATGGATCTTGGTTTAAGCATAAAAAAAAGGGTGCTACTAGACAGCAGCACCCCTAATTAGTTTTGTAACTATTTTAAGATGTGCTTATGCTGCTACCTTTTTCTTAGAAGAAACGGCAATGGAATAAACCACTAGGCCAAAACCAATTTTATTTATCGCATCTGCGATATTGTAAAATAAGTCCACGTTGCTAGACTCCCAGCCTAAACCAGTGTTTAACCAGCCTCCAGGCATGCACATATATCCTATCGGATAGATGGCCCAACCTACTAGAACAAACCAACCTAAAGTCCGCACACCTGTCTTCACAGATTCGTTGCCACTATTAGCGGCCAACTTTGCTACTTCACCATACCAAGCTGTATACAAAATGTATAAATAGCCTAATGTTGACAGGAAGCCCCACAATACGGAGTGACTTGTACTACCACCTTCTGGATTGAAAGCTTCCCCGATATAGCCGGTTACTAGCATCCATACAGAAGCAAAAATCAACTTCCACAATAAGCCGAGTTTGGCTCCTGCGGCTTTAGTAAGTAAATAAAACTCCACGCACATTAACGGAACCGTAAGAGTCCAGTCTATGTAACGCAATGCCGTTGGATTTTCACCAGTTGCCACGTAATAGTCCCTCATATAATAATAATGGACTGCAGCGATGCCGGTGATTAACCCCGAAACTAGTAGAGAAAGCTTCCACTTTTCATCTACACTACCACGCTCAAAAAAGAAAAAGACTGAAGCCGCTAACATTGCCATATACCCCGTAAAAAAGGTAAAAGCGATAGGATCGTCTTTTGGAATAACAAGTACATCTAACAACATAGTCAATCAATTTTAATGTTAATTTATTGTTAAACATGACTTAAAGGGTTTTGTTTAAGCTTTGTTTTAAAATGTTAAACAAAAACTTGTGAAAGAATTTCCAAAGCCCGCAAACCCCTCACTCCTGCTTGAAAATAGCCGATTTGCTGTCTCAACTTTTTTTCTAGTATTTTCAGTAAATTATTACTAATCCACAATTACACTTGGTTGCTTTAGAAAAAATAGAAGCGGTTTTACAGAGCACACGGCTTAACAAGGGGCAGTCACTAGGAGTGAGCTTGTTTTCCATTTCATTTTTATACCTCCTTACATCCGCTGGTTTTCTAGCCAATACTTTATCGGCATTTACCAACAATTAAAAGGAAGCGGTTTTTCGAAAATATTCTCACTTAGTTTTCGATTTTACTATTTCGCCCTTGCTAAGAATTAGGCTTTACGCGATAATGCTTAGCGTTAACATATTACTGCTAGGTCTTGATACATTTTTGGACATCTTGAGCCAAATCTGAAAAACATACCCTATGAAAAAGATGAAAATCTTGAGCTTTAGCATCCTTATTCTAAGCTTAGTAATTTCTGCTTGCACACCGGAAGATGAAACAAAAATTGAGGTGAATTCTGTAAACCCGCCAAACTCAGCTGAAGAGCTAAACAATTTTTTCAAAGCAGGACGTAAAGCCTTACAGACCTATTCTTTTGAAGCGAACCAAGCCCAAGAAATTAGAGGTAATGCTGGTACTGTACTTAAAATTCCGGCTAACGCATTTGTGCACCCTAGTGGACAAGCCATTAGCGGCACGGTAGAATTAAGCTTGCGCGAAATGTATAACCCAGCTGCTTTAATTTTTAATAATGCTCCAACGGTTGCTAACGGCCAAATTTTAAGTAGCGGAGGTTCTTTTGAATTATTAGTACAGCAAAATGGCGCAGACTTGCGTTTGGCCAATGGCGCCCAAATTGGCGTTGAGGTCCCAACCGACAGCTTAGACCCCAACATGGAGCTTTTTGCGACGAATAGTCGTGATACCAACAACCAAGTCGCTTGGCAAGCACAAAACGTAACTGTGATTGATACAGCCATTGACACATCCGGTGTAAACCAACGGGTTGACTCGCTTTACGCTTTTCAGCTACGAAGACTTTTCCGGTTTATTAATTGCGATTATTTTTATAATGACCCCAGGCCCTTAACGGATGTTACGATAAGAGTGGGGCCAAACATGACTTTTCAAAATACGCGCGTTTTGGTTTATTTACCTAGTATAAATGCAATGGTTCCGGTAAACAACTTTTTATCACCTGATTTCCTGATCAATGGCGGCTACCAAATGCCCGTGGGTATAAATACCATTTTTATTGCCATAAATGTTGACAATATGGGCAATTACAATTACGCTATTCAGCAGAATACGATTAGCCAAAATCACTTAGAAGTGATGAACTTTCAGACCATAACCCAAGCGCAGCTTACCCAATTACTTAATAATTTATAGGCCTTATAAAGCACTATATTAAAACACTTGCGCTAATAAAAGATAGCTTTAACTGCCGATTTACTGGCGTTAAAATGGTGCTTAGCTCATTGCTGATTACCAAATATTTTCCTTCCTATTTCAAACTATAGCGGGCCGCCTTATCAAAGGTGGCCTGACTTATTTTAGTTCTGGCGCATGGCACTCTATTTTTAGCATCCTACCCAGTGTCCCTCTCTACGGGTAAAAGAAAAACTACAATACAATTTGCATTGTCTCGTTATTGAAATAATTCAAACCACCCTTTCATGCAAAAAACTATCGTTACTATTGCGCTAATTCTAAGCGCATTTAGCATCAGCAATTTAACAGCTCAAAACACCGATGACTTTGTGAAATTCAACCCCAATTTATGGGTAGCGAAATACGAAGTAAGCAATGCGAATTATAAAGAATTCCTTGACGATTGGCAGAAAAAACATGGTCGAGAAGAAGTGAAAAAGCTAAAACCAGACTCTACCCAATGGCGAACGAAACTGGCAAAATCATATAATGAACCGATGTTTGAAAAGTACCACAACCACCCCGCTTACAACAATTACCCTGTGGTAAATATTGACGAAGAGGCGGCTGAAAGTTACTGTAAGTGGTTCACTGAAAAATACAACAGTAGCAAAAAGCGCGAATTTAAAAAGGTAATCTTCCGCTTACCGACCGAAGAGGAATGGCAATCTTTTTCATCCCCACTTATTGGTAACCGCTTACCTTGGTATGGAAACCTTCCTTACCTCAGCAATGAAAAAGGACAAATGGATTGCATGCTTACCAATATAAAAGTGATAGATTATGCTTCTGAAAAATTCCACCACGCGGCCGATGGAGGCTTTTACACTACCGGAATTGGCTTATACAAATGCAATAATTTAGGACTTTTTGATATTATAGGCAATGCCGCAGAGATGACTAGTGACGATAAAATAAAAGGTGGCAGCTGGGACAACACCCTCGAAGAATGTTACATCGACCTTAGCCAAAACTATTCTGCCCCCGACCCTAGGGTAGGCTTTAGGTTGGTAATGGAAGTTATTGAAGCTTAACTGGAAATATAAATTTCCGTCATTGATGCCTTTCCTCTCAAAAGCTTCTAATTGAAGTAATTTAAATAATAACCAAAATAGAAAAAAGGGCCTTAAAACGGCCCTTTTTTAATGCTTTAAACTTTGGATAAAACCAAAATATTCATAAAGAAAACATAGGAAATATACAAGTATTTTCGTTTAAATTATAACATTTAAGAGCGACTTTTACCGTATATTTGAAAATAACCTAATTAAAATAATAAAACATCAAAACCATGAGCACCACAAAAGTATTAGCAGGAATTGCAGCAGGCCTAGGTATAGGTGCAGCAATAGGCGTTTTATTCGCTCCCGACAAAGGGTCTGAGACCAGATCTAAAATTGCCAACAAAAGCAACGACACCCTCAATGATTTAAAAACGAAATTTTCAAATCTAATGGATGAAATTGCGAGTACCATTGAGAAGGAGACAGACGAAGTAAGCCAAGCCTACAATAAAGCCAAATCGAAGGCAAAAGAAATAAGCCAAGAAAAGCCTTTAGATTAATAAACTAATACAAGGCACATTAATTTACCTGATTTACCTCAGGTAAATTAATGTGCTTTTTTTTTGAAATTTTGAAATGGAAAACAACTCTTTCGGTTTAGAACCATTATTTGAAAAAGCAGAGAATTACGCAAAGACTAACTTTGAATTATACCGCCTAAAAACAGTCAGTAAAACAGCTAGTATTTCATCTACCCTAGCTTCACGTGCTTTAGCCATAATTCTATTAAGCACTTTTATAAGTCTCTTGAATATTGGCATTGCTTTGTGGCTGGGAGATTTACTCGGCAAACTTTATTACGGTTTTTTTTGCATGGCGGGCTTTTATGGGCTTTGCGGTGGAATCGTTTATTTATTCTTTCATCGATCCCTAAAAAAGCGGATTGGCAATTCTATCATTTCAAGTCTCTTAAGTTAAGCTACTATGAAAACAGTTGACGAAACAGAGAAGCTTCAAGCAGCCATAGCCTTATTAGAAGAAATAAAAAAGGAAGAGGAAGAGCAACTTAAAGTGCAATTTAATATTGTTGCCGAAAACTTTAAACCGCTAAACCTAGTTAAAAGTACAATAGATGAAATAATTCATCAACCGAATCTGAAAGAAGACAGTCTCGATACCATTGTCGCCTTGATAACTGGTTACTTTTCTAAAAAAATATTTATCGGCTCCACTCACAATCCTTTCAAGCAAATTTTTGGCAATATTATGCAGATGGGAATTACCAGTGTAATTTCAAAAAATGCAGAAGCCATAAGAGGTTTTCTAAGCAGTTTTATTAAAGAGCTTTGGCCTAGCAAGAGTAAAGCTCAATCCTAAACCACACTTTTCCTTGAACTTAATCGAGGAAAAAATACAGATCATCGATTCAACGTAGAAATCTTTTCGTTCATCGAATCTTTCTCTTATTTCATCGCTCAGTTTCGACTTTTGATCTATCGAAACAAAATAATCAATCAGATGAAATACAGAATTCCCACTTTAATAGCCGCTAGTTTTATAGCCTTCTCTTGCGCTAAGGACCAAGACAACTCTTTGACTAACTCCAGCAACACGAACATTAGCGATGATATCGAAAGTTTAGTGGTGCCGATGAATTTCTCCTTTAATACTGCTAGAGAAATTGAAGCAACAATTTCTTTGAAAAACCTTAAAGACCAACCACTTGCAGGCACTCGTGTTAGTTTTTACACCAATCGCCCGGATCAAGGCGGTGAATTTTTAGCCGCTGGAATTAGCGACGCTGACGGTATGGTAGAAATGCCCATTCGCATTCCCGCTTACCAAGAAGAGGTATTTGTACAAGTACACAGCATCGGCTTTAACAACCAAGCCTTGGTGCCCTCTAGCCAAAATATTAACTTAAACTTTGGAGGCACTCCAGCAGCGCGTAGTATTAACTCCGGAAAAACCGCAAGCTCCAACCCTATCGCTATAAGCGGAAATTACTATTATATGGGAACCTTTAGCACAGGTAGCAACGAAGGCCTTCCTAACTATTTACTTGCCGACAAAGACCCTATTGGTCAGGGTTTATTAAACGACATCAATGCTACCTTACCCGAAGGCACTTCTATTCCTAATAGCAATCCAAACTTATTAACCACTGGCAACGAACTTGATGTGGTACTAACTGGCACCAGCGATGTTTGGGTTACCTTTTTAGGAGAAGGCGCAGAATACAGAAACGCTCTAGCCTACTACGTTTTCGACAGCAACAATCCACCTGCAAGTCAGAATGATATTGACTCGATTTTTATTATTCTTCCTAATGCTTCATTAGACGGATCAAAAGGTAAATTACAAGCCGGTGATAAGGTGAAACTTGGAACTTTTGAAGGCGGCAAAACCATTAGCTGGGTCTTATTTCAAAATGCCTTCAATGGCACTGGGGTAAATGTGAATGCCACGAAATACTTTTCTCGCAACGATTTCAACACCATGGAAACGAATGCTAACTTACGTCAGCACTCCGTTCAATTTGTAGACTATGCCCGCGAACTTTTAATCAATGGCTTTGAAGATCAAACGCGTTCTACTCGCAGCGACAACGACTTTAACGATCTTATTTTCTACGCTACTGCTAATCCTTGGACTAATGTAGATTTAACTGGCGTTCCTGCTATTACTCCTAAAACAGATTGCGACAACGACGGGGTATCTGATGATGCAGATGACTTTCCTTGTGACGCTAGCCGCGCAATTCGCAATACCTATACTGGAACACTGGCTTACGAAGATTTATGGCCATCGCAAGGTGACTACGACTTTAACGACATGGTAATTGACTATGAAGTTGACCACATTTTAGATGGAAACAACAAGCTGGTTTCAGTTGAAGCAGATTGGACTGTTAGAGCAGTAGGGGCAGGATTTAAAAATGGCTTTGGCTTTGAATTCGAAAACTTAGCTTCCAATGCCATCAGAACGGTAAGTGGCCAAGATTTACAAGAATCGCTAATTAGCCTTAACGGCAATGGCACCGAACAAGGCCAAACCAACGCTACTATTATAGCTTTTGATAATGTTTTTAATGTTATGCCAAATCAAGGCACTAAATTCATCAATACCATTAAAAACGAAGCTACTGTTACCCCTACCACTGTGAGTAATGTAATCGACTTTAAAACTCCGCAAGTACAGGCCAATATAGGCTTACCTCCCTACAACGCCTTCATCTTTGCTAATGGAACTAGAGGTCGCGAAATTCACTTAGCCGATAAAGCCCCTACCGATTTAGCCGATTTAAATCTATTCGGAACGGAAGCCGACGCAAGTGATGCTGGCAACGAATATTACTACAAAACAGCTAACGGTTTACCATGGGCTATTAACATTGCGGAAAGCTTTGCCTACCCAATAGAATACAGTCCGATAAACGATGCCTACAGCTACTTCTCTACTTGGGCCGTATCCGGCGGAAGCCTCAACAGCAATTGGTTTACCGATGAAGCAGGTAACCGTAAAAGCCAATTCATCTACTAGAAGATATTATTTCGATTGATTAGAAGAGCCCTGTGTTTTAATTGCACAGGGCTCTTTGTTTTAGGCGCTTTCGCAAGATGTGAAATTACAATTATGATCTCTAAAAATTAGCTCTACCCTTAAACGAACACATGCGGCCCTTTATCGAATTTAAAAGAGAATGCGCTCGAATTGATGGACATTTGAGCATCGAAAAGGGAAATCTTTTTAGATAAGCAACATGTCCCTATCTATACCCCTCTATACAGAGTAAAATCCTCGCCCAAAAGCGAGGATTTTTTTGTTTGGCTCTGAGCCTAATTACCACTAAAATTGATTGCAATAATTTTCGCAACATCCATAATGCACCTCAGGGCATTAAAGCGTAACTTTATGGACTCAATGCAATGCAATAATGCAAACCATAGCTTTGCTCAATAAGTTAATTGGAAGTAATAAAGAACTGCCAATTGAAAGCCGTCTTTTTAACGGAATCAGCCTCTTTTCTAGTTTGGCGATGCTGATATTATGCCTTAGCATTTTTATCTATGGCAATAACAATTTGGCTCTTGGCTTACTCACTTCTTCTTTAATTTTCGCCAGTAGTTATTATTTAAGTTTCAAACGTGGTAATACGCTTTACAGTCAGCTGGTCTTTGTACTATCCGTTAGCTTCACCGCTTACCTTAGTTTTAGCTACTTTAAGGGCATTAGCAGCCCCGGCTTTTACGGACTAATAATCGGCTTTTTTGTTGCCCAGCTTTGTGCTCCCAATCAGCGCTGGAAATTAATCTACTACCTATTTTTCACCCTTTTAGGGGTTTATTTCATCTTCCTGAAAAGTGAAGAAATAACCGCGCTTCATTTTATTTACTTTATTGGTTATCTGCTTTTTACGGCAGTATTATATTTTGGTCTCAGCTTATTAATGGCCGGCTATCGCTCTATGGCAGATAAGGCTTCCGCCGAAGGAGAAGAATTGAAACATAGCAATAAACTCATTCAAGAACAGCTGCAAGAAATGCGCGCTTTAAATGAGCAAAAAGACCGATTGTTTTCAATTATAGGTCACGATTTACGCAACCCCTTAAATGCCATTGAAGGCTTTATGAGTGTGCTGGAGCAAGATGAGATCAGCCCAGATACCCAGAAAGAATTGCAAAAGGAATTACTAAAACTTACCCGCGGCAGTCGCACCCTACTTGATAATTTATTGGAATGGTCGCGTCGCGAAGACAAAGCTTATACTATTGAAGGAGTTAGCATTAAAGAAATCGCTGATCGCGTGAACGACACGATGGAAAGTCTGGCAAAGGCAAAGAAAATTAGCATTCATATATTAGTTAATAATCAAGATCCAAAAGTTTTAGCCGATAAGCAAGTTTTGGAACTAACCTTGCGCAACCTTATTAGCAATGCTATAAAATTTAGCCCCCAAAATGGCTGGGTGAAATTGCGATCTTATGAGTTCCAAGATTCTATTCATATTGAAATTGAAGATAATGGCTTAGGCATGGAAAAGCGGCAACTCGAGCGACTTTTTACCAAGGGCCGTGAAATTACGAAGGGCACCGCCAATGAAAAAGGGGTAGGATTAGGGCTTTTACTTTGCCAAGAGTTTATACAAAAAATGAAAGGTGAAATCATTGTGCGCAGCGCCTTAAACAAAGGAAGCTGCTTTACCATTATCCTCCCTAAAGAAAATCAATAGACTCGTATTTTGTGCTTTTCAGCTTAATTATACCTTAGCGCTATGGATAATAACAAAATCCCTTTAAACCTCTTCGCCGAAGATACGAAGCAGCCCCATGAGCATTGCAAAATCTGTGGGGTAAACCTGCGCGATGTAGACTCCTACGGCATCCAAAAAGTTTATAAAAATTATCCCCATCAAAAAGAAGCACAAGTACTTTTTGACTTTGCTCTTTGCATGCCTTGTATGGAAAGTGCGCGGGCCGAGCTTAGCAAAGAATCTCGCCAGAGAATCGATTTATTTATGCGCGAAAAAATGATGGATTTAGCACTTAGTGGCATCAGCCCTAGCGAAAGATATCAGCAGCAGCAATGCACTTTAAGTGGACAGGATCTTAATCAAGCTAATGACTATCAAGTTATTGCCATTTGTCAAGGCGAAAACTTAGTCGAAAGCCCCATCTACATAAGTGATATGATTTTAGATGAAATACAAGAACTACTTTCGGCAAAAAGTAGGGATGAGCTAGACCGCTTTACCGAAAACAATCTCGACTGGCCACCGGAATTAAAAGCTTTAATAAAACAGGGTGATTGGCTACCTATCTGAAATTCAGCCCAATTAATTAAAGTTTGAAGTTGATACCATTGCTAAGCTTATAGGTTTGCTGCGGAATATTAGGCAAAGCCACGGGAAATGCATCAAAAGCATATTGCGCATTAAAGGTGAAACTCAAGGATTTCCAAATTTTAAAAGATAGCTGCCCTTGAAAGGAGATGCGATAATCTGCGAATTTATCTAAACGGGGTTGATAGTAAGTAATTAATAAGCAAGTGAAATCCGGCGAAGGATGCCAATTAAGATTGAGATAGGAACTTAATCGCAAATCCTGATGCTGTAAGCCCGTTTCGATTTCCTCATCATATTCTGCCATTAGTAAATGCCCCGTATAAAAGCTCAATTTCTTGCGCTTATGCAGAGAGGCACGTAAGCCAGCTCCCAATAAATATCTTTGATTGATCTTAAGTGGAACATCCATCTGGGCTTGACCAAAATACTCGAAACTCCAATATTTTCGAATGCTATTTTCGAAGCGCAGATGCAGGAAGCCACTACGTTCGATATCATTATCATTGGTATTGCTAAAACTGAAGTTTGTGAGAAATATAGACCTGAATTTCTGTTGCTGAAACTGCAAGCCCGAGCTATTATTAAAACTGATTAAGCGTTGGGTATTTTGCAGTAGACCAAAATTGAATTGCTCAGTAAAACTCCAATTACTGGTGTCTGCACTGCTTCTAAATTGTTCAATATTCACAATCTGCCCTTGCATAAAGGTAGAAGACAAACTAATCATTAAGATGCAACGTAATACTTTTAAGACCATAGGTCAAAAATAAGTTTAAGATTGTGGCTGCCTCTGCACTCAACAATAAATTATTAATGACCTTTGTTTAAATCTTTAAAAATCAATCCGCCATATGAGCTTACGAATAAGCCTTTTAGTTTTTTGTGTTTTAGGTTCCCTTGCGGGCTTCTCTCAAAATACCAAAGCTTTAAGCGACAGTTTAAAAAGTCAAATTAGCCTATTTGTTAGTGAGCATGCCGATAGTCACGAAAAAGATTATCTAAATATTCCTTCCCGAGAATTGGGTGGACTAGAAGATGAAGCTTTTATGTGGAGTGATAAATTCCGCTTAGAGAGTAAGGAGGAATTTAAAAATACCTTAGGCTACACCACGGAAAGAAAAATTTATTTCAACTTTTACTTTTACGAGACTGAACTAGATCGTCAGTACGCGCTAAAAAATTGGATGGACAATTTTATTGAGGGGAAAAGCATTCGCGCCGCCCGTCCCGTTAGAACCTTTCAATATGCTACTCCTACTATAATTCTGATCAATAAGCAGAACATAGTCGTTTGCACTTATGACTGTAAATATTATGATGAAGACAATTATGATTACTGGAAAAAAACTCTGATGACTTATTTTGGTGATCGTCGTGAAACCATGCTTATCGAAATTCTTTGCGATGGACCATTAGAGTGGACCAAAAACGCCCCCGACCCGAAAGTCAGAGGCTTATTTTAATTTTCATCCAATTGCGCCAATCTCATTTCTAAAAGATCGGTATACGATTTAAAGGTCTTTTTATTGAGCCATTTGGCCAAGTAATGCGATAGAGGTGTTATAATTAATAAGGTCACCAGTAATATTAACCAAATTTCTGGCTTCTCCATGGCTTCGTCCATTTTCCCTGCCTGAGACAAACTAAACACATAGCCTGCACTCCCAGCAAATGGGTATAATAACAAACCCGCCCTTTCCTCTAAGCGTACCGTTTTGTGAATATTCTCTAAGTAACCTTGCAACACCTGCTTCACGCTCATTTGACTCGGATCAAATGCTTTAGCAATCCTATATTGCCTAATAAAAAAGATCAGGCCTAAAATATGGAACAGACCGATAAAGGCGAATAAGGCTTTGCCTATGAGTGATGCGACTATGATTATGGCCAGAAAATAAAAGGGCGTAAAGATGGCGGTAAAAGCAATTTTCCAAGCCAGTCTTTTATTGAGCTTACGAATCATATCTTCTTTTTTAAGATGCATTCCCTTTTTAATATCTCCCTTGAGCAAAAGGTTCTCTTCCTTGTCCATTTCTTGCCAAGAGCTCTTAATTTCCATTAGTTTTCTCTTTAAGGTTTAATGCTAATTTTTCTTTAATACGATGCAGCTTCACAGCTACATGGTTTTTGCTAATTCCTGCGATAAGCGCTATGTCATCGTTACTATATCCGTCGAGATGAAGCATTATTATTAGCTTCTCTGCATCATTAAACTGACGTATATATTTAATAAGCAGCTCCTTAGAATCACTTAAAGTCTCGCTGTGACTAATTACTGACTGTTCTGGAATTGATCGACGTTTCTCTTCTTTCGCCTTATGCGTTAAAGCGGTGTTCAGAGCAATTTTATAGAGCCATGTCGAAAACTTACTCTCTCCTTTAAAGCGAGGGTAAGAGCGCCAGGCTTGATAAATCACTTCCTGTCGCAGATCTTCAGCATCATCACTGCTGCCGGCGTATATCCGCGTCACCTTATAAATGATACCGGCGTTTGCTTCCAGTAAAGCGACAAATTTTTTCTCTAAATCTTCTTTCACAAGAAAGTCTATTTAAGTTCTAGGGCTTTTAATTTATAGCCTTCCTCTCGCAATAAATGCAGTAATCCTAATTCTCCAGGTAAATGCAAAGCACCCACTGCAATAAAGGTAGAACCCTTGGCCAGCAAGGGCTTTAATTTAGGGATCCAATTTTCATTTCTCTCATCTAATAATTTGGTCATATCGCCCATATCTTCTTCATAATCATTTGAGATTTCGACCATCGCATCCAAATCTTGTTGGATATAGGCTTTAATTGTATTCTGAGTCATTTCCTGCATTTCTTCCGGCTCCTTAACCATATACATCAGTGCTTCCATTTGATCTTCCACCGTTTCACTATTAAAAAGAAGTTCCATTTGCTCCAACATTGTTTCCAGTGGAAGAATATTTTTGTTTTTCTTTTTGGCATCCCAAGCAAAAAACTGATCAATGGGCATACCTTCAAATAAGAAAGTGTCTGGAGTTTCTGCAGTAGCCATTTGTAAAGTTAACATGGTGGCTAAAGCCATAGGTTTCATATTATCAAGAAGTGCCATCGGCGCACCTACCAAAGGCTCAACCTTTTCCTTTAACAATAGATAATCCGCAGAATCTAGCATTCCCTTTATCGATTGCTGCATCATTGAGTATTGCGCCATCTGTGGCAGCAGAGCAGAGTCAATAATTGTTTCTACCACAATGTTATCTGCATTGCCGTAAGCTTTGCTTAGGGTTGGATTCTCATTAATAAAATCAGAGCCCAGTAAGTGATAGGTCCCAAATAGATAAGATACTTTTCCTTCCGGGCCTGAGATCTCCCACAATAAAGATTTTTCATTTTCGCTTTGCGCAGACGCGAATAAAGCGGTAAACAAGAGAACAATAATTGTAAGTACTTTTTTCATGATTTAAATTTACCCTATTGGTAGGATAAAGGACACGAAAATTACAAGTACTCGAAAAAAAATTAAATTAATTCACCCAACTCTCCCTATCTAGGCTTCTGTATTGCACCGCTTCCGCTAGATGATTAGGTTCTATATTCTTACTATTATCAAGGTCTGCGATGGTACGAGCCACTTTCAAAATTCGATCATAAGCCCTGCCACTTAAATTTAATTTTTCAATGGCGGCTCGCAGTAAATCCATTCCTTCTTTAGATAATTCACATACTTGCCTTAATTGTTTAGACTCCATCTGAGCATTGGCATGAATACCTTCCAACTGAGCAAATCGTTCATTTTGAATATTCCGAGCTTTAATAACCCTTTCTCTAATTACCATACTTTTCTCGGCTAATTGCTTAGAAGATATTTCTTCAATTCCCACGGGCGTTACCTCTACATGTAGGTCGATGCGATCTAATAATGGTCCGGAGATCTTATTTAAATATTTTTGTACCATGCCTGGCCCACAAACGCATTCTTTATTTGGATGATTATAATAGCCACAAGGACAAGGATTCATAGAAGCCACTAGCATAAAGGAAGCAGGAAAATCGACCGAAAGACGTGCGCGACTAACCGTTACCTTACGATCTTCCATTGGCTGTCGCATTACTTCCAAAACGGTTCTCTTAAATTCTGGTAACTCATCTAGGAACAAAATACCATTATTGGCGAGAGATATTTCGCCTGGCTGCGGAAAGCTGCCACCACCTACAAGGGCAACATCGCTAATAGAATGATGAGGCGATCGGAAAGGTCTTTGGGAAACAATGCTACCATTTTTCCCCAGCTTACCCGCGACAGAATGAACCTTAGTTGTTTCTAGAGCCTCACTTAAACTTAAAGGAGGTAAAATGGTCGGCATCCTTTTCGCCAACATAGTTTTACCAGCACCAGGGGGCCCAATTAATAGAACATTATGCCCACCAGCCGCGGCAATTTCTAAAGCTCTTTTAATATTCTCTTGTCCTTTAACCTCAGAAAAATCAATAGAAGGGTTTTCTAAATGTAGTTGAAACTCTTTGCTAGAATCTACTTTAATAGGTGAAAACTCTTTTTTATCCTTTAGTATTTCTACCGTCTCCTTTAAATCTTTTGCGGCATAAACCTCTATACCCTCTACTATCGCGGCTTCGCGGGCATTAACCGCGGGCAGAATTAAAGCTGAATAGCCATCTTTTTTTGCCTGTAAAGCAATAGCTAGGACACCATTTACAGGCATTAAACCACCATCTAATGATAACTCACCTACAATTATAAAAGAATCTAAATCTGGAAAAAACGCTTGATCGGATGCTGCAAGAATACCAACTGCAATTGGTAAATCATAAGCCGATCCTTCCTTTCTTATATCTGCGGGTGCAAGATTTACCGTTATTCGAAACCCCGGCCAGCGAAAGTCATTGTTTTTCAAGGCGGCGACTATCCTATGTTGACTTTCTTTGATAGCTGAATCTGGCAATCCCACCAGATAAAAGTTCACTCCTTGGTCAATATTTATTTCTACTGTAATCGTCGAAGCATCAACACCATAGACGGCGCTGCTGTAGGTTTTTATTAGCATGAAATTAAGGTTTGGTTATAAAGCATGATTTAAATAATAAAATACTTTAGCTTTTTTATTTAGAATTATTATCGAATTTATATAAATTTGCTGCTATGTTTAAATGGAGAGGGCCATTTAAATATTTAATTTAATATCACTTAAACATGTCTAGAGTACCTAAATCGGCGTACACGCCAAAACAAGTAGCGCAGTATTTAAAAGAACAAATTTCCGTAAGAGGAGATCGTGGTCTTAAAACTGCATTTTCAGTTCATTTCTTTTCTCACTTTAGCGGAGAAGAGTTAGAAGACATTACCACTTCATTCCAAGAAGAGATTAGCAATCGCTCAACTGCAGAGATTGAAAGACTTCGTGAAATGCTAGAGGCAAAAAGCGGAAAGACTGTAGAGTTGAGAGACTAATTTAGTTTCAAAACCTTAATAAACAATTAAGACTTACTTTTAAACGAGTAAGTCTTTTTTTTTGAATCAAAGCCGAATCGGGTTGGCTATATTTGTCCTCCAAAATTTAAGATCCGACACATGAGTGACCCGAAAGATGCTAAACTAAAAGCCCTACAACTTACCCTCGACAAACTTGATAAAACCTATGGAAAAGGTGCGGTAATGCGCATGGGAGATTCTCCCATTGAAAAAATCGCTACCATATCTTCCGGCTCATTAGGCCTAGACATAGCCTTGGGTGTGGGTGGTTATCCAAAAGGACGAGTAGTTGAAATATACGGACCAGAAAGTTCTGGTAAAACTACCCTTACGCTCCACGCTATTGCAGAAGTTCAAAAACAAGGAGGTATCGCCGCCTTTATTGATGCAGAACATGCCTTCGATAGAACCTATGCCGAAAACTTAGGTATTAATACAGAAGAATTAATTATTTCCCAACCCGATAACGGTGAGCAAGCTCTAGAAATTACAGATAATCTTATTCGCTCTGGCGCCATCGATCTAATTATTGTGGATTCGGTAGCGGCCCTAACTCCTAAGAGTGAAATTGAAGGAGAAATGGGTGATAGTAAAATGGGGCTACAAGCACGTTTAATGTCGCAAGCACTGCGTAAATTAACTGGAACGATTAGCAAAACAAATTGCTGCTGTATCTTTATTAATCAATTGCGCGAAAAAATCGGTGTAGTGTTCGGTAACCCCGAAACAACTACTGGTGGCAACGCACTTAAGTTTTACTCTTCCGTGCGTTTAGACATTAGAAGAATTTCTCAAATTAAAGATGCTGATGGTGTAACTGGAAACAGAGCGCGTGTTAAAGTGGTGAAAAACAAAGTAGCACCGCCTTTCCGTCAAGCTGAATTTGATATTGTTTACGGAAGAGGTATTTCTAAAGTAGGAGAAATAATTGACCTTGGTGTAGAGAGAGAAATTATTAAAAAGGCCGGTAGCTGGTTCAGTTATGGCGATACTAAATTAGGACAAGGTCGTGACGCGGTAAGACAATTACTGGAAGACAACCCCGAACTATCCGACGAAATAGAAGCTAAAATTGTTACGGCAATAAATAGTTAAGATTTTGCAAAACCAGAGTGATTCCTCACTCTGGTTTTTTTTATACCCCTATATTTGATCATAATTGCATCTATGAAAAAAGCGCTTACTCTTCTTGGTCTTGTAATATTTGCTTTAGCCTGTACTAATACCGGCCCTGTCGCTTCCGATGAAAGCAAGCTGTCTAAAACCAGCGATAGTAGCGAAATAAAAAATATCAGCAAGGTCAACCCCGAAGATTCTCTCAATATTATCTTAAAGGCTGAGCCTAATAATGTTCGGGCCCTATTAATGCGTGCCAGAATAAATTATAACCAAGGTGATCAGCGCGAGGCCATTTTTGATTTACAGAGACTAAAAGAAATTGACTCGCTAAACCCAGAGATGCTAGTTTTGATGGGAGATATTCAAATGCTTAAGAATCAAAGTAGAGCAGCCAAAAACTCTTGGGAGCTTTGTGCCAAGGTTGATCCTAGCGCTATTGACTGTCGTTTAAAACTGGGGCAGATGTATGCTAGTATTAACGAGCACGAAAAGGCCCTAAGATATCTAGATGAAGTTTTAAAAATCGACGAATATAATGCGCCCGCTTATTTTTATAAAGGCATTGTAATTCGCAACTTCAAACAAGACACTGCCCTTGCCCTTAATTATTTTCAAAAGGCCATTGAGCTTAAACAAGATTATTTCGAAGCTCTCGATATGATGGGCGTTAGCCTTGCAGCGATGGGGGATACTTTAGCACCCTACTATTACAAACGCATTTTAGATATTGATCAAAATCGTCCCGACATCTACTATAAATTAGGCGTTTACTATAGATCACAAAACGAAATTAATAAAGCTATAGAAGCTTATACTAAGTCTACGCAGATAGATCCAAAAATGAGTGATAGCTATTATAATTTAGGAGTAATATTTATCGACTTAAAAGAATACGGTGACGCCCGAAACTATTTTTCACAGGCCATAAATGCTCAGCCTAGAAACAATTACAAAGCCTTTTACGGCAGAGCTTATAGCTTTGAAATGATGGGAGATGTTCTAAACGCCGAAAAAGACTACCGCAAATCTCTCGAACAACTACCCATGTACAAACCAGCCATGGAAGGCTTAGCACGTTTGAAAAAATGAGCACAAACTGGTACAACCGCAGCGCTTGGAACGATGAAGCCCACCTAGACTTCTACAAAAACTACAAGTTAGCACCCAAAGAAGAACAAGAAAAAGCACTTATCATACAAGCTCGTCTGCTCTCTGAAAATAAGGATGCCACCGTTCTTAAAGCAGCCGAATCTCTACTGCTGCTTTGGATTGCCAATCATTTCGACCGAAAGAAAGCTAAAGATGTTTATCAGCTTACCATTAAGGTTTGTAAAAGCATGGGCGACATCGATAGGGCTAATCAGTTTGAGACTTATCTCAAGAGCCTAAAGCACCGATAAGTTTGGCCGGGTAATCGGTAATAATACCATTTACCCCCATATCCATTAGACGCTTGGCTTCTTCAATTTCATTTACTGTCCAAGGAATGACATCTATTCCTTGGCTTTGCAACTGTCTAAGATGATGCTCCTTTAAAAGCGGGTAATAGCAACTGTACACATCGGGGTAAAAACCCAATTCATTAATCTGTTCACTGGGAATTCTCTCGGCATCTTCCGTAAGGTAAACCAGCCTAATTTCTGGATTCTTTGCGTGAATGTACTGCAATACCCTCGGATCAAAACTTTGGATACTGACCCGTTTGGCTAATCCTAATTCTTTTATAAAATCTAGCAGTAACTGAGCGTAAACCTTATGATCTGGATGAAACTCCCCTTCCCATTCTGGTCGAGACTTAATTTCAATATTAAATTTGGGACTGTTTCTATTTAGGTTTAAGGCTGCTTCTTCCACCGCGCTAAGTACATCGATTAAACGCGGCTTCCCCACCGATTCATTTTCTTGGCCAGGGAAATTTGGATTGTGCTTGGATCCGCAATCAACTTCTTTAATCTGTTCCCAGTTTAAACGAAAAAGGTTATTTTCCAAACTGTCCCTATCGCTGAAAAGGCAAATGGCGTCATTAAAATAAGGTTCATGCGAGAGTATAAGTACCGAATCCTTCGTTACCACCACATCCATTTCTAAAGTATTTACCCCTTCTTGCATGGCTCGCAACATGGCTGGAATGGTGTTTTCTGGGGCTTCCCCCCTCGCACCACGATGACCTTGCCAATCGAAATTTTCTTGAGCACCATATTTCTGGCAAGAAAAAAGACCTACGAGCAAAAGCATCATAGGTCCTATTTTTTGTAGACTTTTCATTTTATTTTCCTTTGCGGGTAGCTTCACCAATCCAGTCCCACATTTCATCTGGAACAGCTTGTAAAAAGTTTAACTCACCAGCGCCCAGCAACCACTCGCCACCGTCAATAGTTACAATTTCACCGTTCATGTAGGGAGCAAAATCACTCACTAAATAGGCGGCTAGATTAGCTAGTTCTTGCAAATTCCCCGCTCTTTTTAAAGGAATTTGATTTTCTACTTTTAACATATCAGGAATATCACCTGGCATTAAACGACTCCACGCTCCTTCCGTTGGAAATGGGCCTGGTGCAATGGCATTAAAACGAATTCCATAGCGTGCCCATTCTACTGCTAAAGATCTAGTCATGGCAGAAACCCCCGCCTTAGCCATCGCTGAGGGTACTACAAAGGCCGAGCCTGTATTAGCGTAAGTGGTTGTAATACTTAATACTACCTTATCCTTTTGTTCTTTGCTTATCCAATCTTTTCCAAAAGCAAGAGTACAGTTTTTAGTCCCCTTTAAAACGATATCAATAACGGCATCGAAAGCTCCGGGCGATAATCGCTCTGTAGGGCTGATAAAATTTCCTGCCGCATTATTTAATAACACATCTACCTGCGAGTATTTTTCTAAAACCGCATCGCGGAAAGCTTCAACCTCATCGTACTTACGAACATCACAAGTCTTGTAAAATACTTCACCTCCTTTGGCAGCCATCATTTCTTCAGCCGCTTTAGCCAAAACTTCTTCTCGTCTGCCACAAATAGCCAACTTGGCTCCCAACTCTAAAAAATATTCACCCATAGCACGACCTAAACCCGTCCCGCCACCAGTAATTACAATCACCTTACCTGCTAAAGCATCATCGCGCAGCATTCCTTTCGTATATGTCATAATCGGTTGTTTTAATCTTTCTGCGCAATATAAGTAATTATGCGCCTTAAGTATTTCCTTCTCTGTAGTTTTGCCGAAATTTAAATTCAACGATGTCTTCACTAAAAAGCAAAGCTCCTCAAGCGGAAAAAATACCTCATACATTGCTTACACATGGCGATGAACGCGAGGATAATTACTATTGGTTAAGAGACAAAGAAAAGGCAGAAACCATTGCCTACCTTGAAGAAGAAAACGCCTACCATAAAGCTTTTATGCAGGTTACAGAAGATTTGCAAGGAAGCTTATTTGAAGAAATTAAAGGTCGTATTAAAGAAGATGACCAATCTGTACCTTATCAAAAACACGGATATTGGTATTATATCCGTTACAACAAAGGACAAGAACATCCACTCTACTGTCGTAAAAAGGGGAGCTTAAAAGGTGAAGAGGAAATTCTTATTGACGCAAATATTGAAGCAGCTAAGCATAGTTTTTATCAAATTGGGGGCTTGAGCATTAGCCCCAATAATCAATGGTTGGCTTATGGAGTAGATACCGTGAGCCGTCGCATTTACACCATCCATTTTAAAAATTTGGTAAGTGGCGAGGTTTTAACGCGAGAAATAAAAGAAACCACCGGCTCTTGCACCTGGTCAGCCGATAGCAACTATCTTTTTTATACTACTAAAGATGAAACTTTAAGACCCAATAAAGTTTTCCGCCACCACTTCGGCAGTAAAACCGAAGGCCCCTTTGAAGACCTTGAAGTTTTCCATGAAGAAGACTCCACCTTTGTTTGTAGCGTTTACAAATCTAAAAGCGAAGACTTCATTTTAATCGGATCGTACAGCACATTATCAAACGAATTCCGCTTTATAAAATCAAATCAGCCGGAGAGCGATTTCAGCATTATTCAGCCCCGCAAGCAAGACCTAGAATACATGGTCGCTCATTTTGGTGAGTATTGGTATATACGCACTAATTATCAGCAGGCGGATAATTTTAAATTAATGCGCTGCCCCATTTACCAGAGTCTTTGTGAAAACTGGGAAGAAGTGATTCCCCACCGCGAAGAGATATTTTTAGAAGGAATTGAACTCTTTAGAAATTACCTCGTAATTGAAGAGCGCAAAGAAGGTCTAACTAAAATACGCGTGAAGCGTTGGGACGGAAGCCTCGATTATTACATGGATTTCGGGAGCGAAACTTATACGGCGGGCTGTGGCATTAATCCCGATTTTGACAGTGAAAATCTGCGCTATTCCTACTCATCTCTAACGAGCCCTAATGCGGTGATGGAGATAAACATGGCTACCCAAGAAAAGCAGCTATTAAAACAACAAGAAGTTGTAGGTGGCTACAATGAAAATCTCTACCAATCAGAACGTATTTGGGCCAATGGCCATGATGGTACCAAAATCCCAATGTCGCTAGTTTATCGCAAAGATTGCTTTAAAAAAGGACAGCCTCAAAAAACCTTGCTTTACGCCTATGGCTCTTATGGTCATACTATCGAGCCCAATTTTTCATCCACGCGATTAAGCTTGTTAGACCGGGGATTTATCTTTGTAATTGCCCACGTGCGCGGCGGACAATACCTCGGACGTAAATGGTATGAAGACGGCAAAATGCTTCAAAAGCGCAATACTTTCTACGATTATATCGCTTGTGCAGAACACCTAATCAAAGAAAAATATACTAGTCCTAAATTGCTAAGCGGCTTAGGCGGCAGCGCGGGTGGACTACTTATTGGCGCGGTAATAAATCTCAAACCTGAACTTTTCCACGCCATGATTGCGGCGGTTCCTTTTGTTGATGTGGTAACCACCATGCTCGACGAAAGTATTCCTTTAACCACCGGCGAGTACGACGAGTGGGGTAATCCCAATAATCAGGAATACTATCAATACATGAAATCCTATTCGCCTTACGATAATGTGAAAGCGCAAAACTATCCTGCCTTGCTAATTACTACTGGCTTGCACGATTCGCAAGTTCAATACTGGGAACCCGCTAAATGGTGCGCCAAATTACGCGAAACCAAAACAGACAGTAATCCACTTTTACTTTATACCAATATGGAAACAGGGCATGGTGGGGCAAGTGGTCGTTTTGAAGCATTGCGTGAAACCGCCATGGAATACGCCTTTTTAATTCATCTCTTAAATGAAGAAGCTTAGTCTCTATCAAAATAAGATCGCCCAAGCTCTCATCCTTATGGTGGCGGCTTGTGCTCTTTTTTGGCATTATTCGCAGTTGCAGTTTACGCATGATGAACTAAGCGCATTACATAGAACGGAGTTTTCTAACTTCAGCGAACTGATTGAAAAAGGCGTTCTTATAGAGGGCCATCCTGCGGGGGTGCAAACATTTCTTTACTATTATGCTCCCCTTGTAAACTACAGCCTGTGGGGACTGAAACTGCCCTTCAGCCTGCTCGCGCTTGCTTCTATACTGCTGGTTTTCGCTATAGCAAAAACCATTAATCAAGTAGAGGCTGGTATATACACTGGGGCCATTATGGCAGTTAGTCAGTACTTTATTTATTATGGCCAAATTATTCGTCCTTACGAAGTGGGCCTGTTTTTTTGCTTATTAAGTGCTTGGTTTTGGATGTCTTACTTTTATAAGGAGGCTCATTTTAAATACTTAATCGGCTTTGCTTTGGCGGCAGCGGGCGCAGCCTACACCCATCAATTTGCCTTGTTAGTGGTCGCCATAATGGGTTTACACGCCCTTTTTATCGCCCGCTGTCGCTCGCTGGTAGAATGGATAGTCTGTGGCTTGCTAACTTTTTTACTCTACCTACCACATCTCGGCATTTTCTTCCATCAACTTTCTCTAGGCGGCGTAGGATCTTGGTTGGGCAAGCCAAGCGATACCTTTATTTTAGAATACGGCGCTTATATTTTCCACTTCTCTTACCTCTTTATTGCTGCGGTTTTCATCGCCCTTGCACTTCCACCTTGGAAAATTAAAAAGCCTAGGCATTGGCAAGGCATTATTTGGTTCGGGGCAACTTTTTTAATCGGATTCTTTTACTCACGCGCCGTAAATCCGGTCATCCAATATTCTACGCTCATTTTCGCGGCGCCTCTTTTATTGCTTTCCCTTTTCGCTCTTCGGCAGATGCGCTTGCACTGGCTATCCTTGCTTCTAATTTTATCTACTGGTATTTATTCGCTTTACGCAGATAGGCAGCATTATCCTTTAACTTATCAAAGTACTTTTAAATATCCCCGCGAATATCTTAGCAAGCAAGGCCTTGATAATTCGGCTTTAATCTTAAAATTGGATGAAGAAAAATGGGACTTTTACGCCCAACTCGATGCTTATGAAAGTGCCGAAAACTACCATTATCAAAATCCGCAAGAGCTCATACAATACCTGCAAGATTTCCCCTCTCAAGAAATAGTGCTCGCGAGTGACCATACTGCCCCTTTATTTTTAGGGAGTTTAATAGAAAGTTATGGCTTTCGCCTGATGCGCAAGGAAGATCATTTAGGGTTTAGTCTAAAACACTTTTCGCTAAAATCAGAGCTTAACAAAAATCACATTCAAGAAACTGTGCTCTCCGGAATTGGCATCTGCACTAGCGAAAAAGAATACTGTGGGCAAATTGAACTTACCCTCGAAAAAAATGATTTGAAAGGCAAGCAAGATTTTATAATGAGCCAATTCGACCTTGACTTTGCACCAATTGGCACTCAGGCACAACTTATTATTGCCTATTTCGCCCATGATGAATTAATTCATTGGTCCAATCAGCCTCTCGCCAACTTCCAATCTGATACGAGCTTCACCGTTTTTCATGCCCAAGTGATACCGAAAGAATGGGGCGAATACGCACAAATTGAAGCGCGTAGCTTTTTGGAAACGCGAGGAGAAAAAATCCGTATTACCAAAGCTTCCCTTAAGTTACTAGAGGGAAACAATCGTATTTACGGCATCAATGAGCCTTTCGACTAAAGGATTTCCAATAAGTTTTCGGGAGGACGGCCAATGGCGGCTTTATCGCCATTCACTAAAATGGGGCGCTCCATTAGTTGGGGATACTCAATCATGGCTAGAACGAGTTCATCTTCACTTAATTCTTTATCCTTAAACTCTTCTTTCCAAACGGCTTCTTTACTGCGAATTAAGTCTTCCGCATCGATGTCGAGTTTAGCCAAAATGTCTTCTAAGTCCATGGGACTCAAGGGCTCGGTCATATAAAGCACCACTTCGGGTTGAAGACCTTTTCCTTCTAATAATTGTAGGCCTTCTCTACTTTTTTGGCAGCGTGGATTATGAAAATAGCGCATAATATTATTTATCGTTGAAGATGTAAAAATCCTTTAGCATCCTTAATGTTGCCGCAAATATCTTGATAATTGAAGAGATAGAAGTAAACACCACTCGCCATTTCTATATTATTAAACTTCCCATCCCAAAGATTTTCTAGACCATCGCCCGAAAAAACAAGTATTCCGTTCCTGTCGCGAATTTCTAGGCTCGAATTTTCCACAAAATCTAGGGAAAGCTCATCTGCTAAAGCGCCATAGAAATCATTTAAGCCATCGCCATTGGGACTAAAGATATTAGGCAACTCTAAGTTAAAACCTTCATCAAAAATGAAAGCACTTTCCTCCCTTTCCAAAACGAAATTACAAATGGTGTCTGTGGCCACAAGGCGAATTTCATACAAACCCCCGCTATTTAAATTCAAGATCAAACTATCCGCGCTTTCATTGAGAAGTTGTCCATTTAAATACCATTCAAACTGATGGAAACCGTTCTGCGCCAAGCGTAAACTTAAAGGATAACTTAAATCGCAGGGACGAAAATCGCTGGACATTTCTAAAAATAAGTTAGACTGAACGATACTAATACTTTTACGAATGGTGTCGGCGCTTCCGCAGATAGGGTCGATGGCAATTAATTGGATATCATAATCGCCAGGACTATAGGTATGACTAGGATTGGCAGATTGAGCGCTATCACCGTCGCCAAAAAACCATCGATATTGAGCGGCACCCTGCGATTGATTTTGGAAATTGACTAAAGCACTTTGATTACAACTATCGTAATCGATACTAAAATCGGCTTGCACCTCTCTACCAAAAGAGAAGATGTCAATAAAGCTGCTATCAATTAGAAAGCAATTAGTATCGAGGGCATAGAATGTATAGCGATTAAAGCCACTATCTACAATGTTAAATAATTGATTGCGCAGGGTATCAATAATTCCATTAGGACTTTGCACTAGCACCCAATCAGCATTAAAGCTAAAATCATCAAATTTCACTTGGCTAGGAAAGCAAACCGTATCGGCGTAACCACTGGCAATTTCAACCTTTGCATCAATAGAATCGGCTTCCATATCGAAACGAAAGATGGCCATATTGCAATTACGGTTCATCTTTTTGGGAGCATAAGCATTAACTGTGGTAGGAAAACCACTGCTGTCGGCACCACAAGAACAAACCGCTTGAAAAATAGACCCATCCTTACGGAAACGACTACTACCACCATCTACGTGATCGGGACCATTACCAAACTGCCCAAAGTAAGTTGCGTATTCTAATCGTTTCCAAGAAGCATCCAAGCGAAGAAAATAAAAGTCGCCAAAATCGGTTGTGTCACGCCATGCATCCTGAGTAAGCGGCATGTTTCTAGGAATAGCCATCGCGCCACGACGCGAACCATAACCCGCACCCCAACCCGAGAGAAATACGTCACCACATTCACTTACCATTAAGGCGGTAGGCGAAATATTCGTCGCCAAGGTCGTTCCAACGCCAAAGGTGGTTGATAAATTTAATTGCAAATCGGGGCTAAATTGTTGCAGAAATTGAGCGCTCCCCGGCTGCCCCCACAAGCTATCTCCAACTTGCGGCCAAGGGCCACGGGTTTGCCCGAACAGAGTAATCGTCTCCTTTTCATCGATATCTAAGAAATAAGAAACATCGTGCTCGCTGGTGCCCGTAAAACTGAAATTTAGCACCTCGCCGTTGGCCGGATTAAGTTCGGCGAGAAAGCCATCGACCTTACCATTAGCGCTATCTTGATAAACCCCAGTACTCGGGTAAGATAAATTAGTACTTTCGGTAGCGCCCGTTATAAAAAGGCGATTGGCAGGGCTAAAGCGCAGAGAAAAAACCGCATCATTACTATTACCACCAATTATTTTATTCCAATTTAGTTGGCTTAAATCACTATTAAACGAGAAAACCATTCCGTCTTGCTCGCCTTGATAAGAACTGTTAAAGGCTGAACCAATGGGGATATTAGGCGAAAAGGTATAGGAGACTCCTAAAATATTCCCTAGAGAATCGATACTCAAATCTCCGCGAGCCGCATCTCCATAATTAAATTCTAGGCGGTCATTCACCCCATCCATGGCTGTATCTCCTAAAAAAGTAGAACCAAGTAAACTCCCGCCTGTACTATCTAAAATACTAATAAAAATATCGCTGGATAAAGGGAAATTCAAGGAGCCGCCGATGCTTAGTGCGCTGGATGTGCCGGCACTAAAAGAAGTATCGAAGGCATTGGCGGTAACGGGGAAATTAGCGGAGCCCGTAACCCCTAAAATTATTAACGATTTATTAGGGCCTTCTAACAAACTAAAAGGGACATCGTTTTGAGAACCCCCTAAAAAGGTCGCATAAATTTGCTGACTACCATCGGCGGTATATTTTGCCACTACCCCATCTACAACACCACCGTTGGAAGAATCCTGAAAAGCACCCAAGGTAGTAGGAAAGCCGCGATTGATATTGCCATAGATGTAATTAATCCCAGCATTATAGCCCGAACCATCTTCACCAAAGGTAGCTGTGAAACCAAAGTTATCGTCGGTGCTAGCACTGTAGGTGCTAAAAACCAAAGTAGGATCGATAACCAATTCACGATCGGAATCATATTCTGTCACAGCATACGAGAAAATATCGCCTTGCTGTTTAAAAGCAGCCGCTACTTTATCGCTTCCTTGAAAAGCTAGCGGAGCAGTATAAACCACATTTTTAACGCTAGTAATCAAAGCCAAATCTGATCCTGCCAAACCATAGCGCTCTACCCCTTTAAACTGCCAAGAAATATCATTGGGATTTCCCCCAGGCCTCACAATGAAATCGTATTTGTAAACTCCATCTGGGCTGAGATAGTAACGGAGGTCGATATTAGGATAAATCTCATGGTAAACAATTTCCTGATATTGCCGCAAGCCAGATTTCCAATGAGCGGGGTTACTTCCTTTTAGATAATTTAAATAGGGAGCCCCTTCAAGATTAGTACGCGTAACTTCTGCCTCCTTGTTAACGCCTAGCCATTGCATGCTGTATACGTGTCCCTGAAGCACTTCCCCTGAATTCTGATGATGGTGAATTTCTTCACCTGCGCTATGTTTTTCGAGGAGCTGTACTCTAACCTCATCAACTTTAAAGAAGAGAAAGTCGCTACCATTGCGCAGCAAATAATCGAAATCGCCTTGCCACTGTCCCTGGTTCTCAACAAAGGCCATGTGCTGAGCTTTTGCAAAAAAGCTTAGACAGAACAATAGAAGAAGTAGAATCTTTTTTAGGCTCAAAATTTTAAATCGATTGCTCGAATGTAAGGTAGTAAGCCGACATTTCAAACTATCGATTAAGCTAAGGTCAATAATGACTGTTAAGGAAGGTTCTCAATTATCCTGCAAGTCTTGGCTTTGACCTTTACTCATTAAATAAGACTTAATAAACGCATCGAGATCACCATCTAAAACCTGATCAACATTTGAGGTTTCATGGGCGGTGCGCACATCCTTAATTAACTTGTAAGGATGAAGCACATAGTTGCGAATTTGGCTACCCCACTCAATTTTCTTTTTACCTGCTTCAATTTCAGCACGGGCTTGATTTTTCGCTTCAATCTCAATTTCATACAGCTGAGACTTTAACAATTGCAAAGCCTTTTCTTTATTTTGAAGTTGCGAGCGGCTTTCGGTATTTTCAATTACAATTCCAGAGGGAGCGTGACGTAAGCGCACACCCGTTTCCACCTTGTTCACGTTTTGCCCTCCGGCTCCACCCGAGCGGAAGGTGTCCCATTCTATATCGGCAGGACTAATATCAATTTCTATGGAATCATCTACCAAAGGGTAAACATATACTGATGCAAAAGAAGTATGGCGCTTTGCATTACTATCGAAGGGCGAGATTCGCACCAAGCGATGCACGCCATTTTCTCCCTTTAGGTAGCCAAAAGCATAATCACCTTCAATTTCTAGGGTCACCGTTTTAACGCCAGCAACATCGCCTTCTTGGTAATTAAGTTCGCTTACTTTATAACCCTGCCGTTCGGCGTAGCGCAGGTACATACGCATTAACATACTGGCCCAGTCGCAGCTTTCGGTACCACCTGCGCCGGCGGTAATTTGCAGAACGGCACTAAGCTGATCTTCCTCGCCTGAGAGCATATTACGAAACTCCAAAGATTCTAAGGTTTTAATCGCTTTGGATCGCATTTCAGCCATTTCCTCCTCACTAATTTCACCTAGCTCCAAAAACTCTAAACCCAAGTTAAGCTCATCCACGGAATCCCTTAAATCATTGAAAGATTCCACCCAAAATTTCAAACCTCGAATCTTCTTCATCACTTGCTGCGCCGTTTTTTGGTCTTCCCAAAATTCAGCTGCCGCAGTCTTCTCTTCTTCGTTAATAATTTGAATTTCCTTTTGCTCAATTTGTAGATAGGCTTTTAACGACTCTACTCTTTGCGAAAGCTCTTGTACTTGCTCCTTAGTTACCATGTTGCGAATTTAGAAATACCTTGCTTACGCTTGAAACTTATAGACTAAATAATTAATCCCTCGCCCATTGAAACTTAGACTAATTAGAGCGGGTTTATCACTTCATTAGAAAATACATTTTTAATCCAATACTCTTCTACAATTGCTTAATTTTGTTGCATTATATAAAACTCATCAATCTCAATAATGGATAAATTTGACGTAGCAATCATAGGATCAGGACCAGGAGGATACGTAGCCGCAATTAGATGTGCTCAACTTGGCATGAAAACAGCCTTGATTGAAAAATACAGTACCCTTGGTGGCACCTGTTTAAATGTAGGATGTATTCCATCCAAAGCACTTTTAGACAGTAGCGAACATTTTCACAATGCTATGCATTCATTTGCGGACCATGGTATTGACATTGATACTCCCAAAGTTAATTTGGCACAAATGATTAGCCGCAAAAATTCTGTTGTTAGTCAAACTACGGAGGGTATTCAGTTTTTGATGAATAAAAATAAAATTTCCGTTTTCCAAGGTTTCGGATCTTTTGTAGATGATCATACCATCGCAATCAAAAAAGAAGGGGAAGAAACCAAAATATCGGCCGACAAAGTAATTATTGCCACTGGCAGCAAGCCCACGGAATTGCCTTTCGCTAAATTTGATAAAGAACGAATTATCAGCAGCACCGAAGCCTTAAATCTTAAGGAAGTACCTAAGCAAATGATTGTTATTGGCGCAGGTGTTATTGGCTTGGAGTTAGGAAGCGTTTACGCTCGACTTGGTTCTGAGGTTACCGTAATCGAATATCTGGACAAAGCCATTCCTGGTTATGACAGCGCAATGAGTAAAGAAATTACCAAGTCATTGAAAAAACTAGGTATCAAGTTCAACTTCAGCCACAAAGTAACCGACGTTAGTAGCGATGGTAAAAAAGTAAGCGTTAGCGCTACCGATAAAAAAGATCAAGAAGTGAAGTTCGAAGGCGACTATTGTTTAGTTGCTGTTGGCAGAAGCGCATACACCGCAGGCTTAGGATTAGAAAATGTTGGTATTAAAACCGACAATCGTGGAAAAATTGAAGTAAACGAAAAATTACAAACTAGTAAAGAGCATATTTTTGCTATTGGTGATGTAATCAAAGGCGCCATGTTAGCCCATAAAGCCGAAGAAGAGGGCGTTTTTGTGGCGGAAACAATGGCGGGACAAAAGCCACATATCGACTATAATCTGATTCCTGGTGTGGTTTACACTTGGCCAGAAGTTGCCAGTGTAGGTAGAACGGAAGAGCAAATTAAAGAAGCTGGCATTAGCTACAAAGTAGGATCTTTTCCTTTCCGTGCATTAGGGCGTGCTCGCGCGAGTGGTGATACCGATGGTTTAGTGAAAATTATTTCTGATAAAAATACTGACGAAATTTTAGGTTTTCACATGATCGGACCGAGAGCTGCTGATCTAATTGCAGAAGGTGTAGTCGCCATGGAGTACCGTGCCTCAGCGGAAGATATTGCTCGTATGAGTCATGCTCATCCTACTTTTGCCGAAGCGATTAAAGAAGCGGCATTAGCGGCAACCGACAATCGCGCTTTACACGTATAATTTCTATTGGATAGGCGAGACTAGCTAAGTCTCGCCTATCTTATTTTAAAGAACAAGCTATAAATATTGTAGCTTAGTGTCGAATATTTCCTGGCATGCGCAATTTGAAGTGGGCTTATTTAAGCTACATATTACTGATAATTTTTCTCAGTTTTATCTTTTACATATTTCTCGAGCAGGCTTATGCTGTTCGCTCTAATGATGCCTTGCGCCTCGATTTAGCGGGCAGACAAAGAATGCTTTCGCAGCGAATTAGCAAAGAAGCCCTCAATATCACGGAATACACCCAAGTTGCTCAATTACAAGGTCATTGCGACGATTTAAAAAGTAGCATTGAAAGCTTTAACCAACAACATCTTGCCTTATTAAAGCCTGAAGTTTACGATCTAATTTCCGATGAAATAAAGGTAAAAGTTGATTCTCTACATGCCAATAAAAGAGAGATTCGTGAAAACTACATCGCCATGGCTAGTAAAATCTCAAGCTACTGTAAGGGCGAAATAAATAGTGAGGAAGCCAAAGAATATGCCGTACAGATCCTAAATGAAAGCGATCATATTCTCGACTATTTAGAACAAGTTGTGGTTCTCTATCGCTTGGATGAGAGCTATAAATCTAATCGAGCCAAAAAATTAAGTAGCATTGCCTTTATTATTTTGTCGCTTACGTTCGTCACCCTTTCCATCTTATTTTTCCTTCCTATTTTTCAGCAGCACCGTAAAGAACACGAGGAAAAACTGCGTAGCTTAAAAGCGGAAAAAGAGGCAAGTAAAAAACTAAAGAAGTTACTAGAAGATGAGCAAGAGTACAGCACCGAGCTACAGAGACAACGTACTGCCCTCGCCTCAAACGAAAGTGAGCTAACCCACCGCTTAAAAGAACTCGAGCTAGCAAGCAGACGCTTAGAAGAAAGCGAAAATGAGTTATTAGGGGTAATCGACAACCTTCCTGTTGGTGCAATTTTAGTGCAAGAAGATAAGCTTCGCATTAATAATGCAACCAGTAAAATTTTAGGTTATAAGCCCGAAGAACTGAATACAACAGATAAATTTTTTGAAAAGATTTACCGCAATAATTCAGATCAAACATATGAACAATATCAAGCCTTTCTCTCTCAAAAGGAAATAAATAGCTTCCTTTTCCCTGTATATCGGAAAAACGGTGAAAAACGCATTATCGAGTTCGGTGGACATAATTTTGCCCGCGGTGTAGTATGGACTTTAATTGATATCACCGAAAAACGCAATGCCGAACGAAATTTACGCGTAAACGAAGAGGCGATTCGCAAGCTCTACTCTATTTCGGCTAATAATAGCCTCAGCTTTAATGAAAAAGTAAGGCTTTTCCTCGAATTAGGAACCCAACGCTTTAAACTGCCCAACGGGATTATGGCTAAGGCTTTCCTAAATGAAGGACGTTACGAGGCCATCGATATGTATTCGGAAGGAAATTTACTCCCTACTAAACTTTTAAACCTTCCTCTTGCGGGCACTTTGTCGGAAAGGATTATTAAAAAAGGAGATGCTATCTGCTTCAATAATTTAAAAAGTGCCCCCATTCATGTTATTCATGATGACAGTTTTGTCATAAAGAGCTACATAGGCACTGCAATTTATGTTGGAAATGAAATTTATGGTACCCTTAATTTTAACGGACCCGATGAATCACCCTACCCCTTCTCCGAAAACGACATCGACCTGCTCCGTCTTATGTCGCGTTGGCTTGGTGCTGAAATTGAAGCAAACCTATCTCGAGAGGCCTTAATTGAAGCGAAAAATTCGGCCGAAGTTGCTGCAACTGCCAAAAGTGAATTCTTAGCTACCATGAGCCACGAAATTCGTACGCCCATGAATGGAGTAATAGGAATGACCTCCTTATTACTACAAACCGAGCTAGACAAAGAGCAACTCGACTATGTAAATACCATTCGCCTTTCGGGAGATACGCTTTTATCCATTATTAACGACATCCTAGACTTTAGTAAAATTGAAGCGGGCAACATGAGTTTGGAGGTATATCCTTTCTCATTAGAACAGTGTGTTGAGGAAGCGATTGAATTACTCGCCAACAGAATAACCGAGAAAGACCTGGAACTGATTTATTCCATCAGCTCGCGCATTCCCAACTATATTGAAGGCGACATTACTCGTTTGCGACAAATTTTGATAAACCTAATTTCCAATGCCATTAAGTTTACCGAAGGCGGTGAAATTGAGGTAAAAGCCCTTTTAGAAGAAGAGGAAAACGCCGACCTTATAATTCATTTTTCTGTGCGAGATACTGGCATTGGCATGAGCGTAGATCAGCAAAAGAAATTGTTCAAGGCCTTTAGTCAGGCTGACTCTTCCACAACACGTAAATACGGTGGAACGGGTTTAGGATTGGCCATTTCACAAAGGTTAACCAGCTTAATGGGTGGAGATATTTGGGTAGAAAGTAAACCAGGGCAGGGCTCTACCTTCCATTTCACAATTAAAGCCACAAGGGCTCGCAATCAAAAAGACAAAGAGTTATCGCAAATGCTTAACTCCGTGCGCAATCGAAATGCCTTAATAATTGACGACAATCACACTAACTTAAGGGTTCTAGCGGGGCAATTTAAAAATTGGGGTATTAACGTTTTCCAAGAAAGTGACCCAAGAATTGGTTTAGAAACGGCCCTAAAACAAAATTTTGAATTAGTAGTGGTAGATTTTGAAATGCCACTTTTAGATGGCGTAGAACTATCTCGTAAGCTGAAAGTAGCTAAACCTGATTTACCGATAATAATACTAAGCTCGGCTTACCCAGATCTGAGTAAAAAAGAGAGAGAAGAGCTGTTTAGCTTTTACTTCACCAAACCTATAAAGCATTCGCAACTTTTAAGCAGTATGCATCAAATTTTTGGTGATTCGAAAATTAAAAAGGAAGATATCCACGAGAAGCGCGAAGTATTGCTTTCCGATTTGGGTGAAAACTATCCCTTGCGAATTTTATTAGCAGAAGATAATGCCGTTAACCAGAAGCTAGCCACATTAACCTTACAGAAAATGGGCTATAATACTGATATTGCCGCCAATGGACTAGAGGTGCTTACAGCCTTAGAGCGCCAAAGCTACGATCTCATCTTCATGGATATTCAAATGCCCGAAATGGATGGCAGCGAAGCCACCAAAGCGGTTATCCAAAAGTACGGCGACAAAAGGCCAGTAATTATTGCCATGACGGCCAATGCTATGGAGGGTGACCGCGAAAAATTTATGGATGATGGTATGGATGATTATGTTACCAAACCCATCAACCTTAAGATCATCCAAAATCTTTTAAAGAAAGTATATCTCAAAGAGTACTTGCGTTAATGACAACACGCTATACTTTTTCTCTTGACAAAGAGATTTTCAAACAAGACGAACTTTTGCAGTTTGCCGCAAAATCTGAGCACTGCCAACTTTTAGACTCTAATGGCTACCGTGATAAATACAGTCAATTTAACTGGTTATTAGGTTGGGGAAGCAAAGCCGCCCTTGAAAGTTCCGAGAACTCCTTTGCTAAGCTTCGCGCCTTTAAAAATGAACAGCAAGATTGGCTTTTAGGTCATTTAGCCTATCCTCTAAAAGATGAAATTGAAAACTTACACAGCCGGAATAGTGACATTTTAGACTGGCCTCACTTAGCCTTTTTTGTACCACAAACCATAATTATCGCCCAAGAGAGTAGCGTAATTTGCCAATCTTATTTATATCAAAATGCCGAGCAATTAAAAGCCGCGCTTTCTGTCGAAACGACACCACCTTACTCTACTCATCCTAAATTTCAAGCGAGCCTAAGTAAGGCGCAGTATTTAAAACATATCGCGGCCTTAAAAGACGAACTGCAAGCAGGAAATATTTACGAAATCAACTTTTGCCAGGCTTGGTATGCCCAGGAAGAAATAGATCCTTTTGCCCTCTTTTTAGAGTTAAACCAAAAACACAAGGCCCCTTTCACCAGCTTTTATCGCTGGAACGATCGCTACCTTTTATGCTTTTCTCCCGAAAGGTATTTGCAAAAAAAAGCTTCGAAATTAATTTCGCAGCCGATTAAAGGAACCGCAGCACGCGCCAAGTCTAAAAAGGAAGATGAAGCGCGTAAACGAGGACTGCTGGCTTCCGAAAAAGAGCGGGCCGAAAACGTGATGATAGTAGACCTCGTGCGTAACGACCTAAGTCGCACCGCCGCTAAAGCTTCTGTTAAAGTAGAGGAGCTGTTTGGACTCTACACCTTTAATGCCGTGCACCAAATGATTAGCACGATTAGTTCGCAACTAGCTGAGCAATACGACCTTATTGATGCTTTGGAAACCTCCTTCCCGATGGGAAGTATGACAGGCGCTCCCAAAATTAGCGCCATGCAGCTCATCGATCAACATGAGAACTTTAATCGCGGACTATACTCGGGTTCAGTAGGTTATATCAGCCCTACGGGAGATGCCGACTTTAATGTTATTATTCGTTCCATTCTCTATTCCTCCCAACTACAAAGAGCCGAAGTAAAAGTTGGTGGTGCCATCACCATCCACTGCGACGCTGAGGAAGAATACCAAGAATGCCTGCTGAAGGCTGAAAAAGTAATTGCCGCTAGCCATGATTGAAAAACTAGCAGTCACCCTAAAAGAATTGGGGCTAACTAAAAACGATCGCCTATTAGTGGCCTTTAGTGGCGGTTTAGACAGTACTGTTTTAAGTCATGCCCTTATTGCTCTTGGCTTCCCGCTTTCTTTAGTGCATGTCAACTTTCAATTGCGCGGGGAAGCCTCAGAGGGAGATGCCAAATTTTGTGAAGATTTCGCGCTACAACAGCAAGTCCCATTTTACTTACGTAGATGCGATACCGAAAAATTCGCGCTTGAAAGTAAACTCTCCATTCAAGAAGCAGCGCGTGAATTGCGCTACTCGTATTTTAAGGAGCTTCAAGCTGAACATAAATTTAGCGCTGTGTTAACCGCTCATCATGCGGATGATAATTTGGAAACCTTTCTGATTAATTTCACTCGTAGTGGCGGATTAAAAGGACTGAAAGGTATCCCTCAAAAACGCGATTTCTATTTAAGACCCCTTTTGGGCCTGACGCGCAAGGAATTAGAGAACTATGCCAAAAGCCATAATATAAGCTGGCGTGAAGACGCATCTAACGAAAGTGAAAAATACCAGCGAAATAAATACCGTTTAAAACTAATTCCACAATGGAAAGAAATTGAAACGGATCTTTTAGCTAAGGCCAATCGTAGTCTGGCACTTTTACGGGAACAAAGTTTAGCTTTTGAAGCACTTTTGCAAGAGAGGCTTGCAGCGCATCTAGACTTGACCGGAACCGTTGAAAGCCTAAATACCAAGCAGTTGTACTCTAAAGAATATTGGCCTAGCTTATTGCGATTTTGGCTGGAGGACAAAGGACCTTGGGATTATCCCAGTTTAGAAAAACTTTGGCAAAGCGAAAATGGCAAAAGCCTAGAAAGCGAGAATTTCATACTTTCTCATCGAGAGGGGCGCTACTTTTTAAGTCCTAAAAAGGAGCTTGGTGATTTAGAATCGTACCAAATTTCAATAGAAACAAGGAGCAGTGCCAAGTTGGAGTTTCAAAAGTTGGCCCGAGAGAACTACCCCGAGGTGCCAAGTTCCCAGGACGCTTTATTGGATTTCGATAAACTAAGCTTTCCCTTACTTTTGAGGCCATGGCAGGCGGGCGACCGATTTAAACCTTTGGGCTTGTCAGGAAGCAAAAAAATAAGCGACTATTTAAACGACATTAAAATTAGCGGCTCTGCTAAAAAGGAACAATATGTTCTTTGTAGTGGAGACGATATTGTTTGGCTGGTTGGAAATCGTATTGATCACCGTTATAGGGTGACTAATTCGACCAAAACCATTTACTTTGTTCGCACTTTATAATTTCCCTATTTACTATGAGGTCAATATTTCTCATTTTATCATTTCTAAGCCTGGGCTTTTTTGCTCAAGGGCAAATCTTAGAACCTGTTGATTTAAGCTTTGAAGCCAAAGAACTGGCCGACAATAAAGTAGAATTACGCGCGATTGTAAGTCTTGATAAGGGTTGGCACGTGTACTCCATCAATACACCCGATACTTCCTTTATAATCGGTTCAGAATTTAATTTTACCAGCAGCGGCGACTATAAATTAGTAGGCCCTTTAATCGAGCCAAAACCACATACCGAATACGACCCTAACTTTAAAGAAACCCTTAGCTACCATGAAGGTACGGTGGTATTTAAACAAGTAATTGAAAAAGTTAGTACTAAAGATTTCGAAGTAAAGGCGGAATTTGTTTACCAAACCTGTAACGAAGCTACTTGTTTACCCCCCGAATACACCGATCACATTTTCAAAATAAAAGGAGCCAAAAACCCCAAGCCCGCTACTACCGAAGCAAGCGCCAACGAAGGCTCTTCTAAACCTAAAACAGAAACTGCCGTAGAAATAGTCAACGAAGATGCTGAAGTTGAAGCAGATACCACAGAAGTTCCTGGGGAAAAACTAGAAATTGACTACGCCGCAGAAAAAGAAGTGCAAGAAACAGTTGCCACCGAGGTAGAGAGCGAATTAAACTCAGATAGCAAAAAAGAAGGTGGCCGTTCCATGATTGGCATTTTCATTCTCGCCTTTTTGGGCGGACTAGCCGCTTTGCTTACGCCCTGCGTTTTCCCCATGATCCCATTAACCGTAAGTTTCTTTACCAAGCAAAGTAAAACCCGCGCTAAAGGCATTACCAATGCCATCATTTATGGCTTGGCTATTATTGTACTTTACACGCTGCTTGGTTTACTAATTACTGTAGCTTTTGGTAGCGATGCGCTTAATGCCTTCTCTACTAACCCCTATGTAAACCTCGGATTTTTTGTTCTGTTGGTAGTTTTTGCCATTAGCTTTTTTGGCGCCTTCGAAATTACCTTACCGAGTAGCTGGGTTAACAAAAGTGATCAAGCTTCTGATAAAGGCGGTATTGTTGGAATCTTTTTTATGGCCTTTACTTTGGCTTTAGTTTCCTTCTCTTGTACGGGGCCTATTATTGGTACCCTTCTAGTTGAAGCCGCTAGCGGTGGTTTTCAAGGACCCTTAATTGGAATGTTCGGTTTTAGTTTAGCGCTAGCTTTACCCTTCGCTTTATTTGCTGCCTTCCCAGGCTGGTTAAACTCTTTACCAAAAAGTGGTGGCTGGCTAAATTCGGTAAAAGTGGTTTTAGGATTTATCGAATTAGCGTTTGCCTTTAAATTTCTTAGCACGGCCGATTTAGTTTGGCAAGCTGGGATTCTACCACGCGAATGGTTCTTAGCTATTTGGATTGCTATTTTCAGCTTACTAACTCTTTATTTATTGGGTAAATTTAGAATGCCCCACGATAGTCCGAATGATAAAGTTTCGGTTTTCAAATTAATTTTAGCCGTTATTACTTTAAGTTTCACCATCTACCTAATTCCCGGTTTATGGGGTGCTCCATTAAAATTAATTAGTGGCTTTCCACCTCCCATGTTTTACAGTGAATCGCCTAATGGCATTGGCGGTGGTGGCGCAGCAACCATTGTGAGTAGCACCGAGGAAATTCCCGACGGCGCCGATCCCGATCATTGTCCGCACAATATCAATTGCTTCCACGATTTTGAAACGGGACGTGCTTATGCCAAAAAAGTAGGCAAGCCCATCCTCCTCGATTTCACCGGCTGGGGCTGTGTAAACTGCCGCAAAATGGAAGAGCAAGTTTGGAGCGACCCTAAAGTTTTAGAGCGCCTTAAAAACGATTTCGTACTTATTTCACTTTATGTAGATGAGCGCGAAGAATTAGCCGAAGAAGAAAAATATGTTAGTACGGTAACTGGAAAAAACATCCGCACCATTGGCAATAAGTGGAGCGACTTCCAAATTGAACACTTTAAAAGTAATTCGCAACCGCAATACCTGATTTTAGGCCACGAAAGCATGCAGCCCATTAATGGCTCTACTGCTTATGACCCCGACATTCAATTATATGTCGATTGGCTAGAAGAAGGTCAAGCTAAGTTTGAAAAGAAATAGTTTGATTTTTACCCAAAATAACAAAGTCCCAAACTCTACAGTTTGGGGCTTTTTTTTTTGCTTTCGCAGATGCGCTGTCTGCCAAGTTTTGCCTAACAAAGCTTATTTTCGTTCACCATAAAGGTTAGCCAAATGACAAAGAGAGAAAAGGTAGAATATGTAATTAAGTCATTAGAGGATTTATATCCCGAAACACCTATCCCTCTCGATCACAAAGACCCCTACACGCTGCTAATTGCCGTTCTATTGTCTGCGCAGTGCACCGACGAGCGCGTGAACAAAATTACTCCCCTTCTTTTTGAAAAGGCCAACAACCCATACGATATGGCCAAATTAAGCCAAGAGGAAATTCAAGCTATTATTCGTCCTTGTGGCCTTAGCCCTATGAAATCGAAAGGCATTTATGGTCTTAGTCGTATTTTAATAAATGACTATAATGGAGAGGTTCCTGCGGATTTCAAGGCCTTAGAAGCCTTACCGGCAGTAGGTCATAAAACCGCTTCAGTAGTAATGAGTCAGGGTTTTGGCTTCCCTGCTTTTCCTGTCGACACGCACATTCACCGGTTAATGTTTCGCTGGAATCTTAGCAATGGAAAATCGGTGGAGCAAACGGAAAAAGACGCCAAACGACTTTTCCCCCAAGAGTGCTGGAATAAATTACACTTGCAAATTATCTTTTATGGGCGCGAGTACAGCCCTGCTCGTGGCTGGAATTTAGAAAAGGATTTCATCTCCAAACGCATCGGCCGTAAGAGCCTACTGAAAAAAACCTTTGGAACGGACGCACTGGATTAGAAAAATGCTAGGCGATAAAGCAAAGGCTGAAATTAAAAATCTGTACTCAAAGAAATATAAAACACATTGGGTAAAACAATACCATCTTCAATTCCCCAAGCCCAATCGGCGCGCACATAATAGCCGAAAAGTCGGCTGCGCAAGCCTACTCCGGTGCCTAAAATAATCGGCTCCTTTTGGCTATCTAATACTATTTGTCCGCCGGTACCTAAAGGAACGGTAATGGTATTAATCACATTTTCCTTCGAATAAGGCGAAGGTCCATTCCAAGCGGTACCTACATCGGCGAAACCAACAATCATAAGGTTTTGTAAAAAGTCGTTACGTATGGGACGGTTCGCAAAGTAGCTCACAACCGGCAAACGCAACTCCGAATTAACAACGGCAAAAGTATTTCCGTTACGCGTATTCTGGAAGAAGCCGCGCATATTGGTAACCAAAGTTTGGAAGATATAGTTATTCTCGCGGGCGATAGGAGTACTCTGATCCAAATTAGGCGAGAAGTCATTATCAACACCACCCATTATATAGATTAGTTTTTCGGCCCCAAAAGAGGTTCCTGCTGCAAAGCGATTTGCCCAAATGAAATTACGATGAATAATTAAGTAATGACGTGCATCAACCCCCGCGGTATACAATCCCGTTGGACTAACGGTTAAGTTACGATAATGCTCCGCGAAGGCCTTGTAACGCAAGCCTGCATACAAATTTAGGCCTAGTTTACGCGTATTATCATAAATATAAGCCGCTCTTGCAATAGCGTAATCAGTGTAATTTATTGATTCTCCAATTTGGTTAAAATCCGTAGCCAAGCGGATATTTTCATCGAAGCGATAGCCCACCGAAAGATGAAGGGAGGCCACTGGATTAAACGGGTAAACTACCTTATAGTTAAACTCATTATTAATTAAACGGCGGTAATTGTTTAGCGCCAAAATCTGTACTTGTGAGCGACGGGTATAAGTGTAAAACTTATCCATGCGATTTTTAAAATCTGCCACCCCAATAATAAACTCGGCATTAGGGGCTAAAGAAGTTCCTGGTAGGGGCGAAAAGGTAGTGCGTAAGCCAGCAACTAAGCGATAATCGTGCATTAAATCCATTGCTCCCAACTTGAAATTCATGTTGAAACCTTGGTTTAATATATCTCCACTTACAAAGCCCGTAAAAGGCTGGTATTGAGGATTATCAAACATATTATCAAAACGCACCGTAAAATTATCTTTAAAGAAGGAAAGAAAATAATTGCGCACCGCTGGAATTTCTATTTCATCTTCGGCTTGAGCCACAACATCTTCAGGATTTATTGCGGGTAATAACAGATTACGCTCAAAATCGGGCTCTTCTTTTTTGCTTTCCTCGACTTTTCGTTCCCCTTTAAAACTATAGTTTAGAATATTGAGGCTCAATTGACTTCTGCTTATACCAGGATAATATAAAGGCTCAAGTACTTCGTTAGGATCTTCCTTTGGAGCAGAGGGTGGCATCTCTCCCTCGAGGCGGATATCTTTAGACTTCACCTTAATAGCTTGTGAAGACAGCAAGCCTTCTAATGGCAATTCATTTTCATAGATGCGGTATCGTCCATCTTGCAGGTAAACACTATGGCTTAAACCCGATTCTTTACTGTAAGTCGCGTCCACCAAACTAAACTGATTATCACTTAAGGCATACTCGCTGAAGAAATAATCGTAATGCGTAGTGGTATCCACATAAGCAATTGCACTATCAATTTTTACAGCATGCTGGCGTCTTACATTGCTGCGATTACTGTAAAAACCAACCAAGCCAGGCGCTAACTCTTCACTAGCAACTTCATTAATAAGTGGGCTTTTAGTGAGACGCCAAATGGCAACTGTATCATTCCGCAGTTCACGATTATCAGTAGCGAATAAATCGAGGTTATCGGTACTAAACATCTTGTTCGAGCGTGGGTAAAGCGTATCAACTGGACGGTTCGATGACCATACTATGCGACTTCCCCCTGAAATAAAGGTAGGATGCAGATCATCGTATGCATCGCTAGTAATCGCCTGAATTTTAGTATTCAGAATGGTGTACACGTAAATATCTGACTGACCATTTTTCGCGGCACTTAACAGAAACTGCTTACCATTTGGTGCATACTCCAGCGATATTATTTTATCGAAGCGAAAAAAGGGCTTGGTCGTAAGCTCCTCTTTTTCACTGTCGTAGATGCTTAAATTAGTGCCGCCTTTTTCTTCTGTGATTATTGCCAGATTGGTGTTATTAGGATGCCAGGCTAAAAGCGGATAACTATAATCCGTGTTTTGGGCGATGCGATAACCACCGCTGTAAACTTTTTCCTTTTTATTGGTTTGTCTATCGTAAACATAAATTTTATACTGCGAGAAACGTCGATCCACATAGCTTATATAGCGTCCATCATCGCTAGCCACTATCTTGGTTATTTCATGGTTCTTTTTGGCTTTGATGAGACTCTTTTTCTCTTTAAGGTTTACTGTTTGCGTATTTGCATAGCGATCGGCATAAAAGGCCTTCCAATCCTCGGTAATCTCATCCAGCTCCTTTCCTAAAATATAGAGAAAGCCACTTTCAATGTCGCGGTTAACAACGGACATGTAAACGATGTTACGGATAATTTTATCGCCGTAAGTCTGTGCAATAAAATACCAGAAAGAGTGACCGGCGTAGCGCGCATCCAGCTGGGTGAGGGAGTTTATTCTTTTGTATTGATTGCTGTAAAAACCATCGCGCACTTTAATATCCACATCACTATTCCAGCTATCGCCCATGTAAGAAATTAGACCTTCCATATACCAAGAAGGCAGGTTTAACAAGGCTGAATTGGCTAAAGACTGCGTGAAACTTCCGTAGAGAAAATTGCTCAAAACCACTTCCGTTAGGCCCATTTTAAGGGTTTTCTCCAGATTTTGATAATCGCCATCAAAATAAACGAAGAGGCGACTGCCGCTAATGCGCGTTACCCCGCCAGTATTGTAATCGTCTTCCTCATTGCTATTTACATTACTCTGCTTTAAATCGGAAAGATTATTGAAAACTAAAATTTGTACTCGCTCATCCAGCGGTGCATCCAGATAAGATTCGATGCGAGGAAGGTTTTTATGGGTAAGGCGGGCGACATTTTCCGCTAATTCTTCATTACCGCGATAAAAATAAACATCGAAGGCATCGAAGCGTAGAAATATCCAATCAAAGTCATTAAATTGAACCCGATTTTTTCCGTACTCTTGTCTTATTCCATAGTAAAATTGGGCGCTTATCTGCTGACTAGCGAAAAAGCACAACAAGAAGCAGAGACGGAAAAGAATATTGGAATATTTTTTTTTCAAATTAATATTTATAGGTACACGTAGCGAAACGTGGGTTAATCAATTAAATTTCAAAAGCATGCGCATTACGAAGATAAGTACTCTACCAAAAAAGACAGCCTTTTGTTTAGTCTTCCTTCTCCCTTTTTTAAGCAGTGCTCAATTTAGTTATAAAGTTAAAACGTCTAACAACATAAGTCCGGTTGGCTCATTTGTGCCAAATAAAACTGAAATAGACTATTCCCCTATTTTACAAGCCGAAGAAATGCCGCATCCTAATGCACATCTCGACCGCGAAATTGCTAACAAAAGGAAGGCTGAGCGCACCGAGATACCGCAATTTAAAAATAACTCGACTTTCAAAGTTTCTAAAACCACTCCTAAACCTCAGGTTTTGGATAGCTTAAACGGTAATAACTACAGCGGATCTGTTCCAAATGACGATGATTTTGCCATCGGTCGTAATCAGCAAATTTTAAGAGTACGAAACTCTACCATTGGAGCTTACGATTATGTAAAAGATAGTTTGTTATACGAGTTAACCCTTTTCCGTTTTTACCGTCCTACCCAATTTTTACCGGGCAGTAAATACGACCCTCGCGCCATTTATGATCCCGAATCAGATCGTTTTATTGTGCTCTACCTCAGCGGTAATACCTGGGAGAATAGCACCATTATTATTGGCTTCTCTAAAAGTAATGACTTGGCCGATGGCTTTAATATTTACCGTATCAATGGCAACCCTTTAAACGATAGTACTTGGAGCGACTACCCACATATTACGGTAAACAAGGATGACCTATTTATTACCATGAACACTTTTTACAATGGCTCTACTAATAACAGTGGCTATGTGCAAACTACCATTCGTCAAATTGGTAAACAGGCAGGCTATGATTCGCTCGCTTTAACAGAGCATTACTATTACAACCTAGAATATGGCGGCAAAAACCTTTTCAGTTTTACGGGTATAGACAACGGTAAGGAATTACTTCCCGCTCCTACTTACTTTTTGGGCAGCCGTGCCTTGGACCCACTTAACGATAGCATTTTCGTGGCCAAAATAGACGACAAAGCAACGGGCAATCCGCAGCTAAGCTTGGAAGTTTACACGACAGAAACCAATTATGGATTACCTCCTTCGGCCCGTCAGAAAAACAACCATACTTTCGACTGCAATGATTGCAGAATTCAGGGTGGGTTTATGTTTAATCAACGGATACAGTATGTGGGCAACACCATAACACCAACGGGTAACGCTGGTTTTTATCACGGTATCATCGACTTAAGAAGTGCTAATAAAACCAACAGTTATTTTAAAATCATCAACCTTGATCCTATTGACGTGGGCTATCCTCAAGTAACCTTTACGGGGAAATCGGGAGCTGAAGTAGAATCGATTTTAACCTTTAACCATTCTGGCGACAGCCTTAATGCTGGCTTTTCCGCTATCTTTTTTGATAACGATTCTAGCTACAGCGAAAGAACACAAATTGTAGAAGGCGGTGATTATATTGATATCATCTCCAGTAATGGCGATCGCACATATGAGCGCTGGGGCGATTATACCGGTAACCAATTAGCCTACGGCGACACGGGTACCATTTGGGCTACAGGATATGAAGCCAGTCCTCAAGGAGTACCCTTGACTGTTCTGGCCAAGTTGCGAAGCCCAAACTGGAACCAAACCCCCATCAGCGATATCGGTCTGAAGGAAGAAGCTTCTCCAAAAATTTCGCTTAGTCCCAATCCTAGTATCGATTGGTTTAGAGTAGAAATTGAACAAGAAAAAGAAGAACTTCTCAATTTTAGCCTTTATCAGCTAGATGGTAAAAATGGGCCGCTCTTTCAGGTAGAGGAATTGGCCCTAGCCGGTGTAAACAGTTTCCGTTTCCGCACCGATCGCTTGGCAAAAGGTCTTTATATCTTAAAGATTAGCAATGCCAAAGGTGAATTGATTGGACAAGAAAAAGTGGTCGTGAAGTAGGATTAGAAAAGAGTGAAAATTAACGTGTCAAGTGACCTCGGATTTATTTTTGGAAAACCACTGCTCTGTACTTATTTTTGTACAAAATAAAGTACAATAAAATGCTCACAACAACCATTTCTGATTTCAGAAAAAACATCAAGAAATATCTTGACGCCGTTTCCGATGACTTTGAAACCTTGATTATTAATAGAGGAAAGAGTTCGGGGGTTGTTGTTATTTCCTTAGATGAATACAACTCTTTAAACGCCACGCAGCACGAACTAAGCTCCTTGGCTAATGAAAAAAGGCTTGATGCAGCGATTAAAAAATTAAACCAAGCTGACTCTTTCACAAAAGAGCTTATCGAAGAATGAAGTTTGTGTTTGTTGAAGAGTCTTGGGCTGACTACTTGTATTGGCAAAAAACAAATAAGAAGAACCTCAAAAAGACTAATGAGCTTTTGAAAGATATTTCAAGAACGCCTTTTACAGGTTTAGGAAAACCAGAGGCTCTTAAACACAAATATCAGGGCTATTGGTCAAGACGAATTGACAAAGAACATCGCTTAATTTACCGAGTTACAGAGGAAGAAGTTCTTATTGCAAAATGCCGCTTTCACTACGACTAAAAAAGAGGACCCATTCGAAAATGAGTCCTCTTTTTTATTTAAAGCTATTTTGGTTTATAGCTTCTCTGCTAAAGCGAGCATTTTGGTTTCCACCGCTTCGCTATCCCAAATCTCGTGAATATTAGGCATGGCCATAATTTCGGCCATCAGGCTATCTTGCTTTTTCCCTAAAGCCAAAGCTTCGGAGTAGCGCACATCGGCCGAGAAGGTTACCAAAGAATAAAGGGGTGTCCACTTAGTTGGATATTTCTTTGAAAATTTCGCCTCTATCTTCTTCTGCAAAAGGAAATCAGCATCACCGGTTAAATCGCGCATTTCCACAAAATTACGCATCGCTAAATCGGCAATAGCATCGCCATCGGGTTTGCGTTCTATTTCATAAGCTTTAAACATCGCAGCCCAATCATCGCCGTATTGATCCATTAAACGGCTTAAGGCGGTACAATCTTCAAAACCACTATTCATTCCTTGTCCGTAAAAGGGAACAATAGCATGGCTCGCATCTCCAATAAGGGCCACCTTGCCGTTACGCGTCCAAGGGAAACAGCGCACAATCATTAAAGAAGAATTAGGATTATTTTCCCACTCCTCATCAAAATCTGGCATCAAAGCCAAAGCATCTGCAAATTGCTCTTCAAAAAAGGCACGTGCTTTTGCCAGGCTATCCAAACTTGAGAAAGAAGGATTGCCTTCATAAGGGAAGAACAAAGTGCAGGTAAAACTCGCGTCAGGATTAGGCAAAGCAATAAGCATATAATTACCGCGTGGCCAAATGTGCAAGGCATTTTTCTCCATCAAAAACTCGCCATTAGCGCCCGGAGGAATGGTTAATTCTTTGTAGCCATGATCAATATACTCTTGCGAATAGCTAAAACGATCGGTACGCACCATCGCCTTACGCACGGCACTATAAGCGCCATCTGCCCCAAATAATAGGTCGGCGTGCACTTCTTGGCTTTCGCCAGATGCGTTCTCAAAACGAGCGGTGGCCGATTCTAGATCTATCGCCTTGCAACGCTGCTCAAAATGAATCGTAACGCCATTTGCTTCTGCTTCTTCAACCAACATGGCATTTAAGCCCGAGCGAGAAACGGAATTAATGGCTTGACCTTCCTTACCATAAGGCTGATAAGATAAATTTCCTTCTTTATCGTGCATTACACGACGATACATCGGAATAGACATTTTATCGAGTACTTTCTGGTCAAGACCAACGCCTGCTAAGGCTTTTAAACCTCTATCGCTTAGGGCGAGGTTAATGGAACGCCCGCCGCCAATATTTTTCTTTCGCGCATCAGGACGACCTTCATAAATATCTACTTTATGACCACGCTTGGCCAAATAAATAGACAGTAGAGATCCTACTAAACCCGCACCCGCAATAGATATATTTTTCTTTTCCATATTAATCTTTTAAAAATTTTTCAAGCAATTGCCCAAATTCAAACACGTCGCTAAAGGAGTTGTAAAGCGGCACAGGCGCCAAACGAATTACATCGGGCTCGCGCCAATCGGCAATTACACCATGAGCAGTAAGTTTATTAAACACCACTTTCCCTTTGTTAGGCAAGATTATCGATAACTGGCTGCCTCTTCTGTGTGGCTCGGTAGGTGTGATAATCTTTAATTCTACTCCCGTATTAGCACGCACATCGTTAACAACCTGCTCTAAATAGGCGGTAAGTTTCAGCGCTTTCTGGCGTAACTGATCCATACCCACTTCCGCAAAGAGCTCAAGACTAGCTAAAAGTGGCGTCATCGCTAAAACCGGCGCATTGCTTAACTGCCAGGCTTCTGCGGTAGGTATGGGAATAAATTCATCGGGCATGGCAAAGCGATTTTGTTTATCGTGGCCCCACCAGCCTTCAAAACGAGGGATATCTTTTTGTCCGTGGTGCTTTTCGTGAATAAAGGCTCCCGAAACTCCACCTGGACCCGAGTTTAAATATTTATAACCACACCAAGCCGCGAAATCAACTTGCCACTCGTGCAATTGCAGAGGCACATTACCTGCAGCATGGGCTAAATCCCAACCAACTATGGCACCCGCTCTTTTTCCTGCATCGGTAATCCTTTGCATATCGAACCACTGACCTGTGTAATAATTTACGCCGCCAATCATAATCAAAGCTAAGTCATCCTTATTTGCATCGATAGCCGCAATAATCCGCTCTTCATCTATCAGCTCAGTTTCCGGATCGGGCATAATTTCAATTAAATACTCATCTGGCGAAAGACCGTGAAAACGCAATTGACTTTTTAAAGCATATTGATCGCTCGGAAAAGCCTTGCCTTCGCACAGGATTTTAGTGCGCTTGCCCTGCGGACGATAAAAGCTAACCATTAAAAGATGTAGATTAGTGGTAAGGCCGTTCATGGCCACCACTTCCGTAGATTTGGCCCCGACAATTTTCGCGAGATTATCACTAAAATTCTCGTGATAAGAAAGCCAAGGACGACGTGCTTCTATGTGGCCTTCCACGCCGTATTTATGCCAATCTTCTAATTCCTCTAAAATAAGTTCTTTGGTTTTGCGTGCTTGCAAGCCTAGCGAGTTACCGGTAAAATACAGGCTATCTTTCCCATTGTGCTGCGGAAATAAAAACTGTGCTCGATATTTATGTAATGGATCTTGCTGATCTGCTTCGAATGCGCCAGCGGCGGTATTGGAATATATCATAATGCTAATTGATTGTCAAAATTAGGAATTGCCAAAAGCCAAAGCGGCAATTTGACTAAAAATAAGGAGTATTATTGGTATCGCTTCAATCCAAAAATTGACTTGGAATTCACTGCGGTTTGTTTTCAAGTTCTTAATCATGCGAATCCCGATTTCTAAAGCCAACAAAATGGCCAAACTTTGAAACCAAGCTTGCCCAAAGAAAAAGAATTGCATTAAAGTCCAAATTTGATAGAGAAACAAAGCTAAGATGGCAAGGCCTATGGCATTGTCTTTCCCGAAAACCTGCGGCACTGTGCGCATAGAGGGCTTATCTTTATCTAAGTCGCGAATATCAAAAGGTATGGTTAAACCCATCACCAATAAGGTGCGCATTAAAAATTCCCAGCCAAAAAACAGGGTATCCACTCTACCTTGCATCCAATAAGGAATAGCGAAACTTAAGTAGGACCAAGAACCAGCGATAAGAAAAAGCTTTAAGCCGGGCATCATGCGCAAGCTACTAAAGGCTCGATTTGGATGTGGAAAAGCCAAAGGATATAAAAGCGCGATCAATAAAGCCGGAAACAAATAGTAAATGAGCGTAATCGAGCCTAAAAAAAACAATAAGAGGAAGGCCAACATTCCAGCAAAAGCGGCACGGCTAAAAGAAGCCCAATCAATAGGGTGGTCTTCTTCCTCCAAACTTTTTTTCTCACGATAGTTGTTAAGCGATTTCACCCAATGCATATAATTGTACGCGCTCATGGTTGAAGAGAGAATAAAGAGCGTATACAATAGATAATCGAGCGTAATTTCTTGACCAAAACTGAGGTAAGTTAAGGCTGCAGCCGCCAAGCCTACCCAGAAGTTTGAGCGATATAATGCAATCAGAAATTTCAATAAAATAGACGCTTGTGTTGTTGCTGTAAAATTATGCTTAAAGTGCGAAACATAAGAACAGGCTTTATGTTACTTTTGTGCGAATATTCACAATTTATTTCGATTCGGATATGAATACTGATTCTTTTGCCTACCGACACATCGGGCCACGTGAGAATGACCTTGAAGAAATGTTGAAAGTGGTGGGGGCAAGCTCAATAGAACAACTAATTAGCGAAACCATTCCGGCGGGTATCCGCTTGAAGGAAGAATTAAACCTCAGCCTGGCCATGACCGAGAATGAGTTTTTAAATCACATTCGCGATTTAGCCAGAAAAAATAAGGTGTTTAAATCCTATATCGGATTAGGCTACCACCCTACTATTATGCCGGGTGTAGTGCAAAGAAACATTTTAGAAAACCCAGGTTGGTATACGGCTTACACGCCTTATCAAGCGGAAATTGCCCAAGGCCGTTTGGAAGCTTTATTAAACTTCCAAACGATTGTGAGTGACCTTACGGGCTTACCTATTGCCAATGCCAGTTTACTGGATGAATCTACTGCGGCAGCAGAAGCCATGGCTATGTTTTATTCCGGTCGTAGCCGAGATAAGAAAAAGAACAATGCCAATAAATTCTTTGTATCCTTCCATTGTTTGCATCAAAACATTGAATTGATCAAGACGCGTTCTGAGCCTTTAGGCATTGAACTAGTTATTGGCGACCATCGCGATATCAATTTATCGGAAGATTACTTCGGTGCTTTAATTCAGTACCCGGCAGCAGACGGTGAAATCTTCAACTATGAAGATTTTATGGCCAATGCGCTTGCAAACAATGTAGAAGTTGCCGTGGCAGCAGACATCATGAGCTTAGCCTTATTAACTCCTCCGGGAGAATGGGGAGCTAGTGCAGTAGTGGGAACAACACAGCGTTTTGGTATTCCATTAGGCTTCGGTGGACCACACGCAGCCTACTTTGCCACTAACGATAATTATAAGCGCTTAATTCCTGGTCGTATTATCGGTCAAACGATCGACAAGGAAGGAAACAGAGCTTTACGAATGGCTTTACAAACAAGAGAACAGCATATCAAACGCGATAAAGCGACCTCCAACATTTGTACTGCTCAAGTTTTATTGGCTGTAATGGCGGGCGCTTACGCTGCTTATCACGGGCCCAAAGGTCTACAGAATATTGCTAGTAAAATTCATTACCATACAGTAACCCTAAGTGAAGGTTTAAACCGCTTGGGCTACAATCAGGTTAACCAAAACTTTTTTGATACTTTACGTATTGAATTAGGGCAAGTAGATAAAGAAGAAGTTCGCAGTAGAGCGATTGAAAAAGAAATCAACCTTCGTTATATCAGTAATCATGAGATTGGTATTAGCTTAAACGAAACTACCAATTTAGAAGCGGTTGAAGAGTTGCTGGCCATCTTTGCGGAAGCGAAAGAAATGAAAGCCCCTAGTCCTAAATTACTAGAGGTGAACGTAATTCCGCCCGACTTAAAAAGAACCACCAGTTATTTAGAGCATCCAGTTTTTAACCGCTACCACAGCGAAACCGACATGATGCGCTATTTAAAATCTTTGGAGCGCAAAGATTTGTCGCTTAACCACAGTATGATTGCTTTAGGAAGCTGCACTATGAAATTGAACGCGGCGACTGAAATGATCCCCTTAAGTTGGCCATTATGGGCAAACGTTCATCCCTTTGCACCAACCGATCAAACTTTAGGTTACCGCGAATTAATCTCTAATCTAGAGCGCGACTTAGCCGAAATTACTGGTTTCCACGCCATGAGCATGCAGCCTAATAGTGGTGCACAAGGCGAATATGCCGGATTAATGGTAATTAGAGCTTATCACTTATCACGCGGCGACGACCAACGTAATATTGCTATTATTCCTAGCTCGGCTCATGGAACCAATCCTGCGTCAGCAGTTATGGCGGGAATGAAAGTAGTGGTTACCAAGTGTGATGACAATGGTAATATTGATGTGGACGACCTATTAGAAAAGGCCGAAAAATATAAAGACAATCTTGCCGCGTTAATGATTACCTACCCATCTACTCACGGAGTATTTGAGGAAAGAGTAAAAGAGATCACCCAAATAATTCACGATTTCGGTGGACAAGTATATATGGATGGTGCCAATATGAATGCCCAGGTAGGCTTAACTAGCCCGGGAGAGATTGGAGCTGACGTATGTCATTTAAACCTGCATAAAACTTTTGCTATTCCTCACGGTGGCGGTGGCCCCGGAATGGGTCCTATTGGCGTGGCGGAGCATTTAAGTCAATTTTTGCCAGGACATCCATTTGTGAAAACGGGAGGAAAACACCCTATTTCTCCTATTTCAGCGGCTCCTTTCGGTAGTGGATTAATATTAATTATAAGTTATGGCTATATAAAAATGCTAGGCGCGAAGGGCTTAAGACAAAGCACTGAGTACGCTATTTTAAATGCCAACTATATTAAGGAGCGCTTGCACGGCTATTTCGAGGTACTTTATACCAATGAAAAAAATCGTGCCGCCCACGAAATGATTATTGATTGCCGTCCCTTTAAAAAAGAAGCGGCCATTGAAGTTACCGACATTGCCAAGCGATTAATGGATTACGGTTATCACGCACCAACCGTTTCTTTCCCTGTAGCAGGTACAGTAATGATTGAACCTACCGAAAGTGAAAGCAAACATGAGCTAGACCGCTTTATTGACGCGATGATTAGCATTCGTAAGGAAATCGCAGAAATTGGGGAAGGACTAGAAGATGAACTTAACAATCCGCTTAAAAATGCGCCGCATACTATGCAGCTCATTACCGCAGACGAATGGAGTTTGCCCTACAGCCGTCAAAAAGCTGCCTTTCCTCTAGACTATTTATACAGCAATAAGTTTTGGCCAAGCATTCGTCGCGTGGATGATGCCTTTGGTGATCGAAATTTAATTTGCACCTGCGAACCGATTGAAAGCTATATCGAAGCGGAAGCCTAATAATTAGAATCTATATTAATAAAAGGGAGCTCTTTTGAGCTCCCTTTTTTGTTGTCAATAAGTAAAACTTTGACTACTTTTGTTAAACTAGTGTTAATACGATATAACCCTTAATTTAAAAACATGAAGAAAACAGCTATTCTATTTTTTAGCTTGGCTTCTGCTATTGCGGTTAATGCACAAGGTCTTCCACAAATTGACCCTGTTCTAGAAATCCAAGACGCACCCGCCAAGCGTGCTATTAAATCTGCACAAGCAGATAACGGCGCTTCTACAGTTGTATGGAGCGAAGATTTCGCCAATGGTATCCCTACAGGTTGGAGCCAAATTGGAACCCCAGCCACTGCGCAGTGGGAGTACCGTGGCCCTAATACCACTCCTAATAACACCCAAGGTTCAAGAGGTGCATTCTCAGGAATCGCTACTGGTGCAAATGATCCGTTATTTTCTACTACTACTGGTAATGGTTTCATGATTTTCGATTCAGATTATCTTGACAACTCAGGATCATCAGCTACTATGGGTATGGGAACTGCTCCTGCACCACACGTAGGTCGTTTATTTACAGATACCATTGACTTATCAATGCACCCACAAGTGGAACTTGCTTTTGAAACTTACGCTCGTCGTTTCTTCTCTAGCTGGTTTGTTGCTTTTTCTATTGATGGTGGTGTAACTTACAACGATACGGTAGAGTTTTTCTCTGACGCTGTGGTGGCTGTAAATGCTTCTACTGTTAACGGTGAAGAAGCAGTAGCGAACGTTTCAAGTATCATCGGTGGTCAAGCCAATGTGGTAATGCAATTTATCTTCGACGGAACTCCTGGTAACGCGAACGGTAATGGTTACTACTACTGGATGATTGACGATATTGAGTTACGTACACCTCCAGCAAATCAAATGTTCTTTACTACTTGGAACGGAGCTCCTGCTCACGATATGATTTACAACAGTAATGGTGCTGCTTATCCTAAGTATGGTATCATGCAAACTAATCAAATCGTACCGGTAGAATTTGATTCTAACATCTTAAACTACGGTACTCAAACTCAAACCAATGTTAATGTTGAAGTAGAAATTTGGGATGTAACCAGCGGTTCTCCTAGTTTAGTAACTACCATAAGTGCTCCTGGTTGCCCAACTTTAGCAACTGGTGACACTTGTAATTACAATGACCTTACTACTCCTACTTGGACTCCTCCAGCACAACAAGCTTCTTACTTAATTGTATACAAAGCTGTTTCTGACTCTATCACTAGTGCTTTAACTACTGAGACTGATACCTTTAATTTCTTTGTAAATGACGTTCTTTATTCTACTGACCGTAATAACATCGATAACTATGTAGGTACTAACTCAGCAACTAGCGACATTATCGCGATGGGTGTTATGTATTCTTTAGAAAACGAAGATCCATTAAACCCAGGAGCAGGTTTAGTATATATTAGTGGAGCGAGCATTGAATTAAGTGCTACCACTGATAGTACTGCAGATATTGAAATCGCATTCTTCGACACTACTGGCTTTGCCTACAACGCTGGTTTCCCGGCAGGTGCGACTGCGGCTTTCCGTAAATCCTTTACTTTAAACAGTAGCCTTATTGGTGGTAATGCCTTCTTTGACCTTTCCACTAATGGTCAGCCATTAGCACTTCCTGCCAATACTTACTTAATGATTGTAAACTTCTTCCCGAATGCAACTGACGGTGTAATTCGTATCGCGAATGACGCATCATTTGATCAGCCAGGTTTCTCAACTGTTATGCAGTTAGGTGACGGTAACTGGTTCGGTGGATTTACTTCACAAGTACACGAAGGTACTTTCATCCGTTTAGAAGTAGATGAATATAATAATAGTATTAAAGAATCTGAAGTTGACGGATTTAGCGTTTATCCTGTACCTAGTAACGGTACTGGTCACGTAGAATTTGATAACGGTGGCGATTACAGCATTACAATTTTAGACATGGTAGGTAAGCCTATCTTCACTAAAGCTGAGTCTGTAAACTCTAACGAGCGTATCAACTTTGATATCTCTTCTTACCCAGCTGGTGTTTACTTAGTAAACATTAAAGGTGAAGGAACTGATAAAACTGTTAAGATTACTATTCAATAAGAACGGTTTCTCAATAAGCTTAAAAGCCGCTCCAATGGAGCGGCTTTTTTTTTAGCTATGCTTTAAACCTATCATATAACTAAACTGGTTTTTTATATGATAGGTTTTAACATTTCCTTAAGGCTATTCGCAAGCATTGCACAACATATGACAAGCTAAGGCCAGATAAGGGCTCTACTATTGTGTTTTCAAACCCTATAAAATACAATTAATGAAAAAAGCAGCTATCCTATGTAGCCTAGCTCTAGTCGGAATGGGCTATGCAAGCCAGGCTCAGATTACCGCAAAAAAAGCGCCTCTCGCCATTAAGCCAGGCTTTTATCAGCCTGACCTTATCAATGCTAAGCCAGCTAAAAATCTCAATACTCGCACAAAAACCCAAGCGATAGAATCTACAACCGTTTTTTGGAGTGAAGATTTCACTTCAGGCATCCCCGCCGATTGGACACAAAATGGATCTTCCGCTAACTCTCGTTGGGAATATCGCGGCCCTAGTTCCAATCCTAATAGCAATACTGGCAGTCGCGGAGCATTTGCCACCGGTACCGGCACTATCCAAAGTCCAACACGCGCTACGGGTTTCCTTATTTTTGATTCAGATTATCTTGATAATGGTGGTGTAGCTGCCAACGCGGGAAGTGGCTCTGCACCAACTCCTCATATTGGTAGAATTAATACCGATACTATTGACATGAGCATGCAAAGTGCCGTAGAATTAAAATTCAATTCCTACGCTCGTCAATTCTTCACCAATTATTATGTGGCCTTTAGTAAAGATGGCGGTGCAACTTTCAACGACACCATTGAACTGTTTACTGAAGTAGCCGTGAATGGCGCTACTGCAGATGATTTAGAACTAAGCTTTAACGTTTCCAATTATATTGGAGGAGAAGCAGAGGCTATGATTCAATTTATATATGCTGGTAACAAACCCGGTAACAACAACGGTACAGGATATTACTTCTGGATGTTAGATGATATCGAACTACGTTCTTTACCGGATAATGAATTGCGCTTAACCGAAGTAAATGGTGCCCCTCCCATTGACATCACCTTTAACGGAAACCCTGCCTATACTAAGTACGGTAGCGTTCAAATTGATCAGCTTGTACCTATTTCATGCGATGCGAACGTTTACAATTATGGCGCAGCTACCCAAACAAATGTAAGCTTGGAAGTTGAAATTCTGGATGCTAATGGCACCAATGTAACTACCTTAACTTCGAGCGCATCTGTAGCAAGCGTACCCATGCTAGACTCGGTTGACTTTACGGTACTAAACACCAATAGCTGGACACCAAGTGCCATAGGAAGCTACTCTTTAATATACCGAGTAATTAGCGATAGTTTAGATGCTAACGCTACCACCGCCACAGACACCGTTAACTTTAATGTTAGCGACAATATTTATGCGGTAGACTGGGGTACAACCGATAACTTCTTCGGCTCCCAAAGTTCCGCCTCAGAAATGATTGCTGCGGGTACACGCTATAGTTTAGAAAATGAAGACCCTGATAGCTCCGGCGCTGGCCTTGTTTTTATCGAAGGAGTTGATATTTTACTAAGCTCTTTAACCGACCCTACTGCTGACCTCGAAATTGCTATTTTTGATACTGCAGGATTTGAATTTGGCAGTGGTTTCCCTTCAAGCGCCACCCCTGTTATTCGCCGTTCATTTACCTTAAACGCTAATCTTATTGGTCAAAACACTCGTTTCCCATTAGGGGTAGAAGACAGTATTTACGATAATGGTACCCAAACTTGGACGCCTGCGAATCACCCCGTCGCTTTAAATACAGGCACTTATTTCGTGGTAGTTAACTTCTTTCCCAATGCTACCGACGGAGTTATTCGAATTGGGAACAGTGCCCGATACTTCCAACCAGCTGAAACAGCTATATTCCAAACGTCAGACGGCGATTGGTTTGGTGGGTTTTTAAATAGTCAAACTTTCGAAGCTCCTTTTATCCGTTTAGTGGTAGCAGATGCTCCTCGTTTTGATATAAGCATCAACGAAGAGAAAGCTACTCAGTTTAGCGTTTACCCTAACCCGACCAATGGTTTAGGAAAAGTAAACTTCGAGCAAGGTGGAACTTATAATCTTAGACTATACGATATGGCGGGCAACTTACTTCTAAACAAAGAACTAAGTGTAAATGCTAACGAAGATTATGCTCTTGATTTATCAAAATATAAAGCGGGTGCCTATTTAGTAAATATTCAAGGCAAAGGAATGGTGAAAACCATAAAGCTTCAAAAGCAATAACTGCTATTCGCCCTAAAACTCAAAAGCCGCTTCAAATGAAGCGGCTTTTTTTTTACATGTTTTCTCTAATCTTTTGAAATAGTCGTGAGCTATAAACAAAGTCTACGATTTCGGGATTGTCGGTATTAAGAATTTGCTCACCCGTTCCCTGCCAAGCTTTAGTGCCATCTTTAATAAAAATAATATGGTCCCCTATCTCAATTACCGAGTTCATATCGTGGGTGTTAATTACCGTAGTGATATCAAACTCTTGGGTAATTTCTTGCAGTAGGCGATCAATTACAATAGCCGTTTTGGGATCTAAACCAGAATTAGGCTCATCACAAAAGAGATACTTGGGGTTCATGCTTATTGCCCGAGCAATAGCTACCCGTTTTTGCATCCCTCCCGATAATTCGGATGGAAACTGCTTATGCACATTGGGTAAATTCACTCTTTGCAAGCAAAAGTCTGCTCTATCTCTTCTCTCCGAAAGGGACATATCGCTAAACATGCTTAAAGCGAAGGTTACATTTTCCTCTATGGTTAAAGAATCGAATAAGGCGTTGCCTTGAAAAACCATTCCCATTTCGGTGCGTAGCGCTTTGCGTTCCTTATTATTAAGAGCTCCCAGGGCTCGATTATCATAAATGATTTCACCTTGGTCAATCTCGTGCAAACCCACCAAACTTTTCAGAAATACAGTTTTACCGGAGCCACTTTGCCCAATAATCAAATTGGTCTTTCCTTGGAAAAATGTAGCATCAATACCCTTTAGTATTTCCTTATCGCCAAAGGCTTTGTGAATGAAGTTTACCTCTATCATTAAACCAATAATAAATTCGTGAGCATATAATTTGAAACGATAATCGCTACCGAACTACTTACCACGGCTTTGGTTGAATTTATACCCACTTCAATAGCCCCCCCTTTCACAAAAAATCCATAATAGGCTGAAATCGTGACAATTAAAAAGGCAAATACAAAAGACTTTATTAAAGCATAGGTAATGTGGTAAGGAACAAAATCAACCGTTAAACCATATACATAATCGCTAACGGTCATTACCCCGCCCATAGAAGCAAAATAACCTCCCAGCACTCCTAAAAACATACTAATAATGATTAAGATGGGATTAAAAAACACCAAGGCCAAAATCTTGGGGGCAATCAAATAAGAAGCGGGGTTTACACCCATCACTTCTAAGGCATCTATTTGCTCTGAAACGCGCATACTCCCTAAGGTAGAGGCAATATTAGAACCAACCTTTCCCGCTAATATTAAACTAACAATGGTAGGTGAAAACTCCAAAATGATACTTTCTCGTGTTGCAATAGCCACATAATAATCGGGCACTAGTGGATCATCCAGGTTAAAAGCTGTTTGAATAGTTACCACCGCTCCAACAAATACGGAGATTACGGTAACTAGCGCCAAGCTATTTAAACCCAAGAGGTCTAGATCGCTAATAAAGGCTTTATAGTACATACTCCTACTCTCGGGTTTGCGAAAAGTGCGCCCAAGCAACAAAAAGTACCTACCTAAATCGTTTAACCACTTTAATAAATACATGTCGCAAAAATAAGAGTAATTTTGCGTTAAGCCTCAATAATGAAGAAGACGATTCCAATTATTAAAGTTATCCTTATCCTAGTGATGCTTAGCTTGGTTAGCAATGCTTGCCGCAGTTTCGAAAAATGTAACTGCCCGGGTAAGTCTAAGAGTATGATTTATTAATGGCAAAATATAAATATCAGGGCTTAGAACCCTATCTCCCGCCAGGTGCTTTAGATCTTTTAGAGCCTTTATTAAATAAATACCCTCTGCAGGTTTTAGTAGCCAAGCCAAGGACATCAAAATTTGGCGATTATCGCTTTCCGCGGAAGGGCAGCCTTCACCGCATAAGCGTTAATGGCAATCTTAATTGCTACCACTTTTTAATTACCCTTATTCACGAATACGCACACCTTGAAGCCTACATGCTTTATGGTAAAAATATAAATCCCCATGGCGAAGAGTGGCAAGAAACCTTCCGCTTAAATAGCGCTGCCTTTCTCGAGCAAGGATTGTTTCCAGATGATGTTGGCAAAGCCTTCATCGATAGTTTGGAAAAAGGTCATGCAAGCTCTGCTCGCAGCTTAGAGCTGATGCGTGTGCTGAAAAACTACGATTCCAAAAAAACCAGTTCAACCCAACATTTGGAAGATTTAGTAGAAGGAGATCGCTTTATTTTAAACCAAAAACTCTTCCGTAAGGGAGCCCAGAGCCGCAAGCGTTTTAAGTGTGAAGAATTGCGCAGTGGCCGCTTTTATATGGTTCACCCTTTAGCAGAAGTTACCTTATATACTTTAAAAAATGATTGAATTGAACACCAATTACTACTCATCAGAATTTCGTTTGGGAATAGTTGGCGGCGGTCAACTCGGTAAAATGTTATTGACCGAAACACAGCGTTTAGATATTAGCACCAAAATTTTAGACCCGGCTGCAAATGCCCCCTCACGCATAGGCTCAAAAGAGTTTGAGCAAGGCTCACTGCAGGACTATGACACGGTTTATAATTTCGGTAAAAACTGCGATGTTATTACCATTGAAATCGAAAACGTAAATACCGAGGCTTTAGCCCAGCTGGAAAAGGAAGGCAAAAAGGTTTTTCCGCAATCAGCCCTTATCGACCTTATCAAAAATAAAATCACCCAAAAGGAATTCTATCAAGCACAAGGCATCCCTACCGCAGCTTTTAAAACCTTTGCCACTAAAGCTGAGCTTATTAAGGCCTGCGAGGAGTTCACTTTAACTTACCCTTTTGTTTGGAAAGTTGCCACTGGTGGTTTTGATGGACGAGGAGTATCTGTAATCCGCAGCCTGGAAGACCTGAACGACTTACCCGATGCCCCTTGTTTATCCGAAGATCTAGTACCTTTCGAGAAGGAACTCGCTGTAATTGTGGCTCGTTCTGAAAAAGGTGAAGTAAAGGCTTTTCCAACAGTGGAAATGGACTTCCACCCTACCGCAAACTTGGTTGAGTTTGTTTTTAGTCCGGGTAATTTAAAAGCCGAAATAAGCGACGCGGCCCAAATTCTCGCTAAGCAAATTGCCGAGAAACTTGGCTTAGTGGGCATCCTTGCGGTAGAAATGTTTCTCACCCAAAGTGGCGAATTATTAATAAATGAAGTAGCTCCGCGCGTACACAACAGCGGCCACCTCAGCATAGAAGGAAATATCTGCTCTCAGTTTGAACAGCATTTACGTGCCATCTTAAACCTGCCATTGGGCGATACCCAAACCATTCAGCCGGCGGTAATGGTTAACCTCGTAGGCGAAGAAAATTATTCTGGCCCCGTAAAATACCAAGGTATTGAAAAGTTAATGGCCATGTCGGGCGTTTATGTTCACCTTTATGGCAAAGCCGAAACGCGACCCTTTCGGAAGATGGGACATGTAACCATTATCGCTCCGAATTTGGACGAAGCGCGTAGCAAAGCAAAAATTGTAAAAGAAACTATTAAGGTAATAAGTATATGAGTGCAATAGTAAGTATCATTATGGGCAGCGATTCTGACCTCCCAGTTATGCAAGACGCCATCGACGTTTTGAGAGAATTGAAAATTGAGCCCGAAGTAAAAATTGTTTCGGCACACCGTACCCCCGAGCTTATGTTCGACTTTGCCAAAAACGCGCATTTACGCGGTATTAAGGTGATTATTGCGGGCGCAGGTGGTGCTGCTCATCTCCCAGGAATGGTGGCTTCTCTTTCTCCCTTGCCCGTTATTGGCGTACCGGTAAAAAGTCGCAATTCAATCGATGGTTGGGATTCTGTTTTATCCATATTACAAATGCCCGGTGGGGTTCCGGTTGCCACGGTTGCCCTAGATGGGGCTAAAAATGCAGGAATTCTAGCGGCTCAAATAGTTGCTTCTAGTAATGCCGATTTACTTGAGCGCATCATAGCCTACAAAAAGGGTTTAGGCGAAAAGGTAATTGCCGCCGGTAAAGATTTAAAATACTAAGTCAAATTTAGGGTTGAGGCGGATCGAACCAATCAAGCTCTTCCTCCTCTTCTTCTTCGTCTAATTCTTCAATCATCGCCGGAACTGGTGGCGGAGGTGGCGGTGGCGGTGGAATAAAATCTTCTAGTACCAACTTGGACTTGATTTTAGCGTCTAAGTCTGCCTGTAAGCTTGGGTTTAATGCTGCGTATTCCTGCTGATAGTAACGTCTTGCTATAGTGTTTCTATAATCAGAGATACCTTTAAGCGCTTCTGCAAGAGCGGCAATAACATTAGCGTTGGCAATAGAATCAAAGGAAAAATGAATTAGACCTTTACTAAGGTAACCTGTGGTATTAAAGTAATTAGCGGCAATTGAATCAGCTAACCACACTTCACCCTCTGGGTTTTCTAAGAACTCGAATACCAAACTTCGTATTTCCTTAAGCCTTGCTGGCTCCGAACCAATTAGCACCATACCGCTCCCATTTGTTATTATCAGTTGGCAGTTTTTAGCACAGTAATCTGGCGGAAAGTCTTGCGGTAAAGACTGACTATTGCTTGACTCTAAAAAATCATCTAAGAGTATCTTAAGCTCAATATTTGACTTTAAGCCTAATGCCTTGATAAGGAAATCTTGGCCGTTTTTAATTTCGCCACTTTGTGCCTGGGCAAAACTTGAGATGGTAAAAAGCATAATCAATGAGAAGCAAAAAACCAGTTTCATGGAAGTATCTACAGGGCCCTTCAAAAGTTTAGAATAAGTCATTTAAAGGTTCTTCAACAAAGACATTAAAGGCTCTTTCTTGCGATTAGCCACGGGAATGCGACTGCCATCTTCTAGAATTAAATAACCGCCATCGGTTTGCACGTACTTCTTCAAATAGTTTACGTTTACCAAGTGTGATTTATGGATGCGAAAAAAAGAATAACCTTCTAACATGGAATCAAATTCCTTCAAGGTTTTGGAGGCTAGTAAATTCTTTTCACCGTTAATAAAGAAGGTGGTGTAATTGCTACTGCTCTCCAAGCGGATAATATCCGAAAGGCGAATTACATGCATTCCTTCCGAGGTAGGAATTACGATTTTTTTCGGGCTATCGGAAGCTTGACGAATATTTTCTACTAGAACATTAAAGCTAGCGGAACGCTTGGGCAAGCCCTTATTATCTTCCACTTTACGCACGGCGCGCACCAATTCTTCTGGATCAACTGGTTTTAATAAGTAATCGAGGGCGCTAAATTTAATCGCCTGAATGGCAAATTCATCGTGCGCGGTAATAAATACCACGGCTGGTTGTTGTACCCCTTCTGCCGAAAGGTGCTCCAATAAATCAAAACCGCTTTCGCCTGATAAGTCGATATCTAAAAACATCAAATCGGCTGGATTAGCGGCTAGCAAGCTTTTACCTTCTGCCACACTAGAGCCGATGCCTACAATTTCCACTTCGGGACAAAAAAGATCTAGCTTACCTTTTAAGGATTCTTGCGAATTCTTTTCATCGTCGATTATTATAGCCTTTAGCATTTTTATATATTTTGAATTGGTAGTTTAATAATTACTGTGGTGCCGCAGGCTTTGCCATTTTCATCCATTTTATCGATGATATTTAAAGCCACTTCACCTTTTATAGAACGTTGCAATAAAGCAATCCTGTCTTTATTAATTTGGGTCGCCATACTACGATGACCCTTGGTACTAAGTTCCGACTTTTTAGCCGATCGCCCCACACCATTATCATCAATTGTACAGCATAAATTATCCCCATCCACTTTAAAACTAATCTTTAAAAGACCGGGCCTATCTAAAGGTTTTAGTCCGTGTAAAATTGCATTTTCAACGTGGGGTTGGATTAACATTGGCGGAAGCCCAACATCGTAATCAATCTCCTCATCTAGCTCCAGCTCGTATTCAAACTTATCGCTGAATCGCAGCTTTTCAAGCTCAAGGTAGTTTTTAAGAATGGAAAGCTCGGTTTCAACAGGGTGAACATGCTCCATTGATGATTCAAGGGTTAACCTCATTAATTTTGCGAAATTATTCAAATAGCGAACCGCCTGTTTTGCATCCTTCACAAAAATAAAACTGCTAATACTATCTAAGGCATTAAAAATAAAATGGGGGTTCATTTGCAGGCGTAAAGCCTTCCTTTCCATGTCTAAAAGCTCGTTTTCCAAACTTAATCGTTCCTGCGTTTTCAACCAGCGGTCGCGTATTACAAAGGTGGTCAAAGCCAAGATGCTTAAACTTAAAATACTGATAAACCACCAGGTCCGCCAATAAGCTTCTTTAATCTCGAATGCATACACTTGAGAATTATTGGGCCAAGCCTGCCAAGCATATCTACTTTGTAATTCGAACTGATACTGCCCTGCTGCTAAATCGGGATAAAAAGACTCGCCAAAATTACCCACATAATTCCAAGCGCTCGACAAGCCCACTAAGCGATAACGATACTGAATGAACTCTTGGCGATAAAGGTTTTTACTGCCATAATTAAGACGCAAGTAATTATAATTATAGGGTAATTTTAAGTTTAAGGGTAAAATATCAAAGGCCGCCGTGTCTTGGCAAAATTGCAGCAGACTTTCATTGGTGCTTTGCAATCTGTTAATGGCTTGTAATTCTGCCCTTTTCGAAAGCGCAGTTTGCAGGTTTAAAATTTCTAAATTTAGTATAAAGAGGCCCTTACTACTTGCATACACTATACCTTCTTTGGTGCTGAAGCTACCATTTAAACTCGCATTAGCCTTTAAGAAATGTAGCTTAACCGGAGTTTGACTTTGCTTGGACAGCGATAGTTCGCGATAATTCACAATACCCTTATTCGTGCCCAACCAAATCTCGCCGCGCCATTCTTGAATGTCGCGTATTTCCGCAAAATCTAAATCGCGTAAACCAAAATGCAGCAACTTATCTCCTCTCAAATCAAAAATCCCATCACTGGGAGTCCCTATTAATAAGCGATCTCCTTTAAGGGGTAAAAAAGAACTAAAGTTTATGCTATCCAATTTCAATCCCCCATATTCACGAAAAGCCTGCCATTGCCCATCTTTTAAGCGCCATAGCCCTTCGGTGTAAGAAGCGAACCACAAAGCACCAGCGGCATCTTTTTTAATTGAAAAAACTGTCGCTCGGGCTAAGTCTTCCTCAAAACTAATATTGGTAAATCGTCCTTGAGCGTAGCGATAGATACCATCACCTGCTCCCAACCAAAGCTCATCATTATGGGCAATCAAGGAAAAAACGAAGCCATTCAAGCCCAGCTTTTCCATGGCGCCACTTTCTGTATCGAAGCGATATAAGCCCGCTTCCGTACCAATGTAAATATCATTCTGAAAGGCCGTCAAGCTGAGAATAAATCCTAAATCAAAACTTTTAACTAAGTGATAATTGGCATCATAAATCTCCAGCCCGCGCTCGGTACCAGCAAAATACTGTCCGCCCATTTTATAGGTACAAAACACACCATATTTAGAATCGAGCTTGAAGCTGGCTAAATCTTCCAATTTCATTAGCCCTTCCCTTAAAATAAGATAAATCACCCCGTTGGAGCTGATAAAAACATCCTTAATATCAGAAGTCAAAAGACGAGAAGAATAGGGAATCTTTAGACTATCATCTTCTGTATAGAGGTACAAATGACTTTGGCCAAGGAAAAGTTGAAAAGATGCATTTTGCGCATAAGCTTGTATCCCCATCGAATCATCGAAGGAAACACTTTTAATTAACTGTGCATCTGTGTAAACGGTATCGTTAATAATTAGGCTCTGGGCATTCGCTTTCGCTAGAAGCGCAGTTATTTGAAATCTTGTTTTTTCCCAATCGCCTTTCGCCTTTCGCCATAAATCTCGTCCACTTTGCAAGAATAAAGAGCCTTTAAAAAAAGTAAAATCGTCAATGGTTGAAAGTGGGTTTGAAATGGATACCAAGGAATCCTTAGCCAAAGCGTATAAACCCGAATTAAGCAAGAGATGCTTTTCCTTAAACACTTTTAATTGTTTAATGGCAGCCCCTTCCGGTAAGGGATATTCTTTTATAGTTAGACCATCATAAAACCATAGGCGTCGTCCGTTATGAAACCAGATTTTACCCTGTGCATCAGTCTGCACATCCAATAAAACCGGAAATTCTTCTAAGCCATAGTTTTCATAGCTTCTGCCATCATAACGCAAGAGTCCTGCCCCCTCTGATGCCATCCAAATATAGCCATCGGAGCCTTCCGCAATAGCGTTTATTACACGACTCGGTAGACCTGCCTCCAAGTCTATTTTACTAAAATTATAGTCTTGGGAAAAGCCTGGTAAAACGCTTATTAAAAGTATAAGTATGAGAGCTGCTTTTTTGATAGTCTTAATTCTAATTAGCTTTAATGCTGGAGGGGAGAAAAATACAGAATTTATCTCCCATGGAAAGAATAATCTTTTTAACGTTTTTAATTCCCTTTTGCTTGTGGAGTCAAAATCCACTTGATCAAAAACCAGATGCCCGTTCGTTGGCCTTAGGCGGAAGTGGACTGGCCCAAATTGACGCTTGGAGTGGCATTAATAATCCCGCTGCCTTAGCATTTTTAGATGCTAATTTTCTCAGTAGCTCTCATCGTCAAGTATTTGGAATAGAGGCTCTGCAGAAATCATCCCTTTGCGGAAATTTCAAAAGCTTTGGCCAGCAAGTTGGCTTGAGCTTAGAGTATTTCGGTTTTGAATATTTCAACCAGAGTAAAATTATGCTCGCCTACGGGCAGAAACTTAGTAAAAGCATTGCCCTTGGCTTACGACTCGGCTCCGAAGCCTATTATATTGAAGCAGGTAGCAGCGGCTGGGTACCCTCGGTCGAATTTTTTCTCTTTGGGAAAAGTGCCTCTAAATTACAATACGGTCTTGCTATTAAAAACCCCTTCTCGCGTAAGCTTTCGCAAGAATACCATTTAAAACCCAGTAGCTTTTCTTTAGGATTTCTCTATCATCTTAAAAAGGAACTTCAATTTTCCTTTGAGGCCGAAAGTGCTTGGAAGGAGTCCCTACGATTAATGTCGGGCTTTGAATATGAAATTAAGAAGGGGCTCTTTTTGCGACTGGGAAGCAATTATAGTGAGCAACTAAATTTTAGCGGCGGAGCAGGTTTGCAATGGTATAAATTCAGACTAAACCTTTCCTATTTGCAATCTAATGCTTGGGGATCAGAAATGTGTATTGATTTAAACTTCCAACTCTGATGCAAAACAAGCTTTTAATATTTTTACTGCTTAGCCTTTCTTATTATGGTCTGAAGGCCCAAGAAGATCTCGAATCTAACCAAGCCCGTTGGGAAGAGCAATTGAGTGAAAACCCCGACTCGGATATAGATCTATACCAATGGGCCGAGAGGTTTTCCTTATTTGAAGAGAACAAAAAGTCCCTCAACTTTAGCGGTCAAGAAGAATTGCTCTCCCTTCCCTATTTAGATGTTTTCAAGGTGAATAATATTCTCCAACATATCAAACATACAGGACCAATTCTTAGCCCACAAGAGCTGAACTCTATCAAGGGGATAGATAGCAACACAGTAACTTTACTCTTAAACGACTTTAACTTAAAAGCACGTGATACCAAAGAAAAAATTTACTGGCCAGCGGTGCTAAAATACGGCCGTCATCAAGTCTTTTTACGAAGCACAAGCGGACTGGAAAAACGTGCAGCTTATGATAGTCCTCCTGAAAATGGTGGTTTTATGGGATCGCCGCAAGACTATCTTATTCGTTATCGTTTTGCTTATCGCGATAATTTACAAGCGGCTTTTAATCTCCAAAAAGATGCGGGTGAACCTTGGCAACAAAATGGTCGTAATCTGGGCTTCGATTTTTTTAGCGGACATATTGCATTACGAAATTATGGCATAATTGAAGAACTAATAATTGGCGACTATAACGTCGAATTTGGACAAGGTTTGGCCTTGTGGTCGAGCATGAGTTTAGGACGATCTTTTTCTGCGGTGGACATAAAACGCTATGGCAGAGGCATTGTGCCTTATGCAGGTAGCGATGAAAATCGTTTTTACCGAGGAATCGCCAGTAGCCTTAAGTGGGAGAAGCTTCGTTTGGAGCTTTTTCTTTCGCATAAAAAAATTGATGGACGACTTAGTTCTAATCTTGAAAGCGACAGTCTTTTCACCGAAAGTTTCGGCGGAAATGGTCTTTACCGCACCTTGAGTGAAATGGAGAAGAAAGACCGCAACACTCTCAATAGCATGGGCGGCCGCATTGAATTCCGTGGCTCCAGTATCGATATTGGCCTCAACTACCGCGACGAAAGCTTAGCCATACCATTGGCTACTTCTACTCGACTTTATCAAATGAAGAATTTTAGTGGTGACAATCTAAAGAACCTGAGTTTAGATTGGAACTACATATACCGCAGTTTCAATCTTTTTGGCGAGTTGGCTTTCGATGGTGAAAAAGACATTGCTTACTCTTGGGGCTTTCAAACCATTCTTTTAGATAATCTTCGCTTTAGCTATCACTATAGAAACCTAGGTCTTAACTATCAAAGTTTTTGGAATGCACCTTTTGCCGCCAAAGGAAGTGCAGGAGAGAAAGGCCACTATCTAGGTTTTGATTGGCAAATCAGTCGCAAGCTGCATTACAACTGCTTTTTTGATCAGCAAGAATTTCGTTGGATTTCCTTTAGTGAGAGCAGCCCGAGCAAGGGCTTCGATTGGCAAAATAATTTCAATTACCAAGTCGACTACAAAAGAGATCTCAGCCTAAGACTAAACTATCGCGAAGGAAAATCTGCGGCATATCACCAAGGAAGCTTAGCATTAAGCACTAATCAACAATTTCATTTGCGCCTGCAACTCGAAGATAGAAGACTTCGGAAATTAGAAAGTAAAACCACCTTACAAATTAAAACTGTTGGCTTGGGTGAGCAAGCGCGAAGCGAAGGCTTTATGGTTGCTCAAGATTTTAGACATACTGTTAGGAACAGTAAGCTTAAAATTAGCTACCGTTTTGCTCTGGTAAACAGCCCTAATTACGCCAGTAGATTGTATAGCTATGAAAGAGATCTGTATTTAAGCTTTTCTATTCCCGCTTATTACGGTGAAAGTTTTCGATTCTTCATTTTAGGCGATTGGCAAGTAAACCAACATCTTAAAGTACAAGCAAAATATGCTCTTAGCTATTTTTACGATACGGAAAGTATTAGTTCCGGCAACAATGAAATTCAAGGACCCGTTCGATCCGACATTCGTGCGCAGATCGTTTTAAAACTATGATTTTGAAATTAGGAATTACTTTAATGATAGGACATCTGAAAAATCATGCCTCTAAATCTTTTAAAAACCAAAGGTTACAGCCTGGATGTCCAAATTGAGTTAGAGGCTTATCCAAACTTACAAAGCCTGCTTTGTGATACATGCTTACTGCTTTATCAAACTCGGGTAAACTTTCGATGTAAATTTTAGAATAAGCAAGCTGACGGGCATTTTCCATACATTTCTCTAATAAGGCCCTCCCAATACCCTTGCCCCGAGCATTGGCATGAAGATAGAATTTCACTAATTCAGTGCAATCATTATTTAAGCCTTGGGTGGGATAAATACCACAACAGCCTTCCACTTGACCATTTAGCTCCGCAACCCATAGAACAGAATGCTCCGTTTTAAAAAGGTCGTACAAATTATCAGTGGTTGGATCGGAATAAACTGTCCCTACTTTCTGAGCTTTGAATTCGATAAAAACCCCACGAATCATTTCTGCCAAGCGAGAGTTATCATCTTCCTTTATTAACCTAAGCTTTAATTTATCCATCTTAATCTTATCCCTTTAATAACGTGAGTTCGACGATGATTTTATAGCCTCAGCTTTCCCGTCAAACTCACGTTATTTAATATCCTTTTTATTTATGCCATCTGGTAAGCCCTTCGGAAAACGCGCATATGGTGATAATTCATCTAGCGTAAGATCTTGTTCATCGCTAAAACTGTTTCTCACAGTATTTTCATCAATCACATTTACGGCAATCAGATTTAGGAAGGCTGTAGCAAGGGCCAATTGACCATGCGTTAAACTCCAAGCTAAGAAACCAGCAGTTGTCCAGTAACTTCTATTTGGTTTTGCATATTGCAAATCATAGCCAGATATGGAATCCCTTGCAATAGCTTCGCAAAAACTTCCTTTGTTTAAAAGGTAAACACTATCACTTGAAACTGCGATAAGCTCACCTTCAGCCTCATCAAGACCAGTGGAACTAAGCGGACTTGAATAATATAATATCAAATAAGAGCCCAAGGGACTTGTTTTGAAATCCTTCTGAGAAGGTAGGTAATTATAATTTTCACAAGCACCTAGCATAAGTGAAAAGAGTATGACAAAACAAATTAGACTCTTAACAGATCGCATAAAAACAAATTTGATTAATGGATATCTTCAATTGTTAGTCCGGTAGGAATACCGCGAGGATAACGAGCGAAAGGGGCCAATTCATCTAAATTTAAATCACTTTCTTGGCTCCGACTCGCACGTAGAGCATGACCCTGCGTTAGAGAAGTAATCAGTAAATTAAGTGGGGCCGTTGCGATTAAAAAAACACCATGGGTAATGGTAAAGCCCGTAAAAACAGGGATCGACCAAAAAGCTGTGTTTGGCTTTGCATAGTAAAGGTTAAAAGATTCAATATTACTTTTACTAAGGGCAGTACATACACTATCTACGTCTGTATCAACTGCGATAACATACAATTGCGTGCTATCGACTGCGATTAGCTCTCCTCGATATTCTTTTATTTCGAAGGAATTCTCATCCAAATTTACCCAAACCCTTATAAAAGAACCTTTGGTAGATTTATTAAACTCAGACTCGTCTTCTAAATGCTGGTAGTAGCTGCATCCCCCTAAAAGAAAGCTGAGGAGTGCCAGTGAAATTATCATTCTAGTTTTCATAGGAAGAAACTTTTTTAGATTCTATTTGAGAAGACCAAAAAACATCTTCCATCACTAGCTCATATTCTTTGTAGGCTTCAGCTTCTCTTTTTAAATAGCGACGAGGATGATTCATCATTTGGTTTAGTTTGAGAAGATTTTTATCACCTAACCACTCATTCCGCATCCACTCCATATAATAACCCTTACTGTAGAGGTGCAGAGCATATTTTTGATTTGGGTCTGGCAGATCATATTCCAATTCGAAAAAATCACCTGGCAAAGAGATCAAATGCTTTTCTGCGTCTAACAATTGCTGTTTCGCAAATAAATGGGTTGAACCATTTTTTTTCAGTTGACTTGGCTGAAGTTTTAAGGGTTCAATTTTTTGATCGAGCGCAGCTAAAGCAGCATAGTCTAAACGCCATAAACCCTTATTCATTAACAACTTAACCTTTAGTGGCTGAGAAGTAGACATTTTCTGAAGTGGTACAATTTGGCGATTAACTGCGATTGGTCCTGTTTCGTACAAAGCCCCTTGTAATTGCCATTCTTTCGACTCTTCGTTCCAGAGGTAAACCTCTAGTTCTCCCAACTCTGACTTTAATCCATTATTTAATTTGCTGTAGAGATCTTTTTCTCGTTCAATTTTCGCGAAAACATCTGAAACCTCATCACCCATATAGGCCATGGCGCTATAAATAAAGTAGGTGGTCATTAAGGACTGACGGAAATCAAGCACTAAAGCTTGATCTTGCTTCAAATCAGTCGCTTCAAACTCTAGAATTAACTCTTCTTTGGAAGCTAAATTTTCTGCGTCTGCTGCCGAGAAATACTCATTTCGATCACTTTCTAATAAGGAATTTAAAACATTTTTTCCATCTGCGTAAGCACTAATTGGTGCTATTTGGGCGGAACTACTGAAGAAATCTTTATTGCGAGTCATCAATGCATTTTGATCATCACTGATCGGAAGCGCCCATAATTCTACTGCCTTTAAACAATGGGTTTCTTGCGCTTCATTTTTCATGATAATTTTAAAATTATCGGAGCGGGTACTCGTATTCAAATCGTCCACATCGCCATATTCTAAGGAAGGTGAAATAGCATTAGAAAAACCTTCACCTTTGGCTTCGAAAACATTACCATCTTCGGTATAAAAGGTTGGACATGAACCGAAACAAGCTTTAGGATTAGTAATGCAAGCAAGGGTTACAGCTACATTTACGATAGCAAGAGGAAATAAGGCCATCATACCATCTGCTAATTCTAAGTCTTCATTCATCTCGTAAATTAGGACGCTATCCATTGAGAATTTTAAATTCCCTTCCTTACGAATCCTTCGATTGTAATCAAAACGCTGCCCTTCTCCCGTGATAAAGCCAGCGACAGTATCTATTTGCCAATTGTTAAAGAGAAAAACTAAATCGCCTCCTTTTAGGTGGGCCTTTAAATCAGGCCGCTCTTTAGCTATGTTGGTCTTTTTGATGAAATCACCTGCTTTTTCATACTGAAAACGCGGCACTGCAGGGCCTTTGCAAGATTGATTTAGAATGCTAAGCAGTAAGATTGAAATTGTTATTACTTTTCGCATATTAACGGTGTTAATGGTTTGTGGCGTGAAACTATCAATATTTTGGCATTCCATTATTGACTTGCACAATTTTAAACATTTAAATGACTTTCAAATTTTTCTTTGCAATACTTTCTTTCCCCTTTTTGGCGACAGCACAAAATAAGGATTCCACTTTTCTGGCGAGCAATTTCAATTTTCGAATTGAACTAAACAAGGAGTTTGGCGACAGTCTTGACTCGCCTCTTAAAGAAGTTGATCGATTAAAATTTAAGCACCTCGATTTCTTCTCACTTAATTCTGACTATTGCGTAATGGCGAAAGTTGAGCGTATCGACACGGCCAAAGCCTTTGCCATGGCTACCACCACAGGCAGAAAAGCTATCTATCAAAAATATGCTTTATTACGCTTTCGGCTAGATGAGCAAGAACAGCAACTCTTTGTTTATCAAAGTCATCGCTTAAAGTTAATCGAAGGCTATGAAGACTACCTATTTCTTCCCTTCAGCGATGAAAGTAACGGGGTAGAAAGTTATGGTGGAGGAAGGTTTATAGATTTGCGTATAGTGAAGGGAGACAGCGTTTTAATCGACTTCAATAAGGCTTACAACCCTTACTGTGCTTACAACGAAAAGTACTCGTGCCCAATCCCTCCCAAAGAAAACCATCTGAAAATTAAAGTATTAGCAGGCGTTAAAGCTCCGCAAGCACATTAATATTAAATAATGCATACAGAATAAATACTTGTACTACAAATAATTAACCGACCTTTGTGGCGTAAATTTTTAATATATTTTTTTTGACCACATTTAAATCACTAGGTTTATCAGAACCTATCCTAAAAGCCTTAACCGATTTAGGATTTGAAGAACCTAGCGCCATTCAGGCACAAGCCATCCCCGAACTATTAAGTGATTCGCGCGACCTTATCGGTCTAGCGCAAACAGGCACGGGAAAAACGGCCGCATTTGGCCTTCCTCTTTTAGAAAGAGTTGACTCCGAGTATCCACATACGCAAGCATTAATTTTAGCGCCCACGCGTGAATTAGGCCAGCAAATTGCCGGGCAATTAGAACTTTTTGGAAAATACCAGCCAAAAATAAACATTCTTGCTGTTTACGGTGGAGCTCCAATTGATGCACAAATGAGAGCTTTGCGTAAAAGCCCTCAGCATGTAATTATTGCTACTCCAGGTAGATTAATCGACTTAATAAATCGTCGTGCCATTGACTTGAAGTTTTTAGAATTGTTAGTTTTAGACGAAGCGGACGAAATGCTCAATATGGGCTTTAAAGAAGCCTTAGATGAAATTTTAACCTATACACCTAAAGAAAAAATGACTTGGCTTTTCTCGGCAACCATGCCTTACGAAATCCAGTCTATGGTTAACTCCTACATGAATAACCCGATTAAAATATCGGTAGACACAGCACAAAGAGTTAACGTAAACATCGAACATCAATTTGTTAGTGTAAATCACCGTCAGAAAACTGAAGCTCTAAAACGCTTCATCGACCTTAGTCCAGAATTAAGAGCGGTGGTTTTTTGTCGTACCAAATTAGACACACAAGGCCTTGCAGAAAGCCTTATGGAAGAAGGCTACCAAGCCGATTCTTTACATGGCGACTTATCACAAGCGCAACGTGATAGAGTAATGAAACGCTTTAAAAGCAATCAATTACCTATTTTAATTGCCACCGATGTAGCGGCCAGGGGTATAGACGTTAACGACCTTACCCACGTATTCCATTTTGCCTTACCAGACGATGCAGCCTATTACACACACCGATCAGGCCGTACGGCGAGAGCGGGTAAGAAAGGGATTTCTCTAGTATTCAATGGCCCTAACGACATGTATCGTTTAAGCCGTTTAGAAAAACAATTGGGAATTAACTTCGAAAAAGTTGATATTCCGGCTGCAGAAGACATCGAGAAAATTCGCATCGAAAACTGGGCACAAGACATACTTGCTCAGCCGATGAAAAAGAGAATTCCACAAGAAGTTTTAGAAAACGTAGAACTTTTATGGGCCAATCTTTCTAAGGAAGAAGTAATCGCTAAGATTCTTGGAAAAGAACTTGAAAAGCTAAACCTCAGAGGAGGCGAAGATCTTAATGCTAAAATGAGTACCGGTCGCGGCGGCAGAAGCGGCGGAGGTGGCGGTGAAAGAAGACGCAGCAGCGGCGGAGGTCGTTCTGGTGGATTTAGAGGCGACAGAGAAGGCGGAGGTCGTTCTTCTGGTGGTGGCCGTTCCGGCGGATATCGCGGTAGCAGAGACGGAGGCGATGGCCCATCTTTTCAAGGCAAGAAAAAGCCTTTTAGCGGTGGTGGCTCAAGCAGACCCAGTTCTAAAAAAAGAGGTCGTTCTTAGACTCTAAAATAAAACGCAATTACAAGCTGATCTAAAGAAATTTAGGTCAGCTTTTTTATTTTAAAACCTGCCGCAATTAAGTCATCCCAAAAATTAGGGTAGCTTTTCTTCACCACATCGGGGTCTTCAATTACAATAGGGTTAATCAAGGCCAAAGGCGCCAAAGCCATGGCCATACGGTGATCTTTGTAGCTCTCAAACACAGGCTCATCCCAAGTATCAGCGCTTTTCAATAATTTCAAATAATCATTTCCAATTTCCAAATCGGCACCAATTTTAGCTAACTCCTTTTGCAAGGCCGCTAAGCGATCGGTTTCTTTAATTCTTAAAGTTTGTAAACCCCTTATATGCGCTTCCTTTAATACCGAGGCCGCAGCCACAGCGAAGCTTTGCGCTAGATCGGGATTCTGCACTAAATTAAGTTTAAGATTAGTGTTAATTGCTTCCGATTTAGAAAGACGGAAGCCAGGGCCAATAAAATGGGCATCTACGCCCAGTGGAGCAAATAGGTTGGAAAGCACCGAATCACCTTGCAAACTAAATTGCCGGAAACCTGGTAAATACACCTCTGCCTTTTGTGCTAAAAGTGTTATTAAAAACCAATAACTGGCCGCCGACCAATCTGGCTCAACCTTGAAAACGGCCTCTAAAGGCTGCAAATACGCTGAGGGTTTTATTTTTATTTCATCGCCTAGAACAATAACCTTTAAGCCTTGGCGACGCATAATATTGGCCGTTAGATGAATGTATGGTGCCGAAACGGAAAAGCCTTTCAATCGCAGAATTAGGCCTTCTTGCAAAGCCGGCGCAATCATCATTAAGGCACTAATAAACTGACTACTAATACGACTATCGATTTCGTATTCTCCCCCTTTTAAAACTGCTCCCTTAATTATCAAGGGCGGAAAACCTTCTTCTTGAAGATATTCAATATTAGCACCCATCTGCCTGAGAGCGGAAACTAGCAAACCTATAGGCCTTTCGCGCATGCGAGTGCTACCATCTAAAATCCAAGTCCCTTCTTTTTGCACCGCCAAAAAAGCACAAAGGAAACGCATGGCTGTGCCAGCATCTTCCACATTAAGTGCGGTTTTAGAGCGAAAATTGGCTAAACAATTTTTTAAAACCACACTATCATTACTACTGGAAGCGCCCGAAATTTCGAGCTCTGGAAAATAGAGTTCCTTTAAAATCAAGGCGCGGTTGGTTTCGCTTTTACTCCCCGGAATGTCAGGTTTAGCGCGGATTACCTTAGTGGGATGACTAATCTTAATCCGCTCCATTCACTAAGTTTTGATAGCTCATCCAAATGCTTTCAAATTCGATTTCGCAATTATACAGTGCTTCACCAATGCTTTTTAGAAGGACCATATTTATACTACTGCCGCGATTCTTTTTATCGCCCGAAACCAGTTTAAAAATGGCATCTCTATCTAATTCGAAATTGGGCCAAGCATAGGCCTCTCTTAAAAAGTGCTGTATTTTTTTCGCTTCCGCAGATGCAAAACCACAATGTTTTACGGAAATATCTAGAGCCACCATCATACCTAAAGCTACGCAATGGCCATGGCTTAGGGGCGCTTCTTGCAGATGGCTATAACTTTCTAAAGCGTGGCCGAAAGTGTGGCCGAAGTTTAATATTTTTCGTTCACCCATTTCACGGGGATCGTTTTTCACAATTTGTTCTTTAATCGCAACACTCGCTTTAATCTGCGTTAAAGTGGGGATGGGGCGCCTGCTATCTAAATTCTTAATTTCTTGGAAATGTTGAGGCGAAGCAATTAAGCCATGTTTAAGCATTTCGGCCCAACCCGACAATAACTCTTCATTACTTAAAGTTTCTAAAAATTCGGGTACGATGCCTATTAACTGCGCATCTGCGAAAGCACCAAGGCGATTTTTAAAAGGCCCGAAATTAATGCCGGTTTTGGCACCAACCGACGCATCAACCATAGCCAATAAAGAAGTGGGGAAGTTTACAAAAGGAATTCCGCGCATATAAGTAGCCGCCATAAAACCGCCTAAATCGCTTACCACTCCGCCTCCCAAATTAAGGATTAATGAATGGCGATCGGCCTCTAATTCGGAAAGAGAGTGCCAAAGTTGCTCTAAAACTGATAACGATTTAGACTCTTCACCCGCTTCAATTTCTAAAATTTCGAGGGGAGGCAAATTGGGAAAATTCTGCAAAAATGTGGGCAAGCAATCTTCATGAGTATTCTCATCACAAAGAATAAAAAGCTTTGAATAATTCCCCTTCTGCAGAAGCGAATCAAATTTGCTTAGAGCCTTGCTACCAAAGTAAAGTGCCATTCCTGAAATATTCGTTTGAAACTGCTGCTGCACAAAGGTACAATGTTAGAACTAGTAAGGAATAGATAAAGATTATTAGCCCGAGAGAAATTGCTTTAGGCACAGATGATTTTTGTGCTTAGCTTCGTACTTTGATAGTGAAAGATACTTTAACGAACAAGCCTCTTACTATCAACGATTTACCAATACACATCTCTCAAAAACGCATTAAAATGGTAGATTTTAACGACACAAAAACCGCTTTCATCCTTAAATCGGATGCGCAGCTTCGCAAAGCTTACTGGCTGTTTAAATTGGTAGCCAATAAAAGCTTGGTTGGACTAGGAAAGAAAGCTTCGAGCTTAGCGATAAAATTAGGACTTCCCATTCGCACCGTGGTAAAACAAACGGTTTACGATCAATTTGTTGGCGGTGAAAGCATCGAAGAATGCGAGCCCATTATAAATAAATTGCAAGAGTATAATGTTTTTGCCTTACTCGACTTTGCGGTTGAGGGCAAGGAAACCGATGCCGATTTTGATGCAACAAAAGATGAAATCGTACAAACTATAAAATACGGAGCCAAGCGCAATGGCATTCCTTTCGCGGTTTTCAAAGTTACTGGCGTAGCTGCTTTCCCCCTTTTAGAAAAGTATTCGGCAGGAAAAGCCTTCAGCGAATTAGAAAGTCGTGCCTGGACACGCGCTAAAAATCGCATTGAGGAAATTTGCTACACGGCCCATAAGTTTGGGATGTGCATTATGATTGATGCTGAAGAAAGCTGGATTCAAAAAGCAATTGATGAAATGGCTTTAGAAATGATGCAACGCTTTAACAAAGAACAGATTGTTGTGGTAAACACCCTGCAAATGTACCGAGTTGATCGTTTAGACTTTTTAAAGGAGAGCTATAAACTAGCTCAAGACAAACAATTTAAGCTGGGAGTGAAATTGGTTCGAGGCGCTTATATGGAGAAAGAAAGACAAAGGGCGAAAGAACTTAATTATAAAGATCCCATTCATGCCAATAAAGAGGGAAGTGATACGAGTTATGATGACGGTATCGAATTCGTGCTGAATAATTACGAAGACATACTACTCGTAGCAGGCAGTCACAACGAAGAAAGTGCGCGTAAGCTTGCCGAAAAGATGGAAGACAAGGGCATTGCTCATAATCACCCAAATGTTTGGTTTAGTCAACTTTACGGCATGAGTGACAACCTCTCTTTCAACTTAGCAGCGGGCGGCTACAATGTGGTAAAATATTTACCCTTTGGCCCTGTAAACGAAACCCTCCCCTATCTTATTAGGAGAGCGGAGGAAAATACTAGTGCAGGCGGACAAAGCACACGCGAGTTAAGTTTAATACAGCAGGAAATTAAGCGTAGAGGTTTAGACTAAAGTTCCACAACCCTTAAAAGGGTGGCGGAAGAATCGCAGTTTTCAATAGTGAAAAGTTTGCCTTTGTCTTCCCGCTCCAATTCGAGCTGATAAACATTGCAGTCATTTTCATTAATGGTACTAGCGCTGAAGTTAACTTTAGCATAGTCCAGTGCGTAAGATAGCCCGCTGGTATCCAGATCGGAGCGATCAATTTTTTGCTGCACATCTACCGAAAGGGTTAAATCTTTTTTACGTAAATCCGACAGAACTCTATCATTAGGAAAGTAACTGCACTGTATATCGCGATCCCCAAAAATGAAATAAACCATGAGTACTCCTAGGCCCAAGCCGATAAAGTAGTACAGAAATTTTCTCCAAAGCTGCATAAGATGTATTCAAAGGTGACAAAGGTAGAGCGTGAGCGATTAATTTTAGTTAATTCGTAGACTATTTAATCTAGGATATGGAATTAGCAAAATTGGCCGCCGGGGACGAGCATTATAAAGCTTACGTTGGACCACCTCTAAAATACGATTTACTGGGTGCTTTGCAGTTCACTTTGCTTTGTGCCGCGGGCTTAAGATCAAGTCATAAAGTTTGTGACATCGGCTGTGGCTCCCTGCGAGTAGGAAAAATGCTAATCCCCTATTTAAATCCTGGAAACTATTACGGCATTGAGCCCAATCAATGGCTTATTGACGAAGCGATAAAAGAAGAAATTGGCGGGGATCTAGTGCGGATTAAAAAGCCCCAATTTATCAATGATAGCGATTTTAACGTGGGCGCTTTTAATCAAGCTTTCGACTTTTGTATTGCACAAAGCATCTTCTCCCACAGCAGCAAGGCTCAAGTAGAACAATGCCTAAGCGAAGTTGCCCAAAGCCTGGCCACCGATGGCTTATTTCTGGCCACTTTTATTTGGGGCAAAAGCGATTATGAAGGTGAGGAATGGGTTTACCCTGGTTGCGTAGAATTTAAAGCGAACAGCATCAAAGAATTAGCTTGGTCTAAATATGGATTAAAGATGCAACGCACTAATTGGCCGCATCCCAATGGGCAAAACTGGGTACTTTTTCACTTTCCTGGCAATGAAAAGAAAGCTGAGAAAATAGCACATTTTAATCTCGGCCAATACGATTCTGACATCGAGAAGCCCAAAGCCAATTACTCTATAAAGAGAAAGGTGATTTCTAAACTTTCGCGTGCCCTAAAAAAGTAAATCACCTTCAGTATAAGGTAGGTCAAACCACTCGCCGATAGGCTTATTGGTTAAGTTACCTTTATAGAGATACAGTCCCTGACGAACATTTTTATTAAGATATAAAAGCTCGTCGATGCCCCCTTTTTCGGCAATATTTAAAAGTACGGGAGCCAAAATATTAGAAATCGAAAAAGAAGCGGTACGGCTTACGCGAGATGCGATATTAGGAACACAGTAGTGAATTACATCATATTTGCGAAATACGGGTTGATCGTGACTGGTTAACTCGGAGCTTTCTACACAACCACCCTGATCGATACTTACATCTACAATTACACTGCCTGCTTTCATATTGCGAACCATATCGTCGGTTACTACGCAAGGGGTACGACCGCTATCTGAGCGGATAGCACCAATAGCAACATCGCAACGCATTAGAGCCTTTTCTAAAATTTTAGGCTGAATAACACAAGTGTAAATAGGCATGTTATTGAGCATGCTTTGTAGGCGACGTAATTTGGTTAATGATTTATCAAAAACCTTTACGCTAGCTCCTAAACCTAAGGCCGTTCTGGCCGCAAAAGTGCCTACTGTACCGGCGCCAATAATTACCACTTCGGTGGGAGGAACCCCCGAAACGCCACCCAACATATAACCTTTACCATCGTTAGCATTGCTAAGATATTCGGCGGCAATTAGAATAGAAGTACTCCCGGCAATTTCACTCATGCTTCGCACTATCGGGATAGTACCTTCATCGTCTTGCATGTTTTCGAAGCTCAGGGCTGTTACCCCTTTCTTCATTATTTTTTGGAAGTATTCCTTTTTTTGGGTTTTAAGCTGCAAAGCCGAAATCAGTGTTTGATTCTGCTTCATTAAATCGATCTCGGCCAAGGAAGGCGGCTCGATTTTCAAAATCATATCTGCCTCAAAGGCCTCTTTGTGCGAGTATACAATTTTCGCTCCCGCTTCTGAGTAATCGCTATCGCTATAATGCGCGCTTTCACCGGCGCCTGTTTCAACAATTAATTCATGTCCATTATCAACTAAAAGCTGCACGGCATCGGGCGTTAAAGCCACCCTTTTTTCTTGTAAGCAGGTTTCTTTGGGAATAGCAATTTGCAATTGCTGTTTTGATCTTTGAACCTCTAAAACCTCTTCTTGAGGCATAAGTTCGGCCGATGAAAAACTTAAAAACTCAGGCTTAGACATGCTGATTTCTTATTTGAATGATTCTTTCAGAATCGGGACCAAGGCTGATGCTAAGCTCGGACCATTCTGACGGCAGTAAATTACGAATTTTATCGGGCCACTCAATCCAACAGCGTGATCCTGAAAAGAAATACTCTTCCAAACCCGCCTGAAAAGCCTCCTCTTCATCTTTTAAACGATAACAGTCGAAATGATAAATCCTTCGCGATTGCGCATCCACATACTCGTTTACCAAAGAAAAAGTAGGGCTAGACAATTCATTAGGGTTAACACCAAGATGCTTGCAAATGGCACTCACCAGAGTAGTCTTTCCTGCTCCCATTGAACCATTTATCAAAACAACTGGGCAATCAATTGCCTCTAAAATTTTGGGTACCGCTTCTGCCAAAGCGCCCATATCATTTGCTTTCAAACAAATTTCCATGCTGCAAAAGTACGTAATGGCAATGGCTCAAAAAGCGAATTTAGCCACAGAAAAAAATTAAGACCGCGGCTTTAGGCTAATAAAAGGGATTATCATCTCTTCCAAAGATACACCGCCATGTTGATAAGTGTTGCGATAGTATTTTACGTAGTGGTTGTAATTATTGGGGTACGCAAAAAACAAACTCTCCTTAGCAAAGAGGTATTCGCTATTAATATTTTGCTTAGGCAAATAGATATCCTCGGGGTTTTTAACCGAATAAACATCTCTATTTTGGTAAGACATTCCTCTACCGCTTTTGTAGCGTAAATTGGTATTTAGGCTTTTGTCGCCCACCACTTTCGTGGGATCTACAACATTTATAGTTCCGTGATCGGTACTTAAAATTACTGGAATCTTTTTCTCCGCCAACTGGCGCAGCATATCTAAAAGCGGCGAGTTTTTAAACCAACTTAATGTAAGAGAGCGGTAAGCCTTATCGTTGTCGGCGAGCTCGCGAATTACCTTCATATCGGTTTTTGCATGGGAAAGCATATCCACAAAATTATATACGATAACATTTACATCGTTATGCATTAAGTTGGATAGATTTTCGCTGAGCTTTTTTCCGTAATTATGATTGGTTACCTTTTCGTAACCCACACTTAAATCACCCAGGTCTAGGCGTTTGAGTTGATCCTTAAAGAATACATCTTCAAAATTATTCTTGCCTTCATCATCCTCATTATCTTCCACCCATTTATCAGGAAAACGCTTCTTAATTTCGGAAGGCATTAAGCCGGCAAAAAGGGCATTTCTTGCAAACTGCGTGGCGGTAGGAAGAATACTCCAATAGATTCGCTCGTCTTCTACTTTAAAGTATTTCTCAATTTCGGGTTGAATCACTTTCCATTGATCATAGCGCAGGTTATCAATTACCACAAAAAATTGACTTTGCTCTTTTGAAAGCTTGGGCTTTACCCATTCCTTCACCAAAGTATGACTCATTACTGGGCTATCCTCTTTCCTTTGAAAGAAGTCTTCGTAATTGCGTTCAATAAAACGGAAAAACTGTGCATTTGCCTCTTTCTTCTGTGAAAGAAGAATCTCATTAAGACTCTCATCAGCAAGCTTATCTAGCTCTAGCTCCCAATAAACTAGGCGCTTATATAGGGATTCCCATCCTTCATAATCGCGCACCATGGCTAGGTCCATTCCAATTTGCCTAAATTCTTGCTGGTAATTGCTCGTTGTTTTTTCAGAAACCAAACGGCGATTATCGAGATGCTTTTTGAGGGTTAGTAAAATTTGATTGGGATTAACCGGCTTAATCAAGTAGTCGGAAATTTGCGAGCCAATAGCATCTTCCATAATACTCTCTTCCTCACTTTTCGTGATCATCACAATGGGCAAGGTGTTTTGCATTTCCTTGATGCGCTGTAAGGTTTCTAGGCCATCCATGCCAGGCATATTCTCATCGAGAAAAACCATATTGTAGGACTTTTCAGCCACCATTTCTAAGGCCTCTTCGCCATTATTAATGGTATCTACAGAATAACCTTTCGCTTGAAGAAATAATATATGAGGTTTTAAAAGGTCAATTTCGTCATCAACCCATAAAATTTGAATATTGTCCATACTTTCGTTTTCGGAATTATTTCGGCACGTCCACAATTATACTACAAAAGAAGTGAGCCACACCAATAAGCTAAAGATATTAAACGACCCAATTTATGGCTTCATTACAATACCGAGCGAATTTATTTTCGACATTTTAGAACACCCTCATTTTCAGCGCTTGCGTCGAATCTCGCAATTGGGATTAACCTATTTAGTTTATCCAGGAGCTTATCATACGCGCTTTCATCACGCGCTGGGTGCTTTGCATTTAATGCAAGAAGCGGTTTCTATATTAAAACGTAAAGGCACCGAAATTAGCCCCGAAGAGGAAGAAGCAGTTTATCTCGCGATTTTATTGCACGATATCGGTCACGGTCCTTTTTCCCATGCCCTCGAAAATTCGATAATTCCCAATATAAGTCACGAAGACTTATCCTTGGAATTTATGCGTAGCCTTAATGAAGAGTTTAATGACAAATTAACTTTGGCTATTGAAATCTTTCAGAATAAATACCATCGCAAGTTTTTACACCAATTAATTAGCAGTCAACTTGATATGGATCGCTTAGATTATTTGCGACGCGATTGTTTTTACACGGGCGTAAGCGAAGGGAAAGTGAACTCCGAGCGATTAATTTCCATGCTCAATGTGGCCGATGATCAAATTGTTGTTGATGCCAAAGGAATTTATAGCGTAGAAAAATTTATTGTCGCCCGTCGCTTAATGTACTGGCAGGTATATCTTCACAAAACTGTTTTAGGTGCCGAATACCTTTTGATTCAAATCTTGAAAAGAGCAAGAATGATTTACCGCGAAGGTATGGCTACACCTTCCGTTTTGAAACCCTTTTTAAGTGGACAAATACCCAGCAATAAAATTGAATTAGTTAAGCTCTATGCCGGTTTAGACGATTACGATATTATGGCCGCTATCAAAGAATGGCGCTACCATACAGATCCCGCTTTAAGCGCATTATGCCAAAGACTTTTAGACCGAAAGCTCTTAGGCGTACAAATGGCAAAGGAAGCGTGGAGTGAAAAGCAGTTGCAAGAACTGCGACAAAAAGCGATAATTGAACATAATTATAGTAAGGAAGAAGCGGAATTTTTAATCTTTCAACAGAAGATTACAAACAATGCCTACAACCCTATTAAAGATCGAATTCAATTGCTTTATAAGGACGGAAGCCTTGTAGACATTGCCGCTGCGGCCGATCAACTCAACATTTCTGCCCTGACGCAAACGGTAGTAAAATATTTTTTATTCGCACCTAAAGCTATATTAAAGGCTTAACAAGCATTATTTGTACTTTTGACCCAATGGAATTTAGCGCGCAACAAATTGCCGATATGCTCGGCGGAACGGTAGATGGCAACCCCGATGTTACCGTTTCCAATCTTTCTAAAATTGAAGAAGGGAAAGCAGGTACTTTAAGCTTTCTAGCCAACTTACAATATCAAAAGTATATCTACGAAACCGAAGCCTCCATTGTAATTGTGGGTAATGACTTTAAGGCCGAAAAACCAATTGCTGCGAGTTTGGTGCGAGTGGAAGAACCTTATATGGCTTTCGCCAAATTACTGGAAGCCTATAATAGTTTGCAACATCAAAAAACCGGTATTCATCCGCGATCAATCGTTTCAGAAAAGGCTCGCCTTGGAGAGGATGTTTACATTGCTGCAGGCGTAGTTATTGGCGATGGGGTTAGCATTGGTAAGAATACCAAAATTTATGCGAATACGGTTATTGGCGACAACTGTAATATTGGCGATAATTGCCTCATATTTAGCGGCGTAAACATCTATGCCAATAGCCAAATAGGTAATGAAGTTAGTTTACATAGCGGCGTAATTATTGGCGCCGATGGCTTTGGATTTGCCCCCAAAGGATCTGGTTACGATAAAGTGGCCCAGATTGGTAATGTGGTAATTGAGGACGGGGTAGAAATTGGCGCAAATACCACCATTGATCGCGCCACCCTAGGTTCTACTATTATTCGCAAAGGTGTGAAATTAGACAACCTCATTCAAATAGCGCACAATGTAGAAATCGGCGAGAACACCGTTATTGCTTCGCAAAGTGGCGTTGCAGGCTCGAGCAAGGTTGGAAAAAACTGTATGATTGGCGGACAAGTTGGAATTTCGGGTCATTTAAAAATTGGTGACGGCGTCAAAATCGCTGCGCAAAGTGGCATCGGCAAAGATGTTGAAGACAATAGTATAGTGCAGGGTAGCCCTGCATTTAAAGTTTCTGATTACCAGAAGTCTTATGTTTATTTCCGTAAGTTGCCAAGCATTATTCGCGACTTAGAAAAAAAGTTAAAAAATTAAATGAATAGCTATCAACATAGCATTGCCTCTGAGGCTTCTATTGCAGGCTTCGGCTTGCACACAGGAGCAGAAGTAAGTTTAGTATTTAAAGCTGCCGAGGTAGATTTCGGTATTGCCTTTAAGAGAGTAGACATTGAAAATCAACCGATTATTCCTGCGCATGCCCGCTTTGTAACACATACCGAAAGAGGGACTACTCTGGAAAATGGCAAGGCCAGTGTGAGTACGGTGGAGCATGTTCTTGCGGCCCTTACCGGCTTATCGATAGACAATTGCCTTATTGAAGTAAATGGTCCAGAAATGCCCATTATGGACGGAAGTTCACTTCCATTCGTAGAGGTTTTGGAAAAAGCTGGCGTAAAGGCCCAAGATAAAGAACGTTCGTTTTTTGTAGTTAAAGAGCCTATTCGTTTTTACGATGAGAAAGAAGGCGTAGAAATAATCGCTTTGCCTGCTGAGAATTACGAAGTATCAGTAATTGTAGATTACGGAACCAAAGTTTTAGGCAGTCAATCCGCACACTTAAAAGATCTCAGTGATTTCAAAGTTGAGATTGCGCGCTGTCGCACCTTTAGCTTCTTACATGAATTAGAATATTTATTAGATAATGGCCTAATTAAAGGGGGAGACCTAAATAATGCCATTGTTTATGTGGACCAAGAAGTATCAGACGAAAAACTTCAAAAGCTGAAGAAAGCTTTCAATAAAGAAAGTGTTTCCGTTAAGCCCAATGGTATTCTAGATAATTTAGATTTACACTACCCTAACGAGGCGGCTCGTCATAAATTACTCGATGTAATCGGTGATTTAAGTCTTGCTGGAAAACCCATAAAAGGTAGAATTATAGCCACCCGTCCTGGCCACAAAGCCAATACAAACTTTGCCAAATTAGTAGCCCAAAAAATAAAAGACGATATGCGACGCAGCGATGTACCTGAGTACGACCCTAATCAAACGCCAGTTTATAACGTTACCCAAATCATGAACATTCTTCCTCACCGTCCACCATTCTTATTGGTTGACAAAGTGATGGAAATTAGTAAAGACCATGTAGTGGCCGTTAAAAGTGTTACTATGAATGAGCCCTTTTTTACCGGGCACTTTCCTGGTGCACCTGTTATGCCTGGGGTATTGCAAGTAGAAGCCATGGCACAAGCGGGTGGAATCTTGGCACTAAGCACTGTGCCTGATCCCGAAAACTACCTTACCTTCTTTTTGAAAATTGACAATGTTCGTTTTAAAAAACAAGTAGTACCAGGTGACACCCTTATTTTCCGCTTAGTAATGGACGAACCTATTCGCCGTGGAATTGTAAAGATGACAGGAAAAGCTTATGTAGGAGATAGTCTTGTTTGCGAAGCTTTAATGATGGCACAGATAGTAAAAGAAAAGTAAGATGAATCAACCCCTAGCATACGTTCACCCGAGCGCAAAAATTGCACCCACCGTGGTGATCGAACCCTTTACCACCATTCACAAAAATGTGGTAATTGAAGAGGGAAGTTGGATTGGTTCCAATGTTACCATTATGGAAGGTGCGCGTATTGGTAAAAACTGCCGTATTTTCCCTGGCGCTGTTATTTCGGCTATTCCCCAAGATTTGAAATTTGAGGGCGAAGACAGTACTGTTGTGATCGGCAACAATGTTACTATTCGCGAATTTGTAACTATTAACCGCGGCACGAAAGCCTTGGGTAAAACCGTAATTGGAGCCAACACCTTAATTATGGCTACTGCTCACGTTGCTCACGATTGCGTAATTGGAGAAAGCTGCATTATAGTAAATGGTGTTTTACTTGCAGGACACGTAGAAATTGGCGACTGGGCCATTATCGGCGGACTTTCAGCGGTACAACAGTTTACTAAAATCGGTACCCATGCTTTTGTTGGAGGCGGATCTTTGGTACGTAAAGACGTCCCTCCTTTTGTTAAGGCAGCGAAAGAGCCTATTTCTTATGCCGGTATCAACTCTATTGGCTTGCGCCGAAGAGGATACACAAATGAGAGAATAAATTCCATTCAAAATATTTATCGTATTCTTTTTCAGAAGAATTACAACGTAAGCCAAGCTTTAGAAATAATTGAAACCGACTTTGAGGCCACCCAAGAAAGAGATGAAATCCTCACCTTTATTCGCAGCTCTCAAACGGGAATTATGAAAGGATTTCGTTTGGAATAATGCGGGTAGAATTTAAGGATGCACAAAGAAGCTTTGGCCCTCAAATAGTATTCGACAAACTAAATTACAGTTTTGAAGAAGGCTCCAAAACCGCCGTTCTTGGCGGCAATGGTAGCGGTAAGTCCACTTTGTTAAAATGCCTCTATGGCGCATTAAGCCTAAGTAATGGCGAGGTAATTTACCAAGCCGTTCTAAAAGACCTTAAAGTCCAAGAAGCGGTAAATAAAATTAGTTTCTCTGGACCTTACTTCGAATTAATTGAAGAACTGGAAGCCTTAGAGTTTTTAGAAACCTATCAGCGCTTTCGCGGATTGCTAATAAGTCCGAAAGAGATTCTTAGTCGGGCTTATCTAGAGAAATCTTCCCGCAAAAAAATTAAGCAATTTAGCTCTGGCATGAAGCAAAGACTGCGCTTGTCATTAGCACTTTTCAGCGCAAGCGAGTTGGTGATTTTAGATGAGCCTACTGCCAACTTAGACCCTGAAGGAATAGAATGGTATAAGCAGCTTCTTCACAGCGAATTGGGTGAGCGCAGCCTTGTAATCGGCTCTAACTTTAGCGAAGATGAAATTTTCCTTTGCCAGGATAAGCTTAAGATTAGCAATTTCAGCCAAGGCTAATTAAAGAATAGCCCAAGTTAGCATCCTTATAATTCTGTAAAAAATTGCTCAAGTCAGATGAGCAAAATTCTGTTTCACTTTAGCAGTTCAAAAGCTTACTTTTGCCTCAGAACATAATAAAGCTATGGCAGATACTTCAGATATCCGTAATGGATTATGCATTACATTTAATAATGCTCCTCACCAAATTATTGAATTCTTACACGTAAAGCCAGGCAAAGGTCCCGCTTTCGTAAGAACCAAATTACGCAACCTGGATACGGGAAGAATGATCGATAATACTTTCCCCTCGGGAAACAAATTAGAAGTTATTCGAATTGAAAACAGAAACTACCAGTTTTTGTACCAAGATCCTTCCGGTTGGCATTTCATGAACATGGATGACTTCAACCAAATCACCATTGCAAAGGAACTTATTAATGCGCCCCAATTTTTATTGGAAGCAATGGAATGCCAAGTACTTTTCCATGCTGATGAAGACCGTCCATTGGTATGCGAACTACCCCAAAAAGTAGCACTAACCATTACTTATACCGAACCAGGAATTAAGGGAGATACCGCTACGAACACCCTTAAACCTGCGACCGTTGAAACAGGCGCGGAAATACGCGTTCCTTTATTTATTGCTGAGGGTGAAAAAGTAGTGATTGAAACCGCTACAGGAGCATATAAAGAGCGTTACAAAGAGTAAATGGACTTTCCTCAGGTACATACTTTAGCCGAATTGGCTCAGCTTTTAAACTGCACATATGATGGTCCTGCTGACCATAAAGTTTGGGGTTGGAACGAAATTCATCGGGTAAGGCCAGGAGATTTAGTATTTGTAGATCATCCTAAATATTACGACAAAGCCTTGCATTCTGACGCAACCACTATTTTAATAAATAAAAAGGTGGCGGTTCCAGAGGGTAAAGGGATTTTAATTAGTGATGACCCTTTTAGAGATTTCAATAAACTAACGAACCATTATTTCCCTTTCAAGGCGAGTGAACGTGCGATACATCCCAGTGCCAAAATTGGGGAAGGCACCATCATTCAGCCTGGTGGTTTTATTGGCGAAAATGTTGAAATCGGGGATAACTGTATTATCCATGCTAATGTTACTATTTACGATCGCTGCAAAATTGGTAACAATGTCGTTATCCACGCTAATAGTGTGCTAGGAGCCGATGCCTTCTATTATAAAAACCGCGCAAGTGGTTTTGACAAACTTTTAAGCGGTGGGATTGTAGTTTTAGAAGATCGTGTAAATATTGGTGCCTCTTGTACCATTGATCGCGGAGTGAGTGCCGATACACGAATAGGCGCTGGCACTATAATCGATAATTCGGTTCATATTGGCCACGACACTTTAATTGGCAAAGATTGCTTATTTGCTGCCCAAGTGGGTATTGCGGGTTGTGTGGTAATTGAGGACAAAGTAACCCTTTGGGGACAAGTAGGTGTTAACTCCAATGTGAGAATCGGTACTAAGGCAGTGGTTTTAGGACAGTCAGGTGTTTCTAAATCTTTGGATCCCGATAAGACTTATTTTGGATATCCTGCCGAGGAGGCTCGGAAAAAATATCGTGAGATGGCCTCCGTACGTATCTTGCCCAAAATTATTGAGCAGATAACAATTACGGAGTAAAACGCCAAGCATTTATTACAAAGCATAAAAAAGGGGAGTCTCACGACTCCCCTTTTATTTTTAAAGAATTTCCCCTTAGTGGAAAGGACAAACATAATCTGTAGCCTTTTGGCTTACGATGATGGCGGTAATGTCATTGTCAATAGTACAAGTACGTGCTACCTCATCATAGGTAATGGCATCGATATTATCTTTAATAGATACTAAAAATGGCGGTAAATCTGGAACCGTCATATCGGCACTCACATTAGCGGTATTTAATAATTGCTCGTTCTGAGAAATCACATAAGTAATACCCATATCTACCGAACGCATACCTTCACCAATAAATACCTGCTGACGAATACGGTAAATCGCATCTAGTAAAGCATCGCCACTTAGGCCAGCCAAATCAGCAGCGGTATAGGAAGTTCCCGAAACGCTAGGAATGGTAACTGTACCACCACCGCGATAAAGAACTAAACCCGCCATACCATCAACAGTAATATCGGTGCTATCTGGACGAGAACCTGGCTCACGCTCGGTACGGTTTTCTGCTCCATCATCAACAGTGATAGTGGGGCGAGTAGCCACCAATCCGATTAAATCAGTTAAAGTATTAATGGCATCACCATCACTACCTTGAGACTGCTGAGCCTCTGCTTTAATCAAATGCGCTTCCTCAATTTTTAATAAAGGAATTTTAGAATCTTCGTTTCCTGAAACTACCACAAACTTAGGGTCTAAAAAGTCTAAGCTTGGTAATGGCTGTAAATCGTCGAAACTACCACGATCGTACAAGGCATCTTGTAAAGAGTTAACCGTGTAATTATTGCTATTACTGTTTCCTCTCGAGTTTTGAGGATCGAAAGTAATATAGCGAACGAAACCCGCGCCTGCATCGGCAGCGATAGCTGCATCAGCAGCACTAATAGCCGCTACTGCATCACCTTTAAGATATTGTGCTCTAGCGATCCCTATTAAGGCACCCACGTTAGCATTAACATCATTACTTTCAGTAAAGTATTGAATGGCCGCATCTAAATGCACCTCGCGACTAAGAACTGGACCGCCGGCTGAACCTGGCAATTCTTGATAATACATTCCCGCTAATAAATGTGACAAGGCGCGGAAAAATAAAAATTCCGAACGCTGAACATCTGTTGCATTGGCATCATTAGGAAGAATTTCTTCCAGACCAAAAACTGCCATCTCGCGCAAGCGCGCTATGTGAAACTGGCTATCATCAACATCATCATCCTGATAATCTACATTTAAACCATCTAAAAACTGATTAAAGAAAGTTTGAGTGTTTACGTAGTTATCAGATACAATTTCAGATATGATGAGGTTATTATTAGCAGTAACTGCCAATTGCCGTTCCATACCCCAATACCAAGCTTCCGCAGAGTTGGGCTGACCAACCAAGGCATCTTCTGATAAATTTGGGTTAACCACATTGGTTGGATCTATTGCTTCGCAGCCTGCAATAACCAATGCTGAAGCTGCTAAAATTGAGATTTTTGAAATTATCTTTTTCATTTTGCTTCTTATTAAAGGTTAACGCGTAAAGAACCTAGGTAAATTCTTGGAGCAGACTCTGTTCCAAAACCGAAACCACCGCCAGCAAATCCACCTTGAGAGCTGATACCTGAACCTGTAACATCTGGATCGAAGCTTGAGCTTACCCAGTTAAAGGCATTTTGCACGGTGAAGCCTAATCTTAAATTTTTGATTCGACTATCTAAGAGATTACCTAAGTTATACTCTGCGCCAATGGTACGAACTTTAACATAATTGGCATCTTCTACCCAGTATCCTGCTAAATCGAAGAATGAGGTAATACCTCCATCGATAACGGCTTGAGGGAAACGATCTTCATCGTTAACACCACCGAAGTAACGTAAAACGTCGTCTACGTTCACCCCTTGGCCACCAAATTGGTAATCACCGTTTAAGAATAGGGATAGCTTGTTATTCCAAGTATAATCAATACCGAAAGTACCAAAGGTTGGCGAAAAGGTAGTTCCTAAATAAGCGTTACGATTAACCTCGTAATTACCATTAGCATCTTGAACTACTTGTGCACCGCGTAGGTAACCTAAAGGCTGTCCAGCGTTAACAAATGAACCTAGGAAAGTAAATCCACCTACGGCAAATTCTGGAGCACCACCGGTACTTACAACTTCGTTTTCATTGTAGTTATATGAAACTCTACCGTTTAAGCGGTGTTTCTCATTACTAATGATACTAGCACTTAAAGCGATTTCGTAACCTTTGTTTGATATTTCTCCCACATTGGTTTCTTGCGCTGCTTGTCCTGTTGAAGGAGCTTGTGGAGGAGTAAATAATGCTCCTTCGGTTATGGTGTTATAATAAGTAAAACTTAGCGTTAAGCGCTTGAACAATCCTAAATCAACACCAAACTCAGTCGTTTTCGCAATTTCTGACTGAAGATTTGGGTTACCTGGATTAGAAAAAGCAAAACTTTGTAAACCATTATAAGGATTGGCCGCAAAAGTTAAATCATTGGCAAATGGAGTAGGAAATAAAGTAGCTTCTCCGTAGTTAGCACGGAACTTCATCAGAGTGATGTAATCTTTCGAGATATTATCTCTAAAAAACTTCTCATCCGAAATAACGTAAGAGGCACCCAATTTCAATAGTGGAATTAAGCCAATCTCCTCACCGAAAGCGGTGTTACCGTCAAAACGTAAACCTAGATCTAAGAAAATTTTATCTTTCCAACCTACGTTTTCTGCTACATAAATACCATAAGAAGTTACAGTATTATAGAAATCCTGTACGCTTTGATCAGCCGAATTGTTAATGGATTCTGAGCCGTCGGGCACTCCAGTAGCACTAATAGCAGTTTGATAATCATTTGAACGGAACACCTGTCCACCCACGGTAGTTAAGAAGTTGAAGTCACCCCAATTCTCTTCGTAATTTGCATTTAAGTTAGAGCTTAATACTAAGAAATTACGAGAGCTAACGTCAATATAACCTTGATCGGTGGTACCTTCTGCCCAAGCACCTTTAGAAATTTGTACCGCATTAGTACCTAATTCTTGCTGCTTAGAGTTACGGCTATCTAAACCAATATCGAATGAGATAATTACTTTGTCGTTAACATCATAAGTAAAGTTATTTGCTACATTAAATCGATTAACTCTTTCCGTAATGTTAGTCAATTCCCCTTCTTCTTGTAGTTGATTGGTTAAATCGGTGATTTCTTGATCACTTAAAGAATCAAGATTTCCGTAAGAGCCGCCTTCTAAGTTACCGAAACGTGCGAAACTGGTATTCGCATTATAATCACGAGTAAACTCTGAATTTGAATACGCAAGAGAAGCTGAATAGCGCAAGCGATTAGAAACTCTCGCCGCTACCGTGGTGCGGAAATTACGCCGTACTTGCTCGTTAACTGAATTAAAGCCATCGTCTTGGTATAAGGAACCTGAAAAGCTGTAATTAAATTCATCCGTTCCACCTGAAAAACCTAAACGGTAATTCTGAACCATTCCTGGCTGGAAGATAATATCCGCTGTTTTTTTCCAACGCAAAAAGTCGGCAGTACCCACCATTTGCCCTACTTGAGATTCAAAGAAAACAGAAGCTTTTCCAGCTTTTCCTCTTTTAGTAAAGATTTGTAAAACACCATTCGCCGCATCAGCACCATACAAGGTAGTAGCAGCTCCACCAGGAATGTACTCGATACGATCAATATCCTCCATGGGGATATCAGCTACAGCTGAAGACTGAGCACCACCCGTATTAAGACCAAGGGCCGCGTTTGAGTTAAGGTTATCCACCCTAATACCATCTACCATAATCACTGGAGTAGTATTGGTATTCGCTGAAACTGGTCCTCTTGACCGAATAATGGATGCAGTACCTGGCTGCCCCGAACTCAATTTAATTTGAGCATTAGGTAATTTTGACTGAATGAGTTGATCTAACTGCATGGCAGGAGAATTTTTTAACTCTTTCGAATCGATAGAGGAAACAGTAGTAGAAATTCTTTTTCTACTTACTCCCACACCCTGACCAGTTACAACAACTTCATCTAAGGTTTCTTGAGACTCTTTCATATAAACATCAACTGTGGCATCTGAGCCTACACGACGTTCTTGAGTTTCAAAACCAAGTGATGAAATTACTAAAACCGCATCTGAGCCTGATACCGAAATTGAAAAAGCTCCAGCGGCATTGGAAGCTGTACCATTTTTGGTACCCTTCTCAATCACTGAAGCTCCTGGAATCGGTTCTCCTCCGGGACCTTTAACGGTCCCTTTTACCGCACGAGATTGGGCAAAACCCAACTGTACGCATAGTGCTAACAAAAGTGTTAGCACTGCTTTGGTTGTTCGCATAGCTTTTATTTATTGGTTATCCGATACCAAAAATGTTAAAAATTTATTAATAAACAAGACTTACTAATTAACATTTTGGTAACAACCAACAGAAAATAGTCAGCAAAGAACTTAGTACCCTCTGATTTCTTGACACTTAGGCCAATATGACGAAAATGAGTTTATTTTTTGCGATACTGATCGAAGTACACGATTAGAGCGGTAAATCCCCAAACGGGCAGGGAAGCTTTATCCATATCTAAGAAATTATTAAGAAAACCATGGGTCCAATAGGTCATAATTCCGATTAAAGACGCTAAAACCAAAACCCTCTCATTAGGATCGCTGAGTTTGTGGTAGGTTTTAATTCCCGTTAAAACGGTATAAAACACCAGCAATAAAACTAGTAATAAACCTAAAACACCCTGCTCGGCCAAAGGACCAATATACTCGCTATGAGCATTCCCCATATCCCCAGCATTGGTGCTAATTATCGTTTTTTCGTAAGGTTTCTGAAAAGGAGCATATACAAACATATAGGTGCCCGGACCGTAGCCAAACACCGGTCGCTGCTCAAACATACGGAAGGCCGACTTCCACCGATTGATGCGCTCCATATTGGAAGCATCGGTAGAAATATTACTTATGGATTCTACGTGTTCGGTTAAATTATCACTACTGGTAGTATCATTCTTTTCAAACTTCTTTTGAATATCTCCCCTGAAATAAAAGAGTACCCCAAAGAAAGCAATGACCATTAAATAGAAAATCTCGCGGCGTAAGCGCATCCAAATCATTAAACCGGCTAAACCAGCCGCTACTAAACTCACCCAAGCAGCGCGGGTATATGACAGAATTACGCCTAATAACAAAATGGTTAAAATGGTGCCAGCCAAAAACTTCTTGTTCAAATTCCATTTAATGAAAAAAGTAAAGGCAATCGCAATGGGAATATACATAGCCAACACCGCTCCGTAGGAAGTGTGTTCTTTAAAAAAGGGAAACATTACCCATACCGATGCATCTTTAGTGAAACCCCATTGGGCGTGCACGGCAATTGTATAAATAACCACTGCCGACAGCGGAATTAAATACAACCAGAAAAATAAATACACTCTTTTCGGGTCTTTAAACAACTGCGACATGAAATAAAAGAAGACCGTTATAAACCATAGGCGCGCCAGAAAATTCTTGAAAGACACTAAAGGCATCTCACTAGTAACCGTGGTTACTAGCATCCAAAAAAGACTGGCAATAAGCACTAAGGAAATTGGGTGCTTAACGATTTTCAAATCGAAATTCCCCTTGTAAATAAGCTTCGCAAAAAAGAGGAGCATTATACCAAAAAGCAAAGGCTCAGTGGGCAAGGTAAAGCCCACATGTAGATCAGGATGGAGATAGAAAATACTTAAAGGCGTACTAAAGATTATAAAGTACAAAACCTTATCTAAAGCTAAAAAGACGAGCGCTAAGATTAAAAAGGCAAAAGGTAAAAGCAGCATCCAATACACCTCACTAATAATAATGAGCACATTTAGCAAAGCCATAAATAGCCCTGCTCCTATTACCCATCGATTTGCTTTATTAGCGAGGAAGTTATTCAATGAAAGGGCTTTTTACTTGCGCGATTTACTTATCGTATCCCAAATTAAAATAGAAACTAAGGTAAAGGTAAAAGCGCCCAACATAGAAAGAGCAACAATTAACCAACGAACCGGGTATTTCTTTTTCTCAGCAGCGTAAGCATTGTTCACTTTAAAGGTGGCAGGTAAGCTTTCCTCCACGTCTACTTTTGCTTGATCGAAAGCGGTTTTCAATTTTACCACCTCCTCTTTTAAATAGGTAAGTTGATCTCTTAATGAAACATAGGTACCACCATACTTAGCGAGCGTATCTAATTTTGCCTCTATGGCGCGAGCCGCAGGATCATTAACCCCTTTCTCAATTTGCGCAGTGGCTAACTGTTCACTTAAAACAGCCGATTGCGTTTCGTAATCGTGCACGCCTTTATAACGTAACTCGGTAAGTGAATCTTCCAAACCCTTTAGGTTGCTCTTAAGCGATTTATATTCACGATCAATAATTGCTAAACCTTGTAAGGCACGCTCTTGCTGGATACGGTTTTTAACCATATCTAACTGAACTACAATATCATTCGCAATTAAAGCTGCTGTATCTGCACTCGCATCTAAAACACTTATTTCCACACTCATAAACTCCGTGCGACGAAAGGAAATATTAGAACTATAGGTTTCATACAACTCCGTTTTAGCATATTTCCCCTTGGGGTCCACATGGTAATGCTCCAGTAAATTGTACTTCTGAATTATGCTATCGCGAATTTCGTCGGTATTTAAAATTTGGAGCAGCTGCTCTGCTTCTTCTTCTTTACCGAACTCTAAAATATCCTGTCCGCGCGAAGCGAATTTCTGCGGAAGCAGGGCTTTCGATAAACTATTGGTGGTGGATGGAAATACCGTTACCGTAGATTCGAACTGAGGCTCTACAAAGGCCGGACCACTAAAAATAGCAGCCAATACGGCCGCAACGATAGTTACGATTAAAAGCGGTTTGCGCCAGTTAAATAAGTAAACAATAAGATTGGTAGAATCAAAAACCTGATCGGTGTTCTGAGTATTTTCCTGCATTTTCTGCTATTTAAGGCGGCAAAAATAACAATAAATGCTTGGCCTTAACCTACTTCTGACTAGGCTTTATTAGTAGATAGGCATCTTTTAAAGGCAAGAGTCCCGAAGGAAGCGCAAGAACCGCAATAAAGCCTCCTATTAATAGACCTAGTTGCCACCAAATTAAGGGTAGATAAATACTCATTAAAACGCTTCCGCCGATGGCAAAAGCAGAATAAAGCGTTATTCGCATCCAAAACTGAAAACCATATTTAAGCTCTAAATTTCTAAAGCATAAATACATCTGCACTAGCGCGGCAACAGACTGGGTAAACACCGTCGCTACTGCGGCCCCAAGGGCCCCGTAGAAAGGAATCAAAATTAAATTGAGGATCACATTTAACAGAAAACCCATAAAAGCTACCTTATTTAAAAGTTTCAAATCGCCTTTTGCTGTAAGCAATGTGCCAAAAACGAAGGTAGTTCCAAAGGCCAGAGAACTAAAAAGCAGAGCCTGCAAAACTGGAGCACTACTAGCGCTGTGATTATCATAAAGCAAAGCCATTAGATCAGGGGCGGCAAAATAAGTGGCGACAGAAATAGCCAAACCCATCACAAACAACAAGCTAAAAGCCAGCTTACTTAAGGCGGTAACCGATTCTTTGCGAGCTAACATCCCCGAGAACATGGGTAATAGCAAAACTGAAAATAAATAAGCCGGTTGATTAATAGCATCTAATAAGCGAAAAGCCTGCGAGTAAATTCCGTTTTCTAAATCGCCTACTAACTGCTGCAACATAACCGAATCTACCCGAGTGTAAAGGGCCATTAAAAAAATAAGCAAGGCGTAAGGATAACTACTTTTTAGGCGTTGCAAAAATCCTTTCAGCTGCAGCTTGGGCATTATTCCTCTCACTCGTGGGTAGATGAGCAAGAAAGCCAAAAGAGCGGCCAGCCCAAAACTTAGGGCCTGCAATTTGGCAAACAACTGAATGGTCATTTCCAAAGTATCACTAAAGTAAAGGACATAACCCGCCAGAGCGATCATCAATATTTTATCGACCACGCTCATCAGGCTGTCGTATTTAAAAAGCTGCAAACCCGCTAAATGGGCCCTGAAAAATAGAATTAAGGAAGAAAGAGCTTGACCCAAAGCGAGGTAAAGTAAAACCGTCCACTCTGTGCCCAAATAACCTAAAAAGTTACCAAGAACGAGTGCGGCCAGAAGGTAAACCAAGGCCAAAACCAGTTTCAATAAGATTAGATCCGAAAAATGAGAAGCCACTTCCTCGGGTTTACGCGAGATGCTGCGATTACTATAATGCGCTAAGCCTAAGTCTAACACAATATTTATAATCATGCTGAAACTTAAAACCGCGGCATAATAACCATAGGCTTCACCCCCAACCCTATTCTGTACTTCTAGGTCGATTCCGAAAATCCACAGGGGCTTTACTAAAACATTTACTAGGAGCAGTAAAAATAAACTGCCAACAAATTTCTTTTGCATATTATTCGCGCCGCGAAGGTAATCATTATGACAGGCTTATCTTTGCGCTGTGAAAATTGCTGTAAATACCCGTTTACTCATCAAAGACAAACTCGACGGCATCGGCTATTTTAGCTACGAGGTGCTTTCGCGTTTGGTGCACAATCACCCTGAGGTGGAATGGCTTTTTATTTTCGATCGGAGCTATCCTAAAGAGTTCCTTTTCGGACCCAATGTTACGGCTGTACAAATCGGCCCTCCTTCGCGGCATGCGGTTTTATGGTGGATTTGGTTTCAACTCAGCATACCCTTTATCCTCTGGAAATACAAAGTTGACCTATTTCTTTCCCCTGATGGTTATATTCCCACTTGGGGTAAAACTCCTGCTCTGCCAGTAATTCACGATATTAACTTCGAACATCAAAACCATAATCTCGATCCCGTATCGGGCGCTTATATGCGCTATTTTTTTCCGCGTTTTGCTCGCCTGGGCAAACGTATAGCTACCGTTTCCGAATTTTCTAAAAAAGACATTTCCGCTTCTTATGCCATCGACGAGACTAAAATCGATGTGGTTTACAATGGCGTAAGCGATAAGTTTAAGGTTTTAGATCTGCCAAGTATTGAGGCCCAAAAAAATCGTTGGGCTAATGGCAGCAATTACCTACTTTTTATTGGCTCCCTTAATCCCCGAAAAAACATTTCGGGCATGCTTGATGCCTATCAAAGGTATCGCCGGCAAGGGGGGCAAGCGAAATTCATACTGGCCGGTGCCAATATGTTGGGAGCGAAAGAAATCGAAAAGCAGCATAGCCAAAACCCTTTTCGAGAGGATATTATTTTTACGGGCCGCCTGACCGAAGAAGATCTTATTCCCCTTATCGGCGCGGCGCAAGCCCTTTGTTTCGTCTCTCACTTTGAAGGATTTGGGATCCCCATTTTAGAAGCTTTTAAAAGCGATTGCCCGGTAATTACCGCCAATAATACCGCCATGCCCGAAGTTGCAGGCGAGGCCGCTTGGCTCTGCGATTCTGATGATAGTGCTGAAATTGCTCAAGCGATGTTGGAAAGCGAAAAAGAAGAAATTCGCCAAGACTATATTAAAAAAGGACGCATTCAGGTGCAGAAATTCAGCTGGGAGCAATCGGCCGATATGATGTGGAACAGTATTAAAAAGTGTTTTGACAATGACTAAACTGAAAGGCCTCTTGAAAGCAGGTCGCTTGGAAGCGGGTTGCGATGAAGCAGGCCGAGGCTGTTTGGCAGGGCCAGTATTTGCCGCGGCCGTAATTTTACCTGCCAATTTTCGCTCGCCTCTCCTTAACGATTCAAAGCAAATTACCGAAAATAATCGCTTAGCCCTTCGCGAGCTGATTGAAAAAAAAGCCATTGCTTGGGCCGTAGGCGTGGTGACTCATGAAGAAATTGATGCTATTAATATTCTGCAGGCTTCCTTTTTAGCCATGCATCGCGCGATTGATCAATTATCTTCAAAACCTGAGATTCTGCTAATCGATGGTAATCGCTTTAAAGCCTACGAAGGTATTCCGCACCAATGTGAAATTAAAGGGGACGGCCGCATTAAAAGTATTGCCGCCGCTTCCATTCTCGCTAAAACTTACCGCGATGAATACATGGAAAAATTAGCCCATGAATATCCTCATTACCACTGGCAACAAAACAAAGGCTATCCCACAAAATCACATCGTGCCGCCATCAAAGAACATGGGATCAGCCCTTACCATCGAAAAACTTTCCGACTTCTTCCCGCATAAGGTAAATCACCTAATTCTTAGCAACCTGAGCTTTACCTAAAATCAAGCCTCAAACCGCTTATAAATAATGAGTTCGAGCAAAAGGGACGAAATAGAAGCGGGCAATATGAAGTGGCGAAGCGAAGAAAACGGCTGTTTATGAAGTGCCATTAGAGCCGATTCCAAAAAAATCCAAAATCCTTCGTCTAATCATTTTGTTTTAGCCCGCTGCAGCTGCACCTCACAGCCTTGCCTTTTCTTTTTTTTGAAAATCTGAGGATTTTAATTTATAGTCGCACTCAGGTTTTTACTTTTGCGCAAATTCTCTTTACATGAAACTGCGATATTTATTTTTCTTGGCGGCTGGTCTGCTTAGCAGTGCGTGTAGCACCGAGAAGGTGGAAGCCACCAATCTATACCAATTGGTACCTAGCAATACCGTGTGGTTAGCGCATGTTAATGATTGGTCTAAAGTAGAAAAGGCAGCTCGTAACTCTCGGGTATACCATCATCTCGACAAACTGCCTTCGCTGCATCAAATTAGCAACAACTGGCAAGATTTAAAAAACACCTTACCCAGCGATAGTCTCGCACTTTTAACAGACTTTCCCGATGCTCTTTTATGCGAATCTTTAAGTGGTGCGGAAAAATACGATTGGCTCCTAATTGCCCCTAAAAATGATCTTAAATTAAAGAATTGGCAAACATTACTAGCAGCGCAATTTGAAATAAGCAGCAGCGATTATAGCGGCAAGGAAATCTTAAAATTAGAAAGTAAGTCGAAATTGGTTTTATACCTCCATTACGATAAAGATTATCTACTGGTTTCCCCCAGTCGTATCCCCATCGAAAACAGCTTGCGCCAGATAAGTAACCCAAATAATTGGACCGACGACCTCAACCTAAAGAACCTCCGCCAAACCCGCAATAGCAGCGCGATAGCTAATATTTTCATTCACTTAGAATTAGCAAACGACTACCTTAAAGCAATTTATAAAAATGCGCAGTTTGACTATCTGCAGCAGCTAGGCGATTGGGCGGTTTTAGATTTAGAAGCAGAAAAACAAGATCTCATTTTAACTGGCCTTCTCAATCACCCGCAAGAAGGCTTCAATTACCCCGAAGTTTTTAATGATGTGCACAGCGACAATATTGATGCCTCGCAAATAGTACCGCAAAACGTTGCGAGTTGGATTCATCTCAATGTGGGAAATATTGGCCAATATGATCGCAGCTATCAGTCTTATTTAGAAGTCAACAGCCTATTAGAAAACCACCAAAGCTTGGTAGCAAAACTGCCTGCCGGTAGCACCGATAAAATTTTGGGCATCATCGACAATGAAATGGGGGTTTTTAGCGCAGGACGTAGCAATGCTCAAGCTTTTCACTTTGCCTATTTTAACTACCGCGACGAAGAATTATGCAAGGAAAGCCTAGAATCTTTAGCCGATAGCAATTTTATTGAAGGCTATCGCGGTCATATTGTTAGAAGGATAAAAGCACTCAATCTCTTACCTCGCCTTTTTGGTCGGCTTTTCGCCGAGATGCATCAACCATTCTATGTGCTGCATAATAACTTTGTGATTTTTGCGGAAGACCAAAACTCATTGAAGGTACTTTTAAACGATTTATTGGATGATAAGCGCCTCTATAAATCCTCTTCTTACCAAAGTCTCGTTAACCAATTACCGGGTAAAAGCCATATCCAAATTGTTACGGGTTTCCCCGAATGGCTGCCCAACCAACTGCCGCAGCTCAAGAAAAAAGCCGCTCAAGAATTAGAAGAAAAATTAGATAGTCTCAGCGAAATCAAATGGGGCATTTTACAACTACGCGTAGACGAAAAGAAAAGCTTTGTAAGCCTACAATTGCGCGAAGAAAAAGCCATTATCGAAAAAATTAGTCGCCAATGGACTACGCAATTGGAAGCCAAACCTAAAGGAGAACCGCAGTTTCTTACAAATCATCTCAACCAGAAGTACGACATTGCCTTAAGTGACAAAAACAATCACCTCTATCTCATCTCCCGTAAGGGTGAGGTTTTTTGGAATAAAGCTTTAGACGGACCTATAATTGGCAACATTCGCCAAGTCGATATTTACCGTAATAATAAGCTGCAAATGGTTTTCAACACTGCAAATACCTTGTATGCGGTAGACCGTTTGGGTAATGATGTAGAGGGCTTCCCGGTGAAATTACCAGCAAAGGCGACTGCTCCGCTGGGCGTTTTTAATTACGATGAAGCGCGCAATTATCGCCTCGTGGTTCCTTGTGGCAAAAAGCTTCTCAATTACGATGTGGAAGGCAAGCCCGTGCAGGGTTGGGACTTTAAAGAGGCTGACGATGAAATAATTAGCGAGCCCCAGCATTTCAGTGTAAAAGGCGCCGATATAATTGTTTGCCTTAGCGCTACTGGGAAACTTTACCAATTAAATCGTCGCGGGGAAGAACGCTTTGTGATTGATCAAAAAATTGAGGAATTAAAAACCAGTTTCTATCTAAAAGAAGGTGAAAGCCTGAAAGAGTCGGAGCTAATTGCGGGCAGTAATTCGGGCAAAATGTATGTGATTAATCCTCAATCGAAAGTAGATGCGGTTTACCTCGACGAGGGGCATCCTGCCGACCACCTCATTTATTTCGAAGGCCGCTATATTTTCAGCAACGATGAAGAGCTTTTTGTAAAAGATGAAAAACGCCCTTTCAAAGCCAGCTTCGAATCGGATATTAAGGTTAAACCCAAGGCCATGCTACAAAACAACCGCTTTTACGTGGCCGCTTTCGCAGAAGGAGCGGAAGAAATTCGCCTCTTTAATGAAGAAGGTAAATTAGTAGATGGATTCCCTGTTTTTGCGCAAGGGCCTTTCGACATGGGTTCACTGAACCGCGATAACAATCTCAACATTGTTACTTACAGCAATGATGGCACGGTAATCTGCTATAAATTACAGTAATTAACGCAGCTCTAGGCGGGTACCTACTTTTGGTTGCTCGCCCACATTTAAATCGTTGCGACGGTACAATTTTTCGAGGCGTACCCCGAATTTTTGGGAAATGGCATACATGTCTTCTCCTTCTTGTACCAAGTGAAAACGATGTTCACGGCTGGCACGACGGCGTTTGGGCTGCAGGTAAATTATTTGTCCATCCTCAATGGCGGCATCGTAGCGTAAGTCATTATAATCAAGTAAATCCTCCGCTTTACAACCAGCAAATTGGGCAATGCTTTCGAAGCTATCACCGCTGCGCGCTACAATGTATTTCACTTTATTGGAACTGAGTTTTATTAAGTGCTCATCTGCGAAAGCGGCCGCCTCGCCGGCAATGGGCGGAAGATCTTTAATGTTTGCATCGATTTTATCGAAGCGGTGTAACTCATAGCGTTCAATAAGATCAATTAATAAATCGGCGTACTTTTTATTGGTGGCATAGCCCGCTTTTTTAAGACCTTTTGCCCAAGCTTTATAATCGGTGGGAGACTCTTCAAATAAAAAGGCGTAACGGGTGCGGGTGCTTAAAAAAAGTGAATGATCGCGAAAACTCTCTTCCGCATTTTTATAAGAGCGAAAGCACTCCCCTTTTTCATCATCGTCGGCGTAAATCTTTCTCCCTTCCCATTCTAAATGGCATTTAATGCCAAAATGGTTATTGCCTTCTGTTGCCAATTTACTGCGTCCGTTGGCCGATTCTAATATACCCTGCGCTAAGGTAATACTGGCCGGAATTCCATAAGCCTGCATTTCTGCTTGCGCTACTTTATGCCATTTTTCGATATACACTTCGCTAGGCGATTGCGCCGAAAGAGCAAAGTATATCAAACTAAATAAGGCGATGAGTTTAAGCTTCATAATTTATAGTTTCAAGGTTCTTGGCACGCAGCCTATTATTCATTCCTGCTATCCCCTGCAAGCCACCACTGTGTAGCGCGAGTATTTTCGATCCAGCGGAAAACAGACCCGCATCGATATCCTGTAAAAGTCCAAAAAACATTTTGCCTGTATAAACGGGATCCAGTTTTAGCGCATATTGCGCCTGAAAAGTATTTAAAAAAGCAACTAATTCGGGAGTGATTTTTCCATAGCCTCCAAAGTGGTAAGGATCGCGCAAAATTAACTTTTGCTGCAAAGCGCGCAAGGAAACTTGCTGCGATTGATGGTTTTCAAAATAGGCCAAGAGCTGATTAAAAATAGCCGGCACTAAAAACTGCCCGCCTTTTAAAGCAGGATAGAGTAATAGCTTTTTCACTTTATCGGAAGCCAAAACCCCCGCCGCCGTGGTCCCCGTGCCCCCTCCTAGAGCCCAATAATCAAAATCTTCCTCTACTTCGGTGGGGATTTCCAAACAACCATGCAGTCCCAGGGGGCCTTTACCTCCTTCGGGAATAATATAAACCTGAGGCATAAGCAAAGCCAGCGTTCGCAAAAACTTAGGGTCATCTTTGGTATCGTACTGCTTGCGCGAGATGCCTTCAATGCGCATTCCTTTTTTCAAGCAAAATTCGAGGGTGGGGTTGTTTTTCATTCCCTCCTCTCCTCTAATTAAAGCGTGAGTAGAAATGCCGCAAAGGTCACCCAAGGCCGCTGTAGCCGCAATATGATTGGAAAAGGCACCACCAAAAGTTAAGATTTCACTTTTGGCGCTTCTTTCGAAAGAAGCCAAATGGTATTTTAATTTACGCCACTTGTTCCCACTAATTTCAGGATGAATAAGATCATCGCGCTTCACCCAGAGCTCTACTCCTTTTCGCTCCAGCACAAATTCGAGGCGCGAAGCCTTAGTATGGATTTCCCACATGGCGGCAAAGCTAAGGAATAGGGAGGGTTGATAACTAGGAAGAAGATAACAAAACCGCCAGCCAACTGTCAGTCTGACTAATTTATTTCGAAATCTCATTGTCATTCAGAAAGGATTACAACCGAATTTCCCTCTCTACCGACCCACTTGATAAACCGAGAGATGATTTATCAAGCAAATTACAAGCGATTCACAACTGAAGTAAGGTTAATAGCGATCAATAATTTGACTGGGCGAAATACCATATTGCTTTTTGAAATTGGCCGAAAAGGTTTGACTGCTATTGTAACCGACCTCCAAACAAACTTCGCGGATGGATAAATTACTAGCGGGATTGGTTAGCATATCGTAAGCCTTGGCTAAACGGAGATCGCGTAAATAATCGGAAAAAGTCATTTGTAGCTCATCGCTGAAATGACGTTGCAACCAACGCGGACTGACCTCGAAACGCTCAGAAAGCTTGCTGATGCTAATGGCTTTATGAAGATTTTCTCGCACATAAGCCATCACTGCTTGAAAGAGATTCAGCTCTTGCTTTGCATCTTTATTTAAGTCGGCATCTGCGAAAGCGGAAGTACCCGCTAGTAAAAGCATGGCTTTATTAAGAATTTTAAGCACCAAACTTTCCGCTAAAAAGAGATTGTGCACATCCTTATCGAGGGGCAAATATTTTAACTGATTAAAGAGCGCTCCTAAAAATTGATCTTCGGGACGATGCACAATCATTTGCTCATCGTTAAGTCGATTTATAATGACCGAACTACTAGCAAATTTTTGCAAAATCCTTTGTAGCACCTTATCATTAAATGAAATGTTTAAGGTTTCGTAGGGCTTCGCAGATTCTATTAATTGATAGCTTAAATCGCTATTCTGGCGATATATTACAATGGCTGGAGCTTGGACGCGCACGCCCTCCTGGCCATCGCCTCGATGAAAATTAAAGGCCCCCGTAAAAATATAACCTACCGTAAAAAGCGGCTCATCGAGCTTCAACTCTACATTAACATCATCCTTCAAGGAGGCTTTGGTCCACTTAATAGTATAGTTACCAATGCCTTGCACTGAACTAACATCAATCCTTCCTAAGCCTTCTTCTTCAAAAAAGGCCCGATACTCTGATAAAAACAGATCGTTAGCACTTTTAAAGGCCTCTCGATGCAGAGTGTTTTTTCGGAGCACACCTGAGTACTCTTCCCAACTTAAACTCTTCATTCCCTTATTCCATTTCTACAAAGTAAAGAAAAACTACCAAGGCAAGGATTAAAACACCTCTTTGCATTATTGTATTTTTGCCAAAAAAATAAATGCCTCAGTTAAATCCTGAAGATTTTTACTACTCCGAGGAAGGTTTTATTGTTTTCACCAAACAGTACCACCTAAAAAGAGGTTATTGTTGCCAAAGTGGTTGCAAACATTGCCCCTACGGATTTGATAAAAAAACAGGAAAATTTAAAAGATAATTATGCCTACCCGCACTTTACTAAGTTTTAAAGAAGCCATTTTACAAGGGATCCCTACCGAAATGCCAGCTGCTAAAAGTCCCGATCCCAAGTTAAGCCATGCCCCCAAGCGAAAAGACATTCTTTCTCTTGAAGAAAAAGAGCTGGCCCTAAAAAACGCCTTGCGTTATTTCCCCGAAGCCTGGCATGCTGAATTAGCGCAAGAGTTTGCCGCCGAATTGAAAAACTACGGCCGTATTTATATGTATCGTTTTCAACCCGATTACGAAATAAAGGCGCGACCCATTTCCAATTACCCCGCCAATTGTCAGCAGGCAGCGGCCATTATGCTGATGATTCAAAATAATCTCGATCCTGCCGTAGCGCAGCATCCACAAGAGTTAATTACCTACGGAGGTAATGGAGCGGTCTTCCAAAACTGGGCGCAATACCTTTTAACCATGCAGTATTTGGCGGAAATGCAAGAAGACCAAAGTCTGCATATGTACAGTGGTCATCCTATGGGATTATTTCCTAGTAGCCCCGATGCGCCGCGTGTTATTGTAACCAATGGCATGGTGATTCCCAATTATTCCAAACCCGACGACTGGGAGAAATTTAATGCCCTCGGCGTAAGCCAATACGGACAAATGACAGCGGGTAGTTATATGTATATAGGACCGCAAGGGATTGTGCATGGCACTACCATAACGGTAATGAATGCCCTGCGTAAAGTAGGCGCTCAACCCGATAGCGGTGCCATATTTATTACCGCCGGTTTAGGCGGCATGAGCGGTGCCCAACCCAAAGCCGCCAATATTGCGGGCTGTATTTCTATTACCGCTGAAGTAAATACGGCGGCCAGTCGTAAACGCTATGAGCAAGGCTGGGTAGATGAACTTATTGCCGATATTGATCAATTAGTGGCTCGCGTTAAACAAGCGAAAAGTAAAAAAGAAACGGTTTCCATTGCCTACGAAGGTAATGTGGTAGAAGTATGGGAAGCTTTTGATACCGAGGGAATATTCGTGGAACTTGGCTCCGACCAAACCTCATTGCACAACCCCTGGGCAGGCGGTTATTATCCCGTGCAATTGTCTTTCGAGGAAGCCAATGAAATGATGGCTAATGATCCCGACCAATTTCACCATTTGGTACAAGAGTCTTTAAAAAGGCACGCCGCCGCGGTTAATCGCCACTGCGAACGCGGTACCTACTTTTTCGATTATGGTAATGCCTTTTTACTAGAAGCGAGTCGCGCTGGCGCAGATGTAATGAACCCCAACCCTACTATTGGTCACGAGTTTAAATACCCTAGTTATGTACAAGACATTATGGGCCCCATGTGCTTCGACTATGGTTTTGGTCCTTTCCGTTGGGTTTGCGCAAGTGGCCTAGATGAAGATTTAGCGAAAACCGACGCCATTGCAGCGGAAGTATTAAAAGAAATTGCTTTGGAAGCACCCCCCGAAATCAAGCAACAATTAGAAGATAATATCCGTTGGATTGAAGCCGCCGGAGCAAACAAATTAGTAGTAGGCTCTAAGGCGCGAATTTTATATGCCGACAGTGAAGGACGTATAAAAATTGCCGCGGCTTTTAACGCTGCAATCCGCGATGGCAAGATTGGCCCCGTGGTTTTAGGACGCGATCATCATGATGTAAGCGGCACCGATTCGCCCTACCGTGAAACTTCAAATATTTACGATGGCTCCGCCTTTACGGCAGATATGGCCATACATAATGTTATCGGCGACAGCTTCCGCGGCGCTACTTGGGTAAGCATCCACAACGGTGGCGGCGTAGGCTGGGGCGAAGTAATTAACGGCGGATTCGGAATGCTGCTTGATGGCAGCCCGGAAGCCGACCGACGTTTAGAAACCATGTTACTATTTGATGTAAACAACGGAATTTCGCGTCGCAGTTGGGCTCGAAACAAAGGGGCGGTTTTCGCCATTAAAAGAGAAATGGCTCGCAATCCCAAACTGAAGGTTACCTTACCAAATGAATCGAATACTTCATTTAAAGGATTATTTGATTAATCCGAAATCTGCTTTTAAGTCAAAAATTAAAATCGCAGAATAAATCATAAATCTAAGGCGCCATGCGCGCCAATGATAGTGTACTAACCGCCCCAATTGAGGGCGGTTTTTTTATGCTTTGCCCCGATCTCAGACTTAGCTAAAGGGCTAACAACTAGAGCTCTCTATTTTTTGAAAATTAGTCAAGCACATTAAAAAACCTGATCCAGCTCCAAAATTGGAATTATAACCCCACTTTCTCCCACCACACAATAAACGCTTATATTTGTTTGTTAAACAAATAGTTAAACCACTTTAGCTAAAGTTAACTATTGGTAAAATATCACAATTTATCAACATCGTGGTAGTTTGTGGGCTAAAGTGGGACAATATTTCTATTTTTGAAAACACAAGCACAAGAAGGCTAAAATGCTGAATTTGATAGGAGTACATGATTGTAAGTTAGATGCAAAAGGGCGTGCCGCCATACCGAGCGCGCTCAAAAAGCAGCTGCTTGCCTCTATGGAGCAAGGCTTCATCCTAAAACGCAGCGTTTTCCAGAACTGCTTGGAACTCTACCCCATGAGCGAATGGCAAAGAACCATGGCGAAAGTGAATCGCTTGAATCGCTTTGTGAAAAAGAATAACGATTTCATTCGCATGTTTACTGCAGGGGTAAAAGTGGTAGAGGTAGATGGCAATGGTAGAATCAACATTCCCAAAGACCTGATGATTTTCGCCAAATTAAAAGGCGATATCACCCTCGCCTCCACGGGCGGATTCATCGAAGTATGGGACAAAGCCCAGTACGAAGCCACGATCAACAATCCTGAAATTGACTTTGGCGCCTTAGCCGAAGACGTAATGGGCAGCCTAAATGATCTGGACGATGAGCTATCATAACCCTGTACTTTTAAAAGAAAGCGTAGACCTAATGGCTATCAAAGCCGATGGTATTTATGTAGACGTGACCTTTGGTGGTGGTGGGCATTCGCGTGAAATCCTTAGCCGCTTAGGGGAAGAGGGAAAATTATTCGCTTTCGACCAAGATCCCGATGCTAAAAACAATATTCCCGACGATCCACGCTTTACGCTGATCAGTTCTAATTTCCGCTATCTCCAAAAAATGTTGCGCATGCAAGGCATCACTTCCGTAGATGCGATTTTAGGAGATTTTGGGATTTCCTCCCACCAGATCGATGAAGGAGAAAGAGGTTTCTCTTTGCGTTACGATGCTGCACTAGATATGCGCATGAACCGCAATAAGGGCCGCAGCGCTGCCGACGTTCTTAACCACTCGGATGAAACCGAATTGATTCGCATCTTAAAACAATACGGAGAAATTCCTCGTCCGCATTTAGCCGCGCGTGCCATTATTAGCAAACAGCCTTTAGAAAGCACCTTTCAGCTGAAAGCGGCCATAGAAAAATTAGCCCCACGCAATAAGCCCGGACAATATATCGCGCAGGTTTTTCAAGCCATACGCATCGAAGTAAACGAAGAATTAAAGGTAATTGAAGAATTACTGGAACAGTCTACGACGGTTTTAAAAGACCAAGGTCGCATCGTTTGTATCTCTTACCACTCTTTGGAAGATCGCTTGGTGAAGAATTACTTCCGCGGCGGACATTTCGATGGAAGCATGGAAAAGGATTTCTACGGAAACCTAATCCGCCCCTTGGAACCGATTACCCGCAAGCCTCTTATTCCTAGCGACGAAGAAATCAGCATTAACCCACGTGCCCGCTCTGCTAAAATGCGAGCAGCCGAAAAAATTGGAGGGACGAATGACTGAAGCTAAAAAAAATAGCCGCTTTAGCACCCTTCTTACCGGAGGGTTTCTAGTAAACCCCAAGGTCCTAAAGCACTGGCCTTATATCCTTTTCCTCTGTGGCTTAGCCTTAATTATGACCACCAGCAGTCATAATGCCGAGCGAAAAGTACATCGCATCGCCGAACTGCGTCGCGAAATGAAAGAATTAAACTCGGAGTTCATCGATACCCGCTCGCGCTTAATGAACGAATCGATGGAGAGCAAAGTGATTGAAAAAGTTAATGCAGCCCATTTAAATCTGCAACAAGGCAAACAACCGCCAAAAGTAATTAAGGTAAAAGATTAGAAGACGAGATGTCCGAAAACAAAGCCATATTAAGTAGAGCCTTTCTAGTGTTTGTACCACTGGCCCTCTTAGCTGTGCTCATATTTACCAAATTATTAAGCATCCAATTTATTGAGGGAGAAGCTTTACGCGAACGCGCCCAAAAAGAAGTAGTGCGCGAAATGAACATCCCCGCAGAAAGAGGAAATATCTACTCTAGCGACGGTAAATTACTTGCTACTTCGGTACCGGTTTACAATTTACACTTCGATCCTGTTACAGTTGACGAGGATCTTTTTTTTGAAGAGGTATCTGCCTTGAGCAAAAGCTTAGCCGCCAAATTTAAGGACAGGACCTGGGCCAGCTGGAAGAATGACCTAATTAAAGCCCGCAACCAAGATCAACGTTATTTCCCCATTGGCAAGGATCTCAGTTACCTAGATCTGCAAGAAATTAAAAGCTTCCCCATATTTAATGCCGGTCGTTTTAAAGGAGGCTTAATTATAGAACAAGAGAATTACCGCAAAATGCCCTTGGGTAAAATTGCGGAGCGTACTATTGGCCGCGAGCGTAAAAGTTTCGCCACTGGTTTAGAAGGTGCTTATTCCGCTTATCTCAAAGGAAAAGACGGCAAGCGACTGAAACAAAAAATTGGAAACCAAAACTGGAAACCTCTAAACGATCAAAATGAAGAAGAGCCTGAAAATGGCCTCGATTTAATTTGCACCATCGATAGTCGCATGCAGGACATTGTGCACAATGCCTTGCTTGCCAGCCTAGAAACTTACCAAGCCGACCACGGCTGTGCGGTTTTAATGGATGTGAAAACGGGCGCTATCAAAGCCATCTCCAATTTAGGCATCACTAAAAATGGCACTTACTTCGAGAAGCGTAATTACGCCGTGTGGGAAAGCACCGAGCCTGGCTCAACCTTTAAACTGGCCGCCGTGCTGGCTCTTTTCGAAGATGGATACGCGGACCTTAACACTCCTGTAGATACTGAAAACGGAATTTACGAATACAAGTCTTCTTTAATAAAAGACAGTAATGGCAAAGGTTACGGCAAAACGAACTTAAGAGAAGCTTTTGAAAAGTCGAGTAATGTAGGCATCGCCAAAACCATTATCGACCACTATGCCAATCAGCCCCAAAAATTTATCGACCGCCTTTACAGCATTGGTCTGCACCAATCGCTAGACTTGGCTATTAAAGGTGAGGGCAAACCGCGCATTCCTAAAACGAGCGATGCCGATTGGAGTGCTATTTCCCTGCCCTGGATTAGCTTCGGTTACCAAGTGAGCTTCACGCCTATGCAGCTGCTTACCTTTTACAATGCCGTAGCCAACGATGGTATTATGGTAAAACCTCGTTTTTTAGAGGAAATTCAAAGTCACGGACGCAGCGTAGAAAAGATTGAAACCGAAGTTTTAAATCCTGCCATTTGCTCGCCCGAAACCTTAGAGAAATTACAAATTCTATTAAAAGGTGTAGTGCAAGACGGCACCGCGCAAAGCGGCAAGTATAGCATTTGTGGCTTAGCAGGAAAAACGGGCACCTGTCAACTAAACTACTGGAAACAAGGTACTAAAGATTATCAAGCTTCTTTTGCTGGTTACTTCCCCACCGACAATCCGCAATACTCCTGCATCGTAGTGATCAACAAGCCCCAAGGCTCTTACTACGGCAGCACCGTGGCCTTCCCCGTTTTTAAAACCATTGCTGAAAATATTTACCGAAACAGTCCCCAAGAAGTTAATACCGCCCCCGCAAACAGCTTTGCCAGCCTTAGCGCAGATGATGTGCAAATAATAGACGCTGAAAGATTGAAAGCCATGCCCAATTTGAAAGGACGCAATGGCTATCAAGTACTTAGTGAATTAGAAAACGCTGGCTTCAAGGTACGCATCTCCGGTAACGGAAAAGTACAATGGCAATACCCTAGCGCGGGCACGGAAATAAGTACCGAACAACTAATTGAATTGAAATTAGGATGAAGCTATTAAAGGATCTTTTATACGGTGTTTCATTGCTCGATACTATCGGGACTACGCATCTTGCGGTAAGCAAAATCACTTTTAATTCTAAGGAAGCTAGCCGTGAGTCATTGTTTGTGGCTATTATTGGCACTCGGGTAGATGGCCATAAATACATTGGCGCCGCTATCGAAACGGGCGCTCGTGCTATAATCTGCGAAAACCTTCCTAGCGAAACCGCAGAAGGAATTACCTATATTCTTGTAAAAGATAGTCACGCTGCTTTAGCCAAAATAGCAAGTAATTTTTACGATGAGCCTTCTAAAAAATTAAAGCTAATTGGAGTAACCGGCACCAATGGCAAAACGACCACCAGCACTCTTCTTTATCAGCTCTTCACCAATTTAGGAGAGAAAAGCGGCTTGCTTTCTACTGTTGATATTAAGATTGGCAAAGAGAGTTTTCCCGCTAGTCATACTACTCCCGACCCTATTCAAATAAATTACTATTTGAATGAGATGGTGAAAAATGGCTGCAAGTATTGCTTTATGGAAGCGAGCAGTCATGGCATTGCCCAAAAGCGCACTTTTGCCCTGCATTTTACGGGCGCGGTTTTCACCAATATCTCCCACGATCACTTAGACTACCACGGTAGTTTCGAAAACTATATAAAGGCCAAAAAAGCCCTCTTCGATAATTTACCCAAAACGGCTTTTATGCTTACCAATGGCGATGAGCGCCACGGCATGACGATGGCCCAAAATACCAAGGCCAAGGTTCGCACCTACAGCATTAGCAACGATAGCGATTACAAAGGACGCATCTTGGAGCACCAACTAAACGGCATGCTAATTAAACTGGGTCTGCATGAAGTATGGACCAAGTTAATCGGCACTTTTAATGTGTACAATTTATTGGCCATTTACGGAGTAGCGGTTGAATTAGAGAAAGACCCTTTGCAAGTAGCCACCGCTATTAGCAGCTTAAACTCGGTGGCCGGCCGCTTTCAGTACATTCAGAAGAATGACTTAACCGCCATTGTAGATTACGCACACACACCCGATGCCTTAGAAAATGTATTAGGCACCATTGCCAAGATTCGTACAAAAAACGAGAAGGTAATTACGGTTGTAGGCTGCGGCGGCAATCGCGATACTACCAAAAGACCGATTATGGCCAAGGTCGCTTGTGAAAATAGCGATCAGGTTATTCTCACCTCCGATAATCCCCGCTTTGAAGACCCTCAAAGCATCCTTGATGAAATGATGACCGGCGTAGAAATGCATCAAAGCCATAAGGTGCTTTGCATCTTAGACCGTGAACAAGCGATTAAAACCGCCATTCAATTAGGCCAAAGCAAAGACATCATTCTAATTGCCGGCAAAGGACACGAGACCTATCAAGAAATTAAAGGTGTGCGCAAAGACTTTAACGATCTCGCCTTGGCCCAAGAAATGTTGAACCAAAAATATCCTAGCTAATGCTTTATTACCTCTTTAGCTATTTAAACAGCGCTTACGATTTACCTGGAGCAGGCGTTTTCGAATTCATCACCTTCCGGGCGGCGATGGCTTTGATTAGCTCTTTGCTTATTTGCTTGGTTTTCGGAAAGCGCCTAATTAACCTATTACGCGCCAAGCAGGTAGGAGAAAGCATTCGCGACCTTGGTTTGGAAGGCCAAAGTGAAAAAGCCGGCACACCGACCATGGGTGGATTAATCATTTTACTGGGCATCTTGGCCCCGACCTTACTTTTCGCCAAGCTAGAAAACATTTACATCATCCTTTTAATCATTACTACCATTTGGATGGGCGCGGTGGGTTTTTTGGATGATTACATTAAAGTATTCCGCAAAAACAAAAAGGGTTTACCGGGCAAGTTTAAGGTAATGGGGCAGATTGGCTTAGGCTTAATCGTAGGTTCCATTCTTTACTTCAACGATAATGTAACCGTTAAAGATCGCATTGCTTCAGCGCAGTTGGTAGAATTAGAATCGGGCGTACGTCAGCAAACCTTACCGCTTTACGCAGATGCGCAAAAATCACTAAAGACAACTATTCCTTTTGTAAAAAATAATGAATTCGATTACAATTCATTATTGAACTGGATAGGTCCCGAAGCCAGTAAATACGCATGGTTAATCTTTATCCCGATTGTCATCTTCATTATTACCGCCGTTTCCAATGGTGCGAATCTCACCGACGGAATTGATGGTTTAGCCACGGGAACCTCGGCCATTATAGCCATCGCTTTAGGTGTTTTTGCTTATGTATCGGGCTCAATCATTTTTGCCGATTATCTCAATATTATGTACATCCCGAATACGGGTGAAATGGTGGTGTTTATTGCTGCTTTTGTGGGTGCATGTATTGGTTTCCTGTGGTATAACACCTTCCCCGCCCAAGTATTTATGGGCGACACGGGTAGTCTTACCATTGGCGGCATTATCGCGGTATTCGCAATTGCTATTCGCAAAGAACTGCTAATCCCCGTGGTATGTGGCATTTTCTTAGCCGAGAATATTTCAGTGGTTTTACAGGTGAGTTATTTCAAATACACCAAAAAGAAATTTGGAGAAGGCCGTCGGATTTTCCTGATGTCGCCCCTACACCACCACTACCAAAAAAGAGGCTTCCACGAAAGTAAAATTGTAACCCGCTTTTGGATTGTAGGCATTTTCCTAGCCGTATTAACCTTTGTAACTCTAAAACTGCGCTAATGAGTACGATTCTTAAAATAGCAGTTTTGGGAGGCGGGGAAAGTGGCGTAGGTGCTGCTCTTTTAGCTAAAAAACTAGGACATCAAGTCTTCTTAAGTGATGCGGGTATTATTAAAGACAAATACCACCGTCAGCTTAGCAATGCCTCCATTGAATTTGAAGAAAGTCAGCACAGCGAGGAGCGTATTCTTGCTTGTGACCTGATTATTAAATCACCTGGCATTCCTGAAAAAGCGCCTTTAATTCAAGCTATTCGCGCCGCTGGCATTAGCTTGATTTCCGAAGTAGAGTATGCTTATCGCTTTTGCAAGGGAAAAATTATTGCCATTACGGGCACCAATGGTAAAACCACCACCACTAAGCTTTGCTATCACCTGCTTAAAAACGCGGGGCTAAAAGTTGCGATGGTGGGCAATATCGGCGAAAGCTTTGCGGCCGCTGTCGCAGAAAACGGTTACGACTATTATGTGGTGGAAATAAGCAGCTTTCAGCTGGATGATATAGTGGACTTCAAACCCTTTATCTCCATTATTACCAATATCACGGAAGATCATTTAGATCGCTACCAGTACAATATAGACCTCTACGCGGCGGCGAAATTAAGAATCTTCGAAAACCAAGATGAAAACGACCACTTCATCTACAATGCCGACGACCCTTTAAGTCAGAAGTATATCAAAACCAAAGAAATCAAAGCGCAGCAATACCAACTCTCGCTTGAGAAGCCGGTAGAGCAAGGCGCATTTTTAGGCGACAATAACATTTTCAAAATAATTCTAAACAGAAAAGAGGATATGGATATCAATGAACTAGCCCTGCAAGGCAAACACAACAGCTACAACAGTTTAGCTTCGGGCGTAGCGGGAAGATTACTAAACATTCGCAAAGAAACCATCCGCGAAAGCATGGCTAATTTCGAAAGTATTGAGCACCGTCTAGAACCCGTGTTACAAATTTATGGCATCAACTTCATTAACGACAGTAAGGCCACTAATGTAAACTCTACCTGGTATGCTTTAGAAAGCATGAAGGAACCTACTATTTGGATTGCTGGTGGCGTTGACAAGGGCAATGATTACAGTCAACTTTTACCCTTAGTTAAGCAACATGTAAAAGCCATTATTTGCTTGGGTACCGATAATTCGAAACTACACGCTGAATTTGATGGCGAGGTAGAAATGGTAATAGACGCAGCCGATATGGATGAAGCGGTACGCATGGCCTATAAGATTGGCGCAAAAGGCGATAATGTTTTATTAAGTCCTGCTTGTGCCAGTTTCGATCTATTCGATAATTACGAAGACCGTGGCCGCCAATTTAAAGATGCGGTAAGAAATTTATAACCGTGAAATTTAAGCTCGAAATAAAAGGAGACTCAACCCTGTGGATACTTACGGCCATCTTGGCCTTAGTAGGCACCATTACGGTATATAGTGCAAGTAGCAACTTGGCCTTTAGTGGCGGAGCAAGTACCCTTGTGGACTTAGCGAAACACCTCTTTTTTATTGGAGCTGGTTTTGGACTGATGTACGCCGTACACCGGGTAGACTACAACTTATTCGGATCTTTTTCACGACTTCTTCTTGTTCCAGTAGCCATATTATTAGTTTACACCCTAGCCAACGGGGTTAACGTTTCTAATGCTTCACGCTGGATACGCCTACCCATGGGGCAAACTTTTCAAACAAGTGCCCTCGCTAGCGTGGTTTTAATAACCTACTTAGCGCGCTATTTAGCCTTAAGAAGCAAAGAAGAATTACGCAGTTTTAAAGCGACCTTCCTACCGCTTATCTTTCCAATCCTCTTGGTGGTAGGATTAATTTTGCCCGCAAACTTTAGTACCGCGGCCTTAATTTTTGGGGTGAGCTTTTTACTGCTATTTATTGGCGGCTATGCCATCAAAAACCTTTTCATTTTAGCGGGAAGTGGCTTGGTGGCCCTTGCTATATTCGTGGCATTGGTTTATGCTTTCCCCAATATGAGTAACCGTGTGGCTACTTGGAAAACGCGTATTGAAAGCTTTTCTAGTGGTGACTCAGCCGAAAACTATCAAGTAACCAAAGCCAAAATGGCTATTGCTGAAGGTCAGTACCTTGGTAAAGGCCCAGGCAAAAGCGCCCTTAAAAACTTCCTGCCGCAGTCGAACTCCGACTTTATTTTCGCGGTGATTGTGGAAGAATGGGGAACCTTAGGCGGCGGACTAATTATTGTGGTTTTTATCTGGATTCTCTTTCGCTTCTTACGCATTGCAAACCGAGCGAAGACGAGTTTTGGATCCCTTCTCAGCTTGGGGCTAGGATTGGTCATCTTGGCGCAAGCCTTCGTAAACTTAAGTGTAGCCGTAAACCTTATTCCCGTTACCGGACAAACCCTGCCATTGGTTAGCAAAGGCGGCACTTCCATTTGGATGACTGCTATTGCGCTCGGCATGATACAAAGTGTGAGTCGTGGAAAAAGCCAATCGAACAGCAGCCTAGACGATGAAGCTTTGAATATAGAAAGCCCCAGCGAGGAAATACCCGCGCCAAACCCCGAAAACCTAAGCCATGTCTAACTTGCGATTTATTATAAGCGGAGGCGGTACAGGTGGGCATATTTTTCCCGCCATTGCCATTGCCGACGAATTAAAAAAGCGTTTCCCGTCGGCCGAGTTTCTTTTTGTGGGCGCTCAAGGCAGAATGGAAATGGAGAAAGTTCCTCAAGCAGGCTACGCTATTGAGGGACTATGGATTAGCGGTTTGCAAAGAAAACTAAGTTTAGACAATTTGAGCTTTCCCTTAAAGGTGATAAGCTCCTTGTGGAAGAGCCGTCGTATTTTGAAAAAATTCCCTGCCGATTTCGCCATTGGCACCGGCGGATATGCCAGCGGCCCTTTATTGTACGCCGCGGCCCAAAAAGGAATTCCTTGTTTAATTCAAGAGCAAAACTCTTACCCCGGAATTACCAATAAAATTTTAGCAGCAAAAGCTTCATCTATTTGCGTGGCCTATGAAAATATGGAGCGCTTTTTTCCTGCTGACAAAATCACTCTCAGTGGCAATCCGCTGCGCGCCAATCTTACCCACAATGTACCGAGTAAAGAAAGCGCCAGCCAGAAATTAGGATTAGACCCGCAGCGAAAAACCTTGCTAATTCTTGGTGGCAGCCTAGGCGCCCGACGCATCAATGAATTAATGGCCGCCATAATTAATGATTTAACGAAGCAAAACCTGAACATAATCTGGCAATGCGGCAAACTCTACTATGAAAGTCTGAGCCAACAGTTTACGCATCTTGCCCCCGAGCACCAATTGCACGCTTTCCTAAATAATATGAACGAGGCCTTTGCTGCAGCAGATTTGGTGATTAGTCGTGCTGGAGCCAATACCCTGAGCGAATTAGCCGCTTTAGGCAAGGCCAGCATTTTAATTCCTTCGCCTAATGTGGCAGAAGACCATCAAACGAAAAACGCCAGCTATTTAAAAGATCGTGACGCGGCATTACTTTTTAAAGAAAGTGGTAATCCCTCCGAATTATTAAAAATATTGAGCGATTTACTGGGAGCTGATGATGAAATTAAAAAACTAGAGCAGAATATTTTGAAGCTCGCTTTGCCTCACGCATCGGCTACCATTGTTGACGAAATCGATAAAATTCTGAACCATGCTGAATAGTAATAGTATTTTCTTTTTAGGCATTGGAGGTATCGGGATGAGCGCCTTAGCGCGCTTTTTCAAAAGTTCGGGACAAGCCGTTTTTGGCTACGATCGGTTTCAATCGGAACTGTGTAAGCAGCTGGAAAGTGAAGGCATGAAAATTCACTACGAAGACGATATTGAGCTACTTTCCAAAAAGATTGACCCCGAAAACACCTTGGTGGTTTACACCCCCGCCATTCCTGCCGACAATTTACACTTAGCCTATTTTACAGAAAAAGGTTTCAACTTAATAAAACGTGCTCGCCTTTTGGGCGAAATCGCGGCCGAGCAAAATTGTTTGGCCATTGCCGGCACCCACGGAAAAACAACCACTTCTACTCTATTAGCCCATTTATTTCGGGCCAATGGTAAAAACATTAGTGCCTTTTTAGGCGGCATTAGCACCAACTACCAAACCAATTTTTGGGGCAGCCGCAAAACGGAAATCTTGGTTGCTGAGGCAGATGAGTACGACCGAAGCTTTTTAAACCTTAAGCCAGAAGCAGCCGCTATCACCTCTACCGATGCTGACCATTTAGATATTTACGGTGAAGAGAATTCGCTGAAGGAAACTTTCAAAACCTTTGCTGATTCCGTTACGGAGCTCTTACTCATACACGAAAATTCAGGTTTAAGCAAAGGCTTACACTATGGCCTTTCGGCAGATGCGCCTTACCGAGCTCAAAACATTCGCATTGAAAATCATCAATACACTTACGATTTGGTTTACCCGCAAGGGCAAATAAACGATATCAAACTAGGCCTTCCTGGTCGTTATAATGTAGAGAACAGCGTGGCTGCAGCCGGCATTGCCTTGCACTATGGTTTGAGTGAAACAGAAGTAAAATTAGGTTTAGAAAGTTTTAAGGGCGTCAAACGTCGTTTTGAATACCATATTAAGCAAGAGGACCTGGTTTATATAGATGACTACGCCCATCACCCGAAGGAGATTGAAGCTTTGGCCCTTTCCATTCGCGAACTTTATCCTGCCAAAAAAATTACGGCCATTTTTCAGCCGCATCTATTTAGTCGTACCCGCGATTTCATGCCACAGTTTGCCGAAAGCTTAGGTCTTTTTAATGAAGTAATTCTTTTGGAAATCTACCCAGCGCGCGAACGACCGATTGCTGGAATTACCTCCGCTTCTTTATTAGAACTAATCCCTAGTGTAAATAAAAGCTTGGCTGCCCGCCAGGAGATAATCAACCGTTTTAGCAAAGAAAAGCCCGAGGTGATTTTAACGATTGGTGCAGGCGATATTGATCAACTGGTGCCTAATTTAAAAATGAGTCTCCTTAAATGAGAGGATCTAAATCCATATCACTTTGGCTAATAGGGCTTTGCCTGTGGATAGTTCTGCTCAGTTTAGGGCAGAGAGAACAGCCTTTAATTAAGGGAGATAAATATCATATTGAATTCATTAACAGACCTTTAAACTCTTTTATCAGCCAAGAAGAAATGGCCAAGGAGCTGGAAATTTTACGCCTCTCATGCGAAACTTCAGGCCTGGAGGAAATTAACATACAGCTGTTAGAAGAAAGCCTTGATAATCACCCATCTATAAAAAAAGCGGAGGTATATTCGAATTTAGACGGAACTCTAAATATTGAAATCTGGCAGCACCAACCCTTGGCGAGATTGATGACGGCGAAGCGTTCTGACTATTTAATAAGTAGCGGTGAGTTGATGCCTTTAAGCAGCCATTTTAGCGAGCAGGTTCCCTTGGTTACTGGCCCTTTAGCCTTTCATCAAAAAAAGGAAATTGCTGCCTTTTGGCAAGTACTAGCCACCAAAGATGAATTGAAAAATATTTTTAGCGGTTTGCATTGCATGGCCGATAGCAATTGGGTACTATATCCCGTAAAAGGTGATTACCGCGTAGAACTTGGTAAGGCCAAAAACATTGAAGCGAAACTGGAAAACCTCAAAAACTTTTTCAAGTTTTCGGGCAAGATGAAAGATATACAGAAACTAGAATCTATAAATCTAGAGTTTAATAATCAGGTGATCTGCAGAAAAAAACAAATATGAATCCGGACGAAATTGCGGTAGGTTTAGATATCGGTACTACTAAAATCGTAGCCATGATTGGTCGTAAAAACCAATACAATAAGCTCGAGATTATTGGTACTGGAAAAGCGCGTTCTCAAGGAGTACAGCGCGGAGTGGTAACTAATATTGTGAAAACCATCGAGTCTATTAAAGAGGCGGTGGAAGAAGCCGAAATGCAGAGTGGCATTAACGTTTCTGAAGTAGTAGTTGGTATCGCAGGTCAGCATATTCGCAGTACTCAACACAGCGATTACATCAATCGCCAGAATGCGGATGCCGTAATTGACGATCAGGATTTAAAGGAGCTAATTGACAATGTGCACAATTTAGTAATGCTCCCCGGTGAAGAAATCATTCACGTATTACCACAAGAATATAAAATTGATGGACAGCCTGATATTCGCGAGCCCAAAGGAATGTACGGCAGTCGTTTAGAAGCAAACTTTCACATTGTGGTTGGACAAATTAGTTCCATTAAAAATATCGGTCGCTGTGTGCGTTCTAGCGATCTTAAAATAGCCAGCATCACCCTGGAGCCCTTGGCATCTGCGCAAGCGGTGCTTTCGCAAGAAGAGAAAGAAGCAGGTGTGGTACTAGTTGATATTGGGGGCGGAACCACTGACGTAGCTATTTTTAAGGACGGTATTATCCGTCACACGGCAGTGATCCCTTTCGGAGGAAACGTTATTACGGAAGACATCAAAGAAGGCTGCACTATTATTGAAAAGCAAGCAGAGCTTTTAAAAATCAAATTCGGATCGGCTTGGCCGGGCGAAAATAAAGAGAATGAAATCGTAAGCATCCCAGGTTTACGTGGACGTGAGCCGAAGGAAATTTCTATGAAAATGCTTTCTAAAATTATTAATGCCCGCGTGGTTGAAATAATTGAGCAAGTGTATGTAGAAATCAAAAACTACGGCTACAATGAAAACAAAAAGAAATTGATAGCGGGCATTGTTTTAACCGGTGGCGGCAGTCAGCTGAAGCACATCAAGCAGCTAGTCGAATTTGTAACGGGCATGGACACTCGCATTGGCTACCCGAACGAACACCTCGCTAGCCCTAGTAGCGAAGAACTTACCTCGCCTGCCTATGCTACGGCGGTAGGATTAATTTTAGAAGGTTTAGAAACCCAACTAAGTCGTCGCCCCAGAAAAGATGATGAAGAAGAAATAGCTAATGCCCAAGCAGCAAAGCTAGCGGGAGAAGAAGCAAAAGCCTCTCTAGAAAACTTAGTGGTGGAAGAAAACCCACTGGAAATGGCGCAGCCGGAAGAAGAGGCTCCTGCCAAGAATATAGAAAACGATAAAAAAACAGATAAAAAACGAGGTCTCTTTAGCAATAATGTTTTTGAAACCTGGGCCAATAAAATTAGGAATATTATAAACGAAGACCTGTAAGCAACATGAATGAATTAAACAAAGAAGATATGATGCCCTTCGATTTACCCAAAAATCGCTCCTCAGTAATAAAAGTTATTGGCGTTGGCGGCGGCGGTAGTAACGCGGTTAATCATATGTACGCTGCCGGAATTAATGGAGTAGACTTTGTGGTTTGCAACACCGATTCACAAGCACTTGAAAACAGCCCTGTTCCTAATAAAATTCAACTAGGCCTTAGCCTTACCGAAGGATTAGGTGCTGGTGCCAATCCCGAAGTAGGTGAGCAGTCGGCGGAAGAAAGTATAATAGAAATCAGCAAAATTTTAGAAAGCAGCACCAAAATGGTATTTATTACCGCTGGTATGGGCGGTGGCACAGGTACCGGTGCCGCTCCAGTTATTGCTAAAAAGGCAAAAGAGCTGGGCATTCTCACTGTGGGCATCGTTACCAGTCCCTTTAGTTTTGAAGGAAAAGTACGCCAAGAACAAGCCGAAAAAGGTATTGAAATCCTTCGTCAGTGCGTAGACTCCTTAGTCGTAATTAACAACAATAAACTGCGCGATGTTTATGGCAATCTTGGCTTTAAAGCTGGTTTTGCTAAGGCAGATGAAGTATTGGCCACTGCCGCTCGCGGTATAGCCGAAGTAATTACCCATCACTACACGCAGAACATTGACCTTCGAGATGCCAAAACTGTATTGGCCAACTCAGGCACCGCTATAATGGGCGCCGCTAGAGCATCGGGCGAGAATCGTGCGAAGGAAGCCATTAGTGGTGCTTTGGATTCTCCCCTATTAAATGACAATCATATCCGTGGTGCGAAGAACGTGCTTCTACTCATCGTTTCGGGTCGTGAAGAAATCACCATTGATGAAATCGGGGAAGTAAACGACCATATTCAGAATGAAGCAGGTGGTAGAGCCAATATTATTATGGGTATCGGTGATGATGAATCATTAGGTGATGAAATTGCCATTACCATTATTGCCACGGGGTTTAATGCCGAGCAACAATCTCAGGTTATTGGTAAAAGTCCGGCAAAAATTGTTCACCCTTTAGAAGATGATCAGGCTATTAGTACATCCTTGTATAACAAGCCGGTTACTATGGACGATGATGACGATTTTTTATTGGACTCTGAACTAGAACGCGCATCCGCCGAAGAGCGAAACCAAGCTCAACAAATTTATTTGTTTGATGACTATGAGGAGACCAAAAATGAAGAGATAAAACCCGCAAAGGAAGAAGTCCCTCAGGAAAGAGAGGAGGAAGTAGTTCGTTTTAATTTAAGCGAATTAAAAGATGAAATTCACCTTCCTGAAAATCCCCAAGCGGAAGCATCAGAACATGAAATTACTAATGAGGAAAGCGCTCCCAAGGCTAGTCCAGTAAACGAAAATCCGGAAATTTCCACCTGGGCGGAAGATGATGAAGCCTTTGGTATTTTTGAAATAGGCGAGCTTCCGAATAATAGTATCGAGCCAGAAGAAAAGCCGATGGCAGCAAAGCATGAGCCAAGCCTTAGCCACAAAGAAGACTTGCAAAGCCTTTCTGAAGAAGTGGAAGCATCTGAGTTTAAAAGAAAGGAAAGCACCCCAAAAGAAAGTCTTAAAAAGGTAGTTTTCAACTTGGACGATTATAATGACTTAGAAAAGAAGCTAAGTCAGGCGGAAGCCCCTCAAGCGGAAAAGCCGAAAGTTAAAGAAGAGGAAATCGATCGCGATCTTCAATTTGAAGTGCGTAAAGCACCGGAAGGATCCGTGCGCAAGCGTTTGGCCAGCAACCCTATGGAGAGTAGCATAGAAGAAGGAATGCGCTTACGAGCAGAAGAGCGTCGTGCGAAGTTAAAAGCTTTCAACTATCGCTTTAAAAACAATCCTCATAACATAAATGAGACCGATAATGAACCGGCTTATAAACGTCACGGCATCAATATTGAAAACAGCCCCAACAGCAGTGATCAAGTGCAAGGCCGAATGACGATCAAGCAGAATGAAAACGGAGCTGATTTAAAATCGAACAATAGCTTTTTACACGATAATGTAGATTAACCCTCCCTTAAAACCGCCTTTCGAGGCGGTTTTTTCTTTTCTAAACCTATCTTTGTTAAAATTTTTACCATGAGTTTAAAAGATCAAATCGCCACACAGCTGAAAGATGCTATGCGCGCTAAAGATAAAGTGAAGTTAGAAAGCCTCCGCAGTATTAAGTCGGCTATATTACTTGAACAAAGCAATAAAGGAGCTGGCGCAGAGCTTAACGAAGAAGAGGAGATGAAAATCCTTATCAAATTACAAAAGCAGCGTAAAGACTCTATGGATATTTACCTGGAGCAAAATCGCGAAGATCTAGCCGCCGAAGAAGCGGCCCAATTAGAGGTAATTGAAACCTTTTTACCCAAGGCCATGAGCGAAGAAGAATTAGAAGCCGCTCTAAAGGAAATCATCGCCGCTGTTGGTGCCACCAGCGCGCAAGACTTCGGCAAGGTAATGGGTAAAGCTAGTAAAGATTTAACCGGTAAAGCCGATGGCAAAACCATCTCCGCCAAACTAAAGAGTTTACTGTCTTAATCGACTAAGTACAAATAGAAAGGAACCGTCTCAAACTAGAGGCGGTTTTTTTTTGAGCCTCTGGTGATCGCCCATTGCTTATTAGATGATTCTATTTTTAAGCGCTAATTGCACTGCTTCTAGCTTACTATGCACCCGCATTTTTTGGTAAATGTTTTCAATGTGTTTACGCACGGTGGAAGGACTAATAATTAGTTTCTCGGCGGTATCTTGATAATTACGACCTGCACTGAGCTGTTCTAAAATTTGAATCTCTCGGGGCGTTAAATTAAAGTCTTCAGCGGGGCTGTTTTCTAATAAACTTGGGGCCGAGCGAATAATTCGCAAAGCTTTATGAGCCATGGCGGCCGACATGGGAGCGCCCCCTTCCAACACCTCATCAATGGCTTGATGCAAGCGAGCAGGTTTTTCATCTTTTAGCAAATAGCCATTTGCCCCTGCCATGATCGCTCTAAGCAGAAAATCTTCATCATCGAAAATAGTACTCATTAAGACCTTTATTTCCGGATTACTCGCCTTAAGCTTTTGCGTAGCCGTAATACCGTCCATCACTGGCATATTGATATCCATTAAAACAAGATCTACCTCGGGGCTTTCCGCAAGTTTATCTAAAAATTCTTGGCCATTAGCCGCCATCCAGCGTACCTCAAAGCGAGAATCTAAACTTACCTTTTGAGCCAGTGCTTGGGCTATCCGATGATTATCTTCAACAATAACTACTCTAATCTGCATCTTCGCTCTTTCTGATATTATTAACCTTGGCTATAAACGTTACTCCTTAAATTTCAGCTTTCCTTTAAACTTTCAAAAGATTGCTAGCCCTTCTTAACCATTTTTTGAATGAAAATATTATTGGGCAGGGTAATCTCTTGATCCTCTGCCGTTTTTAGCGTGACGAAAAACAAACCAATATCCATCACCTTGCCTTCCACCTCATAGTCTTTGCCTTCCATAATAATAACCACATCATCGATGCGCACAGGATGCGAGAAGAAAATAATTACGCTCGAAGTAATATTAGATAAAATAGACCATTGCGCAAAAAAAGCAACGCCCACCACCGTAAGTATAGAACCTACGTAAGCCGCTAAATCAGATTGATTGACCCCCCAAATAATAAGCAAGAGGGCTACACAAAGAGTAATTAAAATAAGCTTGATCGCCTTTCTAATAATTATCCCACGCGACTCTTGAATTAACTTTTTAGACAAGTTTTTCGTGATTAATTTATTAGACATCCCACGTAATAGCAGGTACATCACTAAAATGACGAAGGTTTCTATTATTTTAAGATAATTAATCTCCATTTGCATGAGTCATTAGTCTTTTGAAATTATTATGCATTGCCAATCTCACTTAGCGAAGAATTCAATTTCAAGGCTATTTGGATAACACAACCTTGACCTAACTGCGACTGTAAGTTAAAGCTTGCACCAATATCTTTAGAGCGTTGCTCCATATTATTTAAGCCATACCCTTTTCCTGTTTCGGAAAGATCCATACCCTTGCCATCATCCGTAATCTCCACAAGAAGACAATCCCCTTCAGTAGCCATTTTAATTTTAAACAACTGAAAATCTGCATACTTAATCGCATTATTGGCCGCCTCTTGGCAGATGCGAAACAAAGCAATAGTTTGATTAGGGCTGAGCACTAGGTTTTTCTCGCAGGTATTTTCGATCGACATAATTTTACCAGAAGCATTCGCTCGGCGAAAAAACTCTTTCAGTTTTGCTACCAGCATATTCATGTCGATTCCATCAACATTCATTGCCCAAATTGTTTCGCGCAATTGATGCATGGTATCCCGTGAATGGTCACTTATATTTTCTAGCAAGATGCGTTTCTCATCGGACAGTTCTTTAAAGGCAAGCTGATCGATATTACTACCAATAATGGTCAACTGAGTTCCAATATGATCGTGTAAATCTCGGGATATCCGCAGGCGCTCCGCCTCCATTCTTTCTCTAAGTTCTGCCTTAGCACGCTCCTGCTTTAAAAGCGCCTCACTTTTTAAACGCGCTTCTTTTAACTTTTGCTGGCGGTAAATAAATATTGCGACGATCAGGATAATGGTAATAGAGGAAACCAGAAGAATAATCCACTGATTTTTTTGCCTTAATCTCAACTGCTCTTTTACCAACTGCGCTTCTTGTTCGGCAATAGCTTGGTCCTTTTTGGCCGATTCGTAGCGGGTCTCCGCATCGGCTATGGCTTTACTTTTAGTTTGATTAAACAAGGTGTCTTCCAAAACGCGCAAACTATTGCTATAACCAAGACTTTTTTTGAAGTCTCCTTGCAATTCATAAAAGGTTTTAAGCCGTTCATATATCTCAGCCCTAAGCGCGTTGAACTCATACTCGTGAGCAAGGCTTAAAGCCGTATCAAAAAAACGCAAGGCCTTATCCCCTAATTTTTGTTGTTGATACAATAAGGCCATATTAACATTGGCATAGGCTAGCGAGGAAAAATCACTGAGCTTTTTATTAATTGCCATCGCTTTTTGATAGTACCGTTCAGCTTCTCCAAAGCTTCCCTTTTCCTTATAAATACCCGCTAAATTATTATAGGCACTCGCCATGCCTGCATCATCATTAAGTTCTAAGGCAATTTCTAAAGCCTTTTGGTAATAAACTACTGCCGTATCATATCTACCAAGCATTTGATTAATGCCGCCCAGATTATTGTAGGCCTGTTTCACGCCGAAGGAATTACCCATATTATCATGGACATCTAGCGCAAGCTTTATGTATTCGAGGCTCTTATCATAATCCTGTTGATAGTAAAAAATTACCCCAATATTATTATAAACCTCCGCTCTACCGGCGTCATTACCTAACTGATCTTCGTAGCCAAGGCTTTCAAAAAAATAGTCTAAGGCTAGCGGATATTCGCCCCTTTGGGTATAAATTAAGGAAATATTGTTGGTGAGCTTTGCCAAACCCTTAAGATAGTTTAGCTCTTTAGCCAAGTTGAGAGTTTGACTATAAATTTGTAGGGCCGAATCGGAGAGCGACTTCCTTTGCAAATAATTAGCCCATTGATTTAAGGCTTCAACGCGGTAGGTTTTATCTTTTATATTCTTGCTTAGCTCCAGTGACTTTTGCACGTAAAACCAAGCCGAATCTTGATTCTGCACCGACCACTCCGAGCATAAATTTAGGTAGCCATCCAATTTGCTCTCGGCAGAAACCTCCTTAAGTACACGCTTTCTTAAGCTATCTAAGTCCGTTTGGCCTTGTAAGCCCAGGAAGCTAAAGATGCCAAAAAATATAAGAATTCTGCTCCTAAGCATAAATAATAATTAGCTAGAAGAATCTTGTTTCTCCTTGTTTATGGAGATTAGTACTCTACCTCAAGTTCAGCCAGAATCATTTCTTCCCGTACTGCAAAAAAGTCGAGCGCCATATCATCATGCCAAGCTTTGTAATCCGCCATAGCCTCTTTTGCGTCTGCTAAACTCTCTTGATCTTGGTAGCGTGCTTCTATTATTTCAGCGGCTGGGCGCAATTCCTCGTCGATTGATCCGTCAATTTCTTCAATAAAACCAAGGATAAAATCTACTAAATCCTCATCCCCTTTATAATCACCTACCTCTTCAATCTCGGCTTGGGCTATTCTGATATCTTTACGTAAATCCGTGATCACCTTACTAAGCGTATCGGTTCTATTTTCATCTACGGCTTTAAAAATAGCCAATAAGTGGGCATCCACTCGGTAATAAATTAAGGCGAGATCGCGGGTATACATGGTGATATCGTCTAAGCGAACGGCCTTGTTTATTGCAGCCGTATCACGACGTAAGTCTACCTGATAGGTCTTCGCGAAAAAGTCTTCCGCCTTTTCAATTTTAAAGTTAGCATCCAGTAATTTAACCTCAGCTACACTAGACGCTTCATAATAAGCCTTGAGTTTTTCATACGATGTATACTTATCCGCACTTAATTCTTGGGCTTCACCAAAATCAGTTGAATAAGCCTCCAAGTACATATCAATGGCGGCCATATATTCTTTCCAAAGTACATCGTCGTCATTATATGCACCTACACGACCAAGGTCGCGCTTTGTTTCTTTAAGCTGCTCTAAAACCATCTCACGAAACTTAGCCACCATTCTTTCGTCACTGCCTTTGGCTACGGCCTCTAGGTAACGCATATTTTTAATATTTAAGCGTCGACTTTGGCTTTGAAACTCGCGATAGTAAGTGCGAGCATCTTTGTAGCGTTGCGCCTCTAAAGTAGGCAGAGCAATAAATGTTAAAAGTAGAAATATAAAAAAGCGTTTCATGATTTTTTTTCTTAGGAACACAAAGATAGAAGAAGCGCGCATCTACACGACAATAAGTAAAAAAAATCCCGCTAACTAATTAAAGCTAGCGGGATGAAATATATGAGGGTAATTAATACTCTCGTATTACATCATACCGGGCATACCGCCACCCATGCCTGCAGCCGCTGAAGCAGCGTCATTAGCGCCTGGAATTTCAGTAATTGTGGCCTCGGTAGTTAATAACATTCCTGCCACAGAAGATGCATTTTCTAAAGCAACACGAGTCACTTTAGTAGGATCGATAATACCCTGCTCGAACATGTTTCCAAAGCTTTCCGTTTTAGCATTATAACCGTAGTCTGCCTTTCCTTCTTTTACTTTGTTTACAATAACACTGGCCTCTTGACCGGCGTTAAAAGCGATCTGACGCAATGGTTCCTCGATAGCACGGTGTATGATACGAATACCGGTAGTTTCGTCTTCATTATCACCGGTCATTCCTTCAAGCACAAGAGCAGCACGCACTAAGGCAACACCACCACCAGGTACAATACCTTCTTCAATGGCAGCGCGAGTAGCAGCAAGAGCATCGTCAACACGATCTTTCTTCTCTTTCATTTCTACTTCACTAGCCGCTCCTACATAAAGAACTGCAACACCACCAGCTAATTTAGCTAAACGTTCTTGAAGTTTTTCTTTGTCGTAATCAGAAGTAGTCGACTCGATTTGCGCTTTAATTTGATTAACGCGAGAAGTGATATCATCCTTGCTTCCTGCGCCATTTACAATGGTAGTATTGTCTTTATCGATGCTTACTTTTTCGCAAGTACCCAACATATCCATAGTAGCGTTCTCTAATTTAAAGCCACGCTCTTCAGAAATTACTGTTCCACCGGTTAAAACGGCTAGGTCTTCTAACATTGCTTTACGACGATCGCCGAAACCTGGAGCTTTTACCGCTGCAATTTTCAGACTACCGCGAATCTTATTTACTACCAAAGTAGCTAGAGCTTCGCTTTCTACGTCTTCAGCAATAATTAATAGAGGTCTACCGCTTTGAGCTGCCGGCTCTAATACCGGAAGTAATTCCTTCATACTACTAATCTTCTTATCGTAAATAAGGATTAGTGGAGACTCTAATTCAGCAATCATTTTTTCGCTGTCAGTTACGAAGTAAGGCGATAAATAGCCGCGATCGAACTGCATACCTTCCACTACATCTACGTAAGTTTCGGTACCCTTAGCTTCCTCAACGGTAATTACACCTTCTTTCTTAACTTTCTTCATTGCCTCTGCAATAAGAGCACCTATGGTACTATCGTTATTAGCAGAAATGGAAGCTACTTGCTCAATTTTATCAGAACTATCACCTACTACTTGGCTTTGCGCGTGAAGGTTTTCAACAACTGCCTTAACCGCTTTGTCCATACCTCTTTTCAAATCCATTGGCGCAGCACCTGCAGCAACGTTTTTCAAACCTTGGTTAAAGATTGCTTGCGCAAGAACGGTAGCGGTAGTGGTACCATCACCTGCGATATCCGCGGTTTTGCTAGCTACTTCTTTTACCATCTGAGCACCGATATTCTCTACTCTATCTTCTAGCTCAATTTCTTTTGCTACCGATACACCATCTTTAGTTACGTTCGGCGCACCGAAAGATCTTTCAATAATCACGTTACGACCTTTTGGTCCTAGTGTTACTTTTACTGCGTTGGCTAGTTGATCTACCCCGCGCTTTAAGCCATCACGTGCTTCTAAGTTAAATTTAATTTCCTTAGCCATTGTTCCGTTATTTTTTAATGATTTGTTTTGATTAATTAGGCCATTACAGCATAGATATCCGACTCACGCATAATTAGGTAATCTTTACCCTCATGTCTGATTTCGGTACCACCGTATTTACCATAAAGTACAACGTCACCAACTTTAACGGTCATAGGTTCGTCGGGCTTGCCAGCACCAACTGCTACTACAACACCTTGTTGTGGTTTCTCTTGAGCCGTATCAGGAATAATAATACCTGAGGCAGTGGTTGTTTCAGCCGCGCTTGCTTCCACTAAAACGCGATCTGCTAAAGGTTTCAAATTAAATTCAGCCATTTTCGACTTATCTGTTTAAGTTAAAATATTGTTGTTCTTGTCGGTTGCCAATAGTCACAAAATATGCCAGTCGCGCTTTAGAGCAAATTTGTCAGGAAAGCGCAAAAACTTATTTATTTTAGCTGACAAGCTGGTAATTTCATTCCCTTTAGCCTGCCAAAATTTACCATTCTGTGCCAACAAATAGTAACAAATGATGGTTACCTTAAAAAAACAATTATGACACATCTTAAAGAGGGCGATAAAGCGCCCGATATTGATGCCCTAGACCAAAACGGGAATACCATTAAATTGAGTGATTTTAGTGGCAAAAAAGTAATCCTTTACTTTTACCCGAAAGACGATACCCCAGGCTGCACCGCTGAGGCTTGCAATTTCCGCGACAATTACAGTCTCTTGCAAGAAAAAGGTTTTGCGATTATTGGGGTAAGTGCCGATGACGAAAAAAAGCACCTCAAGTTTAGTACAAAATACGAACTACCCTTTCCGCTAATTGCCGATACCGAGAAAAAAGTAATTATGGACTACGGTGTGTGGGGTTTAAAGAAATTCATGGGCCGCGAGTACGATGGTATTCATCGTGAAACTTTTGTGATTAATGAAAAAGGGGCTATTGAAAAGATCTACTTGAAGGTGAAAACTAAAGCCGCTACTGAGCAGATATTGGAAGATTTTGGTTAAAAATGGTCCAAGAACAGAAAAGGGCTGCATGAGTAATTCATGCAGCCCTTTTTTTATATGTGAAATTCTAATAGCGAGTCGAACTCAGCTTCCTAGAAGTCCCAATCCTTTTTCCTAGTTATCGTCTATAACCGCTAAGGCCTTTTGATAGCTGAACTTTACTTCTTTACCTCCTTGCGCAGTGAAAGTACCTACAAAAGTAGAAACACCATTGGAGCGCGTTACTTCCACGGATCCGTTTATGAAGCCATATTCTAACTCGTTAGCAATACCATAAGTAAAGGTAGCTCCCGAAGAAATAGTGAATAAATTGCCACTACCTGCGGTATCAATAGTGTAGGTTCCAGGACTGATAAAAGTACTATCGGGAGAATACATCTCTAAATAGAAAATATAACCCGAACCTGTTGCTGTATCTGGAAAACCAGAAGCATCGAAGCTTACGCTAATCCCAGAAGTAACAACGTTCAAATCTAAATTTGTCCCTTGATGAAAAGATGATTGACCATAGCTTAAAACAAAGCCTTCAGTTAATTCGTAACGAGTACCATCAATTAATAACTCTTGAGGAAACTGCTGCGGGGTAGTAGTATTATCATCATCCGAATCTTTAGTACATGCACTAAATCCAATTAAAGCCATGGAGGCTAGAATAAGCAATCTTTTAATTTTCATCTATTGTCGTCGTTTAACTTTATTAAGCGGCAAATATAGTTTCTTCCATGTTTACTTTTATTCCCTATAAAAAAAATCAGCTCAAGGTAAATTCTAGTCTACACCACTCTCTAAAAGGATACTTAAAGCCACAAGCCTAAAAACTTTACAATTTGGCAAGATGAAATCAGGACTCTAAGCCTCTCGTTCAATTCTTAAACAAGGACTTGAATTCATTTAAACATTGTCGCCGAAGGGATAGCCAAAAACAAAAAAAGTCCCCTTTTTAGGGGACTTTTACTAAATATGGTCTTCTCTTTATTTCTCTTCAGAATCCACGTCAGCGGGTAGATCAAAATTACCACCACCGGTTGGGAAGTTTAAATCTTGCTCGTTCGTAGGTAGTTCAACTCTACCAGCGGCTGATTCAACTTGTTCTTGTGTTGCACTACGCGGGCTAAGGGTAACATTAGCGCCTAAAACTAAAACTACCAAGGCAATAGCTAAAGCCCAAGTTCCGCGGTCTAAAAAGTCGGTAGTTTTCTTTACACCACCAAAAAGTTGCGTGCCGCCACCGCCAAAAGATGAGCTTAAGCCGCCCCCTTTAGGGTTTTGAACTAAGATGATTAGCACCAATAGGATGCAAACTAAAATGATAAGGGTGGTGATTAATAATACCATGGTCTATTTTTTACTGTTAGACAGTTCTTTTATTTCTAAAATTCGGCTGGCAAAGAAAGAACTTTTTTCGGGATATTTCAACCTAAGAATTTCATAAGCTTGAATTGCCTTCTTAAAATGTCCTTGTTTTATATAAACTTTCGCCAAAGTCTCTGTTACCAAGGTAACTTCCTCCGCTGGGTCTGCCGCTTTTTTTACTTCAGGAGCATTTATAATCTCCGCTTTGCTGGGTTTACGCCTTTTTAAATCAGGTAATTTTTCTACAAAAGCATCAATGAGATCAATCTTCTCGGCAATTTCCGATTTTAAAATCGGTTTTTCAGGCTTAGCTTCAGAATTCTCATCCACAGCATTTACTTCCAGTTCTGAGGTACTTTCATTATTCTGATGACTTAAACGCCTCAATAAAGCCCCAAAACTAAGATTCTTTGACTGCTCCTTCTCTTCCTCCCTCTCTTGCTCAAACTCTTGCTCAAACTCTTGCTGATTCTCTTTTACTTCCGCAATCTTCTCACTTTCCGTATCAACCGCATCCACAGCTGCGGTACTTTCCGCTAAATTCTCTTCTAAATCATGAACTAAATCTTGTGCGGCAGCAATTTCATTCTCATCCTGCTCCTTATCTCCCTCTTGCTCTTGCTCAAACTCTTGCTGATTCTCTTCTGCCTCCGCAGTCTTCTCACTTCCCGTATCCACCACTTTCGCAGCAGCGATACTTTCCGCTAAATCTTCTTCTAATTCGTGAACTAAATCTTGTGCGACAGCAATTTCATTCTCATCCTGCTCCTTCTCCCTCTCTTGCTCTTGCTCAAACTCTTGCTGACTCTCTTCTACTTCTTCCGCAATCTTCTCACTTTCTGTATCCACCACTTCCGCAGCAGCGGTACTTTCTGCTAAATTCTCTTCTAAATCGTAAACTAAATCTTGTGCGGCAGCAATTTCATTCTCATCCTGCTCCTTCTCCCTCTCTTGCTCTTGCTCTTGCTCTTGCTCTTGCTCAAACTCTTGCTGACTCTCTTCTGCCTCCGCAGACTTCTCACTTTCTGTATCCACCACTTCCGCAGCAGCGATACTTTCCGCTAAATCTTCTTCTAATTCGTGAACTAAATCTTGTGCGGCAGCAATTTCTTTCTCCTCCTGCTCTTGCTCAAACTCTTGCTGACTCTCTTGCTGATTCTCTTCTGCCTCCGGAGTCTTCTCACTTTCCGTATCCACCACTTCCGCAGCAGCCATACTTTCCGCTAAATCTTCTTCTAAATCGTGAACTAAATCTTGTGCGGTAGCAATTTCATTCTCCTCCTGCCCATGCTCTCCCTCTTGCTCTTGCTCTAACTCTTGCTGATTCTCTTCTACTTCTTCCGCAATCTTCTCACTTTCCGTATCAACTGCTTCTACAGCTGCGGTACTTTCCGCTAAATCTTCTTCTAAATCGTGAACTAAATCTTGTGCGGCAGCAATTTTATTCTCTTCCTGCTCTTGCTGATTCTCAACTTTTGTACTGTCTGGAATAAAAATCGGTATTACCGGCTTTTTCTCAACTGCCTCTTCCGGCACTTTAAAAGCAGATCCTGCTGGCTTAACACCTTGCCGTTCATAACGTAAACGCTCGGCCAAAGCTTCAATTCTGCTAATCTCATCTTCTAAACCAGGCTCTTCCGCGCTTTCGCTAGATGGCACTTCAACTTTAGATTTTTCAATCGGAGGAGGACTTGCAGCTTTCTCCTCTTCAACATGCGCCTCACTGGCTGCTGTTTGATTGATATCCTCATTTTCCCTTGTTGTCTCCCGATCTAAGTCAGGCTCGACCACTTTATTTCCTTTAATTTCAGTCGCTTCAGCAGGCCTTAACACCTGGGTTTCTTCTGCTTCTTCCATTATTTCTGCCCTTTCACCAACTGCCTCAACCAGCGAGTCTCTTTCTTCAGGTACATTCTCAATAGGCCCTTCCTTAGCTTCTTCCTCCTCAATAATTCCTTTCTCGGTGTCGCTTTCGCTTGATGCGGTTGGAGAACTATCCTCTGCCACTACAGCATCTTTTTGCTCCGAATCAACATTATCTTCCTCCTTTTCCGCGGAAACCTCCACTTCAAAAACGTGCTCATCATCGGCGGGCAAGAAGTTGAGTAATTCCTCTAATTTCTGATGCTCTTCCATTAGGGCTTCCATTTCTTCCTCGCTCAGCGCTTCCTCTTGTTTGAGGCGTTCTAAGCGTGCCCTAATTCCCCGTATACGGAGCGACATTCCTAAATCACTCGGTTCTTCGGCAGATTTAATTTCTGGGTTTTCTATTATCTCGCTTTCGCTAGATAAGACCTCTGATGTTGGTTCTTCTAAATCACTTTCTTCGTCTTCAGCAGCAGCACTTTCAAGCTCAGGTTGTGCTTCTGAAACTTGCTCTTCCTCCGCCTGAACTTCAAAGCGTGTGCGATATCTGCGGCGAATCAAATCACTTATATCAATAGGCAGATCTTCACCACGAGGGGATTCTTCTACCTTATCTTCTTGTTCTAAACTAGCTTCTTCGCGGCTATCCCTTGAATTGGAAATTTCTTCCGATTCAATTTGGCTTTTCTCTTCTTGAAGATCCGTAAATCGAGTCGCAGTATTTTCTGCTGACTCTTCTGCTTCAAGCGACTCTTTCTCAACAAGCTTTTCGTCGTTTGAAGGTGCCGCAGGCGCTGTACTTTCTATTACTTCTTGCTTAGGTTTTTCAGGGACTATCTCTTCCACTACATCATCAGTAGGTGCTGAAAATAATTTCTCTTCATTTTGCCCAGCAGTCTTCTGCTCTTCAAATTGCTGGCGAAGCTGGCGGTTGCGCTCTAAAATAGCTTTCACCCTTTCTTGGGGACTGAGATTTTCTAAACCCTCTGGCTTAGCATCTAAAAATTCTACCTTCTTTTTAGGGGGAGACGGTATTGGAGTTGGAACAGGAGGAGTTGGAATAACATTCGCTATTGGAGGATGCAGATTCTCAGTTCCCTTCTCCTTTATTTCATTAAAATTGTCATCTACCGAAGTGGACAACTCGGAAGCACTTGCATTTGGCTTATCGCTTGAAAGTTCCTCTTCGCCTTTATTTAGACTGGGCTTTTGTTCCGCTTTTTCTACCTCAACAATATCATTGTACGCTAAAGGTTTGGCACTTGCTTTCACTTTAGGCTTATCCTCAAAAAGCTCGAAAAGCACCGACCGATCATTACTTAAAGCTGCCGCCTTACCTAATTGTTGATTAAAAAGATGCTCGGAAGAGTAGCGCAGGCGGATACCATACAGCAACTGGATAACCTGACTATAAGGATAAGCGAGAGCCAGCTCTCTGAGCTCATCTACCCCAATTTTTTGTACGCCTTTAGGGTCTTCTAGCAGGTTTAAAAATACTTCCGTCTTCAAATTTTACCAGTTTCCGATAGCCGAGTTCAAAATATTTTCCGATAATTCTTGACAAACTTGATCGTGCAAATCACTTTCTATTTGGTTAATATCAGTGTTTGAGTCAAAGTCCACGAATCTAGAAAACTTTTTCTCAAAGCTAGCCTTCTCATCTTTTGTATTTGTAAAAAGCACATTCACTTCCACCGTTAAGCGGTTTTGTGCTACCGCGCCAATATCTGAAGCTTGGGCATTAATAGGATCAATGCTATAGCGAATTATCGAACCTTCAAAAAGCATATCGCCACCTTTATTTACCAATTCCAAGGGGGTTTGTTGCACGAAGATGTCGCGCAGTGTTTCGGTAAAAATCTGGCTTAACTGCGGTTTAATAAGTTCTGCGTTATTGGGAAAGAAATCGATTCGCACCGTTTTCGCATCTCCTACGTCTCCTCCAGTAAAGCTATAACCGCCGCTGCAGGCCGTTAAGCCAAAAAGGAGGATTAAAGCAGATAGGAGTTTGTTTAATTTTTGCGGCATCATAAATTATACTGCTTAATTTTTCGATAAAGAGTACGCTCTGATATTCCTAGCTCTTTAGCAGCGTCTTTACGCTTGTTATTATTGCGATCCAAAGCTCTTTTAATCATCTCCAACTCCTTCTCTTGCAGGGTAATAGGACTATCTTCAATTGTTTCATGCTGGGCATCAAAAGTGCTTTGCAAAGTAGTATCATCATCTGCATACACCGGAATACTCGGACTCGACTTCCGCAGCGGTATCATAGACTCACTGCGCTCAATCCCCTGATCTTCCTGGTAAATTCTGTTAATTAAAGAATGATTATCGCTTTTCCACTCCTCACTAATTTCCTCATTGGTCATTAGCTCGCCGGTTAATTTCTTTAAATCAGCAATGTCCTTACGCATATCAAATAAGATCTTGTAGAGAATCTCACGCTCATTGCTAAAATCACCGCTCGCAGTAGCCTCTTCCTTCTTGTACAAAGCGGGCACACCACCTCTTCCAGAATCGGGCAAATACTGCATAAGTACATTGCCATTTATTTCTTTTTCGCGCTCTACCACCGAAAGTTGCTCCGATAAATTACGCAGCTGGCGAATATTTCCCGGCCAATAATAAGCACTTAAAACTTCTACCGCATCGCGATCCAAGCGCACGGGAGGCACATGGTATTTATCGGCAAAGTCGGCAGCAAATTTTCTAAAAATCAAGTGAATATCCTCTTTTCGCTCGCGTAAAGCAGGTAAATGGATTTCTACTGTATTTAGGCGATAATATAAATCTTCGCGGAATTTACCTTTTTGTATGGCCGACATCAACTCTACATTGGTCGCCGCTACAATACGCACATCCGTTTTTAACAGTTGTGAGCTTCCCACTTTAATAAACTCGCCCGTCTCCAAAACGCGCAGTAATCGCACTTGGGTAGAAAGCGGCAACTCACCTACTTCATCTAAAAAAATGGTTCCACCATCTGCCTCTTCGAAATAGCCTTTACGGGCAGCAGTTGCACCCGTAAACGAACCCTTCTCATGACCAAAAAGCTCACTATCGATGGTTCCCTCTGGAATAGCACCGCAGTTTACTGCGATGTACTTGTTGTGTTTGCGATGGCTTTGTGAATGAATAATGCGAGGAATAGATTCTTTTCCTACCCCACTTTCTCCTGAAACCAAAACGGAAATATCCGTTCCCGCCACTTGCATGGCCTTATTCAAAGCCCTTTCCAAGCCGGGGGAATTTCCAATAATCCCAAATCGCTGTTTTATTTCTGTAAGACTATTCAAGGCAAAGTATATTTTAATTCTATGGCTTTCGCCTGATGGATTTTATTTCCAGTTCTCTTATTTACGACCCAAGGTTTAAAAGCCTTAAGAGTTATATAATGTGCCTGTGGATAAGCCTGTGGGAGCTTAACTCCTTTGCTACGACCGCTAGCAAAGCCTTCCCAAAGCAAATTATTCTGCGCATCGAAGACTTTTAACTCATAACCTGATACTAAGTTTTCGATACAAACTTCACCAGCACTGTCGCTAAGGCAGATATATATTTCTCCCTTGCCCTTGAGGTATTGCTCGAGAACAATAAACTGCAAGTTATCATCTACCCAGCGACCATCTACTAATTCTTGTGCCGATAGATTAAAACTCCAAAGGGCGATAAAAAAAATACTCAGGCTAAATCTCATTAATCTTCACTTACGATTTCTCCAAAAAGGGTGGCGGTGTTGCAATCCTTTATTAGAACCTTAACGAAATCACCTTTCTTTTCGTTTCCAGTTTTCGCGAAAACCACCATCGCATTTTGATCGTTCCGTCCTTTCCATTCTTGGTCGCTTTTCTTCGAATCGCCCTCAATTAGGATTTCCTGAATTTTTCCAACGTGCGCCTGATTGCGTTCCAAGCTATGCTTTCGCTGTGAAGCGATGATCTCGGTTAAGCGACGTTTTTTAATTTCTAAGGGAACATCATCCTCCATTTTACGCGCAGCAAAAGTGTTGGGTCGTTCAGAATAATAAAACATATAACCGTAATCGTAGCGAACGATGTCCATTAAACTCAAGGTTTCTTGATGATCTTCTTCCGTTTCGGTAGGAAAACCGGCAATCATATCCTGACTAATACCACAATCGGGGATAATCTTGCGAATACGATTAATTAAAGCAATGTATTCCTCTCGATTGTGTCCACGATTCATTTCCTTTAAGATGCGACTGCTGCCCGACTGAACTGGCAAGTGGATATAATTACAAATGTTGGGGTATTTCGCAATACTGTGCAGCACATCATCCGACATATCTTGAGGGTTACTGGTACTAAAGCGAATGCGAATTCCTGGTACCGCTTCGGCTACTTTCGCCAATAATTGCGCAAAATCAACGGATGACGCCTGTGCTATTTCACTAGCTTTATCAAAATCTTTCTTAAGTCCACCACCATACCATAAGTAGCTATCTACATTCTGGCCTAAAAGTGTAATTTCCTTATAGCCGCGAGCTTCTAAATCTTTTGCTTCCGCAAGAATGGTTTCTGGATTACGACTGCGTTCTCTTCCACGAGTAAAGGGCACAACACAAAAAGTGCACATATTATCGCAACCTCGGGTAATGGAAATAAAAGCCGACACCCCATTAGAATCGATTCGCACCGGACTTACATCAGCATAGGTTTCTTCTTTGGAAAGAATAACGTTCACAGCTTTTCTTCCTCCTTCCACTTTTTCAAGCAAATTGGGCAAATCGCGATAAGCATCTGGACCAACCACTAAGTCGACCAATTTCTCTTCGTCTAAAAACTTATCCTTTAAGCGTTCGGCCATGCAGCCCAAAACGCCAATTTTCATTTCCGGTCGCGATTGCTTCAATTGATTTAAACTGCTAAGTCTATTTCGTACAGTTTGCTCCGCTTTATCTCTAATCGAACAGGTATTTAGGAGCACTAAATCGGCTTCTTCAACATTTCTAGTGGTCCCAAAACCCTCTTTTGCTAAAATCGAAGCAACAATTTCGCTGTCTGAAAAATTCATTTGGCAACCGTAACTTTCGATGTATAATTTTCTCGAGCCACGTTCACCCTCATGCACCAAGGCCGTGCCTTGAATACTCTCGTCCATGGTTTTACCTTCTAGGGCAGCTTCTTTCATTCTTTTGTTTTAAGGGCCCCAAAGGTACAAATTAGAGTCTATTATGTCAGTTTGACAGAGAATAAGAATGCATTGAAAATGAGAAGATAAAGCATTTCAAAAAAGTATTGATTTAATTTGTGCCCAGATTACACCGCAAATAAACCCAAAGGCATGCCTAAAAATTTAGTGATTGTAGAGTCACCCGCCAAAGCAAAAACGATTGAAAAGATACTAGGAAAGGACTTTCAAGTAGAATCGAGCTTTGGTCATATACGCGATCTCGTGCAGAAAGACATGGGCGTAGATGTCGCCAACAACTTTGCTCCAAACTACGCCGTAAGCAGCGATAAGAAGGAAGTTGTAAAAAAATTAAAGAAATTAAGTAAAGATGCCGAAATGGTTTGGTTGGCCTCGGATGAGGATCGTGAAGGAGAAGCCATAGCCTGGCACCTTTACGAAGCTTTAGAACTTAATCCCACCAAAACCAATCGCATTACTTTTTCGGAAATCACCAAAAAAGCCATTGATCGCGCGATCTCCAACCCGCGCAATATTAATATCGATTTGGTAAATGCTCAGCAAGCACGACGAATTTTAGATCGCTTGGTGGGTTTCGAGCTTTCACCAATCCTTTGGAAAAAGGTAAAAGCGGGCTTATCTGCAGGAAGGGTACAATCAGTTTCGGTACGCTTAATTGTGGAAAGAGAAATGGAAATCCGCAATTTTGAAGCGGAAGCCTATTTTAAAGTTGTAGCAGAATTTACCAACTCCAATGGCAAAACTTTTAAGGCGGAACTCAATAAACGATTTTCAAAGGAGTCCGAAGCACGCGAATTTTTAAAAGCCTGTGAAAGTCACCAATTTAATATTGCATCGGTTGAAACTAAGCCAGCGAAGAAATCGCCCGCTGCCCCTTTCACCACCTCTACTTTACAACAAGAAGCGGCTCGAAAATTATATTTCGGCGTAAGCCAAACCATGTCGGTGGCCCAAAAACTTTACGAAGCAGGTTTAATCACCTACATGCGTACCGACTCGCTGAACCTTTCAGATGATGCCTTAGCGGAAGCTTCCGCAGAAATTACCAACAGCTACGGCGCCGATTACGCCAAAACGCGCAAGTTCAACACCAAAAGCAAAGGTGCCCAAGAAGCGCATGAGGCCATTCGACCTACCAATATGGGACGCTCCAAAGCAGGTACTACAGATCAGCAAAAGCGCCTTTACGATTTAATATGGAAACGTACCCTTGCTTCGCAAATGAGCGATGCCGAATTGGAACGGACCGTTTTTCGCATTGAAACCCCTACCGAGCAGCATGAATTTGTAGCGCGCGGTGAAGTAATTAAATTTGAGGGTTTCTTAAAAGTTTATCTAGAAGGTAATGATGATGAAGATACTGATGAAGATTCATCTATGTTACCCGCTTGCAAAAAAGGAGAAATCCTCAGTCGCAACAGCATTATCGCAACCCAGCGCTTCACCAAACACCCCGCCCGTTTTACGGAAGCAAGTTTGGTTAAGAAACTGGAAGAACTTGGCATTGGTCGCCCTTCTACTTACGCGCCCACCATTAGCACTATTATCAAACGTGAATACGTTGAAAAATCAGAACTAACAGGCACTAAGCGCGATTACCTACAATTGATTCTTGCCGAAAATGGTTTGCAAGAAGAAAAATTGAGCGAAACCACTGGTGCTGATAAAAATAAGTTAATCCCTACCGATATTGGAGTAGTAGTTAACGGTTTCTTGACTGAGCATTTTAATGATATTTTAGATTTTAACTTTACTGCTTCGGTAGAAGAGCAGTTTGACCAAATTGCTCAAGGTCAAGAAGTATGGACCGAAATGCTAGGACGTTTTTACAGCGAATTCCATCCGCATCTCAAAGAAGTAGAAGAAAATTCGGACCGAGCCACCGGAGAAAGAGCTTTAGGAGAAGACCCTAAAAGCGGCAAGCCCATTATCGCTCGAATTGGTCGCTACGGCCCCATGATTCAGATTGGCAATACGGAAGATGAAGAAAAACCACGCTTTGCGAGTTTACGCAAAGGACAAAGCATAGACACCATTAGCCTTGAGGAAGCTCTTGAACTATTTAAACTTCCCCGCGCTTTAGGAGAATATAAAGGTGAAAAAATTGAGGCCAACATTGGCCGATTCGGACCCTACGTGCGCTACAAAACCACTTTTGCTTCAATTAAAGAAGCCGACGGCGACGACCCTATGACTATCGAATTGGAACGCGCCATAGAAATTATGGAAGCTAAGTTAGAAGCCGATAAAAACAAATATATCAAGGTTTTAGATGAAGATAAGCCGGTAATTGAAATCCTTAACGGAAGATATGGTCCTTATTTAAAATCGGGTAGACGAAATTATAAGCTTCCCAAAGATATTGAAAACCCCGGCGAGCTAACACGTGAAGATTGTTTAGCCATAATGGAAGAAGCTGCAAAGAAAACACCCGCGAAAAAGACGGCAGCGAAAAAGAGTACTGCTAAAAAACCCGCTGCTAAAAAATGATGCTAGAGGATTTTCTTAGCCCCGTTGGCAATAGTATTATCGAATCGATTCAAGCGAGTAACTCGCAAGTAATTGGCCAAAGCATGGCTATTCATCGCGAAATCGAAGGCATTCCCGATTTAGAGGGAAAGCAAATCGCAATTATCGGCGTTTGGGAAGATCGCGCTAGTGATAATCCCGGATCGGCGCACAGTCCCGATCAAGTTAGAAAATACCTTTACCCTTTATATTGGGGTAATTGGTCTTTTTCAGCTTGTGATTTAGGAAACATCTACGCCGGTGAAAAAGTAAGCGACACTTTAGTAGCCGTGAAGGAAATATGTTCCATTCTTTTAAAAAAGCGCATCATTCCTTTAATCATCGGCGGCAGCCAAGATATCTGCTATGGAAATTTCCGCGCCTATGATGATTTGGAGCAAACTGTAAATTTAGTGAGTATCGATGCCCAATTTGATTTGGGTAAGCAAAATGAGAAACTTAATCACCGTAGCTTCCTCAGTCACATTGTTCTACAAAAACCTTACACCCTTTACAATTTCAGCAATATCGGTTACCAAACCTATTTTGTAAACCAAGAAGAAATTGATTTGATGGAGCGCATGTATTTTGAACTGTATCGCTTGGGCAAGATGCGCAATCACATCAGCGAAAGCGAACCGATTTTAAGAGATGCCGATATGGTAAGTTTCGACTTATCTGCCGTAAGGCAAAGCGATGCCCCTGGAAATACTTTCCACAGCCCTAATGGTTTTTCTGGCGAAGAAGCCTGTGCCTTGGCGCGCTATAGTGGAATAAGCGACAAGGTTAGCTCATTTGGCATTTACGAATGCAATGCCCTGGCCGACAAAGAAGGTAGAACCGCACATTTAGTAGCCCAAATGATTTGGTACTTTTTCGAAGGCTTTAATCAGCGTAAAGGCGACTACCCTTTTGCTAGCAAAAAAGATTATCAAAAATTCATCGTTTTGATTAACGAAGGTGAATACGAATTGGTTTTTTATAAAAGCCCCCTTTCGGGGAGATGGTGGATAGAAGTTCCCGTTAAAGAAAATCCTGGACTAAGTTCGGAAAGGCACACTTTGATACCCTGTAGCTATGGAGACTATCAAGAAGCGATGAAAAATGAAATTCCCGAAAGATGGTGGAAGGCGATGAAAAAAGCAGTCTGAAATTCAGTGCTTGTCAACAATTTTTTAAGGAAAATTAACTTTTTCTGAATGCATATATTATCAAACCTTTATATTTGGGATCTCAACAACCCGTTGTTAACAATTTTTAACACTGTCCCTAGATGAAGAAAACTTTACTCCTCATCATATTTGCATTGCCCTTTCTTGCTCATTCTCAGCAAGATGTACAGTTTACGCAGTTTATGTACAACCGCATTTATTACAACCCGGCCGTGGCTGGATCTGGTGGTGCAATCTGTTTAAACGCGCTACATCGTAGCCAATGGGTGGGTTTTCAGGGTGCTCCAACCACTCAAAATGTTAATGCTAACATTCCGATCAAAAAAATTGGTGGAGGTATTGGGGTAAGTATAGTAAATGACCAAATCGGCTTTTTCAACAATGTAAGTGCCCGTTTAATGTATGCTTACCAATTTGAGCTTGCAAACGGAACTTTAGGAGTTGGACTAGGGGTATCTTTCTTAAACCAATCATTAGGTGATGCTGTTTGGATCCCTTCCGACTATAATACGCCAGGTGGTGGCATTGACGGGGCGATTCCCGCCATTGATGCTAATGGATTTCAAGTAGATGGTCTTTTTGGCGTTTATTATGAAAACCAAAATTTCTGGGGTGGTATCTCTAGCACTCGCGTAATCGAATCGGCGGCAGATGTAAATTCCCAAGGTGGAGATGCCGCGGTAGCATTTTTCAAAAATGCTAGGCACTATTATGCGATGGGAGGATACAATTGGGCTATTCCAGCAACCAACTGGGAATTACGACCAAGTACCCTGGTAAAATTAACCTCTGGCAGTGCCACTTTTGATGTGAATGTTACCGGAGTTTATAATAATAAGTTTTGGGGTGGCGTTACATACAGGTTGCAAGATGCAGTTGCAGCTACACTTGGGTGGCAAGTTACTCCCGATATTAGGCTCGGATATTCTTATGACGTTGCTACTTCACCCCTTTCAGGACAAGGTGGAGGAAGCCACGAAGTAATGATTCAATACTGTTTTAAAATAGAAATTCCACCTCCCACAAAAGGAAGTTATAAAAACCCAAGATTTTTGTAATATAGCAGCCCTAAATTTGGGGAGCTGTTGATAAACAAAATACAACGTCAACGACAATGAAAAGAATCCTAATACTAACCCTCGGTGCCGCACTCTTTGCGAGTTGCAGCAGTAATGACTACGGCGAACTGGTCGGAGTTTCCGACAGACCTAATTGGTATCCATCCCAGCCTTTTGGTATGGTTTACATTCCACAAGGTTCTTACAATATGGGTAATGCCGATCAAGATGTGCCTTACGCATTGATATCGCCTACTAAAACGGTATCGGTTCCTTCTTTTTGGATGGATCAAACCGAAATCACTAATAATGAGTATCGTCAATTCGTGCGTTGGGTGCGCGATTCTATCACCCGTTACCGCTTAGGTGAAGACGGTTTGGTAGAGGGATACGAATTTATTGATGCCGCAAATCAAGAAGATCCTACTTTCTTCCAAGAATATGTTTCACTTAATTTCCCGGATAGTATGCAACGTCATATCGATTGGGAGCCTTACCTAGAGTGGAGCACCGATGCTTACCCAACGGCTGAGTATACCGAAATTATCGAAAGTATGTACTTGCCCCCAGAAGAACAATTTATGGGTGGAAGAATGATTGACGCTCGTCAACTCAACTATGCTTTCTTTTGGATTAACAAGCAAAAGGCTGCACAAAAATCGAATCGCGTTGAATTCGATCACAATGACTCTGACCAAGATGGTGAGTATTTCTCTTATCGTGATTATATAAAAGACAGTAAGGAAATTTCTGATCGCAGCTCCTTTTTTGAAGGAGGAGTAGTGAATGTATATCCGGATACCTTGTGTTGGATACATGATTTTACTTATAGCTACAATGATCCAATGCACGACAAGTATTTTTGGCACCCTGCTTATGATGACTATCCTGTAGTAGGTGTTAGTTGGTATCAAGCGCGTGCTTTCTGTAATTGGAGAACAAAGTATCGCAACGACTATTTAAAAGCGAGTGGATACTTTACGGAGCAAGAATTCCGTTTACCTACCGAAGCTGAGTGGGAATATGCTGCACGTGGTGGCCAAGAATTAAATCCTTATCCATGGGGTGGTCCTTATGCCATGAACAGTTCTGGATGTTATTTGGCAAACTTCAAACCTTTAAGAGGTAATGTTACAGCCGATGGTGGTATTTATACCGTGAAGGTGACTGCTTATGCTCCGAATGATTATGACTTATACAATATGTCTGGTAATGTGGCCGAATGGACGAATACCGCTTTTGAAGCCGCTAGTTACTACTATGTTTCTGATATCAGTGCAAACTTTGAATACAATGCTAGAGAAGGCGACGAGCCAACTTTAACACGTAAGGTTACCAGAGGTGGTAGCTGGAAAGATGTGGCTTACTATCTGCAAGTAAGTACCCGCGATTATGAATATGCTGATACCGCCAAGTCCTATGTTGGCTTCCGTACCGTGCAAAGCTTCATGGGTCGTGATTTAGCAGACTTTTAATTTATTTTTACAAACAAGCAATTTAATTTTAATTTTTTCACATGGCGTTAATCGATGTAAACAGCAAGCGTTTCAAAAATTTCATGGCAAAACTTTATGGATGGGGTGCCGCAGTAGTAATTCTTGGAGCGATGTTCAAAATCCTTCACCTTCCTGGCGCAGATTACATGCTGGTAATCGGTCTTACTACGGAAGCAGTAATTTTCTTCTTCTCAGCTTTCGAAAAACCGAGTGAAGAAGTAGATTGGACTCTAGTATATCCAGAACTTGCTGGTATGTCAGACGACGAAGCAGAATTCAATTCTTCTAGCAATCGTCAACTTAGCGCCACTCAAGAACTTGATCGTATGCTTGAAGAAGCTAAAATTGATGGTGAATTAATCGATAGCCTTGGCAATGGTCTTCGTCGCTTCGGTGATGCAGCTAGTAAATTAACTGAAACTAGCGAAGCAGCTGCCGCCACAGGAGCATATAACGAACAGTTGTCACTTGCCTCCAAAAACATGGAGTCTTTAAACGCGCTTTATGCAGTTCAGTTGGAAAGCTCTGCTAACCACATGGAAACCCAGAACACCTTAATGGAAAAATTAAATTCTTCTATTCAAGATTCTGAAAAGTTATCTACTGAAGTATCAAGCCTAGTTAGCAATATGACTCAGCTTAACTCAGTTTACGGTGGTATGCTTTCAGCAATGAATGTTAATCGCAGTAACTAGAATTAGTTAAACAAAAGTCTAAACCAAAAATATAAAACAATAATGGCTGGAGGAAAACTATCGCCGCGGCAGAAGATGATTAACATGATGTACCTCGTGTTAACCGCAATGCTGGCATTGAACGTTTCCAAAGATATATTGAAGGCTCTTACTAAGTTGGAGGATAGTTTATCACAAACTATTACCACTGTAGAAAATAAGAACTCTGACGTATACAAAACTTTTGACAACGCCGCTAAGGACAATCCTGATAAAGCGTTAAAATGGAAAGATAAAGCTTACGAAGTAAAGGCTGTTTCAGACCAAATATTTGCCTACATCCATGATATGAAGGATTCTCTTGTATCAGTTAGTGGTGGCTATGACGAGGAAACTGGAGCACCCAAAGCTTTGGATGCGAAATCACAACCAGCGGCATATTTATTAGCAGAACAAGGTCCCAAAAAGGCGACTGACTTAAAAGGTAAATTAGATAATTTTAGAAATGAAATTATCAAAATCGCCGACAATGATCCCTCAATAAAAGCCAGTATAGAAGGTGCTTTTAATACTGCTGATGAGAAAGAAGGAGATAAAGAAGTAAGTTGGGAATACGCCACTTTTGGTGAATATCCACTTGGAGCTATTATTCCTTTCCTAACGGATATCCAAGCGCGTGTTAGAAATGCTGAATCTGAAGTTCTAAGTCACTTAGGAAGTAAAATTGGTGAAGGTGAAGTAAGTTTCAACACTGTTAAGGCCATGGTTATGGCTAACACTAATTATATTACGCAAGGTGGAACTTACGAAGCTGATGTATTTTTAGCGGCTTATGATGACTCTCAGGATCCTACTATTATCATCAACGGGCAGACACTTTCTGCCGAAAAGATTGAAAATGGAAAAGGTAAAATTTCTTTTCCTGCCAATAGTGTAGGAGAACAAACTTGGGGTGGTAAGATTATAATTAAGCAAATTGGTAAAGGTGACGTAGAATATCCAATTCCTACTACTACCTACACCGTTGCTCCCCCTTCGGTAGTAATTTCTCCTTCTAAAATGAACGTGTTATATCGTGGGGTTCCCAACCCAATTGAAATTGGTGTTCCAGGTGTAGACCCATCTAAGATTCGTGTTTCGGGTCAAGGTGTATCTGGTTCAAATGGAAACTATACGGCTAATGTAACTGGTATATCAGGGAAAGAAATAAATATCACGGTTTCAGTTGAGGATACTAAACCAGATGGTACTAAAGTGATGCGCAATGCAGGAAGCAAAACATTCCGTATTAAAGGTTTGCCACCTGCAGTAGGAACCATATACAAGCGTAGTGAAGGTGTATTCTCTGCGGGAGCTATTGCTAACTCTACTATTGAAGCTGAATTTCAAGATTTTGCTTTCGATTTAGATCTAGTGGTTACTTCCTATGAAATCGCCATCCCTGGTTCTCCGCCCGAAAGAGTGAAGAATAGTAATAAGATCCCTTCTGCCTTAAAAGCGAAAATCGAAAGACTAAGACCAGGTTCTACAGTTACGATCCGTAACATTAAGGCAAAAGGTCCCAATAACCTACAAGTTGACCGCGTTGGTATTATATCAGTTGACGTTAGCTAATTAGATTTTAGATATGAAAAGATTAATTTTTTGTTTAACACTGGCCGCACTTTATGTGATGCCAACAACAAGCACTGCGCAGGTTATATCTCCATCAGATGATGGGATTATTCCTGATGCCCCTAAGGATTACCATCACAATCAGGTTTTTCCTTACCCATATTTGCGTGAAGCAGATATGATGTGGAGCACCAGACACTGGGAGCGTATTGATTTGAGACAAAAAATGAACCTTCATCTCTACTATCCAGTTCAGGCTATTCCAGATCGTAAAAGTCTTTACGATGTAATTATCGACGGAATTATGACCGAGGGTACCATTATCGAAGTTTTTGGTGACGATCGTTTCGAAACGCCTCTTACTGCAGAACAAGCAGCGAGTTACGTTCAAATGATTGATACCATTAAAGATCCTGATGATCCCTCTGTAATCCTTTTAATTGATACCACCTCTATCACTTCAAAAGACGTGAAGTTTTGGGAAATTAAATCCGATTGGTTCTTCGATAAACAAAGAGGTGAGTTGAAAAATAGAATTTTAGGAATTTCACCTATCGTGGAAAATCCTAAAACTTTAGAAAAATACAATCTGTTTTGGGTATGGTTTCCAGATGCTCGTATGGCTATGGCTACACACACAGCATTTAACGGCCATAATAATAGCTCACGATTAACTTACGATCAAGTATTTCACTTGCGCTTCTTTGATTCTGTAATCTATAAAGAAGACAATGTTTACGATCGTCAAATTGAAGAATACAAACGTAGCACTAGACTAGATCAACTTTTAGAAGCGGAGCGGATTAAAACCAATCTTCGCAATATGGAAGCTGAACTTTGGGAATACTAGAATTTATTATAAAATTGGAAGCCTCGCTATTGCGGGGCTTTTTTTATGGAACAAAAAGATTATCTAATAATTGGGCAGGGTATTGCTGGTACTATTCTCAGTTATCAATTGCATAAACTCGGGGTACGATTTAAAGTAATTGATGACCCACAATTTTCTCGCTCCTCTAGAATTGCTGCTGGATTAGCCAATCCCGTGGTCTTAAAACGCCAGAAATGGGTAAAAGGAGCAGAACATTTTACCGAAAACTTAAGCCGTTTCTATCTAGAGATGGAAAAGGAACTAAATACTAATTTCTTTCATCCCTTGCCACTCTATCATCTTTTTCAAAATATCGGAGAAATAAATGATTGGCAACAAAATGCAAGTAAAGTACATCTTCAATCTTACTTAGGAGAAATTTTCCAAAGTGAAATCCCTAATGTTAATACTCCCTTTGGCTATGCCAAAGTTGAAAACATCTTTTGGGTAAATACCCAAGCTATGATTAGTAGCTGGAGACAGTTCTTAAAGGAAAAAGATGCTCTAATTGAGGAATCTTTCGAGGCCAAGGACTATCCCGATTACATACACATCTATTGTAATGGGCACCTTTTAAGTGAACAGTTTCCGCAATTCGAGTCGGTCTTGACTAAAACCAAAGGTCAGGTGATGATTATAAAATCTAGCGCTCTTATACCCGACTATGGACTACATAGCAGTGTCTTTACATTACCACTAGGCGACCACCTCTATAAAGTTGGCTCAACCTACGAACATCACAACTTAAACGACGAAACTAGTCCTGAAGGTCTTTCTCGCTTAAGATCAGATCTAGAAAAATTCTATACTGGACCTTACGAGCTAGTGGAACATTTAGCAGGAGTTCGACCCAATATAAAAGATCGTAAACCATTATTAGGTAAAATTAAGGATGGGAACTACTGTTTTAATGGTCTAGGTTCCCGTGGTATACTTATGGCCCCCTATTTAAGCGAACACTTTTGTAAATACCTCATCTATGCAAATGAACTAAACCCCACTTGGGACCTGCAGCGATTTACCTAATGTGACTTTGACCTAAAACTAGGCCTGTTTCCAAGTAAATAAGCTAAATCGTGCTATTTATGACGAGGACCTTTCTTATCAGGATCGTATTTTACAAATAGATTTAGCCAAGTAACACGCGATAAACGCAAGACCACTGGCGATAAAACGATAACAACGCCCAAGAGAACAACGATAATTTGCTTAATTGTTGGCTCAAAGAACCAATTCATTAAAACATATGTGGCGACAAAAATTGCCACCGAATAACCGTAACTCACATACATAGCGCCATAAAAAAAACTCGGTTCTAATTCATAACGAAGCTCACAATGAGGACAATTGTCATGCATCTTAAATAGCTTTGCAAAATTATAGGGGTTAGCATCTTCAAAAACATCCCCTTCTTGACAGCGAGGACAACGAAATTTAAAAATACTATAGATCTTCGATCCTTTTGAAAATATACTCATTAGTTAAAATTACTTTTGCCAAATGTTAGGTATCAATAAACTCAGCTTACAAATTAATGACCGCATGCTTTTTAATGAGGTCAGTTTTTTAGTAAACCCCACCGATAAAGTCGGCCTTGTTGGCAGTAATGGCGCAGGTAAATCAACTTTACTAAAAACTATTGCCGGAGAAGCCTCCGTCGATAGTGGGTCAATTAGTAAACCAAAAGAATTCAAAATTGGTTATCTGCCGCAAGAACTGCCCTTACATGACGGTAGAACCGTAATGGAAGAGGCTGAATCTTCACTAAGCGAAATTAAGCATCTCCAATCATCTATTGATGACATAAATCACCAATTAGCAACACGCGAGGATTACGAAACTGATTCTTACATGAAGTTGATTGAAGATCTAAATTACTATACCGATCGTTTCAATTTAGTAGGGGGTTATACTTACCATGCACAGCTGGAAAAGATTCTACTTGGACTTGGTTTTAAACCCGCCGACTTTCACCGACAAACCGTGGAGTTTAGCGGTGGTTGGCGTATGCGGATTGAACTCGCCAAACTGCTTTTAGGAGCCCATGATGTTTTACTGTTAGATGAGCCCACGAACCACTTAGATATTACTTCTATTATTTGGTTAGAAGACTTCTTGAAAAATTACGAAGGCGCAGTAGTAATGGTTTCTCACGATAGAGCATTTTTGGATGAGATTACCAAACGGACCGTGGAAATTGTAAATGGTAAAGTGTACGACTATCCAGTCCCCTACTCTCGTTTTGTGGCTTTGAGAGAAGAAAGGCGCACGCTGCAGTTCCAAGAACAAAAGAATCAAGAGAAAGAGATAAAACAGACGGAAGAACTGATTGAAAAGTTCCGTTACAAAGCTTCGAAAGCCGCTTTCGCGCAAAACCTGATTAAGAAGCTGGATAAGATGGATCGCATTGAAATTGATGACGATGACGCGCGTAAAATCAACTTCCGCTTCCCTCCTGCTCCAAGGGCTGGCAAGGTGGTTTTAAAAGCAGAAAAGGTTGGAAAAGCCTTTGGCGAAAAACGCATCTTTAAAAATGTAGATATTGAAGTTGTGCGCGGCGAAAAGGTTGCCTTCGTAGGACAAAACGGTCAAGGGAAATCTACTCTGGTAAAAATAATTGCCGAACATTTAGAGCATGAAGGCAAATTAGAATTAGGGCACAATGTAACCTTTGGTTACTACGCCCAAGAACAAGCTAAAACCTTAGCTGGTGACAAAACTCTATTGGAGACCATTGAAGATGCCGCTCCAGAAGACTTACGGAAGAAATCGCGTGATTATTTAGGTGCTTTCTTGTTTAGTGGTGAAGACGTTGATAAGAAAGTAAAAGTCCTTTCTGGTGGTGAAAAAGGCCGCGTGGCCCTTTGCAAATTATTGCTTTTCCCGCATAATCTTTTGATTATGGATGAGCCGACTAACCACTTAGACCTTAAGAGTAAGGACATGCTTAAAAATGCTCTTAAGCAATATGATGGCACTTTGGTGGTGGTTTCCCACGATAGACATTTCCTGCAAGGTTTAACCGATAAAATTTACGAATTCCGCGATGGGGCCGTAAACGAATTTATCGGAGATATCGATGAATACTTGGAAGCTCGAAAACTGGAAGATTTCCGTCAATTAGAGAAAGAGAAAGATGCCACTAAGGTAAAAGCCGAAGCCCTAGAAAAAGCTAAATTAGCAGAAACTGGCCTAGATTATAAGGAGCGAAAGCAATTGGAAAAAGATCTGCGTAAAGCGGAAAAAGAAGTGGAAAAGCTAGAGCAGGAAATTGAAAAACTGGAGAGTGAAATCGAAGAGATTGACGCTAAGATGCTAGATCCAAAACAGTTTAAGATCCTTTCGGAACAGGCTGGTTTTTACGACACATACGAAGCCAAGAAAGTTAGCTTAGAAAAGAAAATGAGACAATGGGAATCCGCTCAAGAAAAGCTACAAAAGGTTTCAAAATAAGTTAATGCCAATAAAAATCAGAGTTTCTCAAAAACCAGATTGACCTGATAAGGCACCCATACTAAAAGAAAAAGGCCGTCTAGAATTCAATCTTAGACGGCCTTTATTTTTTGCTCTTCTTTGCTTTACCGCTTCAATATTCTTAATCGTTGCACCGACTCTGCATCTCTTAGCTCAACGAAATAGAGAGCGGCTGGTAGATTACTGATATCCAGCGCATCTTGGCTTGACTGCACTCTGCTTAAAACAAGTTGACCACTGCCATTATAAATGGCGATGCTCAATTCTTTAATTTCACCACTAAAATCGAAATACAACTTTCCATCGGTAGGATTAGGATAAACACTCATCTCCGCCAAGGTGTTTTCCATTAAACCTACGAAGCTTGTACAAGAAGTACTTAGACTATCGAAAAAGAATCCTGCTCCAGCAATACTAGGCAAAACGCAGCCCCCGTGGTTTAGGTTTCCATTAAATAAGGCCTTAACATTAGGCGCGCCATTGCTATTCATAGCAGCTTCAGCATCAAGCGAGTTTTGGTAACTTACTTGTTCATCGGCAGTACAATAGTACATGCGTAAGGGCATTTGGGGAGTCCAATCGTAATTGTTATTATTATTTAAAGCTTGCCAAATAGGATGCTGTTGGTTAACAGTATCTGCAATAAAGGCCTGTAAAACAGTATCTTGTAAATAACCACTAATATTAGCTGGTAAAAGATTATTTACGGTATCCATCTCAAACATTCCGTTAAAAAAAGGCGGGATAAGGGTATCATATGGAGCCTTTAAAATATCGGCAGGCACATTAAAAATATTGCCATAAGCACGGTTCATTCCGAAAAGCAGATAAACTACATAGCCGGGATTGCTGTAGGGTAAATCCTGGATAAACACATCGGCCTGCGAGCCGGCTAAATTATAAGGACCACTAGCCGGCGCCGCTGCGATAACGTTAAACTCGCCTAAGAGGTTATTATCTTGTATGTATTTAGCGGTGCCCATGGCCGCATGCCCACCCTGAGAGTAACCCGTAAGCATTACCTCGTCGTTTAAATTGATATTGGGCATATTAGACGCTAAGAATTCACGCGCGGCTCTAATTAAATCGATGGTAGCTGTTGCCTGACTTTCTGCATGAAGGTAGGGATGAATTCCAGGGTTATCGCCCAATCCTAAATAATCCGGCATGGTAGCGATATAACCGGTACTGGCAAAGACCTTTCCGATAGTAGACTCGAAATTATTCCGTGATGGGACATCGTCGCGCATTAAAACTGTTCCGTGATCATAAGACACTAAGCCAAAACTATCACAAGCCACCAAGGGGACACATAACATACCACTAGCTGTTGTAGGAGTAATACCATCTGTTTCCACGGTATTGTAAATAATTTTATAGTTCGCCACATCATACTGTGCCCTTCCATTCGCAAAGAAGTTGATGAATATTTTTGAAGTGGTATCTAGGGGCGTCGCGCTTACCAAATAGGGCTGCGCCAGCAGGGCGCTAGTGCTGGAAACCAATACAAGAAGAGAGAAAAGTAGCTTTTTATGCATAGGGATTATTTAAGATTGGAAAGTTAATGAAAAACTAAATGGCTCTGATAAGTAGCCAAAGTACATTGATTATCTTTATACTTCCTTAATGGCTCTAAGGCTCATATTGTTTAATCCTTTGCTCAGATCAGGTAAAACAATAGCGTAGAGTACTATAAATCAACCATTTAGTAGCCCCGAGCAGAATCGAACTGCTATCTAAAGTTTAGGAAACTTCTATTCTATCCGTTGAACTACGGGGCCTAATCCACAAAGGTCTTAATAGTATGCAGATACTGCAAGCCTTTTTTGAACCCATTGGTCAGCACTTATCATTATTAGCTCAAAAATGAGGCGACTGTCCTCATAATAATAACATGATATTGAGAATTTTCTTAGACTATATCGAGCAGGGTCAAGAGTATGTGAGTGAACAAAAGATCGATACGGTCTGTGAATTATGATATTTAATAAAGCTTATAACTTACTTTAAATGAGAGATTCATTATTAAAATGCTTTTTAAGCTTTAAGCATTAGGAGTATGAAGCTTTCGGTATTATCCTAACAAGTAGTCTATTGTTATTGCTAAAAGATTGACTAGCTTTTCTCCTTCTACCTTTACACCATCTAGAGTTAATTATATGCAGCTCTCTGCATCCAAATAAAAGAAAAGTTTCAGTAAAAACTAAAAAACCCTTGCTAATCCACTGACTAACAAGGGTTATTTCCAAATATTTGTAGCCCCGGCAGGAATCGAACCTGCATCTCAAGCTCCGGAAACTTGCATACTATCCATTGTACTACGGAGCCCTATTTCAAGAAGGCCAGCGACCTAAAATTGGGGCTGCAAAGTAACACTAAAAAGAAATTTTACAGACAAAGGCCTTGAGGAAAATTAATTGCCTTCTTTCTATGCCAAGGGAGGCAACACAAAATGTATCTTTGTTTAACTAGGAATTTATTTAAATAAACCATGCGCAAAACAATCACGATTAGTTTAAGCATTCTGCTTTTGGCAGGATTAGGATATATAAGCTTTATTTATTTCGGCGTTTACGCAGAAGGTGTACGTGCTGGCACGGTTATTAAGCTCAGCAAAAAAGGCGTAATGTTTAAAACTTGGGAAGGACAGCTAAACATACGGAGCTTTGGCGCCGTAAGTAGCAATAATCAACTATCTGAAGTTTTCGAGTTTTCCATCCAATCTGATGAAGCGCAAACCATTAAACTTTTGCAGGAGGTTTCCCTTAGTGGAGAAAGAATTAACCTCCACTATATTGAGCGTTACCGTATTTTACCTTGGCGTGGCTCTACTAAGTATTTTGTAACAAAGGTAGAACGTACCCCTTCAGCTAATAAGCCTCAAGAAGAAGCCGAGCGCAGCCTCTACGACTAAAATTCCTTGCTAAATTGACCACAGGTGCAGTAAATATCTATCAGCAACTCATGGGCAGGGAAGAAGAGTTTTCTTTACGAGAAATTCTTTTTCATAAGACCTGCTTCGCTATTGCTTTAGTTTTAAATGCAGCCTTAATCGTTGCCATTTTTCTTAGCTTTTGGGATATCGTACTAGTTATTATTATTGGAGAAATTATTCTAACTATTGCCTTTTGGCTATCTCGCTTCATGAAGCGCTTTTATTGGGCCTGGTGGATGGTAATTATCTGTGGGTACTTGTTCCTTGGCACTAATTTCTTCCTCAATGGTGGTTACGAAGGCCCCACCCTGTTACTTAGCTATATTAGCCTAGTTTTTCTCTCCGCCACTACCAAATCGCAGTTTCAATGGATATGGGCCCTTATCCATTCACTCATCTTCGGGTCAATTGTGATCTATACTTTTTATGTCGATGCATCTAGGGTGATCGAATACCCCTCTCAAGAAGTAAGAATCTTAGATCTGGTATTGAGCTATATTATAGGTGCCTTCTTTATAAGTATGTTTTTTAGTATGGTAAGATCAGCTTATGAAAAACAAAAGGAACGTGCTATTCTTCAACATAAAAACATTTTAATCAAAGAGCAAGAGCTTAAAGATTCCAATAAAGATCTTACCCGAATACTTTCTATACTTGCGCATGACGTAAGAAATCCCCTTGCCTCTATTGAAGGTTACCTGCAATTAAACGAAGCTGGCGATTTAGATGCCTCCATGCGCGCTAGCTTAAATCAGGATTTATTAAAGCTTGTAAAAGGTACTTCTTATATGTTAGATGATATGCTGCATTGGTCGAAAGGTCAATTGCATGGCCATACTACTAATATGAGTGAGCAAATGCTGGGACCTTGGCTTAGACCCACCTTAGAACATATGGAAGCGCTGGCTAAAGCTAAAAATATTCGCTTAGTAAGTGAGTATAAATCTACCCATCGCGTTTTTGTTGACCCCAACATGACCACCGTTATATTGCGCAATCTGTTGCAAAACGCAATTAAATTCTCCCCTTCTCAAACCAAAATATCACTAAAGGTAAAGGTGGAACAGAATTCCTTAATTATAAAAGTAACGGATGAAGGCATTGGCATTACTCAACAAGAACTAAGCAAGCTTTTCACCTTAAATGCCAAAAGTAAAATTGGCACCCAACAAGAACTTGGAAGCGGTCTTGGGCTATTGTTGTGTAAAGATTATACCGAGGCCCAAGGGGGTAGCATCAGTGCCGAAAGTGAATTAGGGAAAGGCAGTACCTTTACGGTTTGCTTGCCGCAAGAAATACAAGATGAAGAAGAGGAACAAGTTAAAAGAGTCTAATTGAAAAAAGTACTAGGTCAGCTTAAATTGCCGCAAACGCCTCTTTCAGATAAGTCTTACTAGAATTGCAGCTCTAAAGCTTCATCAATAAAGTCCATAAAATCTTGGGCTGCCGCGAAATACTCCTTTATCATAAGATCGGCATCCTTCCATAAAAAATCCTTGGCCGCTAGATCACGCGTAATAATCAAATCTTTGTAGCGCAATAAATCAATCTGTGGATGATCGGCGGAAAAACCACGCGGATAAGTTTTCAATTGCTCTCCTGAAAAGTCACCGTAAAGTTTTTTAAAAGCTGGCTTCTGCCGAAGCGCCAATAAAACCCCTCCTTTTTGAGCGATTAAGTCACGTAAGGCATCTAAAGCCTCTTTGGGAGGGTGGTACAAACCTGTCCCTACAAAGCTAGTTTCAGGTGCTAGATGAATATAAAAGTCGACATGTTTCGGGGATCGCCTCTTCATCATCAATCCGAAATGGTCTTTGTAAAGTGGCTTATTAGGATGAAACCTTCCGTTGTTGTTAATACGAGCCACACTTTTACGAATATCCCCTACTGGCATTGGGTACACTTCTGCGAAAGCATCGTTTAATGCCTGCGCAAAATTGATTAAGCCTTGTCGGATATCTTGATACCAAGCTCGATTAGCATCCATCCACTCTTTTGAGTTATTTGCGGCTAGCTTTTTTAAAAACTCGAAGGTTTCAGGATGTAATTGACTCATGCTATTTGTTTAACGTATTACAGCACCATTAGGCAAATGTTCATCAGTGGCACAAAAAGCCAATTCGCCTGTAGCCGCATTTTCGGCCATTAATATCATCCCTTCGCTAAGCACGCCGCGCATTTTACGAGGCGCTAAGTTTACTACTACCGAAACTTTTTTACCGATAATTTCTTCGGGAGTATAATGCTCCGCAATACCACTTATAATTGTGCGCTGCTCAAAACCTAAATCTACGCGTAATTGCAATAGCTTATTAGCCTTTTTCATTTTCTCCGCCGCAATAATAGTAGCGACACGCAAGTCTACTTTAGAGAAATCTTCAAAAGTAATTTCTGCTTTTAAGGCTTCGTATTGTGGCTTGGCATTAGCTTTCTTACTTGCTTCCAATTTCGCTAACTGCGCTTCAATTTCACTGTCTTCAATCTTTTTAAAGAGCAAATCGCCCTGACTAAGCACTGCTCCTGAGGCGAGTAATTCTTGTTGAGATAAATTCTCCCAAGACATTTTATCCATCCCTAAATAACCGCGCAATTTAGCCGCGGTAAAAGGCATAAAAGGCTCCATACATTGAGACAGTTGAGCGGCCACCTGCGCCGCGATATTCATAATAGTTGCCGTGCGAATGGGATCAACTTTTATTTGTTTCCAAGGCTCTTCATCGGCTAGGTATTTATTGCCCGCACGCGCCAAATTCATAAAGGCGTTTAAGGCCTCTCTAAAGCGATACTTCTCTAAGGATGCGGCAATTTCATTGGGCGCCTCTTTCAGCTTCGCTAGTATTTCTTGGTCGGCAGTAGATAGCTCGCCTGCCTCTGGTAAAGCGCCTTCGTAATATTTATTCATTAGCACTAATACTCGATTTACAAAATTGCCAAGTATTGCTACTAACTCGCTATTGTTGCGAATTTGAAAATCCTTCCAGGTGAAGTCATTGTCTTTAGACTCGGGTGCTGTAGCGGTTAGTACATAACGCAAAACATCCTGCTGATCTTTAAAATCAACTAAGTATTCATGCAACCAAACTGCCCAATTACGACTGGTAGAAATCTTCTCCCCTTCTAGGTTTAAGAAGGCATTGGCAGGAACCTCATCGGCTAAATGGTAACCGCCGTGCTCCATTAGCATAGCAGGGAAAATAATGCAATGAAAAACGATATTATCCTTACCAATAAAATGAACCAATTTAGTTTCTTCATCTTGCCAGTAATCGGTCCAAGCTTCACCTTTTAACTCCTTCGTGGCCGAAATATATCCGATAGGCGCATCAAACCAAACGTATAAAACTTTTCCATCGGCACCTTCCACAGGCACGGGGATTCCCCAGTCTAAATCGCGGGTCATACTGCGCGCTTGCAGACCATCACCTGAATCCAGCCAGCTCATAGACTGACCGTAAACACTGGGCTTCCAATCTTTGTGACTTTCGATATAAGCCTTTATTTTGGGAGACAAGTGATCTAATGGTAAAAACCAATGGGTCGTATTTCTTAGCTCTGGACGGGCTCCACTTAAACGCGATTTAGGATTAATAAGATCCGTAGAATTAAGAGTACTACCACAGCTTTCACACTGGTCTCCATAAGCTTCGGGGAAGTTACAATTGGGGCACTGACCAATTATAAAACGATCGGCTAAAAACTGATTCGCCTCTGGATCGAAATATTGTTCCGTCGTTTTCTCAACTAAGGAACCCTTCTCCAAAAGGGTTGTGAAAAAGGCCTGTGCTGTTTGGTGATGAATTTCTTTAGAAGTGCGTGAAAAAATATCGAAGCTTATGCCTACATCCTGCAAGGCATCGCCAATTACTTTATGATAACGATCTACAATTTCTTGGGGGCTAGTGTTTTCACTCTTCGCCTTGATATTAATTGCTGCTCCGTGCTCATCTGTGCCACTAACAAAAGCCACATCGGCTCCATTCATACGCAGGTAGCGCACGTAAATATCAGAAGGCAAATAACATCCTGCTAAGTGACCAATATGTACAGGACCATTAGCATAAGGAAGGGCGGCAGTAACCGTATAGCGTTTCGCTTTTAACATGCAAAAAAATTAGTCTACAAAAGTACTAATCTAGTAACGCTTGAGCAGTATAAATTTTAAGAATGCGCTATCTTATCGATTGGGTCTTTCGAGGAAGATACACGACCTTTGCCAAAAGTTATTTTATGAAGTTGTGGTCACAAGTTTTAGGAGAAGGTCCCGATCTAGTTATTATGCACGGCCTCTTGGGCATGAGTGATAATTGGCAAAGCTTGGCTAAGAAATGGGCTAGTGATTTCCGCGTTCATCTGCTTGATATGCGTAATCATGGTCGCAGCCCGCAGAGCGATGAGTTTAGCTACGAACTGATGGCCAACGACTTACTAGAATACTTAGTAACCAATAATCTTACTAAGGTTAATATCCTTGGTCACAGCATGGGCGGTAAGGTGGCCATGCTTTTTAGTGTGTTCCATCCTGAAATGGTAGCCGCATTAATTGTGGCCGACATAGGCCCTAAAGCCTATCGCCCGCATCATCAGGAGGTTTTGGAAGCCTTAGAAAATCTCGACTTAAGCAGCATTGAAAGTCGCAAAGAAGCCACCGAAGCTTTTGGCCCCAAGCTTGAATTTGGTGTTCAACAATTTCTGCTTAAAAATCTCTATTGGGAAAGTAAAGGAAAGCTCGCCTGGCGCTTTAACCTCCCCGTTCTTGCGCGTGAAATCGTTAAAGTGGGCGAAAGCCTCGCACCCAATGCCTTTTTTGACGGGCCGGTACTTTTCTTACGCGGTGGTGATTCTTGGTATATCAAGGAAAAAGATTTCGAGGTAATATACGAGCATTTCCCTCAAGCAGAAATCAAAACGGTAGCAGGTGCTGGTCATTGGCTACATGCCCAAAAACCAGACGAAGTCTACCATCTCGTGAAGGATTTCTTAAATTAGGATTTTAAGAACTTTTCCTCCAAGCGAATTTCTTGTCCGAAAAACATTTTAGCAATTTTGGTAAAGGCGGGTGTTTTTTCGGAGACGTAAAACCTGCGTTTACCCGCATCTACGGAAGTGGACAATAAATCTTGCGATGCTAAAACTCCCTGCAAAGCCTGAGCGGCAAGCTTTGCTGAATTTAAAACCCTAACTTTTGGCCCTAAATAGGCGGCAATTTCCTCTTCCAATAAAGGATAATGGGTACAACCTAAAATTAAATCGCTTAACTTTTTTAGGCTGCTATGATTTAAGTAATGCGCCAAAGCCCCTTTGCTAACGTCGGTGCCCGCAAAGCCCTCTTCAATTAAGGGAGCCAATAAAGGAGTCGCTTTTTGCACTACAGTAAGATTTTGATTAGCCGCACTAATCCGTTGGGCATAAACCTTGGAACGAACCGTGGCCCGCGTAGCAATAATACCCACCTTGCTCGCCTCGCTTTGGGCAATATATTTTACTGCCGGGTCAATTACATTAATAATGGGAATATTAGGAAAGTCGGCGCATAATTGTTCGTAGGCTGCGGCCGATGCGCTATTACAAGCAATTACGATAGCCTTACAGTTTTGTGCCACTAAAAAGCGACTGATGCGCTGAGAGTATTCACGAATAGTATGAGAAGCCTTATCTCCATAAGGGGCATGACGTGTATCGCCAAAATAAATAAAAGACTCAGCCGGTAATAGTTCGGCAATAGCCTTGGCTACCGTTAAACCACCCACACCTGAATCAAAAATACCAATAGGCCTATTTTTTTCCATAAAAAAACCCGTCACTTTATCAATGACGGGCTAAATTACATTTAGTTCTTTACTTACTGAATAGCTAATTTCGCTTTTACCATTGGCATAATGTCTTCGCCATTTTCAGCAAAAACAACTACCGCTTTGCTCGGAGAGCTATCTAATATGTACGAGAAACCGTTTTCTTTCGCTACTTCTTGCACTGCAGTGGTAGCTCTTTCAATTACTGGTGTTAATAGCTCTACTTGCTTTTGTTGCAAATCTTGTTGCGCACGCTGGCTATATTCCTGAATACGCATTTGTAATTCTTGTAACTCTTTAGTTTTCGTTTCACGCGCTAAAGTGGTCATCATTTTCTCATTCGCTCTAAAAGAGTCGATTTTGTTTTGCAACTCAGTCTCCATGTCGGTTAAATCCTTCTCTAACTGGCGACCATAAGTTTCTAATTCGGTTTGCGCCTTTTTGGTTTCTGGCATAAGCTGTAAAAGCTCATCGGCATTAATATGACCGATTTTTTGCTGTGCAACGGCTATGCTTGCAGTTCCCACAAATAGGGCTAGGGCTAAAAGTACTTTTTTCATTTTATTGGTTTTTCTTTCCTGTGTTATTCTTCTAACTTCTTAATTACTTCGTCGCTAATGTCAACTTTCTCACTTACGTAAAGGGTTATTAGCTCACTCCCTTTATCGAATACTACATCTAAATTTCTGCGACGGGCAACATCTTGCACCGCGTTAAAAATTTTATCTTGTATGGGCTTAACCAACTCCAATCGCTTGGTGTAAATTTTCCCTTCTAAGCCAAAATACAACTGTTGGCTTTTCTTCGCCTCCTCTTCTTTGGCACTAATGGCTGCGAGGCGCTCTGCTTTCATTTCTTCAGTAAGAAGAACCTTCTCGGCTTCGTAGCTTTTACGCATGGCATCTGCTTCGCTTAAAAGAGCTTCAATCTCACCTTCCCAAGTGCGGCTTAACTGATCCAGCTGCTTTTGGGCATAATCATAATCTGGAATTTGCTTCAAAACGTATTCAGAATCAACGATTCCAAAACGCTGGGCACTTAAGCTAAAACCAAAAACCAGACCAAGAAAAACAAGAACAAATCTCTTATGTAATTTCATAATATGCAAAGGATTAATTTCCTCCCCATAAGACCTAAAGCTTTAAGGCTTAATTAAAACGCGGGCGAAAATAGGTTATTTAAAATTGCTGTCCAATAATAAAGTGTGTATTCCAACCGCTCGGGGAATTTGGAGTTTGTGGAAGACCATCAAAGCCATAACCAAAATCAACACCTAATAAACCAAACATTGGCATGAAGATACGCACTCCAAAACCTGCTGAACGCTTCAAGCTAAACGGCTCATAGTTATCAAAAGTATTGAAGTTATTACCCGCCTCTAAAAAGGACAGCGCAAAAATCTGAGCACTAGGGTTTTCGGTAATTAAATAGCGTAGTTCCAAAGTAAACTTGTTATACAAAGCACCGCCAGTTCCAGGGGTTTCCGCCGGCACAAGGCTGTTATTTGGATAGCCTCTCAATCCTATGATTTCACGGCCATCTAAAACGAAATTCTGTAAACCATCACCTCCGAGGAAGAAGCGCTCAAAAGGAGGCAAGCCGATTTCGTTATTATAAGACCCTAAGAAGCCGAATTCACCAGCCGCCTTAATTACTGTTTTGGGTAATATTTCAGTAAACCAAGAGCTATTCAACTTAATTTTGTAATATTCTAAGAGCTCGTATTTCTGATTAGGACCTAAGTCGCTGTAGTCTCTGCCATTGATTAAGGACCAAGGCGGTGTAAACTCAGCACTTAAACTAAAGAGATTTCCCTTGCGCGGATAAATGGGGTAATCAACACTATTTCTACCCAAGGTCACTTTGTAGTTAATATTATTTACTCGTCCATCACCGAAATTAATACCAGCCAAAGGATAATCGAATAAGCGGTAGCGCTGAAAATCGATAGATTGGAAAAAGGTAAAATAATCATCCGGCCATTTCAAACGCTTACCTAAACCAATGGTAACACCAGTAATACTTAAACCTTGATAATTGGGATCGCTTCGAGGCACCCCAAAAAGGTTTTGAATATTATGGTAAAATGATACCGTTAAAGATGTTGGCTTTTTTCCTCCTAGCCAAGGCTCGGTAAAAGAAGCGCTATACGATTGAAAGAAAAGACCATTACTTTGAGCACGTAAGTTTATTGTTTGTCCATCACCGGCAGGTAAAGGTGCCCAAGCTCCTTTCTTAAACATGTTGCGGGCTGAAAAATTATTAAAGTTTAAACCTAAGGTTCCAACAATACGTCCTGCACCCCAACCTCCTTGTAATTCAAGTTGTGAGGTAGATTGCTCCGCCACCACATATTCGATATCTACCGTTCCTGTTTCAGCATCTGGCAAAGGTTTTACATCTAATTTCTGAGGATCGAAAAAGCCTAATTGTTGCAATTCACGCATCGATCTTTGAATATCACTTCTGCGGAAAAGCTCACCCGGCTTGGTGCGCAGTTCACGCATAATAACGTGATCATTGGTGCGATCGTTACCTACAATGGTAATCTTGTTAATGGTTGCTTGGCGACCTTCTTGCATACGAATCTCCAAGTCGATGGTATCATTAGCCACTGAAACCTCTACGGGGTTCATATAGAAGAATAAATAACCGTTATCCAGATAAAGAGCTGATACTTCCGTTCCTGCAGGGTCGCCAAAAAGCCTTTGCTGCAAGAAACTAGCATCGTAAACATCGCCCTTTTTAATAGCTAAAACTTCCGCTAATGTTTCCGAGCTATACTTTGAGTTTCCTACCCAGCTAATATCACCGAAATAATACTTGCGCCCTTCTTCCACTTTAATATCAATGGCCACGCGATCATCTTCCACCGCATAAACCGTATCCGAAATTATACGTGCATCGCGATATCCTTCCGAATTGTACTTTTCAATAATTAACTTTTTATCTTCTTTATACTCCTCGGCTAAGAGTTTAGAGCTTTTAAAGATATTCCAAAAACGAGCGCGCTTGGTTTCATCCATCGCTTTACGTAGATCGCGATCATCAAGATTTTCATTACCAATAAAGTTGATATCTTTAATCTTCACTTTCTCCCCTTTTTCCACTAGGATATCGAGAATAACGGAGTTGCTACGGGTCGTATCCGATCGCTTCACCACTTTAACATTCGCATTTAAATAGCCATCTTTAATAAAGAAGTCGCGAGCGCGGTTGCGAGTATTTACAATAAGGTTTTCGGTAACAATTACACCACTACTTAAATCGAGCTCATCGCGCAGGTTATCGCGTTTTGATTTCTTTAAACCGCGAATACCATATTTACTTAATTTGGGTAATTCCCGTAAGCGGATTTCTAGGAAAACCACTTTTCCTTGCACCTCGGTTACAAAAATGCCGATATCATCAAATAATTTCTGGCGCCATAAGTTTTCGATGGCTCGCGTGGTTTTATCTCCCGGAAGGGTGATACGATCGCCCACCTGCAGACCCGAAATTAAAGTAATAACCTGCTTATCGAGATTATCCGACCCACTAATACGAATTCCACCGATTTCATATTCTTGGCCAGGTAATATATTTATTCCCCCATCTTGGGCAACCACAGAAACAGGACTAAAAACAAATGCTATAGCCAGGGCTAAGAGAAGCTTCCGCATTATTAAGATAAAGATTTTATTTGCTCAGTCGTCTTTCCAAAACGTCGTTCGCGATTCATATAAGATAGAATGGCCTCGTAGAAATCTTCTGCGCCGAAGTCGGGCCATAATTTAGGTGTGAAGTATAATTCGCTATAGGCTATCTGCCAAAGCAAATAGTTACTAATGCGATATTCGTCGCTGGTACGAATTAACAAATCGGGATCAGGTAAAAAGTTGGTGTACAATGCGTTCGAAATCACATTTTCATCAATTGACTCTACCGTACGTTCCCCTGCGGCCACTTCACGGGCCAACTTTTGCACAGCTAATTTTATTTCCTCACGACTGCCATAGCTAAGCGCCAAAGTCAGTGTCATGTGGTCGTTATTTTTAGTTAGCTCCATTACCTCTGCCAGTTCTCTTTGGCAATTTTTGGGTAATGAAAGGCTGTCACCAATGGCTCTCAGGCGAATTTTATTATCCTGAAGAGTTTTCAACTCCTTTTTTAAGCTCGAAACCAAAATAGACATTAAGGCCTTTACCTCGGCTTTGGGTCTGTTCCAGTTTTCGCTGCTAAAAGCATAAACTGTAAGGTATTTTATATTCGCTTCCGCAGATGCGGTAGCAATATTACGCAGGGCATCAACCCCGTTTTCGTGACCAATAGACCTTATATAGCCTTTGTTTTTGGCCCAACGACCATTGCCATCCATAATAATTGCAACGTGCTGGGGCCTTTTTATCGAATCCCTAATTTCTTCCTTTAGGCTCATAGTTTTCCTTAATTTCCAACAAAATTTGCGCACTTCTCATAAAGTTCGCCGAATTTAAATTGGATGCTAATCCCTGTGAAAATGTACCAATCCTGATTACTGGGGTCGCCCCGTAAAATATTTTCCTTGTCGCTACCGCTAAAACTGCGATCGGCTAAATTTGCCGATAATAGCGAAACTTCATTTTCCAGCACCATAGGATCGGCATAAAAGCCGCTAACATCGTCTAAATAATCGGTATATGTCGATCTAAAACTTGATTCTATCGCCAAACTGGTGAATGAACCTAAAGCGAATTTATAACCTAAGGAGAAAATAAAGAAGGAACTCGCTTCAGCATAAGGCGCTGAAGTACCCACCGAGGTACCTTGCCCTTCGGTACGTAATTCACGTAATTCGTACCAATTGCCGTCAAATTGCGCTTCGGGATTAAAACTAAAAATTCCGAAGCCACCATTAATATAAGGAGTATGCCAGAGCTTAGTGCCGGGCTGATATTCGAAAAAATTAAATTCGGCTACTAGATAAGCCTCACGAACCACCGATCGGAACGATAAATTGCGTTCATTTCGAATACCAAGAGATGACCGCGCATCATCGGCTTGTACTAAGCCATAGTTAGCTTGCGCACGTATAGACCAAAAACGATTGAAGTTATAACGCATCAAAAATCCGGCGTGATAACCTTGTGGTAAATCAAAAGAATAGGGACCTACATCGCCTAAAAAATTGGATCCACCGCCGGCTATTCCGATTTCTAAGTACTGGCTACGGCCTAAAAAAGGCAGCAGTAAAAGTACTATTGATTTGATTATTAATTGCTTAAGCTTCATTTTTGGGAGCGCAAATATAAATAATTCAGTAGGATTCTCGTATTAATTTCTCTTGTCTAAACCCCACATCAACTTATTTCTTAAAGTCTTAGCAAAAGTTTCGTTCTTCGTTTCTACCAAAGCGATGGTAAAATCGGCTAAACTTAAGCTAATCTCTGTGCCATTGGAAACCGAGTAAATGCGGGAATCTAAAGATATCAAGCTTTGTTCTTCGCGGCTCGTTACCTTCAATTTAATTTTACAACTGTTGGGAATAACGAATGGACGAGCAGTTAGATTGTGCGGGGCTATGGGGGTTAGCACAAAGGTATCGGCACCCGGCATAATTATCGGCCCATTACAGCTTAAAGAATAGCCCGTACTGCCCGTTGGAGTCGCTACAATTAAACCGTCGGCCCAGTAATTATTAAAAAACTCCCCATCAATAGTTACCTCTACCGTTACCATGGCCGTGGTATCTTTACGGCTAACTGTTATCTCATTTAAAGCGAAGGGCATTTCCGTCTCAACCGCATCGCTTTCTAAAGCCAATAAACTTCTTTCACTTAGCTTGTATTTCCCCGCAATAAGGGCCTCAATTGCTTCTTGAATTTTGTTTCTACTTACGTTAGATAAAAAGCCGAGTCTACCTGTATTAATCCCCACTATGGGAATCTTAGAGTCCCGCACTAAGGTGGTTGCGTCTAGGATAGTGCCATCGCCTCCAATAGTTATTAAGAAATCAGGAGCGTAATTTATTAGGTCTTTATGATTGGAAAAAGTTGGGAAGCTTAAGCCTAAATCGCAGTGTTGCACGATGAAATTATTGAGGCTTTCGAAAACAACAAAGTCAATACCCGCCTCTATTAAAATGCGGTGTAAAGTCTCTATATCGGGACGAGCCTCTGGGCTGATCACTTTTCCGAAAACGGCTACCTTCATTAATTTAGATATTCAAGTATTTTACTAAAGCTTCAAAAGGATCAGAAGCATCTTCATCAAAAAGTGCCTGATGATAAACCTCTACCACATCGTATTCAAAACGCTCGAAAGATTTCACAATGCGACTTAAATCCTGCTGATTAATCTTTAAAGCCACACGAATAAAATCATTCCCATCTTGCCTAAGCTGAAGGCCTAAAATTAAGGCATCTTCACTTTCAACAATTTGAGAAATTTTAGAGATGTAATAATCACGAATGGCAACCCGTAAAACTATTACACTTCCTAGTTCACTGTAACTCACTTGTCGGCCTAAATCAAAAACTAGTTCCTGTGGAGAAAGATATCCAATGTACTTTTTTTCCGCGTCTAAAACGGGAAGGCAGGTTAAATTTCCTTCGGCTAGAATTTTAATAGCCGAATAAATATGATCGCCCGCACTAATCTTATAGGGCTTTAAAACCTTAAGATGCTTTTCTAAGTGGTCTTCAATATTTTGCACATCGAGCAAATCATCCTCCGAGATCAAACCTAAATACTGGCCTTCATGGACAATAGGTAAGTGATTAATCTTCAACTCCTCCATGCTTAAAAGCAAATCGGCAACACGCTCGTTTATATCGAGGGCATTAAAATCATTTAAAATATGTTGGTCTACTCTCATATTCAAAGCAAAACTAAGGCTTTATCTTTGCCCGCAATGACAAAGCTATCCGTTAACATTAATAAAATTGCTACCCTGCGGAATGCACGCGGTGGCAATACGCCCAATGTGGTAGAAGCCGCCTTAAACATTGAAAGGTTTGGGGGGCAAGGCATCACCGTTCATCCGCGTCCTGATGAGCGCCACATACGTTATAATGACGTTGCAGACCTCGCTAAGGTTGTCTCCACCGAATTTAATATTGAGGGCTATCCCAATCGCAAATTTATCGATATCGTACTAGCCGCCAATCCTGCGCAGGTAACTTTAGTACCTGACCCTCCGGGTGTACTCACTTCCAATGCAGGATGGGATGTAATAGCTAAACGCGATTTTCTGAAAGAAGTATTGCAAGAATTTGATAAAGCCAATATTCGCACATCAGTTTTTATGGATTGCGATGCTAAACAAATTGAAGCTGCTGCAGAAATTGGCGCAAAACGCATCGAACTTTACACCGAGGCTTACGCTAGCCATTACCGAATCGACCGCGCTAAAGCCATTGCGCCTTACAAAGAAGCGGCAGAATTAGCGCAGAAATTAAACCTTGGCCTAAATGCAGGTCACGATTTAAGCCTAGAAAACATTCAGTACTTCGCCGCGAATCTTCCTAATTTATTAGAAGTCTCCATTGGCCACGCTTTAATTTCTGAAGCCCTTTATATGGGATTGGAAAACACGGTACAGTCTTATTTACGCGAACTAGAACTCGCTGCTTATGCGCAGTCCTAAATTTTTAAACCAAGGCGATACCGTCCGCATTGTTGCCACCGCTCGTAAAGTTTCGGCCGAAGAATTAGCACCGGCAGTGGAAAAATTGCAAACTTGGGGACTGCGCGTAGTTTTGGGGAAAAACATCTTTGCCCAAGAAAATCAATTTGCAGGCAGCGATCAACAAAGGACTGAAGACTTACAGGAGGCGCTAGACGATGAAAATTGCGCCGCTATATGGTGCGCACGCGGGGGCTATGGTACGGTGCGAATTATCGATGACATTAATTGGGATAAGTTTATCGAAAAACCAAAATGGATTATCGGTTATAGCGATGTAAGCGTTTTACACAACAGCCTGCAAAACCTCAACTTCGCTTCGCTGCACGCTCCTATGCCCTTGGAGTTCGTTAAAAATACCAGCGAAAGCATAGCGCTTTTGCAAGATGCGCTCTTTGGTAAAGCTTACCAAATAAAAGCAGCAACCCACCCTTTTAATCGTTTCGGCACAGTAGAAGGAGAAATTATTGGCGGCAATTTAAGTATGCTTTACAGCTGTCTAGGCTCACCCACAGCCATTGATACTAGCGATAAAATTCTATTTATTGAAGATCTCGACGAATACCTTTACCACGTCGACCGAATGCTATACAACTTGGTTCGCAACGGCTATTTCGCAAATATTAAAGCCCTTATAGTGGGCACTATGAGCGATATGAACGACAATAACATCCCTTTCGGAGAAAGCGCAGAAACCATAATTGCTCGTCATGCCCAAAATTTCGATTTCCCTATTGCCTTTGGTTTCCCAATCGGCCATAGCAATAATCACTTCCCTCTCGTTTTCGGCGAAAAAGTTACCTTAGAAGTTAATTCTGATGCTTCTATTTTAAACTTTAACTATGGCCGAAAATCATGATTTAGGAACGAAGGGAGAAGAACTCGCCCTCACACATATCCAAAAGCTAGGCTACGAACTACTCGAAAAAAACTGGCGCTTTCGCAAGATGGAAATAGATCTCATTGCCCGCGATAAAAAGCAAATTGTATTTATTGAAGTGAAGACCCGCGCCAACGACAGCTTCGGGAAGCCCTATGAATTCGTTTCTCTTAGCAAGCAAAAACACATTGCTCGGGGTGCTAATTTTTATTTAGAAAACAAGAATGTTCTCGCCGAAGCTAGATTCGACATCATTAGCATTACGCTCGAACCAAACTATCGCTTAGAGCATCTTATAGACGCTTTTTATCCTTAACTCTGAGAAAGATAGACTTAAAAATCATTGCTCGTTAATTCATTAGCAATTAGTACTTTTGCCGCCCGAAAATAGCCTGAAGCGTTCCCGGTGTGATACCGGCAGAGGCGATAAGGGCTCCTAATGCAAAAAATTAAAGCATGAGCCGATTTAACAAAAAAGGAAGATCTGATTCTAGAGGTAAAAGTAGCAGCCCACGTGGCAAAGGACCACGTAAAATTACTACTAAACGTGAAGACTCTGCCGAAGGCCCCAAGCCAGAAGCACGCATGGGTGGCAAAGGCCCTAAGCGCCCCACCGGTCCTCGTAAAAAATTCGAGACCTTAAAAAAACAAGGACTCGTAAAACCCAAAACCGACGAAACCCGTCTTAATAAATACCTAGCCACGGCAGGTATCGCATCTCGCCGCGAAGCGGACGAATTAATTTCTGCTGGCTTAGTAGAAGTTAATGGCAAAGTTGTGCAAGAAATGGGCTTTAAGGTAAAGCCAGGCGATCATGTTAAGTTCAATGGCTCAACCATTAAAGGGGAGAAAAAAGTATACTATGTACTTAATAAACCCAAAGGCTACATTACAACCACCAACGACCCTAAGATGCGTAAAACGGTGATGGAATTAATGAATACTACTGGCCCTGAGCGCATTTACCCAGTTGGTCGTCTCGACCGCCAAACCACCGGAGTTTTGCTTTTCACCAACGATGGTGATTTCGCTAAAAAACTGACCCACCCGAGCCACGGCGCCCGTAAAATTTACGACGTCAGCCTCGATAAAAACCTAAAGCTAGCCGATTTCCACGCTATTGCAGAAGGAATTCAACTAGAAGATGGTCCTATTAAAGTAGACGAGATTGCCTTCGCAAGTGAAAAAGATCGCAAGCACATTGGTGTAATTATTCACTCTGGTAAAAACCGTATCGTTCGTCGTATTTTCGAAAACTTCGGTTATGAAGTTACCAAACTCGACCGAACCGTATTTGCAGGTATTACCAAAAAGAATCTGAATCGCGGACAGTGGAGACGCCTAAGCGATAAAGAAGTAGATATGCTTCACATGCTGTAAATGTAAATTCAACGTGAAATTAGTTTTCAGAAACCAAGTAAATAGTGGCATTCAAGTTAAAGCGAGGCAGTAATATCGGACTGTAGCAAGAAGCTAAAGGGGTTCAATACGATTTAGAGCCGAGGCGATAGATTTGGCAATACCAGTGAATTCTGAGACGATAAATTATCTTGAATCCACGGTATAAACATACCAAGCAGTTTTTTTTTCGTTTAGCTAAAGAACATAGGTGATGATTAAAAAATTAACTAAGTTTTTTCTTAAAGTTACAGCAGCGTTAAGCCTGGTGGTGGCGCTGCTCGTAGCCTTATTGTATTATCGTCAAGACGATATTAAAGCCCTGGCCATAGACAGCATCAACCAAAACTTAAAAGCTCCTATTAGCGTAGGCGCCATAGAATTAAGTCTCGCCAAATTTCCGCAAGCAGCTATTAAGCTAGAAAACGTTTTTAGTCCTGGCGCCCAAGGCTTTAAAGACACTCTTTTTAGTGTAGAGTCTTTATACCTGCAGTTTGATCTCTGGCAAATCTTAAGTAGCTCCATCAATATTGAGAACATAAGTCTCGAAAACGGACACCTTTCCTTAGAAAAATATGGCGCCAAACAAAATTGGGATATTTTTTCTAGCAGCGACAGTAGTTCCACTTCCACGCTAAGTCTTGAAGGGATTTTTCTAAAAAATATTGCCTTCAATTACCGCGATCGCTACGAAGATATCGACCTGAGAGCCGATATTAATGCTGCTTTTTTTAAAGGCGCCCTGGGCGATCAGCAACTCAATTTAAACGGAAAAATAGATGCCTTTTTAAATCACATCCAATACCAAAAGGAAATTTATATTTCTAAACCGACTTCTTTTAGTAGCGCTTGGACCTACCAAGACTTTGGCGAAAAGCAAGAATTAAAACTACAAGACCTTCATCTCGCCGATGATCTCAATTTCAATTTAGCCTTAAATATGGAGCCCGAAGGCTTTGTTCTTTCCGCTCAGGCAGATGCGCTCGAACTTTCACCGCTCTTAAAATTATACCAAGAGCAAGGCTTTAAAATTCCGGGAGATTTTCTGGCCACGGGAGCTATGAATCTCAATTACCAATTTGAAAACTTTAACAACGAACCCTTTCGTCAATCCATAACCTTTGGTGGAGAAGACCTTAGTTATCGGCAAGGCCCATATATTTTTGAAAACTTAGTAGTAAAAGGATCCTACCAATCGGAAGGTGATTCTGATATTTTGGAATTACACGAACTAAAAAAAGGCGACGAGTCCATAGTATTAATTGGTTCCATTAAAAACTTAGTCCATCCGCAAATGGACCTGCATCTTAAAGCCGACTTGAGCGCGGAAGAATGGCTGAAACTTTTACCCCTCGATTCTCTCGATATTTCTAGCGGCAGCGCCGCCGCGGATTTACAAATTGAAGGTAAATTTCATGAATGGGGAAAATGGTCTAAATCCGAACTTCAAGCCTCTAAAATTGAAGGCTTTATTCAGCTCAAGAACATGAGTATCTCCTCTAAAAATCTAGTTCAAGATATTGAGAACCTTACTGGCAAATTAAGTGCCCAAGGCAATGAAATTCGCATCGAAAATTTAAGCTTTAAAACGGGGGAAAGCGATATTTTACTGAACGGAAACATCACGAACCTTTGGTCTTATTTACTTTTAGACGATGCCATTTTAGGTCTAAATGCTGAGCTACAGAGCGACCAAATTGCCCTAAATGACTTTGTTCAGCAAACAGAAGAACCATCCAATAATACGGGTAATATTGAATTCGCTCGCCGGCTACAAGCCGACTTTAGCTTAAAACTGAAAGCCTTCAGCTACCAAAACTTCTCTGCTAAAATGCTTAAGGGACGATTAATTGTGAGCGAAAACCTCATTAAAGGGGAAAATATTTCGCTCTTGGCAGATGAAGGAAGTTATGAAGGAGACTTTAGTTTAGACCTAAGTAATCGCGTGAAATATCAGCTCGACGCCAAGTTGCAAACCGCTGATTTGCAAATTGAATCCATCTTTAAAAGCTTTGAGAACTTTGGACAAGAAACTATAACTGCCGAAGAATTATCGGGACGTTTAAGTAGCGTATCTAGCTTTAGCGCCCAATTAAGCCCCACCTTAAGCCTCGATGTAAACAGCTTAAAATTAAGCACAAGCATGTCCATCGATCAAGGTCGCTTAAAAGATTACGAACCGATGCTCGCGCTATCGCGCTTCGCGGAAGTGGATGAATTAAAAGATGTGCGTTTCAATAAGCTCACCAATACCATAAGTATCGATCGGGGCTTAATTAGCATTCCCGAAATGACCATTAGTAGCAATGTGCTGAATATGGAGCTAAGTGGTAGTCACAGTTTTGAAAATGAAATTGATTATTTAATCCGCTTACGCCTTAGCGATGTTCTCTTTAGCAAGCGCAAAGCCAAGGCTAAAAACAGTGAATTTGACGAATTTTTAAAAGTCGAAGAACGCGATGATGATCACCGTGTACCCATTAGTATTGTCGGTACCGTAGACAATCCCTCCCTAAAAGTAGAGGCCCAAGAACTGGGCAAAGCCTTGCAAACAGACCTACAGAAGCAAAAAGAAGAGCTTAAAAAAATTCTAAAAAAGGAAGACCCTAAGAAAAAAGGAACAGGCCTACAGTTTGAATGGAATGAAGACGACGATAATTAAGATTAAGCTAACATTGGAAGTTGTAGCTTTTGTATCTTCGCGCTCCAAATGAAGGCTATGTTTAAAAGTGTTCTGTCGTTCTTATTTGTAGCCCTTTCGCTGCAAGTTTTTGCTCAATTTGAAAGCATCAAAGTTATGACCTATAACTTGATGTGGTACAAGACAAATTCGGCCCCCTGCACACATACCGTAGGAAGTGCACAAAGAGACAATGATCTAAAAAACATTATTGCCTACGCCGCTCCCGACCTTTTAGTGGTAAATGAATTTGGTGCCATTGGCGTTAATCCCCTGATTGTATTGCGCGATATTTTAAATGTAGATGGCATTAGTCATTTCAGCCGCGCCGGCAGCAATTTTGGCGGTAACTCCAGCATCGCTAACATGATGTTCTTCAACAACGAAAAACTGGTACTCGACTTTCAAGATGCAGTTACTTTCGATTTAAACAACTTCCCTCTTGTAAGACCTATTGACTATTACCGCCTTTATGTAAAAGATGCCGCCCTTGGTCAGCCAGGAGTTGACACTGCCTTTATTGGTATTTTCGTTGCCCACCTAAAAGCGGGTAATGGCAGTGCCGAAAGAGCCGAAAGAGAAAAAGCCACTGCGGCAGTAATGAGTTATATCGACAATAATGTTAGCATCGATAATTTACTTTTCGCCGGAGATCTGAACGTTTACACATCTAGCGAAAGCGCCTTTCAAAATTTAGTAAACTATAGCTCTCAACCCGCTATTAGCTTTAATGATCCTGAAAACCAATTGGGTAGCTGGAATAACAATAGCAATTTTGCCACCGTACATACTCAGAGTACCCATTCTTCTTCTTCAGGTTGCTTTAGTGGTGGGGGCATGGACGATCGTTTCGACTTTATTTTAAGCTCAGATGCTATTATTAATAACACCCATAAAGTAAGCTTCACCAATTATTATGGTCTGGGCCAAGATGGGTCATTCTTTAATGGTTCGATTAACTCTAATAACATTTCGGTACCGAGCTATATTTCTTCCGCTTTGTACAATTTCAGCGATCATTTACCCGTAATTATGGAGCTAGAAGCAGCTGTTTCTGGCCTTGGAGAAAACAGCTTTGACCACATGAAAAATTCATGGTCATTCGTAAACCCCGCCCGAGAAAATATCGAAATTAGTCTCAAAGGCCGTTTAAGCGAAGAAGCCTTAAGCATTACCATTTTGGACTTAAGTGGAAAGGTAGTGCGTCAGCTAAGAAGTAAAGCGAGCCGAAATTTAAGTATCGACTGTTCCGCGTGGCCTAAAGGCATTTATCTTATTAGCCTTAGTAATGGCAAAGATTTTAGAGAATCAAGAAAAGTTATTGTACCATGAAATTGCTAAGATTCGCAACTCTCAGCCTCAGCATTCTAGCCCTAAATTTAGGTTTAAGTGGTCAAGCTAGCTTTCAAGAAAAAACCACCAATGCCAGCAACGTTCGCTTGAATGTAACCAATATCGGCACCTTCGGCAACGCTTTCCGTGGTTACCGCGATGGCACTGGCGACCCTAGCGGTGAGTACCCCGCTGGATCGGGTGTTGAACATGTATTTGAAGGTGGTATTTGGATTGGCGGTAAAGAAAACGGCGGACAAGTAGTTGTTTCTACCTCGGCCTACGATGCACCCCAAGGTTATGCTCCAGGACGGGGCGGTTTTGAATTCTCCATCGACACTTCTATTACCGGGGCTGAGCGCAGTTTGCAAGAAAAAAGCTCCTTATTCGACAGTCGTTATTTTTCCCCTAATGCCGTATCGCATCAAGATTATATTGCCACTTTCAGCGATAAAAGCATTGTAGTACCCGGAACGCAAATTCCCATTAACGACCATAACCGCCCAATGAATGTGAAGGTGCAAATGGAAACCTATAATTGGAACTATAGCTTCACCGATTTTATGGTAATTGTAAACCTGAAATTCACCAACGAAGGTTCCAATACCTATCAAGATGTATACACCGCTTTATGGAACAACACGGTGGTTCGTAATATTAATATTACCGCAGCTGGAGCAGGCGGCGCTGCTTTTTACAACCGCGGTGGTAACGGTTTCATGGACTCTTTGCACCTTGCCTATTGTTATGATGCGGCTGGTGATTTAGGTTTCACCGAAAGCTATGTTGGCCAGAAGTTTTTAGGAGCAGAGGATAAAAACGGCTTTCATCATCCAGACCTAGATTCTAATTACAACCCCATCAGCGGAAGCTGGGAACTGGATAACTTCCTACTAAATTACAACGCTTGGGTCTTTAACGATTTTAATGCCGACTATGCTTTTCCCCAATCGGAAAACGATCGCTACCAGAAAATGGAGCAAGGTTTGAATCAAAATCCATGTTGGTCAAATCCCCTCGCGCCCAACTGCAATGGCCGCGATTTTCAAGCAGAATTGAATGCCGCCGGTAACCGTTCCGACCTTATCTCGGCTGGACCTTTTGAAGAATTTGCGCCTGGCGATGTAATTGAAGTTTCCTTCGCTTTTGTATTCGCCAAAAAGAACGAAGACGGCAACCCTAACCAAGAAAACAACGAAGTTCAGCGTAAGAATTTAATTGCTAATGCGGGTTGGGCACAACAAGCTTATAATGGCGAGGACCGCAATTTTAACGGACTTTTAGATGCCGGCGAAGACAATGATGGCGACGGAAAAATTACCCGTTTCATCTTACCTAGCCCTCCCAATATTCCCCGCACTCGCGTTGAACCGAGCGATTCTAAAATTGAAATATATTGGTCAGATAATGCCGAAAAATCCATCGACCCCATTTCCAACCGAGAAGACTTTGAAGGCTACCGCGTTTACCTTTCTAAATTAGGTTTCGACGTAACGGGAGTACCCGATTTAGCGCGCGATTTTAGTTTAGCTGCCCAATACGACAAGGCGGGTAATAACCTTTTCTACGAAAGTGGTTTTGGCAGCATTAAGCTAGCAGAGCCCCTATATTTTGAAGGCGACACTAACGCCTATCACTATAAATATACCCTCGAAAACATTCCCAATGGCTGGCAGTATGCAGTAGCTGTAACGGCTTTCGACGAAGGTAATCCTGAAAGTAATTTAGAGTCTTTAGAGTCGAGCTTTTTAGCCAATAATTACCGTGCTTTCGCAGGAACGGGTGCCAATACCAATATGGAGGAAAATGCACCTTTCGTGTATCCTAATCCATATTATTACGGTTCTGCCTGGGAAGGTCAATCGAACTTCCAAGAAGAAAGTCGCAAATTGATTTTCGCCAATTTACCCGCGCGTTGCATTATTAGAGTGTACACCGTTGGTGGCGACTTTATCGACGAAATTCGTCACGACGAAGCCTACGATGGTTCCGATACCCGTTGGTTTAGAACTTTCGGCGCCGAAGATGCGGGCGAAAACCGTTTTTCCGGAGGCGAACATGCTTGGGATTTACTATCGAGCGAAAGCCAGATAATTAGCCGTGGCTTATACATGTATTCAGTAGAAGATTTAAATAGTGGTGAGAGTTTCACCGGAAAATTTGTGATAATTAAATAAACCCAAAATCAATGAAGAGAATTTTTACCCTCTTAGCAACCGTGTTCACAGCGGTCTCCCTTTACGGGCAATCTTACCCCTTAGTAAGCATTAAACAAATTAATGCTCCTATTGACTTAGCGGCCTGTAATGACAGCTCATCTTACCTAGGCGATACCGTTCGTTTCCGCGCACATGTTGTTACCGATGGTGGTCTTTCTGAAGTAGCCTCAGGATCTGTTCAAGGTGGCAACCGTCCTTTCATTTACATGATTGATACGGCTTCTAATGGCGTGGTTGATTCTTTAAGTGGAATGGAAGTAATGGGTGTTTACTCTGATGCTTCTGGAAACTTACAACCAATCCCAGGTTTTACTGCTCTTTTTCAAGGAGATAAGGTTGAAGTTACGGGTATTGTACAGCAGTTCGACGGCAATACTCAGTTTACCACTTTAGACGTAAACTCGGTAACCCTTTTAACTTCTGGCGATTTAGCTCCTTCGGCTTTCGTTCCTAAGCAACTAACCGTAGGTGACTTTAACGACAATAATCGTGTTAACATCGTAACAACAGGTGAGTATTGGCAAAACGGCTTTGTAGAATTACAAAACGTTACCGTAGTGCAGGTTACTCCCTTTAGCGGATCACGCGTAAGCTTCGATATTCAAGATGCTAACGGAAACGTATTAAATGTAAGTGACCGCTTTTTAGCCCAGCGTACGCCTTCACATACCACGGTAAACCCTAACACACCCTCTACTACTGGAACAGGATCCTTCGTTGCTCCTTCTGTAGGTACTTTCTACTCTTCTATTAAAGGTATTGTGCGTCATAGTGCTAACGGCTGTACCGGCGGAACTGGTCGTGGTTACGAACTTAACCCATTCGACGACAGTCACTACCAAGTAGGCGCATCTGCTCCAAGCATTACCAATGTACTTAATTTCCCTCCTATTGTAAGCAGCGCCGACTCCGTTTTAGTGAGCGCCGATGTTGTAGATGCAGATGGTACCATTGATACTTTAGAAATTTACTGGAGTGCGAATAGCAGCATGATGTCTGGTTCTTTTAGTTCTGCTAATATGAATCTTGTATCAGGAAGCACTTACGAATTTTACATTCCGGCTCAGCCCGATGGTACTTTAGTACGCTACTGGATTCGCGCGGTAGACAATGACGGTTCTGCAGTAACTTTCCCAGTTAGTCCAAGCAGTCAAGTAAATCCATATTTCAACCACTATAGCGTGCGCGATAATGGCTTAAAAATCTTCGATCTTCAGTACAGCGGCAATGGCACTGGCGAAAGTGTATTCGTTGGACAAACCGTTACCGTAACTGGCTATGTAACTTCTGCCCGCAGAGATTGCGACTTAGAATACGTTTACATGCAAGATCCTAGCGATTCTATTTTTGCAGGTATTGCTTTAATTCCTAATCAGGATTTAGATAATGTTTACCGCGACCAAATGCTATCTGTTACAGGGCAAATTCAAGAAACCTTTGGAGTAACTTACTTAAACGTAGATAGCTATGTTGGTTTAGCGGGTAGTATGACGATTATGCCTACTCCTATCGATCCAAGTGATGCTAACTTAGATATGGAAATGTACGAAGGTATGTTGGTATCTTACCAAAACCCTAACGGTGGTAAGGTTTACATTACCGACGAAAATGCTGGTTTCGCAGAATATCGCATTGGTACTGATCCAAGTTTTGGCCCAAGCCAATCTTCGCGTGTATTAGCGGGTCGTCAGTCTGGTGGTTCTGCTACTTCTAGTCTTCATGTAAGTTTAATTTCTGATAGTAGCTACGTTACTAACGATGGTACTCTTCAAGTTCCTGCTGTTATAACCAACACTTCTATGAACATGGATGCCATGCACGGAATTTTATGGTACAGCTTCGGTAACTACAAATTATTACCGCGTAATAACTTCGATATCGTAGGTCTTAATGTGGCAATCGACACTACTGGTTGTAATGTTCCTACCAACGTAAGTCTAAACGAAGTGGCTACTGCAGATTTAGCAATTTTCCCAAATCCTGCTCAAAATCTATTGAACATCATTTCTGCCAATGGCGAAAATGTTCAAGCCGCTTTATACGATATGAACGGACGTTTGGTAAGTACTTCGGCAGCTTCTAACCGCATAGAAATGGACCTTTCTGCTATTGCAGCTGGTGTTTATGTTCTTCAAGTTAAAGATGCCAATGCTAGCTTGCTTAGCACCGAAAGAATTGTAATTAGTAAATAATTTTTTTTCAGGGAGGAAGCTTCGGCTTCCTCCCTTTTTCATTTTTATAGATGAAGTTTATGCGCCACATTTTTACTATTCTAAGCGTCGCTCTTCTTAGTATCATGCTATTTAGCGCCTGTCGTAAAGGGGAGATCACCGGGCAAAGTGCGCCTGAAACCCAGCTTAGTTTTGAAGCCATAAACCTCAGCGGTCCCAATCGCTTAAACTCTTCGGTAAAGCTTAGCTGGTTTGGCACCGACCTCGACGGCTACGTAGAAGCTTATGAGTTTTCACTCGATGAAGTGAATTGGGTTTATACCACCCAACAAGATTCCACCTTTGTTTTTGATATTCCCGCCGGACAAGATTCGGTAGACATAAACTTTTATGTTCGGGCCATCGATAACGATGGATTAACCGATCAAACGCCCGCCTATTTGCGCGTGCCCCTTATAAACACTCCACCCTCTGCGGCCTTTTTAGATGACCGTGGACCAGGAGACACCGCTTTTATAGCCGCTACTTTTTTCTGGAATGCCACCGACCCCGATGGTAATGAAAGTTTAAAAGACGTGCAGATTAAAGTGAATAATGGCGATTGGCAGAGTATCGATCGCAACCAAAATTTAATAACCTTATTACCCGATACAAGCATCACTACTGGCGAAGCTCAGTCGCAAATTTATTACGGAACATCCACTGCTGCCGCTCCCATTAACCTCAATGGCCTGCGTGTTAACGATAGCAACCGACTTTACGTACGCTCAATCGACATTGCTGATGCCGTTAGCCTTGTAGATACCAGCGAAGTTTTTTACTTCCGCGGTAAAACACCTGGCGTAAAAACCCTTTGGTTCTCAGGTCATGGTGAAAGCACCACCGCCGAATACAAGGGCTATTTAAACGCCAATTCTATTTCATACGACCTTTTCAATGTTGGCGCCCAGCAAGGAGCCAATATGCCTAAATATTTCGACCCTACCGTTCAGCTTATTTTCTTGCAGTATAAAAATGCCTTTTTAAATCTATCGGCCACTAATTTCCGCAATACCGTTACTGGCGACGAAAAACCTTTAATAGATTATCTCGCGCCTGTAATCCAGCGCTTTACGGATGCGGGTGGAAACTACTTCCTTACCACTCTTTTTACCACCACCCAAGATATTAGCGAAATTCGTTCGGTCTACCCCATCGACGCCACCGTACTTTCAACCATTCCTAGCAGTCAGGCTAGAATTGTAAGCGATAGTGCTTTGGTGCCTTTAGTAAACCCGAGCTTACCTTCTTTAAACCCTACGAGTGTAGAATTTGGTGTAGTACCGATGATTGCTTCCGCAGATGCGCAAAACTTTTATCGCGCGCAAATTACACGCTTTCGCGGATGGAATGGCAGCTCGGACGTGGTAGCCGCGGTTCGCCGTCGCAACTCCAAAATTTCTCAGGTATTCTTTTGTTTAGAGCTACACCGTTTCGATAAAAACGCAGGCGAGGTAGAAGCATTAATCGGTGATATTTTCAACAATGAATTTCAATAGACTACTCCTCTTTTTTGCGGTTTTTCAGTTTATGGCCTTTTCGGCTTTAAGCCAAGATGAAGAACTAGCTTCATTAAGCGGAAGCATTACCGATGCCGTATCTGGGGAACCACTAATAGGAGCTAACATCGTATTGGTAGGAACCTATAAAGGATCTGCCGCCGATTATAATGGCAACTATGTAATTAATGGTATCAAAGCCAAAGACTATAGTGTAAAGGTGGGTTTTATTGGTTACGAAACCAAAATTTATACGGGCATCAGCTTTAGCGCAGGCGAATCCAAAGTCTTAAACATTACCCTAAAGGAGCAGAGCCAGTCTTTAAATGAAGTTACCGTTGTGGGTAAAAAAGGCCAGGTAAACCTCGAAGCCGCCGCCAGTGAAGTAAGCATTGGTCAAGAGGAAATTTCAAAAATGAATGTGCGCGATGTTCAAGAAGTTTTGGGAATGCAAGCTGGGGTAGTAAAAACTCAAGACGGTTTGCAAATCCGTGGTGCACGTGTTTATGAAACCGAATATATTGTAGACGGAATTTCTGCTCAGGATCCATTAGCAGGAACCGGCTTTGGTGTTGACGTTAGCTCTTCCTCTGTTTCCAGTATCGATTTAATTACAGGAGGAGTTGGCGCCGAATTTGGTGGGGGTAGCTCTGGCGTGGTAAATACCAAGATTAGAGAAGGAGGCGAGAAATTCCAAATCAGCGGAAGCTATCAGCGCGATAATCTCGGCAATAGCGGCATTCCTGCCAGTTTTAATACCGATCGGGTAGAATTAAATATTGGCACGCCTATACCAGGCACCAAAAATAAGCTTACCCTTTTCGCCAGTGGTAGCGCCATTTTCTCCGATGGTTACTTTGGGCCGGTGGCCAATCAATTAAACAGTTCTTTATTTAGTGCCAATCCCGAGTTTTGGGCGCCGCGCTTCTCGAATTCGTACACCAATACTTTTAAGTTAGCCTATAAACTCGCCTCGGGTACTAAGCTAACTATCACCAATCAGCACTCTTTAAACATTAACCAGAATACGCGTACCCTGCAGATTGTGGGATTCGACGCTATTCTTACCCCCGGTTTCCAATACAACCGCTCCAATAATTTAGATAATGCCACCACTTATACGCATCATTCTAATTTAACGGCTTTAAACCTTAACCACCTTATTAATAAAAACTGGGGTTTAAATTTCTCGGTAGGTCGCTTATTTACCAATCTGCGCGCCGACGCCAATGGACGCCCTTTTAGAACGGAGACGGTAGATCAAATTTTAGATGAAGATCACATTGTTTCCTATCCTATCGATATTTTCAACCCGAACGACCCTCGCGGTATTTACTATGTTTCCGTAGGAGATGGCTTGGTTAATAATGGTGGCATCAGCTCCACTTGGCATGATCACTATGCCGAAGAATACACCTTTAATGCGAAGGCTACTTACATTCCCAACCAAAGCAATGAGCTAAGTTTTGGTATACAAAATACCTTTACCGAATATCAATGGGTGGATGTTACTCGCCCTTGGGTGGGTGCTCCCATTCGCATAAACGACAGCACTACGACGCAGTCGGTAAGCATCGGTTCGAGTAATGATATTTGGAAAGTAAATCCCATTGAAAGTGCCATTTTTGTTCAAAATCGCATCTCCTACAAGGGTATTATCGCCACTTTAGGTTTACGAATGAATTTTTGGGCGCCTGGTAAATTTACCGACGATGCTGTAGCCGATCCTACTGCACCTGTTATTGATCAAGTTCGTGCTGATTATTTAGATAAAACCACCGAAATTTTGGGTCTCCGCTGGAAAGCGCGCTTACTCCCTAAAATTAACGTAAGCTTCCCCGTTACCGAAAACAATGTATTGTATTTCAACTACGGCCACAGCATGCGCCTACCGCATCCACGTTTTGTTTACGCCGGTTTAGACCCCACCTATCAAGATCGCTCCTTCTTATCGAGCCTCGGTAATCCGGATCTCGACCCAGAAGTTAATGTTAGCTATGAAATTGGTTTAAAATCAAAAATTACCCGCGATATCGGTTTAACCGTAACCGCCTTCAATAATAATCGTTTCGACTATATCGTATCACGCCGTGTAATTGTTACAGATCAAACCGGACGTCCAACTACCAAAAACTTCTATATTAATCAGGATTATGCCAATATTTATGGAGTAGAACTTGGCCTTAATATGCGTATCGCACGCTATTTAACAACCTTCTCTAATGTGGCCTATCAGGTGGCGCGTGGTAAATCCAACTCTGCTCGCGAATCAGCTTTACAGATTGAGCAGAATGGCCAGGTTAGCCTTACCAGTGAGCAGTTCCTCGCCTTCGACCGTCCTTGGAATATTAACCTAGGTATTATTTTCGCCCCCGATTCTACCCTCCCTATTTTTGGACTAGACTTTACAGGTTTTAGTGCCTTCTTATCCTATCAATTTACCTCCGGCTTTCGTTATACGCCGCAGCGCTTAATCAGCACTAATGAATTAGGACGGCCGATTTATGAAGAAATTGTAGATCAGTATTTACAGGAAAAAGCTACTCCTTGGAATAATCTCGACCTCAAACTGAGTTATAACATTCCACTTGGTCTTAAAAACGGAAAAGGGGTTTCCATCAGTTTGGAAATCAGAAACCTGACCAATGCCAAGAACTCGCAAATTATAAACCCCGTTACTGGCCGCGCCTACGAATTTGGCGATGATGTACCCATAACCTGGCGTGATCCCCGTTACAATGGACCCCAAGAAGCTGGGGTAGATCCAAGAAACCACGCGCGCTACTTAGCTCCTCGTCAAATATTATACGGACTAGAATTTCGCTTTTAGAGATGAAAAAAATACTTTACCTCATCAGTACTCTCGTGATCGTGCAAGCTAGTCTTACCGCACAAGTTCTTCCCAATTACGGGGGTGAACGTGCTGGCTTATCTGCCTTGAGCTTTTTAAAAAACGACCTCAGTCCACGTTCATCGGCTTTAGGTGGCAGCAGTATCGCCCTTACGGGAGATGCCTACAGTGTGATTAACAATCCAGCGGCTTTAACTGATTTAGAAAACACAAGCTATGGTGTTAGTCACCTATTTTTAGGCGGCGGAGTAAACCAGTCCTTTCTGAGTGCCAACTACCCTTTAAAAGATAAAAGCAGTGTTTTAAGCTTTAGCATCAATAGCCTTAATAGTGGCGAAATGGAAGAGCGTACCGAATTCATGCCCATGGGTACTGGCCGCCAAATTAGCGTTTCTAATATTGCGGTGGGTGCAACTTATGCACGCCAGCTTTCCAGCCTCTTTACCGCCGCAGTTACCGTTAAATATATTTACGAAGGGGTGGCAGGATTTCACAACAGCAATGCTACTGTGGATCTCGCATTTTTATACAAAACCGATTTTCGCGATTTAAAATTTGCGGTTATGGTGCAAAATTTTGGCGGAAACTCTGCCCTGGGCAGCGATAGTGATATTCCTACTACCTTCAATCGCAATACCGGCATCGGCCTTGAGTCGAATTCCGTTCCAACCATATTTAAATTAGGATTGAGCATTAAAGCTTGGGAAGTGAAAAATCACAGCATTTTAGCCGCCGCACAACTTAATCACCCGAACGATAATGCCGAAAACTATAGCTTTGGCTTAGAGTACAAATACTTAGATCATCTCTTTATAAGAGGCGGTTACCGTTTAAGTGTACGCGATCGAGATTATCCCACTTTTGGCTTCGGAGTTAAAACCCGCTTAGGTAACCATCCGCTTTATATCGATTATGCTGCCAACCCTACCAATTTTATTGGATTGCAACACTCCGTTGGCTTACGTGTACAAATATTAAATACCATAGATCGTTAAGATGAAAAATATACTTCCCCTTAGCGCTATTCTTATTGCCTTTCTTAGCCTCAGCGCCTGCGAAGATTATTTAGGCAATAAAACCGATTTAGGATTTATCGACATACCACCCGACAATAGCATACGCGATATCGCCTATGTTCCCATTTTACCGATACTTAACAATTTTGTAAAGCCCGTAGACATTTGTACTGGCTTTGATCAGTTAATGTATGTGGTAGATGAAGGTAGCGAAGAAGTGATTGCCATGGATGAAGCTGGAAACATTGTAGGACGTAAATTCATACCCGGCGCAAGTTCAGTAGCGCAAGATCGCCGCTTTGATTTACTAGTAGTTGGCACCTACGACTCCCTTTATAGTTCCGCTAATGGCGATACCAATCTCACCTTTTCTACCATTTACCGTTTGCGCATGGTTGGCGGTGCCGGTGGCTACGATTTAAGTAATGCTCGCATTGTAAAGCGCATTATTCACCCTTTCTACTTTACCCAAAGTAACCCTTTACGTAGAACAGTGGATTTCGTGAAATTTAATAAAATAGCTGTGATCGGTAGCAATTCTAATCCCGATCAAAACAACCGCTACTACGTTACTCGCCAGTACATTCGCAACCCCGATCCCGACCCCAATAGCCCTGAGGTTTCCTCTGGTCCGCTGGGTCCGAATGATGCCGTTTTGTACTTCAATAATGAAGATGTTTTAATTTCCCCCATCTCGGTGCAAACCTCTTCGGGCTTTTTCAACGACTTCTTTTCTTTCCCTGTTGGCATTACTTCTCTCACTCAGCCTCCACAATTTGGGGCACAAGCTAGTAGCGACTTTTTATACACTTCTATCGATGAAAATAATGCGCTAAAGGTGCAATACATCGAATTCCTCGAAGGCGAATTTGGCGCAGAATATCGTCCTCGAATTTTAGCCTCAAGCGATACCTCTCAGGCCGATGGTTTTATTAATTCCCCTTTCAAATTTCGTCAACCCAGCGATATCACCCTTGCGGGAGATGGAACCCAATTTTTATTTGTGGTAGACAGTGAAACCGACTCTCTGTATCAGTTTTCCTTCACCGGTTTTGAAGGAATTAAACCACCGGCCGCCGCTGGAATTGACCGCTACATTAAAGCTAGCTTTGGTGGCACAGGCAGCGGAATAAGTAACTTTAAAGAGCCCATGGCGGTGGCTTACAACAACCAGGTTGTTTATGTAGCAGATGCGGGAAACGGTCGAATTTTACGCTTTAAATTAACCCTCGATTTCGATTAATCATAAATCGCTTCCTTTAAAACATTTTAGACCTTTAGGCACTCAAGTTTGATCTGAGATTAAAAAGAAAAAAGTACATTTGAAGTAATTCCATGAAGAACAGAATACTTTATATCGCCATTCTAATGCTTGCTACCCTTTTTCAAGGCCAAGCTCAAGCGCCTAATAGCGCAAGAAATGCCGGTATCTGTCCTTTGTACATTCCCAATGCCTTTACCCCTAACGGTGATAATATCAACGATCGTTTCGTTTTAAGTGTTAGCGAGGACTGTGAAGTGCTAAATTTCGAAATTCAGATTTTCGATCGCTGGGGACAAATGGTTTACGAAAGTAAAGAGTTAGACCCTAGCAAAGCCTGGGATGGTCAATTCGATTCAAACTATTTACAGCAAGGTCTCTACCTCTATAAAATCTCGGCCGAATTATACAGCTACACCAACCGTAGCAACAGTACCCGTTCCGAAAAAATAAATAAGCAGGGAAGCGTAGTTTTGATTCGATAAAATTTTGTCTGTGCTCAAAACAAGCCTCTTTTTCAATCTCCTATTTTTCTTCCTGTCCTTCTCTCTCTCGGCCCAAAGTCAAACCAGCGCTTTGACCCTTACATTTAGCGGAGCCAGCTCAAGCAGAGGAAATATTATGATTCGCATCCAAAACAGTGAAGGCGAAATCATCCAGCATTTAAGCCTTGCGGCAGATGCCTCACCCTTAGAAGTTAAGGTAAATCTAAAACCAGGTTCTTACGCCGTTGCCGCCTTCCACGATGAAAATAATAATAAAAAAATAGATAAAGCCTTCACCGGTATTCCCACTGAAAAATATGGCTTCAGCAATAATGTGCGTGGCATGTTTGGCCCACCCGACTTGGAAGATCAGCTTGTTGACCTTTCAAAAACCAACAAGATAAGCATCCGCCTCGAATGAAAAAGCTTAGCCTCTTAGCCCTACTAGCTTTTTTTTGCGCCCATCTGCAAGCACAAAGTCTTTTCGAGGGTGAGTATATTCTCTTTGGCCTCGGTGGGCAGATGGAAAACTTCAAAGACGATCTTGTTTCTCCCTTGCAATATCGCGGCTACTCAGGTGCGGCGGCGCTTGGCTGGCACAGTCAGCATGGGGCTTGGCAAAACAATTTAGATGGCCATATCGCTATTGGCTTGCAAAGTCCTGCTGCCCTAAATAATGTGAGCAATCAAACTACTACTATTAGTGGCTCCATTAATTATAATCTGCGTTACCGTCTGGTAAATAGTGAAAAGCAAGCTTTATTTTTAGGACTCTGCTCCGCTAATCTCATCGGTTTTCGTCAACACAATCTTTACAGTAACAGTTCTTTAAGTTTCAGCAATTTTATTAGTTATGGGCTTAGTGCATCTTGGCAATATCAGCCTCAGCTAAAAATTTGGAATGTTAAACTGCCCTTTGCTTGGCAAACGGAATTTAACTTTCCCCTCGCCTCCTACTTGATTATGCCAGGCTATAACCGTCAATTTTTTAATGATGAAGCTGGTTTAAAAAAGCACAGTTTTATCGGCGATTTTTGGCATTTAGAGTTTCGCCATAATTTGGTTTACCCATTAAAAAATGGCAATCAAGTTCGCCTCTCTTATAATTGGAACTACGCGGAGTATAATGGGCTTAATTATCTCGCGCAAGCCCAACACTACCTCATGTTTCACCTACTATTTAAGTTATGAGGAAGCTTATCTCCATTTTAATTTTAGCTCTATTTTTAGGTTCTTGTGAAAAGACACTAATGCGCGATGATCCTAAAAATGATCCCTTAACAAACTACAACGAACTTTGGCAAAGACTTAATGACCGCTATGCCTATTTTCAAGAAAAAAATATCAACTGGGATTCTTTGGGTACCATTTACCGAGCGCCTTTAAGTTCAGCTAGTAGCGACGAGGAATTGTTTAGCGCAATGGACAGTTTACTTTTCGCTTTACGCGATGGCCATGTTAACTTGTTTGCCCCTTTTAATATTACTCGAAACTGGGAATGGTATTTAGGCTCACCTCAAAATTTCAACTGGGAAGTTCTCGAAAGAAACTATCTAGGTCGCGACCATAAAATTGCTGGAGGCATCCGCTATACCTATTTAAAGGATAGCATCGCCTATCTTTATTACGGCAGCTTTAGCAGTAATTTTTCTACCGAGCAGCTTGACTATATTTTTAATTATTTTAAAAACGCCAAAGGCCTTATTGTAGATGTACGCGACAATGGTGGCGGTAGTTTAAATAATGCCTTTAGCTTGGCTCAACGGCTTATTAAAACCGAAGGAATCGTGCTGCTAAGCGATGAGAAAATAGGTCCTAATCCTCAAGATTTTGGCAATGGTCGGCAGTACAGTTTATCACCCAGTAGTCGACCCAACTTTACTAAGAATACCATTTTACTAACCAATCGCAGTTGCTATTCAGCTACTAATACTTTTGCCGCTTTACTTAAATCGCAAGCCCACATTATTCAACTAGGCGACACCACTGGCGGCGGTGGCGGCCTACCCGTGGATTATGAACTTCCCAATGGTTGGAATTATCGTTTCTCCAGCACCCGCTCTTTTTTAGCCACAGGAGAAGACATAGAAATGGGCGTAATACCCGAAATTCCTCTAAACCTCGATACGAGTGAATATAACTTAGGGCGAGACGGATTAATTGAAGCGGCCCTTGCCGAATTGCATTAAGAAGGATCTTCAATCCAAGTACTATACATTAAGTAATTATTCGCAATGCGATCAATTTCCCCAGAAATAAGCTCGGGCGTTACATCCTTTACTTTTTTTGCGGGTACACCGGCATAAATACTGCCCGATTCAATATGGGTCCCTGCTAAAACCACCGCTCCAGCCGCCACAATACTGTTACTCTCTACTATTACTGCATCCATAACAATGGCTCCCATGCCAATTAAAACATTATCGTGAATGGTGCAACCATGCACAATGGCATTATGCCCAATGGAAACATTATTACCGATTTCTAAAGGATGCTTCAGATAAGTACAATGCAAGGTGGCATTGTCTTGTACGTTTACCTTATTCCCCATTTTTATATAGTGCACATCGCCGCGTATAACTGCTCCAAACCAGATGCTACAATTATCACCGGTACTAATATCTCCCACAAGGGTCGCATTATCTGCTACAAAGCAATTTTCGCCCAATTGAGGCACCTTGCCTTTTACCATTTTGATTAAAGCCATATCATTTCTATTTATGGGGATAAAGTAAAAACAAATGATTTGCTAATCCATTTTAATAGCGTCTATCTTTGCAAAAAATAAGAAAAATGGAACAACAAAAAGTACCAGTTAGCATATACGCCGAAATGACCCCAAACCCAGCGGTACTAAAGTTCGTTGCGAATAAACGCCTTTTAGAAGCCGACTCCATTGAGTTTAAAAATATTGAAGAAGCCAAGCCCTCGCCGCTAGCTTCAAAGCTCTTTCATTTCCCCTTCGTTAAAGACATCTTTATTAGCAGCAATTACATCGCTATTAGCAAATATGATATTATTGAGTGGGAAGAGGTAACCATGGAAATCCGTGAGCTAATCCGCGATTACTTAGCTGAGGGAAATAAAGTAGTAAACGAATCTTACCTAAAAGCGGCAGAAAGTGAAGACTTTGATGTAGACGCGGTAGAAATTACTGGCAGCGTTCACCCCGAAGAAAAGGCTCAAGCCGACTGGGATGCTATAGACGAGAAAATCGTTTCTTTACTAGACGAGTACGTTAAGCCTGCCGTGGAATCTGACGGAGGAAATATTAAATTCCTTAACCACCAAGATGGTGTTGTAAGCGTATTACTCCAAGGCGCCTGTTCTGGCTGCCCGTCAAGTACCGCTACCTTAAAAAATGGTATCGAAAATATGCTTCAGCAAATGCTACCCGGCCAAATTAAAGCCGTACAAGCTGTGAATGGCTAAACCTAAGCGAAGTCAGGTTTGCCATACATCTTCAAACTATTTAAATGAGCCCGTATCGCTTCAACAAGCGTGCGGTGCTCATAATAAGGTAGATTAAAATCTTGCGCTGTTTTCTTTACAATCTCACTAATCGCAGGATAGTGAATATGACAAATGTGAGGAAATAAATGGTGTTCAACCTGAAAGTTCAATCCACCTACAAACCAACCTACTAATTTACTGCGACGAGCAAAATCGGAAGTAGTTTTTAACTGATGCTCTAAAAAGGCATCACCCATCAATTTCTCGGCGGGTACTTCTTTTGTTTCTACGTGATCCACCACGTGAGCTAATTGGAAAACGAAGCTTAAAATGAAACCTGCAATTACGTGCATCATAACAAAGCCCAATAAAGGGATGTACCAGGATACGTCTAACAAGATAATTGGCAGCACGGGGAAAAGGGTAAAATAAACCAGCTTACTAATTACCAACTTATACCACTCGGCTTTCAGTTCTTTTTTGGTAAAGTTAGCCACACCCTGCTTATTGTAACGAATTAACTGTGAAAAGTCTTTCATTGTAACCCAGTTTAAGGTTAGTAGACTATACAATAATGGAGCATAAAATACTTGGTACTTATGACGACCTTTATAGGGCTGACTAGGGTGTAAACGCAATAAGCCGTGCGTATCCAAATCATCATCTAAACCATCGATATTAGTGTAGGTATGATGAAGCACATTGTGCTGCAACTGCCAAGTAGTAAGGTTTCCACTAATCAAATAGATGCTAGAAGCTACTAAATTGTTAATACGAGGACTTTTAGCATAGGCGCCATGAGCTGCGTCATGCATAACAGACATCCCCACACCAGACATACCAAAACCCATAATGATAAAGGTTACTAATACCGCCCAAACAGGAGGATTAAAAACCAACATCGCTATGTAAGGAAGGAAGTAAAGACTGAGCATCGCTATGGTCTTAAACTTCATCGCTCCGTTTGCCTTGGGGGCAATTGACTTGTCTTTAAAATATTGATTTACTCTTTTGCGGAGCTCAACACTAAATGACTCTGCACTTGGTTTCGGAAAGCGAACACTGGAGGTTCTTGCGTTATCTGTATTCATAAAAATAATTCTCGGCTAAAATAGGAAGGAAGTTTAACTTCGCGGCAACTTTTAACATTAATCAAACCCTATGTTCTCAACTATAAATCCTACCAATACTAACGCTTGGAAAGACTTAGAAGTTCACGCTAAGGAGATCAAGGAATTACATATGCGTAATCTCTTCGCCGAAGATGAAAAACGCTTTGAGAAATTTCAGCTAAAGCATGATAAAATGCTTTTCGATTTTTCGAAAAACCTAATAACCGATAAAACTTTAGAGCTTTTAGAAGCCCTTTTTATAGAATGCAAAGTATCCGATGCTATCGCATCTACCTTAAAGGGAGATGCGGTAAATGAAACTGAAAAGCGCGCAGTTTTGCATACCGCCTTGCGCAACCTTGGTGACAAAGCTACTTATGTAGATGACAAAGAAGTAAACTCGGATGTTTTAGCGGTATTGGAGCAAATGCAAGACTTTTCGGACCTACTAATTAGTGGGAACTGGAAAGGGTATTCGGGTAAGACGATTAAAAATATTGTAAACATTGGTATTGGCGGCAGCGACTTAGGTCCGCAAATGGTTTACGAAGCCTTAAAGCCTTATCACAATCACCTGCAATGCTATTTCGTATCGAATGTAGATGGCGCCCATATTAGTGAAACGCTTAAAAATTTAGATCCGGCGCAAACGCTATTCATTATTGCTTCGAAAACTTTCACAACCCAAGAAACCATGACTAACGCACATTCGGCGCGGGAGTGGTTTTTGCGTTCTGAAGCGAGCGAAGAAGATATTGCCAAGCATTTCGTAGCGGTTTCTACTAATAAAGAAAAGGTAACCGAATTCGGCATTGACCCCACCAATATGTTTGTCTTTTGGGACTGGGTAGGCGGTCGCTATAGTTTATGGAGTGCAATCGGTTTAAGTATTGCTTGTGGCCTAGGTTATAAAAATTTCGAAAAGCTTTTACGCGGTGCACACGCGATGGATACCCATCTTGCGGAAGCTCCTTTTAGAGAAAACATACCCCAAATAATGGCTGCCATTGGAATATGGAATGTTAATTTTTTAGGCGCGGAAAGTGAAGCCATTATACCTTACGATCAAAACATGCATCGTTTTGCTGCCTATTTCCAACAGGGAAATATGGAGAGCAATGGTAAAAATGTAGACCGCTCAGGGCAGAAGATTAATTACCAAAGTGGACCGATTATTTGGGGCGAACCAGGCACAAATGGTCAACATGCCTTTTTTCAGCTTTTACACCAAGGCACACGTCTTATTCCAGCCGATTTTATCGCTTTCGCGAGAAGTCATTACGATATTGGCGACCACCATGTTAAATTACTTTCCAACTTTTTAGCGCAAACCGAAGCATTAATGGTGGGTAAAACCAGAGAGGAGGTAGATTCGGAATTAAGAGCGGCAGGCAAAACCAATGAAGAAATAGCCAAACTTGCACCTTTTAAAGTTTTTGAGGGTAACAAACCCACCACTTCTATAGTGGCTGATATTTTAAGTCCTGAAAATTTAGGAAAACTATTGGCGGCTTACGAACATAAAATTTTGGTACAAGGAATTGTCTGGAATATTTACTCTTTCGATCAATGGGGAGTGGAGCTAGGGAAGCAGCTTGCAAACACTATATTACCACTTCTTAAGGACGGCGGAAACACTGATAAAGACAGCAGCACCAAAGGATTAATTAACTATCTTACCACACTAAAAGAGCAATAAAAAAACATTATGAAGCGAATCTTAGCACTCAGTCTTCTCATTATCAGCTTCACCGCTTGTAATGATGATTTAAAAAACGAGAATGCCGCTTTAAAGCTAGAGCTGGAAGAATTGAAATCACAGGATCTTGAAAAAGATCAGGATCTAGATGACTTTGCGGGAACTTTTGCTGCGGTTCAAGAAAACTTGAAAGCCATAAGGGAACGTGAAGAATCGATTCGCACGGCCCGTGAAGGCGGATTAGAAAATGCCCAAGTGGCGCGCGACCAAGTTTTGGAGGATATTGAAGCCATTAACGGAATTATTGAAAAAAATAAGGAACTAATTGCTAACCTACAGAAGAAACTAGGAAGCAGCAAGAGTGAAAGCAAAAAGTACCTGAAAATGGTTGAAAACCTCAATCGCCAAATTGAAGCTAAGGACGAGCAAATTATTATCTTAAAAGATGATTTAGCTAATCTTAACTTTAAAATGGATCAGCTAAATTCTAAGGTTGGTGTACTTACCGAAGCTAGTATGGCTCAAAGAAAACTTATTGAAAACCAATCGGATGCTATTAACACAGCTTATTATACGATAGGAACTTATAAGGAATTGAAGGAGGCAGGTATCGTAAATAAAGAAGGTGGCTTTATTGGCATTGGCCGAACCGAAACCATTGCCGACGATTTCAATAAGGAGTATTTCACACAGATTGACATTAGAGAAACTACTACAATCCCAATTGAGGGTGGTAGAAAAAAAGTTGAACTACTATCAAACCATTCTAGCAATAGCTTCGTATATAAACAAGATGGTGAATTAACTGTCGCGATTTCTATCTCAAATTCGGGGGAGTTTTGGAAGAATTCGAAATACTTAGTGATTTTACTAGATTGATTATTAGACCTAATCTAGGTTAAACAACATTTTGAGATAGTATCTCTATGAAGATTAGCAACAAGAAACTTTTTACCTATATGTGGTGGCTGGCCATTCTATTGTCCGTTGCCTTTGTTTTTGACATGTCGCTTAGCCTAATTCCAGGCAGTATTTCTGATTTATTTCCGCAGCACGAGTTAGCGATTATAAGTTTTATCGCCCTGCTGCTTCTCGCGATAACACGTTGGAGTTACTTCTCTTACGAGGATGAGTATGAAATTATTCATATCGATACGAAGAGCTTGATCTTAGGTCCTTTTGAAAGCCAAAAGCATAAGCATTACGAGTTCGCCAAGAACATTTTAATCAATTATGAGATAGAGCGAGGCTTTCTCAAGGCCAAACTGACTTTAACCTTAAAGTCTTACAATGGTGACAAAAAGCTGCGACATTTTGATTTGTATTTCTTGAGTAAAGAGAAACAAGCTTACATTGAAAATTCGTTAAAAACGGTATTAGAAAAAAATATGGCCTAACAAGGGAAATTGGTAGTAAGCAAGCTTTAGGTCATTACCTTTGTAAAAAGAAATAATATGACAACAGGCTTACAACACCTCCATTCTTTTATACCCTATTTATTTTTGCCAATCCTAGTGCTAAGCACCGTTACTTTTCTAGTAAAGTTTCTCGGCAAAAACAGCTTCACTAAAAGTGATAAAATGCTAGGGCTTTCAACCCTGATTTTAAGCCACTTACAGTTAGTATTTGGTCTTATACTATATTTTGCTGGCTCAAAAGGATTCACCTTCACTAAAATTGAAGGATTTATGAAGGACCCCGAATTACGCCTTTATGCAATAGAGCATCCAAGTGTTATGATTCTTGCTATCGGATTGATCACCTTTGGTTACGCTAAAGCAAAACGACTTCAAAGAGACTCTAAAAAGTTTACAACCTTAGGCCTAAGCTTCCTTATTGCGCTTATTCTCATCTTATCGAGAATTCCATGGGAAGTATGGCTAGCTTAATTTTATGATAGAAATCAAAAAAAAGAAAGATGGCCGTGAAAGAGCCATCTTAATTGGTGCAGTAACCCAATACCAAAACGAAGAACGACTTAGTGAATACTTAGACGAATTAGCTTTCCTCGCCGACACGGCAGGAGCTGATAGCATTAAAAGATTCAGTCAAAAACTTGATAGTCCCAATCCCAAGACCTTTTTAGGGACGGGAAAAATGGATGAGATTAACGAATATATTAAAGCTAATGAGATTGATTTAGCCATCTTCGACGATGAGCTCTCGCCTTCTCAATTAAAAAATGTAGAGCGTTTATTCGAAATTAAAGTATTAGATCGAACTAATCTCATTCTAGATATTTTTGCCAGTCGCGCGCAAACATCTTATGCCAGCACTCAAGTGGAGCTAGCCCAATATCAATACCTCTTGCCTCGCCTTACTAATATGTGGACGCACCTCAGTAAGCAAAAAGGTGGTATTGGTATGAAAGGTCCTGGGGAGCGCGAAATTGAAACTGATAGAAGGATTATTAGAGATAAAATATCTTTATTAAAAAAGAAGCTCGAGAAGATAGATAAACAAATGTCTATTCAGCGCAGTAACCGGGAAAGCATGGTGCGCGTGGCTTTAGTAGGTTATACTAACGTAGGTAAATCTACTTTAATGAACCTCCTCAGCAAATCGGAGGTTTTCGCAGAAAACAAACTATTCGCCACCCTAGACACAACAGTGCGTAAGGTGGTAATTCACAATTTACCTTTTCTTTTAAGTGATACCGTAGGATTTATTCGCAAACTTCCTACCCAGTTAATCGAGTCCTTTAAGTCTACGCTAGATGAAGTGCGTGAAGCCGAACTATTATTGCATGTGGTAGACATCTCGCATCCTAACTTTGAGGAACACCTGGAAACCGTAGATCGTACTGTGGCCGAAATTGACGGAACGGATAAACCGGTAATTATGATTTTCAACAAAATCGACGCCTATCAGCCAGAAAAAGTGGATCCGGATGATTTAAGTCCGCGTTTAAATAACCGCCACTTCACCTTAGAACAGTGGCAAAAAACTTGGTTTGCTCGTACCGACCGTCAGGCTATTTTTATCTCAGCAACGGAAAAAGATAACTTGGAAGATTTGAAAAATCGACTTTATGAAACCGTGGCGGAAATTCACGCCCGTCGCTACCCTAATAATAGATTCTTGTTTTAAACAAGAACTAACCATTTAAGTAAAAATATGGCGGCAAAAATCAAGAAAAAAGACACACTCGCCTATCATCAAGAAGGACGGCCTGGCAAAATTGAAGTTATCCCAACAAAGCCGAGTAATTCGCAAAGAGATCTTTCTATTGCCTACTCTCCTGGGGTTGCAGACCCATGCTTAGAAATTGCTAAGGATGCGGAAAACGCCTATAAATACACGGCCAAAGGAAATTTGGTGGCTGTAATTAGTAATGGGACCGCCGTTTTAGGATTGGGAAATATTGGTCCCTTGGCCAGTAAGCCTGTAATGGAAGGAAAAGGGGTTTTATTTAAAATCTTCGCGGATATTGACGTATTTGACATTGAGCTAGACGCAAAGGATCCTGAACTTTTCATCCAAACTGTAAAAGCTATCGCACCAACTTTTGGAGGCATTAATTTAGAAGACATTAAGGCGCCCGATTGCTTTTATATCGAACAGCGCCTGAAGGAAGAGCTGGATATTCCTCTGATGCACGACGACCAGCATGGAACGGCAATCATCGCCTCTGCGGCATTAATAAATGCGGCAGAGTGTGTTAATAAGAATCTTTCTGAATTAAAAGTAGTTTTCAACGGCGCTGGCGCTGCTGCAAGTAGCTGTACACAATTATTTATCTCATCTGGCGTAAAGCCCGAAAACTTACTAATGTGCGATAGCAAAGGGGTTTTAAACACCCGTCGTACAGATCTAAATAAAGAAAAGCAAAGATTCGTTCGCGAAACAGAACACAATACCCTTAGTGAAGCTTTGGTAAACGCCGATGTTTTTGTGGGCTTATCTGTTGGCGGCGTACTTAGTCAGGAAATGGTGCGCAGCATGGCAAAAGACCCTATTGTTTTTGCTCTTGCGAATCCAGATCCAGAAATAAGTTATCGTGAGGCCATGGCTGCCAGACCCGACGTTATTGTGGCTACTGGCCGCTCTGATAATCCTAATCAAGTAAATAACGTTTTGGGCTTCCCTTACATTTTTAGAGGAGCACTTGATGTACGTGCAACCAAAATTAACAAAGAAATGAAGCTAGCAGCAGCCAAAGCCATTGCTGAGCTAGCAAAAGAACCCGTTCCGGAAATTGTAAACTTGGCTTATAACGATGATAAACTTGGCTTTGGTAGAGATTACATTATTCCCAAGCCTTTCGATCCTCGACTAATTGTTAAGGTTGCCAGTGCCGTGGCTAAAGCAGCTATGGAAAGTGGCGTGGCACAAAAGCCCATTCTTAATTGGGATAAATATAAAGAGCAGCTTTTAACACGTTTAGGACGCGATGACAAATTTATCCGCTTAGCCCAAGAAAAAGCGCGCACCAGCCCACAAAGAGTAGTATTGGCCGAAGCCGATCAGTTAAAAACACTGAAAGCTGCTCAAATTGCGGTTGATGAAGGACTTGCGCACCCTATATTATTAGGAAATAAAGAAAAAATCAATGCCCTTATCACCGAGCATGGCTTAGAAGATATTTCACATTTACCGGTTATTGATCCGCAAGAAGATAGTGACCGTCGCGAAGAATATGCCCAAATGTTTTTTAAAAAACGCCAGCGCAAAGGCATTACGCTTTATGAAGCGCGAAAGTATATGCGCGATAGAAACTACTATGGCGTTGCCATGACGGAAATGGGACATGCCGATGCCTTTGTTTCAGGCACTACCAAGCGTTACTCGGAAGTAATTAAACCCATTTTTAAAATACTTGGACCCCAAAAAGGACTTAGTCGTATTGCTGGCATGTATATAATGCTTACCAAAAAAGGACCCATGTTTTTTGCGGATACTACGGTTATTGAAGAGCCGAATGTTAATGATATTGTGCAAATTACTCGCTTATTAGCAGAGTCGATAGAACGCATTAATATCGTTCCTAAAATCGCCCTACTCAATTACAGCAATTTTGGTAGCAACACAGGAAAGCTGCCCAACACCATGCAAGAGGCCTTAAAGATTCTGCACCATGAAAATCCCAATTTATTGGTGGATGGAGAAATGCAGGCTAATTTTGCCTTAGACAGAAACCTCCTCAAAGAAAACTTCCCATTTAGCGAATTGGTAGATCATAAAGTTAATGGATTTGTCTTCCCCAACTTAGCCTCTGGAAACATTGCTTACAAAATGTTGCAATCCTTTGAAGCAGCCGAAGCAGTGGGGCCATTATTAATTGGTGTTAAGAAACCTGCACATATATTACAAATTGGTGCATCCGTGCGAGAAATCGTAAATATGATTACCTTAGCGAGTGTAGATGCTCAAACTAGATAACAGACCCTAATCCTCTTAAAATGAATATTTTACTCCCCACTGACTTTTCCGAAAACGCTGAAAAAGCTTGCGACATTGCCTTTAAACTGGCCGCTTTTAATAATGGTACCGTAAGTATTTTACATGCCTACGACCTACCCTACTCTGATCGTTCTATGACCACCTCTCTTTTGGAGGTGATGAAAGAAAACGCCGAAAAGAATATGGCCTCTTTTGCTGAAAAGGTAAAGGCGAAATATAGCGGTGCTTTTAAAACTCTTGTTCGCTTGGGTAATCCCATTCGTTTAATCCACGATCAGTCGGAACAAAACGAAATAGATTTAGTGGTTATGGGAACAAAAGGAGCCAGCGGCCTTGAAGAGGTTTTGATTGGATCCAATGCTGCCTCAGTTATACAAAATACTAACAAACCCGTTCTAATCATACCTCCTAAAGCTGAATTGGAAAAAGTTAAGCGCATTGTTTTTGCAAGCGACTTAGATCCAAAAGTGAAAGAACAACCACTGCAACGTTTAGCTAAGTTTGCCAAAACTTTAGGTGCTACCATTGACATTGTGCATATTCAACATGACAATAGTGTGCCCAATGGCGCCCGCGATTTCTACAGTTCTATGTTAAAGGATGTAGACCACGAATTCACCATTATTCGCTCGGAAAACGTAGAGAAGGCCATTGTAAAAGAAGCGGCCAAAGAAAATGCTGATATAGTTGCTGCGATTAACAAGCGTTATGGATTTTTCGAAGGAATTTTCCACCGCAGCATGACTAGCAAGTTAGCCTATCATAGCACCTTACCATTATTGGTTTTACATGAACCTAAATAGCATTTTTAGCTTATATCTAGGTAAAAGAGCTCTATGATTATACGCGATATTGAGGAATGGCTTCCTGCGAAAGAAAAACCACTTCTAATTGCTGGGCCCTGCAGTGTAGAAAGTGAAGAGCAGGTTCGCAGTACCGCATCAGCTTTAGCTAAAAACAAGCAAATAAGTGCATTAAGAGGCGGTGTTTGGAAGCCACGAACTCAACCCGGTTCCTTTGAAGGAATTGGTAAACCCGCTTTAGCTTGGCTTAAAAAAGCAGGGGTAGAAAATCAACTGCCTGTTATCACTGAAGTAGCTAATGCCAAACATGTTGAGCAAGCCCTAGAAGCTGGTATAGACATGCTATGGATTGGTGCACGTACTACCGTAAATCCTTTTTACGTCCAAGAAATTGCCGATGCCCTTAGAGGAGTTGACATCCCGCTTTTTGTTAAGAATCCCATTCATCCCGAATTAAAACTTTGGTTAGGCGCCTTAGAGCGTTTTCAAAAAGTAGGACTGAATAAGTTAGCAGCGATTCATCGTGGTTTTTACGCCTATCAAAGTCAGCCTTTTCGAAATGAACCGAAATGGGAGATATTTTTTGAATTGCGCCGCCTTGCTCCCGAAATAAAGGTTATTTGCGACCCCAGTCATATTGCAGGCAAACGCGAGCTTATTGCAGAAGTTTGCCAAAGTGCCTTAGACCTGGGTATGGATGGCTTTATGATTGAGTCACATATCAATCCCGCAAAGGCTTTAAGCGATGCCGAACAACAATTACACCCAGATGCTCTAGCCCAAATTTTCACTGGCTTAGAACGCCGTGAAGAAGCTATTCACGACAAACGCTTTATTGGTCAATTAGAAAAGTTAAGAGGCGAAATAGATCAAGTGGATGAAGAAATTTTGAAGCTTATCAAAAAGCGCTTAGATCTAGCCAATAGCATCGGCCCCGTGAAGTACGACCATCAAGTAACCATCTTTCAAATGAAACGCTGGTTTAAGGTTTTAGAAAATCGTAAGAGCTTTGGACAAAACCTCGACCTCAACGAAGGTTTGGTGCACGAAGTCTTTCAACTTTTGCATAAATATTCGATCGACGAGCAAATAAAGAGCCATAAAAAATCTGGGGCTAAACAAGTATAAATACTTAGTAAACAGCCAAAGTTTTCATTCCTTCTAATTGCGTTTAAATTTGCCGTAAATCTTAATTATGTCATTAGACTACCTCTGGAAAGCGCAAGAACCTGCTAACGAAAATGAACTCGGTGCCTTCAAAGCTGAGCTTCCCATTTCCGAGATATTTCTAAGCCTGCTTCTTCAAAGAGGTATTTCTAATCGCTCGCAGGCAGAAGCCTTCTTTAATCCCAAACTCCAGAATCTCCATAACCCCTTTCTTATGAAGGATATGGACAAGGCCATTAAACGCATAAACCAAGCAATAAAATCGAAAGAGAAAATAATGGTTTATGGCGATTATGATGTCGATGGCACCACGGCTGTAGCGCTCTTCTCAGCTTTCTTAGAAAAACATTATTCCGCAGTAAGCACCTATATACCAGATCGCTACAAAGAGGGGTACGGTATTTCTCAAGCGGGAATTGATTTCGCGGCCGAGCAGAACATTAGCCTTATTATAGCTCTCGATTGCGGTATCAAAGCAATTGACAAAGTAAATTATGCTCTGGAACGGGGAATCGATTTTATCATTTGTGATCATCATACACCGGGCGACAGTTTACCCCTGGCCGCTGCCGTTCTTGATCCCAAACGAAACGATTGTTTATACCCTTATAAAGGTTTAAGCGGCTGTGGTGTTGGCTTTAAATTAGTGCAGGCCCTATGTGATGATTGGGAATTAAGCGCTGAGCATTGGCGTCCTTATTTGGATCTTTTGGCCGTCAGCATTGGGGCAGACATCGTACCCATGTCGGGCGAAAATCGCATTCTAACTTATTACGGCTTACAACAGATAAATTCTGAGCCCAGTCCTGGATTAGAAGCCTTGATCAAAATTGCTAAACCCAAGGGGGGCAAGCTAGATATTAGCGATGTGGTTTTTATGCTCGCTCCTCGCATAAATGCAGCGGGCAGATTGGCACATGGCAAAAAAGCGGTAGAATTATTACGGGGGCAAGATTTGAGCATAATTGATTCGATAGCCCAGGAAATAAATAAGAATAATACTGAAAGAAAAAGCCTTGATCAATCCATCACTCAAGAGGCACTGCATCAAATCCAAAGGCTTAAAGAAGAAGATAAAAAAAGCTCGGTGGTTTATGACGCAGGCTGGCACAAGGGTGTAATAGGCATTGTAGCTTCGCGACTAATCGAGAACTACTACCGACCTACCATTGTTTTCACCAAATCAGGCGATAGGCTGGCGGGCTCAGCCCGCACCGTGGCAGGTTTTGATGTGTATCAAGCACTACTAAAATGCGAGCATATTCTCGAGCAATTTGGAGGACACCCAGCTGCGGCGGGGATGACTTTAAAAGAAGAACGCTACGAAGAGTTTAAAAATCATTTTGAAACAGTTGTCTCTGAAAGCATTCTCCCCGAGCAATTATTACCAAATATAACTTATGATCTTCAAATTAAACTAGAAGAGCTTAGTCAAAGTTTTTATAATACTATTCAGCGTTTCGCTCCTTTTGGGCCGGATAACCTTAGTCCCATTTTCCGTAGCGATGGATTGGTAAATCAAGGCTCGCGTACTGTAGGTGAAGGCCAAAAACATTTAAAGTTAGGCATTTTAGACCCTGATACCGGCATAGTAATGGACGGTATTGGCTTTGGAATGGCACACTATTTAGAAAAACTCCAATCCGGTAAAGAGGTCTCTATTCTTTATCATTTAGAGCAAAATGTTTTCCGTAATAAAGTTAGCTTGCAGTTAAGATTACTAGACCTAAAATTAAGTGAGGAGCTGTCCTAATATAAAACAAGTATGGAGATGAATAAAACGGCATTTATTACCGGTGCTACTAGCGGCATTGGCCAAGCAACCGCTCGAAGATTTGCGAAAGAAGGATTGAAACTGGTGATTTGCGGCAGACGCCTCGAACGCTTACAAGCACTAGAAGAAGAACTAAGTAAATTAACCGATGTGCATAGCCTGAACTTTGATGTGCGCAATAAGAAAGCGGTAGAAAATTCCATCGCTTCCTTACCGGAAGAATTCTCCAATATTGACATTCTCATTAACAATGCGGGTAATGCTCACGGACTCGACCCCATGCAAGAAGGAGACATTAGCGACTGGGATGCCATGATAGACATTAATGTAAAAGGATTGCTCTATGTAAGCAAGGCTCTATTACCTAGCCTCATAAAAAATAAGGGCCAGATTATTAATATTGGCTCTACTGCAGCGAAAGAAGTTTACCCTAATGGTGGTGTTTACTGTGCTTCGAAACACGCAGTTGATGCGCTAACCATAGGTTTACGCATCGACCTTAATAAAGAAGGCGTGCGAGTGGGGGCGGTTCACCCAGGAATGGTTGAAACAGAATTTAGTGAAGTGCGTTTTAAAGGAGATACGGAGAAAGCTTCTAAAGTCTATCAAGGCTTTAGGCCTTTGCAGGCAGATGATTTAGCCGACATTTTATACTTCGTGTGCAGTAGACCTTATCATGTTAATATAGCCGATCTCGTAGTAATGAGCGTCGATCAAGCCAGTAGCACGATTGTAAATAAAAACTTAAATTAAAAACTACTCCTCAGCGGAAGCTAATTGTACCTTCGGATTATCTTTTTTATCTAGGATGGGCAAAGTATCCACCCTTTTCTTTAATTCAAGCATTTGTGCTTGAAAATCAGGCATGAAATCGTCGCTTATCGGTTCCGCTTCGGGTAGATCTTGGCGCAGAGGATCTACCTGCTGCCCATTAACCCAAAAGCGGTAGCAAACATGTGGACCAGTTGCTAAACCTGTACTTCCAATGTAGCCAATCACATCTCCTTGTCTTACACGGCTACCTTTTTTAATTCCCTTGGCGAATTTACTCATGTGTAAATACTGGGTGGTATAGGTGCTATTATGACGGACTTTTACATAATTACCGTTGCCGCGTGTGTAAGCAGCAGCGATAACTTCACCATCGGCAGTAGACATTATGGGCGTACCGTGAGGGGCTGCATAATCGGTTCCTAAATGAGGTTTAACTCTTTTTAAAACCGGGTGAAATCGATTACGGTTAAAACGTGATGAAATTCTAAAGAAATCTAAAGGTGCTTTTAAAAAGGCCTTGCGTAATGATCGCCCTTTCTCATCAAAATAATCGCGATAAGTACTATCATTATCATAATAGAAAGAATAGAATGAACGACCATTATGATTGAAATCGGCGGCCAAAATACGGCCTATACCAACTGAAACCGTGTCATTGATAAAACGCTCTTCATAAACCAATTTAAAATAATCACCTGGCTGAATTCGGAAGAAGTCAATCGTCCATGCATAGACCTTTGAAAGCTCTACCACTAAGGCGGGAGAACCACCTTTTTCTAGTAAACTTTCGTAAAGCGAAGAGTTAATCACACCGCTAATGCCTTTGGAAACCACCTTAACTTCTTCTTCCCCGCGATATACATTTACGCTGTCGCTCAAGTCAAATACCACATAGTTAATCGCTGAAGCTTGGTAAACCATATAGCGAGCCACATTAGTATCTTTCTTATCACAAAAAAGAGCGTAAGGCTTTCCTGAGCGCAAAGAGCGCACATCAAAAACGTCTTTAAAATCAGTGGCTACCTTATGAATAGTGGCATAGTCCACACCAAAGTTTAATAGGATATTCCCGAAACTTTCACCGCGTTCCACAATAGATTCAACAACGTTGAAGGAGTCAACTGGGATACCGAATTTAATTACACTAATGGGAGTAATTGCATCTTCTTCCTTTTGACTTTCTTCGAGAATGGTCGGGCTATCGTCCTTAACAAATCGATCGAAAAGGCCCAGATTATTTAGAATTACCAAGGGTATGATAAGCACTAAAAAAGCTAATGCAATTTTGAGCTTTTTATTCATATTATCGTTGAGAGGTTTTCAAATTGGCGGCAAATATACATTTGCTCTGCGAAGCAAACGAGCTGAGCTACTTATTATTATAGAAACTTTAAGATTTTTTTACTTCTGCTAAAACTTGATTAACCCATGACTTTCCCCATTCTTCCTTTTCTAAATCGCTCCAAAGGGCGGGATAAAAAATACGTTTTTGAAAACGAGGGGGTAAATACTTTTGCCAATTAGTTCCGCCGGTAGCGCGCACATCCATGGGACGACGGGCTAAATAAACCACTGAAGTTTTGTAGTGCTGCAAAGGCCAAAACACATTTACATTCAAGTCTAAAAGCCTCATTTGATCTTTTAATTCTTGGTTTGCTTGCTCCTCTGGACTTAGTTTTAAATAAAGTTGCCAAATATTTTTGTCGCTGAAATTCTTGGCATGACGAATGATTTTTTCGGAGTATTTTAACTCAAATTGCTTAAGCGTTAAAGTTTTAGCACCTGTATCGGCGATAGTCGCACCTTTTTTCCAATAAATGTGCTGGTACATTTCCTCTTCCGATTTGGCCGCAGCTATAAAAGCAGGACGTACTTCTTGATCCACCAAGTTTACCATATCGGTAGCGCAAAGCTCTATCAAACGATATTGCACCGATTGAAAGCCACTAGCCGGAATAAGAGACATTCTAAATTTCAAAAATTGATGGCGATCCATGCCGTCCATCATAACCGCAAAAGAATGAGTTAAGGCCTCGAAATAGCGATTGATGCGACCCAATTTCACTTTAAAAGTTTCTAAACTAGGCGTAACAGACGCTGCTAGTTGATTGAGTTCATGCAGCGATAATTTAAAGTAAAGCTCGGTAATTTGATGATACATAATGAAGATCTCTTCATCGGGAATATCGGTTACTGGGCTTTGTAAACTTAAAAGCGTATCGAGGTGAATATAATCCCAATAGGTATTATAATCTTGGTACAAAAGACCATCGAGAAAGTCTAGTAGTTCTTGACCACTAGCTTGATATTTATCGGCTAATTGGTTTAAACGTTCTTGTATTTCGGGGCTTATCTGAACTTGCTTAGGCATTATCAAAAAATTTGGTGCCCAAAGGTATCTAATTAGATTTTGTTTAGCGGTACTGTAAACCGCGGATTAAGTTCTCCGTCTTAACTAATTTCACCTTAATACTACCCACCAGCAGTTCACTCTCAATAAGCACAGGCACTTTGTTTATGTCGTCGCTCACATAAATTGTCATGCCTTCATTTTCTTTAAAGATGCGCCCCTCTTGTAAACTGGGTCTTAATTTTAAACATTGCACTTTACCGAAATCTGTTTTAACTATCTCTTTCCCTAAATAATGTAAGCGAAAAGGAAACTGTTCATGATCTAAAAACATCGTAAAGCTTATCATATCTCCTGGCTGGAGGGTATCGGTTTTAATACTACGCGCATAATAAAAGGCGCTTAACATATCTTGCGCATAAGGCTCAAAAGTAAACTCGCCTTTTTGTGGCGCCATCTTGTCTACCACCTTTTGTTGTAACTGGTCAAAAATTAGGTGTCTCTTTATTTTATATCCGCCTTCGTTTACATCACGAATAAACTCCCATGGTACGATAGCCTCAGTATCAATGTAGGATTCATAGCGATCACGGGTTTTAAAAAACCACTCCGTCATTCCCACGGATCGTCCTAGCCCAACTGCATGAAATACCGGCCTGCCAGCTTTCTTGGTTACTTTTTCAATACTAATGGTAGCTTCACCCGCATCGATAAAGCCATAGCTAATCGTATAGCTTAATTTCTCGCCTACTTTAAATGAATTCGACTTTAGATTGCGGAGACTTTCGATAGTCGCCAAATTTTGAGGCTGCTCATCTTGCGAAAGCGGGGTAAAAGTTAAAACAGCTATAGATAAAAGGAGTAAACTTTTCATAATGTGACTTTCTACAAATAATACAAACGCAATGCCAGCCTTTACCGTATCTATTCTCCGAAAAGTTCAGACAAGGTTCCGCGGGCCGCGCCATAAATATCATCGACCGAACTATCGTAGCCAGGAATCACATCGATATTGTAATAGCGTTTTATCTCCAACAAGGCCAGTAAAAAAACCACAAACCACAAAATCAAACCTGCCGATTTAAAGAGGAAGCTAAATGAATCCCGCAAAAGCAAAACCTTTTTATTGGTCTTTTTACGATCTTCCTTTTCGGGTAATATAGAGGGGGCACCAGGACGCATTCAGCTAATACAATTAAACAATTCCTCGCCAAGCTCGGCAAAATACATCCTCGACCACCAATTAACTAGCCACGATGTTCACAATTTTACCAGGCACCACAATTACTTTACGAATGGTTTTTCCTTCTAAATACTGCTGGGTGCGCTCCAAAGCAAAAATGGCTTTTTCTATTTCCTCTTTGTTTAGGCTTAATGGCAACTCCTGCGTAAAACGCATTTTACCATTGAAAGAAACCGGATAATTATGATTGCTTTCGGTTAAATACTGCTCTTCATGCTGTGGAAAAGAAGCGTAGGCGATCGACTCGGTATTTCCCAAGCGACTCCAAAGCTCTTCCGCGATGTGCGGTGCATAAGGAGAAATTAAAATGGGTAAGAGCTCCAAAATTGCACGTTTATTACACTTTAATTCGCCCAAGCTGTTTACCGCAATCATAAAAGCGCTCACCGAAGTATTGAAACTAAAATTATTGATATCCTCGTTCACCTTCTTGATAAGGGTATGCAGCACTTTTAGTTCTTTCTCGTTGGGCACATCTTCACTTAGTGTAAACTCCCCTTCCTTAAAATAAAGTCGCCATAACTTCCGTAAGAAGCTGTGCACGCCGCTAATTCCCGCGGTGTTCCATGGTTTACTTTGCTCCAAGGGTCCAAGAAACATCTCGTAAAGTCGTAAAGTATCGGCGCCGTACTGTGCAATAATATCATCGGGGTTAACCACATTAAACTTCGACTTCGACATTTTCTCCACTTCGCGTGTAACCTTAAAGGCGCCTTCGTAAATGAGTTTTGCTGACGCTAAGTCATCGCGCCAAGCTTTAAAGGCTTCAATATCTAATTCGTCGGAAGCATTAACCATATTCACATCCACGTGAACTTTCGTGCAAGAATATTGATTGGCAAGCTCCGCTGAAACGAAGGTATTTTCTCCTTCTACGCGATAAGCGAAAGCCGAATATCCCAAAATCATCCCCTGGTTGATCAACTTCTTAAAAGGTTCTTCTTCTTGAACCAAGCCGCGATCTTTTAAGAACTTATGCCAGAAACGAGTATATAATAAATGACCAGTAGCGTGTTCATTACCACCGATGTATAAATCTACGTCACGCCAGTAGTCTACCTTTTCGGGAGATACCAAAGCATCGTTATTTTGCGAATCCATATAGCGCAAGTCGTACCAGGAGCTTCCTGCCCAACCCGGCATAGTCGTGGTTTCTAGCGGATACCCTTCATCGGCACTCACTACACCCTTGTCGGGATGATAAGACCATTTTTGAGCACGTGCCAAAGGTGGTTCGCCGTCTTCCGTGGGCAAGAAAGCGTCAACTGCCGGTAAGTTTAAAGGCAAATGTTCTTCCTTTACTCTTCTAGGCAAACCATCCTTAAAATAAATAGGAATGGGTTCTCCCCAGTAACGCTGGCGACCAAATACCGCATCGCGCAAGCGGAAATTAATTTGCGATTCGCCAATAGCATTATCTTCGACGGCACTAATCGCTTTGCTAATCGCTTCTTTAACATCAAGGCCGTTTAAGAAATCACTATTCACCATTTTGCCTTCCTTCGCATCGTAAGAGGCCTCGGCTACATTGCCGCCCGAAACTACCTCAACTATGGGAATATTAAAATGCTTTGCAAAAGACCAATCGCGGCTATCGTGCGCTGGCACAGCCATTACGGCACCCGTTCCATAAGACGCTAAAACATAATCGCCAATCCAAATCGGAATTTTCGCACCACTAAAAGGATGCAAAGCATAAGCGCCCGTGAAGGCTCCACTTACGGTTTTCACCTCGGTTAAACGATCGCGTTCTGATTTACGAGCCGCTTGTTCTTGATAAGCCTTTATTTCCGCGGCTTGCGCCTCAGTAGTGATTTCATTCACCAAATAATGTTCGGGGGCTAAAACCATAAAGGTGGCACCAAAAATGGTGTCAGGGCGGGTGCTAAAAACCTGAATTTTGTCTTTGTGCCCATCTAGTGCAAAACTTAAAAGAGCACCTTCGGAACGACCAATCCAATTGCGTTGCGAGTCTTTTAGAGATTCCGTCCAATCGATATCCGCAAGGCCCGTTAATAACCTTTCTGCATAAGCGGTAATACGCATGCTCCACTGCATCATTTTCTTTTGCACAACAGGGTGTCCCCCTCTCTCGCTAAGGCCATCTTTCACCTCATCGTTAGCTAGAACGGTACCCAAAGCTGGACACCAATTTACCGTGCTTTCGCTGCGGTAAGCCAAGCGGTAATTCTGTAAAACTTGCTCGCGTGTAGCTTCATCGAAACCCTCCCATTCTTCGGGGGTAAGGCTTAAATCCTCGCCAGCAGCGGCATGTAAATCCTCAGTGCCGTACTTATGTAGATGCCAAATTAAGTCTTCTATGGGACGGGCTTGGGCTTTCTCTACATCATACCAACTATCGAAAAGTTGCAAGAAAATCCACTGGGTCCAACGGTAAAAATCGGGATTAGAGGTACGTACTTCACGATCCCAATCGAAGGAAAAACCAATTTGATCTAGTTGCTCTCGGTAGCGGCTAATATTTTCTTCGGTAGTAATAGCGGGGTGCTGACCCGTTTGAATAGCATATTGCTCGGCTGGCAAACCAAAAGAGTCGTAACCCATGGGGTGCAGCACGTTAAAACCTTGGTGACGCTTGTAACGCGCAACAATATCGGAGGCGATATAACCTAGGGGATGACCAACGTGCAAGCCCGCTCCTGAAGGATAAGGAAACATGTCTAATGCATAAAATTTGGGCTTATCCCCTTCCTCTTTCGCTGCGAAAGTTTTTTGCGAAGCCCAAAAGGCGCGCCACTTCTTCTCAATCTCGTTAAATGCGTATTCCATAATGTCGTTTGCCTTTCTGCGCCGCGAAATTAAGATCTTTAAGATGAAGCCTCACAGTTTTGAGAAAATTAGCCCCAAAAAATCCTAATCTAACGCACCATTTGCCCTACCATCTAATTAGATACCTTGACTTTTATCATACTTTAGGCCTTAAGCTTTAGTATTTTTGCAGCATAAATTGCATTTGTATGGATCCGAACGCTGGAAAAAAGGAATTAATAAATCGCTTTAGTCGCGAGGAACTAGAGGCGCGCCTTTATGCAGAAGACTTTAAGCGCGTAACCTTATCCTTTTACAAATACGTTATAATTAATGATACGCAAGAATTGCGTGATCGACTCTTTAAAGAGTGGTCTGAATTAAATTGCTTAGGTCGTATTTATATCGCCCGCGAAGGTATTAATGCCCAAATGAATGTTCCTGAACAACATTGGGAAGAATTCAAGACCAAATTATACGCCCATCCCGAATTTGTGGACATTCCCTTCAAAATTGCAGTGGAAGACGATGGAAAATCCTTTATAAAACTTACGGTTAAGGTGCGTTCACGCATTGTTGCCGACGGTTTGCCCGATGATGCCTATGATGTTACCAACGTAGGCACCCACCTCGATGCAGAGTCTTGGAACCAAGCGATGGAAGAAGGCGCCATAGTGGTTGATATGCGCAATCATTACGAAAGCGAAATTGGGCATTTCGAAAATTCCATTTTACCCGATGCGGAAACTTTTAGAGATGAACTTCCCGAAGTATTAAAAAAACTAGAGGGTAAAGAGAATGAAAAAGTCTTGCTCTATTGCACAGGGGGAATTCGCTGCGAAAAAACCTCGGCCTTCTTAAAACATCATGGTTTTAAGGATGTTAATCAACTACACGGTGGTATTATCGACTATGCCCGTCAGATCAAAACCCGTGAGCTACCTAATAAATTTCACGGTAAAAACTTTGTCTTCGATGAGCGATTGGGCGAAAGCATTTCTTCGGAAATAATTTCTCACTGCCATCAGTGCGGAGCCAAGTGCGATACGCATGTGAATTGTGCTAATGTAGCTTGCAACCTGCTCTTTCTTCAATGCCCCGAATGTGCGGCTAAACATGAAAAGTGCTGTTCTACCGAATGTCAAAGTGAAGTACACCTGCCGGCAGAAGAGCAAAAAGCAAGACGAGCGGGTCGCGAAAACCGCAAGCGTTTTCATAGTCACCGCAAGTGGGGCGATTTACATCCTGAAAAAAGCTGATAAATGTCCTATTTTGCTTAAATTCAAGCCCTTTTCTTTGAACCTCTCAAAAAACATATTTATAAATGCCATTTTATCATCAACTAGGAAAGATTCCCCATAAACGCCATACAACCTTTAAAAAGGAGAATGGTGATTTGCATTATGAGCAGCTCTTCGGCACCGAAGGTTTTAGTGGAATGTCTTCCCTTCTCTATCATTTACACCGCCCTACCATGGTGAAATCAGTGGGGAAGTCCATTGATTTAAATCCTAAAGCAGCCGTAAAGCACAATGTAAAAAGTAGGATGTTAGAAGGTTTTAAAGTAAAACCAGAAGCTGATTACTTAAAAAGCCGCACCACCGTACTCTTTAATAATGACGTGCATATTTCCTTAGCGGCGCCAACAAAAAGTCAAACCGATTACTTCTATAAAAATGCCGATGCCGACGAAATGATCTTCGTGCATCAAGGTACCGGAACCTTAAAAACCCTTTTAGGAAATTTAAGCTTCGGCCCGGGCGACTATTTAGTGGTACCGCGCGGCATGATTTATCAAATGCATTTTGATAAGGAAGCTAATCGCCTTTTCATTCTCGATTCGTATCAACCATTATACACACCCAAGCGCTATCGCAATCATTTTGGCCAATTATTGGAACACAGTCCTTTCTGCGAGCGCGATATCCGTCAGCCCGAAACTTTGGAACCGGTAGACGAAAAAGGCGAGTTCTTAATCAAATTAAAGAAGGAAGGCATTTTACATGATATGGTTTATGCTTCGCATCCCTTTGACGTAGTGGGCTGGGATGGCTATAATTATCCTTACGCCTTCAATATCAAAGATTTCGAACCAATAACAGGGAGAGTACATCAACCACCGCCCGTACATCAAACTTTTGAAAGTGCGCGCTTTGTGGTTTGCTCCTTCTGCCCGAGATTATACGATTATCACCCAGAAGCTATTCCGGCTCCTTATAATCATAGTAATATTGATAGTGATGAAGTGTTGTATTATGTGGACGGCGACTTTATGAGTCGTAATCACGTAGACAAAGGCTTTATTAGCTTGCATCCTGCTGGCTTACCGCATGGGCCACATCCCGGTGCTTATGAGCGTAGCATTGGCCAAAAAGAAACTGCAGAATTAGCGGTGATGGTCGACACCTTCGCTCCCTTGCAAGTAACTCAAGCCGCCTTGGAAATGGAATTAGACGATTATCATTTAAGCTGGTTAGAAGACTAAGTAAAGCAAATTAGAATTATACTTTTGCAAAAACAGATTTTATGGAAACCATTCACGATAATTCTTCATTAAAACTGAAGAAAGAATTTTTAGAAGCCGAAGATTTTTTACCGCTTAATGGTACCGATTACGTAGAGTTATACGTAGGCAATGCCAAGCAAACTGCTCATTTTTATAAAACTGCCTTTGGCTTTCAGTCTTTGGCTTACGCCGGATTGGAAACTGGTATGAAAGATCGCGTATCTTATGTATTGGAGCAGGATAAAATCCGCTTGGTAATTACTTCACCTTTAACTCCTGGAGGCCCTATTAACGAGCACCTTGAGAAACATGGGGATGGCGTAAAAAACGTAGCCCTTTGGGTAGACGATGCCGATAAAAGCTATCGCGAAACTACTTCCCGTGGAGCAGAATCTTCTTTCGAGCCTTACAGCATTGAAGACGAAAACGGTAAAGTAACATTAAGCGGCATTAAAACTTACGGTGATACGGTACATGTATTTGTAGACCGCAGTAATTATACTGGTGTTTTCATGCCCGGCTATAAAAAATGGGAAAGCCACTATAACCCAAGTAATGCTGGCCTAAAATACATCGATCACATGGTGGGTAATGTTGGCTGGGGCGAGATGAACAAATGGGTTGATTTTTACGCCAAGGTGATGGGATTCGCGCAATTAGTATCTTTTGATGATAAAGATATTTCGACCGAATACACCGCCTTAATGAGTAAAGTAATGACCAATGGTAATGGTCGAATTAAATTCCCCATTAACGAACCCGCAGAAGGCAAAAAGAAAAGTCAGATTGAAGAGTATATCGACTTCTACCAAGGCGCAGGCGTTCAGCATATTGCAGTAGCAACCAATAATATTTTCGAAACGGTTGACCGTTTAAAGGACTACGGCGTAGAGTTTTTATACGTGCCCGATTCGTACTACGATGACCTCTTAGAGCGAGTTGGCGATATTGATGAAGAAATAGGCGAACTAAGCAAGCGTGGTATTTTAGTGGATCGTGATGATGAAGGTTATTTACTGCAGCTTTTTACCAAGCCAGTAGCCGACAGACCAACGCTTTTCTTTGAAATCATTCAGCGCAAAGGCGCCAAAAGTTTCGGAAAAGGAAACTTTAAAGCTCTATTTGAAGCCATTGAAAGAGAACAAGAAAATCGCGGTACTTTGTAAATCGTATTTTCAAATAATGAAGAGCCCATTTTGCTTTCGCAGGATGGGCTTTTTTTTTTGCTTTATTTACGAAAGCATACAACCCTATCTTCGCGAAAAGTGTCACTCTGATATGATAAGAATAATTACTGTGTTTTTTCTTGCCCTTAGCCTTAGTGCTAACCTATCTGCGCAAGCGATAAAAGGGAAGGTAGTGGACGATCAAGGCAAAGGTTTACCCTTTGTAAACATCACTATAAATAATGAACGTCGCGGCACCTCGGGCGACTTAGACGGGAATTTTGAATTTAGCAATGAAGACGGCGGAATAAAAAGTCTGCAATTTTCTTATATCGGTTTTGAAACCACTACCCTATCCGGCGAAAGCCTAAAAGCGAATAAGCTTGTGGTTGTTTTAAAAGAAAAAAGCACGGCGCTTGAGGAAGTTACAGTAGTGCCGGGGATAAATCCTGCGCATCGGCTAATCAATAATGCGATAGCCATGAAGAAGTTAAACGACCCCGAAGAACTAGAAAGTTTCAGCTACTTCAGCTATAGCAAGTTTTGGATAACCTTTAATATAGATAGCCTTGACCCCAGCATTGATACAGTAAAACTTTCTGATCGCATTGATAGTTTGGCGGTAGGACAAGAAGATAGCATTGTAAAAATTGACAGCTCCAATTTTGAAATGCACCAGTTTTTCAGCACCAAGCATCTCTTTTTTATGGAGACCATTACCGAAAGGAGAGTTAAAAAGCCACGTGATAACGAGAGAGTTCTAGCGCAAAAAACTTCAGGCTTTAAAAGTCCCATGTTTTCCCTTATTGTTACCCAGTTGCAGAGCTTTTCTTTTTATGGTGATTTTATTGGTATTGGCGACGAAAAATACCTTAATCCTTTAAGCAAAGGCAGCACCAATCGCTATTTATTTATTATTGAAGACAGCCTTTTTACCGAAGAAGGAGACACCATTTTTACTGTGAGTTTTAGGCCCAGACTAAACCGAGGTTTCAAAGGATTAAAAGGAGCCTTATCACTACACTCAGGCGATTGGGCGATTGTAAATGTGCGTGCAACTCCATCTGAAGATGAAAATAGCCCTATTTCCATTCGCCAAGAATACCGCTCCTTTGGTCAGCATAAATGGTTCCCCATTTCCTTTGAAGCCGATATTTTTCTAAACAGTATCTCCATAAATACGCTTGCACCACAAGCTATTTTAAGACGAAAGATTAGCAATATAAACCTCAATCCAAACCTGAATACTAAGGATATTTCCCTTGCGGAGATTAGCATAGACGAGGAATCGAGCGAATTTGCAGATAGCCTTTTGCAAGCCTTTAGAGGCGAGACTTTAGACAGCACTGAACTAAATACCTACAGCTTTATCGATAGCGTTTCCCAAGCGGAAGATCTTGAAAAAAAGCTTCAAATACTAATTACACTTAGCCGTGGCTACATTCCATACAAATGGATCAATATCGACATCAACAAACTGATGAACTACAATCGCGCGGAAGGTTTTCGATTAGGCTTGGGGATCGAAACTAACGATAAACTTTCTCCTTGGTTTAGAATTAGAGCGGCAGGGGCTTATGGTTTTTTAGACAAACTTTGGAAGCAGAATTACGAACTTGAATTTGATCTTAACAAAGAGATTAATCTTAAAACTTGGGCAGGTTTTCAAGACGAAATCTATGAAACAAGTGGCTTAACTATCCCTTATTTAAAGAAAGGTTCTATTATTGAAAACAACTACCGCCGCATTTTCATCAACCAGTGGGATTATGTGAGGCGCACTTACTATGGCATTAGCAGCAATATCGTTCCCGGCTTAAACTATAGCCTAATTGCGAATTACGAACGTAGGGAGACCTTAGGCAATTATCAGTTCTTACCCTCAGACAATAGTCCTGGTCAAAATATTTACGACTTTGCCGAATTAAGAAGTACTCTGCGCTATGCTCCTAATGAAAAAATTGCGGAAACCCCATATGGTCAGCTTACCTTAGAAGGCGGCTACCCCATTTTCTGGCTAAGCTATAATCGTGGATTTGAAGGTATTGGTGAAAGCGGTTTCAATTATGACATCCTCCAATTTAGAGCTGAATATAAGCATATGAGTTTACGTTTTGGCGAAAGCAGTTTTAAAATTGAAGCCGCCAAGAGCTGGCAGGACCTTCCTGCGGCCAAGCTTTTTACGGGGAGCAGCAATGGTTTAGAAAGCACGAATTATGCTGACAGAATAAATGCCGCCGATCGAAATTCTTTTGAAACCATGGCCTTTAATGAGTTTTTAAATGACGAATATTTAGAGATTATGTGGCGACAAGATTTTAAAAGCTTGCTCTTTCGCCGGAAAGATTTTGCGCCTCATATTGAAATCGTAAACCGCATGGCGATTGGAAACCTTCGCTCTCCCCAACAGCATTTAAATCTTAGTACCAAATCTTTAAGTCAGCCTTATTTCGAGTCGGGTCTTGAGCTCAATCGCCTTTTATCTTCTGACTTAAGCGGTTTGGGAATTGGTTTTTACTATCGATATGGCGCCCAAAGTTTGCCCGAGCCGATTGATAATTTTGCGATAAAGCTCACTTCAAAATTTGTCTTTTAATTAGCCGCCCTTGGGATAATCACTCATTTTTCTGTACACCTAGAAGCTGCTGAAAAAATTAAGTCGCTGACCGAGCGATAATTCTTAGTTTTGCGAAAATTAAGCGCCAGCCCTAAGGAGCATGTTTACATTTATCGCCCGACTTATACTTCGTAACCGCATAAGCATGCTTAGCATTCTGCTACTGCTTAGCTTTTACATGGCTTATCAGGGGCAATTCGTAAATGTGAGTTTTAAGTTTTCGAGACTACTCCCTAAAACCGACACCACTCAGGTAGATTATGATGTTTTTCGTGAGCGCTTTAAGCAGGTGGGGAATACGGTGGTTATCGCCATTGACAGCTTTGATGTTTTTGAAGCGAAAAATTACCAACACTGGCATTCTTTAGAAAGCAATCTTTTAAATATTGATGGCGTAATTAATATTCTGTCCCCCGCTAATGCCTTAAATCTTGGCCGCGACGACAGCGCCCAAACCCTCAATTACAGTTCCCTTGCACCTGCCTTAGCCGCGGGGAAATTCGACTCTGTTAAGGCGATTTACAATGCCTTACCTTTTTACCGTGGCCTCTTGGAAAGCGAAGATGGTCGCGTGCCGCTTATGCTGGTTCATATTGACGGCAAAAAGCTCTACGATAAAAATATTATTCGCATTGTTGAAGAAATAAAACAAACCGTTGCCGCAGAGGAGCTTATTTTGAAGCGCGATATAAAAATTAGCGGCCTTCCTCACATTCGCATGGCCAACACGAAAACCATTGGCCAAGAGATTTTTATGCTAGTGGGTTTGGCCTTATTGGTAACGGGGCTAATTTTATATGCTTTCTTGCGCAGCTTCCGCGCGATGCTCATTTCTATTGCCGTAGTAGTATTAGGTGTGTTTTGGTCTTTCGGGCTGATTTCGGTGCTCAATTATGAGATATCTATGCTCTCATCGTTAATCCCTTCCTTGGTAATTGTGATTGGTGTCCCCAATTGCATTTTTCTGATTAATAAGTACCATACTGAATATAAAAATCACGGAAATCGCATTCTCGCCTTGCAAAGGGTAATTCGCAAAATTGGCGCCGCTACCTTGCTCACCAATATTACCACCGCCATGGGTTTTGCGGCGCTGATATTAACGAATAGCGTGATTTTAAAAGAATTTGGCGTGGTAGCCTCCATCAATGTAATGATGGTTTTTGTTATTTCCATTGTCCTTATACCCATCTATTACAGTTTTGCGCGCGCTCCGAAAGAAAGGCATTACAAACATTTGGAAAAACGCTGGATAAAGGGATTTATCGACTGGCTGATTCGCACTACCATGTACCACCGGAAATGGGTTTATACTGCTTTAATAGGCCTACTTATTATTGCTTTTTATGGGGTGACTAAAATTTACACTACCGGTAATCTTAGTGAAGAGTTTAAAAAAAGTGATCCCGTTTATAAAGATCTGCATTTTTTAGAAGATAAGTTTAATGGCATGGTTCCCTTAGAGTTGGTTATTGATACTAAAAAGGCCAATGGTATTTATAAGTCCGCCACTTTAAAACGAATTGACAAACTGCAAAACGATCTTGCTCAGGTAGAAGGCATCAGCCGCTCCTTATCTATTGTAGATGGATTAAAGTTTGCCAAACAAGCCTATTACCGCGGCGACTCTAGTTTTTACTCGCTTCCCACTAGTCAAGAAAGAAGCTTTATTGCTAGCTATCTCCCGAAAGGTGACAAAGACAACCAGTCTAATTTATTAAGCTCTTTAGCCGATAGCACGGCGCGCTATACCCGTGTAACGATGCAGGTTAAAGACATGGGCAAAGAAGAAAGCACCTATATGCAAGAAGCCGTTTTTGCTTCAATCGCCAAAAACTTTCCTTCTGAAAAATACGATGTTACCGTAACAGGCGCCTGGGTAGTTTTTCAAAAAGGGACTACCTATTTAATAAAGAACTTGTTGGTTAGCTTAAGTTTGGCCATCGCCGTAATTGCTTTGGTGATGGCTTTTATTTTCCGGTCTTTCACCATGGTTTTGGTTTCGCTTGTACCTAATATTTTTCCATTGGTAATGACGGCAGGAATTATGGGGTATTTTGGGATTCCCCTTAAGCCGAGTACGATTTTAGTATTTAGTGTAGCTTTTGGAATTAGCATTGATGATACCATCCATTTCTTGGCGAAATACAGACAAGAACTTAAAAACACACGCTATAATATTGGCCAGTCGGTACTATTAGCGATTCGTGAAACTGGGGTAAGTATGTTTTATACCTCCATTGTTCTCTTTTTCGGCTTTAGTGTGTTTACTGCTTCCAGCTTTGGCGGGATAGTAGCCCTAGGAATTTTGGTAAGTATCACTTTAGTAATTGCAATGATTGGCAATCTTTTAATATTACCAACCTTATTGCTTAGCTTTGAAAAGCTTATAATTAGCAAATCCTTTACCGAGCCTTACATTACTATTTACGATGACGAAGTAGATGAAAGTGAGGATTTTGAAGGAGATAAACCCTAAAAGTAAAAAACATGAAAGGCATTATTCTCGCCGGTGGATCTGGTACAAGACTGCATCCTTTAACACTTGCAGTTAGCAAACAGTTAATGCCCGTTTACGATAAACCCATGATTTATTATCCTCTGGGTACACTTTTACAAGCGGGAATTAGCGATATCTTGATAATTTCCACGCCCCACGATATGCCTCTTTTCCAGAAGCTCTTAGGAGACGGCAGTCGTATCGGTTGTAATTTTCAGTATACGGTGCAGCACGAGCCAAATGGCCTCGCTCAAGCCTTTGTTTTAGGAAAGGACTTTATTGGCAACGACAGTGTGGCTTTGGTTTTAGGAGATAATATCTTCTACGGCTCTAAAATGGAAGACCTTCTACAAAGCAGTAAAGATCCCAATGGAGGTGTTGTTTTCGCCTATCAAGTTTCCGACCCCGAACGCTATGGTGTGGTAGATTTTGATGAAAACCTTGTTGCTCGCTCCATCGAAGAAAAACCCGCAAAGCCTAAATCGCGTTATGCGGTTCCTGGTTTATATTTCTACGATAATAATGTCGTACAAATCGCTTCAGACCTAAAGCCCTCACCACGAGGTGAATATGAAATTACCGATGTAAATAAGGAATACTTAATGCAAGGAAAATTGCAAGTGGGTATTTTGGATAGAGGTACGGCCTGGCTAGACACGGGTACCTTTGCAAGCCTTATGCAAGCTGGACAGTTTGTACAAGTAATTGAAGAAAGACAAGGGCTTAAAGTCGGCTGTATTGAAGAAATAGCCTTCCGCCAAGGATTTATAAATGACGAAAAGTTGGTAGAAATTGCCCAACCCTTATTAAAAAGTGGTTACGGCAGATACCTACTCGATTTAGTGAAAAAAGACTGATTAAATAATTGATGGAAAATTTTAAGGGTTATATAAGTTTGATTGAAAATACCTTGGCACGCCAAGATTTCGATCAAGAACCGATTGAATTATATCAACCTATTTCATACATCCTTTCCTTAGGCGGAAAACGACTAAGGCCTGCGATGGTTTTAGCAGGCTGCGACCTTTTCGAGGGTAATTTAGAAGATGCCCTTTTACCGAGTTTAGCTATAGAAATGTTCCATAATTTTTCGTTGGTGCACGATGACATTATGGACGATGCTCATCTTCGTCGTGGCAAAAAAACCATTCACGAAAAGTGGAATGCTAATGTGGCCATCCTTGCGGGAGATGCCATGCTAGTAAAATCCTATCAATATCTAAATCAAGTTGATAAAAGCATTCTTGCCAAGGTTTACGAGATCTTCTCCAAAACAGCATTGGAAGTTTGTGAAGGTCAGCAATACGATATGAATTTCGAGAGTCTATCTAGCGTAAGCGAAGAAGACTACCTTGAAATGATTCGCCTAAAAACGGCAGTATTGCTGGGAGCCGCTCTTCAAATTGGGGCCCTGATAGGTAAGGCTTCGAGTAGTCAGGCCCTGGCACTTTATAAATTTGGAGTAGATGCTGGTTTAGCCTTTCAAGTGCAAGATGACCTTTTGGACGCTTTTGGCGATCCTCACAAGTTTGGCAAAAAAGTAGGCGGCGATATTCTGCAAGACAAAAAAACCTTACTCATGATTTATGCGCGTGAATTCGCGCCTGTGGAGTTAGCTGCCTTGCAAAAAGAAAACTTAGCAGGGGATGCCAAAGTGCAAGCCTTTCAAAAATTCTTTATCGAATGTGGCGCCGAAACTAAGGCCATCGCCAAACGTGAAGAACTGCTGAAAAGTGCTTTAAATGCGCTTGCTTCTGCAGATGCGAAAAATGACAAGGTGAAAACCCAACTCACAAATTTCGCTCAATGGCTCAGTCACCGCGATCACTAAATGTTAATCTTGATCTTTTAGAATCTCATCCGAAAAAGGAATGGTTACTTGCCAATCTGCGTAAGCAATTAGCGAAAGATTTAAAGTGCGAGGAGGAAGAAGTGCCTACCGAAGATTTAGAAAATTGGTTACGCCACTGGCTGGACCAGTATCGAATTCAAGCCCAATCGTTTACCGATTTATTTTACCGCATCGATTTGGCCGAGAAATATTTAAGCGAAAATAATCTCGAAATCGCACGTGCTATACTCAAACGCGAAGCGATTAAAGTTTATTTCCGAGCGCAGTATAGCGGCCTAATTTAATTTGAGTTCGACTCTAAATTAGAGTCTCAGATTTTCAATAAAAGTTAATCCTAGGTTGAAAGTTTAAAAGTAAACCAAGAAAATGGGAGCCCAAGATGCGCCATAAGGACTGTATTGATCATGCAGTAAATTATAGCGAATTCCCAAAAGCATCATTCCCTTCTTACCTACTTGCTGCCTGAAACCACCTTGCACAAAAAGCACATTGGTCCAGCGGTTTTCTACGTCAAAATCAAAAGTGTTGATATTGTAGAGATAAGCGTCATGATTTAAAACCTCAAACTGAGCGCCAAGAAACACGCTTTCTAAAGGACTGTAATTTGCAAAAATATTAGGGCCGTGCACGGTGTTTTCGAAGTCAGTATTCTGAAAGCTCCCATTCGCCCATATACTTCTCCAGCGCGCGTAATTATACATATACCCTACTCCTACTACCAAATTATCTTTTACTTGATATCCCACTTGTGGTGCCAGAAAAATATTGGTATTGGTACCAAATGATAGACCCGCACCGCCACCAAAAATTAATTTATCGGTCCAGGATTTAGGTTTTTCAGTACTTGACTGCGGCTTTGGCTTTGGCTCTTCGCTTTGCTCCCTTGGCTTATCAGCCTTTGAACCTCCTTTTTTAAAACGTTCGCTTTGCGCAGAAAGGCTTAATGAAAAAGCCACAAAGATTAACAACAAAAGATTTTTCATATTCAGCTAAACGATTTAGATTAGACAAAGTTATATAAAGCAATGCCTATTTCGCATTAATAATGGTCGATTAGAAGAATGAGGGCATTATATTTATCTTAATTTTGCACAAACTTACGGACCACGTAACATTAACATGGATAGATTTTCTTTTCTCGGTGGAGTACATAGTGACTTTATTGACGAATTATACCAACAGTATCTCACTAGCCCCGATAGCGTAGAACCTAGTTGGCGCGCTTTCTTTCAGGGCTACGATTTCGCAAAAGAAGAATATGACGATGAAGATGGCAGCTTTGCCGCAGAATCGGAAATAACTCTTAATCACGCCGAAATTGTTGCGGAAATTCGCAAGGAGTTTCAAGTGCTCGCCTTAATTGATGGTTATCGCAAAAGAGGACATCTCTTTACCGCCACTAACCCCGTGCGTTCGCGCCGTGAGTATGAGCCAAAATTAAGTCTGGAAAATTTTGGTTTAAGTCAAGCCGACTTGGACAATCCTTTTCAGGCCGCCAAAGAAATTGGCTACGACACCTCTAAAACCCTTCGCGAAATTATTGAACGCCTCGAACGCGTTTATTGCCGCAGCATTGGCTTAGAGTATATGTACTTAGGAGATCCAGAAAAAATTACTTGGATCCAGAAAAAATTACAAGAGGGAGATAATGCTCCTGACTACAGTAGTGAAGATAAAAAGCTGATCCTTCATAAATTAAATGAAGCGGTAGCTTTCGAAAACTTCATTAACCGCAAATTTGTGGGGCAAAAACGCTTCTCCATCGAAGGAGCAGAGAGTCTTATTCCCGCCATGGAATTCGGTATTCGCCATGCCGCCCGTTTAGGGGTTAAAGAATTTGTAGTAGGTATGGCACACCGCGGACGCTTAAACGTTCTCTCTAATATTTTCGGGAAAACCCAACGCGATATCTTCAGTGAATTTGAAGGTAAAGAGTTTGTGGATGATGAGTTTGATGGTGACGTAAAATACCACTTGGGATATACTACCACCAAGACTTTAGATAATGGCGAGGTTATTAAACTAAACCTTTCGCCTAACCCTTCACACTTAGAAGCGGTTGATGCTATTGTAACAGGAATTGCTCGTGCCAAGATTAATACCGACCATGGTAAAGATCAATCGAAGGTAATGCCAATACTAATCCACGGTGACGCAGCAGTTGCCGCTCAAGGTATTGTGTACGAAGTATTGCAAATGGAAACCTTAGAAGGTTACCGCACTGGTGGTACCGTGCACATGGTAATTAACAACCAAGTAGGTTTTACCACCAATTACTTAGATGCGCGTTCTAGTATTTATTGTACTGACGTTGCGAAAACCGTGCAAGCGCCGGTATTACACGTTAATGGAGATGATGTGGAAGCGGTTATTCATGCCACCATATTTGCCATGGAATACCGCCAGCGCTATAATCGTGATATTTTCATAGATCTGTTATGCTACCGAAAATACGGTCATAATGAAGGTGATGAGCCCCGCTTTACCCAACCTTTACTTTACAAGACCATAAGCAAGCATCCCGATCCTAAAGTAATTTACCAGGCTAAATTAGAAAAGGAAGGTATTGTAGATAAGGCTTTTGTAAAATCACTAGAATCGGAGTTTAAGGATGTGTTGGAAATGCGCTTCGACGAATCGAAGAAGATTGAGAAAAACACCATCACCCAGTTTATGCTAGATGAGTGGGAAGGTTACAAACCCGCAATTCCGGCTGATTTCCACCAATCTATCGATACTTCTTTCGAGCTTGATAGTTTGAAAGAAATAGCGCGCACCATTACGCATCTACCGGAAGGGAAGAAATTTTTCGTTAAGATTAAACGCTTGATGGAAGACCGCTGGAAAATGGTAGACGAACGAAACAGCCTAGATTGGGGAATGGCCGAGCTTTTAGCTTATGGCACTCTCATTCACGAAGGCTTTAATATTCGCCTAAGCGGGGAAGACTCCGAACGTGGAACCTTCTCGCATCGACATGCCGTAATTAAAGTAGAAGACTCCGAAGAAGAGCACGTGCTCCTCAATAATATTAAAGGCAAGGAAGGCCGTTTTGCGGTTTACAATTCCTTACTCTCAGAATATGGTGTAATGGGTTTTGATTATGGTTATGCCATGACATCGCCCGAAACGCTGGTAATTTGGGAAGCGCAGTTTGGTGACTTCTTTAATGGAGCGCAAATTATAGTAGACCAATTTATTTCGGCGGCAGAAGATAAGTGGAAAGTACAAAACGGATTAGTCCTTTATTTACCGCATGGTTACGAGGGGCAAGGTGCCGAGCATTCTAGTGCCCGCTTAGAGCGCTGGTTACAGCAGTGTGCCCAGTATAACATGCAGGTGGTAAATGTTACTACACCCGCTAACTTCTACCATTTATTACGTCGCCAAATGAAGCGGAATTTCCGCAAGCCTTTGGTGGTAATGACTCCGAAAAGTTTGTTGCGTCACCCTAAAGTGCAATCGCCATTGGAGGATTTGGCCAATGGCAGTTTCCGCGAATTAATTGACGATCCCCGCATTGAAGACAAAGCTAGCGTGAAAAAGCTATTCTTCTGTAGTGGTAAGATTTATTACGATATTGACAAAGTTAGAGACGAGGAGCTTCCGCAAGATCGCGCCTTTATACGCCTCGAGCAATTATACCCCTTAGCCGAAAATCAGATTAGCGATTTGGTTGCCAGCTATACTAATGTGGAAGAAGTTTATTGGGCGCAAGAAGAACCTCGCAATATGGGCGCTTCCTGGTATGTTCAAGTTAACTTCCCCGTAAAATTAAAAGAAGTTATTTCACCGGCCGCGAGCGCTAGCACCGCTCCTGGTTCATCCAAATTAGCCGCCTCGCGTTATGAGGCTCTGTTATCAAAAATTTTCAACGCCTAGTTATCACTAAATCATGAGTTTAGAAGTAAAAGTTCCATCACCAGGAGAATCCGTTTCCGAAGTAGAAATAGCCAGCTGGTTAGTTGCTGACGGTGATTATGTAGAAAAAGATCAAGAAATTGCTGAAATCGATTCCGACAAAGCAACCCTTGCTTTACCCGCCGAAGAGTCTGGTATTATTACCTTAAAAGTAGAAGAAGGCGAATCGGTAGAAGTAGGACAAGTAATTGCGCTTATTGATACTAGTGCCGCTGCCCCTGATGGCGGAAGTAGCCCTAAAGCTGAGTCTGCTCCAAAAGCAGAAGAACAGGCCGCTCCAACCCCATCAGAAGCTCCAAAAGCAGAAGAAAAAACTTACGCCAGTGGATCGGCCTCTCCTGCCGCTAAGAAAATTTTAGATGAAAAAGGTATCAGCGCCAGCGCAGTAACCGGCACCGGTCGTGATGGTAGAGTTACCAAAGACGATGCAGTTAAAGCGGAAGCCAGTATGGGTACGCCTACCTATGCTCCTCGTCCTACCGACAGCGCTAAAATGAGCAGCTTGCGCAGAAAATTAGCCAAGCGTTTAGTAAGCGTTAAAAACGAGACGGCCATGCTTACTACTTTTAACGAAGTAGATATGAAGCCGATCTTCGATTTACGTCAACAATACAAAGAAGATTTTAAACTGAAACACGGCGTAGGGCTTGGTTTCATGTCCTTCTTCACCCTAGCAGTTACCCGCGCATTAAAGGAATTCCCGCAGGTTAATAGCATGATTGACGGTGATAATTTGGTAAGCTTTGGTTATGCCGATATTAGCATCGCGGTAAGCGGACCGAAAGGACTAATGGTTCCCGTAATACGCAATGCTGAAAACATGAGTTTTGCTGGCGTAGAAAAAGATATTAAGCGTTTGGCCACTAAAGTAAGGGACGGTAAAATTACCGTGGATGAAATGACGGGCGGAACCTTTACCATTACCAATGGTGGCGTATTTGGCTCCATGCTTTCTACCCCGATTATCAACCCTCCACAAAGTGCTATTTTAGGAATGCACAATATTGTGGAACGCCCCGTGGCCATTAACGGCGAAGTACATATCCGTCCGATTATGTACGTAGCCCTTAGCTACGATCACCGCGTAATTGACGGCAGAGAGTCAGTAGGTTTCTTAGTAGCCGTTAAAGAAGCCCTAGAAAATCCAGCCGAATTATTAATGAATAATGAAGTGAAAAAAGCCCTAGAGCTTTAATTTCAAGAGATCTTGAATTATAAATTTACTAGCCGCCCAGGATTTCCCTTGGGCGGCTTTTTTTTAGTTCTAACTTAGCTGCCTGAACAGATTAATAAAGATGATAGACACGCATACTCATATATACTTAGATCGCTTTAAAGAGGATATTGATGCCATTTTAAAACGTGCGGCTGCGGTTGGGGTAGAGCGATTTTATCTTCCGAATATTGACAAAGAAAGCATCGCCGACCTCAAGGCGCTAGCAGCCGCTCATGACCAAATTTATCCCATGATGGGCCTCCACCCTAGTCACGTTAAAGAAGACTGGGAGGAGCAGTTGGCGGCGGTTTGGGAAGAGCTGGAGGGCGAAACAAAATACTACGCAGTAGGCGAAATTGGCATAGACCTGTATTGGGACAAAACTTTTATCGCCGAGCAGCAAGAAGCCTTTCGCAGGCAGATTCGCAAGGCCAAAGAAATGTATTTACCCATTGTTATTCACTGTAGAGATGCCTTTGACGAGACTTTCGAAGTTTTAGAAGCAGAAGCGGATGAGCAGCTATTTGGCATTTTCCATTGTTTTACCGGTAATTTAGAACAAGCCCGACGCGCTTTGGCTTTAAATCTAAAACTAGGTATTGGCGGAGTGGTAACTTTTAAAAACGGTGGTTTGGATAAAGTGGTGGCGGAATTAAAAACGGAAGATTTAGTCTTAGAAACCGATGCGCCCTTTTTAGCGCCCGCACCCTTTCGGGGGAAGCGTAATGAGCCGGCATATTTAGAGCAAATTGCCCAGAAGATTGCCGATATACATCAGGTTTCTAAAGAAGAAGTGGCACGCATCACCACTGAAAACGCCTTAAAAATATTCGGCCATGAGTAGAGAAGCTAAAGTTTTAATGCTCTACACTGGCGGTACCATTGGGATGATTCTCCAAGAAAATGGCTCCTATCATCCTTTCAGTTTAGAGAACCTTATGCGGCAAATCCCGGAGATCTCCCAGTTCGATTGCAGCATTGATACCGATAGTTTCGACGATCCGATTGATTCTTCAAATATGCTTCCCGAACATTGGCAACGTATTGCGCTGCGAATTAAGGAGGATTATGGACTATACGATGCTTTCCTAATTTTACATGGCTCTGACACCATGGCTTATACCTCATCTGCCTTGAGCTTTATGCTAGGCAACCTCTCTAAACCTGTAATTTTAACGGGGAGTCAATTACCTATTGGCATTCCTCGCTCTGATGCCCGTGAAAACATTCTCAGCAGCTTAGAAATTGCTCTCGCTCGTAATGATGAAGGCGGCCCTTTAGTACCCGAAGTGGCGGTTTATTTTGAGTATGATTTATACCGTGGCAATCGGGTACAAAAAGTGAGTGCTGAAGATTTTGAAGCTTTTCAATCTCCAAATTACCCCAAATTAGCGGAGGCTGGCGTAAGTATAAAATACAATCGCAACTACATCGCTCGCGCCAAGGCGGGTGCTTTACAAGTTAAATTAGATTTGGATCCAAGAGTAGGAATTATCCACTGCTTTCCGGGTATGACGGCGGAGTTAGTGCTGCCACAAATCTTAAATCCGCAAGTTCAAGCCTTAATCATTCGCAGCTTTGGGGCGGGTAATGCACCCAGTCAGAATTGGTTAATTGAAGCTTTGGCGCAGGTATGCCGCAGCGGAACCCCCGTAATTAACGTCAGCCAGTGCTCGGCAGGAAGTGTTGAAATGACCAAATACGAAGCGGGACGAAAATACCACGAGATCGGTTTAATTGGCGCCGCTGACATGACTTTTGAGGCTGCTTTATGCAAGACCATGTTTTTACTAGGGCAGAATTTAAAAGGAGAAGAATTTAAACTGGCCTTTTGCGAGAATTTAAAAGGGGAAGTTAGTGTTTAGCTTGATTTTGAGTCTTTTAATAGTATCAAATGATACTATTACTTAATTAATTTCCGAATTAGACTGAGAGGCTTTGCTCTCAAATCAAAGCGCTAAGCGGTATCACAACTCATCTCTGCAAAAGGGCTACTGTGACCCAGCATCCCCTTCTTTGCTTTGTGGCAGATCTTGGGTTCGTTAAGAACCACCTCCCTTGAACCTGAGGCTCAAAATCGAAATCAATATTAATTCACCAAGCCCATCTCAAATCCCTCAGCGAAGCGATCTCACATCTCAGATCTAGCAACGGGGTTTACTCCCTGCGGTCGCTGATCCCTTAAAACTCCTTAATCGATATCAAATCGAAAAGCCTGCGGGCTGCGCCCTAGTAGTTTTTTTTATTCCTCGCGGCTTCAAGCAAGCTTGGAAAACGAAATCAATTTTAATTCACCAAGCCAATCTCAAATCCCTCAGCGAAGCGATCTCACATCTCAGATCTAGCAACGGGGTTTACTCCCTGCGGTCGCTGATCCCTTAAAACTCCTTAATCGATATCAAATCGAAAAGCCTGCGGGCTGCGCCCTAGTAGTTTTTTTTATTCCTCGCGGCTTCAAGCAAGCTTGGCCTCAGAAATAAAAAAAACCCTCACGCTTAGGCGTGAAGGCTTTTCGATTTGCGGAGAGAGCGGGATTCGAACCCGCGGTACCTTGCGGTACACACGCTTTCCAGGCGTGCCATATCAGCCACTCATGCACCTCTCCAAAATTATTTTCAGTGCTGGGCGGCAAAACTAGAAAATACTAATGATTATTTCTCGTTAAATCTTCGATAAAGCAAAATTTGCGTTTAGTTTTGCGTTAATAATCAATTGCACCGAAAATTTGAGCCCCGAAAAGCTCAGCTTTTGCGCAAGTTTTTTATTTTCACCAAAAATTTAATCAACTCATTAAAAAATGAAAAGAGCACTCTCTATCTTGGCTATCTTAGGTTTAGTAGCCTTCGGAAACACAAATCTAAAGGCTCAGGAGTCTGAAACCATGGCCGCTGATAGCACTGAAATGGCCGCTGACACAAGTGCGGTGGATTCTGCCGCAGCTGCTGCTGCCACTGAAACACCTGTTGAAGAAGCCGCACCAGCAGTGGAAGCAACTGAAGAAGTAGCAGAAGACCAAACCTTTCACCAAATCTTGAAAGAGAAATTTATCGAAGGTGGCGCAGGCTTTATGGGTATCGTACTTATTGCCCTTATTCTTGGTCTTGCAATCTGTATTGAGCGTATCATTTACCTTAATATGGCTACTCCAAACGCCAAAAAATTATTAAACGATATCGAAGCAGCTTTAGCTAGCGGTGGTATTGAAGCAGCAAAAGAGGTTTGTCGTAACACACGCGGACCGGTAGCTAGCATCTTCTACCAAGGTTTAGAAAGAAGTCCAGAAGGTATCGATTTGGTAGAAAAGTCTATCGTATCTTACGGATCCGTGCAAATGGGCCTTTTAGAGCGTAATATCTCTTGGATCTCATTATTTATTGCATTAGCTCCAATGCTTGGTTTCATGGGTACTGTAATCGGTATGATTGGTGCCTTCGACGCGATTGAAGCAGCGGGTGATATTTCTCCATCACTAGTAGCGGGTGGTATTAAAGTGGCACTTTTAACGACTGTATTTGGTCTTATCGTAGCCATGATCTTACAAATTTTTTACAACTATATCATTGCTAAGGTTGACTCTATCGTTAACAGCATGGAAGATGCGTCTATCTCTTTAGTAGACCTATTAGTTAAGCACGACAACAAATAGTATTTAAGCAAATGGTAGATTTTGGAATTTATACAGCTTATGTCCTGATTGGGATTTGCGGGGTAGGAATATTGGGTTTCTCAATAATGAACCTCGTAAAAAATCCTAAAGCAGCTAAAAGTGCCTTAATCGGTATTGCGGGCCTGCTTGTTGTTTTCGGGATAACTTATGCTCTTAGTGATGGCAGCGATGCCAGCACAGTATTCGCTGGGGAAGATATTTCTGAAGGCGGATTGAGAAGAGTAGGAATGGGCTTAGGAGCCTTTTATATTCTTACTGCAGTTGCAATCCTTGCGATTTTATACGTAGAAGTTTCTAGATTATTTAGTAAATAAACGCTATGGCAAAAAGAGCTTTACCCGAGATCAATGCAGGCTCTATGGCCGACATAGCGTTCTTGCTACTGATCTTTTTCTTAGTAACGACTACCATGGATGTTGATTCCGGTATTAACCGTAAACTTCCACCATGGACTCCGCCAGACGAGATACCTGAGACACCACCTGTAAAGAAGAAAAACATCTTTACAGTATTGGTTAACTCTAGCAATCAGCTGTTAGTAGAAGACGAATATATGGAGATTCGCGATTTGCGAGATGCTACTAAGCAGTTCCTAAACAATAATGGCGATGGAACTTGCACCTATTGTCAGGGCGGAGCCAAAAGCATCGTTTCTTCAGACAACCCACAGAAGGCAATTGTGTCTTTACAGAACGACCGTGGTACTTCCTACAAGACGTACATCGCCGTTCAGAACGAATTGGCTGCAGCTTATAATGAGTTACGTGAAGAATTGGCCCAGCGTCGTTATGGGAAAACCTTTGACGATTTGAGTGTGGAAGAGCAGAATGAAATCAAAGATGCTTACCCTCAGGTAATTTCAGAAGCAGAACCAGTAAGTTTAGGATAATATGTCAAAGTTTAGAAAGAAACAAGGAGGAGGAACTCCCGCAATTTCTACAGCATCCTTACCGGATATTGTATTTATGCTCCTATTCTTCTTTATGGTAACAACCGTAATGCGTGAAATTACCCTTAAAGTTGAAAATGTTAAACCCTTTGCAACAGAAATCAAAAAGCTTGAACGTAAATCTTTAGTTACCTACATTTACGTAGGTAAGCCAAAGGCCGCTTATCTCTCACAAGTGGGATCTGAGCCGCGCATACAGCTTAATGATGCCTTTGCTCGCGTAAAAGAACTACAACAGTTTGTAATTACCGAAAGAGAAGCGATAAACGAGGCCGAAAGACCTTTAATGACCGTTTCAATTAAAGCAGATGGACAAGTGAAAATGGGTTTAGTAACCGATATCAAGCAAGAGCTGCGTAAAGCAAACTCTTTAAAGATTAACTATTCTACCCGTAAGGGTGATGTATACGAAGATTAAGAGAGTCTTTATATATCAAAGGCCATCTGCAAAGCGGATGGCCTTTTTTTTTGCCTTAAACTTAATTCCTAAAGCCCGTTTCCATACAGGAGGTAAGCCGCTGCGAGCTTTAATTAGACTTACTTATTAACGTGAGTTCTACGTTAAATTAGGCCGCTAATAAAATTCTCCCAGTCATCCTAATAAGGATCAAATAGCTGGAACTTAGCGGCTAGTTCTGCGACCTAAATTGGTTTAATATCTTGTCGGTACATTTACAATCACCTTCAAGTTTGAACCCTCTAATAATGGTTGCGCTTATTTTTCGGGGTAGCTTTCATCAAATCGTTTTGGTTTCTAAAACTTAAAACTCCTCTCTACCCATGACAAAATCAATTAGTGATTCTGTTTTTAATCTTATTTCTCGATGAAGTAAGCCTTCTCAAGATATTTTAAACTCCTTTTTTACTTAATCAAAAAAGAAGGAACCGAACGAAGTGAGTTCAGCCATTCCATTAAAAAGAAAACAGGCATGGCTAAAAAAATCAAGGCTCCAATTCCTCTCTTCAAAAACCTTCATGAAAGGCAAGCTCGGCGGGCGAGTTACGAACGCTTATCCTCTTTAGGAGGAGTTCGTGAGCTCGTCGCTGTACTCCTCGGTTCCCAACTCGCTAAGCCTTTTATTTTTGGCGCTCGTAACCGAAGCGCTTTGCGCTGAGCTCAAGAACTCCATTAAAATTAAAGTCTTGTTCTTAATTGAGGCCGGATGACCTACTAATTACAATTACAGTAATAACTGAAAATGTAGCTTCATATATTTTTTTCGAGGTGATTGTCATCAAATCTTCTTGGTTTTAAAACCTAAACTCTTCTCTCAGCATAATCCTAGAGATGGAATTTTCTTTGGCCTTTAAAACATCATAAAAAGTAGTCACTCTGAACTTGTTTCAGGGTCTAAGACCAGCTAAAACCAAGACCAATTTTGGGTTTTCATATCTAATCCCAAAGGAACGCAAAGAAGACACATACATATAAAAAAAGCGCCCCTTACAGGGCGCCTTCTATATGGATAACCAATATCCAATTGTCGCTATTTTTTATTAGAAACTAATGGCAGCTTCCAGCACAAAGCCATCAAACTGGGCCTCATGTAAAATATCTGTCTCTGCATAACCATCGTAAGTCTGAGTAACATATTCTGCTTTCATCATTACGTTTTTAGTCATATACCAACCAGCAGCAAATGCAACTCTGTTTACCGTAATATCAGTAGGATCGGCGTTAGGATTAAAGTTAGGTAACTGTCCGGCTACACTGTTGTATCGACCACCTACGTAGAAGTTTTCTTCTTTACCAAAGCGGTATACCAATTCAGCATAAACTTGAGTATAAGTACGAGTTTCGGCTTCAGCGCTTATTTTACCACTAGAAGTTTCAAAAGCTCCTAAGAATTCAAAACCCTTATACTTCACAAATGGGTTAATCATTATACTAGTTACCTCGTTAATGAAACTTGGGTTTATTCTACCGCTGCGAGAGTTATCGGTTGGGTTAGCACCTTGTGCCTCATTTACTAAATAATATCTACTTCCTGCACGATCACCAAAATATAGGTAATTGGTATTACCATCTGCAGAAGTGTATAAAGAAGAGGTTAAACGCACTCTTAAATCTTCATTCATTTGCTTATCCCAACCCACTTTGGCCAAAAAGGACGGAGTGTTTTCATTATTGGTAGCTACACTTTGGTTTAGTTTACCGTTGGTAACACCAGCCATAATTAAGAAGTCACCTGGATTAAAATAAACCTCTGCGCCAGCTTCTGTATTAAAGGCATCCATTAAAAGATTACCCACAAAAGGATTGTAAATGGCACGAGCATTATCGGTTCTACGGAAGTGCATGTCGCCGTAATTAATCTCCATCAAACCAACTTTCACAGTGGTGATATCCATTATGTTTTCTAAAAGTCCTTTGCGAATCCAATTCAAGTTACTAATTTGAATGTAACCGCCTTTTACCCAGCTTTCTGGGTGGCGACGAGATGAAAGGTAGGTACGCATGTGCATTCTCATACCGTCTGCTAAAGCCACGTCTATATCAAGGTTAGCCGTTGGTAAGTTGAAGTTATTACCGATGGTAATTAGGGTATCATCGATAGAGCCAGTGCTGTGACTTAAAGCCTGCATTTGCACGGCAAAAGCACCGCCTAAACGAACTTTCATACCGTCAAAAGCTATACCAGTGCCTAAGGCTTCGAACTGGTTAATTCCTCGGAAGTCGCGGAAGCGATACTGTTGAATATCTCGATCTACTTCAAATTGGCCGAAGGCTGAATTTAAGCCTAAGAACATGGCAAATACCAATGCTAATTTTGCTCTTGTTTTCATGATTGTGTTTATTATTAGTTATAGTTAATTGAAAATTTTATCGTGATTTTATCACCCGTGGTGATGGTACCCATCATAAAGCTGGGCGCTTCCACATCAAAGCTAGACATGGTGAAAGCCGTTGCGCCTGAGAGCTCAACCCCTCCTTGTACCGCCTTTGCCTTAATAGGGATTATCAGTCTTCTAGTTTTACCCGCAACGGTTAAGTCTCCTACAGTGGTAATATCGTAAAGCCCTTCACTAAGCTTACTAATTTCCTTTACGCGTACCAGTTGATAGGTAATATTAGGATGCTCAGATTCCTTTAAAGCTTTGTAGGCATTATCATCCATCGGACCTTTGCCACTCTTCAAGCTTTTTACCGGAACTACCAGTTTTAACTCTTTAATTTTTAGTTCATCTTCATAGATGTCAACATCCATCGTTCCTTGCAAATCTTCTGCCTTCATTTCCCAATCATGTAAGGTAGAAGTCCCTTCTATGGCCATCGTGGAATTGGCGCTATTGGTAGAATAATTTATGGGAAGAGCTCGATCCATGTAAGGACTAAGCGTTAAAATCAGGGAGGTGAGTAATAGTTTCATAGTGTTGTAACTTATATCACAAAGGTGCAACCCCTCAAGCGGCTCAACTATGATTATCATCAGCTGAAAAGATGACTTATATCACCTTGTACAAGAATTATTTAGTTCCGACCTTGCGCCTTTGTATACTGCGTATTCCCTGTAATTCAGCAACTTATATACTATCAAGTAATTTAAAAGTACTTAGCAAGTAAACAAATGGCCCAAAAAAACTTCGAGTTTTATTTCCAAAGCTTTCGCAAGAAGGCGCAACTAATAGAAGAATTCGAAAGAAATAATAGCCTCTTTTCGCTTGCGCTTGATGAGGCCTTAACCGAAAAAAGTGCTAGGGCCTGGCGAGCCCTCTGGTTTATTAATCAGATTATTTCACCAGCTGTAGCTGAAGAAATCTATAAAGTTTACGATCAATTAATCGTACGATTAGAAAATGAAGACCCTTCTCTGCAAAGGGAATTGCTTAAACTTTTGCAAAAAATAGACCTAGCCGAAAAGTGGGAAAGCTACTTATTTAATCAAGCACAAGCGATTTGGGAAAAGCTATCTAATATCCCTTCTACCCGAGTGCAAGCCCTTTATTGCATGCTTAAAATTGCCAGCAAATACCCCGAATTGAAAACTGAAATAGCGCTCTATAACGAGTCGAGCTATTTAGAAGGCCTTAGTCCGGGGATAAAACGACAAGTTCATCGTTTGTTCCAAAAATTATAGCTCGTTGCTTATGCGACACACCCTTAAGGATCTAAATGAGCTCTCTAAAGATTTAGATTGTCAACTCTTTACGCGCTAAATAAGCCGAGCGTAAAGTGGTAAATAGCACCACCGTTACCGAGCTAATTGGCATTAAAATGGCGGCTACTAATGGACTTAAATAGCCCGCAACTGCTACGCTTACCCCAATTACGTTATAGCCTAGGGATATGGCAAAAGCCCAATTTACAATGCTTCTATATCTAGAACTTAAATGTAGAAAACGCCCCAATAAAGGAAAGGCCTGAGATTGCAGTAAAGCATCACTCGCCGGGAAAAAATTCACGTCTTTCTCGCACAGGCTCACCCCTACTTCACTTTGCTGCAAAGCGCCTGCATCGTTTAATCCATCGCCTAACATTAATACCTTGTGATTTTCCGCTTGAATAGCTTGTAGACGATTGAGCTTATCGTGAGGGGAGTGATTGAAATACAATTCGGCTTTACCGGCGAATAGCTTTTGAAAACGCTCCCGCTCGGCATCATTATCGCCACTTAAAACGGCCATTTTATAATCAGACGCTAAATTACCGATACTCTCTTTTAGTCCGGGACGAGCCTCTTGAAAAAAGCTAAAATAACCGCGCACCACTGCATCCTTTTCCACATAAACCGCCGTAGTTCCCGCTTGATCGCTTAAATTTAAAAAACTTGCCTTACCTAAACGGAAATAGGAACCGCGTACCCGTGCAGCCACTCCTTCTCCACTGGCTTCCTCAAAGTTTAATACCTGACTTGCATCCGCTGCTTTTAAATCTAAAAACTTTAATAAGGGCTTGGCCAAGGGATGCTGCGCATTTAGCGCCATTGCTGCCACCGCCCATTTCTCCTCGAAAGTTAAACTATCGCCCTGCCAATTTACCTGAATGGCATCGGGAAGGGTAAGCGTGCCTGTTTTATCAAAAACTACGGTATCAATAGATTGCAAGCGATTTAAAACCGCGGCATTCTTAATAAAAAAACCATATTTCCCAAACCAACGCATCATGCTTCCCGCAGCAAAAGGCTCGGCTAAAGCTAAGGCACAGGGGCAGGCAACGATTAATACTGAAGTGAATACTAATATTGCTTTAGAGAAATCCACTTGCGACCATACTAAGGCTGCAATTAAGGCGATCACTAAAATTAGGGGAGTGAAATATTGACTAATACGATCACTAAAAGCTCTGCTTTTCTTTTTTGGCGCATCTGCGAAAGCGTCTTTGGCCCATAAGGAACTGAGGTAAGAATGATCAACGGAACTATGCACTTGTACTTGTATGGCTTTACCTGCAATTTTAGCGCCTGCAAATATCTTTTCGCCTTTCAGCTTCTGCACTGGTAAACTTTCACCGCTCAAATACGAATAGTCTATTTCTGCCTTATCGCTTCTTAAAATCCCATCTGCGGAAAGCACCTCACCTTGTCGTAAAATGAGTAAATGCCCCTCTTCTAAATCATCAATGGCCATGGCTTTTTCGCTGCCATCCTCTAAAATAACATTGGCTGCTAAAGGAAGAAAAGATCTTAAATCGCGATCAAAGCTAAAGTTTTGATAGGTTTTTTGCTGATACCATTTCCCTATTAAAAGAAAGAAAACTAGGCCACTCAGGCTATCGAAGTAACCCGAGCCTGTTTCAGATATAACTTCGTAAGCACTACGTATAAAAAGGACCGTAATTCCCATGGCGATGGGAAGGTCAATACTTAAAGTACCAGCGCGCAGCGATTTATAAGCCGTTATGAAATAGTCGCGGGCGCTGTAAAAAATTACAGGCAAACTAAAAGCCATCATTAAATAGCGGAAAAATCGCTGTAAGTCCGCATCATTAATTAAATCGCCATCCAGGTATTCGGGCAGGGCCAATAACATGGTATTTCCAAAAAAGAAACCCGCAATACCCAACTGAATTAAAAGGCGGTTTTTAGTCTTCTTGTTTGTCCCTAAATGACTGATGAAATCCGGCTTATAGCCGATAAACTCTAACAAACTGGCCAACTCCGAAAGCTTAATTTGATCTTCCGAAAATTGGATACTTGCCTCTTTTTTAGCGAAATGCACCTCCACATTATTGATTCCCTTAGCTACTTCGCTAAGATTCTCTAGCAAATAGATACAACTAGAACAATGGATCGATGGCAAATGAATGCGAATGGCATTGATATTTCCTTCGCGAAAATGACAGAGTTGATCTTTAATCTTTTCTTCGTCTAAATAAGCATAGCTGCGCAGCGACTTTTCCGGCAAATCCAGCTGCACCTTAGTCTCTCCCATTAACTCATCTACCACCTTACAGCCATAGCAGCAATAAAGTTTATCACCTTCTCCTTGTACCTTTTCAAGTATAGGCTGATGACAATGAGAACATTCTGTAATTGTATTGTTTTCCATCGGCATAAGGCAAAAGTGCTTGCGATAAGCTTGGCAAGCAATGACTTTTATCATATCTTTGAAAGACAAACTAAACCGAAAATTCTTGGAAACACCGCATCACTGTCAAATGTGCCTTAGCCACCAAAAAAGCACCTTTAGTGATTTATCTAACGACGCTAAAGACGAGTTAAGTCGCCTAAAAACCTGTGTTAGTTTTCGTAAGGGCCAGGTAATTATTCACGAAGGTGCACGCCCACAAGGAGTGTATTGTATTCACCGCGGTAAAGTAAAACTTTACACCATGGGCACCGAAGGAAAGGAACAAATTATTCGCTTCATAACCAATGGTGAACTTATTGGTTATCGCAGTTTGTTAAGTGACGAGGCCATTAGTGCGTCTGCGACCGCTCTAGAAGACACTTTTGCCTGTTATATACCCAAATCTTCCTTTTTTAAAGTAATTGAAGAAAACCCTAAATTTTCTCTGAAGCTTTTAAAAATGTCTTGTCACGAACTCGGTGAAGCGGGCAAAATGATAACCAGTCTCGCTCAGAAAAATGTAAAGGAACGTTTGGCCGAAATACTCTTAATCTTACGAGCAACATTTGGCGAAGATGAAGAAGGGTATTTAGACATTAGTCTTACCCGTGAAGAGATTGCGAACATGGTGGGTACCGCTACCGAATCGGTAATTCGCCTTATCTCCGAACTAAAAAAAGATGGCTACATTAGCAGCAAAGGCAAACGCATTGCCGTCTCCGACCGAGGTGCCTTGCAGCAAATTGCCAATATTTTCGAATAAATGACAAATATCATTTCCAAACTTTAGGCACCAACCTACTTTCGTAGAATTAAATGTTCCGAATCGTGGGTTTTAATACAATACAAGAAACGCTTAAAGCATTATTGCCATTTAATGCCTCCAATTTGCTCTTAGAAGAAATTGTGATGCAAAGCAGCTTTATTCAGTTTCACGGGGTAGGAGAATGCCTCTTTAAGAAAGGAGATTCCCCCTTGGGTTTTTACTTTATTCTTCACGGTAAGGCCGAGATTTTAATACCCAGATCCGAAAGCATCAAATTGGTTTCGGGACAAATGGTAGGATTAGATGCCTTTCTAGAAGAAGAAAGACTAATTTTTGATGTAGTTTCTTCCAGCCCCCATTTAGACTCCATTTTTATTGACAGACGCTGCTATGAATTTATGATTAGCCATGCTTCCTTTAAAAAATTCATCGATCAATCGCTTTTAAGATATGTTGGGGCTTATCGCCAACTTTTAGTTCCTTCGAGCAGCATGTTTCTTTAAAAGGCTTAGTATCTTGCCCCCAATTTTCAAAGGCAAGATATGCTTAAAACTGATGTTTGCATTGTAGGAGCTGGACCAGCAGGCGCAACACTTTCTCACTTTTTACATAAAGAAGGAATCGATCACATCCTTATTGATAAAGCCACTTTTCCGCGTGATAAAATTTGCGGTGATGGCATCACCGTCGATGTACTCAATGTTCTCAAACGCATCAGCCCAGAGCTACTTGAAAAGTTTAGTCGCGAAAGCGAAATGTTACCCTCTTGGGGATTCGCTTTTAAGGGCACAACTGGCAAAGAAATTCGCTACGACTTTAAAAACGATGGCTTTCCTTTGGCTCCCTTTTATACCGCTCGTCGCTTGGATCTCGACCGCTTTTTAATCGACAATTTGCCACAAAGAGGTTCTGGTCAGTTTTGGCCGGCCACCGAAGTTATTGGCCTAGAAAGGGAAGCCACTGGGGTTACCGTTTTCCTTAAAGATGCGCAGGGAGAAAAAGAACTGCATTGCAAAATAATTATCGGGGCTGAAGGCGAGAAGCCAATTGTTACGCGCTATCTAGGCCTAGAGCACTTTAGGGAGAAAAAGCATTTACTGGCCGCGATTCGTATTTACTATAAAAATGTGCAAGGCTTTAATGAAGGGAACCACCTGGAGTTTTTCTTCGATCCAAAATTACTGCCTGGATATTTCTGGGCCTTTCCGCTTAGTAATAATGAAGCCAATGTAGGCTTAGGCATGATGAGCACCGCCATTGCCGCGAAAAAAATAAACCTGAAAAAAATGTTTCAGGAAGTTATCACTACAAATCCCCACATTGCCCCTTGGTTTGTAGAAGCGGAAGCATTAGAAAGCACCAAAGGCTGGGGACTTCCCATAATGACACCCAAACGACAAATTGGAGGCGACCGCTACGCTTTAATAGGTGATGCAGGTGGTATGATTGAAGCATTTACGGGTAAAGGTATTGGACCCGGAATGATGAGTGCGCGCATTGCTTCCGAACATATTCGGGTGCAAATTAGCAAGAGCAATCCCAACCTTAGCTCCTACCACGAGCACATGTATAAATACTATCACACCGAAATGCGAACCGCCTATAGCTTACAAGGAGTATTAAAATATCCCCGTATCTTAAATAGCGCAATTAGCCTCGCCAATATTGCAGCGGTAAAACGCTTCGCAAAAGACCGCATGGTCACGGATTTCTTGCGCTGGGTATAAAAGAAACGATAAATGAAAGCTGAAAAAATATATTTTACGAATCAAGATGGACTGCAACTTAGCGGACAGCTTCAAAAGCCAATTGGCCAAAAAATTAAAGCCTACGCACTTTTTGCCCATTGCTTTACCTGCGGAAAGGATTTAAAAGCGGTCCGAAATTTATCCGAAAGTCTTAATCAGAAAAGCATCGCGGTACTGCGCTTCGACTTTAGTGGCTTAGGTCAATCAGAAGGCGACTTTGCGAGCACAAACTTCAGTACCAACATTAATGATTTACTCTCTGCTGCCCAGTTTATGGCCGAGAATAATATGGCTCCCGAAATTCTCATTGGCCATTCTCTTGGCGGTTCGGCTGTACTTATGGTGGCCGATAAAATTCCTAGCGCAAAAGCTGTCGCTACCATTGGCGCCCCTTCGGAGGCTGAGCATGTAAAACATCTCTTTCAGCCGCACCTTAATACCATTTTAGAAGAAGGAGATGCCGAAGTGAATATTGGTGGCCGACCCTTTGTGATTAAAAAGCAATTCCTGCACGATTTAGAGAGCCATGCCGTACAAAAAAGCATTAGCAAGTGGCGGAAAATAGGATTATTGGTAATGCATTCACCACAAGATAGTATCGTGGGAATTGAAAATGCTCGCGAAATTTACGAAGCCGCGCATCACCCGAAAAGTTATATTTCACTGGATGGCGCCGATCATCTATTAAGTAAAACCGCCGATTCGGAGTACGTAGGTTTACTCATCGCATCTTGGGCCAACCGATATTTGGCAGCGGATGAAAAGAATAGGATTCCTAAAGGCGAAAGTCAGGTAATAGCACAAATTGATGAGGAGCCTTTTATCACTCGTATTTCTGCGAATAACTTTGGATTTATTGCCGATGAGCCCGAAGAAATGGGCGGACAAAATCTAGGACCCAGCCCCTACGACCTAGTAAGCGCGGGTCTTGCAGCCTGTACGGCGATGACCATGCAGTTATATGCACGTCATAAAAATTTCCCTCTCGAAGGCGCAAAAGTAGAAGTTAACTACGAGCACGAGCATGCTAGCGACCTAAAAGATTGCGTGACGGGAGAAGCGAAAAAAGGTCTTTTTCACCGAAAAATAAGCCTGCAAGGGCCTTTGGATGAGAAGCAAAAAGTACGAATTTTAAGTATCGCTAATAAATGTCCCGTGCACAAAAGCCTGGAGAAAGGAACTAATATTTCTACTGAAATTTCTGATTAAAGTGAGTGCCACCAGATATTTCAAGCCTTATTTTTCTGTGAGGGAGCATGAAAATAAGTGAAGCCCCAAAAGCCCGCGGCCTAATTTTAAGTCGAATTAAGCTTGTTTGCTAACTTTCGCTTAACTCGTGTTTAATATTTGGTTAATTTTGAAGCCTCATCACTAGGGGGTAAAAATGAATTTAATTGTTTTTAGCTTAAACGCAGTCTCACGATTTCCACATGAGGAAATCGAAAAATGCATGCGTCTGGCTCTTATTGAATTTGGTATTGAACCAAAGGATCATAAACACTTCCCCCAGGATTTAAATATCATACAGGCCTTTAAAGCCTACTTTAAAACGGAGCTGAACCAAAGTTTAAATGAAGAGCAGCTAGAGCTTTTAATTAAGTACTTCAGTAAGAAGGTGAAAAAGCTTTTTCTTTCTGACGATGATCTATTTGAAATTAGACCCGGCGTGCAAAGCTTATTCGGAGAAATTGAAAAGCAGAAGTCTTGGAAATACGCCATTATTAGTCATCTTGATTTCACTACCACTCGCTTTATTCTGCAATCTTGCGGCGTATTTAGTAAAGATAAACTTACGCTTTGCGCCGAAGAAGGTAAAAACTACCAAGAGCAAATTTCGCGTTTAGAAAAGCGGGTGCAAAAAGGCGACAAACCGCCGACGGTGCACTTCTTTTCTTTGGAGAACGACGAAAGTTTAGCCAAGGAAACATCCTTAATTCTTCCCAAAAAATCGAAAAAGGAAAAAAACTATTTTACCTACCGACGCTTTGATGAATACTTTAAGAAAGCAAAAAAAAACAAAAAGAAGAAAAACAAGTGATGGCTTAAGCTTGTTCTTTTCGGTAGTTTTAACTTAGTGACTGAGTTTGCTGTAATTTAGTGATGTGTGGACTACAAGCCGATCAAACTAAAAATTGCAAGCAGTTAAAAGATTTTGATTACTTGCTAGCAAAAGGACATTTGCTGCAATTATTTAAGCTCGAACTCAGTTTAAAATCTAAAATTTTTATCCGATGGCATTCTCTCGTGAATTAGAGCCCAATTTTAGCTTCGACCAATTAAACGATTTGGTTAAAAGCCAGCAAGAATTCTTTGCCATGAGAGGCCTCCAAATGATTGAGCAAAGAATTAGCATCTTAAAAAAGCTCAAGCAGCTTATTCAAGAAAACGAGCAAGAATTCATCCAAGCTCTGCACGATGATTTAGGAAAAAGTCCCTTCGAAGCCTATGTATCAGAAATTGGTTTCATATACGAAGAGCTCAACCAAGCCATTAAGTATACCCGCAAGTGGTCTAAAGCAAAAGGGGTCAGTTCCCCTTTAGTTAGTTGGCCCTCTAAAAGTTATATTCTTCCGCAAGCCAAAGGCAATTGCCTAATAATCGCTCCCTGGAATTACCCTTTTCAATTGGTTATTGGTCCTTTAATTGCCGCTATTGCCGCCGGAAATAATTGCATCCTTAAAGCGCCGGAGCAAAGTGCCGCTACCTCTTCCCTGTTGGAGAAAGTTATTCACGAAAATTTCCCCACCGAAATTATTAGTGTGGTGCAAGGACCGGGTAAAACGGTCGTAACGTATTTATTAGAAAAGTTTCAATTCGGCCATGTTTTTTTTACCGGTAGTGTACCCGTTGGGCGCATCATTGCGCAAGCTTGCGCCAAAAAATTAATGCCTTGCACCTTAGAGTTAGGAGGAAAAAGCCCAGCTATAATAGATGCCAGCGCCAACCTAAAAGTAGCGGCTCAGCGCATTGCTTTTGGCAAATGGCTCAATGCGGGCCAAACCTGTGTGGCCCCCGATTACCTATTGGTAGATCGGAGCGTATTGGAGCCATTTCTAAAACTTCTTAAGGAAACTATTTATAGCTTTTACGGAAAGAAGCCCTTTGAAAGTAAGGATTATGGCCGTATTGTGAATGAAGTCCAATTCGATCGATTAGTCTCCTATTTAACTAAAGAGGAAATATACTTTGGCGGTGAAACGAATCGTGAGCAACTAAAAATTAGTCCTACTATCATAGTCAACCCAAGTGAAAATTCGGCTTTAATGGAAGATGAAATCTTCGGTCCAATTTTACCCATTATACCCTTTGACTTTAATAGTGAGATAGAAAATATAATCGCTCAGCGGCCCAATCCCTTGGCTTTATATCACTTTAGCGAAGATCGTAAGTTAATTAAGCAGCTTAGTCACAACATTTCTTTTGGCGGCGGCGCCATTAATAATACAGTAATTCACTTGGCCAATCCCGAACTTCCTTTCGGAGGCATTGGCACCAGCGGTTCAGGAAACTATCACGGTAAATTTGGTTTTGATGCATTTAGTCATCAAAAGGCCATAATGCATAGCGCCACCTGGCTAGATTTAAAACAGAAATATCCACCCTTCGGTCCTCTTGTATACAAAGCCATTCGCTGGCTCATGAAATAAAAATGAAACTATTCCACCGCCTGCGCTACCCCATTTTAGTCATTCTATTATTTTGCGCCTATCTTCTTTTTCCGCATCTGCGTAAAGCGGTACAAGTAGATAATAGCCTCACGGGTTGGTTTATTGAAGGTGATCCTGCTCTAGAATCTTACCACCGGTTTTTAGACAATTTTGGCAACGATGAAATTGTGCTAGTACTTTTTGAACCCAAGGATAATGTATTGGCAGAACAGAATCTTAAGGCCATAAGTCAGTTCGCAATGGCCTGCGAAAACCATCCCGATGTTGCCCAGGTTTTTAGCGCCCACAACGCGCTTATCCCCAATTTAAATAATGGTTTTATTCAGGGGCAGCCGCTCTTAAAACCCAATAGTAGCAGCGAAGAGGTGGCTCAACAATTAGAACGCTATCCTTTTATTAAGGAACAGTTTTTTAATGCCGACCTCAGCGCGACTAAGTTTATCATTTACCTAAAAAACAGTCCCGATTTTGGACTAAAACGCAAAGTTATCCTTAACGACCTTTACGCTTATGCAGATGCGTATTTAAGTGACGAACGATCTTATTTCGGAGGCGTAGGGGTAATCTTCGAAGCCCTAAACGAACTATCAGAAAAAGAATTTAGTCGTTTTTTACTCGTTGGCTATGGCCTGATGTTTTTGGTCCTCTTGCTCATCTATAGAAATATTCGCTATGTAATTCTCGCCTTGGCCACAATACTTTTCGCCAGCTATTTCACCCTTGGGATTTACGGAGCGATGGGGCATCAACTCAATTTACTAAGCACTCTTATTCCCGCCATTATCATTCTACTTTGCGTGATGGATGTGATGCATATCTTAAATGAATACCAAAGCTCTACCACCCCAAATGCTAGTTTAGAAGATAAATTAAGCGCGCTTAAAAACGTTTGGTGGCCCTGCCTTTTCACCAGTCTCACCACCATGGCAGGCTTTATTTCGCTCAGTCTTAGTCCAGTGAAAATTTTGGTAAGCTTTGGCATCTACACCGCTTTAGGAATTGCCTTGGGATTGTTCTTTTCCTTTCTCTTTGCCTTATTGCTTTTAGCGCCTGCCCAAAAAACGCAGCTTAAATCTTTAATCAGCAAAAAACAACTTTTGTCCCTTCTGCGCATCAGCGAAAGAAATCCTCAGAAACTACTCTATGGCTTTCTCGCCCTGAGCTTAATCGCGATGCTTGGCCTAGCCCAAATTAAAGTCGACACGGATAGTCTTGCTTATCTCCCGCAAGGGCATTGGGTACAAAAAGACAATACCAATATCGAGCGTTTGGTGGGACCCTACATGCCATTGGAGTACCTCATCTCTGTAAAGGAAGGGGAGAAAACCAATAGTCCCGCCCTCTTAAAAGCCATGCAAAACTTTGAGGAGGAATTATCGCAAAAGCCTTATATCGGGGCCATTAACGGATTGCACGATATCTATCGAGCGGCCTTTGTGGAGCGCTATAAAGAGGACTGGCGTAGAGGATTTGAAAAACCAGGCATCATTAAAAAAGTGACCGAATTTTCGGAAATGCTTAGCCCTGCCCTTTTGCGCAATTTCACTAGTGCTGACTATCAGCTCGCGCGCATTAATATTGCGGGAGAAATAGTTACCGCTGGTCAACTGGGAGAGATTATGGATAGCATCCAACAAATAGGCGATCGTAATTTCGCAGGCTTCGCCACGGTTGAAGCCAGTGGTTACCAAAGTCTTTACGCAGGGATTGTAAACTACGTTACCGAAAGTCAGGTGAAAAGCTTTTCGCTCGCAGTGGTTCTTATTTTCATCTTGCTCTATTTCTTTTTGGGCGATTTCAAATTGGCGGTTTTAAGTTTAGTGCCCAATTTCTTTCCCATTATCACCATGCTAGGCTGCATGGGCTTTTTGGGCATTAATCTCGATACGGCCACCGCATCCATCGCCAGCATTGTTTTAAGTTTTTCGATTGACGATACCATGCATTTTGCCTATCAATACCGACGTCTGCGTAAGAAAGGACGCAGCGCCATTCACGCACGCCGAGCTACCATTAGTCATGTGGGCAAGGCCATCATTTTAAGCTCAGCCGTATTATTTGCGGGCTATTTTCTAATGCTTTTCGGAGAACTAAAAACCGTATTCTATTTCGGCATCCTCACTAGTATTTCTATCTTGGCAGCCTTGCTTAGTCAACTATTTCTCTTTCCCATTCTCTTAGCAAAATTTGACAAATGAAAGATCTACAAGCAGAAATAATTCAGGTGTATGGCAAGGTCCAAGGTGTTTTTTATCGCAAGAGCACCCAGGTCGAAGCCAAAAAACTGGGCCTTTGTGGCTGGGTGAAAAATCGTGAAGACGGCAGTGTTGAAATCTTTGCGGAAGGGAGCTTGATCCAAATAGAAGCCTTAAAAAAATGGTGCAAGAAGGGGCCCGCTCAAGCAGAGGTGCAAGAAATAATTTCACAAAGTGCCGAAGCCCAATTTTATAAATCATTTGAAATAGAATATAGCCACTAAGCTTTTGTAATTTTGCCGCATGGATTCAAATAGACTACAAAGGGTAGAAAGCCAGATTCAAAAGGATATGGCCGAAATTTTCCGCGAATTTGCTCAAAACAAATTCCCAGGCGTACTTTTCACCGTAAGCTCTGTGCGCATCAGCGCCGATCTTTCTATTGCCCGTATTAACATTAGCCTCTTCCCCGTAAAGGACAAAAAGGAAATTTTAGACTACGTGAGCAGCGAAAAAGCGAGTATAAAAAATCAATTGGTACGTAAAATGAAGGGCAGCTTGCGCAAGATGCCCGAACTTTATTTTTACATCGATGAAGCTTTAGATAGAGAAGCGGAAATTGACCGCATCCTTAAAAATGGCGGCGAAAGTCCCATTAAATGAGTCTAGGCAATTATATAGCAAGGCGTTATTTCTTTTCAAAAAATAGCAGCAATGCTGTTAACATCATTACTGGCATTTCTTTAGGAGGAATTCTGGTGGGAAGCGCGGCTCTTATAATTGTGCTCAGTGCCTTTAATGGCTTGGAAAGTCTTGTACGCGGCTTTTATCAAGATTTCGATCCCGATTTAAAAATAACCGCCGCCAGAGGTAAATATTTCGAAGCTGAACCTGTACTCAGCAAGCTTTCACAAACCAAGGGCATTGCCTATTATTCGCAAGTGGTAGAAGAAAAAGCCCTTTTGAGCTTCCGCGACCGCGAGCATATTGCCACTTTAAAAGGAGTGGACACCATTTACACGGACATTAATAATATTAGGAATAAAATTATTTACGGCGACTATCGCCTCCACGAAGATTTAACGGTAGAACCTGCAATATTAGGAGCGGGCGTGGCCTATTACTTGGGCTTCAGCCGCAGCGATTTCCAAGAAGCAGTAAATATTTTCGTGCCAGCTCACAGTGCTAATCCTTTAAATCCCAGTGAGCAATTTCATAGTGAAAAGATCTTTCCTTTGGGCGTATTTTCCATCCAACCCGATTTCGACGAAAAGTACTTTTTAGTAAGCCTTGCTTTTGCTCAAAAAATATTAAACCGCCTGGCAAAGCTGAGCGCCATAGAGCTTAAGCTAGATGATTATAAAAATGTGGCCACCGCGCAGCAAGAAATAGGCCTCCTTCTTGGCCCCGACTTTAAAATTGAAAACCGCGATGAGCAACAGTCCGCTTTTCTAAAAGTAATGAAAACGGAAGGCCTATTCACCTTTCTTATTTTCGCTCTAATACTTTGCATCGCCACCTTTACCATTGCCGGCAGTTTGGCCATGCTAACTTTTGAAAAACGCAAAAACCTCTATACCCTTTGGGCTATGGGAACTCCTATCGGCGAATTGCGACGCATCTTTTTACGCTTAGGTCTAATTATCAGTATTTACGGGGGCTTGGCTGGTATTTTTATCGGTAGCGCTATTGTTTTGGCTCAAGAACATTTTAACCTCATCTCCGTAGGGGAAGGCTATATAGTAGATGCTTATCCTGTAAGTTTAAAGTTTAGTGATGTGCTACTGGTAATGCTAACGGTGTTTGCCTTAGGTGCTTTAACCTCCAGCCTTACGGCGAGAAGGTTAGACCTAAAACTATTGCGTACCCAATAAAATTTGGATTAATCCCAAGTGATTTCGATGTAAAATTAATAGGGATGAACCATTTCGATATCGGCAAATTCCTTTTCAATTTCGGCTAAAATACGATACACATCAACCGCATAGTCGGCGGTTACTAATTGCGTTCGATATTCCTTGAAATTGGTAATTCCTTTAAAATAATTGGTATAGTGACGACGGGTTTCATTAATCCCCAGGCGCTCACCTTTCCACTCTACCGCCATTTCAAAATGACGACGACAAGCATTAACCCTTTCCAATAAACTAGGCGAGGCCAGCATTTCGCCCGTGGCCATAAAGTGCTTAATTTCCTTGAAAATCCAAGGGTAACCAATACTAGCACGACCAATCATAATACCGTCTACGCCGTAGCGGTTTTTCATTTCCAAGGCCTTTTGCGGACTATCTACATCGCCATTCCCGAAAACAGGGATATGCATGCGGGGATTGTTTTTTACCGCCTCAATAAGCGACCAATCGGCCTCTCCTTTATACATCTGCTTGCGAGTACGGCCGTGTATAGAAATCGCTTTGATACCTACATCCTGCAGGCGCTCTGCCACTTCCACAATATACATGGTGCTCTCATCCCAACCGAGGCGAGTTTTAACCGTCACGGGCTTATCCACGCGCTGTACAATTTCGCGAGTCATGGCAACCATTTTGGGAATATCCTGTAAGATACCCGCACCGGCTCCTTTACAAGCCACCTTTTTAACAGGGCAGCCGTAATTAATATCAATAATATCAGGATTGGCCTCTTCGGTTATCGCTGCCGCCTGACGCATTGATTCGATTTCGTTCCCGAAAATCTGAATACCTAGCGGACGCTCATACTCAAAGAAGTCGAGTTTCTGCACACTTTTCGCGGCATCACGAATCAAGCCTTCCGAAGAAATAAACTCCGTAAACATAAGGTCGGCGCCATTTTCTTTGCACAAAGCACGGAAGGGAGGATCACTCACATCTTCCATGGGTGCTAATAATAATGGGAATTCACCAACTTCTACCTCTCCAATCTTAACCACTGTCGGAATTTTTATCAATTTTGCGAAATTACAAAAAGGAATCGGTCGTATGATAAAAGGGATTTTGGCGCAGAGCAGTTTAGCTCAGCAATTACTTAGCTTACTTGCGCTGGCCTTGTTTGGATCTATCCTATTTTCCAGTATAGGCCTGGTTTTAGCCATGGTTTTGTTTGATTTAGGCAAGGAAGAAATTCTCTCTTTATTAAGCAGTCCGAACCTTGGCCACCGCGATGCCTTCAAATTAGTGCAAGGCCTTTCTACCCTTGGCACCTTCCTTTTTCCGGCCATTGCTGGCGCGCTGATGCTTAGTGAAAAGCCCAAAGAATTTTTAGGACTAAAGAAATTCACGCAACCTATTTGGCTAGTTATTATAGTATTGGCCATCTGCAGCTACAGCATGGGCGCCTTAAGTGATTTACTGTATCGTTTTAGCGCTGGCGTTCCTATGCCCGAATTTCTTACCTCTTGGCGCGAAGGCTTAGAAAAAAATCAGGGTTTTATGCTCGAGCAATACCAAAGTATACTAAGCATGGAAAGTCCCTTAGAATTTGTAGTAGTTTTAATTATAATGGCCCTCTTCCCCGCTGTAGCAGAAGAAAGTTTATTTAGAGGGGTATTGCAGCCCTTATTAGGAAAACACCTTAATAAGCATGCGGCTATTTGGATTACTGCTCTTATTTTCGGTCTACTTCACAATCAATATCTCGCTTTTCTCTCCATCACCATTTTAGGTGCACTTATGGGTTATTTGCGTGAATGGACGCAAAGTTTATGGATACCGACCATTCTACATTTTTTTAATAATGCCACTATCGTGGTAATGGTTTACTTCTTTAACTACGACTATAGCGTGGCTTTAAATGAAGGGCAGGATATTTCGATTTTAGAAAGTCTAGGCTTAATTACCTTTCTTGCTTTAAGCATGGCTCTGCTATATGAGTTGGGGAAGCGCGATCTCGCGAAGAGTGAATCTAAATAAGACCAGAAAGGCCCTTTTCTAATCATTTAAGTTAACACTGACAAAAGTCATTTTATCCTTTGGAGGCTCCCAATACATTTGAGCATTCAAAATTTCAAGACTTATGTCGGCCATTTACATTCTTATCACCATCAGTTTCATCGTAGCCATTGGCTTTTTGATTGCTTTTATCTGGAGCATCAAAAACGGCCAATACGACGACGATTACTCTCCTAGTGTGCGAATGCTAAAGGATGACACTAAGCCAAGCCAAAGATCTAAACAATAGAGTATGCAAGCAGAAACTTTTTATTACGACAATAAAATCGTAAGAAACTTCACCGTTGCCACCATAATATGGGGGGTGATTGGCCTTTTAGTAGGCTTATGGATCGCACTTTCGTTAGTGTACCCAGAAATGAATTTAGCCTCTTGGTTGAGCTTCGGGCGCCTTAGAGCCCTGCACACCAACGGTGCTATTTTTGCTTTTGTGGGGAATGCCATTTTTGCGGGAATTTATTATTCCCTTCAGCGTTTATTGAAAACGCGCATGGCCAGTGACCTTTTAAGCAAAGTTCACTTTTGGGGTTGGCAGTTAATTATCGTTGCTGCGGTAATAACCCTTCCACTAGGAATCACCTCTTCGAAAGAATACGCCGAATTAGAATGGCCTATTGATATCGGTATCGCCCTTATTTGGGTAATATTTGGTGTTAATATGTTCTGGACGATTCTAAAGCGTAGAGAGCGTCACCTTTATGTGGCGATTTGGTTTTACATCGCCACTTTTGTAACGGTTGCTGTTTTGCATATTGTCAACAACTTAGAACTACCTATTAATGCCTTTAAATCCTACTCCATTTTTGCTGGTGTGCAAGATGCCTTAGTGCAATGGTGGTATGGGCACAATGCGGTGGCTTTCTTCCTTACTACCCCAGTTTTAGGTTTGATGTATTATTTCGTACCGAAAGCGGCCAACCGTCCTGTATACTCTTACCGACTATCCATTATTCACTTCTGGGCATTAATATTCCTTTACATCTGGGCTGGCCCTCACCACCTCTTATATACCAGTTTACCCGATTGGGCCCAAAGTTTAGGAACTGTATTCTCTATCATGCTCATCTTCCCTAGTTGGGGTGGTATGATTAATGGCTTGCTTACGCTGAGAGGAGCTTGGGATAAAGTGCGTGATAGTGCCATCCTTAAATTCTTTGTTGTAGCGATTACCGCTTACGGTATGAGTACTTTAGAAGGTCCGCTTTTAAGCCTTAAAAACTTCAATGCGATTGCGCATTACACCGACTGGATTCCTGCTCACGTGCATATTGGAACATTAGGCTGGAATGGCTTTATGATTTTCGGTATGATTTATTACCTCATGCCCAAATTATATAAAACCAGTCTTTTCTCAGAGAAATTGGCAAATGCTCACTTCTGGATTGCCACTACGGGTATCTTATTCTGGGCTTTACCGATGTACGTAAGCGGTTGGACTCAAAGTTTAATGTGGAAAGAGTTTAATCCTGACGGAACTTTAGTGTACGGTAACTTCCTTGAAACGGTTACGCAATTAATACCCCTTTACTTTACCCGTGCTATCGGTGGTACTCTTTATATCATTGGTATGTTAATCATGGTAGTAAACATCGTTCGCACCGTGAGCACTGGAAAATTAGTAGCCCAAGAAGAAGCCAGCGCTTTACCCCTATCCAGTACCGAATACAAAAAAGTAAAAGGCGAGCACTGGCACCGTTGGATTGAAAGAAAACCAGTTCAATTAATGCTCTTCAGTATTGTAGCTATCTTAATTGGTGGTATTATCGAGATTGTTCCCACCTTAATGGTGAAATCCAATATTCCTACCATTTCCGATGTGAAGCCTTATACGGCCTTAGAATTAGAAGGACGTGATCTTTATATCCGCGAAGGCTGTAATGCTTGTCACTCGCAAATGATTCGTCCTTTCCGTAGTGAGGTAGCCCGTTACGGCGAGTATTCTAAAGCGGGTGAGTTTGTTTACGATCATCCATTCTTATGGGGATCTAAACGTACCGGACCCGACTTACACCGTGTAGGCGGTAAATACCCACACAGCTGGCACTATAACCACATGTTAGACCCAACAAGTATGAGTCCTGGCTCTATTATGCCAACCTACGAATGGATGTACACGAGCGACTTAAACACCGAGTATACAACTGCTAAATTAGAAGCTATGGTTTCTTTAGGTGTTCCTTACAGTGCAGACTATATCGCTAATGCAGAGAAGCACTTAATGGCACAAGCAGAAGAAATAGCGGCAGAATTAGAAAGTCAACTAACTGATGTTGAAGTAGGTCCGAAAGAGGAAATTGTAGCCCTTATTGCCTACTTACAACGCTTAGGAATTGACATCAAAGGCACGCCGAGCAAGCATACCGAAGCGACGGTAGCTGGAAACCAAACTGCTGAAAAATAATTCTGATGTTAAAGTTCATAAAACACAATATGGAGACTATAGATGGGGTATCGATTTACCCCATCCTCTCCTTCCTCATTTTCTTCACTCTATTTGTGGGTGCAGTAGCCTATATCTTGCTAAAAGATCGGAAAAGCATTGAGGAAATAAGCCTACTTCCCTTAGATAACGATAAAGATTTTAGCCATGAAGAAACTAAATAGAGCCATTTTAATTTTTGTTATTTTATTGATGGTCGGAGCCGGAAGCCTTACCATGCTTAATACCGCTAACTCCATCGAGATTATTGCCAATCCCACTAATTGGCTAGTGGTTATTTCTTTGTTCTTCTTAATCATTGCCTTTATGGCTACCTACGAAGCGCTAGATGCTATGAAAAAACTTATTGCCCGCAAGGATGGTAAGGAATTAGTAGAAAGCCTTGAAGAGGAAAAAGAGGAAGAAAAAGACTGGGTAGATGGTTTGCTGCACAAACTAACCGATGCGGTGCCAGTAGAAAACGAGGAAGAAGTAGCTACTGATCACGTTTACGATGGCATTATGGAGCTAGACAATAATCTACCACCTTGGTGGAAGGCTGGCTTTTACCTATCCATAGTATTTGCGGTAATCTACTTATTGCGCTTTCATGTATTTCAGTCGGCTCCCCTTTCGGAAGAAGCCTTTAAAATTGAAATGGCCGAAGCAGAAATTGCCAAAGCAGAATATCTTAAAACTGCTGCAAACCTAGTTGACGAGAGCAGTGTGACCCTCTTAGCTGATAACAGCCGTATTGCCGAAGGTGGAAAAATATTTGCCAAAAACTGTGCTGTTTGCCATGCCAATGATGGTGGTGGTGGAGTTGGTCCTAACTTAACTGATAATTACTGGATTCACGGTGCTGACATTAAAGATGTATTTGCTACCATTAAATACGGCGTACCGGCTAAGGGTATGATTGCGTGGAAAGACCAATTAAATGCAGGAGAAATGCAAGAAGTTGCCTCCTATATTTTAAGTTTAGTTGGCACTACTCCTGCTAATCCTAAAGAACCACAAGGCGATTTAACCAAACCTAGTCTTGAGGAAAATGCAGCCCCTGCTGATAGCAGCGCTACTGCACCAACCGACAGCATAGAAGACATTACTGCCATTAGCGCATTATAATGAACAAGCCAAGAGAAAAAGACACCGAAGCTTTATTAGAGGAAACTTTAGAGTTAGACCAATCTTTCCGCGATTCGGTTGGAACCATTAACGAAAAGGGAGATCGAAACTTCCTTTTCCCCAAAAAGCCGTCCGGTTTTTACACCTACCGGAGGCAATTAATGAGCTACCTTCTCTTGGCCATCTTCTTTGCCATTCCTTTCATCCGTATAAATGGTCAGCCCTTTTTACTGATGAACGTTTTGGAGCGAAAATTCATCATCTTCGGGCGCATATTTTGGCCCGAAGATTTCTTCATCTTTGTGGTAGCTATGATTATCGGAGTGCTCTTCGTCTCCGTCTTTACCGTAGCTTTTGGTCGACTATTTTGCGGCTGGGTTTGCCCCCAAACTATTTTTATGGAGCACGTTTTCCGCCGTATCGAATATTGGATAGATGGCGATCGTAACCAGCAATTACGCCTCAGTCGTATGGCTTGGAACGGTGAAAAAATACGAAAGCGCGTTTTAAAGAATAGCATCTTTTACGGCATTAGCTTTATTATCGCCAACTTCTTTTTAATGTACATTATTGGCACCGGAGAATGGTGGCAAATTGTAAGTGACGACCCCAAAGAGCATGTAAGCGGTTTAAGCGGCATGCTTATTTTCTCGGGCGTATTTTTCTTTGTATTTGCCTGGTTTAGAGAGCAAGCCTGTATTATTGTTTGTCCTTACGGAAGATTGCAAGGCGCACTTTTAGATCGCAACTCCATTGTAATTGCCTACGATTATTTACGCGGCGAAAAGCGTTCTAAATTCCGTAAAAAAGAAGACCGTGCCGCCGAAGGAAAAGGCGATTGTATTGACTGCGGCCAATGTGTTGATGTTTGCCCTACTGGTATTGACATTCGCAATGGCACTCAGCTAGAGTGTACCAATTGCACCGCCTGTATTGATGCCTGCGATAATATTATGGAAAAAATGGATAAGCCTAAAGGACTGATCCGTTACGATTCTGAAAACAATATTGCCAGTGGTAAAAGCGAAGTATTTACGGGCCGCGTAAAAGCTTATATAGGTATTTTAGCTTTGCTATCAGGTTTATTTCTGTACTTGGTAATGAGCCGTGCCGACGTAGAAGCAATTTTTCTGCGCATGCAAGGGCAGCGTTACGAAAAGATCGATGATCAAACCTATAGCAACGTTTACAACTGGAAATTACTCAACAAAACTCCCGAGGAAAAATCCTATTCCTTTAAGGTGATATCTCCCGCCGAGGGCTTAAGCTTACAAACCATTGGCAGCGATGAGCAAATCACCGTAAAAGGTTCTGAACTCAGTCAGGGTGCAGTAATTTTAAAAATGGATAAAGCCCAAATGACTGGCACTACTACCGATGTAGAAATTGGGGTTTATGAAGGAGATATCTTGGTGGAAACCATTAAAACTGGCTTTACCGGACCTTTAATCAAGCCAAAAAGAAAGAACTAATATCTAAAATTAGCATCATGAAGTTAAATTGGGGAACAGGATTAGCAATTACCTTAGGTATATTCATTCTTGGAATGGGAACGGTAACCTATAAGGCCATGAATCAAAGACATGACTTGGTAACCACCGACTACTATGCGAAGGAAATCGCCTATCAAGAAACGATAGAACAAAAAAAGAACGCATCTGCCCTTGAGGAAAAATGCCAGCTTAAAGTTGAGGAGGGAGAACTAATGCTTCACTTTCCAGCCAGTTTAAACGGCGCACATGCTTCCGCAGAAATTGAAATGTATTCGCCCACGCATGCGGAAAAAGACTTCAACCTTTCCTATGAAAACTGGACCGTAGCTAGTTTAAGTCTTCCCGCTGAAAAACTAAGCGCAGGGAAATGGATTGCTAAAATCCACCTCAACACCGATAGCACCGATTATTATTTTGAAACCGATTTCTTGTTGCCATGATAGGCATAGCCTTTAGCTTCGGATTACTGTCTTCTTTGCACTGCGCCCTTATGTGCGCACCTTTGCAGGCGGTGGTTATGGGGCAATGGCTAAATAACAAGAAAAAGGGCAATTGGATAGTTTACCACGCTGGCCGTTTAAGCACTTATATGTTTTTAGGACTAATTGCTGCGCTTTTCGGACAAAGTATCGGAGTAGCCAATTGGAAAGGCGACTTTACCATTATCACGGGTTTAGTTTTACTTGCTGGGTACTTTGGCTTTAAAATTCTTAAATGGGATCGAAAATTCAATCAGTTATTGGTTCCCATCTTGCGCAAGCTGCAGCCCAAAGCCCAAGGCAAGAAAAAGTCGATTTGGTTTTACAGCAGTGGTGCCCTCAATGGCTTTTTACCCTGCGGAATGGTTTACGCGGCCCTCTTGCCTGCTGCTGGTGCAGAAAACCTAGCAATGGGCCTCTTTGTTATGTTGGCATTCGGTTTAGGAACGCTGCCCTTATTAGCAGGCCTAAACCTTTTCAGTAATAAAATAATCCTGAGCTATGGTAAGTATATTCCTCAGCTCGTTCCCATTTCGGTGGTATTAATTGCCACTCTGCTTATTCTTCGTGGAATGGAATTAGACATCCCCTTTCTTTCACCTGCACTCCCCAAGCCAGGTGCTTCGTTAGAAGTTTGTAATTAAGGGATTCGTCTTTTCCTATCAAGCCAAAGACCTCATCATTAAAGCCGTCGTTCACGAACAAAATTAGGTTCCGAACTTTTAATTGTGGAAAGGCTTTATTATGAAAACGGCATTGAATTTATCCTTCCTTTTTCTTCTCATTTTTGGCTTAAGCGTTTTTTTGAATTGGCCATTTATCGCCCTGGGCCTATTTTACGCCTCGCCCATTATGGTCATTTATACTATCTATAAAGTATTACGTCACCCGGAAGAGGTGACGCAAACTTTTGAAGATCATTTTTACCAAGATCATCCCTACCAAAGAAATAAAATCGACTAAACGGCTTTACTAAAAGTAGGTTTCGCTAATTCTGTAGTATTTAAACGCTCGTCTAAAACCGCGCAAATATTACGAATAAAGGACCTGCCTCTTTGCGTTACTTTCACCTGATAGGGGAATATTTTTAATAAGCCATCTGCCTCGAGCATACGAAAACGGGGCAAAAGAAACTCGTTAAAATAATCACGTTCATTAAGCCAATCTGCTTCGAAATGGCAGATTAAATTTAGGAGCTTAGCCCGTAATTGCTCGTCTTTAGCAGTATGGTAATGCGATTTAATTAAGGGCGGATATTCCTCCTCGCGCACACGTCGCATATATTCCTTTAAAGTTTTTTCATTTTGTGCAAAAGCATCCCAACTATCACTAATAGAACTCGCTCCCAAGGCGATAACCAAATCGGTATGCTGAGCGGTATAGCCCATAAAATTGCGATGTAACTTGTGCTTTTTAAGACTACGAGCCAAATCATCTTGCGGAAGTGCGAAATGATCCATGCCAATTTCTTGGTAACCCATTTTTAAAAAGCCCTCGCGCCCCTGTTGGTAAAGCTCCCACTTGGTTTTCCCTTGCGGCAGATCAGCCTCACTGTAGGCCCTTTGACCGGGAGCCACGCCAGGAACGTGCGCATAACTATAAAAAGCTATACGATCGGGCATCAAACTCTTCACCCAATCTAAATTAATGTCTATGTGCTTGTTATTTTGCTTGGGCAATCCGTAAATCAAATCAAAATTTATCGAATCATAACCCAGTTCTCTGGCCTTTCGGCAGATGCGTTCTACTTGCTCAGCGCTTTGAAAACGATGTATGGTTTTTAGAATTTCCTCATCAAAATCTTGAATTCCTAAACTTAGACGATTAAATCCTAAGTTATAAAGGGTTTCTAAATGTGCATCGCTGGTGCTAGAAGGATGGGCTTCAAAACTAAAGGAACGATCTTTCGGAATGATGGCATCTTTTAAAAGGCCATTAATGAGTAAGTCTAAACTTTCGGGACTAAAAAAAGTAGGCGTTCCGCCTCCAAGATGCAATTCCTTGATAATGGGTTTTTCGGAAAAGCGACTGCGGTACATTTCCCATTCTTTTAAAACCGTTTTAACGTACGGCAATTCCACTAAATGATTTTTAGTGATGTGTTTGTTGCAACCACAATAGGTACAAAGGCTCTCACAATAAGGCAAATGCACATATAAACTAATCTCATTATTAGCTTCAAAGCGTTTTAAAACCTGGCTCATCCAACGCGCGCCTTCTATATTACTACTATCCCATAAAGGAACGGTGGGATAGGATGTATAGCGTGGAACAGGCACATTGTATTTCTCTACTAAATCGTAATTCATAAGGCAAAACTAGGGGCAATTAAGTTGTTGAAAAATGACAATTGTCAGACCTTAAAATTGCCTTTACTTTGCTGTATGAATTTCTACTTTCTCTTTAAAGCCTTGCACATCATAGGTTTTGTAGCATGGTTTGCCGCCTTATTTTATTTGGTAAGGCTATTTGTGTATCACCGCGAGGCTTGGGACGCTGGCGCTGATGATTTGGAAGCCACCGTTTTGCGCAAGCAATACCATATTATGGAAAAACGGCTGTATCAAATTATTCAAAATCCCGCTTTGTACCTTACTTTAATAGGCGGTATTGGCATGTTAATAATCAATCCGGTTTGGCTTAGTCAACCTTGGATGCATATAAAACTCACTTTGGTATTAGCCTTAGTCCTTTATCACTTCAGCTGTGGCAAGCAAATAAAAAGTCTGGCTAGCAACCCGACCGGCATAAGCAGCTTTGGTTACCGTCTCTATAATGAGGTCCCTACTTTAATCCTTATAGGCGTGGTAATGCTAGCGGTTTGGAAAAGCACAGCGGGACTCTTCATTGGTGTAGGCGTACTGTTGGCTTTGGGCGTACTTTTCTTTATTGCGGCCAAACTATATAAACGGAAAAGGTTAAACCAAGAAAAGTAAAACCTGACAAATCCGTTATTCAACTGGATTTAGAGCTGTTCCATTTGATTTTTTGCATTTTTTACACTTTTTTGAAAATTTTATTTGGATAATTAAATTATCTATTCCTATATTTGTCTCAGCGAAGCAGATTAATCAGGTTAAGGTTTACCCCGGCATTCTTTCAAGAGTGACCGGGGTTTTTATTTTGACCTTAGGCCCATTGGTTTCACTTCCGTCTGCGACTCTTGAATAAAGGACTCTAGAAAATTGGCCCCTTAAAATTTATGACTCCAAACAAAAAGACCCTGCCACAAATCGAGGGCACTGAAAAAGTCATTAAATATTTTTACTGAAAGGATTGAAAAGGAGCGAGAACATTACTGTTTTCACTCCTTTTTTTGTATGTTAGACACTGACTAACAGTGGTTTAAGTATGTTATTGCAACAGCAAAAAATTCAATTAAGCGCATATTCAGATTTATATGACTTAATCGTACCCAAGGATAACCTTCTAAGGAAGATCAGTGATTTGATTGATTTCAGCTTTATTCACCAGGAGCTGCTCGATAAATACTGTTCCAATAACGGGCGCAATGCGCAGAGTCCGGTACGTCTTTTTAAATACCTGTTATTGAAAACGATCTATTGTATTTCAGATGTTGATGTGGTGGAACGTTCTCGATATGATATGTCTTTCAAATATTTCCTTGAAATGACGCCTGAAGAAGCCGTTATCAATGCTAGCACCTTAACCAAGTTCCGTAAATTACGTTTAAAGGACACAGACTTATTAAATCTATTGATAAATAAAACGGTCTCTATAGCGCTGGAAAAAGAAATAATCACCTCCAAATCGATTATCGTTGATGCTACACATTCGTTGTCAAGATCAAATCCGTTTTCAGCCCTAGAGGTTTTACGAGAGCGTTCAAAACTATTGCGCAAGGCAGTTTATTCGGTGGATGAAGGTATGAAAAACCAGATGCCGCAAAAGAATGTCTCTGGAGATTTAGATAAGGAGTTGGCTTATTGCAAAGAACTTGAGCGGTGTATAGAGTTAGATCACACTTTACGTTCTATTCCAGCGGTTAAAGAGAAGCTTAACCTATTAAAGGAAACCATCGAAGATGCTCAGGAAAACTATATTCTATCCAAGGATAGCGATGCTAAAACGGGTCATAAATCAGCGGATAGCAATTTTTTTGGTTACAAAACCCATATAGCCATGACGGAAGAACGCATTATTAGTGCGGCACTGGTGACATCGGGTGAAAAAGGTGATGGCCCTGAGTTGCCTATGCTTGTGGAAATAAGTCAGGAAAATGGAGTTCAGGTGGATACTGTAATTGGTGATGGCGCCTATTCAGGCAGTCAGAACCTTAAACTAAAAGATAAAAATGATCAGCCTATTAAAATAGTGGCAAAGCTTAATCCCATTATTACCCAAGGTAATAGAAAGCTGGAGGATAAGTTTGAATATAATAAAGATGCTAATACCTACCTATGCCCAGCTGGACATCTAGCCATTCGTAAAGCACAACAAGGAAAAAAGAATACGGGCAAGAATCAAGTATATACGCATTACTTTGATATTGAAAAGTGCAAGCTGTGCCCTTTAAGAGAGGGGTGTTATAAGCCAGGAGCTAAGAGCAAAAGTTATTCGGTTACCATTAAATCAGACTTGCATCAAGACCAAATCGCCTTTCAGGAATCAGAATATTTTAAAGAAAAATCTAAGCACCGGTATAAAATCGAAGCAAAAAATAGCGAGCTAAAAAATGTGCATGGTTATAATCGCGCTATAGCATACGGTATCCAAAACATGCAAATGCAGGGAGCATTAGCCATTTTTGCAGTAAACCTCAAAAGAATCCTTAAATTAACTAGTTAATAACAAGGCATATCTCTGAGACCGGATCAAAGTCGCTAAACAGCGATTATAACAACAATATTGCCTATTTAAGCCCCAAATGATAAAAATCAAAAGGCGTAAAAAAGCGAAAACGAAAAAGCGACCAAAGCAAAAGTTAACTTTTGATTGATCGCTTTATTAGTAATTAACCAAAAAACATTCAGTTTTTCAGTGCCCTCCCACAAATCGGGGGTCTCTACTTTTAGTCAGAAGGGCATAATTAACCAGATAACCACGAATATTGACCATAGTTATGTGGTTTAGTGTACTTGCTCTGTATTTTTTAAATTGTCTTTCAGACACTTATGCAAAAATTGCAATTCAGAATATAATTTCTCCCATAAAAACTTGGTTTTTACATTTCAATAAATGTATATTTGAACCTGCGAAGCAGATTAATCAGGTTAAGGTTTTACCCCGGCATTCTTTTAAGAGTGACCGGGGTTTTTATTTACCTACATTTAATAGTCACCGCAAGCCTTATAAGTGTTTCCTACACATTTATAGAATCTCTTCATTTCAAGTCCATAATTGCTGATCAAGTGAGTAAATTACTGATCAAACCAAGAGCAGGTGGCAAGTCTAGACTTTTTGTAAAAACTTATTTAATCCCTTCACCTTCGCGGAAAAATGTAGTAAAGCGGAAAAAATCAAAAAAATCACCACAAGCTATTGCAGTTTTTAAAATATTTGTACTTTAGCATTAGCGAAGCAGATTAATCAGGTTAAGGTTTACCCCGGCATTCTTTTAAGAGTGACCGGGGTTTCTATTTTTTAGGCCTTTACCTTTAGGCTAATACCATAAATGGGAGACGCAATAAATCGCGTCTCTACGGCAGAAATTGATTTTCAATTACAATTTTTCGAGGCGGTATAACAATGGCCGGGAAGGACTAGCATCGTTATGTAGCGGAGCTACTTGTAGATTAATAAAATACTCGCCTTCCTTTAGGCTTTTAGGAAAAAATGCCAATTCGGTGATAGTCGCTTCTTCGCGGGTAGCCGAGGGATAGTTCCAGAATGCATGATGCGCTGCTAAAGCACCGCCGTCTTCCTCCCGATCTACTGAAGGTAAGTTTGTAATAAAATGCTTTACCCCTTTTTCCGCAAGATAAGCCAACAATTCAGCTTGAAAATAGGCTGCATTTTTACCACTGAAATCTTGGGGGAAAATATCGGCATCCACCTGAATGGCTAAGAACTTAGCTAAATTTAATTTCTTCTTTTCAAAATCTTCTAAAAAAACAACGCTGTCGCCTTCATGCTCGCGGCTGCTTATTCTAACGAAAGTGCAGAAACCATGGTAATCTTTAAAATAATCGTTCACTTTATGCTGCTCCGGACTAATATGACCAAAACACTCGGTATGCGTGCCGTTGCCGTGAGGGTTTAATTGCACGGAAAAAAAGTTAACCGGCGCACCTTCCTTTACGGCTCCTATCCAATTATCTACTTTTACCGGACTTATACTAACAGGGGCGCTATGCCAAGCGCGGGGCTCTCTCTTAAGGTTACCAAAAGTACTGGAACAATCTACTGGCTGCGACAGATCTACTTCGTAACGATGCCCCTTGCGCCCTAATTGAATATACATAACTTATATTTTAAATAAACTGGCCGCAATGCCATCGCTTTGAAAACGATATTCGCTCGGAATATAGAGTTGATTTTTTGCCACAATTAGTCGTCCTTTCGCTATTTCCGACTGCGCTTCCGCCAAGCAATATTGATAACAGGAGTCGCCCCCCAAGGTCTTCAACTCTTCCAAATTGAGACCATCTTGCAAACGCAAACGCGTCATTATTAATTCGTTGTATAAATCCTTTTTTCCTAAAGATTCCGTTTTCGCTAAAGACTGCCCGCCTTCTATCCCCTTTAAGTACAAGGTATTATTCGCAACATTCCAAGTACGCGAAGCACCATTAAAGGAATGGGCCGACGGCCCTAAGCCTAAATAAGGTTTACTCTGCCAATACGAAGTATTATGCCGTGAATGAAAGCCTGTTTTACAGAAATTGGAGAGCTCGTAATGACTAAAGCCTTCTTCCGCCGCAAATTTCTGCAAAGCAATGAAATGCTCATAGGACGCATCTTCCGTAAGGGAAACCTCGCCCTTTTCTACCTGATGATGCAATACCGTTTTTTCTTCTACCGTAAGGGCATAGGCCGAAAAATGAGGAACGGAAAAACGCTTTAAATAACTGAGTTGCTCCTGCCATTCGGCCAAAGATTGCCCCGGCAGACCATATATTAAATCGATTGTATAATTGCTAAAGCCGTACTGAGGCAAAAGCTCCAAACAGCGCAAGCTGTCTTCGGCACTATGGGCGCGGTTCATAAAGCGCAAGTCTTCCTCTTTAAAAGATTGAATTCCAATGGATAGGCGATTGATTGCACTTTTCTGTAATTCTGCTAAGTATCCGGCACTTAAATCATCGGGATTGGCTTCTAAACTTATTTCCGCTTGGGGGTCAATTTCAAATAATTGCGAAAGCTCTTCCATCAACCAATTAATGCGGTCAACTCCCAAAATGGATGGTGTTCCACCGCCAAAATAAACACTCTGAATGGGGGAAGAATTTAAATAACCACGGCGTAATTTCGCCTCTGCAATAAGGGCTTCTACCATTTGCTCGCGGTTAGTTTGTAAGGTAGAAAAGTGGAAATCACAATATACACAAGCCTGTTTACAGAAGGGGATGTGTATATAAATTCCGCTCATTACTCTAATTTTGGCAATAGTATTCTAAAGATAGTTCCTTCGTTGGGAACCGATTGCGCCACGAATATACGACCCTTATGGTAGTCTTCAATAATCCGTTTCGCTAAACTTAAACCCAGTCCCCAGCCTCGCTTCTTTGTGGAGTAGCCAGGACGAAAAACAGTTTGCAGTGATTTAGCAGAAATCCCTTTACCTGTATCACTTACATCAATTTGCACCCACTTTGCATCTTTTTCTTGTAGCTCGATTTTTATCTTTCCTGGTCCGCTTATGGCATCAATGGCATTGCGGATTAGGTTTTCAATTACCCATTCAAAAAGAGGCACATTAAGTTCTAAAAAGATAGGTTCGCGCGGTAATTGGCAAGTAATCTCAATTTTCTTGGAACTACGGTTCTTCAAATAATCTACCGCCTGACGGGTCACTAACAAAAGGTCGGTTCGGATTAATGCCGGCTGCGAACCAATCTTAGAAAAACGGTCGGTAATGGTTTCGAGACGCTTAATATCCTTGGCCATTTCTACGGTAATGCTGGCATCCACATTTTGCATTTTTAGCAACTCCAACCAACCCATGAGCGAACTTAAAGGCGTACCAATTTGATGGGCTGTTTCTTTAGCCAAGCCATTCCACACCTGATTTTGCTCGGCCTTTCGAGCTCCGCTAAAAGCGAGATAGGCAATGATAATAAAGAGGGAAATAACTATTAATAAAATAATAGGATAAAAGCGAAGCTTCGTGAGGAGCGTACTGCTCTCGTAATACACGATACTATTTATTTTCCCGGGGGCTTCGAGCACTTCAATAAACTGCCCCTTCTCCTTCATTTGCTGGAGAAGCTCTTGCAATCGTTCCTCTTTATGACGCTTGGGAATTTCTAAATTATTCGTGTGTGTAATATTCCCATTTACATCGGTCACAATTAGAGGTATAGTGCTATTGTACTGAATAATTTGGGTCGCCAAGGTTAGTTCCGAGGACTCGTCTGCTCTTTGGATAGAAGCCATGGCATTGGCCCACTGGTCTACCTTTTTTATTTCCTCTTGCCTTAGCTGCTGCAAAAAACCTTCGGTATAAAACAAAGTCAAGGCCCCTATTGCCACGGCAAAAAGGAACAACAAAAATTTCCAAAGATTCTTTCTTCCGTAAAAGTCCATAAGCCTTGGTAAAACAAGTTATGAGATCAATTATTGCAGGCTTCGCAAAATGACCGCGAATATTAATCTAAAATATCCGATAACTCGCTTAAATCGGGGGTAATGATAATTTCTGTACGACGGTTTTTCGCTTTTCCTTCAGGGCTTTCATTATCGGCAATCGGCACATATTCACTACGGCCAGCCGCAATAATGTTTTCCTTTTTCACCCCAGTATTGGCGGTAATAATCTTTACAATACTAGTCGCACGCATTACACTTAAATCCCAATTATCCTTAACCGCTGTTCTGCCGTTAAACTCATCCGAGTCGGTATGGCCCTCTACCATCACGTTTAGGTCTGGATTTTCGGCTAAAACTACCGCTAAATCCTGCAGAGCCTTGGTGCCTTCCTCTTGAACCGTCCAACTAGCGGATGGAAAAAGCAAACGATTTTCTAATGAAACGTAAACTTTACCATTGCGGGTTTCTACCGTTAAACCTTTGCCATCGAAATTAAGCAGTGCGTTTTTCAAGCTACGCTTAACCTCAGCTACCACGCTATCTTTGCGGGCAATAGCCGATTCTAATTCATTAATGCGCGCCTCACGAGACTGTACTGCCAGTTCTAACTTCCCTAAACGATCGCTTTCATTGCGTAAAGAATCTTCTTTACGAGCCAAGTCGTTTTGCAGCGTATTTAGCTTTTCAACCAGCTTCTTATTCTCCCTTTGGTTATTGGCTAAAAGATTATTGTTGTTCTCTAAAAGATACTCGTAGCTCTGATTAAGATCATTATAGCGGCTGCGCATCCCCTCCAAATCCATAGCTTGCTCTTGTGCCTTAATTTGTAATGCTTTTTGCTGACTTTGTAATTCGCTTAAATAATTCTCTGCCAACTGATTAGCTGAAGATAAACTGTCATTTTCCTTACGCAGTTTACTATTATCAAACTCAATATCGGCATACTTACCCTGCAAATCTTTGTAAACCTTAGTGCTTACGCAGGATGCCATAAGTAATGGCAAAAACAATAGAAGAAATACTTTTTTCATAACTTAATTTTCAAGAACAAAAATAATGGTCATTTAGGGCATCTACGCAAGGGCAACAGAGATTTAGCAACTATGGATTGTTGATAGACTCGGAGCGATAACGCCAATCTAAATCCAGCTCCCAATTGGCTCTAATTTCTAATTCCTCCGTGTAAGGGATGCGTATTTCTGGTTGTATACCTTCTAAAAAATTCCCAGTAGTCCACTTCCCGTCCGCATTTAAATCTCTAATTAAAAAGGCCTTAAACTTTTGCGGCAGTTCGTTTTTAAACAGCACCATTGTGCTGTCTGTAAAAGGAATCAAACGATAAGGAGAATCATCTTCCTTTAAGATTTGCAGAATATAGGGTAAGGCGCTATCCGCGCTCACATTAAATGCCAAAGTTCCTAAATCTTCTCCACTTTTTAACTCGAAGCTAAACCAAAGACTGTCCTTTAGTCTATTACTAGCACTATATTCTGCGGCACCTTTGTTAAACATTAGACTAAAGCCTGACTGATGCGGCGGAGCATAAAACCAGCGTTTCTCTCGGGCAGAATCTTTTAAAGGTAGGCGTTTTAAAGTGTCTTTTGGCGTATAAAAAGCCGTACTATCAATATTCCATTTTGTAATCACCAAATTTGAATAGATGAAAACGGTGTCATTTTTCCGAAACTCCTTTATTGGGGCAGAAATTTTAAGCTTGGGTTCATCGTACTCGCGCAGACGAATGGAAATTACCGAATCCATAAACAGGGTATCGTAATTCAACTTAAAGTTTAGGCTATCGCGCTTGAAACGGAAGCGGTAGTAGAGTGTATCGCGTTCTTCCCCTAATTTAAAAAAGCCAGAATCTTGGGGGGCATCCAAAACCTCCACCTTAAAGGCAGTATCCATGGGCGCACTAAAGTTAAAAGTGATTTCGCTTAAAGCATTATGACGCGCATTGATATACCTGAATTTTGGTGTAGGATCGTAACTAAAGAGCTGATAAGCATAAACGGAATCAGGCTGCAAGTTGATGGTATCGGTCCAAAAAGCCATTTTTACGGCATTGGCATTTAGCTTAAAATCAGACTCTTTATCGGCGAAAGCGGCTAAAAGGTATTTCCCGCTGCGCATATTAGTCATTTTAAACTCACCGAGCTCATTGCTAAAAGCATAGTATTCGGGACGGACCTTATAAAGGAGAGAATCGCGCGTAGATTTACGATCGGTAGCATACAATACAACCAGCATGTCTTTTTCTGCTTCACCGGTATAGGCATCGTTTAAGCGACCCTTTAGCTCCAAACTGTCGATATAAGATCCCGTAGAAAAAACATACTTAAAGTCCTTATTTACATTGCCCTCGGTGAAATCTGCCAAGGCCGAACCGAAAGAAATGATGTAGGTAGTATTCTCCTTTAAGCTGTCTAAACCCTTAATAAGCACCTCTTTACCTTTGCCAATAATTTCTAAATCTTCTGGTAAAAGCGGGGAAATTCTAATTTGTTGCTGGGGACTTTTCAAATCGACATATTCTTCAAACTTGAGGCGAATGCTTGGGCTTTTAAAGTGTATGGTTTGATTGGGAGGAAAGGAAGTATCCAATTGCGGCGCCAAGGTATCTTTTTCGCCACCGCTGGGGCTGGATCGGCTAGCGCAAGAAGTAATAAAGGCCTCAAAAGAGGCAAACAACACAAAAAGTAAGATTAAGGTAAACCAGGTGGCGGCGGGTTTTGAACGAAATTCCTTAAACTGTTTTTGCATTGATATTTGCTTTTTACAAAGACTGCAAAGATTATACTTTTTAGCAAGCCGCAAGGTAAACGCAGCAGAAACAAATAAATTGAGTTTTTTCTTTTAAACCTGAGTTCGCGATTTAAGCGTGCGCTAGTGTAAAAATTGAAAATCGGCAGCGCGGCATTTCTGCCATTACCTTCAGGCAAGCTTCAATGGTGGCGCCAGTGGTTAGCACATCATCTACCAGTAAAATATGTTTATCGGTCACGGCCAGATGGGGTTTTATGGCAAAAACCGAACTAACATTCGTCCAACGTTTAAAACGATGCTCCCGCGTTTGCGACTGCCGATACTGAGCACGATACAAAAAGGATTCATCGACGGGAATATTCAAAGAGTCCCCTAAACCTTGGGCTATAAAGGCAGCTTGGTTATACCCCCTTTTCATACGCTTGCGCCAGTGTAAAGGGACGGGCACAATGAGGTCGATATCGCTAAAGAAATCACTACCCTGCCAGTCGGCTGCCGCCTGAGAAGCAAGGTAGGCGCCCAACTTTGGACGATTTTGATATTTAATAGCATGCATGGCCGCTTGCAGCACGCCCCCTTTTTGAAACTGCAACCAAGCCGCTCCTTTCTCCAGGGGAAAACGCCCGGTAAAGCTGCGCAGTACAGGATTGTCGGCGTATATATGATACCGCGTTTTGGGCAACTCTAAAAAACAAGAAATACAAAAAAACTCTTCGCCAGTAACGAGCGACTTCTTGCATGCCACGCATTGCAAGGGAAAAAGGAAGTTGATGAAATCGAGCAGGTATACTTTTAGGTCTCGCATTTTTGAGCAAAATAAGCACCTATCCGTCTCGTAAATATTTGCTTAAACGATTAGGAAATGCTTGATTGAGGCTCCACTATAAAAAGCGGCCTGAGGCCTAATTTAAGATCGAACTTTGGTTAAAAATAAGCCTTCACCTGAACATTTCCTGTATGAATGGCTGGCAAGGAAGCACTGTAACGCCCATTATAGCTAAGACTTAATACAATATTGCTGAGGAAGGTCTTTTGCAAACTGAGATTGAAGGTGGCATTTTCGCCTGGTCGCAAAGCTTGAAGCATTTCGTAAGCGGCGGGCGAATTCACCTCGCCTTCAAAATTATTTTGAATGTAATTTAATTGCGCCAGGGCACTTAGCTTTTGTGCAGCGGTATAATTAAGCTCCAAACCTAAATCGTGACTAATTAGGCTATTGCTAATTTCCCCTTTACTCTGCTCCTGCTTATACTCATAGCTCGCCGCCAAACTCAATTTAGTGGCCAATTGATAAGTTAAAGAATTAAAAAGCTGTTGCTGATCGATATCGAAGTTACGATTGGTAAAATTACCACTGCGATTGTTTTTAACGCCAGTATTGCCGCGCAAGCGCAGAATGAAATCTGAAGCAAAAGTGTAGCGCATATTAATAATTTGCTCCTTAATTGCCCTTTGCTCTAAGCCGTAAGTTACCAAAGTGCGATTATCACTTTGCCGAAAAGTATAATCTGCGCCAAAGCGAGCGCTGCCGCGGTTAAAAAATAAGGTTTGACGAAAGCTTTCGTTCAGCGCCACTAATAAGGTATCGTTACTTAAAACCGTAAAAGGATTCAAATTATTAATACTTCCATCAAGCAAATTGCGTCGATCGAGTTGATAGGCCAAAACACTGCTAAAATGACTGAGCGATTTTTTAAAAAAACCCGCTTGCTGCCATTTTTGAGGCGTATTAATATTGAAGTTCTGTCCCAACTTCACAATACTCGTGCGCACAAAATCTACATTAGGACTAAATACTCGAATAAAAGTAGCGAGATCGGGGGTAGGAGCAATTTCGAACTCATCGAGCTCGCGAATGCCGTTTTCATTGTAATCAGTATGGGTATAGGTTCCTGTACCTGCTGGCACTTCTACATAAGTGAAACTGCGGCGAGGTTCATTCCCTGCCCCACTTTCGTAGAAGGAATTGCTAATAATAACCTTTTTCCAAATCCGCTGATTGTAATTAAAACGTGTAGTTAAGCTATTTTGTAAATCGTTAGGACTTTCCCCTTGTAATATTTGCAGGCGACGGTAGTAAACGGCCATTTGAAAGTTGGCATCAAATTTAGTTTGCCAATTAGCTCGTGCCGACCAGGTTTGGGCTTGAGTAAAACGCTCTAGCTGAGCCGTTCGCACCGAATCGTCGAAACGTTGTAAATAACCCAATTCTAAAAAACTCTTGGCTGTGTCACCCAATCCGCTAAAAGCGCGATACTCGATAAAACTATAACTATTGGCCAGCACACTATTGCCGTTTAAAGCACGCGAAAGATTCCACTCGCCCACACTTTCCAAACCCAGCCACCATTGCTGTCGCAAGAAATAGCGGTAGTTAAATTGCTCGCGCCAAAAATTATCGAGACTAGCAATACCACTACTTTGTGTTAAGCTTAAATTCGCTTTTAAAAGCTGCGTTTTTGTTATTAAGTCGCTTTGCAGCAGATGCCGATAACCATTTTTTATAGGCGATTGCAAAGCCTGAAAGCGATATTGCAATTGCAGGGAATCTTTCTGATAGCGTGAGTTTAAACTAAGTAGTTGCACCGCTCCCAAATAATTAACCGGTAAATTCCAATCGCGGGCAAACTCTACCGCGCGAATCCGCTCCAAACTCTTAAACTGAGGATTATTAAACTCATAGCTCGCATTGAGCTTTAGCTGAGCTTTTTTCAGGGGCATGGCAAAAGAATAATCGGCCTTGCCCGCTAGACCCACATCGTTATTGCGATCTTTATCCGAATAACGATTAAGTACGTTTCTGCTTAAAGCACCATCGATTTTTAGCGCCTGCCGCTTATTTATTTGCACTTCATTTTGCCAGCTCACTACCTCTAAACTATTAGGCGCCACCAAGCGCCTTTGTGGCTCGTAAGATCCCTGCGGCACGCCATTTACCGGCGCCACCCAGCGAAAAACCCGCCCGTTCGCTTGATTCTCGGCTAAGCGATAATTTCCCTGATTAGCACCCAAGAAACTAAAACTTGCATTGTACAACTGAACGGTAGAGTCGCGGCTAAAAACCAATACCGAATCAAAAGCCAAGGAATCGACTAAGCGATATTGAATACTCGCATCATTGTAGGCCGCTGGAATTATACTGCTAATTAAGGCCGCATCAATATTATCGCCCACTTGCTGCAAACGCGCCAATTCCGCTTCACTATATTCCCCTATTAAGGGTTGGTTTTCTTGATCGCTTTCGTTGTAATAATGGATTTTCGTGCGGTAGGACTCCGACTCAAAACCCGATTGAGCTTGAAAAACCGTGCGTAAAAAATTTTGCTCGGTATACTGAAACTCCACCACAATACGCTTATCGCGCGTAATAGGTTGCAAAGCGGTGAAGGTGATTTCACCCGCATTATAATCCATTATATACTGGTTTTGCTCACCGCGCTTTTGCAGAACCCCATCAATATAAACCCGTTCCGAACCTGAAATAATTATGATAAACTGCTCATTATTAGCGCCCCGCAATTTATAAGGCCCTTGATTTCCTTCTTGTCCCTGAAAAGTATTTCGGTTAAAACGCCCGCGCGCTAATCCACCTTGTACCACTAGGGGTATTTGGCTTTCGCCTGATGCGATCTTAGTTTCAATTCCACCACCGCTAATCCGTTTATCGTAGTTAAGAAAGTAGTCGTTTTGCGAAATGATATTATAATCACCTGCTCTTAATATCCCAAAATCTGGGTTTTCCAGTTCCAGGTAGACCCGATCAAATTCACGCAATTGAGCCGTGTAGCCTTCTGCCTGAATAGGGACCGTATTATCGCTAATACTGGCTCTAATTTGGGTATTCTTACCGATATCGCCACTTAATTGCAGGTTTAAAGCCGAATTTAAAACCGCATCCTGGTTATTACCCACGGAGAAACCGCGGCTTAAACTTCCCTGCGAGCTTAGGCCTTTGAAAGGCTTAAATTCTTGGCTGGATAAGGAAAACAAATCCTCCTCTCGCAAAGGCCTACCCTGCCGAGCCGGCGATAAAATTTGACTGGTATCCTTTAAAGAAAAACTTTGCGGCAACTGAAAAGGAATGGTGTAATACCGCAGTTGCAGGGAATCTTTGGTGGTTTCCTCAAAAATAAGGTAACGCGGATTAAGCCCTCTTAAATAGAAATCTACCGTAAGGGTTTCTCCTTTTAAATTGCTAAAAACAATGCTATCGCGCAGCAACAAATTGGAGCCCAAGCTAATGCTATCGCTTAATGGCATTACAAGCAATGACTGATGCTGAGCACGCATCTGCGTAAGCGCCATACTGCCAAGGAAGAGCAGAAATAGTTTATATTTTAAGAGGCGGATTGCGATAATGCTATTATTTTGCAATTTATAACGGCAAAAGTGCGCAAATAGGTTGTGATATGGCGAAGAAGCTTATTTCTTATAATGTAAATGGAATTAGGGCAGCAAAACGCAAGGGCTTTGATGAGTGGTTGGCGGAAACAAATGCCGATGTGGTGCTTATACAAGAGACCAAAGCACAGCCCGAACAAATTGAAGAAGAGGCTTTTAGCGATTTAGGCTACCATAGCTATTGGCACAGCGCTGAAAAGAAGGGATATAGCGGGGTCGGGATTTTAAGCAAAGAGAAACCCTTGCATGTAGAAATTGGCTGCGGCATTGACTATATCGATTTTGAAGGACGGATAATTCGCGCCGACTTTGCCGACTATTCCATTATGAGCGTTTATGTGCCCAGCGGTAGTAGCGGAGATGCGCGCCAAGATTTAAAAATGCAGTTTCTGGGAGATTTCAAAAACTACATTGCCGGTTTATTAAAAGAGCATCCCAATTTAATTATTGGCGGCGATTTTAATATTTGCCACACCGAAATAGACATTCACAATCCCAAAGCTAATAAAGATACTTCGGGCTTTTTACCCGAGGAGAGAGAGTGGCTCAGTTCCTTTTTAGAGATTGGTTTAAAAGACTCTTTTCGCAGTGTTCACCCCGATTTGGTAGATCGCTACAGTTGGTGGAGTTATCGCGCCAATGCTCGTGCCAATAATAAGGGCTGGCGTATTGATTACCAAATGGTTTCGGAAGCGATGCAAGATCGCATCAGCGACGCCGACATCCTTAAAGACGCGATGCACAGCGACCATTGCCCCGTGCAAGTTTCGATAAAATAAGGGTGATTTCAAGGTGAAATTAGACTTCATGCCCCAGGGGGATAGTTGAACATTCGTTCAAATAAATTCGTGTGAGATTTTAGGGTTTTAGGATAAAGTCATCTGCATCATTAAGGAAGTTAAACTTAGAACGCGCCTCGGTAATGCGATGATATTCCAATTGTACTAAAGCGACACTTTGTGCACCGGGTTCGATATACGAAATGCGGGTCCCCAGTGGATCACGCACCACCGAATCGCCCGAATGATAAACACCATTACCATCTTTACCTACGCGGTTTAGTCCTGCTGTAAAACACATGTTTTCAATTGACCGAGCCTTAAGCAAAGTCTTCCAGGCAACCGAGCGACGTTCGGGCCAATTGGCTACAAAAATTTGCAAATCGAATTGTGCGCTATTTCTACACCAAACCGGAAAACGTAAATCGTAGCAAATTTGCGGGTTAATGCGCCAACCGCGGTATTCTAAAATCAGCTTTCTTGTCCCCGCGTGATAGTGTTTCTCTTCTCCCGCAAGGGTGAAAAGGTGTTTTTTATCGTAGAATCTATAATCTCCATTTGGGTAAACGAATAAGAGTCGATTGAGGTAGCGTCCCCTTTCTTTTATAATAATGCTGCCCGTTATTGCTGCTTGGCGCAGGGCGGCCATTTCTTTCATCCAAGCTAGGGTTGGCCCCTCCATTTCTTCCGCCAAGGTCGTGGGCTGCATGCTAAAGCCCGTGGTAAACATTTCCGGTAAAACTATAAGATCCACTGGCGGTAAATTAGTTAGCAGTTCGGTAAACTGCTTGCAATTAGCGAGTGGATCTTCCCAGTGCAAGGCAGTTTGCACTAAGGCTAAATTTAGAATTTCTTGCGCCGGCATAGATGAAATAGTAGATGAAATTAAAGCCCTAAGGTAATGGACAAAAATTTAGTTAGCCAATATTAAGAGAGATGATTGAGGATGTGATTTTTTCATTACTTTTGACTAGAAGAGCACAACGTTTTTTCATTTTTATGTTTTAGTTTTCGTTAAAAGCCCCGCTAAGCGGGGCTTTTTTTGTGCTTGCAAAAGTACTTTCAAGGCTACTTAAGAAATAGTGAGCTAAGGTTGTGGCTTAGATAAATATTCATTTCCACAAAAATGGAGTGGTATCCGCGATAGATTGCGAGCCAATATCTCAAGCTCGGGACACAGCCTGTGGCTATCGATAAATACCCTTACCGTAAATATTGAATCACTACTAAGTTTAACCTAATTCCAAAAAGAGTGGCGTCTTAATTAATCGCGAGGTGCAGCGCATTTTTTTTTTAGCGAACTAAATATTTTTAGGAGCTGGGATGCTCTTTCCACTAGTCGCCACCGCAATTTCGCTTCAAAATTAACCGTAGCAAAGCGAGCGGAAAGCCTTTAAAATCAGGGACTACTTTAGAAAACGAATATGGATACGTCTTTTTAACACAAATAGTTGGCTATTCTAAAAAATATTGTAATTTGGTAATGCTTAACAGGGTTCTTCATTTTATAGGGAAATAGGGTTAGTAATCTACAGATTCCAAACACTGTTAAGCATTTTGAAAGCGGGAGTTGCAGAGTCTCCCGCTTTTTTTTGCTCTAAATTTTGCGCTGCGACAAGCCCTTAAAGTCGCCATACATCTTTCGCAATACGCCTTTTTTATAAGGATCGTAGCTCCATGCATTATCAAATTGACTGATTACCTCTTCATTAGCCTGATCGGTAATAACCAAACTATGAAACTGCGTACCGCGATTGTGCTGCTGCTTTTCCATGGCCATTTTTAGATCGTCGCTAATTTTATACATAATAAAATCGCTTATCACCAACACATCCGCATCGCGGTAACCGTGGGTATCCAATTGCTGTAAAGCCTCGCTTAAGGCCAAGCTAATATCCGTTCCTCCATGAAAAGATTTTTGCAAAAAGGCCGCCACCTCATTTATACTATCCACCAAATTATACAAGTCGATGGTATGAATACCACTGCTAAAATTGATTAGGAAAGCACGGCGCTCATCGGCTGCCGCCATTTTTAAGATGGCAAAACATAAAACTTTAGCAATGCGTTCGGGCTCGCCCTCCATACTACCGCTGGTATCTACGCACACGATAAAGGGACCCTTCTCTTTTTTCTTTACCCGTTGGAAAGACTCACTATAAACGCGGGTACTAGTTTGTAAAACCCGATCTTCAAATTGATTTATCTGCAATTGATCATCCGCAAAACGCTTTAAAAACTGCCATTCACTTTGTTCGCCAAAAAGCGCAATTTCGCTAGGCAAAACATTATTTAAATCGCTCCCATAATTTACGCCCACAATCTCGGTACGTAAGTTGGGATCCTTTTGCCACTCTTTAAATTCCAGCACTTTTTCATAGTGCTCCTCCTCCATTTCCAGTTCTGCTTGGCGCAGAGATCCCAGTAAATCGGCCAAGCGTTTTAATTCCTTTTCATCCTTTAAAAGCGCATCGTACAATTTTATTAAATCTAAAGTTTGCTCTTCCCACAAAGCCCGGCTCATATCCCAATAACGACCAATATGCTCGGTAAAAGGCTTTATTAAGGAACTCAACTTTTTAAACTCCTGCACTTTCGCTTCTACTTTGGCTTGAAAATCTTCTTTCGCTGCCCGCAGATGCTTCATTTGAAAAGTAAAGATCTTCGCACTAAGACGTGCGTCCCACTGCGCTAAAAGGTCTTTGAGTACCCTTTCAATTTGCGCACCTTCCTCTTCACTTAAATCCTCAAATTTCCGTTCCTTAATAAGCGATTTAAACTTGTCCTGATGAAAACTCGGATCAATTTCCTCTCGTGAGTAATAGCTACTCACCTTCTGAATTAAATAATTATACGATTGGCAAAACTGACGGAGGTGGCGAATACCCCAACTTTCGAGTTCCCGCTGCTCATCTTCGTAAGGATGCTTTTTTGATAACTCGCCATAGGTTTTCCGAAACCAGTGGAGGGTGTCCACTAAAATTTGCTCGCCCAATAAAGTATTCTCCTGCGCCAATTTTCGCAAATCATCATCGCGAAACAAATCATTTAAAGCCTCTTTAAAATAATTAAAATACTCGCTTTGCAAGCTATCCTCCTCCATGGGTTCCGCCAGTAAAAGCTCTCGCAGATAAGCCACAAAGTAGCGACGACTCTGCTTATCCAGCACTTCTGCAAACTGAATAAATCGCTCAAATTCCTCTTGTAACTTCTCTAATGACTGTTCTTGCATATTCTATTCTAAAAGCGGTATTGCACAAGTTTCAAAGGCTAGTCTCCGCTATTTTTCCGCTCGGCTATTAGCCTTACTTGGTCTTTTTTTTCGCTTTCGCGAGATGCGATTAGTAAACTATTCGTTTCTAAACTATAAATTATTTAAGTTCCTTAAATTCCGTTTTCACTTCGGTTCAAATAAAGTTTCTCCTAAAAATTCAAATAAGACGAAGCCTGAAAAATCACTTTAGGAAGCATTTATTTGAAAGCGTAAATATTTATAATTACCCTCTAAAATTATTCTTGCGCATCTGCCTACGAGCGAAACATTAATCCCTTTGATAACTATGTCTTAACTTTTCCAGCTTAAGCTGAAGCGCAGACAGGGCATCGGTTACCTCTTGGTGATTGGCCTCTACCACGGGCATTAATTTCGCATCTATGAAAATATTACCCTTGGCCAAAGTGAGCGATTCTGGCTTATTATCAATCAGATTTTTTTGTTGCTTTTTAATGAAATCCTCCATTTTTTGGTAGCGCTCTTCCCAAAAACTAAAGACCAAAGGATGCGGCTTTTTATAAAGATAGTCCACTTTTTCTTGCTGATAGGTAAGCAAAGTGAGTAGGTGTTTGATGGAGTTATGTTTAATATTTAAACTAAACTGCTTGTTGGCCTTGGCGGCAGAAAGGCGATTAACTAGCTTATATTCATCATCATAGAGATTGATCACTTCATAGTCGTCTACTTTTAAACGATTATAATCCTTTACATTGATGAACTTCCCGGCAAACTGTTCGCCCTGTTTTTCCAATTGATAATACTCCTCCTCTACTGGGCGAAGCACCTCTTCCATGCGGGTGGTTTTGAAGCTAATTTCGTCATTCACCTCCTGCTTAAAGCTTTCCACTTCCCGTTTCAGCATATTGAGTCCGATGCTTAAACTGTAGCCATGTTTGCGGATGGTTTCGCTAACAATTTCCTGCACTAGTTCTATTTCCTCGGGTCTATTCCACAGGCAATGTACCATTAAGAAACAGTCGAGTAAATCTACTTTTTCGCGACCATTTAAAAAGGCCGAAGTGCGCAGTAGGCGAATAATTTTTTTCCAGCGGCGATCGAAAACATGCAAGCGTTGCAGGTCGCTGGACTGTTTGGCATTGTGTTCTTCAATTTTCTTGCGCACAATTTGGATTACGGCCAGCACTTCATCGCCAATTTCTAAGGCATCGATTTCGCTATGCCAAGTTTCCAATTCGGCATTGGTAATTTTCAGTTCCTCTGGAATTTGATCTTTATAAACTGGCTCGGTACCCGTTATCATTTGCAGAAAGCTTTGGGAGTTTTTAATCCCCAACATTTGGTAGCGAATAAGCAAGCGATCGTAGAGCGCGCCAAAGTTTTCATTATCGGGTGGCAGCTCGTTACTAGCGGTTATTAAACCGCGCAAGTCTACTTTGATTTCCTGTTCCCCGTTGCGGTAAACCTTTTCATTAATAATGGTAAGGAGCGCATTTTGGATAGAAGAACTCGCTTTCCAAATTTCATCGAGAAAAACCAGGTTCGCGCCGGGCATATACTTCTCGGTTTTCCGTTCATACTTATCCTCCTCTTTCAGTTTTTGAATCGAAACTGGTCCAAAAACCTCTTCTGGGGTAGAAAAGCGTGTCATTAAATACTCGAAGCTCTGCGCATCTTGAAAGGCAAATTTCAAACGACGCGCAATAAGGCTTTTTCCCACTCCTGGAGGGCCTAATAGGAAAATACTCTCACCAGCGATGGCACTTAGTAAACTTAATTTTATGGCCTCATCTCTTTCATGCAGACCTTTCCCCAATTGTTCAAGAAGCTTTTTCAGCCGCGATTTTCTTTCCATAGATATTAGAACAAGCATTAAAGCCTGCGGTTCGTTGACTAGGTGTGTTTTTTTGTTTGGGAGCGGGCAAAATTAAGCATTCACTTTGCCATATAATCTTGCCATTGAACTAGAATATATTTACTCTTTCCCTTTTCGCTGCGTTTTAAAAATCCGTATTCATACACAAAGAGGTAAATATCCCCTTTATTATTCTTCCAATAATTGGTGAAATAGCGAGGATTAAAACCACGCTCTAATAAATACTCGGCGCGAACCACTGCCTTACCCGCCTTATTGAACTCGCGCAACAGGCGCCGATTCAATTTTAGTTGTTGGTCAACTTTTTTAAATAAGCTTTGATCTTTGACTTTGTTTTTTTCATAATGATAATTGCTTTTACAATAGGCATCGCAAAATTTCTTGTCCACTCTTCCTTCGAGTTTCTTTTGGCAGTTTAAACAGGTAGGCATTTTCGGTTTACGTTTAATTATTCGTATAAATCTACATTTTCACCCCCAACTTGGTCCTTTTTCAGTCGTATTTAGTCATTTAAATCCTTAATCTTATGCCTAACAGACACATTACACTTAAGCACCTTGTTATTGATAACAAGAAATTTATTGGTTTGCAATTCCAACAAGATCGCGTATTAGATTCTTTAACCGTTAGCCTCGGTGAAGCCAGCTGGAGCAAGGAATTCAATATGGCTTACGTCCCTAACAACAAAGCGAAACTGACCTTAATTTTTAAAACATTTAAGGGATACGCGTGGATCAACACCGCCTACTTTTTCGAGAATCGGCCACCAAAGCAGCATTCACCCGACACCATGGATGTTAACTGGTTTCGCAAAAGAGAAGCCTCCCCAGAGCATAGAAGATGCCCCGAAGAGTACCTATTAAAACTGGAACTGCGACGCTATGCTAACAGCACAGTCAAGAGCTACATCCTTGCATTTGAAACCTTTATAAATCATTTCAAAGAATTGGATTTAATGGAAATCAACGAATCTGACATCCGAGGTTATTTACAAAAAATGGTACAAGCGAAGAAATCAGACTCTGCCATTAACATCGCGATCAACTCCATAAAATTCTATTACGAAGTTGTACTGGGCATGCCCAACCGCTTCTACAGCATTGAGCGCCCGATAAAGAGGAAAAGCCTACCTGAAGTAATATCCAAAGAAGAAGTAAACCTCTTGCTTGAGAACACCGAAAACATAAAGCACAAGTGCATCATTTCCCTACTTTATTCTGCTGGATTGAGACGTAATGAACTTATCAATCTAAAGATCACCGATATCGACAGTTACCGCATGCTTATTCGAGTTAACCAAGCTAAGGGCGGAAAAGACAGAGTTAGCTTATTGGCGAATCAAGCTTTAAAAGATTTACGCGATTACTATAAGATCTACCGTCCCAAAAACTGGCTTTTCGAAGGACCTTTAGGTAAACAGTATAGTCCGAGTAGTGTGCGCAGCATTTTACAATCGGCCAAAGAAAAAGCGGGTATTACTAGAAACATAACCCCTCACATGCTCCGCCACAGCTTTGCCACCCACCTTTTAGAAAGCGGCATCGATCTTCGTCGCATTCAGATACTACTTGGTCATTCGTCGAGTAAAACCACAGAAATCTACACCCACGTGGCCAACAATTCTTTCAAATCGATCAAAAATCCGCTAGATTTGTAAAGGTGATATATATGCAATTATGCACATATTCATACGTTAGGCCCAATTAGCGAGCCAGTCTGCTCGAAATTTCTCCGAAACTAAATTTGATTTTAAAACCATCTTCCACCCTGCTCTTTTCTTCGTCACAAAGGATTGCTTTGTGGATAAAGTGGACGCCGTGTCGCGCACGAATTTTTCGGTTGTTTAAAGCGGTCGGATTGACAAGCTGTGTCCAAGAAAATCTTTGTCACGGTTTGACAAACAAGCGTTGCTCCGACAAGTTTTGCGCCAGGGCAACTTTGCGCCAAGACAACTTTGAGCAAAAAGCGCGCGCGGGAATTTCGTTGCCTAAGATTGAAGGTTGCTAAGACGAAAAATTGAACCGCCATGATTGTGACTACTACGCGGAAGCTGAGCGGAGAAAAAAGAGCAGGGCGAAAGAAGAAAACTGGGCCTAACAATGCATAAGCACAAAACGGCTTGCGCTACTCGCGGCTTCGTCCGTTCGTTTTTTAGTAAAGCATATATTTTGGATATTTACCA